>NZ_JABEQH010000005.1 GCF_014174305.1 Gluconacetobacter johannae | reverse complement strand
TGTCACCGACCCGTCCCCTTCCTGATTTTTCCGGGGTGGCCACCCCGGAAAAATCAGTCCTTTGTCGCACGCAGCGACACGGAATGCATAAGACAAGCCTGTTTGAAAATGTGGGCTGGCGAGCGAGAGCGGAACGCAGTGAAGCGCCCGGCGTGTGTTTTTGAGCACCGAAGCGGAGCGGCCTTATCGGCCGTGAGCATCGGAGCGCAGAAAATGCGCGTCGGATCGCCGCCAGCGCGCATTTTCAAACAGGCTCTGAGCCTGCGGGTTACGGGAGAACGGGCGCGGCGGACGCCGGACACATCCTGCGTTCGGCACGCGCGCCGCGCGCCATGACCTGCCCGGCGAACACCACTCCCTGCGCCGAAATCGGCACCTGTGCCGCCCGTAGCGCCTCGGCGACCCAGCCGTTGCAGGTATGCATCAGCGTGTAGGTGCTGCGCGCGGCATAGAACAGGCTGGCAGGATGACGGCGGGCGGCGACCAGCCGGGGCCCGTCAGGGCGAACGACCAGATCGTCCCAGATGAAGGCGGACAGCCGGCGCGCGCCCTCGTCCGAGATCGGAAAGACAATGGTCTTGTCCGCACCGTAGGCCTCGGGCGGTGTCGTGGACAGGCCGATCGTCTGGATGACGGCGGGGCCGGGAAATGGCCCGATCAGATATTCCCGCACGCTGGACGCCGGCGCGGTGAAGAACGTCTTCTTGCCATAGCTGAACAGGATGGTCCTGGCCCCGGGGAACACCGCGCGATAGACGCCCAGCGGCCCGTCCAGCGCCTGCACCGGGATGCCGATTTCCGTATGCCACCCCCGATCGACCAGGTACACCGGTATCGCCCCGGCCGGCCAGGACGCGCACTGTGGGGGTGGGGCGACGGGGGCGCACGCATCCAGAAGAACGAGAAAAAGACCTGCCAGAACGACGAATTTCATATGTGGCCCGTCCTCCGCCGATCCGCCGCTCCGCCGGTCCGTCAGGCAAAGCCTTCCAGCACGATCTTGCCGCGCGCCCTGCCGCTTTCGATCAGCGCATGCGCCCGGCGCAGATTGGCGGCGGTGATCGGGCCGGCCCGTTCCGACAGGGTGGTCCGCAGGACGCCGGCATCCACCAGCCGCGCGACCTCATCCAGAATGTCGCCCTGGGCCGACATGTCCGCAGTCTGGAACGTCGAACGGGTGAACATCAATTCCCAATGCACCGAAAGGCTCTTGCCTTTGAACGGCAGGATGTCGAGCGCCGGCGGATCGTCGATCAGGCCCATATGGCCCTGCGGCGCCAGCAGTTCCACGATATCCGCCAGGTGCCGGTCGGTCCGGGTGGTGGAAAAGACAAATCCCGGCGCCCCGGTCGGCAGCGCCGCGACCTGCGGCGCCAGCGGATGCGTGTGATCTATGACCTGGTGCGCGCCCAGTCCGGCGACCCATGATGCCGTTTCCGGCCGCGACGCGGTGGCGATCACCGCAAGGTCGGTCAACCCGCGCACCAGCTGGATGGCCATGGACCCCACGCCCCCTGCCCCGCCGACGACCAGGATCGCGGGGGTCGCCCCCGGCACGGGCCTGCGGATATCCAGGCGGTCGAACAGCATTTCCCACGCCGTCAGCGCCGTCAGCGGCAGGGCGGCCGCCTGCGCCCAGTCCAGCGAACGCGGCTTGCGGCCGACGATCCGCTCGTCCACCGCATGGAATTCGGCATTCGTGCCCTGCCGCCCCAGTGCCCCGGCATAGAAGACGTCGTCCCCCACCGCGAAGCGCGTCACCTCCGGCCCGACCGCGACGACCACCCCGGCCGCATCCCAGCCCAGCACCTTCCACGCCCCGGCCGCCGGTTCGGCGCGCAGGCGCACCTTGGTGTCGACCGGATTGACCGACACCGCGCGGACCGCGACGAGAATGTCATGGCCCGAAATTTCGGGCCGGGGCAGTTCGATATCGACCAGGGCGTCATCGGCCGTGATCGGGAGGGATTTCTGATAGCCGACGGCACGCATGGCAGGGCTCTCCTTCTTGTCCTGCATCCAGATGCACCCCTATGCTTTGCCGGCGCAAGAACGCACATGCCGCACCCATAGTATCGGAAATGATACCGCCATGCCCCGCACCCGCCACGTCCGCCTCGACTGCTCGCCCGGCTGCGCGGTCGAGGCCGCGCTGCAATTCATCGACGGCAAATGGAAGGGCGTGATCCTGTTCCATCTGTTCGAACGCACCATGCGCTTCAGCGAACTGCGCCGCCGCCTGGCCAATGTCACGCAACGCATGCTGACCACGCAGTTGCGTGAACTGGAACGTGACGGGCTGGTCCTCCGCACGATCCATCCCGAAATTCCGCCTCGGGTGGAATACAGCCTGACCGACCGGGGACGCACGCTGCATCCGGTCATCATGGCCCTCAAGGACTGGGGGGACATGTACGCCCGCCCGGCGACCATCCCTCCCGCCACCGCCCCCTCGGCGGCGGCCTGACTCCGGCAGGAGGCCCAATCATCCGCCCGGTATCGTCCACCGACGTGGCCAGGCTGGCCGGCGTCTCGCAATCCGCCGTGTCGCGCACCTTCTCGCCCGACGGCAGCGTGTCCGCCCGCACGCGCGAAAAGGTGCTGGCGGCGGCCGCGACACTGGGCTACCGCCCCAATCGCATTCCCGCCATCATGCTGTCCGGCCGGTCGCACATGGTCGGGGTGATCGTCGGCGGGCTGGACAACCCGTTCTACGCCACGGTCCTGGACCGGTTCGCCGTCGCCCTGCGCGGTATCGGCCTGCATGTGCTGCTGGTCCAGGTCGCGGATTCCCTGGCGCTGGACGCGGCGCTGGACCAGCTTGCGGGCTATCGGGTCGATGCCGCCGTCACGGCGCTGGCGGTCGGCACGCGGCGGGCCGCCGACGCGCTGTCCGCCCTGCGGATTCCCATCGTCTGTTTCAATTCCCGCCTGACGTCATCCTGGATTTCCACCGTGCGCTCGGACAACCGGGCGGCGGGGCGGGATGCCGCCGACCTGCTGGCCGATCGCGGCGTCCGGCGGCCCGCCTGGATGGCCGGCCCCCGCGCCAACGCGGCGTCGCAGGAACGCGGCCGGGGCTTCGTGGAACGGCTGGCGACCCATGGCCTGGCTCCCGCCGCGACGATGCAGGGCGCCGACACCTATCAGGGCGGATATGACGCCATCCGCCGCCTGCTGTCGGTGTCCCCGCCGCCGGACGGGCTGTTCTGCGGCAACGACCTGATGGCCTGCGGGGCGATCGATGCCCTGCGCCAGGCGGGCGGCCTGTCCGTCCCCGGCGACGTGCTGGTGATGGGGTATGACGATATCCCGCAGGCGGCGTGGCACAGCTACGACCTGACGTCGTTCGACCAGCAGGTGGACCGGATGGTGGCGGCCGCGCTGGACCTGCTGGCCACGGCCCTGGCCGGGCCGCCGGGGCCGGCGGGTGGACGCACGCTGAACGTTCCCGCGCGGCTGGTCGAACGCGGCAGTACGCGCCATGGCGGGTGACATTCCTGCATAGCTATGCAATCCTGCCGGCCGACCGGAGACGACGAGATTTTCCGCGCCGTCTCCCGCGTTTTCAGGAGACCTTCATCATGTCGTCCCAAACGTTCCTCGCCGCGCTGACAGGGTCCTTCTCCACCCCCTGCGCCGACAACCCGACCGTCGCGATGATCGAGGCCGCCTATCGGCATCACGACATGAACGCCCGCTATATCAATTGCGACGTGAAGGCCGACGGACTGGCCGACGCCATCCGGGGCGCCGTGGCCATGGGGTGGGCCGGCTTCAACTGTTCCATCCCGCACAAGATCGCGGTGCTGGCGCATCTGGATACGCTGGCCGAGTCCGCCGCGATCATCGGGGCGGTCAATTGCGTGGTCATCCGCGACGGCAAGCTGACCGGCGAAAACACCGACGGCAAGGGCTTCCTGGACTCCCTCTCGGGCGTGACCGACCCGAAGGGCAAGGATTTCTGCCTGCTGGGCGCAGGCGGCGCGGCACGCGCGATCGCCGTGGAACTGGCCCTGGCAGGCGCGCGCCGCCTGACGATCGTCAACCGCGACGCCGCGCGCGGCCGGGACATCGCGGCGCTTATCAACGACAGGACAGCCGCCGAGGCCATGTTCCTGCCCTGGACCGAACGGTTCGCGATTCCACGGGATGTCGACGTGCTGATTAATGCGACATCCGTCGGGCTTGGCGACGCCCAGGCCATGCCCGACATCGACCCGGACAGCCTGCGCCACGGGATGATCGTCGCCGACGTCATCCCCAACCCGCCGCGCACGGCGCTGCTGCGCGCGGCCGAGGCGCGGGGCTGCACCACGCTCGACGGGCTGGGCATGCTGGTGAACCAGGGCGTCATCAGCGTCAGGCTGTGGTTCGGGCAGGATGTGGACGCCACGATCATGGCCCGCCAGCTTCAGGACATCTTCGGCGTCGCCAGGGCGTAATACCCCTCCGCGTCGTGAAGGGCGCTTCAGCGGTCATAAAATCTCGGGTTCCCCAAGGGCTCGGGCAACACCCCACCTGTCCCGCCAACTCCGCCCGGCCGGTTTCATAACGACGCCAGGCGCGGCTATAGTGCGGCCGGACAGGCGGGGGCGCGCCGCGCCTATGCAAAGGATCTCGATTTTGGCTCTCAGGCTTCGTTCCGACCTCCAGATTTGCGACAGGATTGGCATCGCCCCTCTCGTTCGCGCGGCGATGCAGGGTCGCGATATCTCGTCGATTCACGAGACTCTGAAGGCGCGGCGCAACGAACCGGGGGCTGCCATGGATCTGGCTGTGATCGAACAGATATCCGGGAATCGCGCCCTAGGATTGCAGATCCAGGACGAGGCGCTCGCGCAGTGCCAATGTTATCGCATATCAGGCGCGCCGGCACATCCGCGGATGCGGGTTCTGGCACTTGCGGCGCCCCTTGATATCGGCGGCAATACGCCGATCGAATTTCTCGTTTCTGGTTCCGATATCGAACTGATCGTATTGTATGTCCTGCCGGGACGACCCGTCGAAGACCTGATCCCGGACCACGACATCGCCATCGTTACGATTTCCGACGACGAGCAAACGGCGGAATGCCTCGCGCAACTCGGATCGCTCGCCGGCCGCTGGCCGCGCCCCTTCCTCAATCTTCCCGACAGGATCCGGCAAACGGATCGCGACCGCCTCTATTTACTGCTTCAGGACGTGAAGGGCTTGCATATCAATCCGACGGAGCGTGTCTCCCGGGCGGAACTTCTGGCGCTTGGCAGCGGATCGTCGCCATCGGATGCCATGCCGTTTCCCCTGATTGCCCGGCCGGTCGGCTCGCATGCGGGGAAAGGGCTGGAACGGCTGACGCAGGCCCGTGATGTCGAGGCCTATATGGAAAATCAGGACGGTGCGGAATTCTTCCTGTCGCCGTTTACGGATTACAGCAACACTGACGGACTGTTTCGCAAATATCGGATCGTCTTCGTCAACGGGCGGGCGTTCGCGTGCCACATGGCCATCTCGGATCAATGGGCGATCTGGTATCTCAACGCCGACATGCATGCCTCGGCCGAAAAGCGCGTCGAGGAAGAGCGTTTCATGACGCATTTCGATACGGAATTCGGCCTCCGCCATCAGGAAGCCCTGACCGAACTCGCACGCCGTCTGGCCCTCGATTACTTCGTCATGGACTGCGCGGAAACACAGGATGGCAAGCTGCTGGTATTTGAAGCCGGCGTTTCGATGATCGTGCACGACATGGATCCCGTCGAACTGTTCCCTTACAAACTGCCGCAAATGCGAAAACTCTTTTCCGCCTTCACGGATATGCTCGACCGGCATGTCGCCGACGGCGTCCGGCAGGGGGCGCCTGACAGGGTATGATTGACAGGGATGGGATCGTTCTGCTGGCCTTCCGCCAGCTATCCATCCGCCACCGGGCCGACACGCCCGAAGCAAGGGACCGCCGCCATGGAGTATGCAAGACTGGGCCGTAGCGGCCTTCAGCTTCCCCGCCTCTGCCTGGGCTGCATGACCTACGGCATCCCGGATCGCGGCACCCATTCCTGGACCCTGGACGAGGCGGCCAGCCGCCCCCTGATCCGCCAGGCGCTGGAAGCCGGGATCACTTTCCTCGATACCGCCAACAGCTATTCCGACGGCACGTCCGAGGAAATCGTCGGCCGGGCCATTCGCGATTTTGCCCGGCGCGACGAGATCGTGCTGGCGACGAAGGTGTTTTTCCCCATGCGGAACGGCCCGAACGGCTCCGGCCTGTCGCGCCGCGCCATCCTGGGCGAGATCGACAACAGCCTGCGCCGCCTGGGCACCGATTACGTGGATTTGTACCAGATCCACCGCTGGGACCCTCACACGCCCATCGAGGAAACGATGGAAGCCCTGCACGATGTCGTGAAGGCCGGCAAGGCGCGCTATATCGGTGCGTCCTCGATGTACGCCTGGCAGTTCGCCAAGGCCATCTATACCGCACGGCTGAACGGATGGACCGAATTCGTGTCCATGCAGAACCATCTGAACCTGCTGAACCGCGAGGAAGAGCGTGAAATGCTGCCCTTCTGCCGCGACCAGGGGATCGGAATCCTGCCCTGGAGCCCGCTGGCGCGCGGCCTGCTGGCGCGGGACTGGCGCGACAGCACCATCCGGCAGGAAAGCGACAAGGTCACGCGCGCCCTCTATACCGCCACCCTCCAGGCCGACCGGGCGACGATCGACGCGGTCGGCCGCGTCGCGCAGGCCCGTGGCGTGCCGCGCGCGCAGGTCGCCCTCGCCTGGCTGCTGCAACAGCCCGGCGTCACCGCGCCGATCGTCGGCGCGTCGAAACCCGGCCACCTGGACGACGCGCTGGCCGCCCTCTCCCTGACCCTGGACGATGCCGAGATCGCGGCGCTGGAGGCCCCCTACATCCCGCATCCCGTCGTAGGATTCTGAACACGACCTCCCGCCCCACCGTCCGGCCGGCGGCGATCGCGGACCTGCCTGCCATCACCGCGATCTATGGCTGGCACGTCCAACACGGCACCGCATCGTTCGAGACCGAGCCCCCCGATCTGGCCGACATGACGCGGCGACACGACGCCGCCGTCACGGGGCCTCAGTCCAGCCCCGCCAGGGTCCGGACGCCCGGCGTGATGTCCTGCAACAGATCCGCCGGTGGCTGGGCCACCGTGTGGCTGACGACCATGTTGGCCGACGCCGCCACCGCCTGATCCTGCCGGGCCAGCAGGGCGCCGGTCACGGCCCGCCAGTCCTTGCCGTTCCGTCCCGCCAGGGCGTCCAGACCGGCCTGCGCCAGGGCCTTCAGCTCCTGCGAGGCCGGGCGGGCGTCCTCCAGGATCGGACGCCCCGCCGACACCGCCTGGAACGCCGCGTCATTGTCGCGCCAGCGGGTCAGCATGGCCTCCAGCACCGGACGCACCGAACGGTCGCCGGCCACGTAACGGCGCGCCAGGTCGTTGAACCGCTCGGCCCCGGCACTGTCGGGCGCGGCGATGTCGCTGGGGGTGTTCATCTGCTGCACGACCGGCCCGTTCGGTCCGTGGGAGACAGGATGATTATGGCCGTAATGCCGGATCGGGCTGGTCGCATCGGCCAGGGTCAGCACCGGCCCTGCGTTGCCGGGCGACAGCCGCGCCGCCATGCGATAGCGATTGGCCTGGGCCTGCAACCCCGTCACGCACAATTCGTCCTGCACAACCGCCAGCCGGCGATACATGTCGGGCACGTCGCGCACCGACGCCGGCGACCAGAACCGCTCGGCAATGGCGGCGGACCGGGGCCACAGCCGGGCGTCCAGCATCTCGTCGGTCACGACCTCGGTCCACAGCGGGGCCTCGCCGCCCATCACCAGCCTGTCCTGGGCCGGGCTCATCGTCGCCGACGGGTCCAGCTTCAGGGCGTCGACCATGGCGCCCAGTTTCGGGCGCAGCTTTTCCGCCAGCTCGGGCGTCAGCCCGTTGGCCTGCGGGTCCAGCGGATCGACCAGATAATGTTCCGACGCGGGTTGCAGCAGGTCGAGGTAATAGCCCGCCGACACCACCACCGGATGTCCCGCCCGCGTGGCCGACGCGATGAATTTCGACCCGCGCCAGGCCTCGATGACGACATTGCCGGGGATCGCCGCCTCGGTGATCTCGTCCCACCCCATCATGATCTTGCCTTGATCGTGAAGGATCTTCTGGATCCGCGCGGTAAATGCCGCCTGCAATTGCTGCGGCGTGGCGAAACCGTTCTGCCGCATGAACGCGGCGATCGCGGCATTCTTCGTCCATTGCGTGGCCGAGACCTCGTCGCCGCCGGCATGAAAATAGGGATCGGGGAACAGATGCCCCATTTCGCCATACAGCCGGCGCAGGAAACGATAGCTGCCTTCCAGCGTCGGGTCGATCGCCGCCACATTGACCTGATGGCGGTCGCCGGGCGCCGGCGGCTGCGACGCCAGGTCGGGATAGGCCAGCAGCAGCGCGAACGCATGGCCCGGCGTATCGAATTCCGGCACGATGCGGATCCCCCGGTCCGCCGCATAGGCGACCAGGTCGCGGATCTGCTCCTGCGTGTAGTACTGGCCATGGGACGCCACCGTCGTCAGCCGGGGAAAGACGCGGCTTTCGACACGGAATCCCTGGCCGTCGCTCAGATGCAGGTGCAGCACATCCAGCTTCACCAGTTCCATGGCGTCGATCTGGCGTTTCAGGGTCTCGATCGTCATGAAATGCCGCGCGACGTCGATCATGACACCCCGCCAGGCGAAGCGCGGCGCATCGTCGATCCGCGCGAAGGCGATCGCGGGGGACTGCGGGCCGGCCCGCACCAGTTGCAGCAGGGTGGCAAGCCCATGCAGCACGCCGGCCGGCCCGTCGGCCGCAAGGTCGATCCCGTGCACGTCGACCGTCAGCCTGTACCCCTCGCGCGCGGCGACGCTCAGGTAAGCCGGGTCGGCGCCGACATGGATATGCAGTTGCGTCGCCGCCGGCGCGTCGGCGGCCGGCGCCGGAATGCCGCCAAGCGCCGCCAGGCGCGCCCTGAACCGCCCGACCGCCCGTTCCAGCATTGGCGTCCGCGCGCCCTCCCAGGTCACCGACACACCCTCCGGAATGGACAGGCTACCGGCGTCGAACCGGACGGACGCGGGATACGGCATCAGCGCCGGCGCCGCCCGGGCCACGCCGGCGGCCGAGAGCAGGGCCACCAGTGCGACGCCCGCGCCCCACATGGCACGGCCCCGCCGCGCATGGTTGCGGCCCCGCATCGGCGCCCGCTTCGGGCGGTGCGTGCGAACGTCGTTTCCTGTCATCGGCCTCTCCCTACCTCCCCTGTCTTTATAGGGATTGTTCGGAAGCACAAACGGTCCCCGTTTCAGAAGTGGAGAGACTTTTCCCGGCAGGAGAGGCACACTCCCTGGCAGCCCACGCAGAACCGAAAGACCGACCACCCCATGCCCGCCCGATTCCAAAGCCCCGCCGGCCCGTATGGCTGGCTGCCCATCGTCATGCTGGGCGGCCTGTTCTTCATGATCGGTTTCGTCACCTGGCTGAACGGGCCGCTGATCTCGTTCGTGCAGGTCGCGTTCGACATCAGCGACGTCAGCGCCTTCCTGGTCCCGCTGGTGTTCTACCTGTCCTATTTCCTGTTCCCGGTCCCGGCCTCGTTCATCACCGCGCGGACGGGGCTGAAGAAGGGGCTGGCGCTGGCGCTGGTGGTCATGGCGGCGGGCGCGGTCCTGTTCGGCCAGTTCATCAGCCTGCGCTGGTACCCCGGCGCGCTGGGGGGCCTGGTGGTGCTGGGCGCGGGGCTGTCGCTGTTGCAGATCACGGTCAATCCGTATGTCAGCATCCTCGGCCCGATCGAAAGCGCGGCCCAGCGCATTGCAATCATGGGCGTGTGCAACAAGTTCGCCGGCATCGTCGCGCCGATCGCCCTGGCCCTGCTGGTCATGCGCGACATCGGCGGGGTCGCGAACCGGATCCGCGCCACGACCGACCCCGTCGCGCGCGACCGGATCCTGGACGGCTTCACCCATGCCGTCTACCTGCCCTATCTGGGCATGGCGCTGATCCTGCTGCTGGCGGCGGCGTGGGTGCGGCGCTCGTCCCTGCCCGACATTGCGCTGGACGCGCCCGCCCGTGCCGAAACGACCACCGCCGCGCCGCGCGGGCGCCTGCTGTTCGGCGTGCTGGGCATGTTCCTGTATGTGGGGGTCGAGGTCATGGCGGGCGACGCCATCGGCACCTATGGCCGAGGCTTCGGCCTGCCGCTGGATACGACCAAATTCTTCACCTCGCTGACGCTGGCAGCCATGATGCTCGGCTATGTCGGCGGCCTGCTGTGCGTGCCCCGCCTGCTGTCGCAGGAACGCTGCCTGGTCGCGTCCGCGGCGACCGGCATCCTGCTGACGGTGTGCGCGTTCCTCAGCACCGGCTATGCCTCCGTCGCCTGCGTGGCGTTGCTGGGGCTGGCCAACGCCATGATTATGCCCACCCTGTTTCCGATTTCCATCCGGGACATGGGCAGCGCCACGGGGCGGGCATCGGCCTATCTGGTCATGGCGTTCTCGGGCGGGGCCGTCCTGCCGCAGATCTTCGTGGCCCTGAAGCAGGGCCACGATTTCCAGGCCGTCTTCGCCGGAATCATGATTCCGGCCTATCTCTATATCCTGCTGTTCGGGCTGCATGTCCTGAAAGGCCGCGCCACGCGGCAGGCCACGGCCCCGCTGGTGCCGCAATAACGCCCCGCCGCGCTACCGCCGGCGCACGCCCTCCACCCAGACTTCCTCGATTTCGAACGCCGCGTTCATCACCACGAAATCCGCCCGCAGGCCGGGCCGCAGGGCCCCGCGATCGTCCAGGCCCAGATAGCGGGCGGCATTCCCGCTGACCAGGGCCGCCGCCTCGGTGACCGGCGTCCCCGCCCGCACGGCGTTACGCAGGGCGACGTCCAGGGTCAGGACGCTGCCGGCCAGCACGCCGTCGGGCAGCCGTGCGACCCCATCGCGGATCATCACGTCCTGTCCGCCCAGTTGGCTGGGTCCGTCGCCCAGGCCGGCGCCGCGCATCGCGTCGGTGACGAACAGCAGGCGCTCGCCCATCACCCGGTGCGCCAGCCTGAAACTGCCGGGATGGACGTGATGCGTGTCGAAAATCAGTTCGGCATAGCCTGCGTCGCTGCAGAACAGCGCCGCCGCCGGTCCGGGCCGGCGGCCCTCGATCCCGCCCATGGCGTTGAACAGATGGGTCGCGCCGGCCGTGCCGCCCGCGCTGCAGATCCGGCAGATCGCCTGTTCGGTCTGCTCGAAGCCGGCGGTGGTATGGCCGATGCTGACGCGCACGCCCGCCGCGGCAAACGATTCGATGGCCGTGTCGGCATGGTCCAGTTCGGGCGCCAGGGTCACCACCCGCACGATCCCGACCTCCAGCGCCGCGCGCACATGCGCGGGGTCCGGCGCGATGGCGAAGGGCGGCTGCGCGCCCAGGCGATGCGGGCTGACGAACGGCCCTTCCAGATGGGCGCCGTGAACGGCCGGCCCGACCCCGTCCGCAAACCCATCCCGCCGCACCTCCGCCACCGCCCGCAGCGCGTCCATGACGTCCGGCCAGGGGCGCGTGATGGTGGTGGGCAGGATCGTGGTGGTCCCGTGCGCCATATGAAAGCGCGACAGGCGGCGGATCGCCGCCACGCCATCCATCGTATCGGCGCCGTCGCCGCCATGCACATGGGCGTCGATGAAGCCGGGCAGGATGTAGCGCCCGGACGCCTCGCCCTTCTCGTCGATCGACCGGATCACCCCGTCGAACGACAGGGTGCCGGCCACCACCCGGTCCGGCAGGACAAGCCGCCCCTGAAGATCGGTCATGGTCGGTTCTCCTCCGTGGCGGTTGCGGCCAGGTTCATCTGCCGCAGGTGGTGTGTCCAGTCCATGGAAAGACCTATTATCCATTCGGCACGGCGAAACGGTCCGGGGACAGACGCGCATGAAACTGGTGGTACGAAATGACGATCGGGCGGTGGCGGCCCTGACGGCGCGCCTGATCGCCGACCTGCTCAAGGCCCGGCCCGACTGCGTGCTGGGGCTGGCCACCGGCCGCACGATGGAGCGGGTCTACGACGCGCTGGTCGAAATCAGCCGCGCGGAGGCCCTCGACTTCTCGGGCTGCCGCACGTTCAACCTCGACGAATATATCGGCCTGCCGCCCGGCAGCGCCCATTCGTACCGCACCTACATGAACGACCGTCTGTTTTCGCGCATCAACATCCCCATCGGCAACACGATGCTGCCGGATGGATCAGCCACCGACCTGGCGGCCGAGGCCGCCCGGTACGAGGACGCCATCCGCCGGGCGGGCGGCATCGACCTGCAACTGGTCGGCATCGGCGAAACCGGGCATATCGGCTTCAACGAACCCCTGTCGCCCTTCACCTCGCGCACCCGCGACATCACGCTGGCCCCCGGCACACGGCGGCAGAACGCCGCTCTGTTCGACGACGACATCGACGCCGTCCCCCGGCGGGCGTTGACCATGGGCGTCGGCACCATCCTGGAAGCCCGGCGGGTCGTGCTGGTCGCCACGGGGTCGGCCAAGGCCGACATCCTGGCGCAGGCGGTGGAAGGGCCGGTCACCCCGATGGTCAGCGCGACCGCCCTGCACTTCCACCCGGACAGCCTGGCCATCATCGACGAGGACGCGGCCCGGCACCTGAAACATCGCGATTATTACGACAGCGTCTTCGCGACCGACCCCGAATTCGCGCCCTTCCGCGCCTGACGCCCCTCACCCCACCGAGAAGGGCGGCGGGGATGCGACGTCCGCCGGCAGGATCGCCGGAGCCGAACGGCGGAGCCGGTCGATCATCCCACGGGCGATCTCACGTTCCCCCATGATGACGGTGTCGGCGCCCAGCCGGGTCAGATGTTCGGTCTCCGCGTCGGAATGGGCCCGCCCGATAATGAGGATCGACGGATTGAGCGCCCGGGCCTGCTCGACCACCTGTCCGGCTTCGAACGCCCCCGGAATGGCAACGACGATGCTGCGGGCCGCCGGGAGGTTGGCAAGCGCCAGCACATCGGGCGACGCCGCATTGCCGACGATCACCTCGATCCCCCGGCTCTGGAGCAGCGCGATACTCTGGTCGGCGTCCTCGATCACCAGGAACGGCACCCGCGATTCGTGAAGTGCTGCGACGACGATCCCGCCCACCCGCCCGTACCCCACCACCACCACATGATCCGTCAGCCCGGTCGGTGCGGCCTCGCCCTCCGGATAGGCGCCCTCGCCGGCCGGTTCGGACGGTGCCGGCGTCTCGGCATGAAGAAGCGCGGGCGCGAGGGGGACGACCGAGGCGATCGCGGCCCGGATGACCCGGGCCTCGAGCGCGGGCCGGATGATGCGCTCGCACAGGGCGAAGATCATCGGATTCAGGACGATCGAAATGATGGCCCCCGCCAGCAGCAGGCTGCGCCCCTGCTCGGGCAGCAGGTGCAGCGTCACGCCCATATCGGCAAGGATGAAGGAAAACTCGCCGATCTGCGCGAGACTGGCCGAAATGGTGAGCGCGATGGCCACACCGCGCCGGAAGAGGATGACGATCAGAAACGCGGTGATCGACTTTCCGACCAGAATGATGGCGAGCGTTCCCAGCAGGGGCAGCGGGCTTTCGAACAGCGCCCGTGGGTCGAACAACATGCCCACCGACACGAAGAACAGCACGGCGAACGCATCGCGCAGCGGCAGGCTTTCCTGCGCCGCGCGCTGACTGAGTTCGCTTTCCGACAGGATCGTCCCGGCGAAGAAGGCGCCCAGCGCCAGCGAGGCCCCGAACAGCTTCGCCGCCCCGAACGCCACGCCCAGCGCTATGGCCAGCACGCCCAGGCGAAACAGCTCGCGCGAGCCGGTATGGGCAATGTGATGCAGCACCCAGGGGATTCCCCGGCGGCCGATCAGCAGCATCACCGCGACGAAGCCCCCCAGCTTCAGCACCGTCACCGCCAGAATCCCGCCCAGTCCCGGATCGAAGCCGAGAACGCGCCCCATGAGGCCCACAAGTGGATCGCGCGCGATGCCGCCCTGTCCCGTCATGCTCGCAAGGGCGGGGATCAGCACCAGCGCCAGGACCGTCACCAGATCCTCGACGATCAGCCAGCCGACGGCGATCCTGCCGCGTTCCGTCTCCACCAGACGGCGCTCCTGCAGTGCTTTCAGCAACACGACGGTGGAAGCGACCGAGACGGCCAGGCCGAAGACCAGCCCACCGGCCGACGACCATCCCATGGCGACGCCCAGCGCCCAGCCCAGCGCCGTGGCGACCCCGATCTGCGCCATCGCCCCCGGAATGGCGATGAAACGCACCGCCAGCAACTCCTTCGGGGAGAAATGCAGGCCGACACCGAACATCAGCAGGATCACGCCGAGTTCCGCCAGTTCGGGCGCCAGCGATTGATCGGCGACGAAGCCGGGCGTGTGCGGCCCCACCAGGATCCCCGCGACGAGATAGCCGACAAGCGGCGGCATACGCAGCCGGTTGGCGAGGGCACCGAACACGAACGCCAGAACAAGCCCCGCCACGATCGTCGAAATCAGGGGGGTGTCATGCGGCATCGGTGATCTTTCCCGGAGGGCACGGCCGGGCCGGCCCGCGGAAGCTGAACGTGCGGCCCGGCCTATTGTTCACATGCGAACCGCATCCGGCGCGCCGGCCGCGAGATCATCTTCCCGACCGTCGAGGACCCACGCCATCCGTCCGGACAGCAGCGGCGTCACCGACACGACGGATACGGCGACGATATAGAAAAGCCAGGACATCGGGCTGCCGGTCAGGCCGATCAGCGCGGTGAAGACGAGCTGGGCCGTGCCGCCGAAGATCGTGACCGCCAGGGCGTAGGAGAGGCCGGTCCCGAGTGTGCGGACCTCCATGGGAAACAGCCCGGTCAGGATGACGATGGCCGCGCCGCTGGCAACCCCGTGCGCCACCATCAGCACCGCCAGGACCGCCAGGAACACGCCCGGCCGCGGGTCATGCATCACGACCATGAAGCCGGGATAAAGCGCCGCCGCCATCGCCAGCCGCGCCGCGACCACGACGGGGCGCGCGCCACAGCGATCGGCCAGCCAGCCGCCGGCCAGCGCGAACACCAGCCCGACGCCCCCCAGGACCAGGTTCATCGTGCGCGCGAAGTCCGCCGGGACATGCAGCGTGCGGATGGCGAAGGTCGTGCCGTACAGGAAGAAATATTGCGCGACGGTCACCCCGGCGACGATCACTATCGCAGCCCCGACGCGCCCGGGCATGTCGCGCAGCAGCCGGCGCGCCACCGCCCCCGCGCCATCGAGGGCGACCGAATGTTCCAGTGTCTCGTCAACCGAATGCCGGATCCAGTAGCCGACCGGCGCGATCAGGACCCCCAGCAGGAAGGGCATGCGCCACCCCCAGGATTCGACCGCCGCCGGTGACATCGACAGGCCCAGCATCAGCCCCAGCAGGCCGGACAGGAACGTGCCGCCCTGCTGGCTGGCGATCTGCCAGCTACCGGCCAGGGCGATGCGGCGCGCGGTGGCGCTTTCCACCAGGAAGGCCGTGGCCGGCCCCATTTCACCGCCTGTCGAGAACCCCTGGACCAGCCGGGCGACGACCAGCAGCAGCGGCGCCAGGACCCCGATCCGGTCGTAGCCGGGCAGGACGGCGATCATCAGGCTGCCCAGCGCCATCATCCAGATCGTCATGCTCATCGCCGCCTTGCGGCCCCGGCGATCGGAATGGATACCCAGCATCACCGCCCCCAGCGGCCGCGCCAGGAACCCCAGGCCGAAGGTCGCGACCGACAGCAGCAGGCCCACAAAGGAATTGCCGACCGGAAAGAACACCCGCGCGATCGTCGTCGCATAGGCCGCGTAGACCGTGAAATCGTAGAATTCCAGCGCGTTGCCGATGGTCGCCGCCGCGATGTTCCGCGTGGCCGCTTTTCGCTTCGGTATCGCAACCATGCCGGTCACATCCTGCCCCGATCCCTGTCAATCAGGACCTTATACCAACCGATGGGCCACTCATAACGCGGATTGGGGTAAGTCCGGACGGCCTGCCGGGTCAGAACGCGAACAGGCAACCCGCGGCATCGGACAGGTCGCGCAGCGTGACCCCGCCGGCCCAGGCGGAACGGGCCAGCCAGGCCACACCGGCCAGCACCGCGACGCCCCATGCCCTGTCCCACATTTTCGTGCCGGCCGGCCCGCCGCCGGACGGCACGACACGCGCATACCCGGCCGACGCGGCGCATCGCCGGACACCCTGGTCGTGGCGGAGCTGGATATGGCTCAAAACCCGGTTTCCTCCATGGTCCTGACGATGACATGACAGGCGCCCGGCGAAACCCCGAAAACCTGTAGCGTGAACGGGATCATACGGTACGATCGGCGACGGTCAATATAAAACGCTTCTTGATGGTGCAATACACATTTCCTGCCAGCCGACGCAAAACACATGCCACCCGCCGCCCGGCGCAGGTTGGAGAGTCATTTTCTTCTAGACGACTGGTCTAATCGGTTGTAGCGTGCCGGGGTGAGCACGCTTTCCGCCCCCCATGACGTTCGCCAGCATATCCTGGACACGGCCCGGCCGATCCTGGGCCGCAAGGGGTTTTCCGCCGTCGGACTGAACGAGATCCTGGGCGCCGCCGGCGTGCCCAAGGGGTCGTTCTATCATTATTTCGCGTCCAAGGAGGCGTTCGGCGAAGCCCTGCTGGAGCAGTATTTCACCACCGGCCTGGCACGCATCGACGCGATCCTGTCCGACTCCGGCGGGACCGCGGCGGACCGGCTGATGCGCTACTGGCAGGGCTGGCGCGACGCGCAGACCGGCAGCGACGCCTGCGGCCAATGCCTGGCGGTCAAGCTGGGGGCCGAGGTCTGCGACCTGTCCGAGGGCATGCGCGCCATCCTGGCGGACGGCACGCGGAGGATCGTGGCCCGGCTGGAACGCGGCGTCACGGCGGGGGGCGACGACGGATCGCTGCCACGGGTCGATGATCCGGGGCATGTGGCGATGGTCCTGTACCAGCTCTGGCTGGGCGCGACCCTTCTGGCCAAATTCACCCGCGACCACCGGCCGTTCGACGAGGCGATGGCGACCACGCGGACCCTGCTGGCCCTGCCCCCCTGACAGCCCGGCCCGCGGGCGGAGCGTCGCCCGCCTTCAAGACGACCAGTCTAATACAACGCCTGTTCAAGGATATCAGCATGCCAACCCTGTTCGACCCGTTGACCATCGGCGACCTCACCCTGCCCAACCGCGTGATTATGGCGCCCCTGACGCGCCTGCGCGCCGGCGACACCCATGTCCCCAACGCGCTGATGGCCGATTATTACGTGCAGCGCGCCTCGGCCGGGCTGATCCTGTCCGAGGCGACGCCGGTCTCGCCCCAGGGTATCGGCTATCGCGGCGTGCCGGGAATCTGGAGCGCCGAACAGGTCGCGGGCTGGCGGCAAGTCACCCAGGCCGTGCATGGCGCCGGCGGACGGATCTTCATGCAGCTCTGGCATGTCGGGCGCATTTCCGATCCCTCCCTTCTGGACGGCGACCTGCCCGTGGCGCCCAGCGCCATCGCGGCGCAGGGCCATGTCAGCCTCCTGCGGCCCGAACGGCCGTTCGTCACCCCCCGCGCGCTGGACAGCGGGGAAATCCCCGGCATCGTCGAGGCCTTTCGCCAGGGGGCGGCGCATGCCCGGCAGGCCGGATTCGACGGTGTCGAGATCCACGGCGCCAATGGCTATCTGCTGGACCAGTTCCTGCAGGACAGCACCAACCACCGGACCGACCGCTATGGCGGGTCGATCGAAAACCGGGCCCGCCTGCTGCTGGAGGTCACCGATGCGGCCATTTCGGTCTGGGGGGCCGGGCGGGTCGGCGTGCATCTGGCGCCACGCTGCGACGCCCATTCCATGGGGGATTCGAACCCGGCCGCGACCTTCGGCCATGTCGCGACCGAACTGGGCCGGCGCCGGATCGCCTTCCTGTGCGCGCGCGAAGCCGTCGGGCCCGACAGCCTCGGGCCGCGCCTGAAGGCCGCGTTCGGCGGCCCCTATATCGCAAACGAAGGGCTGACCGGCGCCTCGGCGCAGGCGGCGCTGGATGCCGGCTGGGCCGACGCCGCCGCGTTCGGCAAGCCCTTCATCGCCAACCCCGACCTGCCCGCGCGCCTGCGCGACGACGCCCCGCTGAATCCACCCGCCCCGGCGACGTTCTACGGGGCCGGGCCGGAGGGATATGTCGATTATCCCGCCCTGTCGCGATAGACGTTTCTCCACCCGATCGTTCCGGGTCGGGTGGTTTTTTGTCCGTCCTTCGGCCATGCTGCGCCGGCCGGATGGGGCGACACGCCCCTTCCGGCCGGGACACCGGGAAGGATACGTGAATGAACCGCGCCGTCTGGCTTCGTACTGCCGCCCTCGTCACCTGCCTGGCCGGCTGGTCCACCGCCCCGGCATTGGCGCGGGCCGCCGCCAATCCCTTCCTGGCCGCCAGTACGCTGCCGTTTCAGGCCCCCCGGTTCGACCTGATCCACGACGGCGACTACCAGCCCGCCTTCCTGCTGGGCATGAAGGCGCAGCGCGCCGAAATCCAGGCCATCGCCGGCAATCCCGCCGCGCCGACCTTCGACAACACCATCACCGCGATGGAACGATCCGGACGGGTGCTCGACCGCGTATCGGAAACCTTCTCCGGGGTCTACCAGGCCAACACGAACCCGACGCTGGACAAGGTGCAGGCGGCCATCGCCCCCCTGCTGGCGCAGCATCAGGATGCGATCTACCTCGACCCAAGGCTGTTCGCCCGCGTGCAGGCGCTCCATGCCGCCCGCGCGACCCTGAAGCTGGACCCGGAACAGGCCCAGTTGCTGGAGGTCTATCATCAGCAATTCGTCCATGCCGGCGCCCGGTTGTCCGACACCGACAAGGCGACGCTGCGGCGCCTGAACACGCGCCTGTCGACGCTGGAGACCCTCTTCCAGCAGAAACTGCTGGCCGCGACCAGGGCCGGCGCATTGGCCGTGTCGGACAAGGCGGCGCTGGCGGGGCTGGACCCGGCCGCCCTCGCCGCCGCGACGTCGGCGGCGCATGATCGCGGGCTGACCGGCAAATGGGCCCTGCCGCTGCAGAACACGACACAGCAGCCGGCATTGCAGACGCTGGAAAACCGCGACACCCGCAAGGCTTTGTTCACCAACGGCTGGCTGCGCGCCGAACGGGGCGACGCCGGCGATACCCGCGCCACCATCGCGGAACTGGCGCAGTTGCGCGCGCGCAAGGCGGCGCTGCTGGGCTACCCGGACTATGCGTCCTATGTGCTGTACGACCAGATGGCCAGGACGCCCGACGCCGTGCAGCATTTCATCGCCCAGCTCGTGCCCGCCACCCTGGCCGAACAGAAGCGCGAGGTCGCGGACATCCAGTCCGCCATCGAGAAGGACGGCAAGACCTTCAAGCCCGAACCCTGGGACTGGCGGCTGTATGCCGAACAGGTCCGCAAGGCGCGCTACGATCTGGACCAGGACCAGGTGAAGCCGTATTTCGAACTCGATACCGTCCTGCGCGACGGCGTGTTCTTCGCCGCCAGCCAGCTTTACGGCATTTCGTTCAAGGAACGGAAGGATATCCCGGTCTACAATCCCGACGTCCGGGTGTTCGAGGTCTCGGACAAGGACGGGTCGCCGCTGGCGCTGGTCTATTTCGACTATTTCAAGCGCGACAACAAGAATGGCGGCGCATGGATGTCGAACTTCGTCGGGCAGTCGCACCTGCTGGGCACGAAGCCGGTCATCTATAACGTCGCCAATTTCACCAAGCCGGCGGCAGGCCAGCCCGCGCTGATAAGTTTCGATGACGTCACCACGATGTTCCACGAATTCGGTCATGCGCTGCACGGCATGTTCGCCGACCAGACCTACCCGACGCTGTCCGGTACGGCGGTCGCGCGCGATTTCGTCGAATTTCCCTCGCAGTTCAACGAACATTGGGCGCTGGACCCGATCGTCTTCGCCCATTACGCGAAACAGTACCAGACCGGCGCGCCGATGCCCCAGGCCCTGGTGGACAAGATCAAGAAGGCCGCGCGCTTCGACCAGGGCTATGCGCTGGGCGAGATCATCACCGCCGCCAGGCTGGACATGGACTGGCACACGATCAAGCCCGCCGCGCCGCGTCAGGACGTCGACCGGTTCGAAGCCGCGTCGATGGACCGGATGGGCCTCGATACGAAGGACGTGCCCACGCGGTATCGGTCCAGCTATTTCCTCCATATCTGGGCCAACGGCTACGCGGCCGGATATTATGCCTATCTGTGGACCGAAATGCTGGACGACGCGGCCTTCGCCTGGTTCCGCGCCCATGGCGGCCTGACCCGCGAAAACGGGCAGAGATTCCGCGACATGATCCTCTCGCGCGGCCATACACAGGAGTACGGACCGATGTTCCGCGCCTTCTATGGAAAAGACCCCGACATCACCCCGATGCTGCGCCATCGCGGACTGATCCCCGGCGACGAGTGACGCGCGCCGGCAAGGGCCCTGGCCCTTGCCGGGTTCCTACAATCCCAGGTCCGACAGGCCCGGATGATCGGCCGGGCGCGGCCCCGCGCGGTCCCAGAAGAATTTGCGTTCGTCGTCACGGATCGGCAGGTCGTTGATGCTGGCGAAGCGCCGGCGCATCAGCCCATTCCCATCGAATTCCCAATTTTCGTTGCCGTAGGACCGGAACCAGTTCCCGGCCGCATCATGCCATTCATAGGCGAAGCGGACGGCCAGCCTGTCATCCGTAAAGGCCCAGAGTTCCTTGATGAGCCGATATTCCCGTTCGGCCTGCCATTTACGGGTCAGGAAGGCGATGATCGCCGTCCGGCCCTGGATGAATTCCGACCGATTCCGCCAGAAACTGTCGGGGGTGTAGACCAGCGACACCCGATGCGGGTCGCAACTGTTCCAGCCATCCTCGGCGCCGCGCACCTTGCGGGTCGCGGTCTCGGCGGTGAACGGCGGCACGGGGGGACGGGCTTCGGACATGCGGTCTTCCTCCTACGCGGTGGGGATGGCCTGGGTTGCGACATCTCGCGACGACCTGTCGCGCAACGCCCGGCGCACGATCTTGCCCGAACGCGTGCGCGGCAGGCTGCCCACAAAGACGACGTCCCGCAAGCCGGTGAACGGGCCGATCTGCCGCCGTACCAGGTCCACCAGATCCGCCCCCAGCCCCGGTGTAGCGACCGGAACGGAGGGCACGACATAGGCCACGGGAATTTCGCCTCGCAGCCCGCTGGGCACCCCCACCACCGCACACTCGCCCACCATCGGATGGGCCGCGATCACGTCTTCCAACTGGCCGCTGGCGATCCGCCGGCCTGCGACCTTGATGACGTCGTCCAGCCGCGCCGTCAGCCGGACCATGCCGTCCGCCCCCAGCGCGCCGACATCGAAGGTCCGGTAATAGTGCCGCGTCGCGTCCAGATAGCGGTCCGGAAAATCCGCGCCACGCCAGACCCCCGACAGGCATCCCGGCGGCAGGGGCAGGCGCAGTATCAATTCCCCCTCGCGCGCCTGAAGGTCGAAACCCGGCCCCGGCCGCGCGGTCAGGTCCGCGTCCCGCAGGCCGAGAGAAGGCCCCGCGATGCTCCATCCCGTCTCGGTCTGCCACCAATGGTCCAGGACCGGCCGACCGAGGGCCCGGCCTGCCCAGGCCAACAGTTCCGGGTCCGACCGTTCCCCCGCCACGAACACCGCCGCCAGGTCCGGCCCGCCGGACAGCGGGCCGTCGCCCGCCTGCCGGCGCAGCAGCCGCAGGCTGGTCGGCGTGGTGAACAACACCCGAACCCGATGCCGGGCGCACAGCGGCAGGATCGCCCGCGCCTCCAGCGGCCCTTCGGCGAACAGGCTGGTGCAGCCGGCCAGCAGCGGCCCATAGACCGCGTAGGAATGCCCCACCACCCAGCCCAGGTCGGACGTGGTGAAGAAGACCTGCCCCGGCGCCATGCCGTAGATCAGCTCCATCGACAGGGCCAGCGCCACCGCATGGCCGCCATTGTCGCGCACGACCCCCTTGGGCGCGCCGGTCGTGCCCGAGGTATGCAGGATATACAGCGGGTCCTCGGCCCGGACCGCGACCGGGTCAGCCGGGGCGTGACGTTCCAGCGCGTGGAAATCATGGTCGCGTCCGGGCCGCAGCCCTACCGGACAGGCCGCCCGCCGCACCAGCACGCAGGCCGACGGGCGATGGACGGCCAGCGCCAGGGCCTGTTCCAGCAACGGCATATGGGGCACCATCGTCCGCCCCTGGAACCCGCATGTGGCCGCGATCACCACCACGGGCGCGGTGTCGTCGATCCGCGCCGCCAGTTCCCGCGCCGCATAGCCACCGAAGACGACGACATGGATGGCCCCAAGACGGGCGCAGGCCAGCATGGCGATCACGGTTTCCGGCAGGCTGGGCATGGAAATCAGGACCCGATCCCCCGTCCTGACGCCCAGGTCGCGCAGGCCCCCGGCGAATCCCGCCACCCGCGCGCGCAGCGCCGCATAGGTCAGGGTTTCGCACGCCCCGTCCGCCGCGCCGTGCCAGATCAGGGCCTCACGCTCTCCATGGCCGGCATCGACATGACGATCGACAGCGTTGTAGCAGCTGTTCAGCCATCCGCCGGCGAACCAGTCGTGCCATCCATCGGCACGCCGCGTGGCGGCGCCTTCGGGATGGCGCGTCCAGGCGATACGGCGCGCCGCCGCCAACCAGAACCCGTCCGGGTCGGCGCGATACGCCGCCATCATGTCGCGGTGGGTTGTCCAGGGAAGCATGAGGACGTTACGCGCCGGCGACCGGCACCGGGCGCCCGACGATCCTGCCGGCCAGATAGGCGGCATCGCGGGAAATGCCGGAAAACCGCGCCGATCCCCAGGTGTGCTGCCAGGGCAGGCCCAGGAAGGCCAGCCCCGGCTGCTCGGTCTCGCCCCGATGCCAGACCGGCTGCCCCCGCCCGTTGAACACCGGCACGTCGATCCAGCGATAATCGGGCCGAAAGCCGATACACCAGATGATGCTGGTGATGCCCGCCGCCTTCAGGTCCAGCGGCGCATTTCCCCCGTCCGGCGTCCAGACCGGCACATAGGCCGCCTCCGTCGGCGCCGCGATGTCCTCGCGGGCGATATAGGCGTCGATCGACGCCTTGATATTCGCATTGGTCCGGTCGGCGTCGTCCAGGTTCTCGGTAAGATCGTTTCCAAAACACGCGATATCGTCGCGAATGTTCTTCAGGCTGCCGTGCAGGGCGACACCTTCCAGGGCGAACTGGCGCAGGTCCAGATCGTGGCCGCCATTGCGGCCGGTGACGTAATGGTTCGTCTTGTCCCGCGCGCCGTCGCGCAACGGATGCCGGTCGACGGTGAGGTCGTAGAATTTCATGTCGGCAAGCCAGTCGACCACATCGCGGCCGCGATAGAAACGTGAGACGCGCGGCGCGTTGCCGACGCACAGATGCACCCTGCGCCCCGCCAGATGCAGATCCTCGACGATCTGCGCGCCCGACTGCCCGCTGCCGACGACCAGCACCGCGCCCTCGGGCAGGGCGTGCGGATTGCGATAGGACTGTGAATGGACCTGCGTAATCGCCGGATCAATGGCGCTGGCATATCCGGGAATGACCGCCTCGCTATAGGCGCCGGTCGCGATCACGACATGCGCCGCCACATAGACGCCATCAGTCGTCTCGACCCGGTAGCCACCGCCCGCACGACTGACGCCGGTTACACGCACGCCGCACCGCAGCGGCGGATCGAAGGATTTCACGAAACCTTGCACGTATTCCACGATCTGCTGCTTGACCATGAAGCCGTGCGGATCGTCACCCCGGTAGGGATGGCCGGGCAGGGCGCATTGCCAGTTGGGCGTCACCAGCGAAAAACTGTCCCACCGTTCGTCCTCCCAGGCATGGCAGGCGGTGTGGGCCTCCAGCACCACATGGGCCACGTCCAGGCGGCAGAGATACCAGCTGAGCGACAGGCCCGCCTGTCCACCGCCCACGATCACCACGGGGCATTTCGTCTCTGTCATGATGGAGTCTCCTGACATCAGGATGAATGTTGATCGAAGCCCACGACATGAACCTGCGCGTCGGGCGTATCGGCGAAGGCGGCGCATCGGCGCTCGATCTCATCGCGTTGCGCCAGCGCGCGGCCGCAGGGGAAACCGTACCGGGCCTGCACCCGCGCGCTGGCCTCGGTCAGGGCCGCACGGCTGCGGGCCAGGAAATCCGGCACGCGATAGGATTGCCCGCAGGCCAGATGATCGGCGACGACCAGCGACGGCGAGTAGCACCGGCTTTCCGCACCGTCCGGCCAGCGGACGTGAAACAGCATCTCAGGCATGGAGGGCGGCCTTTCGGGGCAGGCGGTCATAGGCGGGATGATGTGCGGCGGCGACGGCCGCCCAGGTGAAGCGGCCGGCGGTCTTCGGCCCCCACGCGCGGAAGTAGCGCCGTGTTTCGTCCTGCAGCGCGCGGCCCATCGCCCGGTCCAGGCTCGCGGCGTCACCGGGGTCGCACCACACGGCATCGTCGGCCCGCAGATGCGCGCTGAACGGCGCCTGGCGCGGCAGCACGACGGGAATGCCGCAGGCCAGGGCTTCCAGCGGGCACAGTCCGAACCCTTCGGACACCGAAGGGTAGGCCAGGACATGCGCCGCACGATACAGCGCCGGCATGGCCTCGTCCGCCATCACCCCGGCCCGCACGACCCAGCCGTCGGCGCCGGCGGCGCGCACCCGGTCGTCGAAGGCGGCACGATAGGTCCCGTGATCCAGCAGCGTCGCCCCGCCGGCGATCACCAGATGCAGGCGCGGATGCTCCTGTCGCAGCGCCACGCAGGCCTCGAAAAGGGCGATGGTGTTCTTGCGCGCCTCCACCCCGCCCACGGCCAGGACGATGACGGCATCGTCTTCCAGCCCCAGGGCCTGACGGATACCCTCGTCGCGCGCGTCGGCCTCCGGCCGGTACCGCCGCACATCGACGCCATTGCCGACACATTCGGCGTCCCGTCCATACCGATCGCGCAGCACGTCCCGCCACATGTCGCTGACGCACAGCAACTGCGTCGCCGCGTGGACGCCCCGGTCCTGCCGCCGCGCCAGGCGCGCATCGTCGAACCGGTCCAGATGATGCACCGTCCGGACGAAGCCGGGCAGCGCCCCTTCGGCGACCAGATCGGCCAGCGCGTTCGCGCCGATCGGGTCCTGCGCGTGGACGATATCCAGCCGCATCCCCCGCACGGCGTCGCGGATCTCGACGATCCGCCGTTCGACCATCGACGCGACATCGGCCTCGGGCCGCGCGGGGATGCAGATCACCGGGCAGGCCGGCCGGCGAAAGAACCCGCGCCCCGCGACGTCGGGCGCGATCAGGATGGCGTCGTCGCCCGCCTCGCACAGGGCCTCGGCCAGGTGCATGGCATGCACGACGCCGCCGCGCGGATTGGTGGAATGCGCCACAATGCCGATCCGCCGCGTCATGGCGCGCATCCCATCAGCGGCGCCCGCGCCAGGTCCCAGACCGTCTCACGCGCCCCGTCGCGGATCACGTCCACGCACGTCCCGTCCTGGCAGGCGCCGATGGCCGACGCCGCGATGCCGCGCGCGGCGAAACGGGCCAGGACGGCGGGTACATCGTCCGGCCGCGCGGTCAGCAGGAAGCCGTAGCTGGGGAAGGCGGCCAGCCACCGCCCCATGTCCACGCCCGGCGGCGCGGGAATAGCGTCAAGGTCGATGGTGATGCCGATGCGCGAACATTCCGCCAGCATCAGGGCCGTGCCGACCAGGCCGGCCATGCTGATGTCCTTGGCGGCGCGGCTCAGCCCGTCCTCGGCGATGCCGGGCAGGATCTCCAGGTCCCCGCGCAGGCGTCCCGCCGCTTCCGTGTCGCACAGCGCGGAACTGGCATCCCAGAATGGATGCGGATCATGCCAGCGGCCGCGCAGGTCGATGGCCGCGACCAGCACCTCGCCGGGCCGGGCGTCGAAGCTGGTCAGCAGGCGACGGGCGCGGCCCAGGATGGCGACCGACAGGGCCTGCTGGCCGGCACGCAGATTGGTATGGCCGCCCAGCACCGGAATGCCGTAGGTCCGCGCCCCGCAGGCCAGACCTTGCAGGATCGGCGCCGCCTGGTCGCCGTCGCGGCTCCACAGCGCATCGACCACGGCGATGGGGCGTCCGCCCATCGCCGCCACGTCGCCGGCATTGACCATGACGCCGCAATAGCCCGCGAACCACGGCATGGACCGGACGAACGCGTCCTGGAATCCTTCGGTGGCGAACAGCAGGAAACCGTCGCCGTCCGGAATGGCGGCGCAATCGTCCCCCAGGCGCGGCAGCCCTTCGGCGGGAAGCCCCAGCCGCGCCACGACCTCGGCGATGTCGTGCTTGGCCGCCAGCGCCCGCCCCTGACGGATCTGCCGGGCCAGTGCTGTCAGGTCGGGCGCCGTCACGCCCGCCTCCGCGCCGCGCGCTGCGGCCGCAGCAGCCAGGTCTGCTCGCACCCATGGGGCAGGTAGTGCGCCAGGTCGGCTTCCATGACATGGTGCGGCAGGCCGTGCAGGGTGATTTCGTCCAGGCTGCGCCAGTGCAGCCGGCGGAAGAACGGTACGTTCTGCGCCTGCACCTGCGCCAGAAAACGCGTGGCGCCCAGCCCGTGCGCGGTGCAGACGGCCATGCGGATCAGTTCGCCACCGATGCGGCCCAGCCGCCGATGGTCCGCATGCACCGCCAGCCGCGACCCCTGCCACAGACCGGGTTCCGATTCATGGATCCGCACCGCGCCCACCACCTGTTCGGGCAGGCCCGCGACGCAGCAGGCGGCGACGATGGGGATCGCGACATCATCGGTCGCATCACGGTCGTCGGCCGCGAAGACGCGCTGCTCATGACAGAAGACCGCCCGCCGCAAGGCGAAATGCCCGGCTTTTTCCCAGCGCGTACGCGCCAGCCGGACGATATATTCGCTGGGGGCGAAGGGCGGGGCGTCGAACCGGTCGGTGTCCATCGCTCAGCCCTCGTAGGCCGACAGCGCGGAACAGGCGCCGCACCGGCCACACCCCGCCTTGATGGTGGACGACCGCATGTCCGCCGCGCGCAGCATCCGCCCCAGCGGGGCCAGCACCGCGCGCATGAAATCGGGCGTCGGCGCCGGATGGTGTTCCAGCGGCGTGCCGGTAATGGGCACGAACGGCACGACGAACGGATAGACCCCCAGTGCGATCAGCCGTTCGGCCAGCGCCAGGATCTGCTCCGCCGTGTCGCCCAGCCCGGCCAGCAGGTAGGTGTTCACCTGCCCCCGGCCGAACACCGGCACCGCCTCGGCGAAGGCGTCCATGTAGCGATCGACGCTGACGGTCGCCTTGCCCGGCATGATCCGCGCCCGCACGTCCTGGGTCGCGGCTTCCAGATGCATGCCCAGGCTGTCGGCCCCGGCGGCGCGCAGGCGGGCGAACCAGGCAGGGTCGCGCGGCGGTTCGCACTGCACCTGGATGGGCAGGTCAACCGCCGCCTTGATGGCCGCCGTGCTGTCCGCCAGCACCGCCGCACCGCGATCGACCACGTTGGGGGTGCCGGTCGTCAGCACCATGTCCCGCACGCCGTCCAGTTCGACGGCCGCGCGCGCGACCTCGGCCAGTTGCCGCGGCGTCTTGTAGGCAATGGTGCGCCCGGCCTCCAGCGACTGGCCGATGGCGCAGAACTGGCACGACGTGCGCCGGTCGGCATAGCGGATGCAGGTCTGGTGCACCGTGGTCGCCAGCGTATCGCGCCCGTGCAGCAACGCAATTTTCCAGTACGGAATACCGTCCGCCGTGTGCAGGCCATAGAAACGCGGCGGCGTCGGAAAGCGGATGGTGCCGACCGGCCGGCCCTCGTGCCGCAGCACGCTTCCCCCGCGCGCGTCGGGCGGGTCGGCCAGGAAGGGCGAGCGCCGCGCGCCCATCGTGTAGATCGGCACCATGATGGTCTGGCCCGCGACCGTCACCGCCTTGTGGTCCGATGGCCCCGCGCCCCCCTTGCGGGTGACGCCGCCGCCGCAGTCGGCCATTTGCAGGCCCAGCGACTGAAGGTCGGTAATCAGCCGGCGGCTGTCCGTCGGCGCGGCGGCGGGGATCGGCATCGTCTTATGTCCTGTCTTGAAGACTGTCGGGTTCCACCCCTTCGGGCGGGTCGTCCGGGTAATGGACCGTCCGGGCCGGGCGGCGGTCGTGCAGCAGGCTCAGCAGTTCGGGACGCGCGTAATGACCGACCGAATCCATCATCCGCTTGCGCTTGGCAATCAGGCCGAAATCGAGGTCGGCGATCACCAGCCCTTCGCCTTCACACCGTGGTTCCGCCAGCAATTTTCCTTCCGGCGAGACGATGGCGGTGAAGCAGCCGCCGCGCAGCGGGCCTTCCAGCGCCGGGTCGCCGGCGATGTCGGCAATCTGCCCGTCGGACAGCCACCCCGTCGCGTTGATAACGAAACATCCCGATTCCAGCGCATGATGTCGGATCGTCACCTCCATCTGGTCGGCGAAGACCTGCCCCACCAGCGACCCGGGAAATTGCGCGCAATGGATTTCCTCATGCTGGGTCATCAGCGCATAGCGGGCCAGCGGGTTGTAATGCTCCCAGCAGGCCAGCGCGCCGATCCGTCCGGCCGCGCTGTCCACCACCCTCAGGCCGGCGCCGTCGCCCTGCCCCCAGACCATGCGTTCATGATAGGTCGGCGTGATCTTGCGCCGTTTCAGGATCAGCTCGCCCGTCGCGTCGAAGACCAGCTGCGTGTTGTACAGCGTGCCGCCGTCGCGTTCATTGACGCCCAGCACGACGACCATCCCGGCCGCCCGTGCCGCGGCGCCCACCATCTCGGTCACCGGGCCGGGCACGACAGCCGCGCGGTCATACAGCGCCAGATGCTCCGCCCCCATCCGGAACGCCGGACGGATGAACGAGAAATAGGGATAGTACGGCACGATGGTTTCGGGAAAGACGATGATCTGCACGCCCTGCTGCGCGGCGTCCGCGATGGTGCGGCAGATTTTCCCGACGGTGCCCAGCCCCGTCTCGTCGAAGACGGGGGCGATCTGCGCCGCCGCCGCCCGGATCATGCGGTTCATCGTCCCCTCCCGCGCCTCGGCGTCAGACCGTCCAGGTATCGAGGATGAAGGCATTGTCCCGCCGCGCCAGCAGGATCAGGTCCAGCACGTCCTGTGGGTTGATCGGCGTGATGCCCGGGATCAGCGACTGCTCGCCATGGCCGTACAGCGCCTGCAAGGCAAAGCGGCAGGCATAGACCTTGCCGCCCTCTTCAAGGATCTTCACGATCTGGCGGTTGGCGTTCATGTGGCCGGGAAAGGCCTCGTCCCCCAGCCGGGGGAAGCCGCGCTGCACGCCCAGCGTCACGCCGGGACCATACAGCAGCACCGACGTGTCGAACCCCTTGCGGATCAGGCGCGTCGCCTGCAACAGATTGACAAAGCCGATCGACCCTTCGAACGCGACGGTATGAAAGGTGACCAGCGCCTTCTCGCCCGGCTGGGCCTTTACGTCCTCGAAAACCTTGTTTTCATAATCGACGAAGACGTCGCCGTCCTTGTGCGGGGCATGTTCGACCTTGGGCATCGGGATTCTCCTGCCAGGGCACGGCGCCGGGCCGTGACCGTATGAACTGACAGGCGAAGTCGTGACATACAATCACGACAATCCTCAAGGGTCATATCCGGACGCAACTGCATACAAAACCATACAATTTTCCCATGCCGGGCGGAACGCCGCCATTCATCCCCCGACATTTCCTCGACCACCCCCATGCAATGCCGGCCAGACACCCCCAAGCGACCGAAAACGCGAGCTTTTTTCGCCGACGCGAAAAAACGAATAATGTCCATATTGTCGGTGCATGGGCGAACAGCCCTGAAGCATGCCGGTCAGACGATGTCGGTGTAGCCCGGCGACCGCTTGTGCTGCAGCACCGAGACGACGCCATGCAGCGACGCCTCCAGGCTGTCGAGGGTAGCGGCGCTGCCCAGCGCGATCCGCACGCGCTGCGCGGGCTCGCCTTCGACGGTGAAGACGCTGCTGGGTACCAGCCCCAGCCCCTGGCGGCGCGCGTAGGACACGAAATCGACGCTGCCCCACCAGTCCGGCAGTTTCAGCCACACATGCGGGCCGTCGGGGTGCATGCAGTGCCCGTCGCCCAGAATCGCGCGCGCCGCCGCCTGGCGCAGGCGCAGTTCCGTGCGGATGGCCCGCACGATCGCCTGCGCCTGACCGTCCTGCATCCAGCGCGCGACCAGGCTGGTCATCAGGCCCGAACAGGTCAGGGAAATCGCCCGGACCGCCGAACTCATGCGCTGGACCGCGTCCGGCGGGGCGACCAGGAACGCCAGCCGCAGGCCCGGCGACAGCACCTTCGCCAGGGTCGAGACGTAGAAGACGCGCGACGGGTCCAGCGCCGCCAGCGCCGGCGGCGGCTGGTCCAGCAGCAGGCTGTAGGGGTCGTCCTCCAGGATCTGCACGTTATGGGCCTTCGCGACCGCCAGGATGGCCTCGCGCCGCGCCAATGACATGGTGGCGGTGGTCGGGTTCTGGATGGTGGGCGTGCAGTAGATCAGGCGCGGCCGATGCTGGCGGCAGGCCCGGTCCAGCAGGTCGGGCACCATCCCCTCGCGGTCACTGTCCACCCCGGCCAGCAGCAGCCCGAACTGGGCCGCCAGGGTGCGGATGCCGGGATAGGTGAAGCGGTCGGTCACGATCACGTCGCCCGGCGCCGCCAGGGTCGAGACCACGGCGCTCATCGCGCTCTGCGCCCCGGGCACCACCAGGACCTCGTCCGCCGGGCGCGCGCCCAGCATCGGCTTCATCCAGTCGGCGGCCAGTTGCCGTTCCTCGCTGGTGCCGCCGGTCACACGGTAGGACAACAGGGCATGCAGGTCCTGCCGGCGCAGGATGCGGCTGATGTCGTTCTGGATCAGTTGCTGCAGCGACGGGTTCTCGGGGATCGGCGGCAGGTTCATGGTCAGGTCGACCACCGCCCGTCCGGCATTGCGCCAGCGCGTCTCGGTCGCGCCGACGCGCACGAACGTCCCGCGCCCGACCGTCGCCTCGATCAGGCCACGCCGCCGGGCCTCGGCGAAGGCGCGGGTGACGGTCGTAAGGTCCGTGCCCAGCGTCTTGGCCAGGGTCCGCTGCGGCGGCAGCCGGTCGCCCTCGTGGATCTCGTCCCGGCGAATGGACTCCGCCAGCGCCTCGACGATCGACAGATAGAGGGGGCCGGCATTGCGGTCGATGTACTGCTTCCAGCCAGGCACCAGGTCAGCGGCGGACATTCGATTCTCGGATCTGTTGCATGGTCGTGATGCCGACAATTCACCAGAAACTCCATACAATCAACCGCCGTCCGCCCAATCCTGCCATACCCTGCACACAACCCGTCCATGTCGGATAGCGCCTGCTGTCGCGCCCCTGCACCGCGCCCGTCCCCATCCGGGCGGCGACATGGGAAATCCGCGCCCCGCGAGGCATCCCCCGCCGCCTCGCCACGTTCCACCCAGGCGACGGGGGTTCGCACGCCCCCTCTTGACCCATACATTTTACAGACATATGGATTTATTGTTTTCATTTTGTATGGATATTGTTCCGGCATTGCCTGGCACGCCATCCCGACATCCGGCCCGCGGCAAGGAGGCACCATCATGTTCGGCCTGAGCGCATTGGAACTGGCGCGCATCCAGTTCGGTTTCACGGTTTCCTTCCACATCATCTTCCCGGCCATCACCATCGGCCTGGCCAGCTATATGGCATTTCTCGAGGCGCTGTGGCTGTGGAAGAAGGACCCGGTCTATCTTCAGCTCTGTCGCTACTGGTCGCAGATCTTCGCGGTCAATTTCGCCATGGGCGTGGTGTCCGGCCTGGTGATGGCCTACGAATTCGGCACGAACTGGAGCTATTTTTCAGCGAAGGCGGGCACCGTGACCGGCCCGCTGCTGACCTACGAAGTCCTGACCGCCTTCTTCCTCGAGGCCGGGTTCCTCGGTGTCGCCCTGTTCGGCTGGGACAAGGTAGGCAAGGGGCTGCATCTGTTCGCCACCGTCATGGTCGCGCTGGGCACGCTGATTTCCGCCACCTGGATCCTGGTGTCGAACAGCTGGATGCAGACCCCGGTGGGATACCGGGTCGTCGACGGGCGGGTGATCCCGGTCGATTGGCTGCAGATCGTCTTCAACCCGTCGGTGCCCTACCGCTTCACGCATATGGTGCTGGCCGCCTTCCTGGCGACGGCGCTGTTCGTCGGCGCCACGGCGGCGTGGCACCTGCTGCGCGGCGAACGCACCCCCGCCGTCAAGCGCATGATGTCCATGGCGATGTGGATGATCCTGATCGTCGCCCCGATCCAGATCGAGGCCGGCGACCAGCACGGGCTGAACACGCTGGAACACCAGCCCGCCAAGATCGCGGCCATCGAAGGCCACTGGGACAATGACGAAGGCCAGGTGCCGCTGATCCTGTTCGGCCTGCCCGACATGACGGCCGAGAAAACCCGCTACCAGATCGCCGTGCCGCATGCGGGCAGCCTGATCCTGACCCATTCCTGGAACGGCAAGATCCCGGCGCTGAAGGATTTCCCGGCCGAGGACCGCCCCAATTCCACCATCGTCTTCTGGACGTTCCGCGTCATGGTCGGGCTGGGCGTGGCCATGCTGCTGCTGGGCGTGGCCGCGGCGTTCGCGCGGTGGCGCGGGCGGCTGTATGATTTCCGGCCGCTGCTGACCTTCGCGCTGGTCATGGGGCCGGCGGGGCTGATCGCGATCCTGGCCGGCTGGTTCACCACCGAAATCGGCCGTCAGCCCTGGGTCGTCTATGGCGTGCTGCGGACCCGCGACGCGGTGTCGAACCATTCGGTCCCGGTGCTGACGGCGTCGTTGCTGACCTTCGTCGTGCTGTATGTGTGCATCTTCGGCACCGGCGTCCTGTACATGCTGCGCCTGGCCGCCAAGCCGCCCGAGGCCCTGTCCGGCCACGACCACGACCTGCGCCCCGACGAGCGCCCTGCCCGCCCGATGTCCGCCGCGCCGAATCTCGGCGACCTGTAACCTTCAGCCCCAAGGAACCAGAGACATGGGTATCGACCTTCCGCTTGTCTGGGCGATCATCATTGCCTTCGGGGTGCTGATGTATGTCGTGATGGACGGCTTCGACCTGGGCATCGGCCTGCTGTTCCCGTTCATCCCCGACCGGACGGAACGCGACACGATGATCAACACCATCGCCCCCGTCTGGGACGGCAACGAGACCTGGCTGGCGCTGGGCGGCGCCGGATTGATGGCGGCGTTTCCGGTGGTCTATTCAGTCGTCCTCAGCGCCTTCTACATTCCGCTGCTGCTGATGCTGGGCGGGCTGATCTTCCGTGGCGTCGCCTTCGAATTCCGTTTCAAGGCGGACGAGGCCCATCGCCCCTTCTGGGACAAGGCGTTCGCCGCCGGGTCGGTCCTGGCCACCCTCTGCCAGGGCTGGGTGCTGGGCGGGCTCATCAACGGCCTGCGCGTCACCGGCCCGTCGTACGACGGCGGCGCCTTCGACTGGGTGTCGCCCTTCAGCCTGTTCACCGGGGTGGCGCTGCTGGCGGCCTATGCGCTGCTGGGCGCGACGTGGCTGATGCTCAAGACCGAGGGCGCGCTGCATGACCGGATGCGGGCCCTGGCGAAGCCGCTGACGCTGGCCCTGCTGGCCTGCATCGCCATCGTCAGCATCTGGACGCCCCTGCTGCACCAGGCCATCGCCGACCGCTGGTTCACCATGCCGAACATGGCGATCCTGGCCGTGGTGCCGCTGCTGGTGATCGCAATCGCCTTCGTGCTGCTCCGCAGCGTCGGCAATGCCCAGGGCAATCATGCCGTGCCGTTCCTGATGTCGCTGGGCCTGATGCTGCTGGGCTATGTCGGGCTGGGGATCAGCCTGTGGCCGAACATCATCCCGCCCGCCCTGTCGCTGCGCGATGCGGCGGCGCCCCCGGAAAGCATGGGCTTCGCGCTGGTGGGGGCATTGTTCGTGATCCCGTTCATCCTGATCTATACCGCCTGGGCCTATTACGTGTTCCGCGGCAAGGTCCGTCACGGGGAAGGATATCACTGATGCGTCTCCCCTTCCGGCCACGCACCCAGCTTGGGTGGATGCTCACCCTGTGGCTGGCCGGCGTGGCCGCCATGGGGGCCTTCGCCGGCGCCATGCATCTGGTCATGGCGGCCGTCGGCCTGACGCCCTGACGCGGATCGGGCGTTGCCCGGCGCGGTCAGAGCGTGACGAACATCGCCAGGACGATGGCCGCCATCACCCCGGTCGCCAGCCAGCCCAGCGCCCGCAGCGCCCCCCGGATGGCGAACGGCCCCATGATGTCGCGCCGCGAGGCCAGCAGCATCATCACGATCATGACCGGCACCGACGTCACGCCGTTGATGACGGCGCTCCAGTACAAGGCCCGTATCGGGTTGATCGGGGTGAAATTCAGGATCATCCCGATCAGGGTCGCGATGACCAGCACGGCGTAGAAGGCCTGGGCCTCCTTGGGCCGCCGGGCAAGGCCCATGGGCCAGCGCCGCATCTCGCCCACCGCGTAGGCGGCCGATCCGGCCAGCACCGGAACCGCCAGCAGGCCGGTACCCACGATGCCCAGCGTGAAGATCTCGGCCGCCAGGCGGCCCGCCAGCGGGCGCAGCGCCTCGGCGGCCTGCGCCGAGGTCTCGATCCTGAGGATTCCGTTGGGGTGCAGGGTGGCCGCCGTGGTCAGTATGATCGCCAGCGCCACCAGGTTCGAGAACCCCATGCCCACCAGCGTGTCGATCTCGATGCGAAGCAGCGCGCGCCGGCCCTGCGACGGCGCGTCGTACAGATCGGTGCGCCGGGGGTAGACATGCATGTCCTCCACCTCCTCCGACGCCTGCCAGAAGAACAGATAGGGGCTGATGGTGGTGCCCAGCACCGCCACCACCGCCACGATCATGTCGCGGTCCCACGGCCAGCCGGGCCAGACCAGGCCCCACGCGCACGCGGCCCAGTCCACATGCACGATCGCCAGGGTCCCGAAATAGGCGAACAGGGCCAGGGTCAGCCATTTCAGCACCGCGACATAGCGTGTGTATTCAAGGAACAGCTGCATCGAGATGCAGATCACGGCCATCAGCACCACATACAGCACGCGCGGCGCCGGCAGCAGCAACGTCAGCGCATCGGCCATCGCCCCCAGGTCGGCGCCCAGATTGATGATGTTGGCCGTCAGCAGCATCATCACCACCGCCGCCAGCAGCCAGGTCGGGTAATGCAGGCGCAGGATGCCGGCGATGCCGTGCCCGGTCGTCCGGCCGATACGCGCGCTGATGATCTGGATCGCCACCATCAGCGGATAGGACATCACCATCGTCCAGCCCATGGCGTAGCCGTAGCGGGCGCCGACCTGCGAATAGGTGGCGATGCCGCTGGGGTCGTCGTCCGACGCACCGGTAATCAGGCCGGGCCCCAGCACCCTGAGCAGGTTCGGGCGGCTGGTCCCGACGACCGGGCTGGGCTGCTCCGGATCGTCGTCGTTAAGGGGGGAATGGGTCATAGACGGGACATGGCTGGCGGTCTCCGCACCCGGCGCGGGTCGGCGACAGGGTGGCATGGCCGAGAGGGATCGGACAGGTTCTCCCCGGTCACTTTTCCCGAATCGGCATGCGTATTCCGAGCATCACCTGAGGGAACCGCCGCCCGGCGGCGACGTTAGCATGCCGCCCACGGCCGGAAGCAACGGCGATGAACCCCATCACACTGGTTATCGTGGCGGCCCTGGTTCTTGCGGGCCTGTGGGCCGGCGGCATGATGGCGCCCCAGGCCGGCAATTTCATCCCGATCTATGCAATGCCGTTCCTGGGGGCGGCCGTTCTTGTCGGCCTGTCCCTGAAGATGGCCAACACATGGCAGAAATTCGTGGTGCTGCGCGCGGGAAAGCTGCAGGGCGTTCGCGGCCCCGGCCTGTTCTTCATCATTCCCGTCATCGACCGCATCGTGGCCATCATCGACGAGCGCATCCAGACGACGGGGTTCAATGCCGAACAGGCGCTGACCCGCGATACGGTTCCGGTCAATGTGGACGCCGTGATCTTCTGGCATGTGGACGACGCGCAGGCCGCCGCGCTGAAGATCGCCAACTATCGCGAAGCGATCGACCGGGTGGCGCAGACCTCGCTGCGCGAGACCATCGGATCATCCCTGCTGGCGACCCTGCTGTCGGACCGCACGGCGTCGAACGAGCGGCTCAGGGCGGAAATCGGCGCCAAGACGGCCAATTGGGGCGTCGCGGTGATATCGGTCGAAGTGCGCGATGTCGCCATCCCCGTCGCCCTCCAGGACGCCATGTCGCGTCAGGCCCAGGCGGAACGCGAAAAGCAGGCTCGCATCATCCTCGGCTCGGCCGAAGCCGAGGTGGCCAGCCTGTTCGTGGCGGCGGCCGACAGCTACGCGAACCATCCGGCGGCGCTCCAGTTGCGCGCGATGAACATCATCTACGAGACCACCAAGGAACGGGGTTCCACGATCCTGATCCCGACCGCGATGATCGACAGCATGAACCCGGCCTCGGCGATCAATCTGGCAGGCGTGGCGTCACGCATCGAAGCCGCGGACGATACGCCGGCCCCACCGTAAGACCTGGCATAAAAAAACCGGCCGGCTCTCGCGAGCCGGCCGGTTTCATCGCCAGATCCCGGCCTCAGAACGAGGTCGAGAGCGTGCCCATCATCGAGAAAGGCGGCATCGGGGAGTATGTCGGCGCGGAGTCCGCGGCGATGGCATGGCCGTTCACGCCCACTGTCGATTTTGCATTGTTGGAGAAGGCATAGATACCGCCCAGCTTGTTCTGCCCCGTCACGTTGGAGAAGTTGAGGCGGAACGTCGGAGATTTCGCGATCCAGACGGTCGGGAAGTGATAGCCCAGCGCGATGGAATTCGTGAAGTAGGACGGCATCGCCTGATCGTTCATGAATGTCGAATACTGCTGGCCCGTATAATGCAGGGTCGCGTTCAGGAAGAACGGTCCTTCGTTATAGGTCAGGCCGACGCTCGCCATGTATTTCGGCGTCATGATCGGGCGCTTGCCCTGGGTCCGCAGGTAATCCATGCCGCCGTCATCCGTGGTCGTCGGCAGGTTGTTGTCCATCGTGGCGTGCAGATATTCGAACGAGACATACGGGCGGAAACGCTTCAGCAGCGGGCGCGTCGAAAGCATGACATCCACGCCACGGATCGTCTCTCCGCCGGCATTCATCGTCTGGCTGACCTGCACGTCGTTGCTGTAGGTGTTGAGCGTCAGCAGACGGTTGGTCACGTTGAAGTTGAAGGCGCTGATATCCGCCACCAGAAAATCGCCGGAATAGCGATAGCCCAGTTCTTCCTTGATGGAATACTGCGGCTTCACATTCGCGCCCGAGGTCGTCATCTTGCCTGTAGAGGTGCTGTAGCGCGTGATGAGACCGACCGGAGACGGCGCCCGGAAATCGCCCTCGGCATTGATGTACACCTGATTGCGGCTGTTGATGTTATACGACCAGGACAGGCGCGGCGTGGGCGACACCAGCGTCTGGGACGAGCGGCCAAGACCGCCCGGCAGATAGTCGGTCCCTGTCAGCGTCATGGAGGTGACCTTGATGCCGCCCGTCAGGCTCATCCTGTGGTTCAGGAAATAGGCCGTGTCTTCCAGGAAACCGGCATTCAGGCTGTAGCTGCCGACATAATTGGTCGCATAATAGACGCTTCCCGACGGACCACGATAATAGGCCGACTTGTCCGTGGACGGCACCGCGCCGGTGGTCTGGTCCAGGGGCACCATGGGCGTCCGCAGGGAATAAGTGTTCTCCTCGTGCCAGTAGCCGATCTGCCCCGCGTTGTCCTTCAGGTGCCAGTGCAGGCTGGCGACGACACCGCCCTGCTGGTTCACGGACATCGCGGCCGTCGCGACGTCAAAGCGCGTGGATGTCCGGATGCGGCCATCGCCGTTCAGGTCGATCGCCTGCGCCTGCGTGCCGGAATAGGTCGACCCTTCCGTCAGCCGAGACGCACTGTTGAGCGTAATCATGGCACGCTGGTAATAAGGCACCACGTCGAGGCTGAAGATGTGGTTCAGCGCCATCTTGATCGGCAGGGACGCGTAGAACTGATCCTTGTCCGTACCGCGCAGCGCATAATAGCTGCTGGGCGACAGCGGATTGAACTCCGCCGGGTAGCTGAGCGGCGTCGAGACCGGGCGACCATGCTTGTCATTTTCGAAACTGACCAGCGTCGGGTACCGGTTCAGGTACGAGGTATAGTGATTATAACCCAGGAAGAAATCAATCGAGCTTTGCGCGCCGATGGTTTTCTGCGCCCGGAAATCCAGATGCTTGCGGTCGCTGACGCCTGAACCACGCCATGCATCGGCACGCGTGTGCGACAGCGAGATATAGCTCTTGACCCCGGAATTGCCGAGCAGGCCGGTATCCACCCGAACGAATTCGCGGGACGTGTTGAACGAACCGTAGCTGCCCGAGATCGTGCCGCCGAATTTGTTGGACGGCGTGCGCGTCGTGATCGACAGCGCGCCGGCGGCGGCGGAGGTCAGCGGATCTTCCACCGAAATGGAGCCCGGCGACATGGATTCCACCGAGATGTTCTGGCTGTCGATATAGTTCTGGATAAAGCTGGAGGCCGAGGCGGTGGAGCCATTGGCGATCGGCATGCCGTTCATCAGGAAGCCGATATCATTGTCGTTCAGCCCACGGCTGCTGATCGCGCCCCCGTCGATTCCACTGGGGTCGGACGACGACACGTTGACGCTCGGCAGGTTGCTGACCAGGTCCAGCGGCGCGCTGGTCGGGCTTTGCATCGAGATATAGCTCTCGGTCACCGACTGGATGGAACGCGCGGCCGTCTCGACACGCATCATGCCGCCGCCCGGCGCCTTGGTCCGATCCGCATAAACACTGATGGCTTCGTCATTTTCAGAGACATGACGGGCAACCTGAGGCTTCCGGTCCTGACGGCCCGACGACTGGCTCTTTGCCTTCACCGGCGCAGGCGACTGGGTCTGGGCCTGGGCCAGATCACCCATCACCAGAGTGCCCAGCATCGTTGCCGCGACGAGATGTCTCTTACGCAAGACCGAACGCACCACGCTGTTTTCACAGCTGCCGCCCGGAAAAAAGAAAGCCCTCTGGAGAGACATCGCCACCCACATTCCTGCAAGATCCAAAAAAACGCTTCGGGACCATTATGAATATTTTTGCAGGAGATAAATGGCTCAATCATGGGAACATTATCAACCTGGAATTGATAATGTTATGCTTTGTCAAAAAAAGCGCCTGAAATGGTTCTGGATCAGACAGCCGGGCGATCGGCATCCACCGAAGGCGCTACGGCTTTTTTCAGGAAACGCCTCCCCATGCCCACGGATATGGCGGCAAGGAGCGCTGTCGCCATGACATAATATCCCGGCACGCCCTGAAGGCCCGTGAGGTTGATGACGGCGCCGTTCAGCATGGGGGCCATGCCGCCGAACAGCGCCACGCCAAGGGAATAGCCGACCGAGAGACCTCGCCCCCGATGCGCCGAGCCGAACAGCAGCCCCATGTAGCCGTCGAGCGACGCGAAATAGAAAAGCCCCAGGACATTCAGCACCAGCGGCGCACAGAGCACCAGCGCCGGGGTCCACGGCATCCATTCCACCAGCAGAACCGGCAGAATCATCAGCCCCCCGCAGGACAGCAGCATCGGGTATATCCGCTTCGTCCGGTCGAAATACGTCGCCAGGCGCCAGCGCAGCGGCGTCAGCACCAGTTGCCCGGCATAGGTGGCGAACGCGGCCCAGTACGTTTCACGCACCGAGACATGAAAGACGCTCTGGGCATAATGGGGCATGTAGAACCCCAGGTAGGTGATACCGCTTCCCAGGCTCACCATTCCCATGACCAGCAGAATACGCAGCCATGTGCCCTTTTCCGCCGGGGAAGGCCTGGCCACGGGCGTATGGTCGCGCCGGCCGAGCGAATAGCGAAGCGCCAGCCCCACAAGCCCGCCGAGAGACCCGAGCATCGCCGCGATCCGGAAGCCGTACGCCGCATAAGCGTCCGAGGTCATCAGGTCGCCCAGCGTCAATACGACGCAGCACGCGCACAGGGAGGCGGAAATCTGTCCGACGGCCTGCCAGCTCGCACGTTTCGCTTCATGATGCGGAGCGTGTTCGATCAGGAAGGAGGTTGCGACCCCGAACTCGCCCCCCAGCGAAAACCCCTGTAGCAGACGGGCGAAGACGATGAGGCAGGGCGCCGCATATCCGATCGACTCGTAACCCGGACACAGGGCGATCAGAACGCCCCCCGCCGCCATCAGGGCCATGCAGGCGGCCAGGCCCGGCAGGCGCCCCTTCCGGTCGGCATAGCCCCCCAGCACATAGGCCCCGACAGGGCGCGCCAGCAGGGTGAAGCCGAATGTCGCCAGGGCCAGACCGACCTGCGAAAACGCAAGATGGGACGGAAAGAAAATCCGCGCGATGGAACTGGAAAAATAGGAATAAATGACGAGATCGTAATATTCCACCACATTGCCGATCACGGCCGTCAGGACATACCGCCTGCCTTGTGCATCACGCAAGCCGGACGTCATCGCATCTGCGTGGACACGCCTCCCAGGGACGTGACCACGAAATTCACGAACGACCGCAGCGTCGGGGAATTGTAACGATCCTTGTGGTACAAAATATAGACCGGCCGGGACGGCAGGACATAGTCAGGCAGCAGCGATCTCAGCCGTCCGGTCCGCACGTCCTCCCGCACGAGGTCCGCGGGCAGCATGGCGATGCCCATGCCGGCGACTGCGGCTTTCCGCAGCGCCTGCGTATTGTTCATGACGGCCCGGCTCCGCATCTCGATCGCCACCTTTCCCTTCGGCCCCTCCAGGCGCCACTCTCGCCGGCCCCAGTGCATGGGCGAACTCGCGGGATAGGGAAACGCCAGCGCGTCATGGGCCGGAAGCTGATCGGGCGTAAACGGCTCGCCGCGTCGCGCCAGATAATCCGGCGCGGCGCAGAGCGTCATCCTGTATTCCCCCAGCCGCCGGCAGACCAGCGTGGAGGGCTCTGGCGTGCCGAGGCGGATGGCCGCGTCGAACTTCTCCTCCGTCAGATCAACGCTTCGTTCCGTCAGCACCAGATCGACATCCACGCTCGGGTGCTGCAGCAGATAATCCGCAAGGCAGGGCGTCAGGCTTTCCGTGCCGTAGGTGACGGGCGCCGTCACCCGCAGGGTTCCGCCTGGAAGAGTCTGCGCGGCCTCCGCCATCCGGTCCGCTTCATCCAGAAGACTAAGTATTTCACGGCATTTTTCGAAATAGACCGCCCCGAAGGCCGTCAGGTTCTGGCGGCGGGTCGTGCGGCGCAGCAGGCTGCTGCCCAAACGCTCCTCCAGCAGGCGGATATAGTTGCCAACCATGGTCGAGGAGATGCCGCACCGCTCCGCCGCAGCCGTCATGCTGCCGGTTTCGACCACCGCAACGAAGGTGGCCATCGCCTGAAAAACGTTCATTAAACACTCTAAGTTGGCAATGTTCCCATAATAGGCACGTTTATCCTGAGGATCAAAGTTCATAATGATGTGGAGACGATATTTTTCTGCCCTGCCGCCAAGGTCTTTTCCGCCCGATGCGTGTCAAAACACCTCTCCAGCACCGCCCGCCGTCCTCCGGCAAACGGGCGGGCTTCAGTGCCGCCCTCGCGGCCTCCGCGCTCCTTCTCTCCGCATGCACCCTCGAAAAGCCGCAGACCTTGCCCACCACGGCACAGACCTACATGGCCGCCACGGCCAACCCGATGGCCTCCGGCGTCGCGGCCCAGATCCTCGCGCAGGGCGGCAGCGCCGTCGATGCCGCCATCGCCGGACAGATGATGCTGGCCGTCGTCGAACCGCAGGCCTCCGGCCTCGGCGGCGGCTCTGCCGTCATGTTCTGGGATCGCAACACTGGCGCATTGAGCTTCTATGACGGCCTGGCCAGCGCGCCGGCCTCCGTCCCGTCCGACTATACGCGCGACGCCTCGGGCGCCCGCATCCCCTCTGCCGAGCTGGAGCGCAGCGGTCGCGTGGTCGCCGTGCCCGGCACGCTGCGTACGCTGGCGCTCCTTCACCAGCGGCATGGCAAACTGCCCTGGGCCGAATTGTTCACGCAGGCCATCGCCACGGCCCGTGACGGGTTTCCCATGCCGGGCTACCTGCACCTGGTCCTGACCGAACGACCCGACCTGGCGCACCTGCCGGCCTTCGCCGGCTATTTCGACGCCGATGGCCATCCATTGCCCAAGGGCACGCGCCTGCACAACCCGGCACTGGCGGAAACGCTTTCGCACATCGCCCGGGACGGCGCGGAGTATTTTTATGCGCCGGATTCCGCCGGACGCATCGCGCGGGCCGTCGCGCAGGCGCCCTATCCGGGGCGGATCACGGCGGCCGATCTCGCCGCCTACAAGGTGCGCGAGCGCGAGCCGCTGTGCATCCATGCCTTCGGCCGGCGCATCTGCTCCGCCGCGCCACCGGTCGCGGGTGGCCTGGCCGTGCTCCAGCAGCTTGCCTTCCTCGACCGGATGCAGATCGGCCGTTACGCCCCAGGCAGCGCGCAGGCCGCCCATCTGCTGCTGGAAGCCTCGCGCCTGGCCGAGGCCGACCGCCGCGCATACGCCGCCGATCCGGATTTCGTGCCCGTCGCCACGTCCTACCTGCTCAGCCCCGGCTATCTCGACAGCCGCGCCCGGCAGATCGACGCACACGCGGCCGCCAGCCAGGTTTCGCCCGGCGCCCTTCCTGCGAAACTGGCCGCCCTGCCGGCTTCCGATGCGATGACCGTACCGGCCACGACGCATCTTTCGATCCGCGACGGCTTCGGCAATGCCCTGTCCTTCACCACCACGATCAACCTGAATTTCGGTTCGGACATCGTCGTGGACGGCATGGTGCTGAACGACGCCATCACGAACTTCGCCACCCGTCCCGTCGTGGACGGCGTACGCGTGGCCAACGCCATCGCCCCCGGCAAGCGGCCCATCACCACCATGGCGCCGACCATCGTCTTCGGGGCGGACAATACGCCCGAAGTCATCATCGGCGCCGGGGGCGGGGCGCGCATCATCGATTCCGTCGTGCAGTCCCTGGTGGGCTACCTCGCCTGGGGGCAGAACATCCGCGCGGCCATCGAACAGCCCCGCATCGGCGCCCAGAACCGCGCCGAGGAGCTGGAGCACGGCACACCGGCGGCCGGGCTGGCCCCGGCCCTGCGCGCGATGGGCCACCATCCGAAGATCGCCGTCATGAATGCCGCCGTGCAGGGCATCACGCTCGGCCCGTCCGGTCTGCAAGGCTGGGGTGATCCGCATCGCGATGGTATGGCTGTCGGCCGCTGACCATCCAGGGCACCCCCCGAGACTCCCCGATCAGTTCCCCGGCCAGCCCGCATGGCAGGTCATTGTCCCGCTTTCGGAGACCATCATGAGCCTTCCGTTTCGCGCCCTGCTGTGCGCCACGTTTCTCACCGCGCTTGCCGCCTGCGCGGAAACGCCGGCCCCCAGGGCGGTTCCTGCGCCGGTGGCCGTGCCGGACCGGCCGCTGGGCGATGGCGGCGTCAGCCCGTTCTACCAGCCGCCTGCGAACGTGCCGTCCGCACCGGGGAAGATGATCCGCACGGAAGCGATTGACGGGCTGCATCTGCCGGACCATGCCGACCGTGCCGAGCGCTTCCTCTACACCTCCATCAGCGGCGTGGGGAAAGCCGAGCCGGTCGTCGTCTCCGGCCAGATCCTGTTTCCCAAGGGGACCCCGCCGAAGGGGGGCTGGCCGATCGTGTCGTGGGAGCATGGCACGACGGGCATCGCCGACGTCTGCGCGCCCTCATGGCGGGGCTATTTCTCGCGGGACCGCGCCTATCTCGACCGCTGGCTGTCCGCCGGTTTCGCGGTCGTCGCCAGCGACTATCAGGGGCTGGGCACGCCGGGGCCGCATCCGTACCTGATGTATCGTCCGGAAGGCTACAGCGTGCTGAACGCGCTGCGGGCCACGCTGGCGCAGTATGCCGACAGGTTGCGTAACCAGATCGTTCTTGTCGGGCAGTCGCAAGGCGGCGGGGCGGCGCTGGGTTCGGCGTGGCTGGCCCCGCGCTACGCGCCCGACCTGCACGTCATCGGCGTCGTCGCAACCGGGGTCGTCACCCAGTTCGGCCTTCCCGCACATCCGCGCCATGCCCCCCTGCCGCGCACCAACACGGAATCCGCGCATATGGCGGCCGCCTTCGAGATTCTGACGACCGAAGGGTCAAAAAAGAGCCTGCGCCCCGATCAGGACGTGGACCGCTTCATGACCGGGAAAGGCCACGACCTTTCCCGCCAGGCCCGCCAGGCCTGCCTGGGCGACCTGTTTCGCTATACGGACAGCCATGACGTGACGGTCGAAAACAGCTTCACCCGCCGGTCCGACGAGGTCGATGCCGAATACGAACAGGCCTTCATCATTCCGGATGCCCACCTGACCATGCCGGTCTTCGTCGGCACCGGCCTGGCCGACGGCGAAGCCGGCATCAGCCAGCAGTACAACGCCGTCGCCGCCATGTGTGATGCCGGAACGCATGTCACATGGTACCGCTATCATGGGCTGACGCATAACGGCGCAGTCAACCCGTCGGCGAACGACTCCCTGCCCTTCGTCGAGGCCCTTTTAAAGGGGAAGGTGGCGGGAAGCAGTTGCCGCACGCTGACGCCCGTCGGGCATGAAGAGGCGGCGACGCCAGGTGTCCACTGGAACAACTAGGGGGGGCGCGTCCGGCCTTATCCCTGAACCTCGATCGCGAAATCCTGCCCGCGCCATGTTCCGTCCGGATGCCGCCAGGTGAAGACGACGCGCGACCCCGCCGGGGCGTGCGCCGTCGTCAGTTCGGCCGCGAACATCCCCAGGCCCGTGTCCTCGGCCGGGGTGTCGGTCACATGCCGCCAGTCGTCCGTGCTCCAGTGAATCGTGGCGGCCTCGCAGAGTTCGATCCGGACGTTCTGGCCCGCCGGCATGCGGGTGCGCCGCCAGGCTTCGCGCCAGTCGCGCAGGCGCGGCGCCCGTTTCTCGATCAGGTAGCGCAGCACCGTCTGCGGCGGCAGGTCGAACACCGCCTCGTCACGCAGGCTGCGTAACAGCTTGATATATTCGGCATGCGCCCAGACCAGGGGCATGGCCGAACCACTCGGCCGGCCGCGGAACAGCCCCTGCCGGGGGATATCGCCGGCGTCCCACACCTGTTCGGGCAACAGGCCGCCATGGCTGGCGCAGCCCTCCATCGTGCCGCGCAGCCGGGCGGCCCCCTCCAGGTCGCCGGCCAGGATCGCATAATGCGCGCGCTCGCCCGTCAGCAGGGGCCATGCGCGCCCCTGGCCGACCCCGTCGAACGGCCTGCCGTCGGCATGCTCGCCATAGCCGTCGCCATTATAGCGATGCCAGGCCGGCCCCTGCGGCAGGTCCACCCGGGTCAGGTGATCGACCACCTTGATGGTGTCGAGGATGCGCGGGTCGTTCGCGGCCCGCAGCCCGAACCGCACCAGCGCCAGCGCGTCGATGCCGACCAGCGCTTCGGCGGCGATCGAGGTCTCGCTCGCCGGCCGGTTCCGCACCGTGACCCGGGCATGGCGGGGTATGCGCGACAGGTCCCTGTCGCCCTCGGGCGCGATCCGCAGGTAATAGCCCGCCACCCCCACCTCATCCGCCAGGTCGGTGCCGCAGACATGGATCCAGGCGTCGATATCGGCATTCCACGCATCGGCGGTGTCGCGCAGGAAACCGGCGATGCGCGTCTCGCCCAGCCGCTGGGCCAGTTCGGCGGCAACCAGCAGGCCGGCGATCTCCACCGCCAGGGTAGCCGGCGTATAGCCCGCGTTTTCCTCCCACCGGTCCTGTTCGGTCGCCGGGCCGTTGCGGACGATGAACCCCGCCGCCGCCCGCACCATCGGCCAATAGCCGGCGAGTTCGTGCTCCGGCACCGCGCCCGAGCGAAAGGCGAGATCGAGCAGCAGGATGGGGTACGCCGTCTCGTCCATCTGCAGGCCATGCCAGTAGGCGGTGCCGTCCAGCCAGCAATTCTGCAGCCAGTGGCCGTCCGGTTCCTGGACGGCGCGCAGGTACTCCAGCGTCCGGCGCGCGTCGGCCACGGCGCCGCAGGCCAGCAGGGCCCCCGCCGTCTCGACCAGGTCGCGCGCCCAGACCAGATGATACCCGCCCATGTCGTCGTCGCCCTTGCTGGTCCCCCACGGGATCGACAGGCTGGCGATCGTGCCGCCGGGGAAGCGCGGGCTTTCATGGGTCCGCAGGACCGCCGTGCTGATCCGGTAGAAATTATGCGGGGTCGCGCCGTGCAGCGGGTCCAGCGGTTCCAGGCCGGCCTGCCAGCGGCGCCAGGCGGCGGCATACTCCGCTTCGGCCCGCTCGTAGCCCCTGGCCAGACTCGACGCGGCCTGGAAGGCGGCCTCCTCGGGCTTCCGGCCGAAGCCGATCGCCAGGAGAAGGGGCCGATCGGCGTCGATTTCCGCGACCAGGGCGACGTTTCCATCGGCCGCGCGGTCGTAGACTTCGGCCAGATGGCCCTGCCGCCGCAAGATCTGCCATCCGTCCGATATGCCGACGAACCCGACACTACGCACCTTGAACCCGGCGTCGCAGGCCAGGGCCAGCGTCGTGCCGTCCCCCGACGCGAACAGCATGTCGGCGCCCTTGTACGTGGCCAGCCAGGCGGTATTGTCCGCCCCGCCATTGACCAGATGCGGCGCGAGCAGGACGAACAGCCGCAACCCCGACACCCCTCTGCCGGGCTTCAGCGAAATCCGCTGCAACACCGTCGAGTGCAGGGGGTCGGAAACGATCTGCTTGTGAATGGCAAATCGCCCGGCCCGGCAGCGGTTGACCAGCATATGCAGCGGCACCCCGTCGGCCGCCCGGCGCACCTCGGTTGCCGTATCGCGCTTTTCCTCGACGAACAGGCCACCGGGGACGCCATCGGTCACGATCAGTCCGCAGTCGCGCGTGCAGGCCTGATCGACCCGGGGATAGTAGATCTCGTTCAAGATCCCGTGACTGAGCGTGAACCAGACCTCGCTGCGCGCGTCCAGCGCCGTCCCGACACCATCCTTCGCGCTGGAGGTCCATCGGGGTTGAATACCAGGGTGACCAGGCGCGTCCTTCATACTGTCCTGCTCCCCCGGCCTGCTTCTGGTCCACCCCCTGCGGTCAGGCCGTGATCGCCACAAGTACCGCCCAGGCCACCACGAGCAGGATCAGGATCGCAAGGCCGATCTCATCCCAGTAAGACAAGTTGCCACGATTTTTCCATCCGGGCGGGCCGGATTGTTTGACAAATCCCAACATGATGCGTCCTTCCGCACGCCACGATCTGGCATGACATATGTGGTCGGATTCCAGTGCGGTTGAAGACCCACCGGACGGCATCACGCGAAAGACACAGCATGCCCCCCGCGCGGCATGATTTTTCTCAACTTGCTGTCCCCGGAGGGATATTGTCCGTTCGCCACACCCTGCAACCGGGATGCGGATGACGAAATTAGGTCCGTATCTGCAATATAAAACGGATATTCATGAACAATCCGTGATCGGCGCGACGGACCCGCATGATGATTTATAATGGACTGAACCGATTCGGACTGTTATTGTATTTTTCTTGCCAGAGAACAGAAAAACACCGCGCGGCATCGTTCCAGGACGACTTGGCCGCGCCGTCGGAATGGGAACCTGAAGTGATGCGTGATGCTGGCCGTACCGCGAAAACATGCCGGTCGGACTGCGGGCTTCCCCATGAATGCGGCCGGATGATCGCATTGAATCTCTGTCCTGTCGCCAATCGGGACCTGGAGGCGGCGGCGACGGATGCCCCATTCCGCGCTCGGGATCACTGGTTATGGCCGATCATCTCCATGACGGCCCTTCTGGTCGCCCTGGTGGCGTCGGCCGATGATCTGCTGCACCACATGACGCCGTGACGTCGCCCGCCTGGCCATGACGTCGGAGCCCTTCGATGAAGACATGCGTCATCCTGGACGACTATCAGGACGCGGCCCGGCACATGGCCGACTGGAGCACCCTGGCCGACCGCGTGAAGATCGTGCCCCTGCATCATCATATCGCGGACGAACAGGCGCTGGTCGCCGCCCTGGCCGACGCCGAGATCATCGTCATCATGCGCGAGCGCACGCCGTTCCCGGCCCGGCTGTTCGCGCGCCTGCCGGCGTTGCGGCTGCTGGTCACCAGCGGCACGCGCAACGCGGCGATCGACCTCGCGGCCGCGGGGGCCCACGGCGTCACGGTCTGCGGGACGGGCAGCGGGGCCGAGGCGCCGGTCGAACTGACCTGGGCCCTGATCCTGGGCCTGGCGCGGCATCTGGTGACCGAGAACGCCGCCCTGCGACAGGGCGGCCCGTGGCAGAGCACGATCGGCGCCGATCTGTACGGCCGGCGGCTTGGCCTGCTGGGCCTGGGCCGAATCGGGACCCGTGTCGGGATGATCGGCCGGGCCTTCGGCATGAAAATCACGGCCTGGAGCCCCAACCTGACCCCGGAACGCACCGACGCCGCGGGCGTGGCGCTGGCGGCCTCGAAGGAGGAATTGCTCGAAACCAGCGATTTCGTCTCGATCCACCTGGTGCTGGGCGATTCCACCCGCGGCCTGCTGGGCGCCCCCGAGCTTGCGCGGATGCCCGCACATGCCTGCCTGGTCAATACCGCGCGCGCCGCCATCGTCGACCAGGCGGCGCTGATCGCGGCCCTCGAGGGCAAGCAGATCGCCGGCGCGGGGCTGGACGTGTTCGATTGCGAGCCGCTGCCGGCCGACCATCCCTTCCGCCGCCTGCCCAACGTATTGGCGACGCCGCATCTGGGATATGTCACCGACGGAAATTACCGGACCTATTTCACCGAAGCGGTGGAGGACATCGCGGCCTGGCTGGCCGGCACGCCGGTGCGCGTCCTGGCCTGAGCGCGCCCGCAGGACGGACCCCCGCCATGAAACCCTATCCCGCCGCGAAGGCCTATCGCCTGCTGGAACCCGGCCCGGTGGTCCTGGTCACGACGCGGGCCGCCTCGGGCCGCGCCAATATCATGACGATGGGCTTTCACATGATGGTGCAGCACGACAGCCCCCCGTTGATCGGGGCCTGCATCGGCCCGTGGGATTTCAGCTATGCCGCGCTGCGCGAAACCGGCGAATGCGTCATCGCCATTCCCACCGCCGATCTGGCCGGGACGATGGTCGACATCGGCAACTGCTCGGGCCGGGACGTCGACAAATTCGCCCGCTTCCGGCTGACCGAATCGCCCGCCGGCACGGTCCGGGCGCCGCTGGTCGCGGAATGCCTGGCCAATATCGAATGCCGGGTCGCCGACACGGCCCTGGTCGATGCCTACGGGCTGTGGATCCTGGAGGCCGTCCAGGCCTGGACCGATCCCGATCGCCGCGAGCGGCGGACATTGCATCACAACGGCGATGGGACATTCACGGTTGACGGCAAGGTCATCAGCCTTCAGGACCGGATGGTGCTGTGGAAACAGTTTCAGGATTGAATTTCTGCATTCGACCCTCGAACATGCGTCACGGGCCCATAAAAGGATGAAAAATCATGTCCATTGACCGTATGAAAGCGCAAATGTCTGAAAAGCCTGGGTTTATCGCCGCCCTGGACCAGAGCGGGGGGTCGACGCCCGGCGCGTTGCGCCATTACGGCATTCCGGAAAGCGCCTATGACGGCGAGGCCGAGATGTTCAGGCTGATGCATGAAATGCGCGTACGCATCATCACGGCGCCGTCATTCACCGGCGAGAAAATCATCGCCGCCATCCTGTTCGAGCGGACCATGGACGGGCTGGTCGAGGACAAGCCCGTCCCCAGCTTCCTGTGGGAAGACCGGGGCGTGGTGCCGTTCCTCAAGGTCGACAAGGGGCTGGAACCCGAAAAGGGTGGCGTCAGCCTGATGAAGCCCATCCCCGGACTGGACGAACTGCTGGCCCGTGCCGTGAAGCTGGGCATCTACGGCACCAAGGAACGCTCGGTCATCAACCTGCCCGACCGCGAGGGCATCGCCGCCATCGCCAGGCAGCAGTTCGACCTGGCCCGGCAGATTTCCGCGCATGGGCTGGTGCCGATCCTCGAGCCGGAAGTGCTCATCAAGAGCCCCGACAAGGCCGGCGCCGAAGCCATCCTGCTGGAGGAACTGACCAGGGGCCTCGACGCCCTGCCCGATGGCGAGCAGGTCATGCTCAAGCTGACCATTCCGGATGTGCCCGACCTGTATCGCGACCTGATGACCCACCCGCGCGTGCAACGCATCGTCGCACTGTCCGGCGGCTATCCGCTGGACGAGGCCTGCACGCGCCTCGCGGCCAACCACGGCATGATCGCCAGCTTCTCGCGCGCGCTGCTCGGGGACCTGAAGCATTCCATGAGCGACGCCGAATTCGACGCGACGCTGGCGCAGGCCATCGACAAGATCTATCGCGCCTCGACCATCAAGAACTGACCGATCGCCGCCGGGCCCGGCTGTCCGGGACCGGCGGCTCGGCCCGCCGCCTACCGCGTCCCGTGATGGCGGAAGCAGGCCGGGTCATGATCGTCGACCATGCCCACGGCCTGCATCCAGGCATAGACGATCACCGGCCCGACGAACTTGAACCCCCGCGCCTTCAGGGCCTTCGACATGGCCTGCGACAGAGGCGACTGCGCCAGCACCTGCCCGGTGGTGTTCCTCACCGGGGCATCCGGCACCATGTTCCAGACGAAATCGGAAAACGCCTCGCCCTTGTCACGCATGGCGAGATAGGCGCGCGCGTTGCCGATCGTCGCCTCGATCTTGGCGCGCGCCCGGATGATCCCCGGATCGGCCATCAGGCGCTCCACGTCGGCGGCATCGAACCGCGCGACGACCTCGGGGTCGAACCCCTGGAACGCGCGGCGGAAGCCCTCGCGCCGCCGCAGCACGATCAGCCAGGACAGGCCTGCCTGAAAGCCCTCCAGCATCAGCATTTCCCACAACGCCCGGCTGTCCCGCACCGGAACACCCCATTCCGCGTCATGGTACGCGCGCAGCAGCGGATCGGTCTCGGCCCACCGGCAGCGGGTCAACGACAAGGCAGTCTCAGGGCAGGGCATGCGTCAGCATAGCACGTCACGTCCGCGCGGACAGGGCCGCTCAGCGGTCATGGACCGCGTCGGGCATGCCCCGCGGCCCCATGGGCATCTTCATGCCGTCCCCCTTGCCGCCGCACTTCATTTTCGGGTCCGGCGACGACATCGGCTGGCCCTTTAACATGTCCATGCCCTTCATCTTCATACAGTCTCCCGACGGGCCTTTCATTTTCATGCCCTTCATCTTCGCGTCCATCTTCATCCTGTCGTGGTCCATCCCCGGCATGCCGGACATGTCCTGCATTCCGGACATGTCCATATCGCCCGGCGCCCGGGCGTATGCGGCCGGCGCCGTCAGCAGCAGGGCGACGAACAGGGCGCGTTTGACTCTCGTCTCGAACATCGGTGTCTTCCTTGGAAAGGTCGGGGTCAGAACCACGTCCGGATTCCGAACGTGAAATTCAGGTCGTGGACGCGCGCGCCGTGGGCGCGGGCCATGCCGGCGGCCTGGTCGAACGTGCTCTGGTAGGTCACGCCGATATAGGGGGCGAATTTCCGACGCCATTCGTAGCGCAACCGCAGGCCGGTATCGAGGTCCGACAGGCCGCTGCCGGTCCCCCGCGCCGGGTCGGACGCCGAATAGGCATTCAGTTCCACCTGAGGTTGCAGGATCAGGCGATTGGTCAGCAGCAGGTCGTAGGACCCCTGCACGCGGCCGGCGGCGCCACGATCGCTGAAATAGGCCGTCGCCTCCAGATTGAAGAAATAGAGCGCCAGCCCCTCGACCCCGACCGCGCCCCAGGCCCGCGTGGGGCCATCGTCGATATCGACGCGCACGCCCGTCTGAACGTCGAAATAGCGGGAAATCGCGCGATCATAGAGCACCTCATGGTCGCCATCGCCGAACCTGCCGTCCGTACCCACGGTCCCTTCGGATTTCAGCCACAGCTTGTCGTAATCGGTGCCGTACCACGCCTGCCCGTCATAGCGGAACTGGCCTCCATCGGCGCCGTACCGGCCCTCGAATTCATCAAGCAGCGCGTGAAGGTAGGCAGTGTGATCCATGACCGGCGGCATGCCGTTGACATAGGCGACCGGCCCCGCCTGCATCCCCCCCGACCGGGCATGTCCGGGAACGGCCGTCGTGGCGGCCAGCATGACGGCCAGGACCGCCCGGCCCGCGCGCGGCCGGGTCATGACACCACCACCGTGCGGAACATGCCCACTTCCATATGATACAGCAGATGGCAGTGGTACGCCCACAGGCCGGGTTCGTCCGCCGTGACCAGATAGCTCAGCCGTTCGCCCGGCTTGACGATGATCGTGTGCTTGTAGGGCCGGTACGCGCCCTGCCCGTTTTCCAGCTCGCTCCACAATCCATGCAGATGGATCGGGTGTTCCATCATCGTGTCGTTAATCAGGACGAAGCGCACACGTTCGCCCAGGCTCAGGCGGATCGGCTCGGCCTCCGAGAATTTCCGGCCGTCGAACCCCCAGATGAAGCGTTCCATGTTGCCGGTCAGGTGCAGGGTGATCTCGCGTGACGGCGGGCGCGGATCCGCCCCCGGAATGGTGGCCCGCAGATCGGCGTAGGTCAGGACGCGCCGGCCGTTGTTCTCCAGTCCGGCGCCCGGTTCGGCCAGCCGGTCGATCGGCATCATGGCGACGCTCTGCACCTCGACGCCCAACCTCGGTTTCGCTCCGGACGACGGCGCGGGGGACGACGGCGGGGCGGCCGTTTCCGGCATGTCCATGCCGTCCATCTTCCCCATGCCGCCATCCGGCATGGCGCCCATGCCCATGTCCGTCATGGTGCGTAGCGGCCGCGCATCCATCGGCGGAACCGGCCCGGCCAAGCCCGGCCGCGTCGCCAGCGTCCCGCGCGCATAGCCGGTGCGGTCCTCGGCCTGGGCAAAGACCGTGTAGGGCCCGTCGGCGGCGGGCTGGACAATCACATCGTAGGTTTCCGCCGGCCCGATGCGGAATTCATCGACCGGGACGGGCTCCACATCGTTGCCGTCGGCCTGCACCACGGTCATCGTCAGGCCGGGAATACGCACGTCGAACAGCGTCATCGACGAGCCGTTGATAAAGCGCAGGCGGATGCGTTCGCCCGGGCGGAACAGGCCGGTCCAGTTGGCGGCGGGCGACTGGCCGTTCATCAGGTAGGTGTAGATGATGCCCGACACATCCAGGATATCGGTCGGCGCCATGTTCATCGCACCCCAGCGCAGGCGGTCCCGGATGGTCTCGCCCAGCCCCTGCCGGTGGGCGTCGCGAAAGAACGTGCCCACCGTGCGCTGGCGGAAATTATAATAGTCGCTCTGGAACTTGAGGTTGGAGACGATGTCCCGCGGATCGACATCGGTCCAGTCGGACAGCAGCATGACGTATTCACGGTCGAAACGCTGCGCGTAGCCCGCCTTCGGGTCGATAATCAGCCCCCCGTACAGGCCCGTCTGCTCCTGGAAGCCGGAATGACTGTGGTACCAATAGGTGCCGCTCTGGTGCAGGCGAAAGCGGTAGGTGAAGGTTTCGCCGGGCGCGATGCCGCCGAAGCTGAGGCCGGGCACACCGTCCATATCGGCAGGCGTGCGAATGCCGTGCCAGTGAATCGAACTGGGTTCGCGCAGCCGGTTGGTGACGTTCAGCTCGACCGTGTCGCCCTGACGCCAACGCAGGATCGGCGCGGGCGTGGAACCGTTCACCCCCACCGCCCGCATGCGCGCGCCGGTGACGTTGACCGGCACAGGGTCGATGGACAGGTCGAAACGGGTGCCGGGCATGGGGTCGGGCCGGCCCGAGGCAGGCGCACAGGCGAACGCCCGCCCCCCCGAGGCCGCCAGCGCCGCGCCCCACAGGCCCGTCCCGGCAACGAAACGACGACGCGTGATCGCGCTGCGTCCCGCAAGGGATCGTGTTGACATTGATTTTGAACCACCAGGCAGAAACGACGGAACCGGTGAACGACCGGTCCTGAGACTGTCAGACCAGAATTCAGGCCGTCAGTCTGGGTGGCGGCAGGGCGGGCGCGAAGGCCACGCCGGCGACGCCGGCAGCCGGAGGCTGCCCGAACCCAACCGTCGCGCGCGCCGGATTTCGCATGCGGGGTGCGAACGGCGGCACGATCCAGTCGGCCATGCAGGCGCCCTGGAGGCAGCACGCGCCAGCCTGATGGCACGGATGGTGAGCCCCATGATCGCAATGCGACGCGGCCATGTGCATGTCGGACGAGGAAGACGCCATAGCCATGCCGGACATCGGCTGCCGCATGGTTTCGGCGTGACCGGACACGGCGAACGGCAGCATCAGCCCCACCTGCACCAGCAGGCAGGCCAGAAACCGTCCCAATCGCGTCGCGCCGATCCTTTGCACGCCCAACCCCGTCATCCTGCCTGCCCCGACGGTCCGAAGCCGGACCGAACATCCACGCAATGGCGATCATCGTCCACCATTTTCTGGATGCCGGTGTCCTCGTACGGCGCGTGGCCTAGGCGCGGAGCGCCGCGGCCTCCAGCCCGGCGATATCGAGCTTCACCATGCCCAGCATCGCCTCGCCGACACGACGGCCCTTTTCACGGTCCGGATCGCCCATCAGCTCGCCCAGCCGTCGCGGCACGACCTGCCAGGACAACCCCCACCGATCCCGCAGCCAGCCACATCGCTCGACCGTTCCGCCATCGCGCAATGCATCCCACAGCCGGTCGATTTCCGCCTGGTCGTCGCATTCGACCATGACCGAAAAGCTGTGATTGAACGAATCGAGCGGGCCGCCCTGCAGGGCCATGTAGCGCTGGTCCCCCAGCGTGAAGGCCGCGATCGCCACGCTGCCGGCCGGCCCGCTGGGGGTGTCGACCGGGATGCTGCTCACCCACTCGATTCGCGATCCGGGAATGAGCGACGCGTAGAAACGGATGGCCGCCTCCATGTCGCGCTGGAACCAGAGGTGCTGGATGATTTTCGCCATCGTCCCCTCCCTTATGCAGGGCCTCTACGCCGGCGCGGGACGTTCGTTCACACATGGCACCGCATAACCCGATCACGATATGGACGCCCGCCCCCTGCGTGCGGCTCTGACGCCACCGTGACCTCGACCGTCGGCATCGGCCGGCGTTGTTCTCACCAGACCCACCATGGGCCCGTGACATTACCATCCTGCTTCCTCGTGCAAGAGTTCCGCGCCATGACCTCCGAACTCTGGGCCCTGCTGTGGGCCGCCATTCTCTGTCTTGTGCTGCCTGCGCTGTATGCGCCGCTCTATTCCCGCCAGGTCGGGCCGGCCGGTATGATCGGCAACCGCGAGGGACTTGCCGAGCCGACAGGGGCCGCGGGACGAGGCCTGCGCGCCCACCGCAACCTGATCGAGAACCTGGTCCCCTTCGCCATCGCCGTGCTGGTCGCGCGGGCCGCCGGCATTTCCAACGGAATGACCGTGCTGGGGGCGTGGCTGTTCCTGGGGGCGCGGGTCGTGCACGCCGCGAGCTACATCGCCGGCATTCCCGGTATCCGCACGCTCGCCTGGGCCACGGGGGTCATCGGCACCGTGCTGATCGTCGTCCAGATCTTCTGAGCGCGTTTCACACCGATCTCCGTCTCGCTCCCTGTCCTTGACAGTGACCTTAAGCCCGCTTTTAAATTCAGAAAATACCATACGCCTTCCGCTAAGTCGGCCGTCGTCGGACGAATATCGCAAATCTTATGGCACAAAATTTGCGTCTTGGCCCTGACAACAGCCGGGGCCGCACGCATCAATGCAACAAGAGCCAAGCATGAAAAAAACGTCCGCTGAATTCGACGTGATCGATTTCGGCAGCCTGCCGGACACGGTCAACGCTCTGTTGCAACAGGGCGTCATCGCCTATCGTGACGATCCTGCCCGCGCCGACGCACTTTTCCGGCAGGCCTTGCAGGCCGCCCCCGCGCAACTGCCCGTCTATTTCTGCCTCTATAAAATCCACACCTACCAGGGCAACCTCGACGAGGCGCAGGCGGTCGCCGAGAACGGTTTGCGGGAGGCCGCGCGCCAGGCCGGGTGGAGTGCCGACTGGCGGCAATGGCGCCCCGAACCAGGGATACCGGACGGCCCCGGACGCTTTGCGCTGTATACGTTAAAGGCGCTCGCCTTTATCAATCTCCGGCAAAACCAGCCTGCCCTGGCAAGGCAAAAACTCGACGCGCTGAAATGCCTCGACCCGGCCGGCCTTGTCGGCTGGCCGGTTATCGCCGCTTTGGCCGACGGCGTCACCCAGGGCGGCACGGCGCAGGATCCGCAATCCGACGCCATGACGCAAAGGCCAAAACCCCTTCTGGACGATTTCCTGCAACCCCATCAGGGGCTTGGCGTCCTGCGGATGGCGGCCTTGCTCGCCGAGGGCGAATGCGCCGCGGAAGAGGACGATCTGGACCGGATGTTCGGACACATGGAAGCGGGCGCGCTGGCCGGCACGCCACCGTCCGAGATCTGGCCGGAACTGGCGCGCGGCCTGATGTCGCCGGCACCGGCGGCGATGCTTCGCACCTTGCGCGATTGCGGTTGCCTCCGGGAGATTCTACCCGAGGTGGCGGCCCTGTTCGGCGTGCCCCATAGCTACGAGGACCTGGGGGAGACCGATCTCGGCACACACATGCTGGCCACGCTGACCGAAGCCGCGCGGCGCCATGCCCCCTTGAGCGTGCGCTTCGCGCTGCTGGTGATGAACATCGGCAAGATCGATTCGCCGCCCGAGCACCTGCCTCACCATTATCGCCACGCCGAGCGCGCGCAACCTCGAATCGAGGCGCTGTGCGACCGTTTCGGCGTACCGCCGGACTGCCGCGCGCTTGCCCTGATGGCCACCACAAGCGTGGAGCGGGTACACCGTGTGTCGGCGGTGCGCGCCGGTCCCGTGGCCGACATGTTGCAGCAGATGGGGGCCTTCGACGCACCGACATTCTATGAATCGCTGATGCTGGTCTGCACCTGCGACTATTGCGCTTATGACGGTCGCTCCGGCCGGGATTATCCAAAAGCGGCATTATTGAAAACCGCGCTGGATGCCTGCGCCGGACTCGTGCCTCCGGATGGTGTCGATGAAAAAAGCCTGGAGGCCCTGCGGGACGCACGCGCCATGGCAATCGCGCTTATATTCCGCTCGTTACGCTGGTCCCCTTACGGCCCCGCATAGACGGATCGCGCCGCGCACAAGCTGTCGGGTCCACGTCGGCGCCTCGGCGCCAGACCGTTCGACCCGCCGCCTGTGCGAAGCAACGATCGGATCATGCCTGAACGATGCGTAAAACACTGTCAACGTTGAACTCAACACGTTTATCCAGCATTTCCGGAGACATGAAATTGCATTTGAAAATAATATTTCCCGTGTATCTATTTGTTATGTAATAATACCCGATTGCCGCAATGGAAATATGCAACTGCATTGCGTCAATTCCCGGCCGGAAAACGCCCTCTTTTTCTCCTCGCTTCAGAAGATTTTCCAGCATACGTAAACGGTTTCGGCTGACACTCCTCAAAACAGCCGATTTCTCCAAATGCACCCCGCGATGCAGATTCTCACTGTTTACGAGAGTTATGAAATCAGGATTATTCAGATAATAATTCCACGTAAATCTCACAAACTGATCCAGGGCCGACTTGGCATCCAGATGGTCAAGGTCAAGCTGTTGTTCTGCCTCATAAAGGCTACTGTAAGCGTCTTCTAAAATTCTCGCAAAAAGAGAATCTTTATTGCCAAAATAATGATAAATCATTCTTTTGTTGGCGTCAGCCTTCTCGGCAATAACATCAACACGCGCGCCGGCAAGCCCATTTGTCGCAAATTCACGTTTGGCCGAAGATAAAATGCGCTTCTGGGTCGCCTCGGCGTCTCTTTTACGTGGGAAGCTTACCGAGTCGGTTTTTTCATCGGAATTTTTCTCCCTCTCCTGACTTTCTTTCAGCACCACACATTCCTTTCGGGGATAGAAATTCCGGTCACGCTATCGCAGGGGTGTCTCGCAACAAGGGCACACGACGGGTCATCCTTTGTAAACCAACAGGATATCTACATACACCCCCACTGCATCCCGTCACGTGCCCATCGCAGATGACCCGGGGTCGGGGAGACGCGTGGTTGCCCCCTCAGGCGGCAACCTGCCTCTCCGGCTTGAGCGACGGCATCCTGCCATCAGGCCGAAAGAGTGCCGCATCCATCGGACGCACGTCCGGCGAGACAAGAAGCGTTGTCTCGGCCTGGTCGAGAATCTGCGTCTGCAGGTCGATGCCGGGTGCGATTTCGGTGACCATAAGCCCGTCGGGCGTCAGTTTCATCACGCAGCGTTCGGTAACATACATCACCTGCTGGCCCTGCTCCACGGCGCGCCTGCCGGAAAACGAAACCTGTTCCAGCTGATCGACGATCTTCGCGACCTTTCCTTCACGGTCGATGGACACCTTCCCGTCTGTCACACTCAGCTTGGCGCCGGCGTTGAAATAGCCGGTGAAGATGATGCGGCGCGCGCGCGAGGTGATATCGACAAAGCCGCCCGATCCGGCGGTCACATGCGGCCGCGCCGAGAGTTTCGACACATTGACCGAGCCATTGCGATCGATCTGCAGGAACGACAGAAGCGAGACATCGAATCCCCCCGCCTGGAAATAGGTGAACTGATGCGGTGAAGCGACGAAGGCCTCGGCATTGGACGAACATCCGAACTTGAAGTCCAGCAGGGGAACGCCGCCGACCGCGCCCTGTTCGATCACCCACGTCACGTCGCCATGGCGCCCTTCTTCCAGCAGCACGCGCGGGACGGTCGCGCAGATGCCGAAGCCGATATTGACCGCCCATCCGCTCTGCAGCTCACATGCGACGCGGCGCGCCATGACTTTCGCGATGTCGAACGGCGGCAGGTCGAAACTGTCGAGCGGCCGGAAGATTTCGCCGGAAATCGCCGGATCATACGGGGTTGCCGTAGTCTGCAACTGCTCCGGGGCCTCGACCACGTAATCGACCAGAATGCCCGGCACGCGCACGTCATGCGGCTTGAGCGTGCCGGACTGGGCGACGCGCTTGACCTGCGCGATCACCATGCCGCCATTGTTGTGCGCCGCAAGGGCGAGTTCCATCGCGCCGAGATAGGCGCCTTCGTTTTCAAAGGTCAGGTTGCCGCGTTCGTCGGCGGTGCTCGCCCGGATAAGCGCGACGTCAGGGCGTAGCGCGCGGAAATACAGCCAGTCCTCGCCCTCGAACGCGATGCGGCGCACGATGGGCTTCTCGCGCGCCGCATCGTTCATCGCGCAGCCTTCCTGATCCGGATCGACAAACGTATCCACACCGACCTGCGTCATCACGCCGGGACGTTTGGCTGCGCCCTCGCGCAGAAGATCGAAAATGATGCCGCTGGGCACGTTATAGGCCGCGACCTCGTTCCGCGCGATCATCTGGCGAATCACCGGCGGTTCCGCGCCCGACGGGCCGGACGGGTAGGATCCACCGATGATGGTCGAAATCAGGCCGGGTTGCGCCAGATGATCGACCCCCTTGGTGCCGAACATGTCGCCCGCCGCGATCGGATGGATCATGGTGACGTTTTTCGGCGCGCCATGGGTCCGGTACTGCTCGCCGATCGCCGCGAGCATGGCGTCGGGGCAGCAGAGACCGCTGGACGAATTGACCGCGATGACGGCGCCATCTTTAATCAGCTTTGCGACGTCTGCGGCACGCTTGACTTTCGACATGGTGCTTCTCTCAATAAACTATCTGGTTAGATACGTCGTGGTCCGGGCGCATTGAAATCCGATCCGTTCCTATGCGTTGCCCCGGATCAGGTCGGCTGCACGCTCGGCAATCATGATGGTCGGCGCGTTGGTGTTGGAACCGATGAGCGACGGCATGACCGAACTGTCGCAGATGCGTATGCCATCCAGCCCATGGATCCGAAGCTGCGAATCAACAACAGCCATGGGATCCTTGCCCATCTTGCAGGTGCAGGTGGGGTGATAGGATGTCCGGCCATATTGCCGGGCGTACTCCTCATAAGTCTTCGTCGTCGGCCTGACCTCGTCAAAAAAACTGATCGACTTGATGTATTTCTGCAAGGATGGCCGCCGGAATATCTCCTCGCTGATCTTCACCCCCTCGGCCGAGATGCGAAGATCGTCGGGATCGGCCAGGAAGTTGGGATCGACGATCGGTGCGTCCCGTGGATCGGACGAACGTAGCGTCACGGTGCCGCGCGATTTCGGGCGCAACGTATAGCTGTTGAGCGTAATGCCCGACCTGCCCTTCGGCACCGAGACGACCCCCGCTTCCGCGCCGGAGCCGGCCAGGAAGTGGAATTGCAGATCGGGGCAGCGCGCATTGCGGTCGGCATACCAGAACGCACCGCCTTCCACGACATTGGAGGTCAGCGGCCCCGAACCGAACAGGGCATATTGCAGGCCGGCCCACATCATCCACGGGTATTTGCTGTATCGGTTGTAGCTCTCGTGGCCTTTCAGTTCGGCTACGATGTCCACCCCGAAATGGTCCTGCAGATTCTGGCCGACGCCCGGCAGGTCGTGCACCACGGGCACACTGTGGGCCTTCAGATGCGCGGCCGGCCCGATGCCCGACAGCATCAGAAGCTTCGGCGTGCCGATGGCGCCGGAGGTGACGATGACCTCCCTGTCCGCGCGCGCGACCTGAATCTGCCCCTTCACCGCATAGACGACGCCCGTCGCGCGCTTTCCATCGAACAGGATACGCAGGACCTGCGCGTCGGTGATGACGCGCAGGTTGGTCCGATGCAGGGCCGGACGCAGATACGCGACCGCCGCCGAGCAGCGCCGGTTGTCGCGGACCGTCAACTGGTAGATGCCCGTCCCTTCCTGCCTTGGGCCATTGAAATCGGGATTATACGGGATGCCGTATTCCTGGCAGCTCTGCACGAAGGCGCGGCTGACGGGATTGGGCGAGGACAGGTTTGAAACGCCCAGGGGGCCGCTCGTCCCATGCCACTCGCCCGACAGGATCGTGTTGCCTTCGGAGCGAATGAAATATTTCCGGATGTCGTTGAACGCCCAGCCTTCCGCGCCTTCTTCCGCCCAGCGGTCATAGTCCGAAGGGTGACCACGGGTGTAGACCTCGGCATTGATCGAAGATCCACCGCCCAGAACCCTGGCCTGCACATAAGGAATTTCCCGATTGTTGGCGTGCTTCTGCGGCGCCGTCACCAGCCCCCAGGTCAGGGGGCCGGTGGTCATTTTCGCAAAGCCGATGGGGATATGGATCAAAGGGTTGGTATCGCGTTTCCCGGCCTCGATCATGCACACGCGGGCGGATGGATTTTCCGACAGCAGGGCCGCCAGGACGCAGCCGGCCGATCCCCCGCCGACGACGAGATAGTCGTAGCTTTCGGTCATGATTCGATCCAACGCGTCCGTGGGCCGATTTCCATATGGACGGCCTTGACCTGAGTATATTCCTCCACCCCCATGAGCCCGGCCTCACGCCCCCAGCCCGACTGCTTGAAGCCGCCGGCCGGCGTTTCCGGTCCGCCCGCCATGATGGTGTTGACCCAGAACCGCCCGGCCTGCACACGGCGCGTGACGGTCAGCGCCTTGTCCAGGTTGCTGGTCCAGACCGACGCGGCAAGCCCGTAGACCGTGTCATTGGCCAGCGCGATCGCCTCCTCGGCCGTATCGAAGTGGAAGGAGGACAGCACGGGACCGAAGATTTCGTCGCGGGCGATCGCCATGGACGGTGTCACGTCCGAAAACAGCGTCGGCTGGATGAACTGGCCGCGTCCAAGGTCGAGCGCGCCCCCGCCCTGGACGATTTTCGCGCCTTCCTGCCTGCCCTTTTCGATATATCCCAAAATGGTCTCGTTCTGTGCGCTGGTCGTGATGGCGCCGATCTGGGTGCGCGGATCAAGCGGATCGCCGACGCGGATATGCGCCATTTTTTCCGCCAGAATGCGCTCGAACTCCGCAGCGACGGAGCGTTCGACGATCAGGCGGCTCGAAGAAACGCAACATTGCCCGGTATTGAAGCTGATGCCGAAGGCCGCGCCGTCGGCCGCATCATCGAGGTTGGAATCGGCAAAGACGATGATCGGGTTCTTGCCGCCCAGTTCCAGGCCCAGCTTTTTCAGGTTGCTGGCCGCCGAAGCCTGCACGCACGTACGACCGACAGCGGTCGAGCCCGTGAAGGACAGCATGTCCACGTCGGGATGTTCGGCCAGCGCCTGTCCGATCACGCGGCCTGCGCCGGTCACGACATTGTAAACCCCGGCCGGAAGTCCAGCCTTTTCCAGGATATCCGCCAGAATCAGGGTCGTGGCGCTGGTCACCTCGGCCGGCTTGACCACCAGGGTGCAGCCCGAGGCCAGAATGAACGGCACACGCTCGCACAGGATCAGGAAAGGGAAATTCCAGGGCGTGATGAGCCCGACAACGCCGATCGGCTCGCGCAGGACCATGCCGAAGAGCGTGTCGCCCATGTTATTGAAACTGTCACCGCGCAGCAGCCGCGCGGCGCCGGCCGCCACCTCGAAGCAGGCGATGCAGTGGTCGATCTCGCCCTTCGCCTGGCTGATGGGCTTGCCATTTTCAAGCACCTCCCACAGTGCGATCTCCTCGCGGCGCTCGCGCAGCCCCTCGGCGGCGCGCAGCAGCACAGCCGCGCGTGCGGCGCCGGGGATGCGGCTCCAGCGTCCAGACTCGAACGCACGGCGGGCCGCGGCCACGGCGTCGTCCAGGTCCTGCCGGGTGCAGCGCGCGGTGCGCGTCACCAGACGGTCGTGGGCGGGTGAGTACCGGTCCTGACGGTCGCTGGCCTGGCGCCACTGCCCGTCAATGTAAAAACCGAAATCGCGTGGAATTTCCGGAAATGCAGTGCTGTGATCCAGTTCGGCCATTGATGGCTTCTCCAGTTTTGACGCCGTCGGTGCCCCGATGGCGGATGTGGACTTAGACTGCTGGTCTGATGCGTCTTGCCGGTCGTCCGGCCTGCTCGGTAAACGAAGGGTCAGCTCTGCCGTTTCGACATTCTTAAATTGCACGCGTGAGTCATGGGCCGACGTTCCGCTTCTTTATTTTGCATCCCGTCGTTTTTCCTGCGGGATAGCATCTTATTCTTGAACGACCGTCTCCGGATGCACCAACCGGTTACTCAGTGATAGGCCCGACTCCATTCGCTGCAAAACTCACATTATCGTGAACTCTATCAGCCTCACAGCACCGTCCGCGGTCGTGGATGCGCGCCCGATCACAAGACACCGATCCGTGATATTTGACGAAAATATGTGGGACGTTGGAAAGAGCCATCGCTTTTTTCCTTGAACGGGGACCGGTGGTTATATATGTAACCGGTTAGTGCATAAAAGAGCTGGAATGCCGGGATGTATTTGAACGAAATGCAGGCACAGGTGCGCGACACCGCGCAGGCTTTTGCCGATGAAGTTATCCGCCCCGCCGCCGAGGCCCTGGACCGGGAAGAACGCTTTCCGTCTGAAATATATGACGAAATGGCCAAGGTCGGGCTGTTCGGCGTCGGCGTGCCCGAATCTCTCGGGGGGCCAGGCTTCGACACCCTGACCTATGCCGTGGTGATGGAGGAGCTGTCGCGCGGCTATGCCAGCATCGCGGATCAGTGCGGTCTGGTGGAACTGATCTCGACACTTCTGGTGCGGCACGGAACGGAACGTCAAACCGGTATGCTGCCCGAAATCCTCGCGATGAAACGCAAGGTGGCGTACTGCATCACCGAGCCCGAGGCAGGCACCGACGTATCGGGCATTCGCACCACCGCCGAGAAGGATGGCGACGGCTGGGTGCTGAACGGCGGCAAGATCTGGATCCACAACGCGCCGGTGGCCGATACCGGCTTCGTCCTGGCGCGGACCGACAAGGCCGCCGGCAACCGCGGCATGTCCATCTTCATCGTTGACCTGCACGCGCAGGGCGTCGAACGCGGCCCCAAGGAACACAAGATGGGGCAGCGCGCCAGCCAGGTCGGCGGCCTGTCGTTCTCCGATGTCCGGCTTGGGGCTGACGCGCTGCTGGGCGAAGCAGGGCGCGGCTTTCACATGATGATGAGCGTGCTGGACAAGGGCCGTGTGGGTATCGCGGCTCTTGCGACCGGCATCGCGCAGGCCGGGCTGGAGGCCGCTGTCGAATATGCCGGCGTACGCAAGCAGTTCGACAAGAAAATTGCCGAATTCCAGGGCGTGCAGTGGCTTCTGGCCGACATGGCCAAGGATATCGAGGCCGCGCGCCTGCTGGTCCATTCGGCGGCGGTCAAGATCGACCAGGGGCTGGATGCCACGAAGGCGTGTTCCATGGCGAAATGCTTCGCCGGTGACATGGCGGTGGCGCGGACGTCCGATGCGGTGCAGGTGTTCGGCGGCTCGGGCTATATCCGTGGCTTCGAGGTCGAGCGCCTTTATCGGGACGCCAAGATCACGCAGATCTATGAAGGCACGAATCAGATCCAGCGCATGATTATCGCGCGCGAACTGATGAAGAAAGGCGCGCGCGCATGAGACAGGTTGCGCTGGTCACCGGCGCCTCGCGCGGGATCGGCCTGGCGGCGGCCGAGGCGCTGGCGCGAAGCGGCTTTGCGATCGCCCTGAACGGTCTGCTGGACGATGCCGCACTGCGCGATGCGGTTCGGCGCCTGGAAGCGCAGGGCGTCCCGGTCATGGCGGCGGCGTTCGATGTCAGCGACACAACCCTTCACGCCGAGTGGCTGGCGCGGATCGAGGATACCCTTGGCCCGCTCACCACGCTCGTCAACAATGCCGGGGTCGGGGTCTTGCGCCGTGGCGATCTGCTGGATGTGACCGAGGAGAGCTGGGACCGCTGCCTGAGCGTCAATGCCAAGGCCCTGTTCTTTCTCTCGCAGGCCTTTGCTCGCCGCCTGGTGTCGCGCGCGCGGCCCGAGACGCTATTCCATTCCATAGTGAACGTCACCTCGTCGAACGCACGGGCCGTGGCGGTCCAGCGTTCCGAATATTGCGCGTCCAAGGCGGCCGCGGCCATGGTGTCCATGGCGTTCGCCGTGCGGCTGGGACCGGAAAATATCGCGGTCTATGACGTCCAGCCCGGGCTGATCGCCACCGACATGACCGCGTCTGTGATCGAGACATATCGCCAGCGCGCGGCGAACGGGCTGACGCTCATGCCCCGTGTGGGCGAGCCCGCCGACATGGGCTGCATCATCGCGACGCTTGCATCGGGGAAACTTCCCTACACCACGGGCCAGGTAATCTCGGCCGATGCCGGACTGCTTGTCCCCCGATTCTGAGAATGACCATGAAAATCGCCCTTCCTGACGAAACAGGCCGGAAAAGCGAATACCGGCTCGCCGGAAAGCCGATGGCCCAGGCGTGTCTGCCGGCTGATCCGGCGCGTATCGTCTATTCCGCCGCCCACGTCGTTGCCGATCCTTTTTCGGCTGCCGCCCCCTCGGGCCAGGCGGCGATCGACTGGGAAAAGACCATGGAATTCCGGCGCTATCTCGCGGGCATGGGCCTGGGGATTGCCGAAGCGATGGACACCGCCCAACGCGGCATGGGCCTTGACTGGCCCCGGTCGCTGGACCTTATCCGCCGGACCCGTTCGGAACTGCCGGACGCGCTGGTGGCGAACGGCTGCGGCACCGACCATCTGGATCTGTGCCAGGTATCCACTGTTGACGACGTCATCCGGGGCTACATGCTGCAGGCCGAGGCGATCCAGGCATTGGGCGGCCGGCTGATCCTGATGGCGAGCCGCGCCCTTGCCCGCGTGGCAAGAGGTCCCGACGATTACAGACGCGTCTACCGTCAGGTGCTGTCGAACAGCGATCAGCCGGTCATCCTGCACTGGCTGGGCGAGATGTTCGACCCGGCCCTGGAAGGCTATTGGGGCAGCCAGGATTTTGACGCCGCGCTGGAGACGGTCCTGTCCATCATCGAGGAAAGCCGGGACCGCGTCGACGGAATCAAGATTTCCCTTCTCGACAAGGACAAGGAAATCCGCCTGCGACGGCGTCTGCCTGCGGGCGTTCGCATGTATACCGGAGACGACTTCAATTATCCCGAGCTGATCGAAGGCGACGCCCAGGGCTTCAGCCATGCCCTTCTGGGTATTTTCGACCCGATCGCGGTGGCGGCGGTGACGGCGGTCAGGCAACTGGGCGAAGGCGACGCCGCGGGGTTCCGCGCAACGCTCGATCCGACCGTGCCGCTGGCGCGCCTCATTTTCCGGGCCCCCACCCAGTATTACAAGACCGGAGTCGTCTTCCTGGCGTGGCTGAATGGGTTCCAGGACCATTTCATCATGCTGAACGGCGCGCAATCCATGCGCCCGCTGCCGGACTTCGTCGATATCTTCCGCCTGGCCGACGGCTGCGGCCTGCTGCGGGACCCGGACCTTGCCGTGAAGCGCATGAAAACGCTTCTGGCGCTGTATGGCGCAAGTGATGCGTGACTTCCGCCATGACCACACCGCACTGGCGCTGAATACCGCCACGCTTGGTCACAATGTCGAAGGTGCCGGCGCCGGCTGGTCACCCGAACGCGTCATCGACGCCTGTGCCGAACGCGGTATCGGCGGCATCGTCTTCTGGCGTCGGGAACTGGCGGGGCGGGCGGCCGCCATCGGCGACTATGCCCGTCGATCCGGGATAGAGGTCGTCGGCCTGTGTCGTACCCCCTTCCTGGTCGGGCCGCTTGCCGAACGGGATGGCACGGCGATTGCCGACGATTTCCGCCGCGCGATCGACCAGGCGGCGGCGGTCGGCGCACCGGTGCTGACGATCGTCACGGGCGGCGTCGCCCCCGGGACCAAAGGCATGGGCGAGAGCCTGAAAATCGTCGCGGAGCGGGTGGCCAACGCGCTGCCGTGGGCCCGCGAGGCCGGCGTGAAACTGGCGCTTGAGCCACTGCACCCGGTGTATGGCGGAAACCGGTCCTGCCTCGTGACGACGCGCGAGGCGCTCGACCTGTGCGACTGGATCGACGATGAGGCGCTGGGTGTCGCCATCGACATCTACCATGTCTGGTGGGACGGCGATTTGCCCAGGCAGATCACCCGCGCCGGGCGCCGTATCCTCGGCTTTCATCTGTGCGACTGGCTGGCCGACACCGCCGACGTGCTTCTCGATCGCGGCATGATGGGTGACGGCGTGGCCGATATCAGAGGGATCCGTGCCGCCGTGGAGGCCGCAGGGTACCGGAGTTTCTGCGAAGTCGAAATTTTTTCCGCCGACAACTGGTGGAAGCGCGATCCGGCCGACGTTCTGGACGTGATGGTCGAACGGTTTCGCACTGTCTGCTGAACAAACAGGATCTGTCATGAAACTTCTTGTTCCTGTCAAACGTGTGGTTGACTACAACGTGAAAATCCGGGTCAACCCCGACGGTAGCGGCGTTGAAACATCCAACGTCAAGATGTCGATGAATCCGTTCGACGAAATCGCCCTCGAGGAAGCCGTGCGGATGAAGGAGAAAGGAGTGGCCAGCGAGGTCGTCGCCATCTCCATCGGTACGCAGCAGGCGAAGGAGACGCTGCGAACGGCGCTGGCCCTGGGCGCGGATCGCGCCATCCTGGTGGACGCCACATCCGATATGAAACAGGATATCGAACCACTTCTGGTGGCGAAGATCCTGGCGAAAATCGTCGCGGAGGAAAAACCCGATCTTGTCATTGCCGGCAAGCAGGCCATCGACAACGACATGAATGCCACCGGGCAGATGCTCGCGGGCCTCCTGGGGTGGGGGCAGGCGACCTTTGCCTCGGCGATCGAGATCTCGGCGGGCAGTGCCGTGGTCACGCGTGAAATTGACGGTGGCCTGCAGGTCATCAAGGTGGCTCTGCCGGCCGTCATCACGACGGATCTTCGCCTGAACGAACCGCGCTACATCTCGCTTCCCAGCATCATGAAGGCGAAGAAAAAGCCACTGGAAGAAAAAAGCCTCGCCGATTTTGGTGTCGACCCGACACCGCGCCTGCGCGTCATCCACACCGACGAACCGAAGCAGAGAAGTGCCGGCATGCGTGTCGGGTCGGTCGATGAACTGATCGAAAAATTGAAAAACGAAGCGGGAGTCCTGTCATGACCGTCCTGTTGCTTGCCGAAATCAGCCAGGGCCATCTGGTGACCGATCACGTTGCGCGCGCGCTCAGTGCCGTATCGGCGCTGGGCGAAGTGGATGTGCTGATTGCGACGGATGAAGCCGGCGCGGACGCGGCCGCGCAGGCGGCCAGGCTTCGTGGGGTCAGGAAAGTCCTGCTCTGCGAGGCGCCCTGCCTCGCGCATGGCCTGGCCGAGCCTGTCGCGGCCCTCGTCCGGTCGGTTGCCGAAAATTATTCACACATCGTGGCCCCCGCCGCCACCTACGGCAAGAATATCCTGCCGCGCGTCGCCGCCCTTCTGGACGTGATGGTGATTTCCGACGTGACCGCCCTGAAGGATCCTGAAACGTTCGAACGCCCGATCTATGCCGGCAATGCCGTACAGCAGGTTGTTTCCAGCGACCCGATCAAGATTTTCACCGTGCGGACGACATCGTTTCCGCCGGCGCCGGAAGGCGGAAGCGCGTCCGTCGAGGTCATTTCGGCGCCTGCCGATCCTCACCTCTCGGCCTGGGTGGAAGACCGCATCGTCGTGACGGAACGGCCTGAACTGACATCGGCAAAGCGGGTCGTGTCCGGCGGTCGCGGGCTGGGGTCGAAGCAGAACTTCGATGCCATCATTCATCTGGCCGACAAGATCGGCGCCGCCGTGGGGGCAAGTCGCGCCGCCGTCGATCTGGGATATGCGCCGAACGACTGGCAGGTCGGCCAGACCGGCAAAATCGTGGCGCCCGAACTTTATGTGGCTGTCGGCATTTCAGGGGCAATCCAGCATCTGGCCGGCATGAAGGATTCGAAGATCATCGTCGCGATCAACAAGGACGAGGACGCCCCCATCCTCAAGGTGGCCGACTATGCACTGGTCGGCGACCTGTTCACGATCATTCCCGAATTATCGCAAAAGATTTAAAGGACCATCGTCTTACGCAATGCCAATTCCGTGGGGGTTTGGATCCCACCACATAAAGCGGCGTGACCGATATAATCGCTATGCTTGTCCAAAAAAAAACGCCGGGTCGGGCATTCCCACCGGCATAAAAGGATGACAAGTCATGAAGCCTTGGGAAAAACGCCGCTTCGGCCGCTGCGGGTTCGATGTTACCGCATTTGCGTTCGGCACCGCGCCCATCGGAAACTTCCTGCACGAAATGGACGAACAGGTTGCGGCCGACATGATCGCACATGCATGGAATGCCGGCGTGCGTCTTTACGACACGGCGCCGATGTATGGTCACGGTCTTGCCGAACTTCGTCTGGGACATGCCCTGCGATGGAAAAGGCGGGACGAGTTTGTCGTGGCGTCCAAGGTCGGTCGTGTGCTGCATGCGGCACGACGTTCCGAAGTGGCGTTTGCACCATGGTGCAACGCGGCGCCGAACCAGATGACCTTCGACTACAGCTATGACGGCACGATGCGCTCGTTTGAGGATTCGCTTCAGCGTCTGGCGCTGGAATATCTCGATATTGTCCTGATCCATGATATCGACCGTTTCACCCATGGCGACGCCCAGCCCGTCATGTTCGAAAACGCAATGGATGGCGCCTGGCGGGCTCTGGAGCGCCTACGGTCGGAAGGCCTGGTCAAGGCCATCGGCGTGGGTGTCAATGAATGGCAGGTCTGCCACGAAGCGCTGAAGCGTCGTGATTTCGACTGCTTCCTTCTGGCGGGCCGATACACCCTGCTTGAGCAGGACGCGTTGGACGAATTCCTGCCCTTGTGCGAGGAACGGGACGCTGCGGTGCTTGTCGGGGGCGGTTTCAATTCGGGCATTCTGGCAACCGGCGCGGTGTCGGGCGCCAAATATAATTATTCGCCGGCTCCTGATGATATTTTGCAAAAAGTAGCCCGGATCGAGCAGGTCTGTCGCAAGCACGATGTGCCGCTGCCGGCGGCCGCGCTGCAATTCGTCGTCGCCCATCCCGCCATTCCGGCGTTCTGCGCGGGAACAAGGACGGTGCGCCAACTGGAACAGAACCTCGACTGGTTCAACCTGCCAATTCCAGCTTCTTTCTGGCACGAACTCAAGGCCTGCGGTCTGCTGCGGGAAAACGCCCCCATTCCGGACTGACGCTGTCCTGGGTGTCACGCGGGTGTGTGTCCAAGACAATTGACCGCCCCGCAGAGCGTATGTAACTATCCGGAGCATAAAAAGAGCGCCGGGTGTGCGGACCGCATGGGTCCTCCCCCACAAAGAAGCGCCCTGGAGACAGACATGTCGTTCATAAAAAATCATATCGCGCAGCAGACGCTTAATCGGCGCAAGATGCTGCTTCTTTCGGCATATGGGCTATGCGGCGCGGCGTTCGGGGCCTCGGTGCGGCCGGGGCGCGCGGCGCCGGCGCCGCGCGACATCAAGGTGGCATGGAGTTACCGCGACCGGACGAATCCTTACTGGAACGGGATCGTTTCCGGAGGGGAGGCATTTGTCGAAAGCCTCGGATGGTCTCGTGGCGACATGATTAATTTGATTAACGGAGGATCCAGCGAAAAATCGCTTTCCGACGTCAAATCGCTTCTTTCACGCTATGGAAACAAGACCGCCCTGGCGATTGATCCGAACGACATGCCGAATTGCCGCCCGGTCGTCGAAGCGGTGAGCCAGACGGGGGCATATGTTTCGACCATCTGGAACAAGACCGACGATCTGCACCCATGGGATTTCGGGGATAATTATGTGTCGCACATGACCTGGTCCGACGTGCAGCCGTCCGAACAGACCGCCCGGGTCCTGTTCGACGCCATGGGAGGAAAGGGCGGAGTCGTACACCTTGGCGGTATCGCCTCCAACAATCCAGCGATCGAGCGTCTCAAGGGACTGAAAAATGCGCTGAAGGCCTACCCGAATATCGAACTTCTGGCGGTGCAGGCCGCGGATTGGGACACGCAAAAGGCAAACCAGGTCATGTCCGGGTTCCTGACCCGCTACGGCGACGCGATCAAGGGCGTGCACTGCGCGAGCGACACCATGGCGTATGGTGTCATCGAGGCTCTGCTGGCGGAGGGTGCCGGAAATATTCCGGTGGTGTCCTACGATGGCAATCCCCAGGCGGTGCAGATGGTGACGCAGGGAAAGCTTCTGGCGACCGTCTTCACCAATCCGCATTGGGCCGGAGGAATTACGGCGTCGCTCGCCTATCACGCGGCCATCGGCAGTTTCAGGCCATCGCAGGAGCCCAGGGAACATCGAGAATTTTATGGACCGGCCACAGTGGTCACCACCAGCGACGCGAAGGATTTCAAGGCCAAATACATAGATTCCAATCCGCAATATAACTGGAACGATTTCTGGTCTCTGGCAAAGGGGCCGATCAAATACGACACCTGATTTTCTTCTGACGATTTATATTTGAAATTTTCCGACGAAAGTTTTTTCACGTCCTTTGATGACGTGTGGAAAAACGAGGAAAAGACATGGCTCCTCACATTTCAGGTGAAACCATCAGACGATGGATCCCATTGTTGGTTCTTCTTGGTCTGGTCTTGTTCTTTACCACGCTGAACCCCCATTTTCTATCAGTTCGCAATTTCGCACGCATCGCGATCTCGGCAACGCCGGCCCTGATGGTGGCGGTCGGGGTGACCTTCGTCATCCTGATGGGTTCGATTGATCTTTCGATGGAAGGCACCATCGCGGTCGCGGCCGTGGTGTTCGCGCTGATACTGAACAGGCTGGGCGGCTCGGTCATGGGCATGGGCTGCCTTGCCATTCCGGGCGCCCTGGCGGCGGGCGCGGCCCTTGGCGCCATCAACGGACTGATTCACGTCAAGCTGAAGATTCCATCCTTCATGGCCAGCCTGTCGCTTGGGTTCGTCGGCGTCGGCCTTGCGCTGCTCATCACCGGGGGTGATCGTATCCTCATCGCCGATCCGGTATTCCGCTCGCTGCTGACCGTACGGCTTGGCGGCTTTCCGCTGATGACCTACGTCGCGCTGTTCTGCCTTGTGGTGGCCTGGTTCATCCAGGCCAACACGACAACCGGCCGCAATTTCTACGCCATCGGCGGGGGCGAGGAACTGGCGCGCGGGTCGGGGCTCAATGTAGGGCGCCTCCGCATCATCGCTTTCGTTATCGCGGGAATCTTCTACGCTTTAGGCGCCATTCTGGCCGTGGCCCGCCTGGGTATCGCCGAGACGGAGACGGGACGGAACTTCATGTTCATCTCCATTACCTCGGTCGTGGTAGGCGGCACGGCCCTGGCCGGAGGCTCGGGCGGCGTGTGGAACACACTGATCGGCGTGCTGATCGTGAATGTCATCGGGAATGGAATGGTGGTGATCGGCCTGCCCGATTATTTCCAGGACGGCATGCTCGGGCTGCTGGTGATTTCCGCCGTCTATCTGTCGATGGATCGTCGTGCGTTCTCTTTTGTGAAGTAGGGCGTCATGTTTGAGCTGAAGAACGTCGAAAAGCGCTACCCGGGCGTACATGTCCTTAAAGGTGTCGATTTTCATATCAACGACGGTGAAATCGTCGGACTGGTTGGCGAGAACGGCGCTGGCAAATCGACGCTCATGAAAATCATCTATGGCGCGGTTCAGCCGGATGCCGGCAGCGTCCTGATTGACGGCAAACCGTTATATTTCCGCACTCCCCGCGACGCCATGCGGGCGGGGATCGGAATGGTGTACCAAGAGCAGTCCCTGATCCCGAACCTGACCGTCATGGAAAATATTTTCCTGGGGTTCGAGGCGCCCTTCGTTCGCATGGGCGCCATAAACTGGCGGAAGATGGCGCAGGCCGCGCAGCACCAGTTGAACAAGGTCAAGCTGGATATCGACCCCGCGATCATCACATCACGCCTGACGTTCGCGCAACGCCAACTGGTGGAACTGGCGAAAGTCCTGGCCCTGGAAGAGCGTGTGGAAGGCAGGCTGGTCATCCTGCTGGACGAGCCGACATCCGTCCTGTCGCGAAAGGAAATCGAGCTTCTGTTCGATGTGGTCCGAGAGCTTCGCCGGCGGGCGTCATTCATTTTCGTTTCACATCGGCTGGACGAGATCCTGGCGCTTTCCGATCGCGTCTATGTGCTGAAAGACGGCGCCATCGTCGATGTCGTCAACAGCAGGCAGGCGCAGGCCGAATCCATCCAGAAGAAGATGGTCGGGCGCGATATCAACGAACAATATTATCGAGAAGACCGCCAGCTTGCCTACCGGGACGACAAAATCCTGCTGGAACTCGATCGCGTCGTCTGCAAGGGGCGGCCGCACGAGATTTCCTTCAAGCTGCATGCGGGCGAGGTGCTGGCGCTGGTCGGTGTCGAAGGCGCCGGACGCGAAAAGATCCTGCGGTCCATTTTCGGGATGACCCGGCCCGAGAAAGGCAGCATCCGCGTCGATGGTGAAACCATGCGCGCGTTCAGCGTATCGAACAGCGTCGCCCACGGCGTCGGCTATATCCCGCGCGAGCGCAAGGTCGAAGGCATCGCCGGCGGGATGAATGTCTACGAAAACATGACCCTGTCGCAACTGAAGGGCTATTCGACAGGCGGCGTTCTCAAACTGGGGGCGGAGCATGAACTTGCGCGCGAGTGGATCAGGAAACTGTCCATCAAGGTGCCATCCGAGAACGCCGATTGCGGAAACCTTTCGGGCGGCAATCAGCAGAAAGTCGTCCTGGCCAAATGGCGAAGCAGCGGCTCCAGGATCATCATGCTCGACCACCCGACACGGGGCCTGGATATCGGCGCGAAAGAGGACGTCTACGACATGGTGCGCGAAATGTCGGAAAAAGGCGTGGGCGTCATTCTGATCGCGGACACACTGGAAGAGGCGATTGGCCTCAGTCACACGATCGCTGTCGTCAAGGACGGGGAAATCAAACAATGGTTCAATTGTCAGCCCGGCTCAAAACCTTCTCCTTTCGACCTCATCCGCCACATGGTCTGAAAGGCAACGTGACGTTCACCGAGCGGATGCGCCGCCATTTTCCGTGGATGACATTGCTGGCCGCCCTGCTCGTGGTCGGGATTACGGACATACGTTTCCTTCTGCCGGAAAATCTTGTGGGCCTGGCGTCGGATATCGTGCCCCTGTTCATCATGGCCGAAGGCATGACGCTGGTGATCTATATCGGCGGCATCGACCTGTCTTCGCAGTCCGTCGCCAATATGGCGACCGTCCTGACGACGCTGGGACTTCCGGCCCTCGGTGTCGGGTCGGGCGGGGCCGTGGCGCTTGCGGGGCTGGCCTTCGGTGCGGCGTCGGGGCTGGTGACGACGCGCTGGAAGGTGCCGTCCTTCATCTCGACTCTGGCGGTGGGCGGCATTGCGCTGTCCGTGGCCCAGTTCGCATCCGGCCAGCGGGCGCTGCACATGGATGCCGAGATGCGCCGCCAGGCGTTCGGCTGGATGCTGGGACGTACCATGGGTGTGCCGCATGAATTGCTGATCGCGCTGGCCCTTGGCGCCATTGCCTGGTTTGTCCAGACACGGATGACGGCCGGACGCATCTTCAAGGCGATCGGGACGGCCGAGCCCGTGGCCGTCGCGTCGGGCGTACGCGTCGGTCGCTACAAGATTCTGGCCTTCGCCCTGTCCGGCATGTTCGCGGCGATTGCCGGCGTGATGTTCTCGGTCAGGCTTTCGGGTGGATCGCCAACCCTGGCCGAAGGATTCCTCCTGCCTGCGATTGTCGCCGTCCTGGTGGGCGGCACGCCGCTGACAGGGGGTGTCGGCGGGGTTCTGAACACGCTGATCGGCGCGTTGATCGTGGCCGTGGTGCGGGCCAGCATGCTCTATCTGAACATTCCAGCGACAGGGCAGCAAATTTTCTTCGGCCTTGTTCTTATCACTGCCATTGCCACCACGATCGACCGCACGAAAATGCGCGTCGTCAAATAAAGGGGCACGGAGGAAATAATGGAAACCATGCGCGCGGCCGTTCTGGTCGCCCCCCAAACGTTCGAACTCAGGGATGTGCCGCTTCCTCAGGTCGGTATCGACGATGTGCTTGTGAAGGTGGATCGGTGCGGCATCTGCGGCACCGACCTTCATATTTTCGAAGGACACTACGCGGCTGATCGACTGCCGCTGATCCCCGGGCACGAATTCACCGGGACGATCGCGCGTCTGGGTGAGCATGTCAGCGGCCTGCGGGTGGGGCAACGGGTCGTGGCGGACATCAATGTCGGCTGTGGTCACTGCTTTTACTGCCGCCGCAATGAAGTTCTCAATTGCAGCGCGGCATCGCAGATCGGCATTCACCGCAATGGCGCGTTCGCCGAATATGTTTCGGTCCCGGCGCGACAGATCATCGAGGCGCCGACCCACGTGGCGGCCGAAGTCCTGGCCCTGACCGAACCCGTATCGTGCGTCGTGCGCGCCGCGCGCAGGATGCGGGTGAGTCTGGGGCAGTCGGTCGTGGTCCTCGGCGCGGGGCCGATCGGCAATCTGCACGTCCAGATGATGCGGCTGGTCGGGGCCGCGCCGATCATCGTCGTCGAACTGTCGCCCGAGCGCGCGAAGCTGGCGGCGAAAGTCGGGGCCGATGTCGTGGTGACCGATCAGGACCGGGTGCAGGAGATCGTGCGGGCGCACACCGGCGGGCGCGGCGCCGATATCGTGATCGAGAGTGTCGGTGTGCCGGCGCTGTACGCCAGGGCGTTCGACCTGATCCGGCCGGGCGGCCATGTGGCGGCATTCGGCATTACCCCTCCCGAGGCCGTCGTATCGGTAGGGATCTGCGACATGATTCTGAAGGAAACGTCGATGGGCGGATCGGTGGCCGGCATGGGAGAGGACGTTCACGACGCCCTGACGCTTCTTGTGCACGATCGCTTTCATGTCACGCCATTCGTTAGCAATGTCGTGCGCCTGGCGGACATTCAAAATGCATTCGCCACGATCAAGGCGCGCCCGGACGTGCTCAAGGTCCAGATCGCACCGGGGTAACACCATAGACGCGCGCCGCACCTCGGCGCGCTGCCCGAACCCGGCAAGGACCTTCACCCGCTAAAGGGCCAAGGCCCTGCCGTCTTTGCCACATGCGTCTTTGATTTTCGCGCCGTCACCCGGCGCTCAATCCACGAGCGGCCGGCCGTCGGCCCGGCACACGCTTTTGAAAAGCAACCTTGTCCGCACCCTGCGAAACGGCTTTCGTCACCGGCGGCTCACGGGTCAGAATCTGTATGATGCACCAGGCCGTCAGATAGGCGCCGCCACACACGACGAACAGAATATTGTAGCCTTCCGCGATCCTGTGCAGATTTCGGTAGTGGTCGAGCAGAATACCGATCCCCAACGGAAACAGCATTCCGCCGATCGACCCCGCCATACCGCCAATACCCTGCACCGAAGCAATGATTTCCTTTGGAAAATAATCCGCCGGCAGGGAATAAATATTCACCGACCATCCCTGATGCGCCGCCGCCGCCACACTCAGAAGTGCGATCATCAGCCACATGGCATCGACACGCGCGGAAAACGCCAGCGGAACAACCAGTGCCGCCATCAGCAACATGACGGCCCGCCGGGCATGCGCGCTCTTCCAGCCCTTGTTGACCAGGAAGGACGACAGCCAACCTCCCCCGACGCTGCCCACCGAGGTCGATAGATAAACGGCCATCAGCGGCAGCCCGAGATGCTGAAGATTGAGGTGATACCGATCGGAAAAATAGGACGGCAACCAGAACAGAATGAAGAACCAGATCGGGTCCGTCATAAACTTTCCAATCGCAAATGCCCACGTCACCTTCATCTTGAGAAGGTCGATCCAGCGCCCCTCAAACTTCGGCGCCGCTTCCGACTGCGTATCCTGGCGAATGTAGCGCAGTTCATCGGCCGAAAGAGACGCCTTCTCCTCGGGAATGCGATAGCCATAAAGCCAGACTGCCAGCCAGATGAACCCGGACAGACCGGTGATGATGAATGTTGCCTGCCAGCCCCAGGTCACCGCCAGCCAGGGTACGGTCGCGGGGGCCATAATCGCCCCGATGCTTGTCCCCGCGGTCACGATGCCCACCGCCAGAGCCCGTTCCCGCGATGGAAACCATTCGGAAACGGCCTTCAATGCCGATGGAAAGTTCCCCGCTTCCCCAAACCCCAGAAGCCCGCGCATCGCCGCGAAGCTGAACGTGCCGCTTACGAAGGCATGCCCGATCGACGCAACGCTCCACACGGTCATGCATACGGCATACCCCAGGCGAGTCCCGATCCTGTCAATCAGCTTTCCGAAGGAAACGAAGCCGACCACGTAACAGGCTTGAAAGACAATCACCAGGTAGCTGTAATCCTTCTCCGTCCAACTGAATTTTGCCTCCAGCAGCGGCTTCAGAAGGCTGAGAACCTGACGGTCCACATAGTTGATGGTGGTGGCGGCAAAAAGAAGACCGCAGATAAGCCAGCGGTGCTTTCCAACCATAACGCCCTCCGATTTTTTTTGTTTTTGGGGAGACGCAACGATATTGAAAAAGGACACAACCAGACATTCACCCCCATGTCACCTCGAAAACACGTCCGGAGCATGGAAATATTTTTTTTATTCTCTTTGCTGAACAGGAAACTTTTTTTAAAACAGGGCACATGGCAGGCATACCCGTTTCCGGGACAGCGCGGGTCAGGCGATGGCCGTAGAACGAGCTCACACCGCCGGCTGTATGCGGTGCCTTGCCGTCTCGACAATATCGTCAACCCCAATGCCGACATAGTGCAGGACGTCGTCAGCGGACCGGCCGCTCTTCGGAATCCTTTCGACGGTCAGCGAATAGATTGCCGGGGCGGCCTTTATCGTGGCCGCGGTTTCCGCCAGTTCGCTGCTTAGTCCACCGACATAATTGTCCTCTACGGCAATGATGCAGCCCTTGTCTCCGGCCAGCGCCAGGATGGCCGGCACGTTCGCCGGCAGTGAATAGGCATCCACCACCGCTGCATCGACACCGTCATCTTCCAGGATCTTGGCCGCCTTCAGGCAGCTATGCACCAGGTACCCGGACGCCACGAACACGAGCCGGCAACCGGCCCCTTCATGTTGAGCACGCCGCACGATTTTATGCGCGCCAAGGGGAAAATTCTCCCCTTCGGGATAAAGGACCGGCAAGTCCGACCGGACGGCGCGCAGATAGCAGGCGCCCGAGGTTTCGGCCATGGCCAGGACGAGGCCATAGGCGCTGACCCCATCGCTCGGGGTCAGGATCGTCATCGCCGGATTGCCATGGCTGTCTCGAACGTGAGCGAAGGCGCGCATGAATGCGACGTCCGCCAGTCCCATCTGGCTGGGGCCGTCCGAGGCCAGCGTCACACCGATATGAGTACCGACCAGCTTCAGGTTCGCCCCACCGATGATCGCCATTTCAATCTGGTCGAAGGCACGCTCCAGAAAACGGCCGAATGTGCTGACAAATGGAATCTTTCCGCCGCTCGCCAGGCCCGCCGCCGCCGACACCATATTCTGCTCGGCAATCCGCGCCTCGAAATAGCGATCGGGAAATGCGGCGGCAAAGTCCTGGGCATAGGTCGAATTCTTGACGTCCGCATCCAGCGCAACGATGTGTGGATTGGCGGCCCCCAGCATCTTGAGGGCCGTTCCATAGGCGCGACGGGGCGACATCATCTTCTTGTCGCGCAGGGCCGAGGCAATCGTCGCATTCTCATGCGCGACCGCACTCAGGGATGCCGGCGTCGAGACATTCACCTGCAAGGGCGGCGTTTCCGGCGGTGGCGTGATCTGAAGCAATTTTTCGATATCTTCCGGGTCGGCGCCCTCTACCCCGAATTCCCGTCCAAGCCTGTCGAGGGTCGCCAGGACAGCCTCAAGCTGTTCCTGTTTTACAGCCGTCCCGTGATGGCCCATCCCCCCCAGGTCGGGCACACCCCACCCCTTCACGGTGCGGGCGACGATGCAGAGCGGCTTGCCCTTCGCAAGGGCCGTCCGGTTACGCAGAACATGGTCGATCTTCGCCGGGTCGTGTCCGTCGGTCTCAAGCGCGGTCCAGCCGAACGCCTCGGCCTTATGCTGCAAATGCACCCAGTCCTGCGCGGGCGAGACGTAGTCGCTTTGCGCCAGGGTATTGCAGTTGAAGATCGCGACGACATTGGTCAGTTCATGGTCCGCGATGAAATCCATCGCTTCCCAGATCTGTCCTTCACGCGATTCTCCATCGCCGACAATGCAGTAGATCGTTTTGTCGATCCCATCCAGCCGCGCCGCGGCAGCCAGCCCGGCCGCGACGGACAGCCCCTGCCCCAGAGACCCCGTGGCCGCGTCGAAGAACGGAAACCCCACCTCGGGATTGGGATGTCCGTCAACGGGACTCTCAATGTCACGCAACGCCATGAGATCGTCATGCGTCATCGGGCGGGCCTGCCCGTGGGGCGTGATGGTCACGCCAAGATCGGCACATGCCGCATAGATGATCGGCACCGCATGACCTTCCGACAACACGAGGCGATCGGACCCCGGTGCCCGCGGGTGCGCGGGGTCCCATCTCATCACGCGATACAGCAACTCCGTCACCAGATGGGTCAGCGACAATGCCGTCGTCGGGTGCCCGGCCTTTGCCGCGGTGGTGGCGCGAATGGACAGTTTTCCCAACTCGATGGCCTTGGCCTGCACGGCCTGCTCGACTGTCAGCATCATGTGTCTCCTGTGTGCCTTACGTCCGCTGTCCGCCGGCATTGGAGGGGCACGCGCGCTGGATGCAGATACGATCAGTCATGATCGATCCCCCCAGGTGATTTTATATTATTGTTATAATATCGGTGTTTTTCCTCATTCCCTTCAGGGCCTTCAATGAGGAAGCCGCCCGGCGGATCCCGCCGGGGACGAATTCAACGGCGTGGCGCCCCATCGGTTCCCGCGCCACTCCGCTTTTGGCAGGACCACGGCAGCCATACCCCCTTGGCGCACTAACGGAGGGGGGCTGGTCGGACGAGGGAACCGGCGGGCCGCACGGCTGTTCCCGACAGAGCCGCCGAGGATCGGAAATGGCATGGCATGACCGGGTAAAGACGGCGCTGGATGAGTCGCGCACCCTGATCCTGGGGGCGCAGATCCTGCTCGGCTTTCAGTACCAGGCCACCTTTCAGGACCGGTTCGACACCCTGCCCCGGCATGCGCGCGTCATGGCGGCCATGGCCCTGGGCCTGATGCTGCTCACCATCGGCTTGCTGATCGCGCCGTCGGCCTATCATCGCATCGCGGAGCGGGGGCGCAGCACAGGGCGCATCCACATCCTGATCGGTCGTCTGGCCGCCGCGGCGCTGTTGCCGTTCGCCGCCGCCTTCGGCCTCGATATGGCGATCGCCACGGAACATATGCTGGGTGGCGACATCTGGGCGGGCGGGGCGGCCGGCGCGGGCCTGACCGCGCTGGCCCTGGCCGGTTGGTACGGGGCGGGCATGATAATGAAGCAGCATACCGGCGCCGCCGAGCGTCACAAGGCACGCGCGCAGCAGGACCGGCGCGCGGTCGCACCGCTGCACGCGCGGGTCGAACAGATGCTGACGGAAGCACGCGTAATCCTGCCGGGCGCGCAGGCGCTGCTGGGGTTCCAGCTCGCGATGGTTCTGACCGCCGCGTTCGAGAAGCTGCCCGCCCTGTCGCGTCTGGCGCACGGCGGGGCGCTGTTCTGCGTGGCGATGGCCGTGATCCTGCTCATCACGCCGGCGGCACTCCATCGCATCGTCTGGGCGGGCGAGGACAGCGAACGGTTCCTGCGCGTCGGCGGTGGCCTCACGACCTTGGCGCTGTTGCCCCTGGCCCTCGGCCTGGCGGGGGACAGCTACGTGGTGGCGGCGCGCATCGCCAACGCCCGCAGTGCCGGCGTGGCGGCGGCGGCAGCCACGGCGGTGGTGCTACCAGGCCTGTGGTTTCTCTGGCCGATGGCCGCGCGGCGGTCGCGCAGCATTTCGGCGCAACGGAGGCGACAATCTCGTCGCCGTTTCGGATCGTGACGCCGCCCTGTCAGTCTTTTCTGGCAGGCAGCAGGGAGGCCATGATCTGGCGGGCGGTGTTTTTCAGCACGCTGCCCCGCTCTGGTTCCTCGGGCAGCATGGACAGAAAGGCCTTCGCCTGCTGCAGCGTGATATGCGGCGGCAGAGGAGGCACGTTGGGGTCCGTCCGGGCTTCCAGGATCACCGGCCGGTCGGCCGACAAGGCCGCATCCCACGCGGCGCCGATCTTCGCCGGGTCATCCACATGGATGCCTCTCAGGCCGATCAGCTCCGCATATTTATGGTATGGAAAATCCGGAATGCTCTGGGTTGCCTCGGTCTTGCCTGCACCCCCCTGTATACGCTCTTCCCACGTGACCTGACTGAGATCCTGATTGTTCAGGACCAGGACGATCAGGCGCGGATTTTCCCACTGTCTCCAGTATTTGGAAATGGTAATCATCTCATTCAGGCCGTTCATCTGCATGGCCCCGTCGCCCATGCACGCAATCACCGTCCGATCCGGATAGGCCATCTTCGCGGCCACCGCGTAGGGCGTGCCCGCGCCCATCGAGGCAAGTCCCCCGGACAGCGACCCTTTCATGCCCCGCCGCATCCTGAGATCGCGCGCGTACCAGTTGGCGACCGAGCCTGAATCGCAGGTCACGATCGCATGGTCCGGCAGGCGAGAGGACAGTTCCCAGAAAACGCGCTGGGGATTGAGCGGCCGCGCCGCCTGCATGGCGCGTGCTTCAAGCGTCTTCCACCATGACGCGACATTCATTTCGATTTTCGTGCGCCATGATCTGTCGTCCTTGTGGGCCAGCAACGGCAGCAGCGCGCGGAGGGTTTCCATGGACTCCCCGACCAGACTGACCTCCATCGGATAGCGCAGCGACAGGTTGGCGCCGTTGATGTCGATCTGCACGCCGCGCGCAGTCCCTGGGGCAGGCAGGAATTCGCTATAGGGAAAACACGAGCCCACCATCAGCAGCGTGTCGCACTGCTTCATCATGTCCCACGACGGTTCGGTGCCCAGCAGCCCGATCGAACCGGTGACGAAGGGCAGGTCATCGGGCACGGCGGCCTTGCCCAGCAGCGCCTTGGCGATGCCGGCGCCCAGCCTGTCGGCGACAGCCAGAAGTTCGTCCGTCGCGTTCAGCGCGCCGGCGCCGGCCAGGATGGCGACCCGCTTGCCCGCATTCAGCACGCCGGCGGCCCGTCGCAGCCCCTCGCCGTCCGGCACCTTGCTTTCAGTGGGATAGCCGATGCCGGTATGGGTATGGCCATGCGCCATCGGGGGGTCGGTATAGGGCAGTTCCTGAAGGTCGTTCGGAATAATCACACAGGTGGGTGCCCGCCGGGCCGCCGCGATCCGGACCGCCCGGTCGATCAGATGCCGGACCTGGGAGGGCACCGAGGCCGTGGCGACGAAGTCGGAGGCGACGTCCTTGAACAGGAACTGCAGGTCGACTTCCTGCTGATACCGGGCGCCGAGGGCCGAACGCGCCTGTTGCCCGACAATGGCGACGACACCCACATGATCCAGCTTTGCATCATACAGGCCATTCAGCAGATGGATCGCGCCCGGTCCCGACGTGGCATAGCATAATCCGACCTCGCCGGTGAATTTGGCATGGGCGGCGGCCATGAAGGCCGCCATTTCCTCATGACGCACCTGCACATATTCGGTCCCCGTCTTCAGCGCCTTCTGAAGGGCGACATCCAGACCGCCGACACCGTCGCCGGGGTAACCGTAGACGCGCCTCAGACCCCATTCGTGGAGACGATGCCAGACGAATTCGCTGACGTTCATGGTCGATCTCCCATTCCGCAATTCAGCAATTCAGCGTGACCCCTATACGAAGGGGACCGCCAGGCGTTCCCAGGCCAGGCCCCCTGCGACGACGCGCGATCGTGACATCGATTCAGATGGCCGGAGCAGCCACGGCCCTTTAAAATCGCGGCAGCTTTCCGGATGGAGGCATCATGCTCATCACCATCAACGGACAGGGCACGGAGGTCGCACTGGATCCGCGCACCTCGCTGCTGGACCTGCTGCGCGAGCACCTCGAACTCCATGGCACCAAGAAGGGCTGCGACCAGGGGGCCTGCGGCGCCTGCACCGTGCTGGCCGATGGCGAGCGCATCCTGTCCTGCATGGCGCTGGCCGTGCAGTATGAGGGCCGCTCCATCAGCACGGTGGAAGGACTGGCCCACGGCGGCGCGCTCCATCCGTTGCAACAGGCCTTCATCGACCATGACGGCTTCCAGTGCGGCTATTGCACGCCGGGACAGCTCTGTTCGGCGATCGGGATGGCGGCTGAAATCGCGCGCGGGGTGCCCAGCGCCGTCACCGCCGACCTTGCCGCCGGAACGATTTCACCCAGCCGCGACGAACTGCGCGAGCGGATGAGCGGTAATCTGTGCCGCTGCGGCGCGCATAACGGCATCATCGACGCGATTACCGAAATCTACACGGCGGAGGCGGCGGAATGACCCCCTTCAGCTACGCCCGCGCGGGCGATGCCGCCACCGCGACCCGCCTGGGCATGGGCGCAGGGGCGAAATATCTTGGCGGCGGCACCAATCTTGTCGACCTGATGCGCGAGACGATCGAACAGCCCGACAGCCTCGTCGACGTGACGGGTCTTTCCCGCACGATCGAAGAGCGGGACGATGGCGGCCTGATGATCGGGGCGGCGGTCCGCAACACCGCCGTGGCCGAGCATCGCGCGGTCCGGGAACGCTATCCCGTTCTGGCGCGCGCCATTCTTTCCGGCGCCAGCGGGCAGATCCGCAACATGGCGACGGTGGGCGGCAATATCCTCCAGCGGACGCGCTGCCCCTACTTCTACGACGACGCCGCGCGATGCAACAAGCGGACGCCGGGGGCGGGCTGCGATGCGATCGACGGTTTCAACCGCACCCATGCGATCCTGGGCGCCTCCCCCGCCTGTGTCGCCACCCATCCGTCCGACATGTGCGTGGCCCTCGCCGCCCTGGGCGCGGTTGTCCACCTGGGAAACGCGACAGGCGCACGCACCTTGCCGCTGGTCGATCTGCACCGCCTGCCCGCCGGACGGCCCGAGGTCGAGACGCTGCTGGAACCGGGCGAACTGATTACCGCAGTCGAACTGCCTCCGCTGCCCTGCGCGGTGCGCTCGACCTATCGCAAGGTGCGCGACCGGGCCAGCTACGCTTTCGCGCTGGTGTCGGTTGCAGCAGTACTCGACCGGTCCGCAGACGGCATGGTCCGCGACGTACGCCTGGCGCTGGGCGGTGTCGCGCACAAGCCATGGCGGGCGTTCGCCGCCGAGGCCGTGTTGCGCGGCAGGCCGGCGGATGAAGCAGTCTTCCGCGCGGCGGCGGAGGCCGAACTCGCGGACGCCGCGCCCCTGCGCGACAATGGGTTCAAGGTCGAACTGGCCAGGCGGACGATGGTCGCCGTGCTGAACGACCTGGCGGGAGAGGCCGCATGACCACGATCCGCGACGCAGCCCAAAAAGTCATGCAGACCGCCATCGGCCTCGCGCCGGAACGCTGGCTGCCCGGCGGCACACCCGACCCGCTGATCGGCAGGCACGGCGCGATCGGCAGTTCCGTGCCGCGCGTCGATGGGCCGCGCAAGGTCAGGGGCGAGGCGCCCTTTGCCGCCGAAATACCGGCCGGAAACATGACCTATGCGGCGCTCGTCTTTTCCACGATCGCGCGCGGCCATATCGCGACCCTCGATACGGACGCGGCGCAGACGGCGCCCGGCGTCGTGCTGGTCATGACCTATCGCAACGCGCCGCGCATGGCGCCACCCGCCGTCTTCCTGTCCGATCCGCGCGCGGCGGGCGCAAGCAGCCTGCCGGTCATGCAGGACGACGCCATTCACTGGAACGGCGAACCCGTAGCGGTGATCCTGGCCGAAACCCAGGAACAGGCGGATCACGCCGCCACGCTGGTGCACGTCACATACACCCGGGAAACGGCCAGCACATCGTTCGAGCATGCCGCCACCCACGCGCATCGTCCGGACAACGTGCTCGGCGAACCGGCAGTGATCGAAATCGGGAACGCCGAGGCGGCATTGGCCGAAGCGGCGCACAAGATCGACCGGACCTACCATACCCCCCGCTACAGCCACGCCGCGATCGAACCCCATGCCGCGACCGTGTGGTGGGAGGCGGACGGGCGGCTGGTCGTCCACGACGCGACCCAGATGCTCAACGGCACGCGCTGGACCCTCGCGGGTATCTTCGGATTGAAAGAAGAGCAGGTCCGCATCCTCTCCCCGTTCGTGGGCGGCGGCTTCGGCGGCAAGGCGCTGTGGAATCACCAGATCCTGGCCATCGCCGCATCCCGGCTTTCGGGCCGGCCGGTCCGGATCGCCCTGTCGCGCGAGGGCGTGTTCCGCGTCTCCGGCGGCCGCACCACGACGCGGCAGCGCGTGGCGCTGGGCGCCCGGGCCGACGGCACGCTTTCGGCGCTGATCCACACCGGCACCGCCGCGATGACGGCCTATAACAACTGCCCCGAACAGTTCAGCTTCCCTGCCCGGCACCTCTACGCCGCCGGCAGCTTCAAACTGGAGCAGAAGGTGGCGGACATCGATATGGTCGCCAACACCTTCATGCGCGCGCCGGGGGAATCCGTCGGCACGTTCGCGCTGGAATCCGCGATCGACGAGCTGGCAGCCGACATGGGGCTGGACCCGATCGACCTGCGGCGCCGGATCGAACCCGTGAAGGACCCGACCTCGGGCCATTCCTTTTCCGCGCGTCATCTGCTCGACGCCTATGCGCGGGGCGCCGAACGGTTCGGCTGGTCTGCGCGCAGCCCCACGCCGCGCGCGCGCCGCGAGGGCGAATGGCTGGTCGGCATGGGCGTCGCCACCGCGACCTATCCCTATTACCGCATGCCCGGCGGCACCGCGCGGATCACGCTGACGCGTGCCGGTCACGCCTGTGTGGCGATGGCGAGTCACGAGATGGGCATGGGCACCGCCACCGTGCAGGTACAGGCCACGGCCGACCGGCTCGGCCTGCCCATCGACCATGTCACCTTCGCCTATGGCGACACGGCGCTGCCGCCGGGCACCATCGCGGGCGGTTCGTCGCAGACGGCGTCCATCGCCGCCACGGTGACCGCCGCGAGCGAGAAGCTGGTTTCCGCGCTGCTGAAGCTCGTCGGCAACGACTCGCCGCTGGCCGGGCTGAGAGCGGGCGATGTCGAGGCCCGCGACGGCGGCCTGGGTCACAGGACCATCCCCGACCGTTTCGAAAGCTATGTGTCCATCCTGTCGCGTGCGAACCGCGAGGAAGTCTCGGCCGAGGCCGAAGCGCCGATGCCTCTCGAGGTCCAGAAATACGCGATGCATTCCTACGGCGCGCAGTTCTGCGAGGTCCGGGTCAGCACGGTGACGGGCGAAACGCGGGTGAGCCGCTTCCTGGGTTCGTTCGACACGGGCCGCATCCTCAACCCGCGCACCGCCGCCAGCCAGTTTCGCGGCGGCATCATCATGGGGCTCGGCCTCGCGCTGACCGAGGAGACGCTGTTTGACGAGCGCACGGGCCGCATCATCAACGCCAGCCTTGCGGAATATCACATGCCCGTCCATCTGGACGTGCCCGAGATCGACGTGATCTGGACCGACAGCCCCGATCCCCGCGCGCCGCTCGGCGCGCACGGCATCGGGGAAATCGGCATCACCGGCGTCGGCGCGGCGGTCGCCAATGCCATCTACAACGCCACGGGCCGGCGCATCCGCGACCTGCCGATAACGCTGGACAAGCTACTTTAGCCGGATGGTGCGTACTGTGTGATTCCACGCTGGCATTCGTTATCGGCCACGACGTGCTCTGAGGCAATTTCCGGAGGCGCGATGTCAACCGCAATCCGCTACGGTCCCCTTGGCGAACATTGCATCCACCTGTGCGTCGACATGCAACGCCTGTTCGCGGAAAAGACGGACTGGCACACGCCCTGGATGGACCGTATCTGTCTGACCGCGGCACGGATCGTCGCGCACGCGCCGGCCCAGACCATTTTCACCCGTTTCATCCCCGCCGCGCACCCCGGCGAGGGGCAGGGAACGTGGCGCCGCTATTACCGGCACTGGGCTTCCATGACGATCGAAAGGCTCGGTGCGGACATGATCGAGCTGATGCCGGAACTTGCGCGTTTCGTGCCTCCGGCGGACGTGTTCGACAAACATGTCTACTCACCGTGGATGGACGGTGCCCTCCACGCCCGGCTGCGAACGCGCGGAACCGATACGCTCATCATCACCGGCGGCGAGACCGATGTCTGCGTACTCGCGACCGTTCTGGGCGCGATTGATCGCGGCTATCGAACCATCGTCGTCACCGACGCGCTGTGCAGTTCGTCAGATGCCGCCCACAAGGCGTCGATGCACGTCTATCATACGCGATATGGTCAGCAGATCGAAACGGCCCCGGCCGATCTCGTCCTCGCCGCCTGGCGGTGAGGGCCGAACAGCCCTCAGAGCCGCAAGTCCAACGGACTTTCCCCATCGCCCGGCAGCAACCCCTGGCAGTACTGGGCGAACCGCCACTCTCCCGTGGCGGTCTGCCGGCGCAGACGCCAGATCACGTCGAAACGCGCCTTCGGCCAGGTCCAGCCCTCTGGAATCTCGGAGAGAACACGCGGGGCCACAATGGCACGGACCAGCGTCGGCAACCCTTCATGTTGCCAGCAAACCAGTTGCGCGCCCTCATGACGCAGCAACTCCTCGGCCAATGGCCTTTCCGTATTCAGGCTCCAGTCCAGCCTCACCCCCAGGGACAGCCGTGCCGCGAGCGGCGATACCGTCTGCTCGGGACGATTGCTGCGCCCTCCCCCTTCGCGGCAGGCGGATGCGTAGATTTTCCTGGGGCTGGGCAGATCCGACCGAACCCGCCCGTCCTGGCCCAGGAGCACGGCCAGCGCCCCGGCGCGCTGCCACCCCCGCGCACTCAGGGCGCGGTCATCGGGCATTCCCTGCGGGGAAAGTCCGGTCTCCTGCTTGTCCTTGTCGGGCTTTTCCGCATGGCGCAGGATCAGAATTTCCGAAGCCACCATCGTTCGACGTCTCCCTCCGGCACCTCCACTTTTCGGATAGGGCGATGAACGCCCTCACCCGCCACCGGTTGCCCAGTGCAACGCCCATCGGTCCATCGCCGGCCGGGGGCATCCCATCAGGCGGGCACATCCCTCAACTGCCAGGTTTCCCGGCACATCAGCAGAACCACGACACTGGCGCCGACCACGACGCAGCCCGCCACCAACACGGGCTTCGTGCCCACGCTCCGGGCCAGGAAGCCGCACATGGCGTAGCTGAGCGGCGTCAGCCCCTGCGCGACCAGGCCGAACAGGGCGTTGATCCGCGACAGGGCCTCCTCGGGCACCTGCCTCTGGATCGTGGTCTGCGCCACAAGGTTCAGGATCACCATCCCGGCGCCAAAGGCGATCCCCCCCAGGGCCACGACGGGAACAGGCGCCTGCCGGGCCAGCAGGAACAGCGGAACGATCAGCGCGGAGGCAGCCAGTTCGTACAGGATCAGCGGGCGGGAGGCCCGCCAGAACAGGATGATGACCCCGCCGACAATGCCGCCGATGCCGACGGCGGAGGAAATGATGCCCCACGAGCGGGCGCCATGTGGCGTGCCGGCCAGCGAGACCGGGCCCAGGATCAGGAACGGCGCGAACGCCGCCAGATTCAGGATCCCATACTGCGCCGTCATCAGGATCAGCCAACGCCGCCGATGGAATTCGCGCCAGCCGGTCAGGAGGTGGGTATGAAAGGGCGTCGCGGCCCGCCGGGTCGGGCGCATGGTACGCATGAACGACAGGCAGGTGGCGCTGACGGCATAGGTCAGCGCATCACAGCCGATGGCGATCGGGGCGCTTCCGACGGCCACCAGCATGCCGCCCAGGGACGGCCCCAATATCGCGGTGATCGAACCGGAGAGACTCAGCAGGCTATTGACCCGACGCAGATCCTCCGGCCGCGCCAGCACGGGAATCAGGCCGCTTTCCGCGGGGCCGTAGAAGGCATTGCCGATCCCGACAAGCGCGACCAGGGCCACCAGGGCGGCGACCGAGGGATGGGCGCCCGCCATCAGCACCGCCGTCAGCCCCTGGCTCGCACAGCGAAGCAGATCCGCCCCCACCATCAGCGAACGCCGTGGCCACAGGTCCGCGACCGCCCCCGCCGGAACCATCAGCACCACCACCGGGGCGGCCTGCGCGGCAAGGACCACCCCCAGGATCATCGCCGAATGTCCATGCGACAGCACGGCGAACGTCAATGCGACCGACACCATGGCCGATCCCAGGGTCGAGGCGCTGGTGGCCACGAAAAAGAGCATGAAGTTGCGTGCCCGCCAGAATTGCCCGCCTCCCCTGGCGTCGGCCGGACCGGGCTGCTGCGTCACATGCGTCTCCCTGGAAGAAACGATACACCCCGCCTCCCGGCTGGGGACGGCATCGGGCATAACGGCTCAACCGGCGGCGGAGGTTCCCCATCTTCCTGCAGCCAGGGTCTTCATGCGCCCCGGCGCGACGCGCAGCCCTCGACGGTCAGGCCGCGGGCTTCGCGAACGGATAACGCCGCCGCCGTTGCCCTGTTGCGGCGTAAATCGCGTTGCCCAGGGCGGGAAAGGCCGACACCGTGCCGACCTCGCCAATGCCGCCCGGCGGTTCGTCGCTGGGGATGATCGAGATCGCGATGGCCGGACACTCATTGATCTGCATCACACGGTAATCATGAAAATTGCTCTGCTCGACACGTCCGTTCGCAAACGTGATCTCGCCATAGAGCGCCGCCGAAAACCCGAAGAGCAACCCGCCCTGAATCTGCGCGCGCACCGTGTCCGGATTGACCACGACACCGCAATCGACCGCGACCGTGGCCCGCACGATCCGCAACGCCCCCTCCAGCGTGGCCGAAACCTCCACGATCGCGGCACAACAGGACCCGAACGCATTGTGCAGCGAGACGCCCCGCCCTGTTCCGGGCGGGAGCGGACCGCCCCATCCGGCCTCATGCGCCACGCGGTCGAGGACGGCGCGCGACCGGGGATTTTTCCCCAGCAGACGCCGCCGGTACTCGACGGGATCCACCCCCGCGGCCTCGGCCAGTTCGTCGATGAAACTCTCGACCACATAGGCATTGTGCGCCGGCCCCACGCCCCGCCACCAGCCGATTTCGACCGGCGGATCGACCCGCGTCCACATCACCCGCATGCGCCCGAGGTCGTAGGGCGTGTCCACTGCGCCCGCGACGGCGTCATGGTCGAGCTGCCCCGCCGGAAGGCCGCCGGGCATGAACCGGTCGACCACCGACGCGCCCGTGACGTGATGGACCCAGGCGCGCGGCAGGCCATCCGCCCCCAGCGACGCCGCCATCCGGTCGCAATAGGCCGGGCGGAAACGATCCTGGCGGATGTCCTCCTCGCGGCTCCAGATGAATTTGACCGGCCGTGACAGATGCCGCGCGAAGCGGACGGCCTGTTCGATCGAATCCGTGGCCAGCCTCCGCCCGAAGCCGCCCCCGATCATCTGGTTGTGGATGGCGACCCGCTCGGGCGGCAGGCCGGCCAGCTGGGCCACCACCTGACGCGCGCGCGTCGGCACCTGCGTGCCCGCCCAGACGTCGCAGCCGTCGGCGCGCAGATGGAGTGTCACGTTGATCGGCTCCATGGCGGCATGCGCCAGGAAGGGCAGCTCATACACCGCCTCGACCCGCTTCACGCCCCCTGACAGCGCCGCGTCGATCCCCTCGGCATCCCGTGCGATGACCGCCGTGCCCCCTGCCGCGCCCTGGCGCAGGGCCTGCATGAGGTCGGCCGACGACAGATGGGCGTTCGCCCCGCCGTCCCATTGCGGATCGAGGGCCGCCAGCCCCTTTTGCGCGGCCCAGTACCGCCGGGCGACCACGCAGACGGCGGTTCCGATGCTGACGACATCCGTCACGCCCGGCACGGCGCGGGCGGCCGCCTCGTTCATCCGCGCCAGCGTGCCGCCCGGCACCGGACAGGCCGTCACGGCGCCGTAGCCCATGTCGGGCACCTGCAGGTCGATGCCGAACATCGCCCGCCCCGTCGTCTTGTCCGGCACGTCCAGACGCGGGACGGGCCGGCCGATCAACCGCCACGCCGCCCGCGCGCGCAGCGGCACGGCCGTCGGCACCGGCAGCGCGCCGGCGGCCTCCGCCAGGGCGCCGTAGCGTGCTTCCAATCCCCGCGACGGGCAGGACACGACACCGGCCTGCGCGCGCAACGCCTCCACCGGCACGCCCCAGCGCCCGGCCGCGGCAGTCAGCAGCATCAGTCGCGCCGCCGCCCCGGCCTCGCGCAACGAACGCCACCCCTTGCGGATCGATTTCGACCCCCCGGTCGACAAGCTCCGCAGCAGCTCCGGCGGCGCGGCCGGCAGATCCTGCGGCAGGGCGGTCACGACCCGCACCTGCTCCAGCGTGACTTCGAGTTCCTCGGCGATCAGCATCGCCTCGGCGGTGTAGATGCCCTGACCCATCTCGATATTCGGCACGACGAGGGAAATCGTGTCGTCCACGCCAATCCGGACGAAGCCGCCCAGCGCCACCGGGCCGACGTCCGGCCGCGCCAGACTGTCCGCCCGCGCCCGTGGCGCGGCGGCAAAGGCCAGCACCAGGCCGCCGCCGGCCAGCAGGCGGCGGCGCGTCAGGCAGCCCGGTCCGTCAGATGGCGACATGGGCCCGGATGGTGTCGGCATCCAGCGTATCGACCGCGCCGGACGCCACCACCTGCCCGCGATCGAGCACGACGACGGACTGGGCCAGCGCATAGGCGAAGTCGAAATATTGCTCCACCAGCAAAATCGCCATGTCGCCCCGCTGCCGCAGCAGGGCGATGACGGCGCCGATATCCTTGATGATGCTGGGCTGGATGCCTTCCGTCGGCTCGTCCAGCACCAGCAGGCGGGGCCGGATGACCAGCGCGCGGGCGATGGCGAGCTGCTGCTGCTGCCCGCCCGAAAGATCGCCCCCGCGCCGGTTGAGCATCTGCGCCAGCACCGGGAACGTCTCGAAAATCGCGTCGGGCACCTTGCGCTGTCCGCGCGGAAGCAGACCGAAGCCCGTCTCGAGATTCTCCCGCACGGTCAGCAGCGGAAAGATGTCGCGGCCCTGCGGCACGGTGGCGATGCCGCGTCGCGCCCGCTCGTAGGCGGGCAGGGTCGTGATGTCCTCCCCCTCCCACAGGATGCGGCCCGACGAGACGGCGTGCATGCCCGTGACCGCGCGCAGGACGCTGGTCTTGCCCACGCCGTTGCGGCCCAGCAGGCACGTGACGGCCCCCGGATGCGCCTCCAGCGAGACCCCCCGCAGCGCGATCGCCGCACCGTAATGAAGGCGGATATCCTCGACCCTGAGCATGCCGATGTCCCTCACCGCCCCAGATAGACGTCGATCACGCGCGGGTCGGCGCTCACGGCCTCGAGCGCCCCCTCGGCCAGGACCGACCCCTCGTGCAGCACCGTCACGCCGACGCCCAGCGCGCGCACGAATTCCATGTCATGTTCGACCACCACGACGCTGCGCGTGCGGTTGATGTCCCGCAGCAGGTCCGCCGTCGCCATCGTCTCGGCATCGGTCATGCCGGCCACCGGCTCGTCCACCAGCAGAAGCTGCGGCTCCTGCCCCAGCAGCATCCCGATCTCCAGCCACTGCTTCTGCCCGTGGCTGAGCCCCCCCGCCTGCACGCGCGCATGCGGGGCAAGCCGCGTGATGCCAAGCAGCGCGTCGATGCGCCCTGCCTCCTCCGCCGTCTCGCGCGCCAGCAACAGCGCAAACGGCGAACGCAGCCCCTTGAGCGAGAGCAGCAGGTTGTCGCGCACCGACAGCGCCTCGAAGACGGTCGGCTTCTGGAACTTGCGGCCGATGCCCAGCCGCGCGATCGCGGCCTCGTCGCGCTTCGTCAGATCATGGCCGGCGAACCGGACGACACCGGTGTCGGGGCGCGTCTTGCCGGTGATGATGTCCATCATCGTCGTCTTGCCCGCGCCGTTGGGCCCGACGATGGCGCGCATCTCGCCCTGCCGCAGGCTGAGCGACAGGTCGTTGATCGCCCGGAAGCCATCGAAGGTGACCGAAACCCCGCGCAGTTCCAGAAGGGCTTCGCCACTCATGCCGCGTCTCCTGCCGGGCGGGTGACTTCGGGCGTCACCTCGTCGCGCCGGCGGTTAATATGGCGCCCCAGCCCCACCAGCCCCTGAGGCAGGAACAGCGTCGTCGCGATAAACAGCGCGCCAAGGCCATAGAGCCACAGTTCGGGCAGCCACGCGGTGAACAGCGTCTTGCCCAGATTGACCAGCACCGCGCCGATCACCGCGCCCGACAGCGTGCCGCGCCCGCCCACCGCCACCCAGATCACGGATTCGATCGAGTTGGCGGGCGCGAACTCGCCCGGATTGATGATGCCGACCTGAAGCACGTACAGCGCGCCGCCCACGGCCGCGATCAGGGCCGAGGCCACCCAGACCAGCAGCTTCACCTGGTCGGGACGATAGCCCAGGAAGCGCGTGCGGCTCTGGGCATCGCGCACCGCGATCAGCAGGCGCCCGAAGCGACCGCCGACCAGCGCGCGGGTCGCCAGCATCGCCCCCGCCAGCACCAGCGCGCTGATTATCAGCAGCCCCGCGCGCGTTCCCGGCTGGTGCAGGTCGAAGCCCAGGACGTCCTTGAAATCGGTCAGGCCGTTATTGCCGCCGAAGCCCAGCCCGTTCTGGAAAAAGGCCAGCATCAGCGCATAGGTCAGGGCCTGGGTGATGATCGACAGATAGACCCCCCCCACGCGCGAGCGAAAGGCCAGCCAGCCGAACAATGCGGCCAGCGCGCCCGGCACGGCCAGGACCAGCACCGCCGCCACGAGGACATGGTCCGACCCCCACCAGTACCACGGCAGCGATTTCCAGGACAGGAACACCATGAAATCCGGCAGGTCGGGGTTGCCATATACCCCCCGCGCCCCGATCTCGCGCACCAGGTACATGCCCATGGCATAGCCGCCCAGCGCGAAGAACGCCGCATGGCCGAGTGTGAGGATGCCCACGAAGCCCCAGACCAGATCCACCGCCAGCGCCAGCATCGCATAGGCAAGATATTTGCCGGCCAGCGTCACGACGAAGGGCGAGACGCTCAGCGGGTTCGACGCGGGCAGCAGGCTGCCCAGCGCCAGCAGGGCCGCGACGACGAGCACGGCGGCGGCGGTGCGGACCACACCCCGGAAGGCGAACTCGCCGGTCATGATTCCACCCCCCGACCCCGCAGCGGGAACATGCCGCGCGGATGACGCTGGATGAACAGGATGACCAGGACCAGCAGCAGGATCTTGCCCGACACCGCGCCCACCAGCGGCTCCAGCGCCTTGCCCCCCACGCCCAGCGTCATCGCGGCCGCCAGCGTGCCCCACAGATTCCCCACGCCGCCGAACACGACGACCAGGAAGCTGTCGATGATATAACCCTGCCCCAGATTGGGGCTGACATTGTCGATCTGGCTGACCGCGACCCCCGCAAGACCCGCGACGCCCGAGCCCAGCCCGAAGGTCAGCGCGTCCACGCGCGCGGTGCGGATGCCCATCAGCGCCGCCATGCGCCGGTTCTGCGTCACGGCGCGCATCTGCAGGCCCAGCGCCGTGCGGCGCAGCACAAGGAATACCGCCCCCATGACCGCCCCGGCGAACAGCATGATCGCGAACCGGTCGAGGGTGACCGTCAGCCCGCCAAGCTGGAACGACCCCGCAAGCCAGCCTGGCGTCGCCACCGCGACGTTCGTCGGCCCGAACAGCGAGCGCACCGCCTGCTGGAGGACCAGCGACAGCCCCCACGTCGCCAGAAGCGTCTCGAGCGGGCGGCCATAGAGAAAACGGATCAGCCCGCGCTCGATCAGCATGCCGGCCGCGCCGCAGACAAGGAACGCCGCCGGAACCGCCAGCGGCAGGCTGAAGGCCGCCAGTCCCGGCGCGACCGCCATTAGCGTCTTCTGGGTCAGGTAGGTGGTGTACGCCCCCAGCATCACCAGCTCGCCGTGCGCCATGTTGATGATGCCCATGACGCCGAACGTGATCGCAAGCCCCATCGCCGCCAGAAGCAGGACCGAGCCGAGGCTGAGGCCGTAGAACACCTGCTGCGCCAGGCTCCACAGGCGGATGCGCCGGTCGATCGTCACGATCGCGCTCTGCGCCGCCTGTCGCGCCTCTGCCGGCGCGGTCTCGTCCGCGGCGAAACGCGCCAGCACCGCGCGCGCGTCCAGCCCGCCGGCGTCACGCAGGACGCGCACGGCCGCGCTCTGCGCCTGCTCCCCGGTCGCAGGCGCCCCAGGGCTGAGCAGCATCGCCGCCCGCGCCCGCCGCAGCGGCGCCTCGAGCCCCGCCTCATGCGGCGTCGCCAGCGCGCGATCGACCACCGGCAGCATGGCGGGGTCAGGATGGTCGGCCAGCCGCGCTGCGGCATCGCGGCGCGCGGCCGCATCGCCGGCCAGAAGCGCCTGCCCGGCCATGGCCTGGGCCAGCGCGCCGCGCACCCGGTTGTTCTCGCGCACCGCCCTTACCCCGGCCGGCGCGGACGTCACGGGGGCGCCGGTCCGGGCATCGGTCCAGCTTTCACCCTCGCGGACGTACAGGCCGCCGTCCTCCGCCACGAAAAGATGATGCGCCGACAGCGCGCGCAGAACGGCCTGCGCCTGCGGCGCGCCCTCGGTCCCCAGCCGGCCCACCGCCGCCGCGATCGCCTCGAAATGCGGGGAGGTCAGTCCGGCATAGGGGTCGGCCGCCGCCGCGACGGGGGGTGCCGCATCGACGGTCTGGGCGCGCGAAGGGGCCGGGGCGCCCGCCAGGGCCACGCCCAGCAGCGCCAGCAGCGCAATCCGGCGCCGTCGGTCAGACATGCCGCGTGCCGAGGCAGGCCTTCTTCACCGTGTCGTAATTGCCGCAGCGGATCGGCGCGCGCCAGTCGCCGATCAGGTTCCGCGTCTCCGGCACGAAGGGCGACCACGCCTGGCCCGGTATCTCGCGGGGGGTCTGCCAGACGACGTTGAACTGGCCGTCTTCCTGGATCTCGCCGATATAGACCGGCTTGGTGATGTGATGGTTGGGCAGGACCTCGGCGACGCCGCCCGTCAGGTTGGGCTGCTTCAGCCCCACCATGGTCTCGATCACCTTGTCATGGTCGGTGGTGCCGGCTTTGGTCACGGCCTGAACCCATAGGTTGAAGCCGATATAATGCGCCTCCATCGGATCGTTGGTGGTACGCTTTGGATTTTTCGTGAACCCGTGCCATTCCCGGATGAAGGCCTGGTTCGCCGGCGTGTCGATGCTCTCGAAATAGTTCCAGGCGGCAAGCTGTCCCACCAGGGGCTTCGTGTCCATGCCCGCAAGCTCTTCCTCGCCGACGCTGAACGCCATGACGGGAATGTCCGTCGCGGAAATGCCCTGCGCCGCCAGTTCCTTGTAGAACGGAACGTTGGCGTCGCCGTTGATGGTGGAAACCACGGCGGTTTTCCGGCCGGCCGAGCCGAAGGCCTTGATCTGCGAGACGATGGTCTGCCAGTCGGACTGGCCGAACGGCGTGTAATTGACCATGACATCGGCATCGCCGATGCCCTTCTGCTTCAGGTAGCTTTGCAGGATCTGGTTGGTGGTGCGCGGATAGACATAATCCGTGCCGACCAGCGCAAAGCGTTTCGCGCCGCCGCCATCCTCGCTCAGCAGGTAATCGACCGCCGGAATGGCCTGCTGGTTCGGCGCCGCCCCCATGTAGAAGACATTGCGGCTGCATTCCTGCCCCTCGTACTGAACGGGATAGAACAGGATGCCGTCCAGTTCCTCGAAGACCGGAAGCACGGCCTTGCGCGACACGCTGGTCCAGCAGCCGAAGGCGGCGGACACCTTGTCCACGGCCAGAAGCTGCCGCGCCTTTTCGGCAAAGAGCGGCCAGTTCGAGGCCGGATCGACGACCACCGCCTCCAGCGGCCGGCCCAGCACGCCGCCCTTCCGGTTCTGAAGCTCGACCAGCATCAGGATCACGTCCTTCAGCGTCGTCTCGCTGATCGCCATCGTGCCGGACAGCGAATGCAGGACCCCGATGCGGATGGGTTCGCCTGACGGAGGCGCCGCGCGCAGCGTCCGGCTTCCGCCGAGCATCGCCGCCGATGCCGCAAGACTGAAGCGGGCGAAGTCGCGGCGGGTAAAGCGCATGGTCGGGTCCGTCATGTCGTCCATTCCTTCTGACATGGCGCCATTCGTCCCGTATCCGCGTTGGATTGGCCATACGCAATCTGGCGTAGATGTCGCCCTTCCCGCCGACGTGAAGCGCGTCAGTCGATGGCGATGCCGTGCCGTTCAAGGATGCGGCGCGCCGGTTCCAGCGCGGCCGCATGCCGCCTCCAGCGGGCCAGCGCGTCGCGATAGATCGGGCGACGCACCTGCGCCGCGCTGGGGGTCGAGACCGGCGACGCGTTGGTGTGGAAGGCAAGGCAGGCGTCCGCCCAGTCCAGCCCGCAATGCGCCAGCAGGCGCCGCGTCACCCCTTCCTGGTCCGCGACGATGTCCTCGTACTGCACTTCGAGCACCCGGCCTGGAACCGCCCGCTGCCAGAAGCGCATCAGCCGGTCGAAGCGCACGTAATATTCCGCAATGTCCTCGATGCTGTAGCTGTAATCGTAATAGCGCGAGGTCGTCGCAAAGAGATTCTTGAAATTGCTCAGCACCGTGTCCATCGGATGGCGCCTCAGGCACACGATCCGCGCCTGCGGCAATGCACGGGCGATCATGCCGGCATAGAGGAAATTGCCGGGGAACTTGTCGCTGAACCGGCGGCCGTCCTGCGGCACATGCGCCAGGGCGCGCTGCATGTAGGCCCGCCCGATCACCCCCTGGTCCTTCCCCGCCGCCTGCATGATGGTCTCGGGGTCGAGCACCGTGCGGCTGCGGGTGCGCGACGCCTGCTTGACCGCGATGGGAAAGGCCTGAAGCTCGCCCGCGCCCACCACGTCGGGATGCGACGACAGGATCCGGTCGACCAGGGTGGTGCCCGTGCGCGGCATGCCGATCACGAAGATCGGCGCATCCTGCGGCGGATCGGTCACCGGGGCGGCCGCGCAGACCGGCCAGTTGGCCTCCATCGCGTCGAAAACCTCGGCATCGCGTGCAAAGCTGTAGGGCAATGTGCGGCGATGCGCCGCATTGGCGTCCCACAGCCAGCGGAAGGATTCGTCGGTCTCGCCCAGATCCTCCAGTTCCTTCGACAGGGCATAGCCCAGCAGCAGCCGCGCCTCCGGCTCCCGGGCGGCCGCCTGCGCGGCGCGCAGGCGCGGCACATGGTTGCGTTCGGCCGTCTGGCGACGCAGGCCGGCCAGCGTGTGATGCGCCCGCGCATGGCCGGGCGCGCGCGCCAGAAGCGCCTCGAACGCCTGTTCCGACTCCGCGACGCGCCCGACGAAGCTCAGCGCCACCGCATGATTGTAGCGGAACTGCATGTCATCGGGCGCGGCCCGCACGGCGGCCTCGAAATGCGGAATCGACGCCTCGTGTTCGGTCAGGCGCGCATAGGCGCACCCCAGCGTATCCCGCGTCAGCGCATCCGCCTTCTCGCCCGCGGCCAGACACGCCTCGGCCTCGCGCAACGCCACCGCGGCCTCTCCGTCCCGGCGCAGCAGCAGCAGGCACCGGGCGAACTGCGCGAAATATTCGGCGGAACGGCCCAGTTCGGTCGCGGCCTGCAGCAGCACCGTCCCCCCACCGACATTGCCCAGCGTGACGTCGCCGATCCCCATCAGGAAATGCGCCTCGGCCGAGCGCGGTTCGCGCGCGGCGACGGCGGCCGCGATCTGGCGGGCCTGAAGCGGCTCGCCCCGTGCCAGCGCATGGCGCGCCTGCCGCAGATCGGGCCTCATAGCGCGGCCACCAGCCCGAACATCGCGGCGATCCTGTCGATCATCCAGAAGGCGCCCATCGCCCCCGCCGCGTAGAGCGCCAGGCCACGCACGGCCTGCGCCACGCCCAGGCTCCGGAAAAGCAGCAGGCTCAGCGTCACGATCGCCACGAAAATCAACTGGCCGATTTCCACCCCCACGTTGAAGCTGACCAGCGCCGCAAGACGCTCGGGCGGGGCGACGCCGATCTCGCGCAGCGCGTCGGCGAAGCCCAGCCCGTGCAGAAGGCCGAAGCTGCCCACGACGAAGGCATAGCGCCCCAGCGGGAAGCGCCCCCCCGCCATGCGCCGGGGCGCAAGCACGCCTTCCTGCGCCATGAACATGATCGACAGGGCGATCACGGCCTCGACGGGCGGCTCGGGCACGTTGATGACGTGCAGGAAGGACAGCGCCAGCGAAATGGAATGGCCGATCGTGAACGTCGTAATCAGCAGCAGCAGCCGCGCCCCCCCCGTCAGCATGCACAGGCACAGCACGAAGGTCAGATGGTCCCAGCCCGTCAGGATGTGCAGGATGCCGAGTTGGGCGTAATAGGCCACGACCGCCGGCATGGACCGCACGACCGGCATGCCCCGGGCCACCGCCAGCACCGCGCGCCCGGCCTCGAGTTCCACGGGGTGGCGGGCATGGTCGGCGCTCAGGGCGCTCTGGAAGGTCGCCCCGTCGAGACGCCAGGGTGTTTCGATCCGCTCCTCGGGGGTCAGCGAATGGTCGCAGCGCAGGGCGACCGCGATCGCCACCCGCGCACCGCCGCCCGTCTCCTCGCGTCCCGTCGTGACACAGCCCCTGGGCAGGCCCAGGGACTCGGGCGTGGCAACGCTCTGCGGCAGGTCCACGGTCAGCACATAGGCGCCGGGGGTGGCGCCGCGCGTGAAGCTGAAATCGCCCGCATTGAAGACATCGGCACGGGCCTGCGACGCCAGCAGGCCAAGGGACGCGACGACCACGGCCAGCACCGCGCGGACCGCGCGCCGCATCCGCCGCAAGGTCCTATCGTTCGACGACATCGTAATCCCTTCTCAAACGCGAGACCTCGGCCGCGATCGCGGCATCGCGTTCCTCGGATATCATGTCGGCCCGGATCTCGTCGCGCACCTTGTCGTAGGGGGCCTGGGTCGCGGGGGTACGGGCCTCGACCTTCACGAAATGAAAGCCCCGGCTCGATTGGATCGGGCCGGTCCAGGTCCCGGTCGGCGCGCCCTGGAGTGCATGCAGGAAATCGAGTCCGAACATGCTGCTAATCATTGATTCGCCATAGGCGGGCAGGTCGTGGCCCATCCAGAAATCATCGCCCTTCACCTCCTGCCCCTGGCGTAGCGCCATGAGGATGGAGACGGGGTCCTGCGGCGCGGTGCGAAAGAAGACGTGGCGGAAGCTGATCTCGGGCTCTCCGCGATAGAGGTTCGGATGGGCGGCGTAATAGGCCCGCATCTGCGCCTCGGCCGGGTCCGGGGGCGAGCCTCCGACCATGAAGCGGACCTGGTCGATCATGCGCTGCCGGATATTGCCGTCGGCCAGGTAAAGCCGCCGCCGCAGCGACTCCCGGAACAGGACCTCGTCGGCGACATAGCCCTTGATGATCGAGCGCCTTTCCTTCTCATCCGGCTCATGCCCGGAAAGGGTCGCGTAATCGTCGAACAGTGCCCACTGGACCGATCGCGGAATGTCGATCGTCTCACGACGCCCCTCCAGCACCCAGTACAGCAGGAAACAGCATCCGCCGATCACGAGAAAGGCGAAAAACGGCACGGCGTCACGCCACGCGGCGCCACCCATGTCCTGTGCATCGTTACGGGGGGGCATCGTCATCACATCGGCTTGTAGTCAAGCAGGGATTTCGGGGCGCCGCAAACCTTGATGATGCGCTCCACCGCCTGCTGGCGCCTCAGATGCAGCGGCACCGTCGATTCGGGGGCGGCGCGCATCGCGCTGACCTCGCGCGCGGTGAACGGGGCGGCATGCGCGCTGCCCGGTGACGCCCCCAGCGTGAAGATGACGAAATTCAGCACATCCGCCAGATCGGCATCCGACAGCGACGCCCGCGTGACATTGGGCAGCCCGTCCACATAGGCCCGCCCCTGCGGATCGCAGACCAGCCAGCCCGCCTGCCCACGCAGCAGCGGCACCGAATGCGGCGGCGACAGCCCCAGCGTGCCGTGGCATCCGCCGCAATGCAGCATGTAATTGGTCTGGGCGTGGTTGAACGTCACCGCCCGCTGTTCCACAACGCTGTTGTCGGCCGCGCGCGCCACGGGGCACGCCGCGACGCACAGCAGGCCGGCCAGCATGCCGGCGATCGGGAAACGTTTCACCGCACGCCACGGTGCCGTCATTCCGCGACGCCCACCAGCGCGGCTGTCGAGCAGTGATAGGCCATGCTGGACGTGCCGAAACACCAGATGATCTCGTTGTTCGCCTGCGGGCGATAGGTCGGCAGCGCCCCGTCGGTGTTGTCGCAATGGCACTGGCGGCACGAGGACGTGCCGCAGCAGTCGCGATAGGCGATAAGGTAGCTGCGCTTGTCCGCCGGGTTGTAGCAGGTGCCCACCCACGAGGTCAGCGAAGGCTGCGTGCCGGGCGGGCAGCTATGCACCCCGCCGCCGCAACAGCTGCACAGCGACCCGTCGATGGCGCAGTACCGCCAGTAATTGCAACGCGTATCGTCGGTTACCTGGGCGTTCTTCTGGAATTCCGTCAGCCGGGGCGTCGTGGCGGCGTGCGCCCTGGACCGGTCGATCGGCAGAAGGGGAAAGGCCGGCGCGGCGGCAAGCGCCAGCCCCACGCGCGACAGTACGCCCCGCCGCGACGTGCCCGACGCCAGCCGCCGCGTCAGCTTCTCGCTCCAGCCCTCAAAAAGCCGCCCATCAAACTTCTGTGCCATCGTGAAGATCTCCCCCTGACGCGGGTGTCGTGTTGCCCTGCCGTCCCTCAGGCCGCGTTCGGGCTGGGATGGAGGGAGCGAATGTAATCCTGTGCCGAGGCGAAGCCGGTCTCGTCCGCGACCACCAGGCTTTCGACATGCTCGCGCGTGTTCAGCAGGCCCTTGGACGCGATCGTCCCATCCGGGCGCAGCAGCACGCCGTAGGGCAGCTTGCCGACATGGAACGCCAGGCCGGGCGCCGCGCTGTTGATAACCGAGGCCGGCTCCAGCCCGTAGCGCGCGATCATCTTGCCGATCGCCGCTTCCCCGTCGTCGCCGACGAAGAACAGCTTCAGCCGCTCCGACTGGGCCGTGGCCCGCACGATCGGGATGATCTTGGCGCAGACCGGGCAGTCCGAGGCGACGAACATCAGCAGGACGGCGCGCGCGCCCATCTCGCCGGGCGCGATCTCGACCACCGCGCCATCCATCGCCGTCAGGGTCAGCCGCGGGGCCACCGCCCCGACCTTGGGCCCGCCATCGGTCACAAGTGCGCCCATCGGGGCGATCCGCTCGTGCAGCACGCCGATCTGGCGCGCCAGGGCGACCACCGCGACGGTCAGAAGGGCGCAGACGACCCAGAGCAGGAAATTCGAGGTAACCATCATGTCATGCGTCCTGACGTGAAGCGAGCCGGGGCGGAGCCATGCCGCCCAGCGAAATCGCCGTCGAAACCAGAAGAAAGATCAGCAGCCCACCCGCGATGGGCAGCGGCGTCCACGCGGGCGGGGCATAGGCGGCGCGCGCCGCCAGAAACCCGGCAAGCAGCAGGTCCAGCACCACCTTGCGCCACGAGATAGGCTCCGGCGCGCCGCCACACCCACAATCGAGGTCGCGCCGGCCGCGCAGCAGGTTGACGGCCATCGCCAGCGCGAAGACCACGAACAGCAGCGCCGCCACCGCCCCCGCGACGCGCGGAAACAGGACACAGGCCAGCGCCGCGCCGGCGCCCAGTTCCAGCAGCACGACGGCCAGGGCGGCCGCGTCGAGCAGCGGCGCCGGCACCAGCCGATAGGCCGCCAGGCGACCCATCCATTCCGCCCGGTCGCGCAGCTTGCCCAGCCCCGCGACAAGAAGCAGCCAGCCCGCAGCCGCGGCCGCGGCGTCGATCACGATGTCCGCCGCCCCCATCGCCCCGCCTCAGGACCGGTCGGTCGCCAGCAGCGTCGTCCGTCCGACATCGCGCAGGCTCCGCAGGATCTTGCCCGTCTCCGGATCCATGACCCACAGCCAGCCGTCTTCCGAAAGAACGAACAGAAGCGGCGCATTATCCTCGCTCACCCCCACGGCGTAGCCGGAGGTCGGCAGCGTGAAGCGGTTGACGAGCTGATGCGTCGCCGTGTCCAGCACCCACAGTTCCGTGCCCGACCGCTTCTGCCCCCAGGGCGCGCCCTCGTGCATCAGCGCATACAGCCGCTTGTGGCCCGGATGGAACGCGAACGGACGCCGCCCGCCCGGCCGCCAGGTGGTCTGCTCCGGCGAGGTCGTGGCGGGCGACAATCCTGCCGCCTGCTGAAGGGACCACGCTTTTTCCAGCGTGCTCGGCGCGCCCAGGCGCACCGGATGGACCATGCCGTTGAAGGTGATGAACAGCGCCTGGCCGCCGGCGCGGTCCACCGGGCTTTCCTCGAACACCGGGTCCTGCTGCGCGTCGAAGAACGGAATGCGGTCCGTGATCCGGCCGTGGCCGGATGCGTCGATCGCCACATCCGCCAGCGCGCCGTCGGCGCAAAGCGTCGCAACCCCGGTCTTGCCATAGGGGTAGATCAGTCCGCAGGCCGGAATTTCGGTGATGCCCAGCACATTGCGCTTCGCCAGGTCGATCGTGATGATCGAGGACGCCGGCTGCATGTTGTAGACATAGCCGCGCAGCCCGTCGGCGCTGGTCGAGAAATAAGGCGTCCGGCCCGAGGCGATGAGACGCCCCGGCAGTTCGATGTCCTGAATCAGGTTCAGCGTGTGCCCGTCATAGACCGACAGCAGGTCCTGCCGCGTGCCGCGATTCATGCGCGTCCATATCGTCTCGGACACGTAATATTCTTTGCCCTGCGGGGCCAGCGCGAAGCCCGCGGCCGGCGACGCGTTGACCGTGCCGACGATCTTGGCCGTATCCCCGTCGATGATCGTGACCCCGCCCGTGCGCGTGCCGACATACAGCCAGTGCGGATTCGGCTTGGGCATGACCGCCGTGTTGCTTTCCTCCGTCTCCAGGATGGGCGGCGGCGCGGCCAGGGCCGTGCAGGGAAGCAGCGCGCCGAACAGGCCGCACAGCACTCTGCGGATCCGTTTCATGTCTCGTCCAACATGATCTTGTCCGGGCATGGCGCTCTCCGATGATGACATGGCGGGAGGCGGCCGGCGCGTCCCGTGGGGAATGTTCCGGCATCATCACTGTCCCGCGCCCGGGGCGTCACTACGTCAAACACCGCAGATTGCCCCGGTCAGGGGCCGCGCGGATCATTCATTCAGCGTCGTGACGGCGATCGCGGCGGCCGAGGCGCGGTTCTCGACGCCCAGCTTCGCGAAAATCTGCTCCAGATGCTTGTTCACCGTACGCGGGCTGATATTCAGGATCTCGCTGACATCGCGGTTGGGCTTGCCCCGGCTGATCCAGAGCAGGACCTCCGCTTCGCGCGTGGTCAGGTTGTGCCGACGCCCCAGCAGCCGTTCCTCCTCGCCCGGTCGCCTGAGCAGCAGCGTGACGCACATCGAACCGTCATCCATCGTGCCGACGACAACGCATTCCAGCCGGCCTTCGGCGACATCCAGCGTCCGGCGCACGACAAGCGGCCGCTGCGTCCCCAGGTCGACCAGCACGTCGCAGAGCGGCTCAGGCAGGCGATCATCGACCTGCCACTGTGGAAAGCAGCTCGACAGCGCCGCCGCCGCTTCCGGCGTGTGCCACCGCAGCACCCCCGCCGCGCTGACCCCGATCGTCGGACGACGCCCGAAATCGAGGGCCTGATGGCTGGCCCGCGCGGCGCGCGCGTTACGCAGATGCACCCGCACCCGCGCGATCAGCTCATCCACCACCACGGGCTTGTGGACATAATCCACCCCGCCGGCCTCCAGCCCGCGCACGACATGTTCCGTCTCGGTCAGGCCGGTCATGAAAATGACCGGCACATGGCTGAGCGCCGGATCCTTCTTGATGCGCCGCGTGGTCTCGAACCCGTCCATCCCCGGCATCATCGCGTCCATGAGGATCAGGTCGGGAACCACGTCCTGCAGCAGTTCCAGCGTGGCATGACCGTCCGGCGCGATCAGCACCGTCATGCCTTCGGCCTCCAGCGCGGTGGTCACGAAACGCAGGGACTGGGGCGTGTCATCCACCACGAGCACGCACGGGCGATCCGCGTCCAACAGCCTGTCAGGACTCCGCATCGTCGATGATCCTCCCTACGCTCCGCAGGTCGAAACGCTCCAGATGCTCCTTGAGGACGGCAATGAAGGCCCTGTCGCCGTCGGTCCCGGCCACCAGTTCCGCAGTCAATGCCTCGGCCGCGCGGACATGGCCCATACGCGCCGCCCGGCGCAGCTCGCCCAGCTGCTGCCGCAGTCCGGGCGAGGCGCCAGGCATCGCCGTCGCGGGCTCCGGCGCCTCGGCATATGTCCATTGCAATGCCAGCACACGCCCGATCATACCCAGAAGCACATCGACATCCACCGGTTTTGTCACGAAACCATCGTGCACGGCCAGCCCATCCGCCCCGGTGCTGAATTCCGCCGCGTTCGCCGACACCATCACGATGCGAAGCCCCGAGCCGGCCAGCGCGCGAAGCCGCGACGCGATGATCCATCCATTGTCGCCGGGCATCTGGATATCCAGCAGCACCAGGTCGGGCGACAGGCGGGCCACCAGGTCCAGCGCCTCCGCCCCGCTGGACGCGTCATGCACCTGAAAGCCGAGCGGGGTGAGAAGCCCGTCCAGAAAGCCGTGCTGGCGCAGGTCGTCATCGACCACCACCACCTGGCGCCGCACCCCCTGATAGCCGACGATCCTGTCGCTGGACGCGGTGCCGCCCACCTGATGGACGGCCGGAAGCATCAGGGACAGCCGGAAGGTGCTGCCCACGCCCGGCGTGCTCTCGGCCGTGATGTCGCCACCCAGGATCCGCGTCAGGACACGCGTGATGGACAGCCCCAGCCCTATGCCCGGCTGGGGGTGGACCTCCGCCTGCCGGCCACGCTCGAACGGCTCGAAGATCCGCTCGAGGTCCTCCGGATGAATCCCTGTGCCGGTATCGGAAATCTCGATCCGGGCGACCTCGCTGCGATATCGGACCGATACGGTCGCACCCCCCTGCCGGGTATATTTCACGGCGTTGGACAGCAGGTTAATCACGATCTGCCGGAACCGCTTCTCGTCCGTCTTCACATGCGACGGCAGGCGGTCATGAATGACCAGGTCCAGCGTCAGCCCCTTGGCCGCCGCCTGCATGCGGAACATCGCCACCAGATGATGCAGCAGGGCCCGGATCGGGACGATATCCGAGCGCACCTCCACCACTCCGCTCTCGACCCGCGAGATATCGAGAAGCCCCTCCACCAGGTTCGTCAGATGCTCGGCGGACTGGCGGATCACCCCGCCGACCTCGACCGGGGCCACCGCGCCCCCGCGTTCGAGAAGCTGCGCGTAGCCGTAGATCGCATTCAGCGGCGAGCGGATCTCGTGGCTGACGGCCACCAGGTAGCGGGTCTTGGCCGCATTGGCGGCCTCCGCCGCGTCCCGCGCCTTCTGCAGCGCCGCATCCGTCAGGATGTGGGCCGCGACCTCCTGGCGCAGCATGGCGGTCTGCTGCCGCGTCTCGCGCTCGGCCGTGCGCCGGCTGTTATGCGCCAGAACGAACAGCCACGCCACGATCCCCGCCGGAACCTCCAGCGCCACGAAGATCTGCTCCAGGTCCCGCCGCAACGCGCCGGACGCGCCCTCGCCGAACGTGACCCAGTAGAACACGACGCCGAGAATGGCGTTGAAGCCCAGCATGATGACAAGGAAATGCGCCACGCTGCCGTCGAGATAGCGCCCCGCCTCGCTGGGAAGCACGCGGCGCAGCAGGTCGCGGGCCTGCTGGACGATGTCGCTGTTGTCCTTGCACTGGTCGTGGCAGCGGCTTTCCAACGTGCAGCACAGCGAGCACACCGCCCCGCGATGGAACGGGCAGGACACGATGTCCGCCGGTTCGTAGACGATGTCGCACACCGTGCAGCGCAGGTCCGACGCATAGGCCTCGGGCGGACGGGCGATATAGAAGCGTCCGCGGGTGGCCAGGGCGATCGCGGGCGCCGAAACGAACGCCACGGTCAACCCCAGCAGCGGCGCGAACGCCTGCGCGGTCTCGCCCAGCACCCCGGTCAGGGCCGAGGAGGAGGTGACGAGGGACAGCGCCATCGCCCCCACCCCCACCGGGTTCACGTCGTACAGATAGGCCCGGCGGAATTCCACGCCCCTGGGGCTCAGGCCCAGCGGCTTCGAGACCATGAGGTCGGCCGACAGGGCGCCGATCCAGCCGGAAGCGAGATTCGCGTACAGGGCCAGCAGCGTGGACATCGTACGCAGGATCCCCGCCTCCATTATCAGCAGGGCGAGCACCGCGTTGAACACCAGCCACACCACGCGGCCGGGATGGGCGTGCGTCAGCCGCGCGAAGAAGTTCGACCAGGCGATCGACCCCGCATAGACATTGGTCACGTTGATCTTCATCTGGCAGGCCACGACAAAGACCAGCATCAGGGCCAGCGCGACATCCGGCCGGCCTGTCACCTCGCCGAACATGACCGCATACATCGCGGGCGGGCTGTCGGCCTGGGCCAGGCCGACATGATGGGCCAGCGCGAACACCGCCAGAAACGAGCCGGCCGCCAGCTTCAGCCCGCCGATCACCCCCCATCCCGGCCCGCCCGACAGCACGGCCGCCCACCATCGCAGGTCCCCGCCCCGCGACGGCCGGCGGAGGAAGCGCAGATAGTCCGCCTGTTCGCCGATCTGCGGCAGAAGTGACAGGATGGTCGAAAGAGCCAGGCCGAACAGGATGAGGTTTCCGCTCCCGCCGCCATCCAGCACGCCCTGTGCATGCGCCCAGGCCGCAACCGCCGCCGGCTCGGACATCAGGACCCAGGCCAGCGGACCGAACTGCAGGACCAGCCATATCGGCTGCGTCACAAGCTGCATCCGGGTAATGGCCTTCATGCCGTACAGCGCGATGGGCACCACGCCGAGCGCGCTGACGACATAGGCGAGCGAGACCGGCAGCCCAGTCGCCAGGCCGATGGCGAACGCCATGATGCTCGCCTCGACCGCGAACAGCAGGAAAGTGAAGCTGGCATAGATCAGCGAGGTCACCGTGGACCCCAGATAGCCGAACCCCGCGCCGCGCGTCAGCAGGTCCACATCCAGCCCCTCGCGGGCGGCGCAGATGGCGATCGGCGCACCGATCACCAGAAAGATCACCGTCGCGGCCAGGATGGCCGTCATTGCGTTGACGAATCCGAACTGCAGCGTGATCGTCCCGCCGATCGCCTCGCAGGCAAGGAAGCTGGCGGCCCCGAGCGCGGTGTTGGCGATCGTCCAGTGGCTCCACCGCCGCCCGCGCGACGCGGTATGGCGCAGCGCGTAATCCTCCAGCGTCTGGGTATTGACCCACTGGTTGTACGTCCGGCGCTCCGGCTGGACCGGACCGCTCATGCGACGGCGCGCCCCGCCGCCGGCGGCGACGATGGGGGGATGGACCCGCCCTGGGTCCGGCGCGGGAAGGGAACGGCCTTTTTCATGACACGGCGATGATACAGGCGCGCCCGGCCCGCCGCCAGAGATCGCGTACGCCGGGCTTTGGGGGGAGGTTACGTCAAATGACCCATATCAGTCTTGCAACGAAATCCTTACACAGCGAGACTGAACAGGAAGGAGCAGGCTCCCCTTCCGCCAAGAAAGCCGCCCGCGCGGGCGGGCCGCGTGACCCGATGCTCTGGAGGAATGAATGAAAGGCCTTTCGGCGAAAAGAACCAGGCTGCTTTGCGCCACGATCCTGATGAACTGCGCCCCGATGGGGCTCATCATCGCGGCGTCGCCGGCCGATGCCGCCGATGTGGCCCCGGCCAAGGCGCGTCAGGGAGCAGGCAAGAAAGCCGCCACGCCGAAAGTCGCCGCCGCCCCGGCCATGACCCAGACGGCATCCGCGACCGGCCCGACAGCGGCGGCCGCACGCCCCACGGCGACGAACGCGCCCGCGGCCGGGCCCGAACAGGTGTACGTCACCGCCACGCGCCGCCGCACGCGGCTTGAGGATTCGCCGATCAATATCTCGGTGCTCGACAACAAGACGCTCCAGGCCGAGCGCATCACCGACATCAAGCAGTTCAGCGCCTTCGTGCCCGGCCTGACCGTCACCGACACCGGCCCGGGCAACGCCGGCAACATCATCATGCGTGGCCTGTCCTCGGGCAACACCAGCACGACCGGCAATTTCAGCAACAATGCCGTCGGCGTCTATCTGGGCGAGGTCCCGCTCTATACCGACTTCAAGCTGATCGACATCAACCGTGTCGAAGTGCTGCAGGGTCCGCAGGGCACGCTGTATGGTCTCGGCACGCTGGCCGGCGCCGTCCGCTACATGCCCAACCGGCCGGACACCGAAAAATGGTCCGCGGACATCGACGGCAAGACCTTCGGCATGGCGCACAGCAGCGATCCGGGCGGCGAGATCAACGGGACATTCAATATCCCGATCCTGAAGGATCACATCGCCTTCCGCACGGTCATCGGCTACTACAACGATCCGGGCTGGATCGATTACAACCATGTGCTGAAGGATCCGGGGGTTTCCAGCCCGCAGCCGGGCAATGAATCCTTCGGCACGCCCGCCCAGCAGCGCGAGAATTTCAACCGCTACAAGGACGTCAACTACGACCACACCTTCACGACGCGCAACCAGCTCCTGCTGCAGCTCAACCCCAACATCAAGGCGTACCTGACGTACGCGCATCAGGAAACGAAGACCGCCGGCCAGCAGGCCAACGGCGCGGGCGTGATGGGCACAGGCCATGACGAGGGGCCGTGGCGCTATCTCGAGCCGGTCGACCGCACGTCCGATCTGTACAGCGGCGAACTCAATTTCAACATTCCCGGCATCATGCAGATCGTCAGCACGACGGCCTACACGCAACAGAATATCCACCAGACCGAAGACAACACCGACCTTCTGATCGACCTCGATTACGGCTACCAGGCTTTCCCGAACTTCTCGTCCTACGCGAATAACCAGCGCAAGTACCGCCAGTTCAACGAGGAACTGCGCCTGGTCTCCACGCACAAGGGGCCGTTCAACTGGGTGGTCGGCGGCTTCTACAACCAGCTCAAGACGTCCTATCTGCGTCAGGAATACGTGCCGGGCTATTCGGAATGGGCCGGCTACGACCGTCCGGACGAGCTGGAATACGCGTCGTTCGTCTACACTACGACGACCGAGAAGGCCGTCTATGGCGAAGGCACCCTGCATCTTCTGAAAAACCTGCAGGTCACCGGCGGCATCCGTTATTTCAATTATGACGCCACGGTCGACGGCGGCACGGCCCTGCCGCTGTTCCAGGCCTATCCCGGCGTCAGCTACAACGAGCAGCGCGGTGCGACGGGCGCGGACGGCGTCATCTGGAAGGCGAACATTTCCTATCGCTTCAACCCCAACGTCATGGCCTATTTCACCTACAGCACCGGCTATCGCGTCGGCGGCGTCAACCGCGTCGCCCCTTGCACGCTGCCCGTCGATCCCAGCTCGCAGCATGCCTGCGCCCTGCCGAACGAGATGAGCTTCCAGCCGGACCGGACCCGCAACGAAGAACTGGGCATCCGCGCCAACTTCTTCCATCACCGGGTCATGATGACGCTCGCGGGCTTCCATATCGACTGGCTCGACGTACAGGTGCCCAGCCGCACGAAATACGGCAATGTCGGCATCACCGCCAACGGCGCGCAGGCCGTCTCGCAGGGCTTCGACGCCACCGCAAGCTGGAAGGTCACGCCGAACTTCTCGCTGACCGCGACCTATTCCTATACCGACGCGCACCTGACCCGGACCACGCCGGACCTGGTGAACGGCCTCTACACCGCCTATGCCGGCGACCGCCTGCCGGGCTCGATGAAGAATTCGGGCAGCCTCATCGCCAATTACGTCATCCCGCTCAAGAACGAACGCAACATCGTCGTCAACTGGGCCACGACTTATAACGGCAGCATCTATTCGCATGTCGGCCTGCGCGGCTATGGCGAGAAGATCCCCAGCTACGTCACCCATCGCGCGTCGGTCACGTACAACACGAAGAAATGGAGCCTGGATTTCTTCATCAACAACATCTTCGACCAGTACGCCGTCACCGCCGTCAGCAACGATTACGGCTCGGTGCGCTCACGCGACGGCGTGGTGGAACGGTACTATGCCTATGGCATGCTGACCCCGCGCACCTTCGGCATGGAAGGACATATCCACTTCTGACGGGCGACATCCCGATCGCGCCCACCCATGGGCCGCCCGGATCGCGGGCGGCCCTTCTTTTATGCGGCGGGCGTTCAGGCGACGCGCAGGCCGCCTTCCTCGATAATGAAGCGGGCAATGCGCTCCACCCCCTCGCCCGCGCGGATATTGGCGAAGACGAAGGGCCGCTGGCCGCGCATCCGGCGGCTGTCACGATCCATCACCCCCAGGTCGGCCCCCACATGGGGCGCGAGGTCGATCTTGTTGATGACCAGGAGGTCGCTGCGGGTGATGCCCGGCCCGCCCTTGCGGGGGATCTTGTCGCCCGCCGAAACGTCGATGACATAGATCGTCAGGTCGGCCAGTTCGGGGCTGAAGGTCGCGGCCAGATTGTCCCCGCCGCTTTCCACAAGCACCAGGTCCAGCACCGGAAAACGCGCGCACAGTTCCTCGATCCCCGCCAGGTTGATGCTCGCATCCTCGCGGATCGCGGTATGGGGGCACCCGCCGGTCTCGATTCCCATGATCCGCTCGGGCGGCAGCGAACCCGCCCGCGTCAGGAATTCCGCATCCTCGCGGGTATAGATGTCATTGGTCAGGGCCGCGATGTCGTAGCGATCGCGGAAATGGCGACACAGCGCATCCATCAGCGCCGTCTTGCCCGTCCCCACGGGGCCACCGATTCCGACGCGGAGCGGGCCGCGATAGCTGTCCGTCATGTGCGAAAAAGCCTCGTTTCCTGTGTTTCGTGATGCATGGCCGCCAGATCCGCGCGAAAGCACAGCCCGCCCAGATCGGCGATACCCTGCCCCTGCGTCGCGGCAACGGCCGCCGCGATCGGCCGCTCGAGCGCCGCCAGCGCGCGCAGCGCGTCGGTCTGCCCCAGCGGCACCAGCCGGACCGCCGCCGAGACCAGCCCCGCCGTCACGGCGCTGGCACTGGCGACCAGCGTATGGTGTTCCCCGGCCCCGCAGGCGCCCAGGGCCGCTCCATGCGCCACCGGCAGCGGCCAGGCGACACCCGGCGTGCCGCGTCCGGCAATCTCCACCCCCCAGACCGCGACACCGCGCAGGAACGCCTCGCCCTGGCGCGTCGTTTCCTCCCACCGCTCCCGCGACGAGGCCAGCGCGCAGCCGATCCGGGTCAGCGACACCAGCGCCGCTCCGTCGCGCGCCTGCCAGGCGGCGCGGACAAGGATCAGGTCGTTACGCAGGCTGCCGCAGGACAGCAGATCGCCGATCCAGTCCACCAGCGTCGCCACATCCGTGACGTCCCCGGCCTGGACGGCCCATTCCAGACCGTGGCTGTAGGCGAACCCCCCGGTGGGAAAGGCGGGCGACAGCCAGTTCAGCAGCCGCGCGAGCGTCGCATCGTCCACCGGCAGGTCAGGAATGGGGATGCGGGCCGTGCCCATGGTCATGATGGTCGTGGTCGTGATGCCCATGGGCATGAGGGTCGTGCCCATGCGCGTCGTGGCCGCCCCCATGGCCGGCATAGGCTCCGGTTTCCGGATCGAACGGCGCCCGCAGCGGTGCGATGGTCCCGCCCAGCCCGCGCACCATGTCGGCAATCACATGGTCATCGCGGATCAGGATCCGCGTAGGCTCGATCATCGCCGGCAGGTGGCGGTTGCCCAGATGCCAGGCCAGGCGCAGCAGCCCATGCCCATCCGGCGCCGTGACCTCCAGCAGCGATTCATCCAGCGCCGCGACCCGCGCCACCCCGCCATCGTCCAGCAGCAGCCCGTCGCCCGCGACCAGCAGCCGCGCCTGCGGCAGGTCGAGCAGCACCCGCGCGCCCGATTGCAGCTCCAGCACCTTGCGGCGGCGATGACGGCCCTCGTAATCGGCGCGAAACAGGTCGCTCTCGCGCGCAGGCTCCCACGTCCCGGCGGGAAGGATATCGACGACGCGCCGCATCAGAACAGGAAATAACGCTGTGCCATGGGCAGTACCTCGGCAGGTTCGCAGGTCAGAAGCACGCCGTCGGCGCGCACCTCGTAGGTTTCGGGATCGACCTCGATCACGGGCATGGCGTCGTTATGGATCATGCTGCGCTTGCCGATGCCGCCGCGCGTGTCGGACACCGCCGCCAGGCGGCGCTTCAGCCCCAGCCGCGTCCCGATATCGTCCTCCAGCGCGGCGCCGGAGACGAAGGTGACACAGGTCGCGCTCAGCGCGCCGCCCAGGCTGCCGAACATCGGCCGCCCGTGGATGGGCTGCGGCGTGGGGATCGAGGCGTTGGGGTCACCCATCAGCGCGTACACGATCGCGCCCCCCTTTATGACCAGTTCCGGCTTCACGCCGAAGAAGGCCGGCTCCCACAGCACCAGGTCGGCCAGCTTGCCGACCTCGATCGAACCGACCTCGCGCGCCAGGCCGTGGGCAATGGCCGGATTGATCGTGTATTTGGCGATATAGCGCTTCACGCGGCTGTTGTCGGCCGCGCCGTCGCCGGCCAGCGCCCCGCGCTGCAGCTTCATCTTGTGGGCGGTCTGCCAGGTGCGGATGATGACCTCGCCCACCCGTCCCATCGCCTGGCTGTCCGACGACATCATCGACAGCACGCCCATGTCGTGGAAGATATCCTCGGCGGCGATCGTCTCGCGCCGGATGCGGCTCTCCGCAAACGCGATATCCTCGGGCACGCTGCGGTCCAGGTGATGGCAGACCATCAGCATGTCCAGATGCTCGTCGAGCGTGTTGATGGTGTAGGGCCGCGTGGGATTGGTCGAGGACGGCAGCACGTTGGGCAGCGCCGCCACCCGGATGATGTCCGGCGCATGGCCGCCGCCCGCGCCTTCCGTATGGAAGGCATGGATGGTCCGGCCCTGGAACGCGGCGATGGTGTCATCCACGAAGCCGCTCTCGTTCAGCGTGTCCGTATGGATCATGACCTGCACGTCCATCCGGTCGGCGACCGACAGGCAGCAGTCGATGGCGGCGGGCGTCGACCCCCAGTCCTCATGCAGCTTGAGGCAGCAGGCCCCCGCGCGTACCATCTCCTCCAGCGCCTCGGGGCGCGAGGCGTTGCCCTTGCCCGCGAAGGCCAGGTTGACCGGCAGCCCCTCCGCCGCCTGGAGCATCCGCGCCAGATGCCACGGGCCGGGCGTGCAGGTCGTCGCCGCCGTGCCCGTCGCCGGGCCGGTGCCGCCGCCCAGCAGGGTGGTGACGCCCGACGCCAGCGCCTCCTCCACCTGCTGGGGGCAGATATAGTGGATATGCGCGTCGATGCCGCCGGCGGTGACGATCCGGCCTTCCCCGGCCACGATTTCGGTGCCCGGACCGATGATGATGTCCACGCCCGGCTGGATGTCGGGATTGCCCGCCTTGCCGATGCCGGCGATCCGCCCGCCCTTCAGGGCGATATCGGCCTTCACGATCCCCCAGTGGTCGATAATCAGCGCATTGGTGATGACCGTGTCGGCGGCCCCCGCCGCATTGGTGACCTGGGATTGCCCCATCCCGTCGCGGATGGTCTTGCCGCCCCCGAACTTCACCTCCTCGCCCTGGACGGTGAAATCCCGCTCCACCTCAACCAGCAGGGCGGTGTCCGCAAGGCGGACCCGGTCGCCGGTCGTCGGGCCGTAGGTCATGGCGTAGTCGAAGCGTCCGATCCGGGCCATCAGTCCAGTTCCCCCATCACCTGGGCACGGAAACCCACCACCCGGCGCCCGCCCGACAGCGGCACCAGTGTGACATCCATCGCCTGTCCCGGCTCGAAGCGCAGCGCGCCGCCCGACGGCACGTCCAGCCGCCACCCCCGCGCCTGCGCGCGGTCGAAGGCCAGCGCGGGGTTGGTCTCGGCGAAATGGTAATGGCTGCCCACCTGGATCGGCCGGTCGCCGGTATTGGTGACGCGCAGCGTCCGGCGCGGCCGGCCGGCATTGAGTTCGATCTCGCCGTCCGGGGTGATGATCTCGCCGGGGACGGCCCCCGCGGGCAGGGCGTCAGCGAATCGGGTCATGGACCGTCACCAGCTTCGTGCCATCGGGAAAGGTCGCCTCGACCTGCACGTCCGGGATCATCTCCGCAATGCCCGCCATGACCTGGTCACGGGCCAGCACGCGCGCGCCCCCTTCCATCAGGTCGGCCACGCTGAGGCCGTCACGCGCGCCTTCCACAACATAATCAGTAATCAGCGCGACCGCCTCGGGATAATTCAGGCGTACCCCGCGCTCCAGCCGCCGTCGGGCCACGTTCGCCGCCATCGCGACCAGCAGCTTGTCCTTCTCGCGCGGAGTCAGCTTCATCCTTCCCCTCCAAACCGCCTTATTGAAGACGCCATGTCACCGGGGCCGGATACCCCCCGCGCAACAGCGCCGTGATGCGGCGGGCCAACTGCCGGACGTTCATAGCTTCATTCCCCAGCAATCGCACGACCAGCACGTCATTCCAGGCCGATGCCGCCCCCGCGACGGCGGGTCCCGCTCCGGCGATGCACGCCCTGGCCTCCTCCAGCCAGCGCGCCACGTCGGGCGCCGCCATCGTGATGGTATGCATCACCCCCGCGCCCGACGCGACGGCGCGCCGCGACAGCAGGGCCCCGAACGGGCCGTCCGCCCGAAAATTCTCCATCAGCGCGGGAATGCCGTCCCGCCGGATGGCCAGCCGGTCCCGGCAGACCAGCCGTTGAACCGTCTCGCCGGACGCCACGCGGCCGAACACGCGGCATTCGCTGGCCAGGAATGTCGCGGCCGACGGCATATCGACGATCAGGTCCCGCGCCACCACCCCGCCGTCATAGAAGATCGTCTCGTGGGGCAGCCAGTCGAGCCGCGCCCCCGCCTCGATCCGGCAGCGGGTGACGATCCGCGTCGGTCGGTCCGCCGCGCGCGCGCCATAGATCCGCTCGGACGCCTGGGTCGTGACGATCAGATGAGCCCCCGCCCGGCACAGGATGCCGCCCACGATCCGGTCCCCGCCGGCCAGACCGCCCGAAACATTGACCAGCACCGCCTCGACCCCCGGCGTGCGGACGCGCGGCACCAGCACACGGCAACAGCCCGACTGCCGCAGCCGCACGAGGCTCGAACGCTCGCCCGCCTTCCTCGCCTGGATGGCGAATCCGCCGGTCGCCCGCTGGAGCGGCGCCGCGTCGGCGTCCACGACCGACAGATTCACGGCCGCCGGGCGGGCGGCACGCGGGGGGCATGACAGGTTGCACGGGTAATGATCTCGACCATGGTGCCATCGACATCCTTCAGGTCCCCGGCGCTGAAGGTCTGGCGCCGGCGGTCGAACGTCGCCACCAGCGTCCCCGACCGGGCGACGACCTGCGTCGGGCTGAACAGGACGGTGCAGTCATCCGCCAGGCAGATCGGGCGCCCCGCGCCGCTGGCCGGATCGGTACGCACCCAGCTTCGGGCCGCGTCATCGAACACGAAGATCGCGTCGAACGGATCGCTCTTTTCGGCCGACATGCTCCGCGCCGTCGTGGTGCCGGAACACGCAACGGTCAGCGGCCGTGGCGCGGCGACAGCCTGGCCGCACAGCAGGGCGGCCGCGACCAGGCACGTGCCCCCCGTCCGTCTCAACGGGCCGTACCCGGTTATCCTCCGCCCCATCACGCCCCCTCTTTCGCATGCTGCCCATCCGGCAGAAACAGGCGATACCATTTCACCGCGACCGATGCCAACGCCCGGACCGATGGGGTCCGGGCGCGGACGACGGGCGGGCCGGGGCGCAATCAATGCGCGACGGCGGACTCCACCGTCAGGGCGCTGTGATAGTTCGCGCCCTTGACCCCGAGCTTACGCATCGCGATGCCGGTGAGGCAGGCATTCATGATCTGGTCGGCATTGAGCGCCGTGGCGTAGCTGAGGTCGAGATAGGGGGCCACGTCCAGCATCGCGAAACCGACGACCTTCGTCTCCGCGCAGATGCGCCGCACCAGCGGCACCGCCTCGCGCATCGTCAGGCCGTTCGCCGCCGGCCGACCCGCGCCCGAGGCGTAGGCCGGGTCGAGGGCGCTGATGTCGAACGACACGAAGACGTTCTGCGGGCCGCTCTCGATCTCGCGCAGGGTCGTATCGACCACGCTCTGCCAGCCGCTGGTCTCGACCTGCGCCATGGTGTGGTAACGGATGCCCTTCGACTTCATCCAGTCGAAATCCGCCGCGCTAAGGCCCGGACCGCGCGTGCCGATCTGCACGACGCTGCCGCCCTTGACCGTACCGCTTTCGATCAGGCGCGAAAGCGCCTGCTCGTCCGAGTAGAAATGCGCCTGGTCGCGCGCGACATCGTTATGCGCGTCGATCTGCACCAGCCCGACATTCCCTGCCCCGTAGTGATCGGCCATGGCCGTCACGGTCGGGATCATGACGGAATGATCGCCGCCGACAACGAAGGGAACGACCTTCGCGTCCACCATCTCGCCCACCATCTGGCGCACATGGTTGACCGACAGCTCCACGCTCATCTTGTCGACGGCGAAATTGCCGTAATCGGCGAGGTTGAGCACCAGCCCCGGATCGACCCCGGCATAGACGTCGAAATCGCCCAGGCCGTACATGGCCCGCATGACGCCCGGCGCATTGTGCGCGTCACGCCAGCCGCTGCTGAACCCCAGCGGCACGCCGACGAACGCGACATCCACCTTGCCGGCCACCAGGTCATCCTTACGCAGCGCAAGCGGCGCGCCGGCAAAGGTCGGGATGCCCTGGGATTCATACATGTAGCGCCGGACGCTGAACGGGCCGGGCGCGCGATGATGGGCGTCCAGCGCCGGGGGACGCACGACCGCCATGCTGTTGAAGCCGCCGGCAGCCGGGTTGAGCTGCACCGCCGCCATGTCGCCATCCGGGTCCAGCGCCGAACGCCCCGGCTCCGCTGGGCCGTGCGAGGGCTGGAACCTGTCCGCCGCGATCGTGGCCATCATGGCGGCCACCGTCGCGCGCGCCGCCTGCGGGTCCTTGGCGGCGAGGATTTCGGCCACCTTCTCCCGCGTCAGGCCGAAGCGCTCCAACGTGGCGGAATCCGCGACGAACGCCTTCTGCTCGGGCGTCAGCGCGTCGATCGAGGCGTTCGCCACGGGCGCTGCATGAGCGGCCGGAACCAGGGCGGGCGCCAGGGTGGCGAAAGCAAGCGCCGCCAGTGCGGCGCGGCGCTCGGCCCGAAAGGACATGCGATTGCTCACTGGTTCGCTCCCTTGCCCTTCGTGGCGTAGTACTTGTCCTGCCCATGCTCCGAGGAGAGCGGGCTGAAATAGTTGGCCTGGGTGATGCCCTTCTTGTGCATCGCGATACCCGTCAGGCAGCTGAAGAGGATCGTGTTGGCGTTGAGCGCGCTGCGATAGGTCGGATCGAGCGCCGGGGCGAGTTCGACAATGTCGAAGCCCACGACATTCGCCTCGGAACAGAGCCGGCGCATGATCGGAATGGCCTCGCGCATGGTCAGGCCGCCGGCGACCGGGGTGCCCGTGCCCGGCTCGAAAGCCGGATCCAGCACATCGACGTCAAACGAGATCCACAGATATTTCGTGTTCTTCTTGGCCTCCTGGATCGCACGCTCCATCACGGCGTCCCAGCCATGCTTCTCGACCTCGGCCATCGTGTGATAGCGCATGCCGATCAGGCGCTCCCACTCGTAATAATCCTTCGAGTAATGCGCCCTGATGCCGACCTGGATATAGTCCTCGGGGCGGATATGCCCTTCCTTCATGGCGCGGTAGATCGGCTGGCCATGATCGAGCAGATGGATGCGTCCCCGCCCCGTATCGAGGTGGGAATCGAAATGGATGACGCCGACCTGACCCTTGCCGTAGACATCCGCCATGGCCGCGACATCCGGATATTCCAGGCTGTGATCCCCGCCGATGACGACGGGGATCGACCCCGCCTTGGCAATCTCGCCCACCATCCGGCGCACTTCCTGCACGCTGCGTTCGGTGCTGTTCTGGTCGACCGCCGCATTGCCGTAATCGACGATGTTCAGCACCTCGCTCGGCGCGATCATGCTGGACACTTCCGTACCGCCCGTGCCGTCGCGCATGACGCGGATCGCGTTCGGGCCGTGCTGTGCGTCACGCCATCCCGACCCCATGTCCAGCGGCGCGCCCATGATGGCGACATCCACCTTGCCGGCCTTCAGGTCCTCGGGCGTCAGCGCGATCGGCGAACCGGCAAAGGTCGGCAGGCCGGTGTTGTAGCCGTGCATGTACCGCGAGGTCTGGATCGGCCCCGGCTCGCGATGCGGGTCCAGTTCCGCCGGCCGCCGCAAGCGCCAGTCATTGAAACGCGGCGATGTCGTATCGAACGGAATGGTCTCCGGATCGACCCCCTTGTGGAACTGCATCTGGCCGTAGACCGTCATGACGGTATCGACATAATCCGCCAGTTCGCGGGGCGACGAGGTCTCGCGGATCTGCCGGAAGAGCTGGCTGGAGGGAATGACGGACGAGGTCTTTCCACTCTTGAGGAAGTCGATCCTGTCCGCCGGCAGGTCCTTGAGGCGCGTCATGACGTCGGCGGGAATCTCGAGCGGATCGAGCTTCATCATCCCCGGCGTATAGGCGTCGATATATTTGGGAATCTCGCCGGGCTTGGTGGGCGGCGCTTTCGGAAAGGCGGACGAGTCGGCCGGTGGCGCCGCAATGACGGGGCTGGCCGCCAGAGCGGGCAGCACCAGTGCCGCGGCGGCCATGAGTGCAAGACGTGTTCTCATTCAATGCCCCAGTTGCAAGATCGTCACACATGTTCCGCCACGCCCAGGCCAGACCCGCGGATCACCTCACCTTGCTCATGCGGGGGCGAAATGAACATGGGGTATTTGACGCAGACAGGAAGGCGGCCTTGGCCAGCGCGGCAGGCCGCGACGCTCAGTGCGTCCCTGAATGGCCATGGCGATGGTGCAAGTCGGGAAAATGCGCGTGCTTGTGAACCAACGGCCGATGCTGATGCCGGTGCGTGTGCGGCTCGCCCGGTGGGTCATCCGGCCCATGTTCATGCTGATGGTGCGCGTCATGCCGGTGGCGATGCTCATGTTCCAGCGCGTCGTGGACATGCTCGTGCTCATGCCGTTCAGACACGTGCAGCCACAATCCCCAGCCCATCAGGCCACCCGCGATCAGGAGCCTGGCCGAAAAGTGATCCCCCAGCATGAAAACGGCCAGTACCGCGCCGACGAACGGGGCCAGCGAGAAATATGCTCCGGTTCGCGCGGCTCCCAGATCGCGCAGGCCCAGTACGAACAGCACGAGACTGACACCATACCCCAGGAAACCGACCAGCCCGATGGCGAGCAATGACGTGGCGGAGGGAAAGGCGGCCCCCGCCGCAAGTGCCAGAGACAGGTTCACCGTGCCGGCCACCAGTCCCTTCAGCATGGCGATCTGCACTGGATCCGCCGACGACAATTTGCGCGTCAGGTTGTTGTCGATACCCCAGCATAGACAAGCGCCGGCGATGAACAGAGTACCCTGATCGAGCGACGCCTGGCCCTTCCAGGAGAGAAGCGCCGCGCCGGCCAGGATCGCAAACGCACCCAGCATAAGCCGCCGGTCGACATTTTCCCGAAAGCCGATCCACGCGATCGCCATGGTCGCCAACCCCTCCAGGTTCAGAAGCAGGGAGGCGCTGGCCGCATCGGTTCTGGCGAGACCAAGCATCAGCAGGAGCGGGCCGCCGATGCCACCGGAAAGAATTACCAGTGCAAGCCACGGCACGTCCGACCGTCGGAGGGGCGCTTCAACCGCCGGCAACCGGACCATCGACCGGCTGAAGTGCACGCCCGCCAGGCCGATGCCCGCCCCCAGATAGAGCAACCCGGCCATCATCCACGGGTCGACCGCACCCAGAAGAAGCTTGGCGAGTGGGGTACTGGCACCGAACAGAACAGCGGACAGCAGGGCAAACAGGGTACCGGCAGGATTATTCATGCAGTCATATTATCCCAATGCGGAACGCACATCGACGATATTGCCCACGGCGGTTCCACAGCACCGCGATGACCGTTGGTCCATGCGGACAAAACGCGAGTCCCCGCTCGAAGGCAGCGCGAGCAATGTAAGAAGGATGGGGGAAACCAGGCCGCCGGTCACCACCGTCGCAAGCGGGCGACGCGCTTCCTGCCGCTATCGCCGACGCACGACAAATGCTGTCGGAAAGTGGGCAAGGGGGGCGCGATATTCGTGCTGGCGGACGAAGTGGTTCCCACGGCCCGCTTTCCCAATCAGGGCCTCCCGATCTCCATGGCCCTTGCGGGATTCAGTTGGCACGATGGTTGGCGCGCGCTCTGGGCAACGGCGGACCAGAGAGGCGCACTCCTGCTTCGACATGGCAGGTTCGACCGCGCTGCCGACGTCTTCGCCGATCCGGTCTGGCGTGGTGTCGCCCTGATGAAGGCAGGTCGCTTTGTCGAGGCAGAACAAAGCTTCGCTCTGTCGAAGACCTCGGTGTCGTCTTACGATCGAGGAAATGCGCTGGTGATGCTTGGAAAATATACGGATGCGGTCCGGCAGTATGACCAGGCGCTGGCGATGCGGCCGGGATGGACAGACGCCGTTGCCAATCGCGCTCTGGCTCTCGCCTCTCTCACCTCCAGGGCGAGCAGACAGGGCAGGAACGGGTCGTGCCCGATGAGAGATATCGCCGGGATCGGGATCGTGACGACCATCCCGCACCTGATGACGCCGCGGTTCCAGCCATGGCGGATGACGCGATCCGCGCCCTGTGGCTACGCCGTGTGCAAACCAGGCCGGCAGATTTCCTGCGCGCCCGATTCGCCTGCCAGCTTGAGCAGCAGGGAACGGCTCCATGATACAGGCGTTGGGTATCCTGATCGTTTGCCTCATGTGCGTACAGTATGCCTGTGCTCAAACGATGCTGCTGCGCGCCACGCGCGAGCCTGTGGGGACCGTTATGGTCGGCCAAACTGTGCATATCTTTGCTGACGTCCTTTTTCCGGACGAAATGGCCTATCCTCCGCGGGTCGCATCGCCTCGCGTGGAGGGCGCGCAGGTATTGCGGTTCGAAAGCCAGGCAACGACGATGGGGCCGGGTCTCTCTCTTGAGGCTATCGTGCCACCCGGGTTCGATCCGGCGGAACCGATTGTGGCCTCCCCCGACGTGACGCTGACCGAGAGTTGGGCGCCCTTCCCTTCTGGCACATTCCACGTCGGTGATGCGCTGAAGAGAGTGGTCACGCGGCGCGCAACCGACGTACCGGGGCTTGCGCTCGCGGCGCTGGATTTTGTTGCTCCCCACATATCGGCACGCCGCGCGGCATGGGGCGGTGCCGAGCGGATCGCCTTTCGGAACCTGGAGCGCGCGTGTCGAACCGCCGAGCCGAAAGCCACCTTTCGGGCGCTGCAACGTTGGATCGCTTGCCGGGTGGGTGAATCGTCCTCTCCGCAACTGAACGCGCAAACCGCCATTCTGGAAAGGCATTTGTTCGGACCATCCCGGGGCCGGAACCGTGGCGATGCTCGTCGCCTGGGTCAAGCGGCGCAACTGCTCCGACGCCAACGTCATCACAGGAAGACAATCAACGCACTTCCGCCACTCAACCCGACTTCGTGAAACGCTGCATAAAGGAAGCGCGATCATGCAACGTCAATGGCTCCCCATACTGACGACAGCGCTGGCTCTGAACGCTGCATGGCTAAATTGTGCAGAAGCCCAGGCCGGCCCTGCCCCGGTGCAGCAGCAGTCCGGGGCGGAACAGTTCGACATGGAACAGATCGACGCGCTGCTTGCGCCCATCGCCCTGTACCCGGACACGCTGCTCACTCAGATGTTGATAGCGTCGACATTTCCGGTGGAAATCGTCGAAGCCGAGCGTTGGGCGTCCGATCCGGCGCATAAGTCGCTCAAGGGGGCCGCGTTGACCAAGGCACTCGATGCGCTCGACTGGGATCCGAGTGTGAAGTCTCTCATTCCCTTCCCGCAGGCGCTTTCACAGATGAACGGCAATCTCGGTTGGACCCAGCAATTGGGATATGCGTTTGCAAATCAGCAAAAAGACGTCCTGGACAGCGTACAGAGACTTCGCCGTCAGGCGCAGGCGCAAAAACATCTGCAATCGACCCCGCAGCAGACCGTGCGGACGCAAGCCCCATCGGAGGGCGGGTCTCAAGAGACGATCATCGTCGAACCGGCCCAACCCGACGTGGTCTATGTTCCAACCTACAGCCCATCGACCGTCTACGGCCCGTGGCCCTACCCGACATATCCTCCGGTCGAAGCCTCTCCCGCGCCGGCTTACGTGGCAGGCACCGCCCTTCTCGGCGGCCTTGCCTTCGGAACAGGGGTAGCCATCAGCTCTTCGCTTTGGGGGTGGTCGAGTCCGAACTGGAACCATGGCAACGTCAATGTGAACGCCAGTCGCTACAATAACATCAATACGAACCGGCAGCATGTGACCTCCGGCACGTGGAGCCCCAGTTGGAACCGGACCGGCGGTCAACGGCCGACCAACTTGCAAAGACCCGCCGGTGGACCCGTGGGCCGGCCGGTTCGCAGCACAGGGCTGCCAACCAACTCAATCGGCCGGCGGAGTGTCCCGGTGGCCGGTAACCTCGTTAACAGGCCCACGCCGCAACATCCCAGGAGCTCCACCCCGGCCAACCGGCCAAACCTTAACCCCGGCAGTCGTCCGCAGCCCAGTTTTCAGGGACGCCCCAACAGCGCTGCACTTGGGCAAGGAAGGGGCGGGCAGCGCTTTCAACCGCAAAGTGGCGGCTTTCAGCGTTCTGGCGCGTTTGGTGGCGTTGGTGACGGTGGCCGGACTGGCGCTTTCAGCCAACGCGGCGCGCAAAGTCGGCAATCGGCCAATTTTCAGCGTCGGGGCGGTGGAGGCGGGTTTCAAGGGCGTGGTGGTGGTGGTGGCAGGGGAGGTTTTCATGGTCGCCGATAAAAAAAGAGGCGGACGTCGCTTGGGGACGACGACGCTGGTAGCGCTTGCCATTCTGTATGGCGGCCCCGCCATGGCGCGTTCGGCTCAACCGAGCTTCGCTTCCCCTCAAGACGCCGTAACGGCGCTTGTCGACGCCTTGCAGACGCACGATGCAGGAGCGATCGGCAAAGTGCTCGGTCCCGGCAGCGAGGCGCTTGTTCGCTCTGGCGACGCGGTCAAAGACCGCGCGCAAGCCATGAACTTCCTGCAGGCTTACGACGCCGGTCATAAGATTACGCCAATCGCGCCGGATCGGATGGTCGTTCAGGTGGGTCCAAGTGACTGGCCGATGCCCATTCCCATCGTTCGCACCTCGGGAAGATGGCGATTTGATTCGCGTACCGGCGCGCAGGAGATCATCAATCGTCGTATCGGCAGGAACGAAATAGCAGCCATTCGTATATGCCTTGCCTATGTCGACGCCCAACACGCCTATTTTGATATGTTCAGGCAGGCAACGGGCACCGGGGTTTACGCCATGCGGCTGGCAAGCACCCCCGGAAATTACGATGGTCTTTATTGGCCTTCGACCCCCGGCATACCCGAAAGCCCCCTCACTCCGCTCTTCGTAACTGCGGTGTCCGAGGGCTACTCCAGCCAGATCGACCCGAATAATCCAGTGCCGTATGAGGGATATCGGTATCGTATTCTGACTGCGAGCGGCGCCGGCGCCCCCGATGGCGCCAAATCTTACATTCGCGAGGGGAAGATGGTTGACGGATTTGCCTTGATCGCGTGGCCCGCGATCTATGGCGCGTCGGGGATCATGACCTTCATCGTCGGCAAGGAAGGCGTCGTATTCCAGCAAGATCTTGGCCCGGATACGTCGTCGCGCGTCGCGCGCATTGTCACGTTCAATCCCGACCTCGACTGGACAAAAATTGAAACGCCCGGCGAGTGAGCGGGCACCGTCCTGCTCCGCCGCAAACACGACGGCGCGCCTGTATTGTTGCAGATCATCGGCTCTACAATCAAAACACGTTACCAGGTGTCCGCGGGCGGAACGGGCGAATTGTTTCGTCTGCCCGCGGTCGATTTTGTAGATGACGGAACCGGAAAACCGGAAGCCATCGGCAAATTCGTCGGGCGGCGGCCAATCGTTGCATTTGGCAACTCGGACGGCAACTTGCGGATGCTGCAATACACGACCAGCGGATCGGGTCCCCGTCTTGGTCTGATTGTGCATCACGATGATGCGACACGAGAAGTTGCGTACGACCGCAACAGCGACATCGGGCGGCTCGCCAAAGCGCTGGATATGGCGGGGCTGGCCGGTTGGGTCGTGGTGTCCATGAGAAAATACTGGAATCAGGTATTTCCTGCCCACGACGGCTGGCAGACAGACGGCTCCAACTGAACCACACGGTGTGCCGTCATCCATGATTTACCCGATTTCTTTTTTGGAGCCGATATCGTTCGGTACATGCCTTGTTAGCACACGCAACCAGGCCGGAGCGGAGATATGAATATCTGTCCCAACCGAAATCGAACCCCCCGCGTCAATCTGACGCGGGTATCCCCATTCCCCGGAATGGTCCCCGAGTCTGCGATTGCGGACAGCGGCTCTGTTCAATCCCGGCAGCCCCACTTGTCGGCGCCTCCGCCGGCAACCGCCGTATCGTTTGGAGCGTTATTCCGACATTCAAATTCTCGACCGACAACAAAACCAATGTCGTGAAGGACAAATACCGGATTGATCCAACTGCGGCCGTCGATCCAAATGGGCAGGCGAAGACAGGAAGATCTTGGCATTCGACTGGTAGCGTGACGGAAGCAATATCATCATGCTTCCTTTTGGCAGGCATTTCCCACCTTGTGTTACTTGGCCCATTACCGGTCAAGCCAGGCATTCAGCATGAGGAGACCGTTGTTTACCCAAACCGGGCACTTTACGACGACAATATTGTTCGTCTTGCCATCGTTCTAATATTTCCCAGCTTAATATCCATCAAGCTGACTTAGGTAACTACGCCTCGCTGGTGAGGTCCCTATGCGTGTTCTGGCGGTTTATCTGACCCGCGCGGCCGAGGTGATCCAGGCTGCGACAGGATATAGGGAGGGAGAGCATGGGGATTCGGACATACGCATGGTGCAGCACCATGCTCGTGGGAGCGACATCAAGTGTGGCGCTACCCTCTGCGATGGCGACGGAGGGTGGCGCCGGTCATTACATTGTGGGCGCCTACGCGACACCCGGGGCGGGTATTCTACCTCCGCAACCGGGATTGTACTGGTCGGACGTGAATCTTTATTACGATGCAGGAACACGTAAGTCTCAGGACATTCCCGTAGCCGGGAACGTGGTCACCGGTCTTGACGCGGCTTTCAGCAGTTTTGCACTGAGTGCAATCTATGTCTCCAACCTTCATCTCGGCCCCGTCGCGTTCGGCGCCGGGATCACCTTGCCTGGGCAATACCTGGATGCGAGAGGCAGTATCGGCCGGCTATCGAGATCAGACACCAGCGGCGGGCTGGGAGACATGATCGTTACGCCGGTGATTCTTGGCTGGCATAGCAGGGGGCATTTTCTTCAGGGCAGAGCGGACATATTCGCGCCCACGGGCCCCTATAATCGCGGCTCGCTCGCGAATATAGGCACGAACTACTGGACCTTCACGCCAACAGTGGCCTACAGTTGGATACAGCGGAAGATCGGTCTCGATATTTCCGCAAATGTCGGCATCGATATCAAAACGACAAGCGATAAGACCAACTATCGGAGCGGCGCTCTGCTTCACCTCGATACGGCAGCAACCAAAACGATCGGGACTGCGGGCCCGGGTCTCGGGTTGGCTGGTTCCATATTGTATCAGATAACCGACGATACCGGCGTTCTCGCGATTCGTCTGGGCGGTTTCCAGGGGCGCTCATTTGCAGTCGGTCCCGTGGGTCGCTATAGGTTCAAGCTCGGCGGCATCGCGATCAACAGTTCGCTTCACTGGCTCCCTGAGTTCGCCGTTCGGAAGCGGCACAGCGGAAATGCCGTGTACCTCAGCTTCGCCGGCAGATTCTAAGCCGGGTGTCTGTTGATTTGCGCTGATCTTGATCCGATCGCCGTCTCCCGCCTCGCCGGCAGCCTCAGGTGCCGGGCCTCGGATTGCAACTGCGTGGTAACGAACGGGATTCGTCTACGTCGCCCGCGTCATCGACGTCCTCGGATGACAGCACCATGTGCACCGGCTTTCCTTGTCCGGCTCAAAGCGTCGCGATCGGCGTATCCGGCAATGAACCCCATTCTGCCCACGAGCCATCATAAACCGCCCCGCGCGGAAAGCCCGCCACCACGAGTGCGGCCGCCAGAACACAGGCTGTCAGGCCGGATCCGCATGTCGTGATGACCGGCTGCCCCCCGTCCACACCTTCCTGCTCCAGCCGGAATCTGATATCCGACGCGGGCAGAAAACGGTTTTCGGCGTCGAGAAGTTCACCAAAGGGAACATTCCGCGACCCCGGAATATGGCCGCTCCTGACGCCGGGACGTGGCTCCTTCGCCGTTCCCGCAAAACGTGCTTTCGATCGCGCGTCGAGAATAACGGCATCGGGCGTACCCGACAGAGACAGCACGTCCCCCAGCCCCTTGAGACGGCTATAGCGCGGGCTGGCATGATAGGTCTTCGACACGGGCGCGGCCGCCGGGCCGCTTTCCACAGCACCGTTGACCCGGCTCCACGCGGGCAGACCACCATTCAGCACACGGACATTGGCATGACCGAACAGGTCGGCCAGCCACCAGCCCCGGCATGCCGACGCGACACCCGTCTGGTCGTAGAAGACCACCTCGGATGACGCCTCGATGCCCAGATCCCCGAACAGCCTGCCGAAACGCCCCTGACTGGGCACCATATGCGGCAGGGTCGTGTCGGGATCGGAAAAGCATTCGATATCGAACCGGCGTGCCCCCACGATCCGGCGCACCCGAAAATTTTCATCCGGATCGAACGATTGTCCCGGCAATACGGATGTCGCATCCAGAATGACAAGATCCGGGCGCCCGATCCTGACCATCAGTTCTTCGGCTTCGATCAACAAGGACATTCGCTTTTCCTTTCCTCTCTTCCCGAGCGGAGACACCGGAAAATCCCGCACACTCCGCCCTTCGGTGGCCTGTCAACGCAAGGGTGAAAAGGCAACCGGAACCACTACTTGCGACCGCATGTCCTCGGTCAGAAAGCCTGCCGAGCCGCGTGGCGGCCAGATACCTGCCGCAACCGCTTCCCGGCGGATGCGTGCACGCTCATCAAGGCTGCCGTAAGGCCAGATATGTGCAAACCGCGCTGGCCCATCCAGACTATACATCGCCGTCAGCAGAGGGGAGAGCGGCGTCCGGCCGGGCAACGTCTTCCTGAAACCCTCGGCGACATCGGACAGATGGCCCGGACGGACATGGTAAGTCCGTATTTCGTAAACCTTTCCATATTCGCCGGGCTGGACACAGGGCAGAAACGGCAGGCCGCGCCAACTTTGGTACGAAACGTCGCGGACGCCGATCGCCCTGTCGGGAAAGAGACCCGATTCAAGCAAAGCCTGCCTTGCCCCCGCCAGATCGTCCATCAACACGAAGGCGCGCAGGATGATGATCTGGTTCAGCGGCCCGATTTCGCTCACCCAGCAGCCAAGGAAGGTTCCACCGTCATTCAACGACAGAAGCAAGGGATGAAGATCCGCCAGAACCTTCGTCTGTGTCCCCGGCAATACAGTGACCGTAATGGTTTCATACAGCATCTGATACCCCTGCCGCCGCTCTCGGATCATAACGGGACATCTCCCGATTTCTCTGCGCTGATCACATAGAATATCAGAAATGAAAGAAACATGACGACCGAGTCCATCACCAGTCCGACGCTGTAATGCCCGGTCTCCTGAACCAGCCCCGAGAATATGCTCGGACCGAAAAAATTTCCCAGATTCCCGATACTGTTGATTAACGCGATCCCCCCCGCTGCGGCCGGCCCCTGCAGAATCTGCCCCGGAACCACCCACATCAGACCAAGAACGGTAAACAGCGATGCGATGGCAATCGTGATGAATATTCCCTTCATCATCAGCGGCTGACAGACAATCGTCAGGATCAGACACAGGAATGCCAACCCCATCGGAATCAGGATATTCCAGCGACGCTTTCCCGATCGATCCAACCGTGCCGCGCAAATGATCAATGCCACGGCCCCGATGAAATACGGAATCGGCAGAAGACGCATGACCGTGTATTTATCGAACCCGACCGATCCGATCATTTGCGGAAGCCAGAAATGAATCGTACCATTCACAAAAGATAGACAGAAGAAAATACTGGCCAGCTTCCAGACATAGGGATCGCGGGCCACCGCAAGGAACGAATGGGCTGTACGATCGGCTTTGACTTGCACGCGTCGTTGCCGGACCTTGCAGAGATATTCCCTTTCCTCATGGCTCAGCCACCCTGCCTCGCCGACGGAGTTCGGGAGGCAGATGAACAGCAGGATCCCCAGAAACGTGGACGGCAGCCCTTCCAGAAGAAAGATCCACTGCCATCCATGAAAACCCCATATCCCGGATAAATGCAGGATCATGCCCGACAGGAGGGACGAAACGGCACTGGAAACCGGAATCACCACGATCAGATAGCTGATGACCCGGCCGTGCCACTTTTCCGGAAAGCTCTGCATCAGGAAAAACAGCGTGCCGGGATAGAAGCCGGCCTCCGCAATTCCCAGCAGGAACCGCAGCAGCAGCAGCTCCCGCCCGTTGCCGATGAACGCCATCCCGGCCGAGATAATGCCCCACGTGACCATCGTCACCGCAAGCCATGTCCTGGCCCCGACCTTCGTCAGAATGTAGTTCCCGGGTATTTCGAAAATGAAATACCCCAGGAAAAATATTCCAGCGCCAAGACCGTATGTGGTGGCCGGAATCGACAGATCGCGCCGCATATCCATCGCGGCGAAGCTGATGTTTACGCGATCAATGAACGCAAAAAAAAACACAGGATCAAAAGAGGGACCAGCCTCAGGATAATCTTTCTATGCAATGCATCTTCGTCGATGGGCATATCGGCCTCTCAAAGCACGTCTTGAAACAATCAGGCTATACGAAGCCCCAGATTTTCTCTCAGGGTACCGCCCTCATATTCTGTCCTGAACAGGCCGCGGCGCTGCAGTTCCGGTATCACGAACCGGCAGAATTTCTCCAGGTCCGGTGGGGATGGCGGCATGATATTGAACCCGTCCGCCCCCCGGTTGACGAACCATTCTTCCAACTGGTCGGCCACCTGCTTATAGGTGCCGATCGGCTGCCAGTGGCCACGGCCGCAGATGATTTTCTCGTACAGCTGGCGGATCGTCAGATTCTCCCGCCTGGCCTGCTCGACGATAACGACCTGACGCCCCTTTCCGGCCTCGGTCTCCGGAATCTCCGGAAGCGGGCCATCCACCGGATATCCGGAAAGATCGAACCCGCCCAGCAACGTCGAGAGAAGCGAGATACCGACCGCAGGATGAAGAAGCGACTGCAGTTCCTCGTATTTCTCCTGCGCCTCGCTCTCGGTCTCCCCCATGATCGGAGAGACCCCTGGAAGGATCAGCAACTCATTTTCGGTGCGGCCGTACTGGGCCAGTCGCCCTTTCAGATCCTGATAGAAGGCCGAAGCCTCTTCCAGTTTCTGCATCGCGGTGAACACGACTTCCGCGGTACGGGCCGCCAGGTCCCGCCCGGGCCCGGAGGAACCCGCCTGAACGATGACCGGATGCCCCTGCTCGGAACGGGGAACGTTGAGGGGTCCCCGGACCGAGAAGAACTCGCCGACATGATTCAGCACATGCATCTTTTCCGGATCGACGTAAAGGCCGCTTTCCTTGTCCCGGACGAATGCGTCATGATCGAAGCTCCTCCAGAGCCCTTTCACGACATCCACAAATTCCTCGGCTCTTTTATATCTGTCGGCGTGCGCCATATGACGGTCGCCGACAAAATTCTTGGATTCACCGGGGAACATGGAGGTCACGACGTTCCAGCCCGCCCGGCCGTGGCTGACCAGATCGAGGGAGGCGAAACTCCGCGCCAGGTGAAACGGCTGCGTGTAGGTTGTCGAGATCGTCGCGATGAGGCCGACATGTTTCGTATGCTGCGACAGCACCGTCAGCACAAGCATCGGATCGATGACCGATGCGCGCTCGATTCTCTTGAAATACTCCATGTCTTCCCAGACATTGTTCGTGTCCGCGATAAAGACGAAATCCATCAATCCCCGTTCGGCGGCCTGCGCGATCTGCACCAGATTTTCGGTGCTGACGCTGGCCTGGGGGTGTGCTTTCGGATGGCGCCAGGCGCTGATATGGCGTCCCGACGGCTCGAAGAACAATCCCAGTTTCATTTTTCGTGAATTCATGGACCTGCCTCACGCATGGGAAAAAACGGATCTATTAAAAATACAACAAATATTGTTTCGCCGGACGCTTACACGACCCTGTTTCGCAAAGGCGTCCCATTTTCCATGTTGGTTATATTGTCGAGCAGGATGTCCACGACATTGCGTGCATAGAACTGACTGTCGCCTGCATTATGGGGGGTGACGATCACATTTTCCCTGGACCAGAACGTCGAACCCTCAGGCAGGGGTTCATCCACAAACGTATCCAGCGCCGCGCCGGCAATCGTCCCCTTGTCCAGGGCGTCCAACAACGCTGCTTCGTCCACAACCTTGCCGCGCGACACGTTGATCAGATACGCATCCCGCCGCATGGACGACAGGAACGCGGCATCGACCAGGCCGTGCGTTTCCGGTGTCAGGGGGCAGCTCAGGACCACGAAATCGGCCTCGGCCACGGCTTCGTGCAGCCGATCCGACGCGACGATATGAATGCCGTCCTCCACCTCCTGCACCACGGTGCGACGCACCCCGGCCACCGTCATGTCGAACGCCTGACAAAGATGGGCGACGCGCCGGCCGATGCTGCCAAGGCCGACAACCAGAACGCGCTTTCCGGTCAGTTCCTGAACACGGTTCGTGGCGTCCCGCACCGGCGTACGCCATAGTCCGGCCTTCTGGTCGTCTCGCGCCTCGAAGAGGCGGCGGGATATGTTCAGGATGAACGAGAGAACATGCTCCGACACCGCCCGCGCGTTCACGCCACGCGCGCTACACAGCGGGATGTTCCGGTCCTGCAGCACCTTCTGTGGAAAATGGTCCACGCCTGCGCTGATGGATTGCACCAGCTTCAGTCGCGGCGCGCGATCGAGAAGATAGTCCTTCCACAGCATCGAAATGCAGAGGATTTCGGCTTCTTCTATATAGTTATCGAGATCCGAAAGCGAAAACACCTGTGTGCACACCGAATCGTCCTGCCGGATGTCCAGCGCCGCCTTCAGATCGTACAGCGGATGCGCGCATACGATGCGCGGGCGACGGTCGAGCCACAATGTCTTCATTCTCAACAAAATCCCGGCAATGGCGGGCGCCCGCATGGGCGACCTTATTTCACGCGATCTTCCCGTATGTACAGGGCAGACACATTACGCAATATCGTTACATCATAAGGAAAAATGAAACATTATCAGACGCCGGACAACCGGCACGCGCGTCATGACACGCCGCTCTGGACGAGCCGGATCGAACGAAGGTTCCATGTCGCGACGTATCAGAGCGTGATCCATTTTTGTAACGCTATCGGATGAATTTCGCTTTAGCAATTGGTTTCACCATGATAAAACGCCTCATACTATTCGTGGTGGTTATCGATGAATTTGCGGCAGCTCGAAATTTTGCGCGCCATCGTTCGTTACAATACGACGGTTGCAACCGGCCGTGCCCTTGGGCTGTCCCAGCCCGCCATCAGCAATGCCCTCAAGGCGATGGAGGAACAGGTTGGTTTCGCCCTGTTCCAGCGTGTCAATAACCGCATTTATCCAACCGCGGAAACAAAAATCCTGCTGGCGGACGCCGAGTCGATTTTCGAGATCCACAAACGCCTGGAAAGCCGAATCCGCGACCTTCGTGACAACCGGGCCGGGCAGCTTCGGGTTGTTGCAACACCACCGCTTGGATATGGCGTCATCGCGAAATCGATCCATGTGATGCAGATCCGCCGCCCGCGCGTCCGGACCTTCTTCGACGTGAAGCGGTACGAAGAAATCATCGAGAGCATCGAGACGCACCAGGCCGAACTCGGCTTTATCATGGGCTTTGCGGAACAGCCCGGCATCCGCTCCGAAGTCATGTACGAGGGCGAGATGATCTGCGTCATGCAGGCCACCCATCCGCTGACCGAACTCGATGTCATCACGCCGCGGGATCTGCGCCGACAGGCCTTTATCGCCCTGGAAGGCGGGACAAAACTGGGAAGCGCCCTTCGTGAATCATTCGAGCAGGCGGAAGAGGAATTCCATTTTTCCGTCGAGGTCAGATATGGCCTCACGGCGTGCGTCCTGGCCGATGCAGGGGTGGGTGTCGCCGTGGTCGATCCCCTCACCGCGTCATCCGCCGGGCGGTTCTCTCTGGTTCACCGGCCGTTTCGTCCGCAGATTTCCGTTTCCGCGTCGGTCGTCTGGGCCGAGAACCGTTCTCTCACACGACTGGCCCACACATTCCTCAACGAGGTGCGTGCGGTGATCGCGACGCAGGACCCATGACCTGTGGCACGGGCGTTGCCCGGCCGTCAGGACAGGGAAAACAGCTGGATATCCGCCGGCCGGCCCTTTCCCAGAAGGGCCATCGCCGTCTCCATTTCGTTACGCAGCATCCCGATCATGGCGACGGCGCCGGCCTCGCCCCCTGATGCAAGCCCGTACAGGCCCGCCCGCCCCACCAGGACCATCTGCGCCCCGAGGGCAAGGTATTTCAGGATATCGGTTCCCCGGCGCACGCCGCTGTCGGCCATGATCGTCATCCGCCCCCCAACGGCCTCGGCAATCCGCGGCAGCACGTCGATTGGTCCGGGCTGGGGGTCGAGATTCCGACCGCCGTGGACCGAGACCACGATTCCGTCGACACCCAGTTGTGCCGCCCTGCGCGCATCCTCGACATTCACGATGCCCTTGACGATCAGCTCCCCATCCCATCGCTGCCGCAGCTCGACGATGTCCTGCCAGTCGAGCGACCGCTTCAGCCCCACGGCGGATGCCGATGCCCGCATCACATTCCCCTCAAGGCCAGAGGGATAATGTCCGTAGCGCGGCACGCCGGACGTGGCCAGAAGGGGCAGAAGAACCCGCGCCACCCAACGTGGATGACGCGCAAGATCCAGCATTCCGGGCACCGAACACCGGAACGGTACCGTGAAGCCATTTCGCGCATTGTATTCGCGGTTCAGCGGCACCGGCGTATCCGCCGTCACGACCAACGTCCTGACCCCGCTGGCACGTGCGCGTCGTATCAGCGCATAGGACAGGGACACATCATTCCAGACGTAAAGCTGAAACCAGAGGTTGGCATCGGGTGCGCCGGCCCGTATCCGCTCGATCGTCGTGATCGACTGCGTCGCGACACAGAAGGGAATGCCACATCGGGCCGCCGCCCGCGCCAGTTCGATTTCGCCATCATGCCACACCATGCCCGCCAGCGCCGTCGGTGCGATCGCGATCGGCAGGGCCGAGACGCGACCGAACAGAGGGGTGGACAACTCGGGGACCGGCGCGCCGGCCAGAACCGACGGCATCAGCATGACACGATCGAAGCCCCGGCGGAGATAACGCAGCGCGTTCTCGTCTTCCGTGCCCCGATCGATATATTCGAAGAGCCCCCGGGGCAGGACGGATCTGGCGCGCGTCCGATAGTCGTCGTAATTCAGCAAAGACGGCACGGGCCACTCCCGAGTGTTATGGCAGGAGGCCGAAGCTACGACAATCCTGCCGTGGAAAAGACCGCCGGCCGGCCGGATGGGGAACCCAGCACCTCATCCTCACGCATCACGACCTGGCCCCGGACCACCGTCATGACCGGCCAGCCCGTGCACTCGTACCCGTCAAACGGCGTCCAGCCGCAGGGGGATGCGATCCAGTCCTGCTCGATGACGCGACGGTGGCCGGGATCCACCACCGTAAAATCGGCATCGTATCCGATGGCGATCCGGCCCTTGTTCGCCAGACCGTAGACGCGGGCAGGTCCTTCAGCCATCAGCTGGACCATGCGCTCCAGGCTCAATCGCCCTTCGCTGACATGATTCAGCATGACCGGAACCAGTGTCTGAACGCCCGTAAGACCCGCTGCCGTTTCCGGCCACGGCCGTTCCTTCGCTTCGCGGGAATGGGGGGCGTGATCGGACCCGATGCAATCCACCATGCCATCGCGCACTGCCGCCCATGCGGCATCATAATGCCGCCTGTCCCGGATGGGCGGATTCATGACCGCGAACCCACCGTGCGTGTCGTAAATATCCGGCCCGAAATGCGTCAGGTGATTGACCAGCAGTTCGGTCGTCACAAGGTCGCGGAAATCCCGGAGATAGGACAGCTCTTCCGCCGTGGAGACATGCAGGATGTGGATCGGCCGCCCCGTGCGCCGGGCCAGCGCCGCCAGCCGGCGCGTCCCCAGGAAAGCGCATTCCACATCATGCCAGTCGGCATGCAGCCGATGAGGACCACCGGCCGTGAACAGTTTTTTCCGCTCCTGCAGACGCGATTCGTCCTCCGAATGGAAACAGATGCGCCGCGCGCCATCACGCATGATCGTCTCGACGCTGGCATCGTCATCCACCAGCAGCTCGCCCTTGGCGGATCCCAGGAAAACCTTGATGGCGCAGACGTTCTCCTGCTGCTCCAGCATCCCCAGTTCCACCGAATTGGTTTTGGTGGCTGCCAGATACAGTCCAACGTCACACCAGATCTGGCCCGACATCAGTTCGATTTTCCGTTCCAGCCGGTCGCGGCTGGTGACGGGTTCGGCCGTGTTGGGCATGTCGAACAGCGTGGTGATGCCACCCAGCACCGCACCGCGCGTGCCGCCCAGGAAGGTTTCCACGCGCGGGTCGCCCGGGTCGCGCAGATGCACGTGCGGATCGATCAATCCCGGCAGGACCGTCAGGTTCGTGCAGTCGATGACCTGCACCCCCGACGCGGTACGGAGGTCTCCGATCGCAGCGATTTTTCCGCCGATGCATCCGACATCGGCCCGGCAGCGTCCGTCGGCAATCACAACGCCATTGTGCAGGATCAGGTCGTAATGGTCCATAATGTCTCCCCCGGCAGGCAACGGCCACCCACAGGGCTCACCTGCGGGACAGGGAGGCCACAGGGCGGGTCGCCCCCTCCTATCGGGCAAGGAGCACCCGATAGGATGGCCCCTGCCCCCACCGCCTGTTACAGGCGAAAATCCGTTCCCACGTTTTCGATCAGGCGCAGGCAGGCGTTCCACGCCATCCGCTCGATATAGAGCTGCTTGTCGGAAACCGCCTGTTGCCCCATCCGGGTCTGGATCGCCTCGGGCGGCACCACCAGTTCCGACCCGCCGGCCAGCGCCGCCACCTGAATCTCGCAGGCGCGTTCGATATTGTAGATGCGGTTCCACGCCTCGGCCGCCGTCGATCCCACCGCGATGAGGCCATGGTTACGCAGGATGACGGCCTTGTGGTTCCCCAGATCACGCACCAGACTGGCCCGCTCGGACCGCGAGAGGACGAACCCTTCGAACTCGTGGTATCCGACCGCACCGTGGAACATCATGGCCTGCTGGCTGATCGGCAACAGCCCGTGGCGCTGCGCCGACACCGCGGCGCCGGCGCGCGTATGGGTGTGAATCACCACCCCGACGTCGGGCAGCGCCTCATGAATGGCGCTGTGGATGTTGCAGCCGGCGTCGTTGATGTCCGCCCCTTCATATTCGGGGATCAGCGCACCGCTTTCGTCGATTTCGATCAGGCTGGACGCCGTGACCTCATCGAAGAGAAGATTGTACCTGTTAATCAGCAGTGCATTCGATTTGTCCGGCACCCGCGCCGAGGCATGGGTGTGGATCAGGTCGGTCATACGAAAATGTGCAAGGATCCGGAAGATCGCCGCCAGTTCCTGCCGGATGGACAGCCCCGCAGGGTCGATAGGAAGATTGTTCCAGGCCAATGCTCAACTCCATCAAGAGATTTCGTGCAAAAACGATAACAGATCGTACCTCTGGGGAGAGGCATAAAATGAACAGGCTGCCCCGAACGGGGCGGCCTTTTCTTACAGGGCGGCCGAGACGGAGAACATGGCGGCAAAGCCCGACCCCACGATATAAAGCGGCGCGCTTCCCGAAACCATGGTCCCGTTCACGGCACGGGTTGTCTTGGCATTGAACTGGGTGCTGTAAATTCCTGCCAGGTAATGATTGTTTGTCAAATTCACGAGGTTCAGCTGAAGCTTCGGCGCCTTGACCGGCCCCACGTTGGGGAAACGATAGCCCAGTGACATATCCACCGTCTTGTAGCCCGGCAGCTTCTCGTCGTTCATGAACGTCGCATACTGCCCGCTGACGTAGTGCATCTGGATGTTGCCGAAGAACTTCGAGTCATCGTAGCTCAGACTGACATTTCCGGTCCAGGTCGGCGAACCCGTCGCCGTCTTGCCGGCTGTGGGCAGATAGGTCCCCTGCCGGGGTACGTTGTTATCGATCGTCGCATGCAGATACTCGCCCGAGAGGAAAAGCGAGAAATGATGGAACGGCCGCGACCCTACGGACACGTCGGCGCCACGGCTGGTCTGGCCACCGGCGTTCACATACTGGGTGACCAGTGTGTTGTTCTGGTTGACGACGGTGGAAACCTGGCGGTTCGTGAAATTGTAATTGAATAAAGTCGCCTGGGCGGTCAGGTAATTGTCGTTATAACGATAGCCGAGCTCCTCGATGATCGAGTTCTCGATCTTCTGGTCGCGGGAGGCCCGTCCCGTAATTTTGCCCGTCGTCGCCGAAACCGAGTCCGCGATCTGGCTGGGATCCGGCACCCGCGAATTCACCCCCGCATCGAGGAAGACCTCGTGATGGCTGTTGAAATCGTAGCGCGCCCCGAGGCTGGGCATGGGCGCCGTCTGGTTGTTGTTGGTGTTGTAGGTGACGCCCGGGATACGGTTGAAGTTCTGCGCCCGATAGAACAGATATTTGAAGCCGAATTCCAGCGACAGCCGGTGATCGAGATAGTTCATCCGGTCGCCCAGAAAGATCTGGTCGGTCTGGACGCGGTTCAGGACGTCGGCGAACGAATAGATCTTGCCGTTGGGCAGGTAAACGGCCGAGCTGCGTGCCCCCCACAGGCTCAGGGGCGAACCGGAGGCGTCCAGATAATTGAACTGCCCGAACGAGGACTGCTCGGTGAAGGCATACCAGTCGCCGAAGATGAACCTGTTATGACGGTCGATATCCCAGGCCAGGCTGGCATTGATGCCCGAGCGCAGGAACAGCGCCGGCGATCCGGAATAGAGGGTGGCAGAGTTCGCGGTCGGTCCGTTCTGGGTCTCGAGCTGAAGACCCTGGATCTTCTGCGTTCCGGTATAGGCCGACGTGGGCGACAGATTCACGGCACCCGGCGCAGCCGCGCGGGCGTAATAGATGTACGGCGCCACGTTCAGCATCAGGTTGTGACGCAGGATGATCTTGTTGTTCAGGGTCGCGAACATGCCCTCGTAGACGTTCTGGTGCAGCTTGTAATAGTTCGTGTCGCCGGGCGTGAAGGTCGAGGTATAATTGTAGTTTTTGCCATACGTATTCCACGCCGCCATGGTCGGCGGACGCTCGAGCTGGAAATTGAGGTCCGTCCATTCGACCGACAGCGCGGTCTGGCTGCCGTTGTGCCAGTCCTTGATGATCTTCGAATCGACGTGCTGCCGCCAGGTATTGCCCGGACCGCGCCAGTCGTTACCCAGGAAATTCGAGTAAGACACGAACGCGCGCAGGCCCGTATGCCCGATATCGCCCGTTTCGAACCGTCCGAACACCTGCCGCGTGTCGTACGATCCATAGGTGACGTTCACCATTCCACCCATCTTGTGCGACGGATCATGGAGCGCCATGCGAATGGTGCCCGCCGCGCCGTTGGAACCCGGCACATCGAAATTGGTCGAGCCGGGGCTCAGCCGCACTTCTTCAAGGTTCAGGGCGTCGACGGCTTCGTTGGGATAGAAGGTCCCGTCGTTGGTGATGGGGGAATCTTCGAAAAGCCAGATGATTTCGTTGTTGTTCAGTCCACGAACCGTGATGCCGCCCGGCTGCACGCCATAGGGGTCCTGCGACGCCACGACGGCGCCCGGTTGCATGGCGATCAATCGCTGGGGATTGGTCGTCGCCGGCTGGGTCTGGATATAGGCGCGCGTGGATGCAACCGACGATTTCACGCTGTTCGAAATGGCCAGCAGGCCGCCACCGGCGGAACGGTGCGTCAACCCGGTAACCGCCACGTCCTCGGCGCTACCGCTTCCGTCGATCGTGGAATCGTCTCCAGCCGACGACGCAGGGGCGGATTTCGACGCCGGCTTCGCGACGGCCTTCGCCGTCCCCTTGCCATGGCTGGCATCGGGCTGTGACGCGACGGGCGCGGCGGCAGTGGCCGCACGGGCAGCGGGCATCGCGCCGGCAATGCTCAAAACCGTGGTAGAAAGAAGTATCAGTCGAGAAATCGACAGGGGCACCATAACGCCGAATTCCTTCTTCATCAGCATTCCATCCTCCGATTACGTTCCGAGGTACAAGTTATATTTCTAATTCCGAGCGCGCCTTTTCCGTTCCATGACCGGATTTCCAGATAAGCCACGCTGGTATGTTGCGTTATCGTCACAAGGTAAGCATAGCCGCTGCCGGATCAGCAATTAGGTTCGCTATCATCATATCGGGCACACTATACCGAGGAGTTATAGGGCACGCCCCGCCGATTCGAAATTTTCAGAATTATTCTTCTGATTCAACACCTTAAATCCATACGTCTCCGCCACCACGAAGGGGGCGAAGTCTCTTTCAACCCGGCTGAGAGTCGGATAAATTGTGCCACAACAAAATGAAACAGGCCGGCAATCAAACATCACATAGTCCAGTTTTCATCGGCGGCCATTCGAATTGACGTCGCACAGGATCACTGACGTGACGTTACAAAGGGTTTCAATTCCCTTCACCCGAAGGCCTTTGGGAAGGAAAGAATCTTCTCTTGCTATATCGTAAATTTTCTGCTGCCTATCGGCCCTTCATTCATCTTCATCCGCATGCGCGGTCATGTGTGCCGCATGACGTCACATGCGGGATGACGGGGTAAAGGTATCGCAACGATCCGAATATGTACGGGCCCTGATGCGAAACCTTCCGACAATTAACGATGTTTAATACTCAAATATAGAAAAATCTTTTCTTTTCATGAGGTATCGATGCTAATCAGAGGTGGGTGGGTCGTCGTCGATCCGCAGACAATCATCAAGGACGCCGCGATTCACGTCATTGACAATCGGGTGGCCGAAGTCGGGACATGGTCCGCGCTGCGCGAAAGATACCCCGATGACGAGGTCGTCGGCGGCGCGACCTCCATTGTCATGCCGGGCCTGATCGATGCCCATTCCCACGGACGCGGGCTCTCACCCATCCAGAAAGGCGTCCTGTACGACTATCTCGAGAACGCGTTTCTCGACTGGTCGTCCATGGTGTACCTGCCCAACGATCTCTGCGCCGCCCTTTCGGCCGTACGGCATCTACGTATGGGCTGCACCAGCATCCACCACACGGGCTGGAATGACGAAGGGCCGAAGGCGCTGGAAAACGCGCATCTGGCGATCGGCAGCTACCGCACATCCGGGATCCGCCTGGCCTATTCCCCTGCCGTCCGGGACCGTAACCGGTTCTGCATCGACGAGGAAGGGTTCGTCGACACGCTCCCGCCGGAACTGCGGGAATTCGTGACGCCGATGACGCGATACGATGCGAAGGCGATCGCCGACGACTACATGAATCTGTTCGAGACGCTCCATGCCTCGGATAATTCGCCGATGACCCGCGTCCTCCACGGGCCGTCATGGGCCCACGGCACCACCGACGATTTTTTCACGCGAATCCGCGACAGCGCCGCCGCCCACGACAATACGCCCATCCATATCCATACACTGCAGACGCCGCATCAGCGGGCCTGGAGCATCAAGACCTTCGGCTGCTCGCTCGTCGAACATCTCGACCGCCTGGGCGTGCTGGGGACGAACACGACCCTTGGCCATGCCGTATGGCTGTCCGAACGCGATATCGAACTGATTGCCGCGCGCGGCACCAGCACCACCCATCATGCGTCCTGTAACCTTCATGTCCGCAACGGCATTTCCCCGATCTGGCATATGATGAAGCAGGGCGTGAACGTCGCGCTGGGGATCGACGACAAGTCGCTGAACGACGACGACGATCCGTTCATGGAACTACGCATGTCGGCGGTGCTCTCACGCGTGCCGGGCTTCGACCTTGGCGAGACCCCCGCCCTGACCTCGGCGCAGATCCTGTCCATGGGCACGGTCAATGCGGCCAGAACCCTTGGTTTCGATCGTCTGCATGGAACGCTGCAACCGGGCGCCCCCGCCGATGCCGCGATTCTGGACACGGCGTCCATGCTGCATGATCCGTGGACGTCGGACAGGCTGGCCATTCCCGATCTTCTCGTCTGGCGCGCCAAGGGCCAGGACGTGACCGACGTCGTCGTCGACGGCAAGATCGTCATCCGGAATCGCCGTTTCACGACCATGGACGTCGAGGCGCTGTACGCCGAGGTCCGGGACTACGTGAAGCATTACGAGGCCAAGCCGGCTTCGCCGGAGCGTACTGCGGCTCTGGCCGCCCTGCGCCCCCATTTCCATGCCTGGCATCGCAAGATGCTGACCTATCTGGATGTCAGCGAGCCGTTCTATCGCGTGAACGGCCGCGCCTGATCGCACGGCGGATCGCGCGCATCATCCCGATGCGCGCGATCCGCCAGGGCCTGGAGCGTTTTCGATAAATTAATTTGACCGAGAAACGTTTCCAACCGACAGGACAGGCCGTCGCGGACTGTTCACCAGACACCCTCCGCGCCCCGCGCGGACGACACGCATATTACGGAGGATCCATGCTTCGACGTCGTTCCCTGATGCTTGGCGCCGCCGCCACGATCGGATCCGGCCTTGTCGGCACGGCCCGGGCCGCGACGCCCACGGCGGACGATATTCGTCGCCAGGGCTATATGCGAATCGCGACCACCGGTCTGGACGCGCCTTACAATTATGTCGATCCGGATGGACAGGTCATGGGCTTCGACATCGACTGGTCCAGGATGATCTGCGCGAGTCTGGGGGTCGAGGCCCGGTTTTCATGCCTGGCATGGCACGGCATCCTGCCCGGCCTGATGGCGGGGCAGTTCGACGGCGTCATGAGCGCGGTGCGAATCACGCCCGAGCGCCAGGCGAATTTCGCGTTCTCCGCACCCTATACGACCGATTCCGTCGCCGTACTCGTGCGACAGGACAACACCACGATCAAGGAGATCGAGGACCTGAAAGGTCTGGTCGTGGGCACCGCATCGGGCAGCATCCTGGAAGCCACGGCAAACGAGATGGCCCATGCCGCCACGCTACGCTCCTATCCCGGCCTGCCCGACATTCTCATGGACCTGATGTCCGGCCGGCTGGACGGCGCCGTCGTGGGACGGGCCGGCGCGCTCTACGCCATTCACACCCACAACCTGCCGTTGAAGGTGGTCGGGCGCGCCATCCGGCCGCAGCCCATCGCCATGATCCTGCCCAAGGGCGCGACGGACCTGGCGTCGGCGGTCTCGAAGGCCATTGCCGACCGGCAGGCCGACGGGCAGGCCAGGGCCCTTGCCGACCGCTGGTTCAAAGCTTGAGTATCGTCAGATGATCGACTGGAATTTCATGGTCACCTATAGCCCGCGGCTGCTGAAGGCCTGCGAGGTGACGTTCGGGATCAGCGTCACCTCGCTGGCCTTCTCCACGGTCGCGGGCCTTGGCATCGCCCTGCTGCGCCTGTCGTCCCGCCGGATCCTGTCGTCGGCCGCATGGATCTATGTCTGGATCGTGCGGGGCACCCCCCTGCTGCTGCAGTTGTTCGCGATCTACTACGCCATGCCGATGACGGGGCTCCGCCTCGACCCGTGGACGGCGGGCATCCTGACGCTGAGCCTGAATTCTTCGGCGTATTTTTCCGAAATCTTCCGATCGGCCATTCAGTCCATTCCCACGGGACAGACCGAAGCCGCAATCGCGATCGGCATGGGGCCGCTGCAGACCCTGCGGCGCATCGTCATCCCCCTGTCGCTGCGCCCGGCCCTGCCGCCCTATGTCGGCCAGGCCATCACGCTGCTCAAGAATTCGTCGCTGGTTTCGATCATCGCGGTGCCCGACCTGATGCAGACGGCCCAGAGCATCTATTCCACGACGTTCAAGGTAGTGGAGGTCATGCTCATGACCGGCATCCTCTACCTCATCATGACCAGCCTGCTGCAGATCGCCCAGACGTCCCTGGAACGTCGCCTCAGCTATTATACGGTGAAATGATATGAGCATCGTATCCTTCCGGGACGTCTCCAAGACGTTCGGTTCCCATCCGGTGCTGCGAAACGTCTCGCTGGACATCGAGGAAGGCCAGGTCGTCGCCATCATCGGCCCCTCGGGGGCCGGAAAATCGACCCTGCTGCGGTGCGTCAATCAGCTCGAGCGTCACAGCACGGGCGAAATCCTGATCGACGGCACACCGATCGGCGGCAACCAGCGGAAACGCGACCTGATCCGGCTGCGCCAGACGGTCGGCATGGTCTTTCAGTCCTTCAACCTGTGGCCGCATCTTTCGGCCCTGGGCAACGTGATGGAGGGCCCGGTTACCGTTCTCAAGACCCCGGTCGCCATCGCCCGCCAGCAGGCCGAGGCATTGCTGAAGCAGGTCGGCCTTGCCGATCATGCCGCCAAATATCCCGGCCAGCTTTCCGGCGGCCAGCAGCAGCGCGTGGCCATCGCCCGGGCCCTGGCCATGAAGCCCCGCGTCATGCTGTTCGACGAGGCGACCAGCGCGCTGGATCCGGAAATGGTTCAGGAGGTCCTGCGCGTCATGGAAAGCCTGGCCGCCGACGGCATGACCATGCTGGTCGTCACGCACGAGATGGGATTCGCACGCAAGGTCGCCGACCGCGTGGTGCTGATGGCCAACGGGCAGGTCGTCGAGGAGGACGCGCCCGAAACCTTCTTCACCAACCCCAAAGAGGAGCGCAGCCGGGCCTTCCTGAGCCGCGTGCTGTCATCATGAGCCGGATCGAAGCTGTCGAACCCTATGCCATCCGTCTGCCGCTTCACCTGTCGGGGGGCGGCCGCACGGAAGAATGCTTCCTTCTCCGCATCGTCACCGAGGACGGTCTGGAAGGGTGGGGCGAAGCCCATGGCAGCCCCTACCTGTCCCGCGCGGCCATAGACGCCCCGACCACCCACGTCACGGCGCAGGGGCTGCGCGCGCTGCTGGTGGGGCAGGATGCCTCCGACATCGCGGCCCTGCGCCACCGGATGGAGAAAGGCACCCAGTGGATCGGCCGCGACGGCGCCGTGATGCAGGCCATCGCCGCTGCCGAACTGGCCTTGTGGGATCTCGCGGGACATCGCGCGAGGCTGCCGGTCGCCCGGCTCTTGCACGACGCTCCACGGATGCGCCTGCCCTGCTATGCCAGCGACAAGGTTGCCGCGACACCGGCGCTGACCGAACGCCGCATCGCCGCCGAACGTGCGGCCGGCTTTGTCGCCCACAAGATCGGCTGGCCACCGTTCGGCCAGTCGGAAGAGGGCGATGTCGCTTTTCTCGAAGCCGCACGGCGCGCCGCCCCGGACGCCACCCTGATGGTCGATGCCGCGCAGGCGTTCGACGAAGCGACCGCCCTGGCCCGTGCCCGGGCCTTCGAACGCTTCGGCCTCGCCTGGATCGAAGAGCCGCTCGATCGCGACGATCTCGAGGGACAGGCGCGCCTGAAGCAGGCCAGCCCGGTCCCGATCGCCTCGGGCGAAGGGGAATGCGGATTGCCCGGCCTGATGCGCGTGGTACCGCTGGTCGATGTATTGCAGGCCGATATCACCCGCTGCGGCATTCTGGCGGCGCAGGCGGCATCGCGGCATGTGCCACAGGTCTGCAGCCATTCCTTCACCACCCCCCTCAACGTGGCCATGCACGCCCACTGGCTGGCCGCCACACCCAATAGCTGGTTCGTCGAATGGCCCATCGCGAAGATTGCGATCTGGCAGCCGTTCTTCCGGGACGGACCGTGCCCCGTCGAGGGTGTCATCAGCCTTGGCGAACAACCGGGATGGGGCGTCCGCCCCGATCTTCCGGCGTTGACGGGGTTTCTGATCCCGGCCGCCGGGTAAGCCCCCCGGCAGGGGAAGGGACGCCATTCCGCGATGGCGTCCCTTCCGTCGCTTCAGACGCTCCGGATCAGCCCGCCGTCCACGCGGACGCTGCTGCCGGTGATATAGGACGCACGCGCGCTCGCCAGAAACGTCACGACGTCGGCGAATTCCTCGGGGCGACCATAGCGATGGGCCGGAATCGTGCTCCAGGATTCGGCTGCGATGTCATCCGGCGTCAGGCCCCGGCGGCGGGCCGCCAGACCGTCAAGCTGATCGACCCGGTCCGTGTGGATCCGGCCCGGAATGACCATGTTGACCGTAATTCCGTCGGCCGCGACCTCATTGCTGAGCGTCTTGGACCATCCGGAAATGGCGGACCGGATACTGTTCGACAGGGCCAGATTGGGAATCGGCTGGATGATCCCGGACGAGGCCACCGTCAGGACCCGTCCCCATTTCTTCTTCTGCATCGCAGGCAGAAGCAGATTGGTCAGCAGGAAGATCCGGCCGGCCATCATGTTGAACTGGGCCGTCCACACATCCGGCCCCAGCGACGTGACCGCCCCCGGCGGCGGGCCGCCGCTGTTGTTGACCAGGATGTCCACCCCGCCCGCCGCGATCACGGTTTCGGCCGCGGACATGACGGATGCATCGCTGGACAGGTCGAGCGAGACGGGCGTGACCCGCGCCCGCTGCTCCGGCGGCAATGCATCCTGCCATTCCCGCACGGCGTCCAGATTCCGCGCCCCCGCATAGACCGCGACGCCTTCCGCCAGAAGAGACCTGGCAACGGCCCGTCCCAGGCCGCGGCTCGCCCCCAGAACCAGAGCCGTTCGTCCATTCAGTCCCAGGTCCATTCGCAACTCCATCCATCGAAAGAGAGAAAGATATTATCCGTCCTGCGGACAGGCCCGTCGCGATCGCATGCGGCAACGGCCATGACGGAACGTCTTGTCCCGAAGATGAACGCATACATCAGGACGTTTCGACCGCGCCACCCTTTCTCCTCCTCCCTTTCCTGTCGATAAGTTTTGAAAATAGTCTCCGTCCATTTTTCATAGAGACCCTGCCGGACCCGCCTTGCATGTCGAACCCGGAATGATAGCCTTTCGACATCTGCATCGGATCCAGGAGCATCCCTTTTTCATGCATGAAGATCCGATCAAGGCCAGTGACCATCGCCTGCAGGCCCTGCGTCATCGGGCCCGCGACGAACTGGCCCGGATCGCCCATCCCCAGCGCCCGTGGACCATTCCCCATCCCGGCCCTGACGGAACGCCCATTCTTGACGTCCTGATCGTCGGGGCCGGCCAGAGCGGCATCGCCGCAGGCTTCGGCCTGCAACGCGCACAGGTCACGAATTTCCTGATCGTCGATCAGGCCGAACGTGGCATGGAAGGGCCATGGCTGACCTATGCGCGCATGCGTACCCTCAGAAGCCCGAAAGAATTCACCGGCCCCGACCTCGACATTCCGGCCCTGACGTACCAGACATGGCACGAGGAAAAATTCGGCAAGCAGGACTGGGACGATCTGAACCTGATTCCGCGCGAAGACTGGGCGGAATATCTGCTCTGGCTGCGTGATACGCTCGACCTGCCGGTCGATAACGGCGTGAGCCTGGCCGGTGTCGCACCGTGGGACGATTACCTCGCCGTCACCTTGCGCGACGCTGCCGGTGACGAACAGGTCCGATACACGCGCAAGCTGGTTCTGGCGACGGGCCAGGACAGCCTTGGGCGCTGGACCATGCCCTCGTTCATCGCGGACCTGCCATCCGCGTTGCGCGCCCATACGGCCGATCCGATCGATTTTTCCGCCCTTCGCAATAAATGCGTCGCCGTGCTGGGCGCCGGGGCATCGGCTTTCGATAACGCCGCCATGGCCCTAGAGGCCGGCGCGAAAGAGGTCCACCTCTTCTGCCGGCGTCCGGACCTTCAGCTTGTCCAGCCGTATCTGTGGCTGACATTTACCGGTTTCCTCTGTCACTTTTCGGAACTGGACGATGCGTGGAAGTGGCGGATCATGCAACATGTCCTGAGCCTGCGTGAAGGCTTTCCGCAGGCGACGTGGGACCGCTGCGCCCGCCATCCGAATTTCTTCCTGCATACGCAAAGCCCGTGGACGGACGCACGCGCCCACGCCGGCGGGGTCGAACTGACAATCCCGACCGGCACCTTTCAGGCCGATTTCGCCATTTGCGGCACCGGGATCGAGATCGACCCGGGCGCCCGCCCCGAACTGTCCCGCGTCGCCTACAATATCGCCAGTTGGGGGGACCGCTACGCGCCGCCGCCGGACGAATGCAATCCGCGGCTGTCACGTTTCCCGTATCTGGGAACGGACTACACCCTGCAGGAAAAGACACCCGGCCTGACGCCCTGGCTGAGACATATCCATCTCTTCTCCATCGCGTCGACCATGAGTTTCGGGCCATCCGGATCATCGATCAACGCCATGAAATTCGCCGTCCCGAAACTGGTCAGCGGCATCACCAGCCACCTGTTCCGGGACGATATCGAGGTCTATTGGGACGACCTGCTGCGGTACGACGTCCGCCAGGCGGAGATTCGATGGCCGTCGCGGGCGTGACATCCCGCACGCCATGCGACGGCATCGGCCATGAAGGAATACGAGGCATGGGCATTACCCGCAGGCAGGGTCTTCTCGGCGCACTTTCCTTCGCCGCCCCGGCTGTCCTGCCTGTCATGGCCGATGCACGGCAGAACGGCACGACCCTCCGGCATATTACCGGAAATACCGTAAACACGCTGGACCCGACCATGCTGGGCGCCACGCATGAATCGTTTGGCGTCAGCATGAATGTCTACGATCGGCTGGTGACGTTCGGCAGAAAACAATCCGGGTCCATCTGGACATTCGATCCGGACATCATCACGGGCGAACTGGCCGAACGGTACGAGATCAGCGACGACGGATGCACGATCACATTGCATCTGCGTCCCGACGCCACATGGCATGACGGAACGCCGGTGACGATCGACGACGTCAAATGGTCTCTCGACCGTGGCGTTTCGGCCAGATCCCTGACCGCGCCACAGTTTTCCAGCGGATCCCTGACATCGACCGAACAGTTCCGGGTTGCCGGACCGCGCACGATCGAAATCCTGTTGCCCCGGCCGGACCGTCTGGCGCTGGCGAATCTCGCCATGCCGTACGCGATCATGATTAACAGCCGGCTGGCCCGCCGACATGCCACGCCCGACGATCCATGGGCCCAGCAGTGGATGCAGCAGAATACGGCCGCCGGAGGGGCCTACCGGGTCGAACGCTTTACCCCCGGCGTCAATATCATCCTGACTCGAAATGATGCGTGGGGCGCCCGGTCGGCCGGCACATCGCCATTCTTCGAACGGGTCATCAGCCAGACGGTCCCCGAAGCCACGACACGCGCCAGCCTGGTCGAGCGTGGCGACGCGGACATCGTCATCGATCTGGAAGCCTACGACGTCATCGCCATGATGGCCCGCAGGCGTGTCAGGATCAATTCGGTTTTCCAGAGCAACTGCTTCACCCACCTCGCCTTCGATACGCAGAGCCCCCCCTTCGACAATGTGAAGGTTCGGCAGGCCATCGCATCGGCACTGCCCTATCAGGACATGTTTACCGCCAGCCTGTTCGGACGGGGCCATCCTCTGTTCGATGCGGGCTGGCGGGAAACGCCGTCCGATATTTCCTTCCCGCAGGCCCTGCCCCTGGCGACGGACCTGACGCTGGCGCGACAGCTGCTGGCCGACGCCGGATTTCCCGACGGGTTCGCCACGACCTTCTCCTACGCCACCAGCCAGGCCACGACGGCGGAGCCCATGGCCGCGCTGATACAGGAAGCCCTCAAGCGGATCGGCATCCGGGTCGATATCCGCAAATTGCCGGATGCCGAGTTCAATACGCTCGAGGCCGAAAAAAGACTGCCGTTCTACACGGACACCGCCGCCGGCTGGATCCAGCGCACGTATTATTTCTTTTACCTCTATTTCACCCGCAACCAGCGCTGGAACTTCTCAAGCTGGAACTCGCCACGGATGGTCGATCTGACCGGCGCCGCGCGCTTCGAAACCGACAGAGCCCGATACGAGGACGCCTGCCGGAAGATGATCGCACTTCTGGCCGATCAGGTCCCGCTCATCATGCTCTGGCAGCCGAACATGGATGCGGTGACTTCGCCGGACATCGACGGCTTTACCTACCAGTTCCATCGCCAGATCGATTTTCGAAGCCTGCGCCGCGTCTGAGGGGAAGGAACGATGTCCATGATGCAGACATTCCGGCGACGGATCGGCGCACGCGCCCTGGCGTCCCTGCCCGCATTGCTGGGGGTGATCGTCTTTACGTTTGTCCTGATGCGGGTTCTCCCCGGCGATCCGGCGGTGTATTTTGCCTCGGGCCCCAATGCCGGACAGGCCGAAATCGACGGTCTGCGCCACAAGATGGGGCTGGACCGGCCGATGCCCATTCAGCTGGCGCACTATGTCGCGGGGATCATGACCGGCGATCTCGGAAATTCCCTGACCACCGGCCAGCCGGTAATGCACGATATCCAGGCCCGGCTTCCGGCGTCGCTCGAACTGACCCTGACGGCCTTGGGCCTGAGCCTGCTGCTCTCGTTGCCGCTGGGCATCGTCTCGGCATGGTACGCCAACAGCCGGTGGGATCAATGCATCCGCACGCTATGCACAATATGCTTCTGCATTCCGCCTTTCGTGTCCGCTATTTTCCTGATCTATGTCTTCTATTACATCTTCGGCCTCGTCCCGGACCCTACCGGTCGCATCAACATATTCACGCCGTTGCCGCATGACATAACCGGCTTTCTGCTTGTCGATTTCCTGCTGACGGGAGACCCCGCCGGGTGGCGGGAGGCCGCGGGACAGCTTCTGCTTCCGGCCGTCACGATGGCGTTGTTCGTGCTGTCTCCTTTGACGCGCATGACGCGCGCCTCGCTGCTGACGGTCATGAATTCCGACTTCATCCGCACGGCACGCGCCATGGGTCTTCCGACGTGGCGCATCGTCACCGTCTATGCGCTGCGTAATGCCCTGTCGCCGATCCTGACGACGATCGGCATCGTCTTTTCGACCATGCTCGGCGCGAACGTACTGGTCGAGAAAGTTTTCTCATGGCCCGGCGTCGCGTCCTATGCCCTGGACGCGCTCGTGGCGTCCGATTACGCGCCTGTGCAAGGCTTCATCCTGCTGATGGCAATCCTGTTCATCATGGTCAATCTGCTGGTCGATATATTGCAAGGCCTCGTCGATCCACGCGTATCGATGGAGTGAAAACGACAATGCCCTCCCTGACGGCAAGATGGATGTCTCCCGCCGCGCGATTTTTCAGCCATAGCCCGACAACAGGCATCGCCGCCGGCGCCACCCTTATGCTGGCGTTTCTCGCCCTCACCGCTCCATGGATATCCCCGTACGATCCGCTGGCCTCGGACGTGCCGCATGCCCTGCAGGCGCCCGGACCGCACCACTGGTTCGGAACGGACGAACTGGGCCGCGACGTTCTCAGCCGCGTCCTGGCGGCCGGTCGCCTCGACCTTGCCATCGCGGTCTCCGCCGTCGGCCTGTCACTGGCCGCCGGCGTGACCGTGGGCTGCTTCTGCGGTTATCTCGGCGGCCGGCTGGACCGTCTGGTGGGGCGTGTGGTGGACGTGCTGACGGCGTTTCCCCTGTTTGTCCTGGCGATGGCGCTGGTCGCGGCGCTGGGAAATTCGGTCGAAAACCTGATTTACGCGACCGCGATCATCAACTTTCCCTTCTATATTCGCGTGGCGAGGGCCGAGGTCGCCGCCCGCCGCCATCTGGGCTGGGTGGAGGCCGCGCATCTGTCCGGCAACAGCACTCCGCGCATCGTCATCAGCTTCCTGCTGCCGAACATCCTGCCGACCGTCGCCATTCAGGCATCGCTCAATTTGGGTTGGGCGATCCTGAACGCGGCGGGGCTGTCCTTTCTTGGTCTGGGCATCACGGTTCCGACCCCCGAATGGGGGGTGATGGTCGCGAACGGGGCGCATTTCATGTCGTCGGGCCGATGGTGGCTGGTGCTTTTCCCGGGCTCGGTCCTGATGCTGACGATCCTGTGTTTCAATCTTCTGGGCGACGGACTGCGCGACCTTCTGGATCCAAGGACACGGACATGATGCGGGGCATACTGGACATCGATGCCCTCAACGTCAGGTTCACGGGCCGGAACAGTCATTTCGATGCACTGCGCGGCGTATCCCTGTCCCTGGAACAAGGCAGGATTCTCGGCGTCGTCGGCGAAAGCGGATCGGGAAAATCCGTCACCGGTCTTTCGGTCATGGGCTTGCTGCCGCAGCAGGCGTCCATAACCGGCGGACGCATCCGGTTCAGGGATCAGGATATTACCGCCCGAACGCCGCGCCACCTGCGCGGCGCATCCATCGCCATGGTCTTCCAGAACCCGCACGCCGCACTGAACCCGACCCGGCGAATCTGCGATCAGCTGTCAGATGTCATCCAGGCCCATGAATCCCTCGACCGGGGCGCGATCAGGCAGCGTGTCATCCATCTTCTGGAATCGGTCAATTTTCCGGATGTTTCCCGTCGTATGGGTGTCTATCCGCACGAACTGTCCGGGGGACTCTGCCAGCGCGTCATGATCGCCATGGCAATAGCATGCTCGCCATCCGTCATTATCGCCGACGAACCGACGACAGGCCTCGACGTCCTGACCCAGAAAGCGGTGATGGACCTGCTGTTCCGCCTGTCGCGGGAACGGGCCATGTCGATGATGCTTATCACGCACGACCTCGGTCTGGCGGCACAATACTGCGATTCCATCGCCGTCATGCAGAAAGGCACGGTTGTCGAATCCGGCTCGCCGGCCAACATCTTTTCGAACCCCCAACATGCCTATACGCAGCGGCTGATCGAAGCCTGCACGACCATGCACCCGGCCCAACCCCACCCGGCCGGGAAGACGACCTCCCGGAAACGGCGCCCCCTCCTGGAAGTCTCAAACCTTCGCAAGCGCTACGCCAACGGCCATCTCGCGGTGGACGATGTTTCGTTCACCATCGCACCCGGTGAAAGCCTCGGCCTGATCGGGGAATCCGGGTCGGGCAAAAGCACCCTGTCCCGCCTCGTCGGCCGACTGCTGGATCCGGACGACGGCGCCATCAGTTTCGAGGGCCGGTCGATCGGCACGATCGGGGCGCACGACTTCTTTCGGGCGGAACAGAGACCCCATATACAACTCGTGTTTCAGGATGCCGCTGGAAGCCTCAATCCCCGTTTCACCGCATTTGACTCGATCGCCGACCCGGTGCGCCGGCTGGGCCCCGCCAGAGACCCCGGCGCGCTGCGGCATCATGTCGAGAAATGCGCGGCAGATGTCGGCCTGGCTCCCGCTCTGCTCGACCGTTACCCCCATCAGCTTTCGGGTGGACAATGCGCGCGCGTAGGTATCGCACGGGCGATATCCGTCGACCCGAAACTGCTGATTCTGGACGAACCGACAGCGGCGCTCGACGTCCTGGCCCAATCCGAAATTCTTGCATTGCTGGAACGGCTGCGACGCGAGAAGGGCATGTCCTATCTGTTCGTCAGTCACGACCTGCACATCGTCAGGATGATCTGCGACAGGATGGTCATCCTGCAGAACGGCAAGATCGTCGAAACCGGAAACTGCGAGGAGGTTTTCCAGAACCCGCGGGCACCCTATACGGCGCAGCTTCTGGCTGCGATCCCGCATTTCCGACCCGCATCACAGGAGGCCGCGGCAGCCACGGGAACCGAGTTCGCCGGATCATAAAGCGCCCGACAACGATGACACGGCAGCCGCCGTCGGCCAGGCATCGGCGGCGCCCCAGGCGGACACCCGTTCATATAACCAATCCAAATAGGATCGAGGTTTTATTTATAATGGGTAATATTGAATCCAATCAGCCGATTGGATACCATCAGTATTACCATATACCTGTGGCCGGATCATGAATCCTTCCATTCCCAACATCGATGCGAGAGAAATATGAGTCGCGTTATTCGGATCGCTGCGGCCCAGATGGGACCGACACAAAAGAACGACAGTCGGGAGGCCACCCTCAACCGGATCATCGCACTCCTCGAGAAAGCGTCCGATGCGGGCGCGAATCTGGTCGTCTTTCCGGAGCTGGCGTTCACAACGTTTTTCCCCCGCTGGATACTGGACGGCGAGAACCTGGACTCTCAGTTCGAGAGCGCGATGCCCAATCCGAACGTCCAGCCCCTGTTCGACCGGGCGCGTGAGCTCAAGATCGGCTTTTATATCGGATACGCCGAAATCACGCCCGACAACCGCCGCTTCAATTCGTCCATCATGGTCGATACGAAGGGAAATATTATTGGCAAATACAGGAAGGTTCACCTTCCCGGTTCTGTCGAGCCCCGGCCGAATGCCGTCTATCAGCAGCTCGAAAAGCGTTATTTCGAGTATGGCGACATGGGTTTCCCCGCATTTCGCGGCGGCAAGGATCTTCAGGATGCCATCATGGGCATGCTGATCTGCAACGATCGTCGCTGGCCCGAGGGCTGGCGGTGCCTCGCCCTGCAAGGGATGGAACTGCTGTGCGTGGGATATAACTCCGCGGCGTACGATCCCAATGGCGGAGAATCGGAATCCGCCGAACTGCGTACCTTCCACGCGCAACTGGTCGTTCAGGCCAATGCCTACATGAACGCGTGCTGGGCCGTCGCGGTCGCCAAGGCCGGCAACGAGGACGGATCGGGGCTGATCGGTGGCTCCTGCATCGTGGACCCCAACGGCCGCATCGTCGCCGAGACCAAAACGCTTGCGGATGAAATCGCGGTTGCCGATTGCGATCTGGATATGTGCCAGCAGGGAAAATCGAAAATGTTCAACTTCGAATCCCATCGTCGTCCCCACTGGTATTCCCGCATCGTCGAGCAGACGGGCGTCGGGTGCGTGCCGGAGACGACTGCGGAATAACCGCGGGCCGGAAGATGGTTCCCACGTTCGTGAAACGGCGCCGCTTCTCAAGCCTTGACCTGTGATACCCTGGGGCAACACGCAAGATAGGCTGCCTTCCATGTCGGACAAAAAACGAATACTGGTCATCAACCCGAACGCGTCCACGCGCGTGACCCAGGTCATTGACCGCGAATTGAACGCGATACGCAAGCAGACGTCGTTCACAATCGACGTCTGCGACCATCCCTCGGCTCCCCCGGGAATTGCCCGGCAGCAGGACGCCGACATGGTCGCCCCGCTGGTGCAGCAGACCATCCGCAGGGAACGAGCATCGGCTTATGTCGTCGCGTGTTTCAGCGACCCGGGACTGACCGGAGCCCGGGAGGAGGCGAAAGGTTCTCTCGTTCTTGGCTGCGGTGAAAGCGCCATCTTGCATGCCCTGACGGTCGGCGACCAGTTCGGCATCATTTCCCTGTCCGATCTGTCGACCCTTCGCCAGCGCCGGATGGTCCGCATGATGGGGCTGACGTCCCGCTATGCCGGCAGCGCCGCCATCTCCGCCACGGCCGAGGAAGCGACATCCCCCCTGCTGATCGAAAAGATGGTGGACGCCGGTCGCGCACTGGCATCCGGGGGGGCCAATGTCATCCTCATGGGATGCGCCGGCATGGCCCATTTCCGATCGTCTCTGGAAGACAGGCTTGGAATGCCCGTTATCGATCCGACGAGTTCGGCGGTTGCGATGGCGCTCGGCCTCTGCACCCTTCGCGAAAGCAGACTGAATGAATCCGACCCATAAGATGATCGGCGTCCTGGGGGGAATGGGGCCCGCGGCAACAGCGGATTTCATGAGACAGGTGATCCTGTCTACCCCCGCCAGGCGCGATCAGGACCACGTTCCGCTCCTGATCTTTTCCGATCCGACAATCCCGGATCGCAGTTCATCAATTATCGATTCGACCGTCCCCTCGCCGCTGCCCATGTTGCGCGACTACGCCTTGCGCCTGCAGCACGCCGGGGCGACGGCCATCGTGATCCCCTGCAACACGGCTCATCATTTCTACGACCAGATCGCCGGCTGCGTCACCATCCCGATTCTTCATATCGTCGATGCCGTTCGCGAGGAACTGGATGAAAACACCGACCTGCGATCCTGTGGCGTCGCAATCATGGCGACGGCGGGGACCCTTCGCTCGCGCTTCTATGAACGCAAACTCACCCAGGCCGGATATGGATGCATCGTCCCGACCGAGACAGAGCAGCATCTGGTGGACCGGACCATACAATTGATAAAGGGTGGACAATCCGAAATGGCAAAGCCGTTTGCCATACAGGCGGTTCAGTCTTTTCGTCAGAGAGGTGCCGGGTCCGTCATACTGGGCTGCACGGAGCTTCCTCTTATCAAGGAGGTGTTTGACGATATCCTGCCTCATGTCGACTCGACGAAAGCGCTGGCCCGACACTGCATAAGATATATTTCGGAAAGAACGACCTGATTTTTTGAAATACGTTCATTTCCAAAGATTTTATACCAATAAAACCTCGCGAACTCAGAATGACTGGATACATTGAAAGCCATGGTTGAAAGTGCATTATTCCGGGAAGGCATGTCGTGGCTTGGATCGGCCGTCAATATCATCACAACGGATGGGACCGCTGGACGACACGGCTTCACGGCCTCCGCCGTATGCAGCGTCACGGACACCCCACCGACCCTGCTTGTCTGCATGAACCGGACCGTCAGTTCCCACGAGGCTTTTCTTCAAAACAAGGCCCTGTGCGTCAATGTCCTCGGGGGCGATCACCAGCCACTTGCCAATGGCTTCGCAAGCCGGCGCTTGTCCATGGATGACCGTTTCGGCCTGGCCGAATGGACCCGGCTGAAGACGCAGGCGCCTGCCCTGGTCGGCGCGACGGTAAATTTCGACTGCATCATCGATAAAGTCACCAGCGTCGGAACGCATGATGTTTTGTTCTGTACCGTTCAGGCCGTCAGTCTGGCAGACAATCGGGAAGGCCTGATCTGGCTCGGCCGCAGCTATCATAACCTGCAGGACCCGGCCGCTTTCGGAAGGCAATTTTGAATTCTATAACCATTTCATATGATGGAACCAATCTGCTGATAATCGGGATGGTTGTCGGCCACGGAAACAATGTCTATTTTTACCACTGTCAGTTCCTGACCAGGGTAGATATATTTACTTACATAGTTAGATACCATCTATATATGGATAATCATATTATTATAAATTCGTGATCGTTTCATGCAGATCCTGTCTTCGCAGTTCAAATAACGATACGAAAAGGAGAATTTTCCGTGACTCGCGCCGATAATCGCACTGCGGATCCTTCGATCCTCCGGCTTCTGGTCGACCGCTGGTCTCCTCGCGCCTTTACCGAGGAAACCATTTCCGAGGAAGAGCTGAAGGCGATCCTCGAGGCCGGTCGCTGGGCCCCTTCCCAATATAATTCCCAGCCCTGGCGGTTCATGTACGCCCGTCGGGATACGCCGCACTGGGGACACCTGCTGTCCTTGCTGAAGCCCGTCAACCAGCGCTGGGCGAAGTCTGCGGCGGCCCTGGTGTACGTTGCATCCTGCAAGACCATGATCCCCCGCACCACGCCGGACCCCGTCTTTTCGCGCACACATTCCTACGATGCCGGCGCCGCCGCGATGCTGGTTCTGCTTCAGGCAACCTACGCAGGCTGGTCCGCCCATACCATGAGCGGCGTGAGCAACGTGGACGAAACGCATGCCAGTCTTGGCCTGCCGGCGTCCTATGCCTTTGAAACCGTCATCGCCATCGGAAGGCAGGGATCACCGGATCTGTTGCCCGAGGACCTGGCCGTCCGAGAGGTTCCCTCCACCCGTCGGCCGCTTGACGAAATCATGTTTGAAGGCCCCTTTCCCGCCAGCTGAGGCGCCTTTCGGCGGGGGGCTGTTCCCGACCAGCTCGAACAGGCGGAGGTTGTTGAACCCGCCCGCCCTGTTCAAGGGGGACGTATTCCACGGCCCCCCTCGCCCCGCCACGCACTCCGGATGCGCGGCCTGCTTCCTTTCGACCATCAGACGCCAGGCTCCACGAAAGGATAGCGCCGCCTCCGTTGCCCCATTGCCGCGTAAATCGCGCTGCCCAAGGCGGGAAAGGCCGACACCGTACTCACCTCGCCGATGCCGCCAAGATGATGGCCTGGATCAGACGAGTGACGCCCCGAACCCTCGATGCCTTGCAGGACGCGGTGCGCGGCGCAATCGACGACGCCTGTCACAGTCAAGCCGCCGCCCATTTTGCCGCCGCCGGATATGAACCAGATTGATCGGATTATGCTCTAGCCGAACGCCCTTGCCCCTGCGTCGGGTGGCGAGGACGGCGGCCAGAAGCGTTCGATCCCGGCTTCGATCGCGGAAATCCTATCTCAGCGAATGCGATTGACCCAGGCCTTGGAGTCCTTCGCCGAGCAGCTTCGTGAGGATGTCGGGGGTCGACGCCAGAGCCGCTTGGGTGGTGGCTGCCCCGCATCATGGAGGCCCATGCAAAGGCGACGGAAGCGATTGCAGCCGGCACGGATGAGGCATGCCGCCAGCATGCGGGGCTATCCGGCTCTACGATTTCTCGTGCTTACAACGAACCTGCATCGCCGACTGAAAACAGTCGCATAAACAAAAAACGGCCCCGAAGGGCCGCTTTAACCGACTGATTTTCCTTGGAAAATCTGGAGCGGGCGATGGGATTCGAACCCACGACCCCAACCTTGGCAAGGTTGTGCTCTACCCCTGAGCTACGCCCGCTCACCGTGTCGGTGAACGGGGGTTTAGGGGATAGCGGGTGACCTGACAAGGGGGGAAAAACGTTTCCCGCGCTTTTTTTGGCAAGGCGGGGGAGTGGCTTGTCGGACAGCGCGCGGATAACAATGTTATCCCTTGGATTATCCATGGCGCCGTGGCCCGGCGCCCCTCCCTGCCGTGCGGTCGCTCACCGGCGGCGGGGAACGACACAGGCAAACAGGATCGGGTTCTATGGATTACATCATCGGTCAGCCCCGCGCGGGACAGCGCCTCGCCAACGGATTGGTGGACGAAGCGGGCGTTTCGACCTCGGCCACGGGTGCCGGGGGCGCGGATGCGGGCCTGATCGTCGACGGCAGCCAGGACACCTTCATGCAGGAGGTGCTGGAGGCCAGCCGCACGGTGCCGATCCTGGTCGATTTCTGGGCCAGCTGGTGCGGCCCGTGCCGCCAGTTGACCCCGGTGCTGGAAAAGATCGTCCGGGCCGCCGGCGGCCGCGTGCGGCTGGTGAAGATCGATATCGACGCCAACCGCGCCCTGGCCCAGCAACTGACCCAGGTGGGATTGCCGTTGCAGTCGATTCCGCTGGTGGCGGCGTTCTGGCAGGGGCAGATCCTCGACCTGTTCCAGGGCGCCCTGCCTGAAAGCGAAATCAAGCGATTCGTCGAGGGCCTGCTGGCATCGGCCGGGGGCGGCACGATGCCGGCCTCCGAGTTGATCGCCGCCGCCCGCGCGGCGATGGAGAACGGCAGCGCCGAGGAAGCCGCCGGGCTGTATTCCCAGACCATCGAGATCGAACCCGAGAACCCCGCTGCCTGGGGCGGGCTGGTGCGCGCCCTGATCCTGATGAGCGACGAGGAAGCGGCCGACGCCGCGCTGGCCGACGTCCCGGCCAAGATCGCCGACCATGCCGAGATCACCGGCGCGCGCGCGGCGCTGGAGCTGAAGCGCGAGGGCCGCAAGGCCGCCGAGGAGGCCGAGACCCTGCGGCAGCGCCTGGCCGCCAACCCCGCCGACCATGCGGCGCGCTACGAACTGGCGGCTGCGCTGAACGCGGCGGGCAAGCGGCAGGAGGCCGCCGATGAGCTTCTGGCGATCATGCGGCAGGACCGGGCCTGGAACGACGATGCCGCACGCCTGCAACTGATCCGCCTGTTCGAATCGTGGGGGCATGACGACCCCGCAACCCTGCAGGCGCGCAGGCGCATGTCGGCGCTGCTGTTCTCGTGACCCGGTCGCGGATGGCGCGCCGCCGGTGAGGGGGGACGACGACATTCCCCGCAGCATTCCGCGCCCGCGCGAGATGACGCTGGCGGACATCCCGCCGGAGCTGGGGTTGTTTCCGCTGCGCGAAGCGCTGCTGCTGCCGCAGGGCAAGCTGCCGCTGAACGTGTTCGAACCACGCTATGTCGCGCTGATCGAGGACGCGATGGCCGCGACGCGGCTGATCGGCATGATCCAGCCGCGCCACGACGAACTCGACCAGGACGACGACCCGCACGCCGTCCGGAACGACGGCGCGGACGGCCCCTCGCCCGACCTGTACCGAATCGGCTGCGTGGGGCGCATCACCTCGATGACCGAGCGGTCGGACGGCACCTACGCCGTCACCCTGACCGGCCTGGCGCGCTTCCGGCTGCTGCGGGAAAGCGGGCTGCATCGCGGCTATCGCCGGGCGCGGATCGATGTCTCGTCCTTCGCCAGCGACCTGACAGAAGCCGAGGCGACGTTCTACGACCGGGAACGGATGATGCAGGCCCTGCGCCGCTATTGCCGCAGCCGCGGCATCGGCGCCCGCTGGAGCATGATCGAGCAGATGGACGACGAGGCCCTGCTGGTCACGCTGCCGATGATCTGCCCCTTCGTGGCCGCCGAAAAGCAGGCGCTGCTGGAATCGGGCACGCTGGCCGATCGTGCCCGCACCCTTCAGACCCTTCTGGACCTGGCTGGACATGAACCCGACGAAGGTGCATCCCGGCCCCCATTATCCTGATCCTTCGCAGGGAAGCCGATACGATGACCGAAACCGCCCAATCGCCCGCCCAGCAGCCGCCGCTCGACCCCCGCCTGCTGTCCGTCCTGGTCTGCCCCGTCACCAAGGGGCCGCTGATCTACGACCGCGAGGCCGGGGAACTCATCAGCCGGCAGGCCGGCCTGGCCTTCCCGATTCGCGACGGCATCCCGATCATGCTGCCCGACGAGGCCCGTCCGCTTCAGTCCTGAGCGGGCCGGTCGTCCAGGCCGCCCACGGGCACGTTGTCGATCAGCCTGACCGCGCCCACCCGGCCGGCCGCCAGCAGGCGCGCCGGCTGGCGGCCCTGTTCCGACAGCGGCGCCAGGTCGGCGTCCCGCCGCAGTTCCAGATATTCGATGTCGGCGAAACCAGCCTGCAACAGCCGCGCGCGGGTGGCCGCCAGCACCGTCCCCACCGGGCGGCCGGCCGCGATCTGGCGCGCGGCGTCGGTCAGCGCCGCCGGCAACACGCCGGCGCGGTCGCGGTCCCCGGCGCCCGTCAACCGGCGGTTGCGCGAGGACATCGCCAGCCCGTCCGCCTCGCGCCGGGTGGGGCAGGCCACCACGCGGATGGGGATATCCAGGTCGGTCGCCATGCGGCGGACGACATGGACCTGCTGGAAATCCTTCTCGCCGAAAAAGGCGGCGTCGGCCTGACTTTGCAGGAACAGCTTGCAGACCACCGTCGCCACCCCGTCGAAATGGCCGGGGCGGTGCGCGCCGCACAGCCCCTCGGCCACGCCGCCGGCCGAGATGCGGGTCGCGAAGCCCGGCGGATACATCTCGTCCACCGTGGGGGCATACAACAGATGCGTGCCGGCCTCGGCCAGCAGGCGCGCGTCCTCGTCCTCGGTCCGGGGGTAGGTGCCCAGGTCGGCCGGGTTGTCGAACTGGGTCGGGTTGACGAAGATCGAGACGATCACCCGATCCATCGTCCGCAGCGCCGCCCGCACCAGGCTGAGATGCCCGTCGTGCAGCGCCCCCATGGTGGGCACCAGCCCCACCGTCAGCCCATCCCGCTTCCAGCCGCGCACGATGCGCCGCAGGGCCTCGACCGTGTGGACCGTGCGAATCTCGGGCGTAAGCGTCTTCAGCATGGTGCTTCCCTCTGGGAGACTGTCCTGGCGGGATATATCGGCCCGATCCCGCGCCAGGGGAAGCCCCACCCGATTCCTCCCCCTCATGCCGGCCGCCGACCGGTGCCCATGCGATAGGGCACGACGCCGCGTTCCTCGCTGCCCACGTCCAGCGGCTGGCCGATCGCCGTGCTGCCGCAGGCCGGCTGACCGCGCGCACCCCGTTCCGTCCGCGCATCTTCCGCGCGGGCGGGGTTGTCTGCTAAGGACGGTGCCTTCCCCGCCAGGAGGCAATGTTGACCCAGACCATCCGGCTTTTCAGCATGACCACACTTCTTCTGTTGCTCGCCGCCTGCGGCGGAAAGCACGCCCACCACCATGGCCCCGTCAGCGAGCGGGAACGGTGGCAGGCGCTGGGCTACCAGGACGGATTGCAGAAAACCCCCTGAGGGAGAGGCCGGCCCGCCCCCGCAAGGGCAACGCCCGTGCCTTCAGGCCGGGGCGATGTCGGGCCATTCATCGGCCGGGACCAGATCGACCCCCACCGTCAGCACGTCGTCCCCGCCCCCCAGGATCAGGCCGCGCACCGGGCTGATGTCGCCGTAATCGCGGCCCCAGCCCAGCACCACATGCTCGGCCCGCACCACGATCCCGTTCGTGGGGTCCAGCCCCACCCAGCCGTGCTCCGGCCCCAGCCAGGCCCCCACCCAGGCGTGGGACTGGTCGGAGCCCAGGCGACGCTTCTGCCCCGGCGGCGGCCGCGTGCGGATATAGCCCGACATGTAGCGCGCCGGCACGCCGACCTGGCGCAGCGCGCTAATCATCAGATGCGTGAAATCCTGGCACACGCCCTCGCGCCGGGCCAGGACCTGGTCGACCGGGGTGGACAGCGTCGTGACCCCGGCGCGAAAGCGGAACTCGGTGAAGATGCGCCGGTTCAGCTCCAGCAGCGCCGCCAGCACCGGACGGCCCGGCGTGAACGACAGGGCCGCGTACTCCCCCGCCGCCGCGTTCGCCGCGCACATCGGGCTGTCGAACAGGAATTCCGCGACGTCCCAGGCCGAGGCCCCGCCCGTCCGGGCCAGGGCCGCGACATCCTCCCACGCCAGCGTATCCGTCTCGGGCGGGGGCGGGGCGAAATCGACATCGACCTCCGATTCCGTCAGCACGTCGAAGGTCAGGTGCGGGGCCTCGTGATACAGCCAGGCGACCGGATTGCCGAAATAATCGACGCCATCCACGCGCCGCACCGGCGCGGGCGTAACCTCCAGCCGCGTCCATAGCACCGCCTGGCCCGGCAGGTCGCGCGGCGTCACATGCACGATATGGGCCGCCAGATCGACCGGGCGGCCATAGACGTAGCGGGTGGCGTGGCGCACCCGGTAGATCATGTCCGCCCTCCCCGGCCCTGCGCGCCTGTCGCCCTCATGCTTCCTCCCCCGCCCCGCCTCTGTCGACATAATGCCCGCCGCCCACCGCGCGCGGCGGTATCAGCACCACGAAATAGCGGCGCGCGATCTGGCGGGCCAGGTCGCGGATGTCGTCACGGATATCCAGGATGCGGTCCGGCAGGGTCGCGGCCATGCTGTCCTGCCGCGCCGCCGACAGCACGTCGTCGACCACCCCGCGCAGCCGGTCCATGATGGCGCGGACGGCGCGGAGCAGATCGGCCCCGTCCGCCAGGCCGGCGCCCGGCCGGTCCGGATCGGCCCGGTCCCCATCGACCTGGCCCAGATCGGCCAGCGCGTCGCCGATCATCGCCATCTGGCTGGCGACCCCGCGCGGATTGCCCTCGTCCAGCAGCAGCAGGTCCAGCACCGGCCCCGGCTGCAACACCGAGAAATAGCGCGAGCGATAAGTGATGACGCAGTCGCTCAGTTCCAGAATCAGGCGCAGCGCGCCCTCCATCCGGCCCCGCTGGGCCACGTCCTTCTGCTGCAACACCAGCGCGATCGACGTCAGAATCGCCCCGGCGCGTTCGATCCGCCGGCCGAGGTCGAGGAACTGCCGGCCCCCGTTACGCACCATGTTTTCGGCCGTCAGGCCCGAAATCGTGGCGCCATAGCGCAGCAGCCCGTCGGTGACCCTCCCGATCCGTTCCAGGGTGCGACCGGGGTCGCCCGGCACGCGGGTGTCCTGCAACTGGCCGCGCAGGGCCTCGGTGCCCTGGACGATCGTGTCGTAGGTTTCCGCCGTCAGCCGGTCCTGCAACCCCGCCGCCACCCGCGCGATCTCGGACAGCAGGCGTTGCGGCAGACCGGAGTCGAAGGCGACGCCCGACAGCATCCGCACCAGGGTCGGGAACCCCGCGCCAACCGCCGGTTCGTCCTGCAACAGGCCGACATGGCCGGCCAGCCGCAGCATGGTTTCCAGTTCCACCCGTTCGCGCGGCGATCCGTCCACCCGGCCGGCGCGCCGCGTCACCCCGCGCAGCACGCGGCCGGCGCCCTCCAGTTGCTCCAGATACCGGCCCAGCCAGAAGAAATCGTCGGCGGCCCGGCTGGGCAGGTCCCCCTGCCCCCGGCGGATGGCCAGCGTCATGGTCGGCACCACCGCCGCCCCGACAATTTCGGCGCTGTCCTCGACCGTGACCCATACGTCCTTGGTGACGACCTGCCTGCTCAGCGACTGGGCCGGCGGCGCGTCGGCGCCGGGCAGCAGGCGCGCCATGCCGCCGGGCAGCACCTGCCAGTCGACGCCGTCGAACAGGGCGAACAGGCGCAGCACGATGGCGCCGGGTTCGATTCCGCCGGGCTGGACCGATGGCATCACCGACGGCGGCACGGCCTCGACCGCCACGAAGCGTTCGGGCGCGCGGCGCAGGGCGGCCAGGGCGTCGTCGTCCAGCCGGTCCAGCCGGCGGACCGGCGCCGTGACGTCCGCGACCGGCCGCAGCCACCAGCGCGACCGGTCCCCGGCCAGCAGATCCTCCAGCCCGCCGGGCACATCACCCAGCCAGATGGTCCGCGTGTCGGGCAGCAGCAGGTCCCGGTCCAGGAACCGGGCGGCCAGGTCGGGCATGAACGCGGCGAATCCCGGCGCCTCGACCACGCCGGCGGCCGGATCGTTCACCAGATGCACCGCCCCGCTCCGCACCGCATCCAGCAGCCCCGCAATGCCCGGCACCGGCCCGCCATCCAGTTCCAGCGGATCGACCGTCCACCCGTCCTGCCGCAGCAGCAGCACATCCACCCGGCGCAGACCCCGCACGGTCTTGAGCCACAGGGCGCCGTCGCGCACCGTCAGGTCCCCGGCCTCGGCCAGGACACAGCCCAGTTCGCGGGCCAGGATGACATGTTCCGCCCATTGCGGCCCGCGCGGTCCGGGGGTCAGCAGCGCCAGCCCCGGATTGCGGTCGGACAGGCCGGCCAGGCGCTGCAGGCTGTCCTGCCAGGATTCGAAGAAGGGGGTCAGCCGCCGCACCTCGCGGCCCGAGAACAGTTCGGGCAGCACGCGCGCCATCTGCCGGCGGTTTTCCAGCGCCCGCCCGATGCCGTTGGCCCGCGCCACCCGGTCGGCCACCACCCGCCAGCCGCCGTCCGGCCCGCGAATCAGATCGGCCGAATAGAACGACAGGAACTGCCGCGGCGGCGCGTCCCGCCCCGGCTCCGGATGGTCACCCATCCGCAGGAAGCCCGGGGCCGGATAGACCAGCGCCGGCGGCAGCACGCCGTCGGCCAGCAGGGTCCGGGGGCCGTACAGGTCGCGCAGCGTGTCCTCCAGGATGCGCGCGCGCTGCACGATCCCGTCCCCCAGCCAGGCGAATTCCTGCGCCGTCAGCAGCAGCGGCACCGGGTCGCACCCCCCGGCAAGCGGAGGCGTGCCGCCCGCGATGCCGGTCTGGTCGTGCAGCGCGCGCGCCATCTGCCGCGCCCGCTCCAGCAATTCCCGATGGCCGAGATCGCTGATCGAGCCCAGCAGGCCGCGCCAATGGGGCCGGACGCCACCGCGTCCGTCCACCATTTCATCCAGGGGAATGCGCTCCAGCTCCATGATGCCCGATGTATGGGCGAACGCCGGTCAACAGTAAACGGCCTTGCGCCGCGCCGTCGGCTAGGTCGCCCGTTGGGGCGCCGGCGCCCGATGCACCAGCGCGTGGATGAAGGCCAGCTTCCGCAGCACCGGAACGGGCAGGACGAACGGGTAGAAATCCGACTGGCCCATCGACCGGTTGAGGCTGTTCACCGCATAGGTCAGCGGCAGCCACGCCCGCGCCACCTGGTCGAACGAATCGACCGTATAGGGGTTGAAATCGACCGCGAGCTGAAAGGACGGGTCGCTGGAAATCCGCACGCCCACCGACAGGCCGTACGCCTGCGCGGTTTCCAGCGTCGAGACGATATGCATGTAATGCGCCCAGGTCTCGGCGAAGTCCTCCCAGGGGTGGGTGGTGGCGTATTCGCTGACATATTCGTCCTGCCAGCCCGGCGGGGGGCCGGCTTCGTAATGGTGTTGCAACGCCGCCACGTAGTCCTGGCTGTCGTCGCCGAACACCGCGCGGCAATCCTCCAGCCGGCCGCCGTCGCGGACCAGGACGTTCCAGTAATAATGGCCGATCTCGTGCCGGAAATGGCCCAGCAGGGTGCGATAGTGCTCGCCCATCTCGACGCGCATCATCTCGCGCGCGGCGTCGTCGGCCTCACGCACCGCGATGGTGACGACGCCGTCCTGATGGCCGGTCATCACCCGGCCGCCCTCCGTCGGATCTTCCAGGAAATCGAAGGCCAGCCCGCCCTGCGGGTCTTCCTGGCGGGTCCGCATGGGCAGGTCCAGGCACAGCAGGGTATAGAAAAGCCGGTGCTTGGCCGTTTCCAGTTGCCGCCAGCGTTCGGCGTTGCCGTCGATCGACAGGTCGGGGATTACCCGGTTATGGCGGCAGGCCACGCAGAAGGCGTCACCCCCGTCCGGCACCAGCCAGTTGCACACCCCATGCTCCGCATTGGCGCAGAACCGCACCGTGTCAGCGCCGGCCGCCTCCGACAGCGGACGCCATGCCCCCTCGATGTCCTCGACGGGGTCCAGCGCGGTCAGGTCGTTGCAATCAGGCAGGTAGCCGAGCACATGATGGCAGCGCTCGCACATCGTGTTCTCGAAAAACAGGATCTGGTTGCAGGACTGACAGGCAAACAGTTTCACGATGCGCCCCCCGGCAGTTATCCCCGAAAAGGGAACTAACGCCGGGGTGGCGGCCGCCGTTCCCCATCAGGAAAAGCGGCGCAGGTCCAGCGTGCGCGGCTGCTCCAGCGACCGGCGCAGCACCGGGGGGGCCATCGTGCCCACGGTATGGCCGAACGGGAAGAAGCGCGTGCGCCTCCGGGCCTCGGCCTCGTTGGCGTTGACGGGCCGCGTCTCGTAATTGCGGCCGCCCGGATGGGCGACATGATGCGTCAACCCGCCCACGCTGCGCCCGGTCCAGCTATCGTAGATGTCGAAGATCAGCGGCGACTGCACGCCCACCGTGGGGTGCAGGGCGCTGGGCGGGTTCCAGGCCTTGAAGCGGACGCCGCCGACATATTCGCCCTGGCGGTCGGTCCGCGTCAGCGGCACGGCGACGCCGTTGCAGGCCAGCACGTAGCGTTCGTCCACCCAGCCGGTCACCCGCGCCTGCACCCGTTCGGCCGAACTGTCGACATAGCGCACGGTGCCGCCCGACCCCGGCTCCTCGGCCAGGGTGTTCCACGGCTCCAGCGCCTGACGCAGGTCCAGCGTCATGCCCAGCACGGACACCGACCCGATTTCGGGGAAGCGGAAATCCATGTGCGGCGCAAACCAGCCGGGGTCCAGCGGCGCGCCCAGCGCGCGCAGTTCGGCCAGCGCGTCGTCGAAATCCTGCCGGACATAGTGCGGCAGCATGAAATCGTCATGCAGGCGCGTGCCCCAGCGCACCAGCCGCCGCTCGTAGGGCTGCGTCCAGAACGCCGCCACCGCCGCGCGCATCAGCAGCATCTGCGCCGCCGCCATCTGGTGATGGGGCGGCATCTCGAACGCGCGATATTCCACCAGCCCCAGCCGCCCGGTGCTGCTTTCCGGCGCATAGAGCTTGTCGATGCAGAATTCGGTGCGATGCGTGTTGCCCGTCATGTCCGCCAGGGTGTTGCGGAACAGGCGGTCGGTCAGCCAGGGCGGCGTCGGCCGGTCGGGATGGACCTGCGAAAACGCGATTTCCAGTTCCGCCACGCTGTCGTCGCGAGCCTCGTCCACGCGGGGATGCTGCGAGGACGGGCCGATGAACAGGCCGCTGAACAGATAGGACAGCGACGGGTGGTTGTGCCAGAACCCCACCAGCGACTTCAGCAGGTCCGGCCGGCGCAGGAACGGGCTGTCGGCGGGGCGGGCGGCGCCCATGACCACATGGTTGCCGCCGCCGGTGCCGACATGGCGGCCGTCCAGCATGAATTTCTCGGCGATCAGCCCCACCTGCCGCGCCTGGTCGTACAACTGCTCGCTGCGGGTGACATGCTCGTCCCAGCTTGCGGCGGGGTGGATGTTGACCTCGATCACCCCCGGGTCGGGCGTGATCGAGAAATTCAGCAGGCGCGGGTCGCGCGGCGGCTGGTAGCCTTCCAGCACCACCTTGCGCCCGAAGGCGCGGGCCGTGTCCTCGACCGCCGCGCACAGGTCCAGCCAGTCCTCGACGGCGTACAGCGGCGGGAAGAACACATGCAGGATGCCGCCCCGCGCCTCGACCGCCAGGGCGGTGCGGACCAGTTCTGGCTCCTCCTGCCCCACGGCGACCAGATGGCCGCGTATCGCCTGGTCCAGCGACATCCGCCCCGCGCCCCCGCCCGGATAGGGCGGCAGGGCCGGCAGGTCGGACAGGGCCGGCATGTCGCCGCCCGAGGCGACGCCACCCGGCGCCGCCCTGCCCGGCACGCCCTGGCCGGCCCATTCCGGCGCGCTCGTCGCCGGGCCGGCCGAGCGGCGGGCCAGCCCCGGATGGGGCGGCAGGGGCATGCGGGGCGCGAAGGGGTCGCGCTCCATATCGTGGTCGATGCTGGCCTCGTCGGCCCACAGCAGGCTTTGCAGCGGCAGGCGGAAGCCCACCGGCGCGTCGCCCGGCACCAGGAACATCAGGTCGCCGCGGAAGAACCAGCGGCCGGACTGCCAGCGCCGCACGCCGTCGCGCTCCACCACGCGCAGCGGCAGCACGCTGCCCACCGGAACGTTCAGCCCGTGCCCATAGACGCGGGCCAGGCGGTCGCGCTCCAGCGGGTCGCGCAGCTTCGCATCCTCGACGATCACGTTCGCCGGCAGGCGATGCTCGCGCCACAGGTAGTAATGGATGTCCTCATAGGCCGGATTGACCAGTCCGGGATCGACCTGCAACCGCTCGGCCAGCGCGCGGCAGAAGGCGGCGGCATCGGCCTCGGTCGCAGTGTCGGAATCGTCATCCGACGCCAGCAGCGACGGATCGGTCCAGACCGGCTCGCCATCCCGGCGCCAGTGGCACAGCAGCGCCCAGCGCGGCAGTTGCTCGCCGGGGTAATGCTTGCCCAGCACATGCTGGATCGCCGCCCCTTTGGTCCACAGCGGCATCAGCCGCCGCAGCAGCCGCCCGGCATAGGCGCGCTTGGTCGGGCCCAGCGCGTCGGTGTTCCATTCCGCCGCGTCCATGTCGGCGGCGGCGATGAAGGTGGGCTCGCCCCCCATCGTCAGGTCCACGCCCCCGGCATCCAGGCTGGCGTCCACCGTGCGGCCGGCGGCCAGAATCGCCTGCCATTGCGCGTCGCTGTAGGGCCGGGTGGTCCGGGGCGTTTCCAGGAGCCGGGTGACGGACATGGCGAAATCGAATTCGGTCTCGCATTTTCCGACCAGGCCGGAAATCGCGGCGGCCGACGCGGGTTCCGGCGTCGCGGCCAGGGGAATATGGCCTTCGCCGGTCAGCAGGCCCGACGTCGCGTCCAGCCCGACCCAGCCCGCGCCGGGCAGGTAGACCTCGGCCCAGGCATGCAGGTCGGTGAAATCCTCGGTCGGGCCTTCGGGGCCGGTCAGCGGCTTCTGGTCCGCGACCAGCTGGATCAGATAGCCCGACACGAAGCGCGCCGCGAAGCCCAGATGCCGCAGGATCTGCACCAGCAGCCACGCGCTGTCGCGGCATGACCCGGTGCCGCTTTCCAGCGTTTCCTCGGGCGTCCAGACGCCCGGCTCCATCCGCACGACATAGGCGATGCGCGCCTGGACCTGCTGGTTCAGCGCCACCAGCATGTCCACCGTATGGCGCGGCGTGCGGTCGACCCCGTCCAGCAGCGCCTGCAACAGCGGGCCGGGCGTCTCGCGCGTGCGGTAGGGCGCCAGTTCCCCGGCCAGCACCGGGTCGTAGGCGAACGGCCACTGCTCGGCCTGGGGCTCGAGGAAGAAGTCGAACGGGTTGATCGTGGCCATGTCGGCCACCAGATCCACCGTGACGTCGAAATGCGTCACCGGTTCGGGAAAGACGATTCGCGCCTGATAATTGCCCGACGGGTCCTGCATCCAGTTGATGAAATGCGGCTTGGGTTCGATCCGCAGCGCATAGGACACGATCGGGGTACGGGCGTGGGGCGCGGGCCTCAGCCGGACCGTCTGTGGACCGAGGGCCACCGGACGATCGTAACGATACCGTGTGCTATGTGTCAGCGCGACGTGCAGGGTCATGCATCGGCCTTAAGATGAGTGTTCCGCCCGCAGGACGCTAGCCCACATGGCACGCGGACGAACAGGGGGTGGGCCGGAAAATCGGACATCACGATTCAGCATCGGATTGGGCCTTGGCGAGCAGACGATTTCTTGCTTGGCTGCAAGAGAATAACGGACCAGCAGGTGGGTGGACATGACTCCTTCGCGCCTGATCCCCCGTTCCGAACGGGGGACATAGGAACATGAGTGACCTGATAGATCGGGACACGGCCCGGCGCGCCGGCTTGTTCGTCGCCTATGACACGCCGGATTTCTTCTGCGAGCTGATGAATCGCAAGGACGCCCCGCCCGACAGCCTGGCCCTGGTGCGCGAGCGCCTGTCGCACTTCGACCTGCCGGAACTGCGCCAGCGCGCCGGCGCGGCCGAGGCCGAGCTGTACAACCTGGGCATCACCTTCACCGTCTATACCGACCGCGACGCGATCGACCGCATCCTGCCTTTCGACCTGATCCCGCATGTCCTGACCGCCGCCGAGTGGGACCATGTGGAACGCGGGGTGCGGCAGCGGGTCACCGCCATCAACCATTTCCTGTGGGACATCTACCACGAGAAGCGGATCCTGAAGGACGGGATCATCCCGGCCGAACTGGTGCTGGGCAACCCCAACTACCGGCCCGAGATGGAAGGGCTGGACGTGCCCGGCGGGGTCTACGTCCATATCAACGGCACCGACATCGTGCGCGACGGCGACGGCCGGTTCCTGGTGCTGGAAGACAACGCCCGCACGCCGTCCGGCGTGTCGTACGTGATCGAGAACCGGCACATGATGCTGCGCGTCATGCCGGACCTGGCGGCGGGGCTGGACCTCATGCCGGTCGACGAGTACGGCCTGCGCCTGCGGCACGCCCTGGCCGAGGTCGCCCCCCAGGGGGTCACCGACCCGCAGGTCGTGCTGCTGTCGCCCGGCATCTATAATTCGGCCTATTTCGAGCATGTGTTCCTGGCGCGCGAAATGGGCGTGCCGCTGGTCGAGGGGCGCGACCTGGTGGTGGAATCCGGCCGCGTCTACATGCGTACGGTCGCCGGGCTGCGCCCGGTCCATTCGATCTATCGCCGCCTGAATGACGATTTCCTCGACCCCCAGGTCTTCAACCCCGACAGCATGCTGGGCGTACCCGGCCTGGTGGACGCCTACCGGCGCGGCAACGTGACCATCGCCAACGCCATCGGCACCGGCGTGGCCGACGACAAGGCGGTCTACGCCTACATGCCGCGCATCATCCGCTACTACCTGTCGGAAGAACCCATCCTGTCGAACGTCGACACCCATATCTGCGCCGAGGCCGAAGGGCTGGCCTACACGCTGGCCAACCTGGACAGGCTGGTGGTCAAGCCGGTCGGCGAATCCGGCGGATACGGGCTGATTATCGGCCCGCACGCGACCCAGGCCGAACTGGACGATTTCCGCGTCAAGCTGCTGGCCGACCCGTCCAATTACATCAGCCAGCCGGTCATCAGCCTGTCGGTCTGCCCCACCCTGTGCGAAGCGGGGGTCGAGGCCCGGCATGTGGACCTGCGGCCCTTCGCGGTGACGGGCCGGTCCACCTGGGTGTTGCCGGGCGGGCTGTCGCGCGTGGCCCTACGCAAGGGGTCGCTGGTGGTCAATTCCTCGCAGGGCGGGGGGTCGAAGGACACATGGGTGCTGGCGTCATGAACCCGATCATCGTCGATGCCCCGCCCGCCGACGGGACCATGCCCATCCTGCTGTCGCGCTATGCCGAATGCACCATCTGGCTGGCGCGTTACATGGAGCGGATCGAAAACCTCGCGCGCCTGATCGACGTGACCGAGACCTTTGTCCGGTCGGGCAGCACCATGAACGGCTGGCAGTCGATCATCCAGATCAATGCCGACGAAGACCGGTTCTTCGCACGCCACGCGGACGCGACCGAGGAAAGCGTGGTCGGCTTCTATGTCACCGACCGCGAAAACCCCAATTCCATCGCCTCGATCGCCCACGCGGCGCGGGAAAACGCGCGCGCGCTGCGGCCCCTGATCTCGACCGAGATGTGGACGCAGCTCAATATCTTCACCAACACCGTCCGGGCGCTGAGCGCCACGGACATCCGCTCGTCCAACCTGTCGGCACTGTGCGCCCGGCTGAAACAGGAATGCCAGACCCATCACGGCATTACCGAAGGCACGTTCTATCGCGACCAGGCCTGGCTGTTCTACCTCATCGGGCGCAACCTGGAACGGGGCGACCAGATCACGCGGCTGATCGACATCAAATACCACACCCTGCTGCCCAGCGTCGCCGGCGTGGGGTCCGAGGTCGATATCGGCCAGTGGACCGCCGTGCTGCGCTCGGCTGCGGCCTATCATGCCTTCCGCCGCGTCGTGTCGGGCGAGATGACGCCCGGCGCCGTCGCGGGCTTCCTGCTGAAAAATGACGGCTTTCCCCGTTCGCTGTCCACCTGCCTGCGCCAGTTGCACTGGGCGGTCGGGCACCTCCGCACCGATTACGGGCTGAAGCACGGGTACGCAGCGGCCGAACGGATCGAGGAACTGCGCGCCACCCTGGCCGAACAGACGGTCAAGGACATCATCCTGCGCGGCCTGCATGAATTTCTCGACTGGGTGCAGCGCGAACTGCGGCATGTCCAGGGCGAGATCGCCCAGGCCTTCTGGCCGCCCATGGAACCGCCCCCGCCCCCCGCGCCCGCGCAAAGCCAGTCCCAGGCCTGACGGCCTGGCGCATATACCCACCGGGAGCCTGCGGTTGCCACGCGACTTCGTGACGGTAGGCCCCGCCTGACCGGAGACCCCGATGGCCCACGCCCTGCAGATGTACATCGACGGAAAATGGGTCGATCCGACCGTTCCCCGGACGATCGACGTCATCAATCCGGCGACCGAGGCCCCGTGCGCCACCATCGCGCTGGGCAGCGCCGCGGATGTCGACCTGGCCGTGGCCGCCGCGCGCCGGGCATTCGCAACATGGTCGGTCTCGACCCGCGCCGAGCGGATCGACCTGCTGGAACGGATCCTGACCGTCTATCGCCGCCGCATGGACGACATGGCGTCCGCGATCTCGCAGGAAATGGGGGCGCCCCTGCCCTTCGCCCGCGACGCGCAGGCCTGGGCCGGCATGGCGCATCTGGAACAGATGGTCCGCGCCCTGCGCGACTTCACGTTCGACCAGCAGGTGGACGACATGCTCATCACCCGCGAACCGGTGGGCGTGGTCGGGCTGATTACGCCCTGGAACTGGCCGATGAACCAGATCGCCTGCAAGGTCGGGCCGGCGCTGGCGGCCGGATGCACCATGGTGCTGAAACCCAGCGAGATCGCGCCGCTGAGCGGCCTGGTCTTCACCGAGATCCTGGACGAGGCCGGGGTGCCGCCTGGCGTCTACAACCTGGTGAACGGCGACGGGCCGGAGGTGGGCGAGGCCATCGCGCGCCACAAGGATATCGAGATGGTGTCCTTCACCGGCTCGACCCGCGCCGGCACCATCGTGGCCCGCCTGGCCGCCGACACCGTCAAGCGCGTGCATCAGGAACTGGGCGGCAAATCGCCCAACATCATCTTGCCCGACGCCGATTTCACTGACGCGGTGCGGCGCGGGGTGGCGGGCTGCTTCGGCAATTCCGGCCAGTCCTGCGACGCCCCCACCCGCATGCTGGTGCCCCGCGCGCGGATGGCCGAGGCGATGGCCATCGCCGCCGAGGCCGCGGCGCCCTTCGTCGTCGGCCCGCCGGACGCCCCCGGCACGCGCCTGGGCCCGGTGGTCAGCGACGTGCAGTTCGCCAAGATCCAGGCCCTGATCCAGACCGGCCTCGACGAGGGCGCGACCCTGGTCGCCGGCGGCCCCGGCCGGCCCGAGGGGTTGCCGGTCGGCTATTACGTGCGCCCGACCATCTTCGGCAACGTCACCCCCGCCATGACCATCGCGCGCGAGGAAATCTTCGGCCCCGTCCTGTCGATCATCGCCTACGACGACGAAGAAGACGCCATCGCCATCGCCAACGACACCCCCTACGGGCTGGCGGCCTATGTGCAGTCCGGCGACCTGGCCCGCGCCCGGTCGGTGGCCCGGCGCCTGCGGGCGGGCAATGTGAACATCAACGGCGCCGCCTGGACCGTCGCCGCCCCGTTCGGCGGCTACAAGCAGTCGGGCAACGGACGCGAATGCGGCGAGTACGGCCTGACCGACTTCCTGGAAATCAAGGCCATCCTGGGATACGGACCCGAAGCGTGACCCATCCCGCCCCCGCCGAAGGCCGGCCCCTGCCCGACAGCCTGTACGCCGAAACCGCCCGCCCCGCCGTCCCCACCCCGCCCCTGACCGGCGAGATCCGGGTGGGCACCGCCCTGATCGGCGGCGGTTTCACCGGCCTGTCGGCCGCGCTGCACCTGGCCGAGGCCGGACACGCCGTGGCGGTGCTGGAGGCCAACGCCCCCGGCTGGGGCGCGTCCGGCCGCAATGGCGGGCAGGTCAACCCCGGCCTGAAGACCCTGCCGTCCGAAGTCGAGCGCGATTTCGGCCCGGAACGCGGCGCGCGCCTGGCCCACGCGGCCTGGAACGCTCCCGACCTGGTCTTCGATCTTGTTGAACGCCACGGCATCGCCTGCGCCGCCGCACGCGGCGGCACATTGCGCGCAGCCACCAGCGACGACCAGATTCCGGCCCTGCGGCAATTGACCGACGAATGCCGCGCGCGCGGCGGCGACGTCGAATGGCTGGACGATGCCGCCATCGCAGCCCGCACCGGCACCGGCCACTATCGCGCCGCCCTGCTGGACCGGCGCGGCGGCCAGATCAATCCGCTGGGCCTGGCGCGCGGCATGGCCCAGGCCGCCATCGGGCACGGGGCGCAGATCTTCGGCGGCACGCGCGCCCTGTCGCTGCGCCGCGACGATGGGTGCTGGCGCATCGGCACCCGCAACGGCGCGGTGCGGGCCGACCGCGTGGTCTTCGCCACCAACGGCTACGCCGACCGGCTGTGGAACCGCCTGCGCCGGACGGTGGTGCCGGCCTCCAGCGCCATCGTCGCCACCGCCCCCCTGCCCTCCGACATCCGCGCCCGCATCCTGCCGGCGCGCGAGGTGCTGTACGAACTGGGCGAGATCACGACCTATTACCGGATCGACGATGCCGGGCGGCTGCTGATCGGCGGCCGTTCGTCGCTGGCCGAACGGTCCGGCCCCGACGCCTTCCCCTTCCTGCAACGTCACGCGCTGATGCTGTGGCCGTTCCTGCACGACGTGCAGTGGACGCACGGATGGAACGGCCATGTCGCGGTCACGCTGGACCATTACCCACACTGGCACGAACCGATGCCCGGCATCATCGCCTGCGTGGGCTACAACGGTCGCGGCGTCGCCATGGCCACCCTGCTGGGCCGCGAGATCGCCCGCCGCGCGCTGGGCGCCACGACCGAGGACATCCTGCTGCCCCCCAGCCCCATCCGCCCCATCCCGTTCCACGCCGCCTGGCCGCTGGGCGTGACGGCCAGGATCATCCAGGGCCGCCTGACCGACCGCCTGTCGCGCCTGCGCGGCTGAACGGGGAGGCCCGCCAGTCAGGATTTCTTAACGCGGGGCGTCCAATGCTGGGCGAATGCACGGGACACTCCCGTCCGGCAGCAACCTGAACCAGAGTTTAGGCAACAGTTCATATCCACTGGCGTTCCTTCACGCGGACGTGGCGGTGAGCACAGGGCAACCGTTGCCTGCCCGTCATGGTCAGTCATGCAGGAGACCCCCCTTATGGCCCAGAGCATTCCGCCCCAGAGCCAGGACCATCAGCCGGGCGTCGAGCGTCTGCTTCAACCGCAGGCGGAGCATATCCGCGCCGATTATCGCGGCAGCGGCAAGCTGAAGGGACGTCGCGCGCTGATTACAGGCGGCGACAGCGGCATCGGTCGCGCGGTCGCATTGCATTTCGCCCGAGAGGGTGCCGATGTCGCCATCCTTTATCTGGAAGAAACGGAAGACGCGCAGGAGACCGTTCGCCTGGTCGAGGCCGAAGGCGCGAAAGCTCTTGCAATTCAGGGCGACGTTTCCAAAAGCGAAATCTGCGACACGGCCGTCGCCCGTACCGTCGAGGCATTTGGCGGCCTCGATGTCGTGGTGAACAATGCCGGCGTCCAGTATGTCAGCGAGGACCTGACCGATATCGACGACGCCACATGGCAGCGTCACATGGACGTGAATATCAACGGATATTTCTATATCGCGCGCGCGGCGCTGCCGCATCTGGGCAAGGGCGGCGCCATCATCAACACATCGTCGATCAACGCGTTTGCCGGCAACAAGGCCCTTGTCGCCTATTCCACCACCAAGGCGGCCGAGCTGGGCTTCACGCGCGCCCTGGCGTTGCAGCTTGCCGAGCGGAACATTCGCGTCAACGCCGTGGCCCCCGGCCCGATCTGGACCCCGCTGCAACCCGCCAGCTGGGGGCCGGTCGATCCGCAGGCCGTGGCCGACCTGGGCAAGGACACGCCGCTCGGCCGGGTTGGGCAGCCCAGTGAAATGGGGCCGGCCTATGTCTATCTGGCATCGGATGACGCATCCTACGTCACGGGCCAGACCGTGCATGTCAACGGCGGCATGATCGTCAATGGCTGAGGCGCTGCCCTCGCTGATGCTGCCGGCGTCAAGCTGGCTGCGTTCGGCGCCCCATCGCCGCTGGCTGGACCATCAGGGCCAGCGGCTGCTGGATTTTTCCAAGCCCGCGCGGGTCGACGCGGGTTTCGCGGCACTCGGCACTGACGGCCGGCTGATGTCGGGGTCCGACGCGGACAGCATCCTGACGGCACGGATGACCCATGTCTACGCGGTGGCCGCCGGACGCGGCCTTCCCGGATGCGCCCCGCTGGCCGCGCATGGCGTCGCCAGCCTTCGGGGGCCGTTGCGCGATCATGCACATGGCGGATGGTTCGAAGGCGTCGCCCAGGCGGCACAAGGGCCGGAGGGCAGTCGCAAGCAGGCGTACCTGCATGCCTTCGTGGCCCTTGCGGCGTCCTCGGCGGTCGTGCAGGGCATACAGGGCGCGCAGGACCTGCTGGACGACGCGCTTGCGGTCTGGGACCGCCATTTCTGGAGCGAGGATGAAGGCGTTTTCCGCGAAAGCTTCGCCGCGGACTGGTCGGATGAGGAAGATTATCGCGGCGCCAATGCGAACATGCATTCGGTGGAAGCCTGCATGGCGGTCGCGGACGTCACCGGACAGCCGCAATGGCGTCGGCGGGCGCTGAGAATCGTCGCGCGGATCATCCATACCCTCGCCCGCGACGCCGGATACACCGTTCCGGAACATTACGATCGTAACTGGACTCTTCTGAAGGATTTTCATCGCGACAAGCCGACCGACGACCTGCGCCCCTATGGAATGACGCCCGGGCATTTCGTCGAATGGTCGCACCTGCTGCTCAAGCTGGAGGCCGCCCTGCTGCGCGAGCGCGGTTCGGCGCCCCCATGGCTGCTGGAGGACGCCATCGGTCTTTTCCGCAGCGGCATCGACGCCGGATGGGCGCGTGACGGCGAACCCGGCCTGCTCTACACCGTGGGCTGGGACCTGGAACCTGTCGTGCATAATCGTCCCCACTGGTGCCAGGCCGAAGCCATGACATCCGCCGCCGCGCTGCTGAAGCGCACGGGACATGCCGAATATGAAAAATGGTACCGGAAGATCTGGGATTACATCGACCTTTGCATGATCGACCGAAGACAGGGCGGCTGGATTCAGGAACTCGACCGGCATAATCACCCCTCGGCCGTGGTGTATCGGGGCAAGGCCGACCTGTATCATGCATGGCAGGCGACGTTGACGCCGCTTCTTCCCCTTGCGCCAAGCTTCGCCACCGCCGTTTCGATCATGGACGGCTGACGCCGCAAGGAAGCGGGGGAATTTATCAAGGTCGCGTTACGCCGGTCGCGAATCCCCCGCCATGGCGCGGCGGGGAATCCCGCATATTTAACAACCTTGAATTCACCGCCCTCACAAGGTAAGCCCCTACCCTGAATTGATTATTCAGGTGTTTTTTGAGATTTTTGAAACAGTCACTCAAGTCTCGATTATTGGACACGATATTTCGATACAGAAGATCGGTCGTTCTGACCCTGGTCTATCTTTTTTCCCTATGGGAGAACATCGTCACCCCGTTCTGGGGGGATGATTATTGTCGCATCACGAAAATTGATTTTCTCTCCGCCTTTTCCTATGCGTGGCGGGATTATTTTTCCTGGACAGGGCGTTTCTTTGTTACGGTCCTGACCTATTGGACGATGCAGGTCGGCTGGTTCTGGTCGATGCTGCCGTTCGACATCGTCAATGCCGGCGTCTTCCTGGCCCTGGTCTTGAATGTCCTGTCCTTATCCAGCCATGCCGCCGACCGGGCATCCCCATCCCGCCCGCGTGCCGCGAGCCCGACCGAGATCCTCTTCGTCGCGCTCCTGTTATGGTGGCTGCCGCGCGATTTCGGTGAAGTCGCCTTATGGAAGACCGGCGCGATTGGCTATTTGTGGGCCATCACCGGGGAATTATGGGTTCTTCGGCTACTGGTCGAACGCCGGCCGCCGCACGGTTTCGCAGCGATGGCAGGCGGTTTCGTCATCGCCACTTTCCTCGAAAGCATTTCGCTCTTTGTCTCCGGGGTGCTCCTGCTCTGGTGCCTTCGCTGCCGGCATGTCCAAAAGCCCGTGCCGTGGGGCCTGCTGGCGGCCCATGCCGCCGGAACGACCGTGCTGCTGGCGGCCCCCGGAAATTTTGCCCGAGCCGATACGATGTCGCCCAGTCCGCCGCTCGACAGGCTGATTGGCGTGGTCGGCAATCTTGGCAGCATCTTCGATGCCTGGTGGCTGCTTGCCGCCGCCGCCGTCGCCATGGCCTACGGCTCCCGCTGGCGATGGCGCGCGCTGGCGGCCGGAAAGGGGTGGATATTCATTCCTGCCGCATTGTTCTACATGATGCTCCTGCTGGGCGTGCCGAGAAGCGCGCTGGCCGCGCGCCTCTCCTTTCCGGCAAGCGTCTTTCTGGTCTGCTACTGGACGGCCTTGTTCATTCGGCGGCCGGTGACACCTCGCGGCGCGTGGCGGGGACCCGCCACGCTCGCCGGATTGTGCGTTCTGCATGCTCTGATCGTGATTCCGCATCTCGGGCGCCTAGCCGACATCAGTCGGGGCTGGACGCGTGATCCGGTGTTGAGGTCAGGTCCGCGGGCGGACGTGATTCTGCCCTTCGTGCTGGTCGAACATCGGCTTTTCTATGCGCGCAAGGATCGTTTCTTTGAAGGCATTACGGAGGATCCGGACAATTTTCGCAATGTCTGTTTCGCAAAGGTTTTCGGACTGAAGTCGGTGGTGGCGCGTCCCGACTGACGGTCGGAGCTGGCCTTTCCGCGTTTTGTCTCGATGAAAGAGCAGGCGTGCACGCGCCGTGGATGGCCGACGCCGCACGGAAGCGGGGGAACGTATCAAGGTCGCGTTACTCCGGTCGCGCAAGCCCCGCCGGGCGGCTACCCTCACGCCGCAAACGGGGCAAGACCGGCCTCCCTGCCGGATGCCGCCCCTTCAGGGCAGGAGACAAAGGGATGAAGGCGCTTGTCTATCGCGGGCCTGGCGACAAGGGGCTGGAGGAGCGGCCGAAGCCGCAGATCCTCCAGCCGGGGGATGCGATTGTCCGGATGGTCAGGACGACCCTGTGCGGGACGGACCTGCACATCCTCAAGGGGGATGTGCCGACCTGCGCGCCGGGCCGGATCCTGGGGCATGAGGGGGTGGGGGTGATCGAGGCGGTCGGGGCGGCCGTCACGGCCTTCCGGGCCGGGGACCGGGTCCTGATCTCGTGCATCACCGCCTGCGCCCGCTGCGACTATTGCCGGCGGGGCATGCCGTCGCATTGCGAGACCGGCGGGTGGATCCTGGGGAACGCGATCGACGGGACGCAGGCCGAATTCGTCCGCATCCCGCATGCCGAAACCAGCCTCTATCCCATTCCCGCCGGCGCGGACGAAGATGCGCTGGTCATGCTCAGCGACATCCTGCCGACCGGCTTCGAATGCGGCGTGCTGAACGGCAAGGTCGCGCCGGGGGGCACGGTCGCGATCGTGGGCTCGGGGCCGATCGGCATGGCCGCGCTGCTGACGGCGCAGCTTTATTCCCCGGCCGAGATCATCATGATCGACCTCGACCCGCACCGGCTGGAGGTCGCGCGGCGGTTCGGGGCGACACACGTCATCGACAGCGGCGCGGGCGACGCGGCGGCCCAGGTGATGGCCCTGACCGGCGGGCGGGGCGTCGATACGGCGATCGAGGCCGTGGGCATCCCGGCCACGTTCCAGCTCTGCGAGGACATCGTGGGTCCGGGGGGCACGATCGCCAATGTCGGCGTCCATGGATGCAAGGTGGATCTGCACCTGGAAACGCTGTGGTCGCGCAACATCACGATCACCACCCGGCTGGTGGATACGGTGACGACGCCGATGCTGATGAAAAGCGTGCTGTCCGGCCGGCTGGACCCGGCACGGCTCATCACCCACCGCTTCACGCTGGACACCATCATGGACGCCTACGATGTGTTCGGCCAGGCGGCCCGGCATCAGGCGATGAAGATGCTGATTACGATGGCGGAGGGCTGACGACGGCGTCGCCGCGCTGCCAGGCGCCGCGGCTTTGCATGCAGGCGGCATAGGCCTGTTTCATGCGCGCGCGCTGGCTGCCGCCGGTTGAGGTGGCGGCGTCGGTCGGCGTCGCGGCCATCGTCGCGTCGGTCTGGCAGAAGGCATCGTCGGACTGATATTGCGACCCGTGCGGGTCGATGACGGTGCTGTAGCCCTTGATGGTGCCGTACACCGTATGTTCATGGGGGTGATGCCGGTGGGCCGAGGCCGGACAGGCCATCGCCATCGACACCCAGGCCAGCATCAGCAGGCCGGTCAGCCGGGTCGTGGCGGTCTGGAGCGTCATGACAGCGTTTCCTGGAAATCCGTGTGTCTGGGGGCCGGGGCCGGAAAATCGTGCGGGGCGGCCGGCGGCAGGGCCTTGGCCTCGATGCGGAGTTCATGTTCCATGAAATCAAGTTCCTGGGTGATCGTCCACTCGGTTTCGTCATTGATGTGCTTCTCCATCACCCGGCGATGCAGCAGTTCGCGCATGTGACGGATGACGTGCAGGCGCAGCGCCAGTTCGGTCCGCTTTTCGCGGATCGCGGCGGCGCGGATGTCGGCCTCGGCCGCCTGGGTATCGTCCAGGCGGCGCAGCGTGTCCTGGTACTCGTGCAGCAGGCGCGAAATCGCCTCCTGCCGCAGCTCGCCAATCTGGTCCAGGGGGGCGCCGTGGGCCAGCAGGCGCTCCTGCTCGTCATGCATGACCTGGATCGCCGCATGCGCCAGTTCAACACGCATCTCGTCCAGTTCACGCAGGGACGGGTCGTTTTCCCCCGGGGTCAGCCCGGCCAGCAACCCCGGCATCGCGATGCTGGCCAGCAGCAGCGAACAGACGATCACCCCTGCCGCCAGGGTCACCAGCAGGTCGCGCCCCGGAAAGGCCGACCCGGCCTCGGAGGCGACCGGCAGCGACAGTATGGCGGCCAGGGTGATCGCCCCGCGCGTGCCCGCCACCGTCATGACCAGCACGCTACGCCAGGACGGAATGACGGTGTTGCGGTGGCGCAGACGCGCGATCAGCACCCGGGCGGTGACCGAAATCCAGATCCAGGCGAAGCGCATCGCGCTCATGGCCACCTGGATCGCCACGACGGCCAGCAGCAGCCACCAGGGCGACACCCCGCCCTCGCGCGCCAGGCGCACCCCGCCGGACACCAGGTCGGGCAGTTGCAGGCCCAGCAGCAGGAAGATCACCGCGTTGAAGGTGAAGTTCAGCATGTCCCACACGGTGGTGGACTTCAGGCGGGTTTCGGTCCGGGCCTCGTTCATCACGCCGGTCAGCTTGACGGTCATGCCCCCGGCCACGGCGGCCAGGATGCCCGAACAGCCGGCGGCGTCGGCGATCACATAGATTCCGAACGGCAGCATCATCGCCAGCGTGATATGGGTCGGCGGGTCGTCATAGCCGCGCAACAGCAGATGATGCTCGGCCCGCGACGCCGCCCAGGCGATGGCGACACCGATGGCGACGCCCCCCAGCGACATGACGAGGAAACTGCCCAGCGCCTGCTGGAACGAAAACAGCCCGGTCATCGCGGCGGTCACGGCGAATTTGAAGCAGACCAGGCCCGAGGCGTCGTTCAGCAGCGCCTCGCCATGCAGGATGTGGACGACGCGCGCCGGCGCCCGCCCGCCTTCCAGCATGCCGCCGACCGACACCGAGTCGGTGGGCGACATCACGGCGGCCAGCGCGAAGGCCGCCGGCAGGGTGATCGGCGGAATCAGCCAGTGGACGAAATAGCCGCAGCCGACCGTGGTGAACACGACCAGGCCCAACGCCAGCATGACGATGATGTTACGCAGTTCGCCGAATTCGCGCATCGGCATGCGATAGGCGTCGGCGAACAGCAGCGGCGGAATGAACAGCAGCAGGAACATGTCCGGATCGAACCCGATCCGCAGGCCGGCCAACGCCGCCGCCGACCCGATCGCGATCTGCACCAGCGGCAGCGGGACAGGCACCCGCCCGATTTTCGAGATGAGGCTGCTGAACCCCGTCACCGCCAGCAGGGCCAGCGTCATGAAAACGGCATGCATGTCTGTATTCCCGCGTCATGTCCGCATCCGGATGGCGGCCCGCCCCGTTAGGCGAGGCGGGCGGATGTGTAAATGCGGGTCGCCACGGGGCAGATATTCGATTTCCTCCCGTCACGGTCCGCCCCGACCCGTTACGGTCGGGCGAATGGTCGCATTGACCGCCTGCCGGTGGCTCCCCATTATTTCAACAAGGCGGGCGTCCATGCGGGGCGCGGAACGTCATGAGCAAGGTGAAGACAGGATGGCAGCGGTGGAGGAGTATTTTCGTCCCCGCCTTGTGGCCCTGATGGCCGAGGCGCGGCGGGACGGGATCGACGCGGATGTCGCGGTCGCGGTTCTGCTGAACCTGCTCGACACGCTCGATTTCGCTTCAAGCCGGAGAGAAGACCCACAATCGTGAGCAATGATCCGTACGAGATCCTGGGCCTGTCGCGCACGGCCAGCCAGGACGAGATCCGCAAGGCCTACCGCAAGCTGGCCAAGACCCATCATCCGGACCTGAATCCCGGCGACAAGGTGGCCGAGGAGAAGTTCAAGGCCATCAGCAGCGCCCATACCCTGCTGTCCGATCCCGAACAGCGGGCGCGCTTCGACCGGGGCGAGATCGACGCCACCGGGCAGGAACGCGGCTGGGCGCCCGGTGGCGGCGGCTATCGCGACCATGCGGAAGGCGCACAGGGCTTCCGCTATTCCGCCGGCCATTTTTCCGAGGACGACCTGGGCGACGTCTTCAGCAGCATGTTCGGCCAGCAGCGGGGCTTCCGCCGCCGCCCGCAGGGGCCGGCGCGGGGCGAGGACCGCAGCTACACCCTGGCCGTCAGCTTCGCCGACGCGGTGAACGGGGGCACATCGCGCATCACCCTGCCGGGGGGCGCCACCCTGGACGTGAAGATCCCGCCGGGAATCGAGGACGGGCAGGTGCTGCGCCTGCGCGGCAAGGGTGGCGAGGGCCATCAGGGCGGCCCGGCGGGCGACGCCCTGATTACCATCGGCATCACGCCGGACCCGGACTACACCCGCGACGGCAACGATATCCGCCTGACCCTGCCCGTCGGGCTGAAGACCGCCGTGCTGGGCGGGCCGGTCACGGTGCCGACGCCGGGCGGCCCGGTCTCGATGAACGTGCCCGCCCATTCGGACAGCGGGCGGGTCATGCGCCTGCGCGGCCGGGGCGTAAAGGCCCATGGCAAGCATGAGGCCGGCAACCTCTACGTCACCCTGAAAATCGTGATCGGCCCCACGGACGAGGCGCTGGAGACATTCCTGAAATCCTGGACGCCCCCCGACGCGGCGGCCAAGGAGGCGGCATCATGATGACAATCGACACATTGTGCGTCCGTCTGGGCAACGTGACGGTCGCCGACATCGAACGCTGGATCGACAGCGACTGGCTGCGGCCCGAAGGCGCACCCGGCGACTACGCCTTCCAGGACATCGACGAGGCCCGCGCGCGGCTGATCGTCGAGCTGCGCTCCGACCTCGGCGTCAGCGACGAGGGCATGCCCCTGGTGCTGTCGCTGCTGGACCAGCTATACGACGCGCGGCGGCAGATGATGCGCCTGCGCGACGCGCTGCAGATGCCGCAGGCCGACGATATCCGCGTCCGGGTGCGCGGCCTGCTGGCCGATCTGCCCACGCCCCGCCAGTGATTTTTGTCGGCCTCAGGCTGTCATCGGCGGGCCTCAATCGTCGCGGCTCAGCGGCAGATCCAGGACCTGTCCGGGTTTCTGGCCCTTGATCTTCAGGTCGGCGCTGTTGGCGGACACCAGGTGAAACGTCACCAGCGGGTCGCTGTCGCGCGATTGCAGGGTGGCGGGGTCCTTGCGGGTCAGCACGATATCATGACGCGCCACGACATGCAGTTCGTCCGGCAGGGTCATATGCACCAGCCCCCGGCCGTCGGGGGCATCCACGATGACCGGCGACAGGCCCATGGCCGCCCAGTGGCCGGTGAACGGGCTGGCGGGGGCGGCCGTGGCGGGGACGAACGCGCCGCCCAGGGCCAGCACGGTCACGGCGACCAGCACCATGCCGGCAGGACGGGCGGACGTGCGGGGATGAAAGCGGGTCATGCGGATGTCGTCCTCCGGGATGTTGGCCCGAGCGTACGAGGGTTCGGCCGGTTTTGAAAGCGGGCACGCCGCACGGCCGGTCCGCGTGAGGCGGCGCCTTACCGGTCCCCGCCCCGGTCCGGGGCGGCGGGGGCCGGCGCGACGTTGGGCGGCGCCTCCGACCTGACGTTCCGGCGGATGCGGGCCACGGCCTCGCGCATCGTCAGGTGCGGCCGGTGGCCGTCGGGGCCGACGATCGACACGGTGGAGGTCATGCCCGCCGCCAGCACGATCCCGGCGGGCAGGACGTCGATCTGCACGCGCACCGGGATGCGCTGCGCCAGCCGCACCCAGGTATAGACCGGATTGACGGACGGCAGGCCCTGGGTCGAGCGTTCGGCATTGGTCGACGAGATGCCGCGCGTGATGCTGTCGACATGGCCCCAGAGCGGGGCCGAATAGCCCATCAGATCCATGCGGACCAGGTCGCCGCGATGGATCGCGTGCATCTTCGTTTCCTCGAAATACCCGTCGATCCAGTAGGATTCCGCGTCGATCACCTGGACGTTCGGGGTGCCGGCGGTCGCGAAATCGCCCACGCGCATGGTCAGGTTGGAGACGTAGCCGTTGACGGTGCTGCGGATCTGCGTGCGGTCGAGGTTGATCCGGGCCTGGGACAGGGCGGCCAGCGCGTCGGCGTACTGGGCCTTGGCCTGCTCGGCGATCGCTTCGAACTGCTGCTTTTCCTCGGTCGAGGCCGAGGCCGAGGACAGTTGCTGCCGGCGCTGGTGCTGCGACAGGCGCAAGGTCAGGTCGGCCTGGCGTTCGTTGACCCGCGCGGTGGCCGAGGCCACGGCCACGCGGAAATCGAACGGGTCGATGCTGTACAGGACATCGCCCTTGTGCACGTACTGGTTGTCGGCGACCTGGACGGTGACGATCTGCCCCGATACGCGCGGCGCGATGTTGGCGACCTGGACACGGACCTGTCCGTTCCGCGTCCAGGGGGCGGCGGTGTAATAATCCCACAGCGCCAGCGCCACGACGGCGGCGATGCCCAGGATAATCAGGGTCGTCATGATCCGTATGACGTGACGGGCGCGTTCGAACACCGGTGGGCCTTTCACAGCAACAGCGTATAGATGCCCAGAAGGCAGATCAGGATGCCGAATTCAGCCAGCGGCATGTTCCAGACCAGCCGCTGGAGGCCGACGCGGCCCAGCAGCGGCCGCAGCAGGATCAGGGTCAGCAGCGCCAGCGCGCCGTTGGCCACGAAGGCCGAGATCAGGACCCCATCGATATCAATGACCTGCACCACGTCAGCCTCCTTCGCCGGGGGGCAGCAGGCCGTAATGCCGCAGCGCCCGCGCGTTGCGTTCCAGCAGGCGTGACGCGCCGAACAGGCCCGATACCGCGCCGATCACGGTTTCCCGGTCCGCCGGATGCAGGGCGTCGCTTTGCGCCAGCAGCGACGTGGCGTGCCGTAATGCCTGCTCGACCGTTGCCGGCACGTCATGGACCGCCAGCGCGTCCAGCGCCTGGCGCGCCGTGTCGGCGACCGCGTCGATGGTCGTGGCGCGCCGCAGATGGCGGCGGGCCCGGGCCAGGGCGCCGATCAGGTCCCCCAGCGCCACGATGCGGCCGAAGACGCGCCGCGCCGCCAGGGTGTCGGGCAGGTAGCCGGTCCAGGTCCGGGCCTGGATCAGCCGGTCGTACTGCCGGCTTATCAGCGCCGGGCCGGCAACCTCGCCCCGTCCGGCGAACTGCCGCCGCAGCGACAGCGCCACCGCCATCGCCACGCGGAACCGCCGCCGCCGCGCCGAGGGCGGCAGCAGCAGGACCAGCGAGACGAATACGATCACCGCCGACAGCATATAGAAGACGTTGCGGTCGATGAACTGGACCGGGTCGTAATTATGGATGTTGTCCAGCCCCAGCATGACGAAGAAGAAGACGCCGAAATTGAAGCCGATCGCAAAGCTCCGGGGATGGATCAGCAGCAGGCAGGTCACGAAGATGATCGGGGCGATCGTCATCGCCAGGAACACCATCCCCGTCCCCAGCGGCAGCACATGATAATTCAGCACCAGCGCGCACGCCGTGGCCAGCGGCACGCCGATCAGCGCGCCGAAGCCGAAGGCCTGGGTGTTGAAGGTCGTGATCGACAGCGTCAGCACGATCGCGACCTGCACCAGGGCGGCGGACGAGGCCGGCAGGTCCGACAGGATGCAGATCGCGGCCGCGACGGAAAACCCGGTCAGGATCCGCAATCCGTTCAGCAGCGCCAGGACCGGGTCCTGGTGCCGGATGATCCGCACGTCCTGCGCCGGGCGGGGGGCGGCGCGCCCGTCCTCCAGCGTGCGGATGCCATCCTCGACCCAGCGTCCGTAAGACAGCAGGGCCAGGGTCCGTTCGATCAGGTAGGCTTCGGGCGGAGTCAGGGGCGGCGCGTCGGCGTCGTGCGCCAGCAGGTCGATCAGGGCGGCCCTGGCCTCGGCCGCCGAAGCGAACGGCGTGCCGTCGCCGTACCGCGCGCGCACCCGCGCCAGCACCGAGGCCCGCACCTCGCCCTCGCGCAGGATGCCGCCGATGGCGCGCCCGCACGACATCATGTCCAGCAGCGCCACCATCGCCGATCGCGCGCCCCCCGTACGCAGGGCGCTGTCCGGCAGTTCGGTACGGGCGAACGACACCTGGCTGGTCAGGGACATGATCCCGCCGGCCAGCGCGGTGCAGGCTCCGTCATCGGGAATGCCGTGCCCGGCCACGGCGTCGCGGGTCATCCGCCGCACCTTGTCCGCCGACCGGCGCAAGCCCACCGCCAAGGCCTGCCAGGCCGAGGGCGAGCCGAACACATCGTTCACGACAGCCACCGACGCGATCCCCACCATGATGGCGGAGACGCGGAAGATCGCGACGGTGAAGACCGATTCGGGCCGGTCGATGCAGCTGACGCCGACGATGGCGACGGTATAGCCGGCCAGCAGCGCGCCATAGGCCCGGAAATCCCGCATCAGGGTGCCCACGACGACGCACAGGCCAAGCCACAGCGCGGCGCCCCCCAGCATCATGACCCGGTCCTGGCCGAACGCCGCGACCAGGGCGATGGCCACCGTCGCCCCCACCAGCGTCCCGCCCATCCGGTACAGCGCCTTCGACAGGACCTGTCCGCGCAGGGGCTGGGCCAGGATCATCACCGTGACCCCGGCCGAGGCCGGGGCCTCGATCTGCAACCAGAAGGCGACGGAAAGGGCGAGGACCACCGACGCCCACGTCCGCATGCAGAACGCGAACCATCCGGGCGGGAACCAGTCCTTCGGAAGATCGGGAAACCAGACCCAGCGCAGGACGCCGCTCGCAGCCCCCCGTGCGCTTTCCCCCATTTCCGCTTGTCCTCCCGATGTCGTCACGGATCACACGATCGAGACTATGGCAGCGGCCCGGACGACGTGTGTATCGGCCCTGCGACAAACCATGTCCGCACAGGACCCGCCGTTTCGGGAAGTCAAAAAAACGTTTTTATATCAGTGGATAAGATGTCCCGCCGCCGGAGACCGCTCGCCGACGCGCCCTCAGCCATGCGCCGCCCGCATGACGCGCCCCCCTGCCCGATCGGTCCGGGCCAGGGACCGCAGGCCCTGCCGATGGCGGGCATGGATGGCGCGGACGGCCTCGGACATCGCCGGAAGCAGGCGGATGCGCCGCTCCGGCGCGCGGGGGGTAACGGCAGGCTGGGTGGTCTTGGTCACGGGCGCCATCATCGTCCTGTATTCCATGCCGCGGCGGGGATGCCGGGCGGCGACATCGTGTGTCGCGCCACCTGGTGTCGGAAATGGGGCATCGGCAAGGTGTTCCGGTGACATCCTTCCTCTGGCCGCCAGGGCCGGTTCGGGCGATAAGGCGGAATGCGCCTGATTCACACGTCCGACTGGCAGATCGGCAAGATGTTCCGCTTCGCCGACGACGAGGTCCTGCCGGTCCTGCAGCACGAACGGCTGGAATCCATCGGCCGGATCGGCCGCCTGGCCCGCGCGCAGGGGGCTTCGGCCGTGCTGGTGGCAGGCGACGTCTACGACCATCTGCGTCCGGCGGAACGGACGCTGCGCCAGCCGATCGAACGAATGCGGCAGTTTCCCGACCTGCGCTGGCACCTGATTCCGGGCAATCATGATTTTCACGAACCCGACGGCCTGTGGGACAGGCTGCTGCGGATGGGGCTGCCGGACAATGTGGTGGCGCACCTGACCCCCGAACCGGCCCCGCTGGATGCGGCGGGCGACGCCTGGGTGGTGCCCGCCGGGCTGGGACGCCGCCACGTCATCGGCGACCCCACCGCCGCGATGGACGCCGCCCCCACGCCCGAGGGCGCGATCCGGGTCGGGCTGGCCCACGGTTCGGTCCGGACCTTCGGCAACGACGAGGCGGCGGCGCGCAACCTGATCGCCATCGACCGGGCGCGCACGGCGGACCTGGGCTACCTGGCCCTGGGCGACTGGCATGGCGCGCTGCGGATCGACGCCCGGACCTGGTATTCCGGCACGCCCGAGATCGACGGCTTCGACCTGGGCGGCGCGGGCGGCGGGCAGGCCCTGCTGGTGGCGCTGGACGGGCCGCGCGCCGAGCCGGTCGTCACCGTTCACCAGACCGGGCGGTTCCGCTGGGCGCGCGACCAGGCCATCCTGACCTCGGCCGAGGATGTGCGCGGGCTGGAGGCGCGGTTGCGGGGCATCGACCGCGACGACCCCAGCCGCGTGCTGGTCCGGCTGGCCGTCAGCGGGGCGCTGACGCTGGCCGACCTGGAACTGTACCAGGCCCTGGTGGTGGCCGGGCTGGGGTCCGCCCTGCGGCTGCTCCGCATCGACGGCGCGCCCGACCTGGCGACCTCGCCCGACGACCTGGACGGGTTCGGGATGGCGGGCGCCGTGCGGGCGGCGGCCGAATCGCTTATGGCGCAGGCGGGCGGCGGCGACGCCGACGCGCGCGACGTCGCGACCGCCGCCTTGCAGCGCCTGCATCTGCTGGCCCGCGACCTGAATGTGGGGGGCGGGGCATGATGCTGCGCGGGCTGGAGGTCGAGCAGGTCCGGCGCTTCGGCGACCCGGTGCGGCTGAGCGGGCTGGGGCCGGGGCTGAACCTGCTGGCGGCCCCGAACGAGTTCGGAAAATCGACCCTGCTGGCCGCCCTGCGCGCGGTCTTCATGCTTCAGCACGGCTCCAAAAGCGAGGCCGTGCGGTCGTTGCAGCCCTACGGCCAGAGCGCGTCCCCCCGCATCGCGGCGGATTTCACGATCGACGGCACGGAGTACCGGATCGAGAAACGCTTCGTCTCCCGCCCCGCCGCCCGCCTCACCGAAGGCGGCCGGGTGCTGGAGGGCGAGGAGGCCGAGGCGCATCTCCAGCGCCTGATCGGGCTGGAACCGGGCAAGCGCGGGACCGAGGCGCTGGGGATCATGGCCGCGCTATGGGTCGGCCAGGGGCAGAGCCTGGCCCAGCCCGAATTGTCCGACCCGGCGCGGACCACGGTACGCACCTGCCTGGAGGCCGACCTGGGCGCGATGACCGGCGGCGCCGAGGCCGAGCGGATCCTGGCCCGGGTGCGGGCCGATCTGGCGATCCTGCAGGACGGGCGCGGCAACCCGAAGGGGCGCTATCGCGCGGCGATCGAGGGCGAGGCCGAGGCGGCGGACGAGATCGCGCGCCTCGACGCCCGGCGCCGCATGCTGGAGGACGATCTGGCGGCGATGGCCGAGTGCCGCCGGCGACTGGCGCACGAGGACAATGCCGACCGGCGCGAGAAGGAACATGCCGTACTGGCCGAGGCCCGGCGGCTGCGCGACCGGCTGCGCGAGTATGACGCCCTGTACCGCGCCGCCTGCGCCGCGCAGGCGCACGCCGCCGCCAGGGTCGAGGCCGCCGGGCAGGACATCGCCCGCCGCGCCGCGTGGCAGGCCGAACTGGACGGCGAAACCGCGCGCCTGACCGACCTGGCCGAGGCCCTGGACCTGGCCGAGGCGCGGCATGCGGCGGCGCAGGCCGCCCACGCCGCCCGCCAGCAGGCCGTCGAGGCCACCGAACGCGCGCGGGCGACGGCGCGGCGGGCGCTGGACCGGGTGGAGGCCCATCTCGCCCTGGCGCGGCTGCAGCGCGAACGCCTCGACGAAGCCACCCGCCTGGACCGGCTGGAGCAGGCCGAGGCCGAGGTGGCGCGCGCCGGGCTGCGCCTGGCCGCCTGCACCATGGATGGTGCCCGCATGTCGGCGATCCGCCAGGCCGAGCGCGCGGTCCAGGCCGCCCGGGCGGCCAGCCGCGCCCAGGCCACCGTGCTGAACGTGACGCTGGAGGACGGGGGCGAGGGCCGGCTGGTCCTGGATGGCCGGGTGCTGCACTCCGGCCCGGTCGATCTGACCGACAGCGCCACCCTGCATATCGACGGCGTCGGCACCATCCGGATCGAACCGGCCAGCGGCGATCGCGCGCGCCTGCGCGCCGAACTGGCCGCGGCCGAGGACGCGCTGCGCCGGATGCTGGACCAGGCCGGATGCGCCGATCCGGACGCAGCCGAAACCGCCCTGGCCCAGCGTCGCCAGGCAGACCTGGCGCTGAACGCCGCCCGGTCCGTTCTGGCCCATCTGCTGCCGGGGACGCAGGACGTGGCGGCCGCGCTGGCCGAGGCGCGGCGGAACGTAACGGCGCTGGACGAGCGAATCGCCCGTCAGGCGGCGGCGCTGGCGCAGGGGCCGGACACAGCCGGGGTGGAGCCGGATGCCGATGTCGCGGCGGCGCACGACCGGGCGTTGCGGGCGATGCAGGCCGCCGACGCCCGGGCCGCCGACGCCCGGCAGGCCCTGTTCGCCCCGGACGAAACCCTGCGGCAGGCCGCCGCCGACCTTGCGCGGGCACGGGCCGAGGCGCAGTCCGCGCGCGAGGCCGCCGGGCGGCTGGCCCGCGACATGGC
>NZ_JABEQH010000004.1 GCF_014174305.1 Gluconacetobacter johannae | reverse complement strand
TCTGCGCCACCGCATCACGCTTGAACTCATCACTGAAATTGGGCTTCCCCATCAATGCCTCCTGTCCTCATTTTTAGGAGCCTGGGCGTCCAGAAATCTAGGGGCTATTCAGGCAGGACCGCGCCGATGATGCTGGACGGCCACATGACAGGGGAATGGTTCGCCGCCTACGCTCGCCAGGTGCTCGCTCCAACATTGTCACCGGGAGACGTCGTCATCCTGGAGAATCTTCCGGCACATAAGGGTAACGAAGCGCGGGAGGCTGTAGAGGCAGTCGGCGCCCGACTGCTGTTCCTGCCGCCCTATAGTCCCGACTTCAACCCTATCGAGAACATCTTCGCCGAGATGAAGGCCTGGATCAGACGAGTGGCGCCCCGAACCCTCGATGCCTTGCAGGACGCGGTGCGCGGCGCAATCGACGACATCTCTCACAAGCAGGCTACCGCCTGCTTTGTTTCCGCCGGATATGAACCAGACTGATCAGATTATGCTCGAGGTGAAGGACAGCGAGGAACGAAGAGGCTGTCTTTTCGTATCAAGTGGCGACGGTGCGCCATTCCTTGAGGTGTCCAGAGGTTTTTCACGAGATGGCGGTTGCAATAAGCTCATTTGGGGCAGGCGACCGGCATCCCGTCCGTTTTGGTCAGATCGCCGGCTGGGCGCCCATGTTCCAGAGCCGCGCGGGGCACGCGGTCGAGCATGTCGGGCGCCAGCGGCAGTTTATGCTCTAGCCGGCCAGACCCGTATATTTATCCCCTGCAACAGATGGCATTTTAACGACAACCGTTACGCTATTGTCCAATGCTTCGAAACTAGTCGCTTCTCCAGGCTCAATAGTTATGATATCTCCAGCTTGCCATTCACGTTCGAACATCATTACGCGTCCGGACACAATAGCCGTAATTTCAGTAGCTACTTTGTGATGATGCTGATCTTCTTTTTCCCCGACCGCATACCTCTTAATCGCCACTTCACATTGATCTGTCGCCAAACAGGAAGGCACAAACGCCCCCACAAACCAGCCCTTCACCATTTCATCCAATTTATGATGTTTCATGAAAAGCGCCCTACATCCAACATGTTATCAAAGGAATTAAGCTGCTGAGCAGACTTGAAAGGATGGTATTCATTAAGCTGAAGCTGCCAAGTAGCAATACGCTTTCCCAATAGAATCAGCTCATTCAAAGACGGACAGATATAATATTTCTGACCAATGTTAACGTCTTTACGAATCATTTTTTGTACAGCAGTCAAAAAATCCTCGCCCCGGGCAAACCAAAAGAGTCCCACCGTTGCATGCCGACTTATAGGGCTCTTCTCCGCAGCTTCCTGTACCATCCCATCCTTGTCTATCCGAACATAAGAATAGCGAGGATGCAGAGATTCAAACGTAATAGTACCAGCATCCGCCCCGACGTCTTTAAAATGTCTAATGACGGTTCTTAAGTCAACATCACTTAGATCATTAGCATTTGTAACAATCAACTCCTCATCAGGATCAATTTGATCAATTGCCAGCAACGCTGTACATGCCGCGCCCTTAGTAAGGCCACGCCCCCTAATTAACACGCAGTTGGGATCAATTTGTTTAAGAATATTGTCGATATGATACTGCCGCACGTCTTGTTCTCGGGCGGAAAATATAAACTTACGCGGCGCGAGAGACTGAAAAGAATAGAATAACTGCTCCACTAATAGTTTTCCCCTCACTTCAGACAAAAAAAGAGGGTAGTTACCACGAGCGGGATCTTGAACTTGTTCACCCGCAGCCAGAATAAGAATTGTTGTCACGTTGCTAGCTCTCGTTCATATGCTTGTTAATATTATCCCAATTTACGTCCGAAACGTCATTTACAACCATAACACAAGCACCCGATGCACGAGCCGCGCAAATACCATTTTCGTTGTCTTCGACAATTAGCGTTTCTTCCGGCTTGATACCCAAGCGCTGCATTGCCAGTTGGTAAATTTCTGGGTCTGGCTTCGCCCTGGAGACGTCCTGATTTGACAGCATCACATCCATATATCGAGCAAGTTGGGCCTTCTCCATCATGACCTCGACGGTACTCCGCACTGAATTCGACGCCACACCAACGAGGAAACCCTGTGCTTTTAGACGCGACAATGCGTACTCTTGTACAAAATTTGCTTTGCACATGGAGTGTACAATTTCCATTGTATAGTCTTGCTTCATGGCATTAATAAAACTGTGCAAGCCGACGGGTAATCCATCAGTTTGAGATAAAATCTCCAATTTGCGTCGCGTGGGCAATCCGTCGAAAGACATCAGATGATCTGTACGACTGATCTCATAACCGAACAACCCAAGAGCACGGTTAAGAGCTTCGTAATGCCATTCCTTGGCATCAATTAGAACGCCATCCATGTCAAATATAACTGCGCGAATCATGATTAACTTCCAAAAAAAGCGCGCCCCTTATCAGGGGAATCCGTGCATAACATGACATCAGGATGAGATGCCAACCCAGACGTCCTCAATCCTTCCCAAACGTGGCCATAATCACGACCATGCAAGTCAGGTGATACTATGCAGACTTTTTTGCCCGCGCTTAGGTGCATTCTAACATTATCTGGCCCGAACCAATCTGAATAGAAAGCATCTAACCATACCCCTTCAGCCTCATCATAACAAATAGGATGCCGCTCTACATCGCTATGACGCGTGAAAATTGGAAGTTTCGCACGGATATATCTAATCATCTCAGGCCCCGACATATCAAAGGCAAACCATGGAATGTGAGATGCGGCCATGATCTGGCTTATTTTTTGAGAGAGCCCATCAGCCTTAATATTCAAAGCAAGATACAAGTTTTTTTCTTTGAATTTTTCAATAATGTCGCAAAGTGTAATCTCATCTCCACGTGGCGGATCGTGAGAAATAACAAGCTTTTCGCCATGATCCCGCACATCGGTTTCTGTCCCGAAACCGTACATCAATGTCCGATCAAAAGAAATCGGCGCGTTCTTTTCATGATCCGCTACCCATAGTCCTCGGTGGCTCAGAATTAGCATGATGCAAGTTCCTTGATCTTCGCTGAGACGGGGTGAGATAAAAAGAATTCAAGATCTTCCGGTATGCCTAGACCATACATACCATCAGCCTCCGCTCCAATATTATAAATTCCCACTCGAGATCCCGCATTCACCAGTTCATTGTAAACCGGTGCAACATAAAATTCCCCGTTACTCTTTCGATTGGCTGCAATCATCATATCGGCGCCACGCACGAAGTCCTGGCCTCTGCTGAAATTATAAATTCCGACCGTAGCTTCGTCAGATATCACATCTTTTTCGACAACCTTATTAACGAACCCATCACTATCCAAAGAAACGAACGACCACTTCGGGTCGTGTGCTGTCATCGTCATGATGAGTCCATCAAGTTTTTCTTCGTATATTTTATACAAATATGTATCTACATTTATATTTACATATTGATCGCTATTTGCAATCATTAGTTGATCTTGATTATCTATGAATTCTCTGGCCTTTAATACTGTAGAAGCTGCCCCGTCAGTAACACCCTCAAGTTCAACCACAACACTCCCAGGCGCCCACACCTGAAAACGTTCTTTCAGTTCATAATTTCTTACGTGATCCCGCTGGCAGATAAAAATAAATCTATGATTAGTGTACTTCGGACGTAGATTGTCGATAACTATTTTTATCATTGGTATGCCGTGCACAGGAATCAACGGCTTCGGGTCCAGATACCCTTTCGATGCAAATCGACTTCCCCGGCCGGCCATGGGGATCACAATATTTAACATGATATTTATACACCATCGTTTTCGTGTAAAAATTGTATCTCAGAAACCTATTTTTGATAATGCGAAAAGTAGCTTCTGCGATCCAAGCTTAGGTCTCATTTCGACCCCGACCCACTTTAATCTAGGGTGGTGGCCCCGATCAGCGACGCACCCGGTGAGCGGCATCCGTTATCAATCCTCCAAAATAGTGGAGCAAAATTCTACATGCCATGCGCTTATCGTGTCAGGACAAACTGGAAAGCTATCTTGGTCAGCCGCACGCACGTAAAGTTGGGCCTCAACCACCGCATAAACAGTCACGCGCTTCGGCTGAAGCCAACTTTCTTTAATCCGATGGCATATGACACAATCGATTATGTCGGCGGTACGCGTGATCCACTAGCGATAGCGCCGAAACACACTGTTCCATCAACAATATTGGCATGTAGGCGACGTCTTTTACCACCCTCCGTGCCACTGCCATCCACGTTATGCCACGGAAATTTTTATCTATTAACGGATTTATTCAATACGATCCCGTGAAAATGAATGATTATAACTTGTCATAATTTTCGATTGCGTCATGAACACTATCATAAGACAGAAAATGACGGTTGTGAATGATAGCAGCATGATCGCAATGTTCGCGGATAAAACCCATATCATGGGAGACAATAATCAGTGCTCGGTCCTGCCGCTTTCCAAACAACTCGTCCTGGCATCGTGTCAAAAAGCGCGCATCACCAACCATGATGACTTCGTCAATAAGATAGCAATCGAATTCGATGATAATCGATAGCGCAAACGCAAGGCGCGCGCGCATACCTGAGGAATAGGTCTTGACCGGTTCCCCTAATTGCCGACCAAGTTCGGCAAAATCGTCCACGAATGCTCGAGTGGCCGGGTAATCGAGATCGTAGATTCTACAAATAAAACGCAGATTATCCAGACCGCTCAAACTTCCCTGAAATGCCCCCCCAAACGCCAGTGGCCAAGACACAGACATCGTATGCTCGACACGCCCCGATGTGGGCAACTCCACCCCGCCGATGATGCGGATGAGCGTCGATTTTCCCGCACCATTCCGACCTAGAACCCCAAGCCTCTGCCCGCGATCAAGTTGAAAATTGACACGATCCAGCACACGTCGGTGACCGCCGTGTGCTGGATACTCTTTCACCAGATCGATGCAGCGAATCATTGAACCAATATATGGCGCCGAACCCGAAGCGTCAGCGACAGACCCAAAAGAATCAGAATGGCCGTAGCCCAAGTGTCATAGACCAGATCGAAATGGGCATGTGCAGCATAACCAAACTGTCCAGCACGCTCCATTTCGATATTGTTTACACTTGGGGAAAGCAACAAAATCCAGCGATAATGTGGTGATATCCAATCAACCATCGAAAATGCGCCTGACAACGGTATTGACAGATATGAAACGATGGAAACCATTTTTTCCAAAAGTTCAGATCTCTCCGACAATGGTGCAACTAAAAGCGCTGTCCCAAGACAAAACAGGGCATGGTAAAAAAGTCCGAGATAAACCAATCCATAATCAACTGGAGGCTTCATGAAGCCCAGCATAATCGCTCCCACTGCAACAAGCAGGCCTGCGATTAAGGCGCCCATAACCTCAAGGATAACCCGAGAAAGAATTAGATCCAAGGGTGTCACCTGTCGGTGAAACAGAAGACTTCCGTTCGCGCTAAAAGCGTTAATCGCGCGGCTTAAGCAATGACGCCACATTGTCAACGGAACATAGCCCGTTATGACGATAGCCGTCGTCGGAAATCCATGTTCATGCGCGGGGCGTATAGCTGTCCAGACGATGGCAACCCCCGCACAAAACAAGATCGGTTCCCCGACTATCCATAAATAGCCAAGATTCTCCCGACCAAATCGCGTATGCAATTCACGTATCAGCAGTGCGCCGATCACCCGCGTCTGCACCCGGAACAGTGTGAAAAGCGACGGCGTATTCATCTTAACACTCAAACGATCTGGTGCTCTCGCGCGCCACTAATGATCAGCTTACCCATTAAATAGGCCGTCAAAAAACTCGCGAATACGGTCAGCACATCAATGATTCGCCGTGGATACACGGCATAATCGGCCAGATCGGGACGGGAAATTTCCTCCAGATAGACCTGCTGGCGATTTGCCTGGGCTTTGGCGCTTTCCAGAGCCGTAGCCGCTGCAGCCAATTGCTTCTCAATAAGTTCCCTTCTAATCACCAACGTGTCATAGTCCGTGATCTTAGGAACAAGCGAGGTCTTTGACCCGGTAACTTCCTTATTCGACCTTGCAATCTGGTCTTCCAAAACTGAAATCCGACGTTGATATACGGGGATGGAGGGGCTACTTGGCGATTCTGCCTGTACTTGAGCAAGCTGCATCTTCGCCGAGGTCAACATCACCTGCAAATCATTGATGTTCGATAGCATCGGGGTGGCTTGCCTCAGTGGGTCCAGCAGGGCCTCTCGATTGCGATAAGTGGCTATTTGTACCTCCACATCCCGCAGTTGATCTTGCGCTTCCTCAACTTCCTTCACCGCACTGCCAATCATATTGGCGCGTTGCCGCTCGTTCATATGGTTGACAAGTTGCTCCGCTGCGACAAGTAGAGCCGTTGCGACGTTTTGAGAATCCTGGGCACGGAAGGTGCGAACCCGAAGGGTCGTTATGGATGTCGATGTATCGAGCTCGACAAGTACATGCCGCTTATAATAGCGGTAAAAATGCTCGAAACTCGTCCCCGTAAAGACATTGGGAAACCGAGCAAGCCAATCGCCATCGGGACGATTGAACATCGCGGCCACCCCCTGCGTGCGGAGCATTGTTCTCGCTGCGTCGCGAGACGCCAGATAATCTTGCACGACGTAGGAATCTTCATCGGCCGTCGACCCGCCCTCAGGCGCTAGCAGGCTGCTCAGCATTCCCATAGGCTGAGATGTGGCTCCCCGCACGACGAATTCGGCCTGCGAAATATATTGCGGTGCGGCGATCAAAAAATAATAAACTGCCGCGACGAAAGTGGGCAACATAACCACCAACAGAAACGACCGAGCCCTTCGAAGTCCACTTCTGCGGCTAAAGCCCCGCGGAATCGCGAGGAGTGCGGAGCCGGTTGAGGCTATCGTCTTGCCTGAAATTTCAAACCCGTCCATGGGGAACAGGTGCATCATCAGGAGAGGAAAATCAACTGCTGAATGCCGGTCGGCAGGAGCGCACCAAGAGGCATCATGTTTTTGTGATTCAACCCTTTCCTGGCAGACCAGATTCCGTAATCACTTGGGGGGATTGATTGAGAATGGTTGTAGTTTACGACAGCCGGTGAAACCACAAAAGGTCTGGGTTGACATTACCCGCGCTCCAGTATCGGCGAGAGGGCATTAAGCATACAAGTGCCCTTCGCAGTGCTGTCTTGTCGAAGCAATCCTCTACATCGTGACGACCAGTTACCCGTGGCGGCAATCGCCTCACGCCGATACGCAAGGGCTGAGGGTCATCTAGGCCGTGACCGAGCGCCGGGCGTCCTGTGTCGATCAGGCGGATTTACCCATGGCTGCACCAGATTCCCACCGATGGCGCTCATGCCGACAACAAGCTCCGTAGCGCCTTGGTAGCGGCTGCAAATCAACGCTCGATACGTCAACCGCACAAACAAAAGCGAACGGGTTCGTGGCGGTACCCGTCGGTAAGGCGTCGAGAGACCCTTCGCCTGGCTCGATCGATGCAGACGCCTCACTCGCGTTACCGAGGCAACTATTGTCGCGTCAGACGCATGGTATCTATCACTCAATATACGCGACTGATCCGCTCCACCGAAAGTAAACCCTCCCCAAACATTTATGGTCCGGACTCTCACCAAGTGTCAATCAAACCTCAACTACTTAGAAAGTATTGATATTAAATACAGAAATTATAAGACGGCTTCATACATTTTCGATAGCCGTTCTTCATATCGCTTCATGTTGAAGCGAGCCGCCTGCTGCGGCCCCAGACTCCTCAGTTTTGCTCGCAACGCATCATTCCTATCGAGCTCCTCAATCCCAGCAGCGATGGAAGATGTATCATATGCATCCACGAACAGCGCCGCCTCTCCCGCCACCTCCGGCAGAGCACCTTCTCGCGAGGTCAATACTGGCGTGCCGAATGACAACGCCTCCAGCACGGGCAACCCAAAGCCTTCGCACAGCGATGGAAAAACCACCGCGCGCGCACCTCGAATCAGCGCCATCAACATCGATGCAGGCAGATATTCCAGTTGCCGTATTCGGCCGGTGGCAACTCCCCGCTCCAGAAAGCGCAATTCGGCTTCCGATTTCCAAGCCATCGCCCCCACGATGACGAGAGGGCAGTCCGTCCGCGCCATAAGGAACGCCTCAATCAAGCGGCCGATGTTTTTTTTAGGCTCCAACGATCCAAAAAACAGGAAAAACTCCCCAAGACGCAGGTCGAATAGTCCTTCAATTTCCCAAGCAGTATCGTCATCACGCGAACCATCTGTCGAAACGATCGGCTGAAACGACTGATATGTATTATGCAGTCGCTCACTTACATCCGGAAAAAACGACAGGATTTCAGTTCGCGATGCCTCTGAGACGGTACAAAGTGCATCCGCCTCCTGTGTCAGTTTGTGCATTAATCTGAAATAATAGTTTTTATCGTCAAGCGTCGTCTGCGGCAGACTTAACGGAACCAGATCATGAACGGTGTAAATATTCCGCGCACCCTTCAGCCGAATAGGCAAAGGATAGGTCCAATGCATAATGTCCGGAGGGTCGGGGATAGTGATCGTCAGGAAGTGACCAGTATACCGGAAATGCCGGGCAGCGGCATGATAAAGCCTTGGTACGTTTAGAATCCGATCAAACGCCGGCAAGCGATGTGCAAATCCACGCGCGTCGACTCGGCCAGTGATCGGCACATCGACCGCCGCATGCCCGACAATATCGGCCCTACGGTCCCGCCACCAACGCAATGTCAGTGGCTTGGGAGGCCTGCGGGCCACCGCCTCCTGGTCTAAACCATCAAAGAAAAATACCTCACGCAGAGCAATCGGCGTTTGATGAGAAATATTCATGCCGTAGACAACATCTACACCGCATCCCATTGCCTTGAGACAATGAGTCAGCGTACGCGCGTAACTTGCAATACCTGTTCCGCGCGGCAGCGCAAGATTGAAGCCGTCAATACCAACACGAGTGGGAAGATCACGAAGCAAGGCACCTCACCCTAAAAACGGGGCAGACATATTTCACTTAAAAACTGGATATCCGGAATCGTACATTGCCACTCGTTGAGGTTTTTTTTCGAATTTGACTTTTTAGCCTAGGGCATGCGAGATAACAAGGTCCAAGATTCGACGTTCTTGCATAATATTTTTGAACGCTGCATAAGAGCCGCGACATCGTATTAGCCCGTATGGATTACATGACTGACTGCTACGCATCCGTTGCTCGTATCCTGGCCATTTCCATTATGCTGGCCGGGTGTAGTGCGTTGCCCAGCAGCGGCCCGGTCAGTTCGCAGATCCTGCAGGCCGAAAAGGACCCGAAACTGAACCAAATCGGGTTCACCATCATACCGTTTACACCGAAGACGGTCGACGTACTTCAAAGTGAAAAGCCTCCCCTCCTCTCCACCCTCCAGAAAGAAGGGCCTGGTCAAGGGGAACATGGAGCCATTGGCCCCGGCGACCTTCTTTCGATCTCCGTCTTCGAAATCGGCAGCGGTCTATTTTCAGGCGGTGGAATGTCGGGAGGACGGACGACGGCAGGTCCGATAAGCGCTGGAAGCGGGGCAGGCAATACCACCGCCAGCCTTGAGGCCCTTCCACCCATCGAAGTCGACGATCAGGGATCGATCCCTTTTCCTTACATCGGTCGCATTCACGTTGCGGGAGAAACGCCCCCCCAACTTGCCAAGATGATCGAAAACCAACTGGCCTCGAAGTCACAAAGCCCTCAGGTCATCGTGCGGGTCATGACCGACCTTCATAATTCCGTTATCGTCTCGGGGGACATTCATCGCCCTGGGCGTCAGATGCTTACCCTCGCCCATGAAGGGCTTCTGGACATCATTGCCATGGGGGGTGGCGCGACCCATTCGTCCGAGGATAGCATGGTGCTCTTGACGCGGCATGGAGTGACCGGACGTATCCCCTTGCGTACGCTCGAAAACAACCCGGACCAGAATATTCCGCTCATGCCGGGAGACAACGTCCAGGTCATCTACCTGCCCCGTACTTATACGGTATTTGGTGCAACTCAGGTAACCCAGACTCCATTCAACACCCCCATACTCACGCTTGACGAAGCTATAGCGCGAATTGGCGGACCGACTGACGAGCGCGCCGACGCCAACGCAGTCTTTCTCTTCCGTTACGAGAGCGACGAAGTCGCGCAGAGACTCGGGCTCGTGCCGAAACCTGGCGGAACACCAATTATCTACAATATTGATTTTATGAACCCGACAAATTACTTCCTTGCCCAGAAGTTTGTCATGAAAGACAAGGACCTCATTTACGTTTCGAATGCGAAGGTCAACAAGCTGTATAAATTCCTTGGCTTGATCGGTGCAGTAACCAGCCCCGCAATTACCGCTGCCTACGTTGCGAAGTGAGTCTTATCCTCCGTTGAACCCAATCAGAGTTACCCATAAGACATTCAGTTTCAATGCATCTCCGTCGCATGAAACCGCGTATAATCCACGGTAATCCGCCCATCGGGCGCAGCGTCGATGATGTCGACGAAGCGATGATTGTACAGAACCCGGTCGAATCCGTAAGCTGTGCGGGCAAAGACCGTCTGCCCCGAGACCTCGTCGGTGCCGGTCAGGGTAACGACGATCTCAGCTTCCTCCCTCGCAAGTTGGTCCAGGTCCAGGCCGTTCAGAGGGCTGTTGCCGTCGATGACATGCAGCAGGGGAAAAGCGAAACGCAGAACCGGCACATGTGACTGCATCAGCGGCAACGGATCGAAACGGCGGGCCAGTCGACCGTTCGACTGCACGATCAGGCGCGCCAGTGACATTTCCAGGCTGACCGACAGGATCGGGCTGAGCCGCCGGTTCGCGATCCGGACGCTGAGGTGCGGGACCCCGTCTTCGGTGCGGATCAGGGCGCGGTCGCTGAAGATCACCCGTGCCTTGGGGCGGGAAAAACGGGCGAAGACAAGGCCGGTGGCGACCGCGTTCAGGATCATGCCGCCCAGTAGTTCGAACGACACAACGACATGTGCGACAGGCCCGATGGGCGCCATCACACCATATCCCACAGTCGACAGGGTCTGGATGCTGAAGAAAAAGAAATCCCAGAACGCGTGTGGATGCGCCCCCGTCACTTGATCGGGAACGACCATGTACAAAAGCGCGAAACCGACATTGATCAGAATGTAGAGCGCCAGCGAAACCCAGAAAAACGTGCCCCAGCGAATGGTAAGCGCATGGTGGTACAGATCGGACCAGGCCCGGTCGGCATGACCGATACGGACGATATTATCATGCCCCCTGTCCTCCAGCGCATGATGATGAAGCAGGCCGAAGACAGCCCGCTTCCTGTGCGAAGCACGTGGCGCCGCCTTCGGTCCGCCCACGTCGGCGGATTCCGACGGAACCGTATTCTGAACCATTGCCGGACATCCTCGCCGCCTTCGTATTCCGCGCAGGATGGCGCAGAACAAACGCGGCGCGTATCCGGAAAATCTGCGGGGGCCTCATGCGCTGCGATGATATCGACGACGCTGGAAACACCTCTCCGTCAACCGTCAATGGGTTACAGCCAAGGTGATGTATCCCACAGCCAGAAGAAACAATATCGCGGACTGAACCCATGCCGCCATGATGAGCCTCCCCGTTTTTTGGGGACACTACACGACGAGATGCCGATCCGGTGATGTCATAGTATGGCTTGCGCGCCCTACCGATCACGAATTGATGAGCCCCGACCGCTTCGCCTATCGGTCAAGGTCGATTTCGACCGTGTCTTCGTCGGCATGCAGGCGCCGTATCTCGTCACAGGCCGCGATCCACTGCCGCGCCATGCGCTCGTCCCCCGCCTGCCGGGCTTCATCCAGGTGGGTCTGGGCGATCGCCAGGGCATCGGACCCGTAGCGGTTAAACAGATCGGCGGCGACCGATTCCGGTGTGCTGCTCATGAAATCCCTCCGGGGCCTGGCGGGCAGGACCGCCCACGGGTTGGAATCTGGGGTGGCGCCGCCACACCGCAAGAGACCACCTGTCGCCGCACCGCCAGCCATGGCATGAATAGACAATCCCCCCCTTATCGGACCCCTGCCCCATGATCGACGCCATTCACCATGTCGCCATCATCTGCTCGGACTACGCGCGATCGAAGGATTTCTATTGCCGCATCCTTGGCCTGCCGATCATCCGGGAGACCTATCGCGCCGAACGCGCGTCGTGGAAATGCGACCTGGCCGTCGGCGCCACCCAGATCGAGCTGTTTTCCTTTCCCGCCCCGCCGCCCCGGGTTTCACGTCCGGAAGCCTGCGGCCTGCGGCACCTGGCCTTCGCGGTGGCCGACCTGTCGGCGGCGATCCGCCATCTGCAACAGGCGGGAATCGACGTCGAACCCGTCCGGACGGACGAACTGACCGGCCGCGATTTCACCTTCTTCGCCGATCCGGACGGCCTGCCGCTGGAACTATATCAGGTCCGATGAGCCGCGCGCATTCTCCTGCCCCGGCATCATCGGGGATAAGGGCCGATCGGGCGCGGCAGGGAAACGCCCGGATCGTCCGGCCCGATAGAGGGAACGCGATCGCGATACCGGTCCCAATGGGACAGGATCTCGGTCAGGACGGGCGCCCCGGCCCGTTCGTTATTGTCGAACGCCACGGCCTGCCCCGGTCCTTCGTCCCCCATCGACTGCGTCACCGGCACGCCCGGCGGCGGCAGGGCGAAATTGCTGCCCGACCGCAGGACCATGATCCGGCTGGCGTCGACAAATCCGAGAGAGGCCAATGTCCGCATTTCCCGCTGATAGGTCTGGCTTTCCTCGTTCGTCATCACGAACAGCCCCCGGCCGCCGGTCCATAGCTTCACCCAGTTCTCCGCCCAGAGGTTGCGCCCAGCGCCGTGCCAGTAGCGCTCGGCGCCCAACGTTTCGCCCATGAGGACGAAAGGCGGTCGCTGTGCCTGGGGAAAACCTGTCCATGCCCGCCGCCGGGCGGCAATGTCCGGATCGTCGGCCAGGACGGCCTTGCGGCTGATCGCGAAAGCCCAGCGTGCCAACCCCTGGTTGAGCGGATAGGCCTTGGTCAGTTCCGCGACGTCCGTCACCGACCCGTAATGGTTTGGATTCGCCGGCAACATGTCCGGACGCGACGCCCCGATGGCATACAGGCCATATGGCCAATCCTTTGGAATGTCGCGATCGTCGATCTCGCGCAATGCATCGCCATCCACCACCCAACGCGCCCAGGCGACGCTGCCCACCGATGCCGCGTGCGGATCGATGCCGGAAATGCCGGTAAACAGCCAGTACGTGTGGTGAAAGTCGAAACGCGGGTCCAGAACGAAGGCCGCGAGGTCGGTCACGCCATGTCGCAGGACCACACCATACAGACCGGCACGATTTCGGCGCACGACGTCCGGCGCGCCTCGGACCGCGATTTTCGTGTCCAGATGCGCGCGCTCCACCCAGTCCTGATACTCACCGGGCGCGTCGCCGCGATCGGCGCCATTTTCCCAATTCGCGACCACGACCGCCCGCACCTCCTCGGCCGCACGCGCGGGCAAGGACAGGCCGATCACCGCAAGCGCCACATATCCCCACACCAGATGCCGCTTCATTGCCTGCCTTCCTTTCCGCCTTCCCGACGCCGCAATCATTTCAACAATGATATAGATGCGGCAGCCTTTACGCTATTGATTCGCAAGGCAGGATCTGGCCGCAATGGCCGGCTTCCCTGATGGTCCGACCGCTCGGAAAACGGCAACGATCTGTTCCCTTTTTTATCCTTGAGGCATTCTCCGTTACACATTATGTAACGATTCCGGACCGTTCCTGAAGATATTTGCGGACAGGACAGCAGCCAACGCGAAATCTGGGAATAGCGGGAAGGTGCAGACAATTATAATGCCGATTGCGACCGATTGATTGACGCCCTTCCCACTACAGATACTGAACCTCCATCGGTTCCATAGTGTTGCAGGGCGAGGCGTCCCGGCCGGGCGCCAGCCTGCGAAAACGCCATCTTTCGGTTCATGGATCCTGAATGCCATCACTCTATGGCGACAAAACGGTTGCCTCCTGTCAGGCAGGGCCACATCCAAGCAACGATATAACGCGAGTCAGGACGGAATGCGTGCCGTGACTGGTGGAAAGAATGAGGGATAACAGAGAATGACGCGCTATCATCGGACACCGGGGTTACGAAATCGGCTGCGGGCCATGTCCTGCCTGGCAGGTGTGGTCTGTATCGCGGCATGGCCGGAGTTCCCGGCGGCCGCCGCGACCCAGACGGCCTCCACCCTTCCTCACCCGGCATCCGCCACCGCGCATCATCCCACGCCCACCACGGCGCCGGCCCCGCGCCCGCAAGCCACGGCCCCGCGAAGCGCCGAAGACATTTCCGTCGTCTCCTCGCGGCAGGCCCTGAATGGCGGCGGCGGCATGATGCGGCTGGAAACGGCGCCCCATGCGGTGCAGACCGTCGCGAAAGAATATATCGACATGCGCGCGCCCACCAGCACCGCGCTCGACCTCATCAAGAACCTGCCGAGCGTGAGCGTGTCGACGCCGGACACCGCCGGCATGCAGGGCGGCATGATCCAGGTGCGCGGCCTGACCGACCTCGACATGGGCCTGATGATCGACGGCGCGCCGGCCGCCGCGGCGAAATACATGGCCGAGGACATCGATTCGGAAAACCTGGAGGAGGTCAACGTGACGCCGGGCAGCTCGGCGACCGACATACCGGTCATGTCGGCGGCCGGCGGCGTGATGGACGAGCGTTCGCACACCGCGTCGCATAAGTTCGGCGGGCTGATGGATTTCTCCTACGGGACGAATAATCTGTCGCGCGAGTTCCTGCGCCTTGAATCCGGTGATATCGGCAATAGCGGCGTACGCAGCTATATCTCGTTCTCTCATACGCACAACCGCCCCTGGATGGGCGCGGGCGCCAACGATCGGCGGCATCTGGATTTCGGCATCCAGAAGGACTGGGAAAACGGCTCGACCGCCAAAGTCTTCCTGTCGTGGAACAATGAAGATTTCATCATCGACAACTATCCGACGGAACATGAGTTCTATCAATACAAGAAGACCGGAACGGGATACGGCCGCACCGCCGACCCGACCAGCGATAACTACTGGAAAAACAACAACGATCACTGGAACCAGGTCTTCCTGACCGCGCCGATCCATCTGGTGCTGCCCGCGCGCTTCAGCTTCGACCTGCAGCCCTATTTCAGCTTCGGCCAGGGCTGGGACGCATCTCCGGGCAATCCGATCGACAATGGCGCGGGCGGCCCGTACACCGGCCCCAACCTGACCAACTTCTTCCTGCAGAACTCGACGCGCCAGGTGGGCGCGGTGGCGAAGCTCGGATACCGGATCGATCCGCACAACGAGCTTTCGGCCGGATATTGGTACGAGAACAACTACACGCTCCAGTCCTACCCCAGCGGCCAGACGAACGCGGACGGCACCCCGCCGAACCCGTGGGAGCTTTACAGGACCACGGCGCCCTATGGGCAGGATGCTGGCTACGAACTCCATTCCCTGTTCGTGCAGGACAACGCGAAATACCTGCATGACAAGCTGGTGATCCATGCCGGCTTCAAATTCGTGATGGCCAATAGCTGGACCGCCGATCCGTACAGCCGTTACAGCACCAACACGACCGAACCGCTGCCGCAGCTGTCCATCGGCTACACGTTCAACGAGCATCACCAGATCTATGTCAACGCCGAGGGCGACTATCGCCAGCCCAGCGCGGTGGACATGGGATGGCGGCCCACCAGCCCGAATTTCCTGAAAAACCAGTATTCCATCAAGGAAGAACTGGGATACCGGTATCACGACAAATACATCATCGCCGATGTGGCGCTGTTCAACTACAACGTCACGAACCGTATCGTGAATCAGTACATCGGCATGAACAGCTTCCTGCCGTTCTCGATCGGCAACCAGACCATGCGCGGCTTCGACATGATGGTGGCGGGCCGTTCCATCCACGGTTTCAGCCCCTATGCGTCGGTCGAATATCTCCATGCCACGCAGGACAGCGACGTGCCCGACCCCTATACGAACACGCTGATCCATTCGAAGGGCACGCAGGCGGTCATGGCGCCGCGCGTGATGGCGAACTTCGGATTGACGTACACCTACAAGGGGTTCTTCGCGAATGGGAACGTCCATTACACCGGCCCGCAATCGGTCAGCGTGGCCGGGGACCAGCGCATCCCGGGCTATGTGACGGACACGCTGTCGCTTGGGTATCATTTCGCGCCGTTCCTGTTCGCCAAGTCGCCGACCTTCCGGCTGAACTTCACGAACCTGACCGGGTCCATCGTCCGCACCGGCCCGATGGGCGTGGTCTATCGCGGCAGCGACCCCAATGTGAACCTCTCCACCCACACTACGAACCCCGTCTGGAGCGGAAACCAAGCCCCCTATGCCGGCTATGGCAACTCCTTCATGGTGGAACCGCGCTTCTCCATGACCGGGACGATTTCGACCGCGTTCTGATCGAACCGGTGGGGGCGGACGGGCCGGGCGGCATCGGCCGCGCCCCCTCCGCTCCGTGGTCCCGCGTGGCAAAGACCCGCCCTGCCTGCCGGCAGGGCGGGTCTTTTGTCTGTACGGCTGGCGAGGCGACGGCGAAAATAACAATGCCCCTTTTGGAAAACCCGCGTGCCGTGCCAGTCTCGACCCCAGAGCCGCCGGCACAGGCGGCCGCGCTCGTCAGGAGGTCCGGGACATGTCCGCCTATATCGTCTTCACCCGCGAAAACACCACGGACCAGGCGGAACTCGACGCCTACATGAAGGCGGTGGCGCCGACCTTCGACGGCCATCCGGTCCGCATTCTCGCCGCCTACGGCACCCAGGACGTTCTGGAAGGCGCCGCACCGGAAGGGGTCGTGATCGTGGAATTTCCCACCATGGCCCATGCCCGCGCGTGGTACGACAGCCCGGCCTACCAGGCTGTCGCCCAACACCGGCACCGGGGATCGGCCTATCGGGTGGTCATCGTCCAGGGCGCGTAAGGCGCACCCGGCCGGCCCCGCCTGTCACGACACCGCAGGGATGCGGCCGGCCGCCACCCGCTTGCGCCTGCCGGCATAAAGCAGCCCGTACATGCCGGCGACGATCACGCCCATGGCCGCGAGCTGATAAGACCGTACCGGCACATGCAGGAACGCGGCCCCGATCAGCATCGTCAGGGCGGGTGCGGGAATGGTGATCGAACTGGCGACCGACACATCGACATGCCGGACCGCATGGAACCAGGTCAGCAGTTCCAGGTAGTAGATCGCCCCCAGCAGCAGGGCGAGCTCCTGAAAGCGGGGCGACATGACCTCCCGCAGCCCCGCCTGCCCGCCACCCACCGCCAGCCACAGCACGAGCAGGAAGCAGGTCGAGACCAGCAGGCGAGAAAATGTGACCTGCGCCGGAGTGATGGCGCTGCGGTCCAGCACCTCTTTCAACGCGACGTGCGCCACGCTCCACAACAGAGGGGTGCCCAGCGCCACCAGGAACCAGAGGGAGAGGCCTTCGATCCGGAAGGTGCCATTGGTGGCCAGATAGACCAGCGCCAGGATCATCAGCAGCGTGAAGACCAGTTCCAGCCCGCTCTTGCGCTTGCCCAGGAACACGACCTCCCACAGCATCGAGAACAGCGGATAGGCCTGCAGCGCAATGGCGGTGGAAACCTCGCCCGCCTTGTCGACCGACAGCACGAACACATAGGTCGACAGGCCGAACATCATGCCCGTGCCCAGTGTCACCGCATGCATCCAGCCGCGTGGCACGGTGGTCCGGACACGGCCCAGGATCACATCGGCGGCCTGCCCCTTGCGCCACACCAGCGGCAGCGAGCAGACCAGTTGCCAGAACGACATCAGCAACGCGAAGCTCAGCGCATCGGACCCGGCCGGACGGCTGGCCGAGATAATGGGCATGACCCCCACGATGGCCAGACAGATGAACGCGAACGCGATCCCCATAGCTTCGCGTCTGTAGGCTTCGGGCCTGGGGGCTACGTGCCTGGGGGGCTGCTGCGACATGATGTTCCGCCTGCGCTACGATACGAACCGCCCCGACGTCCGGATAGCGAAACGTTCTCGCTTCGATAATATTGACTGCGCCGCACGGCAATCGGAACATCGCCACAATCGAAACATTCGGCCTGTCGCTGCACAGGCATGCGGGGACAGGACGCCATGTCGACACAGCAGCCCGTGCCCATCATCGAACGCCGGCGGATCGAGGCCGATATCCTGCGCCGCGTCCATGACGTGCTGGCGGCCTCCCACGGGGCGGAGGTCGCGCGCGACACCATCCGCGATGCGGTGACACGCTCGGCGGTGGACCAGGGGGCATCTTTCCGCGCGGCGCTGGGCCACATGCCGGACCTTGCGGATTTCGCCGAGGCCCTGCGCCTGTGGACGGCCGAGGACGCGCTGGAACTGACGGTGCATGTCGCGCGGGCCGACATCCTGGAATTCGACGTGACCCGCTGCCGTTATGCCGAGATGTATCGCGCGATGGGGCTGGGCGAACTGGGGCCGCTGCTTTCCTGCAATCGCGACGGGCAGTTCTGCGCCGGCTATAATCCCGACATCGTCTTCACCCGCACCCAGACGATCATGGAAGGCGCATCCCACTGCGATTTCCGCTATCGCCTGGCGCCTGCCGGCCCCGAACGCCCCATCCGGTAGCCGATCAGCTTGCGGCGGCGGCCAGGCAGGACGCCACCCGGCGGCGGCGGAACTGTCCGGTGGCGCTGTTCCGCGCCTCCTGGAGCGACGACATGATCTGGCCGTTCAAAGGGCGCAGCCATTCATGAATGGCCCGAAACACCCGTGCGCCATCGTGCCGGGTCTGGATGACGACCCCTACGAAGACGCCGTCGATCTCGACGATCTCGGATTTGAACATGACGCAGGTCCCTTCGTTCACGGCGATATGCCAACGGAAGACGTACGTGCAAGAGCACGGTCCATGCCCCACAGGCAACGACAGCCGCAAGAACAGTTCGTGATGGTTTGATGACAGTCGGGGTCAGGCGTGCCAGAAGACGGATTGCCGCCTGAATTTGCGCCACCTGGCATAGGTCCTGTCCTGCATGGCGGCCTGGCGGCAGCACAGGAAGCCCGCCACGGCGCCCAGCGTGTACTGGATGTCGGGCCCCGGCGCGGTCTCGCCGATCCGCGCCAGCAGGGCCCGCGTCGTCAGCACGTCACTGTCCATGCCCAGCACGTCCTGCAGGCGCGACAGGCGACGTATGTAGGGGGCCGCCCCCGTGCCGGGGGCATGCAAGGACTGGAAGAATTCGGCGGTGTAGCGCAATTTCTTCAGGGTCAGGCGTAACTGGTGCCGCTCCTCCGGCGCCAGCAGCGCCAGGTCCCGCCCCTGGCGCTGGGCCTTGCGGTGCAGGCGCGTCAGATGACGTGCGGCGAAATCAGCGGCCGGCTCGTCCAGCGTCTGCTGGACCGTCGCCGGCAGCGGCGCGATCCAGACCGCCCCGTCGATCATCTGTTCCAGAAGATACACGAACCGACGCGCCTCGGTTCCGCCCAGCGCCGCCCGTGCCGTGTCGGCCGCCCCCTGTCGCAAAGGCCCGGCCAGCGGGCCCAGCACGCCTGGCGCATCGACCCCGACATGCGCCAGCGCGCCCAGGCCCGGCAGCGTCGTGATCGTGAACACGTCCCAGTTGCGCGCGTCGTTCAACCCATGGGCCAGCGTGCGGGCATGACCCGACGCCCCGTCCAGCACCACGTTGGGACTGTCGCGCCGCAACAGCCCGGCCAGGACGCGAAAGCGGCGCAGCGCCACCCGCACCTGATGCACCCCCTCCGGATTGCGCCCGTCGATGGCGGCATCCAGATTGGCGGCCAGATGGGCATGGATCGCGGCGATGATGGTGCACGCGGCCGTCCGCACCGTATCCCCATGACCCAGCACGACCGGCCCGGCCTTCAGGCTGTCAGGAATGGCAGGCACCACTATGTCGGGCATGATCCCCTTCCGTTCCCAAGGGTTCCCCGTCAACCCTAACGGCAAGCGGCCGCGTCATCTACTGCCAATTGCGCGACCGCCCCGGACCGCCATCACGCCGTCGCGGCATCGCGCAGGAAGGCCTGCATCCGCGGCGCCATGAAATCGAGGAACAGGCGAATGCGCTGCGGCACGCGCGGCCCGCCCAGATACAGGGCATGGACATCCTCCATTTCGCCCTGTCCGGCCTCGGCCAGCACCTCCACCAGACGACCGGCCCGGATATCGTGACGGACATGGAAATCCGCAAGGCGGCCCAGCCCGACACCCGCCAGCACCATGCGATGGACGGTTTCGCCATTGTTCGCCAGCAGGGTGCCGCCGACAACCCGCTCGACGGCGCGCCCCCCGTCGCGCAGCGGCCACACCGGCGCGGCGCGGCGGAAATTGAAGCCCAGGCAATTATGGGCCGGCAGATCCGCAACGGTGCGCGGTGTCCCGCGACAGGCCAGATAATCCGGCGCGGCCACGATCATGCGCCGCGCGGTGCCCAGCTTGCGGGCCACAAGACCCGAATCGGCCAGCGGCCCGACCCGAAACGCAATGTCGGTCCGATCCAGGTAAAGATCCACGATCTCGTCCGACAGCGACAGATCGACCACGATGTTGGGATAGGTCCGCCAGAATTCCGGCAGAAACGGCTCGATCCCCCGCACGCCGAACCCCACCGAGGCATTGATCCGCACCGTGCCGCCGGCATTGCACGCGCCATGGGTCAGTTCGCCCTCGATCGCGTCCAGCTCCGACAGCAGGGCCACGCTGCGCTCGTAATAGAGCCGCCCCTCGTCGGTCAGGGACAGCCGCCGGGTCGATCGTTCCACCAGCCGGACGCCCAGCCTGTCCTCGATCCGGGCGACGAGCTTGCTGACGGTGGAGGGCGTCATGCGCGTCTGCCGCGCCGCCTCGGAAAAACTGCCGGCCTCGGCCACCCGGGTGAAGACCATCATCTCGCCGGCCCGGTTATCCATCTATCCATCCGATCTGTGAAACATCCTCATAAATGATGTGCCCTTTCGCCGAATTATCAAGCGCCGCCATCCGGACCAGATTTCACGGACCACGCCACCCGGATGGCAGGCAGACGCCTGCGATCGTCCTGCAAGGAACCCGTTTCGATGGATCGTCTCTTTCAGCCGTTCCGCATGGCCGGCCATACGTTGCGCAACCGCGTCGCGATGGCGCCGATGACCCGTGCGCGGACGCCCGACGGCGTGCCGGATGATCTGACCGCCCTCTATTACGCGCAACGCGCCACGGCGGGCCTGCTGATTACCGAAGGCACGCCGATCTCGGCGACCGCCGAAGGCTTCCTGTGCATTCCCGGCCTGTACCGCGCGGACCAGGTCGCGGGCTGGCGCAAAGTCACCGATGCCGTCCATGACGCGGGCGGCGTGATCTTCACCCAGTTGTGGCACGTCGGGCGGGTCAGCCACGTCAGCAACCAGCCCGGCGGCGTCGCACCGGTCAGTTCGACGGCGCGGATCGCCCGCGACAGCCAGGCCTGGGGGATGACGGAAGACGGCGTGCCGGGCGCGGTCGATGTGTCACGGCCCCGTGCGCTTTCGACCGACGAAGTGCGCGGCGTGATCGCCGATTTCGCGCAGGCGGCCGCCAATGCCATCGCGGCCGGGTTCGACGGCGTCGAACTGCACGGCGCGAACGGGTACCTGATCGAGCAGTTCCTGAACCCGACCGTCAATGACCGCACCGACGCCTATCGCGGCGACACGCTGGAGGGGCGCACCCGCTTCGTGCTGGACGCGATCGACGCCGTCATCGCCCGCATCGGCGCGGAACGGACCGCCATCCGCCTTTCGCCCTATGGCGGGCTGTTCGACATGCAGCCTTATCCCGAGATCGAGGACACCTATCTGTTCCTGGCGGACGAATTCAGCAGACGCGGCCTCGCCTATGTCCATCTGATGGACCAGAAATCACGCGGCAGCGTGGCCATCCCGCCCGATTTCCTCGCCCGGTTCCGGGCGCGTTACACGGGCGTGCTGATCCTGGCCGGGGGCATGACCCGCGACCGCGCCGAAACATTGATCGACGCGGGGCTGATCGACATCGCCGCCTTCGGCGAGCCGTTCATCGCCAATCCCGACCTGGTGGCGCGGCTGGAACAGGGCTGGCCGCTCCGCCCCGCCGACCGCGGCCTGCATTACGGCGGCGGCGCGCGTGGCTACACCGACTATCCCACCTACCAGCAGGAAAGTGCATGACCATGAAGATCTTCGTCACCGGCGCCAGCGGCTATATCGGCGGTTCGGTCGCCGCCCTGCTGGCTGGCAAGGGGCATGAGGTCCGTGGTCTGGTCCGTTCGCCGGACAAGGCGGCGGGCGTCGCGGCCCACGGCATCATCCCCGTCATGGGCACGCTGGACGACGCGGCCCTGCTGATGGCGGAAGCCCGCGCCGCCGATGCCGTCATCAACGCCGCCGACAGCGACCATCAGGGCGCGGTCCTGGCGTTGCTGGCCGGCCTGGCGGGCAGCGGCAAGCCCTTCATCCACACCAGCGGCACCAGCCTGGTCGGCGACGAGGCGATGGGCGAGCCGTCGGACGCCATCTTCACCGAGGACACGCCCGTCACGCCCGCGCCCGACAAGGAACATCGCGTCGCCCTGAACCGGCTGATCGTCGCGGCCGCCCCCGCCGTTCGCACGGTCGTGCTGTGCAACAGCCTGATCTACGGCACCACTCTGGGCGCGCCCGCGCAGAGCGTGCAGATCCCGCCCCTGGTGGCGCAGGCGAAGGAAAGCGGCATCGCCCGCTATATCGGGCGCGGGCTGAACATCTGGTCGAACGTCCATATCGCCGACATGGCGGAGCTGTACCTGCTGGCGCTGGAAAAAGCCCCGGCCGGCAGTTTCTATTATGTCGAGAACGGCGAGGAATCGTTCGGCGCGCTGGTGGGCGCCATCGCCCGCGCGCTGGGCCTGGGGCCGGCGCAGTCCTGGCCGGCGGCGGAGGCCGTGGCCCGCTGGGGCCGTGAACTGGCGGTCTTCGCCCTGGGGTCGAACAGCCGCGTCCGCGCCGGCAAAGCCCGCCGCGAACTGGGCTGGGCGCCGACACGGCATTCGGTCACCGACTGGATCGAGACCGAAATGCCGCGCTGACCCAAGGCAAGGACTTTGCCCCATGAGCGCGAAGATAATTGATTGAGTTCAGTGTTTGGATTGTGATTCAAGGGAGGGATGAGTTCTGTATCTCTTCTTCGCGGGGATTGGCGGTCTGTTGTTCGCGTGATTGGCGCGGTGGTGGATCTTGAGGCGACGAGCCGGACAACTGGTGCTCTACGGCGTGTCCGCAAAGTCAGGAGTGCGGAGGGTCTTTTGCGCCTGGCACTTATGTATGGCCCGGGAGGCCAGTCCCTGCGGGCGGCGGCGGCCCGTGCTGGCGATGCGGGCATTGCGGAACTGAGCGACAAGGCTGTGGAGGGCCGTTTGCGTGGGATGGGCGATTGGCTGTCTCATATCCTCGGATGCCTGCTGGCCTCGCGCGCTGGGGTGCCCTCCCCCTCCGACGAAGCCGGACTGACCCTGTCGCTGGTGGACGGTTCGGTGATCTGCGCTCCAGGCCGTGGCGGACGGTGGAAGCTGCATGCCTGCTACGACCCCGGCCGAGGCCGTTTCACCAGTCTGCAACTGACAACCGACAGGATCGCCGAGGAAACGGCCCATACGCCGGTCGGTGCGGGACGCACCGTCATCACCGATCGGGGCTACGCCCGGGTCCGTAATTTTCACGACGTGCTGAGCCAGGGCAGCGACTTCATCACCAGGATGGGATGGCGCGCTGTGCGCCTGCACGATGCCTCGGGTCAAAAGCTCGATGTGATGACGACATTGCCTAATGACGATTTACCGTGCGATCGCGACGTTCACGTCAAGGGGATAGCACAGCCGCTGCGTCTGGTGATCCAGCGCCTGCCTGCCGAGGGCGCCGGGACGGCGCGTCGCAAGAAGGCACGCAAGGCCAGCAGGAACGGCCATAAACTCGACCCTCGCACTGCCGAGGCCGCAGGCTTTCTGATCCTGCTCACATCCCTCTCACGCGACAAGCACCCGGCCGAGCAGATCATTGCCCTCTACCGTCACCGCTGGCAGGTCGAAATCGGTTTCAAACGACTGAAAACCCTCGGAGGCATTGACCGCCTGCCTGCCGCAAATCCCGCACTGGCCAGGACATGGCTGCTGGCGCATCTCATCGCCGCCGTGATGACCGATGATCTCGCCAGCGAGATCGTCGGCGTTTCCCCCTCAGCCTGAGGGCAGACCCAAGCCCACATACAGTCTCCTCTGGGCCGCATGGCAAAAAGCGCGCGAAATCCTCAGATATGCCATCCTCCCTCCCATCTGGCTCGACAGGCATGACGTCATCCAGCGCTTTCGACGAAGACAGGCACAATCACCCCGGAAACGAAGCTCACAAGCTCAAGTCCTCAGAAAATATTAACTTCGCGCCTATGGGACTTTGCCCTTGACCCACCAAAGGGCATAGCCCTTTGGAAACCCAGTCGTTTTATCCGGGATTGGGGGGCAAAGCCTCAGGCCGCCGGCTTGGCCGGGCCGGGCAATTCCCCGGTCAGGAACTGCGCCCGGCCATGGCCGAAGGACCAGTGGGCGTCCTGGTTCTCGACCACCGAGATCATGACGTCGGACGGCGCGATGCCGCACGCGTGCTGCAACCGTTCGACCAGCAGGCGATAGAACAGGGCGTTCTTCTCGTCCCCGCGCGGCCGGCTGAACATCTGCACCAGGACCACGTCGCGGGTGCGCGGGATATCCAGCCCCGTGTCCTCGACGATCATGCGCGAAGGCTTGTGCTCGGACACGATCTGGTAGCGATCGCCGGCCGGCACCTGGAAGGCCTCCAGCATCGCCTCGTGCGCGGCGTCCAGCAACGTCCTGACCTCGGCGTCGGAACGGCCTTCGATCAGGTGAAAATGCAGCAAGGGCATCGGTTTTTCTTTCTTTGGTCAAACGTGAGGGAGGCCGGGTCAGTCGATGGCCTGGATCAGCCGCCGCACGCCATCGACCATGGCGTGGATCTGCTCCGGTGTGGAAATGAACGGAGGGCCGAAGGCGATGGTGTCGCCGGTGCAACGCAGCAGCAGGCCCGATTCCAGCCCCTTCTCGAAGATCGACAGCCCCCGCGCGCCAGGCGCGCCATCAACCGGCGCAACGTCGATGGCCGCCGCCAGGCCGATATTGCGGATGTCCGCGACCAGGTTGAGTCCACGCAGGGCGTGCACCGCCTCCTCCAGCACCGGTTCCAGCGCGCGCACGCGCTCCAGCACCGCGTCCTCCTCCATCACGTCCAGCACGGCGTGGGCCACCGCCGCCGCCAGCGGATGGCCGGAATAGGTGTAGCCATGGCAGAATTCGATGGCGTTGGGCGGACCGGCCATGAAAGTGTTGTAGATCTCGTCACTGACGATCACGCCGCCCATCGGCACCACGCCGTTGGTGATCGCCTTGGCGAAGACGATCATGTCGGGCGTCACGCCGAAACGCTCGGCCGCGAAATTCGCGCCCATACGGCCGAAACCGGTGATGACCTCGTCGAAGATCAGCAGGATGCCGTGGCGGGTGCAGATCTCGCGCAGGCGCTGCAGATAGCCGACCGGCGGCACGATGACGCCGGACGACCCCTGCATCGGCTCGACGATGACCGCCGCGATGGTCGAGGCGTCATGCAGCGCGACCAGGCGTTCCAGATCGTCCGCGCGATCGGCGCCCCAGGTCGGCTGCCCGCGTGAAAACGCCATGTGGGCGGGGTCGTGGGTATGGCGCATGTGGTCCACACCGGGGATCATGCCACTGGCGAACATCTTGCGGTTCGGCACAATGCCGCCGACCGACATGCCGCCGAATCCCACGCCGTGATAGCCCTTTTCCCGCCCGATCATGCGGAAGCGGTTTCCCTCGCCCCGCAGGCGGTGATAGCCCAGCGCGATCTTCAGCGCCGTATCGACGGATTCAGACCCGGAATTGGCGAAGAAGACATGATTCAGGCCCTGGGGCGCCCGCTCGGCGATCCGCCCGGCCAGACGGACGGTGACGGGGTTGGTCACCTGGAAGGCCGTGCAGTAATCCAGCGTCTCGGCCTGGGTCTTCAGCGCCTCGACGATCCGGGGATGGCCGTGGCCCAGCGGGGTGCACCACAGGCCCGACAGCGTGTCGAACAGTTCCTCGCCCGCCTCGGTATAATAAAAGGGGCCTTTCGCCCGCGCGATGATGCGCGGCGCGGGGTTGGCCTTCATCCGGCGGTTGGCGGAAAACGGAAGCCAGTACGCCCCCTCCGCCACGGCGGCCGGGCAGTCGAAATCGTCGGAAAGCTGCGTCATTGTGCGATCCCGTATCCTGATACCAGGTGACGCGCGCCGTCCCGGTCCGGATGCCGGAAAGCGATACGCGCCCGGTCAGTATCGGGCGTCGTTTCGCATCCGCATATATACAGTTCGCGGCATTCCGCATGAAGCTGTACCGGTCGGCGGACCTGTACAGATCGCGCGGCCGGACGGTACTATTTCCCCACGACCGACCGGATCGAAAAGCTGCTCTGGATCTGCGCGACACCGGGCATGCGCGACAGTTCCTCCTTGTGGATGCGTTCGTAATCGGCGGCGTCGCGCGCCACCACGCGCAGCAGGTAATCCGCGTCGCCCGTCATCAGATAGCATTCGCGCACATCCGGGCATTCCCGCACCCGGGCCTCGAACCGGCGCAGGCATTCCTCGGTCTGGCGTTCCAGGGTGATCTGCACGATCACGGTGGTGCCGCCATGCTGCGACCGTTCGTCGATGACCGCGCGATAGCCGCGAATCACGCCGTCCTGTTCCAACTGCCGGACCCGGCGCAGGCAGGCCGACGGCGACAGGCCGACCTTCCGCGCCAGGTCGGCATTGGTCATCCGTCCATCCTGACCCAGATGCCGCAGAATCGCCTCGGTCACCTTGTCAGCAGTCATGAGGCCACATTCCACCATCCCGTCGCATGAGGACGCGATATTTCGTCCCTGCGCGGCATATCATGCGATTGAATGGCAGGAAATGCCGCCCGCTGTCCGGTAGGATCGGGCCAGTCCCCCGAACCGGAGCGCCGCATGCCCGTTCCTTGCGCTATCGATACAGGCTGGCCCCGCGCGCGGGCCGGCGCCGTCCTGACCATCGACCTTGCGGCCATCCGCGCCAACTACCGGCTGCTGCGCGCCCGGGCCGAAGGCGCGGAATGCGCCGCGGTGGTCAAGGCCGACGCCTACGGGCTGGGCGCGGCCCAGGTGGCCCCGGCGCTGGAGGCCGAAGGGGCGCGGACCTTCTTCGTCGCCCATATCGACGAGGGCATCGCCCTGCGCCGTCATGTCTCGCCCGGCGCGCGGATCATCGTCCTGCACGGCGCCCTGCCCGAGACCGAGGACGAATGCGTCCGGCATGACCTTGTCCCGGTCATCAACGACCTGGACCAGTTGCGGCGCTGGCGCGTGCTGGCAGCCACGTTGGCGCGCCCGCTGCCGGCGGTCCTGCAACTGGATACCGGCATGTCGCGCTTCGGCCTGTCCGAACGCGACGTCGGCGCCATCGCCGAGGACCCCGACGCCCTGCGCGGCATAGACGTGTGCCTGGTCATGAGCCACCTGGCCTGCGCCGACGACCCCGACGACCCGGCCAGCAACCGGCAGCGCGCGCGGCTGCTGCATCTGCGGGGGGCCCTGCCCCGCGCGCCGGCCAGCCTGGCGGCCTCGTCGGGTATCTTCCTTGGCCCGGATTTCCATTTCGACCTGGTCCGTCCTGGCGCCGCCCTGTACGGCGTGGCGCCCGATGCGACGCGGCCCAATCCGCTGCATCCGGTGGTGCGGCTTCAGGCGCGCGTCCTGCAGACCCGCGTGGTCGGCCCCGACGACGGGGTGGGGTACGGCCTGACCTACCGTCCGGCGTCGCCACGACGGATCGCGACCATCGCCGTCGGCTATGCCGACGGGTTCATGCGTTGCGGCGCCGGGGACGGCTGCGCGTGGCTGGACGGCGTGCGCCTGCCGGTCCTGGGCCGGATTTCGATGGATTCGATGACCATCGACGTCACCGACGCGCCCGAACGGCTGATCCGCCCCGGCGCCACGGTCGATCTGCTGGATACCCGGCGCGGCGTCGATGACGTGGCGCGGGCGGCCGGCACCATCGGCTACGAAATCCTGACCTCGCTGGGTCGCCGCTATCACCGTGCCTACGTCGCCGACCACGCCCCAGCCGACCTCTGACATTCCCCACAGCCACCGGCCCTGAAAAGCGGCCAGAAAAGCGGATAAACATGAAAATCATCATTCTCGGCAGCGGCGTCGTGGGCGTGACGTCCGCCTGGTACCTGGCGCAGGCCGGCCACGAGGTCACGGTCATCGACCGCCAGCCCGGCCCGGGGCTGGAAACCAGCTTCGCCAATGCCGGACAGGTCTCGCCGGGCTACTCCTCCCCGTGGGCGGGGCCGGGCGTGCCGCTGAAGGCCATCCGCTGGCTGATGATGAAGAACCGCCCCTTCGTCTTCTGGCCGATGCCGGACCCGAAGCAATGGCGCTGGCTGGCGCAGATGCTGGAAAACTGCACCACCGCCGCCTACGACCGCAACAAGGGGCGCATGGTGCGCCTGGCGGAATACAGCCGCGACGTGCTGCGCGACCTGCGGGCCACCACTGGCATCAGCTATGACGACCGGCAGCAGGGCACGTTGCAGGTGTTCCGCACCCGGAAGCAACTGGACCACATCGCCGACGACACCCGGATCCTGGACCGCTACGGCGTCCCCTACGATCTTCTGGACCCGGCGGCCTGCGTCCGGGCGGAACCGGGGCTGGCCCAGGCCGAGGGCAAGATCGTCGGCGGCCTGCGCCTGCCGGGGGATGAAACCGGCGATGCGTTCCAGTTCACCCAGAACCTGGCCGCGCTGGCGGTCCGCCAGGGGGTGACGTTCCTGTACAACAGCACCATCCGGTCGCTGCAACGCGACGGCGCGCGCATCTCGGCCGTCGTGACCGACACCGGCACCTACCAAGCCGATGCCTACGTGCTGTCGCTGGGCAGTTTCTCGCCCGCGATGGTGCTGGCCCTGGGGCTGGACCTGCCGATCTATCCCATCAAGGGCTATTCCATCACCGCGCCGATCGTCGATGCGGCGCGCGCGCCGGTGTCCACCGTGATGGACGAGACGTTCAAGATCGCCATCACCCGGCTGGGCGACCGCATCCGCGTGGGCGGCACGGCCGAACTGGCCGGGTTCAGCACGTCGCTGCGCGCCCCGCGCCGCGCCACCCTGGAACATTCGCTGACCGACCTGTTCGCCGGCGCGGGCGACGTGCCGGCCGCGACGTTCTGGACCGGCCTGCGCCCGATGACGCCGGACGGCACGCCGATCGTCGGGCGGACGGACATCGGCAATCTGTTCCTCAACACCGGCCATGGCACGCTGGGCTGGACCATGGCCTGCGGGTCGGGCCGGGTGCTGGCCGACGTCATGTCGGGCCGCACCCCCGACATCGCGCATGACGACCTGGCCCTGAGCCGCTACCGGGCATGACCGCGCGCATTGCCAGGACCGCCGGCCGGATCTAGACGGGAACGATCCTCCCGTTCCGCCGGGACCAGAACCGGGCCGCGCCTTCGTGATGGTTTTTTCCTTCCCCTTCCACCTCGATCCCGCGCAGCCGCGTCCGCTGGTCAGCCAGATCGTCCAGATGCTGGCCGGGCGGATCGGCGACGGCAGCCTGCCGCCGGGCAGCCGCCTGCCCTCGGTCCGACGGCTGGCGGCACAGTGCGGGGTCAGCACCCTGACGGTGTCCAACGCCTATAACCGCCTGGTCGCCGACGGCGCGCTGGAGGCCCGGCCCGCCCGCGGCTATTTCGTGGCGGCCCGCCCCCGCCACCCGGCCCGCGACGTGCCGGCGCCGGTCGCCACCTCGGTCGATTCGCTGTGGCTGCTGCAACGGGCCTACGAGGAAAACTCGCCGCTGCTGAAGGCCGGCGGCGGATGGCTGCCCGAGGAGTATCTGTTCACCGACGCCATCCGCCACGCGCTGGCCGTCCAGGCCCGCCGGCCCGATCCGGCGATCATGCGCTACGGCAATCCCTACGGGCATCCGGGGCTGCGCCAGAGCATCCGCCTGCTGCTGGCCCAGCAGCAGATTGCCTGCAGCGACAGTTCGATCATCCTGACGCATGGCGCCAGCCAGGCGCTGGAACTGGCCATCCGCTGCGTGATCCGCCCCGGCGACACGGTGCTGGTGGACGATCCGGGCTACAGCAACCTCTACCCCACCCTGCAATCGCTGGGCGCGCGGATCGTCGGCGTGCCGCGCCTGCAGGACGGACCGTGCCTGGAGCATCTGGACCGGCTGGCGCGCCACCACGCCGCGCGGCTGTTCGTCACCAACACGCGGCTGCACAACCCCACGGGCACCAGCTATTCCGCGCCGGTCGCGCATCAGGCGCTGATGCTGGCGGAGCGGCATGATTTCCTGATCGTCGAGGACGACATCTTCGCCGGCCTGGCGCCCGAGGACACCGTCACCCTGGCCCGGCTGGACCAGTTGCGGCGGGTCATCCACGTCAGCAGCTTTTCCAAGACGATCTCGCCCGGCCTGCGGGTGGGGTTCCTGGCCTGCCGGCCCGACCTGGCCCAGCATGTCCTGCGCCTGAAAATGGCCGGCAGCCTGACCAGTTCGGGCCTGGGCGAAAGCATCGTCCACACCATCCTGACCGAAGGCCGCTATCGCCTGCACCTGGCCCGCGTGCGCGACAGGCTGGCCACGGCGCGCAAATCGCTGTGCGACGCGCTGGATGCGGCCGGGCTGGACCTGTTCTGCCGCCCGGACGGCGGAATGTTCGTCTGGGCCGCCCCCCGACGACCGATGGATATGCGCGCTCTGGCCGAACACGCGGCAACGCAAGACATCATGCTGGCCCCCGGCTGCCTGTTTCGGCCCGACCAGGCCGAAACACCCTGGATGCGCCTGAACGTCATCCACGCCAACGACCCGCGCCTGTTCCGCTTCCTACGCGAAGCGATGCCGGATCGGGACGCCTCCTGACCGCCGGATGGCGGCATGCAGCTACCAGTTGCCTCACCCTGTTCGCAGGGCGCCTTTCGGCATCCTCCAACGCGTGGACCCGCAGCACCTCAGCTTGAAAAACGGCCGCCCCGCTCCACTCATCCCCGCGCATGCGGAGAACACGCGCGGGCGCGGTCGCTGAAATCGTCGGCCGTCGGTTCATCCCCGCGCACGCGGGGAACACATTCATGTCGGGCAGGGTGACGTCGCCCAGGACGGTTCATCCCCGCGCATGCGGGGAACACGCCGTCACCGGCAATGCCCGGCCGATGCAGGTCGGTTCATCCCCGCGCATGCGGGGAACACCGTTCGGGCTGGACCAGTTCCAGAATGACGACCGGTTCATCCCCGCGCATGCGGGGAACACGTGACCGCCGAGCGCCCGCAACTGTGCGCGGACGGTTCATCCCCGCGCATGCGGGGAACACGGTCGAGTTTCCGGCGGCACCGTATCAGCACCCGGTTCATCCCCGCGCATGCGGGGAACACGCCCGTCCATCCAGCGACTGTTCCAGTCCCGCCGGTTCATCCCCGCGCATGCGGGGAACACCAGACTGCCAGTTCGAAAGGATGGACGTTCGTCGGTTCATCCCCGCGCATGCGGGGAACACGCAGTCCGTCAGGGTTTCGCCATCCCACAGGCCGGTTCATCCCCGCGCATGCGAGGAACACCCAGCCGACACCGGTTACGGGCTGGTATGACACGGTTCATCCCCGCGTATGCGGGGAACACACGGTTAATTTCCGCAATCGTTCTCGAAAGCTCGGTTCATCCCCGCGCATGCGGGGAACACGGGAACACCTACCAGTGCGCCGGGTCGGTCACCGGTTCATCCCCGCGCATGCGGGGAACACATGGGGTTCTGACATTCGTTGGCGCGCAGGGCCGGTTCATCCCCGCGCATGCGGGGAACACATGCGGCGGCGCTGGGTCGCCGTCGTGGTGAACGGTTCATCCCCGCGCATGCGGGGAACACCAATCGTCCCCGCTTTCCTCGCGCCAGGCCAGCGGTTCATCCCCGCGCATGCGGGGAACACGCGCAGGGGCAGGGGCTCCATTGGTCCGAGGGCGGTTCATCCCCGCGCATGCGGGGAACACGCCCCGGCCCCGGCCGCCGAGCCGGGCAATTTCGGTTCATCCCCGCGCATGCGGGGAACACCGGTCCCCACGGTGGGATCAGGCGGCGACCGCCGGTTCATCCCCGCGCATGCGGGGAACACGCTTGCGCGTCGAAGCCCAGCAGCGCGATTTCCGGTTCATCCCCGCGCATGCGGGGAACACGAGGACGACGACGGGGAGACGGCCTATTGGGTCGGTTCATCCCCGCGCATGCGGGGAACACGGCAGGCAATTCGCGATGGAAGAAAAATTCCTCGGTTCATCCCCGCGCATGCGGGGAACACTTCGTGCCAATGCTTCTCGCCGTTCTCGCCAGCGGTTCATCCCCGCGCATGCGGGGAACACCGATCGCGAACGCGTACTACCCCGGAGCCCGTCGGTTCATCCCCGCGCATGCGGGGAACACGCTGAGCCAGGTTTCCAGGGACGATGCCCCTCCGGTTCATCCCCGCGCATGCGGGGAACACACCAGCCCGCGTCTGCGTAGGTTGCTGGAAGACGGTTCATCCCCGCGCATGCGGGGAACACGGCCACTCAGCCGTGGGCGAATGCTCAGATGTCGGTTCATCCCCGCGCATGCGGGGAACACGTTCGTCCCAATCTCGCCAGCCCGGCGTTCGCCGGTTCATCCCCGCGCATGCGGGGAACACCCCAGCCAGCCGAACGCCCAGCGATAGGCCGCCGGTTCATCCCCGCGCATGCGGGGAACACACTTCCTGGAGCGCATTGATATTAAACATCTATTTTGTTGTCAAAGATCCTACCGACTGAAGGCCTGTTTTATCACCCACGCCCCCGCCGGCGCGGAGGTGTGGCGGCCGCTGGTCCCGGCTGCACCGGAAGGGCGGCTTCCGGCCCGAATGAGACCAGTCGGAATCCGTCGAAGTCAACAGGGACACGCCGGTTCCGGCCACAGGTATCGAACTCGAACCCGGCGTCGTTCGGAGCAGCCCAGGCGATGACGGCATTGCCATCCTCGATATAAGCACACACCTGGCCCCAGATCATCTCGCGGATGCGCCGGCCGTAATTGCCGACATAGACGCCGGCACGCACCTCCAGAAGCCAGACCGCCAACCGCCCGCGCAGGCGCGGGGGCGCGTTCTCAACCACGATGACCAGCATCGCCCAATCCTTTCTGGTCTTCGAATGCCACGGGCATGGCCTCGTCCTGTGCCGGTGGCATGTCCAGACCGCCTGCGGCCAGAACCTCCTCGATCAGCGGAATTAGTCGTGCCAGGATGTTCGTACGCCGGAACTGGTCACGGCACCGATGGCGAACGGCGGCCACCGGGTTCGAGATCCGTTGTCCGTCCAGCGGGCGCTCGCGCTGAACGGCCGCCGCCACCCGGAAGGCTTCGGGCACGACGGTCTCAAATTTCACGATGTCGGCGATGTCATACACAAAGCTCTGGGGCTTTCCTGTATGCAGGAATCCTATAGCCGGGGCATAGCCCGCCGCCAGGACCGCTGCCTCCGTAATCCCGTAAAGGGCGGCCGTGGCGGCGGAGAGACAGCGATTGACCAGATTGGCGGTATCCCACTCATGCGGATCGTAGCGTCGTCCATCCCATTGCGCGCCATGCGTGCTGGCCAGAAGGCGATAGGTTTCACGCACCCGGGCGCCCTCTATTCCTCTCAACTGATCGACCGAGCGCCGTTCAGGGGCATCCTCGCCAAAGCGAAGCGCATACATCTTGCGGACAATCTTCAGTCGCGCGGCGTCATCCAGCGCCAGCCGCGCCTGAAGCAGGAGCCTGTCCGCCCGCGCCCCTCCCGGCTGTCCTGAGGCATAAAGCCTTACGCCCGCCTCCCCCACCCAGATCAACAGCGTCCCGGCGCGCGCCGCCAGTGCCGCGGCGGCATGGCTGACGCGCGTGCCTGGCTCCAGCATGAGGCAGACGATACCACCGATGGGGATGTGCGACCTGATTCCGTTCTGATCGACCAGAACGAAGGCGCCGTCCAGCACATCAAGCTGCCCTTTTTCCACGAACAGAACCGAGGACCGTTCTTTCAGCGGAATGGGCCGCGGGGGCGGCAGGCCCGGTATGGCATGGGACATGGCCGCCCTCGTTCAGATCGCCCGGCGGACGAGCATCAGCCCGCAGCCGAAGGCTCGCGCCCGGCCGAATCCCTGCATGACCGTCGCAAGAAATGTTTCGGGCACCGTGACGCGCAGTTCCCCCGTCAGTTCGACCACCCCGAACGATGCCACACCACGCCCACCGGAACGCGGAATCCGCCACACATCGCACCCCTCTACCGTGACCGGAGCCACCAGCGCGAAGCCTGCGCGTGCGCCCTGCCGCCCGACCCATGATTCCAGGGCGCTCGCCACCACCTTTTCACGGGCTTCCGCCCGTTCGTGCCGTGGCAGGCGATGGAGCATATCCATGACGACGTCATGCCGCTGGCTGCGTGCCCGTCCGGGGGTCTTCCGGTCAACCGTGGCATTCGCCCGCAACAGAAAGCGCAACCGGTCTCCCTCTTTCAGGGCAGGTTCGAAAGACCGGGTCTCGATGTCGAAAAGAGAGTGGGCATCGGCAGGTTCGCGGGCCGACAGCACCATGAAGTGCCCGGCTTCCACCTGGCGCCACAGGAAATCGCGCCTCCGCTCCGGCGCATCGCCAAAGAGAGTCCAGAGCAGATGATGGGCCGCGCCATGCCGGGGTCCTTCTCCATCGGGGACAAGAAGCCGGGCCAGAGCCTGCACCGGCGCATCCTGGCGGAGCGTGACGCGTGAGAGAAAGCCGCCGCTCATGCCGTGAGTCCTTCGCTGTATGACAGCATGGCCTCTTCGCGCAGTCCGAACTGCCATCGCGTACGCGAGAGCGGCTGGTCCCGCCGTATCTCGCGACGCAGGAGGGTGCAGCCGCCTCCGTGCTCGGCCACATCGGCCACGTCGAGAACGAGCAGCGGATTTTCACCCTGCGACGGCCCGGCAAGCTGTTCGCGAAAGACGCGGCGCCGCACATGCAGCCGTGCCTCGGGCCCGTTCCGGTGACGCTCCAGCAGCACAGCCGCAGCGGCGGAGCCATCCGTTACGCAAGGCGCCAGAGGCAGCCCTGCGGGACAGGCGCGACGCCCGAGGGAGGGCGTGAAAACCGGCTCGTTCATGGCCGCCTGTATCGCCTGCAATGTCCAGCGCGCGCACTCCCGCCGTGGCCATAGGGCGCCGAGATGCCACGTCCCCGTGCGGTAATCGCGGCGGGACAGGATGGTCGCCAGATCGCCTGGCGACGCGGCCAGTTCCTCGGCCCGGGTCGCCGGACGCCAGTTGCGCCGCGCCGGAGCCGCCTGCGTGGTGTGATAATCCGTCAATAGCCTTCCTGGTGCATGACATAGGATGGCCACCCCGTAATCCGAGGCCAGCGCCGCCTGCGCCTGCTCGTCATCGCGGGTCAGGCCCAGGCAGGCCGCCACGAGCCCCAGCACGGCCGAGCGCGCCGGACGGTCCCAGCCGTCACGCCGCTCGCCGACCGCGATCGCACCGAAGGACGCCATTGGCGCCACCATGGCGAATGTCAGGAACTGCCCCATGGCTGCGCTCAGGACCGGCAGAATGCCGCGATGTCGGCAAGGGTCATGCTGTCCTTCCGGCCGACTTCCAGTTCACCTTCCGTGTCGCTGGCCCGGCCGTAGACCCGCGCCAGCTCATTGCGGAAGTCCGTCAGGGCCGCGATCGAGCCTGCCATCAGGTCGGGGCCGGCAACCGGCCTTGCGAACGCCCCTGCCAGGGTGCGCGGCTGGGCGTTGCCCTTCTCGGCCAGAATGTACTGCGCCCGGGCAAGGGCGGCAAAGCTGTTCTGCTTGCCGGAGGGCGCGACCGTCGCCGCCGCCGCGGCCAGCGCGCCCAGGGCCGCCTCCATCACGCCGCTTTCGCCGTCTCCGCCAAGGTTCTTCCGAAGCAGGTCGCGATTCACGCAGAGATAGAGATAGAACACACCTGACCCGAACCCGGCCTCGCCCAGAAAGCCGGCCCCGGCGTCCTCGTCCGGGCGTTTCAAATCGTCAATCGCCGTATAGTAATCGTCCTCGACCGTGACGCGATGTGTCGTGATGGCATGCGCGACCTGCACCGCCGCCTCCCGGTTATAGGACGGCTCGCTGGCCAGCATCCGGCCGAACAGGGCGATGTCGGCCGCCGTGTCCGTTCGTTTCAGCAGCGTGTCCTTCTCTTTCGCCGGGTCGATCTTCTCCCCTGCGGCCAGTTGGTCCGCCATTGCCAGCGCGGCGTCGCGCTCGGCGGGCGAAATGAAGACAAGCTGTTCGGTAAAGCAGGCGTTGTCGTCCTTCTCCCCCTTCACCTTGCCATAGATCCCGGCGATCGCGCGGGCAATCCCGATCGATTTTTGCTCGTCCACACCCTTGCCCAGAAGATGCTGCCGGATCTCGTCCCCCAGGCGCTGGGTGCGCTGGCCCATATGCCCGGCAAGCGCCGAGGAAAAGATGTCCGACGTACGCCAGGCCCGCTTAAGCGCCTGCGACGAGATCCGCAGGCGCGTCACGCCCCCCACCGTCGCCGTCTTGGGGTTGCCCGTGTCATCACGATTGACGTTGGACGGCGGATAGAAGGTCAACAGATGCAGTTGCAGAAATCGGCTCACGACTGACGTTCCTTCTCGGATTCCTTGGATTCTCCGGCGGCCATCCCGTTGTCCGGCTCTCCCGCGTTCCAGTATTCGTACACCCAGCGCACGCGGATTCGCTCCGCCGCCGCATGGTCCCACATGCCTTCCCGGGGCCACGCAAAAACCGATCTCGCCAGATCGGAAACATTCAGTTTGTTATCGGCAAGAATCACGAGGCGACGAAATGTCCTGAGACACTCGTCGAACGTGTCCGCGTCCAGCAACCTGCGAAACCGGACCGGTTTGCACAGCGCCGTCGCCGCGTTCGTTGCGTCGACCGGTCCGATCCGCCGCGCCACGGACAGCAAGGCCTCGTCCGTGCGAACATGCGCCAGAACCGCCGCGACCAGGGCCACGCGGGCCAGATCATCCTCATGCCGCGCGCCGCAGCGGCGCGCGAGCGCCTGCACCGCCGGCTCGAACAGTGCATCCGCCACGCATCCACAGCGTCGCAGCCGCGCCAGCGTCGCGCGGTCGCCCGGTTTTCCGCGTCCGGGGTCCGGCCGCAATTCACGCCACCAGTCCCTGGCCTTTTCGGCAAAGGCGTTGCGGTCTGGCCCCGTCATTGCCGCTTTGTCCTTGCGGCTGCTTTCCGCGCCACCGGAACCGGAATTTTCAGAACCGCCATGATCGAACCGCCTTCCTTTCCGCCGCCGGAAACGGCCACTCGAAGCCGCCGTCGCGCCAGCGCCGATCGCTGCGCCTCGGTCGCCCCGGTATCCGGGGCCAAAACCACCGACGCGTCGAACAACGCCATGGCCGCCCGCCCGATCTGGTGCAGCCAGTCTTTCCTCAGGCCGATATCGTCCCCGTCGGTCAGGCGCGCCGCCTGGTGGAGGAGGTCGAAGAACGCCCCTTCCGTCCGCGTCCAGAACTGTTCGCGCACATTGGCAAGCAGCGTCGCATCCAGCGAAACCGTCCCCTTGCCGAACAGCGCATCCCGCACGCAGCCGCGAAGCACGGCCGCCATCTGATCTGCCGCCGCGACACAATCACGCGCCAGCGTATCCAGCACCTCCTGCCGTGCCGGATCGGCGGTGCCCGGCAGGGGCATCTCGCTTTCCACGAAACCTCGGGCCTTCATGTTATCCATGTCGTAGCCGGCCGCCAGAAGCCGGGGTCGAGGCGACTCCGCGATATCGCGGGCACGCGCGTCGCGCCATGTCAGCACCGCGCTGGCCGGAAGCCGCTGTCCGTCGCCGCTGTTCACGACAAGTCCCGTCCAATGGCGGTATCCGATGCCGCCGGGCTGCGGGTGCACACTGAGCCATTCGGCATCCGTCTTCTGTCGATAGCGCGGCGTAAGCGGATGGATCACGGCCCCCTCGCCATAGGGCATGCCGGTCCATCCGGCGTAGCTGGCCCCATAGGGGCGCTGCCGCCAGCCGGGCACCAGAACATCATCCGGCCGCCCCGTCAGGTCGCACACGCAGCTTTCCGCCACCTCGAAATCGAGACGGATGCGCCGTGGCATTCCCCACCAGCACTGCAACGGATGGGCGTTGTGGCCGGAGCGTACGCTGGTTCCGTCCTTGCCCGACCCGATCGTCGGCGCAAGCCATGGAAACACGCGCGGCAGATCGGCATCCCGCACCGCAGATCCAACGGGGGTATTCGCCCATGCGACTTCCCACAAGCTCGCCCCCTCGCGCGGCAGGACCAGCGTGACCAGCGGCCCACCGCCGCGCAGCCCCGTCATGTTTCCCGCCCCGCCGCTGGGCGCCCAGGACTGGAGGGTGAACAGGGCCATGGCCGCCGCCGAACGTCCCAGCACGGTGACGTGCGCCCGGTGCACGAACAGGTCCGCGTTCTTCTTTACAGTGCTGTCGCCGGGCGCATTAATCAGCAGCCGCTCCACCGGTTCCTGACCACTTTGCAACTCTTGCAGATCCTGAAGGAAGCGCGGCCCCGGCCCGTCGAGCCAGAAGGCGTCAGCCACACGGCCGAAGGCTTCGTCCAGCACCTCTACCGAGGGCGGCTTTTCCCAGCTTTCGCACCAGGCGTCCTCATCCTCCGGTGGGAAGGCGGTCGCCAGCAGTCCGATCAGAAACTCCAGAGACGCGACCCGAAAATCCGGTCGCGGCCAGTCGAGCGCCATAACCGGATCGTCAGCCATCTCCTCCACAATCTGCGCCGGACGGATGAAAGCGACAGCGCCGGATTTTCGGCGGACAGGCAGCCATGGATCGGTGATGAGATTGAGGGGTTGAGAGGTCATTGCCTATATGTAGAGTGTGAAGTTTTCATTCGGCATTGCGTACGAATGCACATTGAAAAAATACCTATCCCCTATTCAGCGACTCTGACAACGACGCCACAACCGGAATATTATTCAGATTTACTGGTCGCGAAAGATCTCAAGACCATAAATCTGATCGTAACCGATTACAATTTCATGTCCCGTCTCTGTCCGTCCGGCGCCACGCCACCCTGCCTCCGTTTCCCGAAGCACAAGCAATAGAACCTGATCTTCCGCCTCGCGCTCCCAACGTGACCACCCGGCGCGCGCGGCAGTCACGGCCACCTCAAGGCCAACGGGAGGCGGGCAACCGGCCAGGCGGTAGCGCGCCACCGACACCTCGGACAATGCCCATGCGCGGTGGCGCTCGCTCTCGCGGGCAAGGCTTCTGTCGGCTTTGGCAGCCCACGGCAGCACCTTTTGGTCCTGCATCACCGCAAGCCGCACGGTCACGCAGGGCAGATCCTCCAGTCGGGTCGGCGTTCTCGCTTCACGTTCCCAGAGAGCGGCGTCCGTGGCGTACCCCGCATCAAACGACAACACGTTCCGATCAGCAGCGGCGCCGGCGGCAAGGGCTTTTCCCGTGGCGTCCATGCTGCCTGCCATCAATCCTTCCGGGACGGCGTCAGGAGCACTGGCGTCGCCGCTTTCCTCGATGAGGGTGCGGAGGCCGGCAGGGCTTTCGATCCGCCCATGCCTGAACAGCACCCGCGCCGTCCGCCAGAGCAGTGCCGGATCGCGATACACCGAGGCCGTTCCCGGCAGCACGCGCTGTATCCAGCGCGGATCGGGGTCGGCAACCGGCTCGGGCGAAATGACGAGCAATTCCTCCCGATCGACAGGTCGGGCGGTACGCCGATGACGGCGCAGCCGTCCGGCCCGCTGGATGAGCTGGTCCATGGGGGCGAGGTCGGTGCAGAGCACATCGAAATCCAGGTCGAGGCTCTGCTCGATCACCTGGGATGCCACCAGAACGGCGGAGCGCCCTACCTCCCCGCCGTCCTTTCCGAACCGCGCGAGCACGTCCCGTTCGATCATCAGCCGGTCCACCATGGCAAAACGCGCGTGAAAGACCAGCGCCTCCACCCCCTGCGCGCGAAGCGACCGGGCTGTTGCGATCACCTCGTCCACCGTGTTGCGGATCCACGCCACCGCGGCCCCGGCGGCCGCGGTCACCACGCCCATGGCCGAGTCGGCATCGGCAAGGCGCCGGACGGCGATGCTGCGCGCCAGACCCGGCCGGGGCGCGCAGGGACGTTCCTCGACCCCGCTTTTGCCGACAAGGGTGACCAGCGGATAGGCCATGCCGGACAGGCGCATGGGGTCTGCCACCCCCAGCCCCTTGCGGAACGCATCGGTCAGTTCCTGCCGGACCCGATGCGTCAGTGTGGCCGACAGCAGGATCGCCGATCCGCCCATCGCCGCGTGAAAGTGAAGCAGCGCGACCATCTCACGTCGCATATAGGGGTCGAACGCATGACATTCGTCCACGATCAGGACCTTCCCCGCCAGGCCGGCCTGCCGCACCGTCGCGAAACGCACGGGCAATACCGCCATCAGGGCCTGGTCGATCGTGCCCACCCCCACCTGCGCCATCAGGGCCCGTCGTGCTTCGCTCCCCAGCCATGCCGCGCAATAGGCCTCGGCCGTCTCGTCCATGGTCCGGACGGCCGAAAGTGCGTCCGGACCGTCATCGGGGGCCAGCGCCGCGACAAACCGCTCGTCCAGCCGGGCACGTCCGTGCGCCAACGCCAGTGAGGGGCGCGCCGAGGGCTGGAAAAGCCGGCGATAGGCCATGGCGAGCCGGTCATACATGGCGTTTGCCGTAGCCATCGTCGGCAACGCGACGAACAGTCCCGAACCGCGCCCTTGGGCCATCAGCCTCTGGGCCAGGACCAGCGCGGCTTCCGTCTTGCCGCTGCCGGTCATGTCCTCGATGACGACAAGCACCGGTCCGGACGGCAGCGCCGCGGCTTCGAGCAAGGCCTGAACGGGCGAGGGCTCGCGGATATGGTCGAACAGACGGACGGTGCCTGCGAACGGCGCCAGCGCCATTGGCCCCAAGCCGGCCCGAAATATGGCCGCCTGCGCCCTGGGCAAGGCATGGTTCCAGAAATATTCCGCTGGCTCGCTCACGGTGTTCGGATTCACGTAAGGAAACCACTCCTGCCGCGAGCCGATCCAGTCCGCATGGACGGTGATGCCCGCCAGCATCCATTCGAGCCGTCTGAGGGTATCGGGACCGGGACGCAGGATCGGCGGGGGCCGGAACACATCGAACAGCATGGCCACGAGCGTCTGTGCGCGCGCGATCGTGCCCTGCTCCAAAATGCCCCTGTCTATGGCCGGTACGGGCTGCCCGTGATGACCCGCAACGGCACGCAGAAGCTGCAACTTCAAACTGGGCCGCCAGCGTTTTCCATCCGGACCGCTCCCAAACAGCGGGGCAAGGACGCCATCCACCATAAGATCCAGAAGCGCCAGCCCGGCTGCATCGTGAGGACATTGCACATGCTCCGCGCGAAAAGGCCCCAGGACGGCTTCAGGCCAGCATTTCGCCACCTTTGCCTGAAAGGCCGGCATGAGCTTTCCGATGTCGTGCAGCGCAACCAGCAGGCCAAGCTGGCGGCGATCGAGGCCGCAATTCCCGCTCCCCGGCAGAAGGATGGCGACGGCGGCGACATCCAGCATATGCGCGATGAGGGGATGCATGAGCGGGTCGTCCGTCGCACCTTCATCTGGAACGGGGCGAGCCTTTCCCCAGAAAAGTTCCAGTCCATCCGAATGCATGACCGCTACCGTTTCCTTTTCAGCTTACCGGTGAGAGAGGTGAATCATTGGAGTCGCTTCGTTGGGATGTGGAGCAGGCGGTCGCCTCCCATCGCGAGTGCGACCAGAAATCAAAATTTGGAAACATAACATTTATATGATTTCCATTTTGTTCGCTCACTTCACGCTGTATTGATTGCGTAACGGCAACGGGGTGCCCGCTGCCCATTCGGTTCTCATCAGCCTCTGAAAGCAAATGTCATGAACATCTCTCTTCCTCGGGACCCTGTCCTTCTGGCCGCCCGTCTCCTGCTCGCAACCCTGTTCGTCTTCATGGGGTGGGGCAAGCTGACGGATTATGCGGGGACCGTGGCCTACATGGCCAGCACCGGCGCACCTGTCCCTGCCCTGTCGGCGGGCATCGCCATTATCGTGGAACTGGGGATCGGGCTGGCGCTGGTGGCCGGCGTGCTGGTCACGCCGCTGGCGCTTGCCCTGGCCGCCTATACCATCGTCACCGCCTTCATCGGCCATCACTACTGGACGTTTACCGGCATGCAGCGGTACGACATGTGGATCCATTTCTACAAGAACTTCAGCATCGCCGGCGGCCTGCTGGCGCTGGCGGCGGCAGGTCCGGGCCGGATCGCCATCGGGGGAAAGGGGGAAATAACGACAGGGCCCCGGTCGAGGGAACGCTTGACGAAGCGGCGCCGGATGGCGACGTGAAGGGAGTGTCAATCGGCCCGGAGGCGCGCCATGCAGCTTGCCAATAACTACGCCACCCTGCCGCCGCGTTTTTTCGCGCGCATCGACCCCAGCGCGCTCAGCGCCCCGCGCCTGCTGAAGCTGAATGACGGGCTTGCCCGCGATCTTGGCCTCGACCCCGACTGGCTTGCCGGGCCGGAAGGGGTCGCCATGCTGGCGGGCAGCGCCTTTCCCGCCGGCGTGACGCCGATCGCCACCGCCTATGCGGGGCATCAGTTCGGGCAGTTCGTGCCTGTGCTGGGCGACGGACGGGCCCTTCTTCTGGGTGACGGGGTGGATGTGCATGGCCGCCCCTACGAGATCCAGCTCAAGGGATCGGGGCCCACGCCTTTCTCGCGGCGGGGCGACGGCCGGGCCGCGCTGGGGCCGGTGTTGCGCGAATATCTGGTCAGCGAGGCCATGGCGGCGCTGGGTGTGCCCACCACGCGCACCCTGGCCGCCGTCGCGACGGGCGAGACCGTGGCGCGGGACACGCTCAAGCCCGGCGCCGTTCTGGCGCGCGTGGCCTCCAGCCACATCCGGGTCGGCAGTTTCCAGTATTTCGCCGCCCGCAAGGACGAGGAAGGGCTGAGGGCGCTGGCCGATTTCGCCATCGTGCGGCATTATCCCGACCTTGTGGGCCAGCAGGACCGCTATCTGGCATTTTTCGATGCCGTCGTCAGCGCACAGGCGGCATTGATCGCCCGCTGGATGAGCCTCGGCTTCATCCACGGCGTGATGAACACCGACAACATGACGGTCTCGGGCGAGACGATCGACTACGGCCCCTGCGCGTTCCTCGACGAGTACAACCCGTCGAAGGTGTTCAGTTCGATCGACCGGGGCGGCCGCTATGCCTATGCGAACCAGCCGCACATCGCCATGTGGAATCTCGCCCGTCTCGCCGAGACGCTGATGCCGCTGATCGACGCCGATCCACAGGCCGCGGTGAACCGTCTCGAGCCGGTATTGATGGCCTTCCGCGAACGCTACGAGCAGGCGGCCGATGTGCTGATGCACCGCAAGCTGGGGCTGGAAACGGACGAGCCGGACGATCGGCGTCTGATTTCGGACTGGCTGGACCTGCTGCAGGCCGCCTCCGCCGATTTCACATGGAGCTTCCGTCGTCTCGCGGACCCCGAGCCGGATTTCCCCGAACTGGACGGCTTTGCGGCCTGGCGCGCGCGCTGGCAGGCGCGGCTGGCGTCGGAAGGGTGCGCGCCGCCGGACGCGCGCGTGAAGATGCGGCGCGTCAATCCGGCCGTCATCCCCCGCAACCATCGGATCGAGGCCGTCATCGAAGCCGCCGAGAAGGGCGATTTCGGGCCTTTCGAGGCGCTGCTCGCGGCGGTCACGGCTCCCTTCGCGGATAATCCCGACTATGAGCGGCCACCCCTGGTCGCCGAGCGCGTCCGGGCGACATTCTGCGGGACCTAGCCGCCGAGCATGACCGCCGCCCCGATCCCCGCCGCCCCCAGCAGCACCAGCAGGGCGGCCGGCAACGCGCCATGCCGGCGGCCGGCGAAACCCAGCGTATAGGCGGCCTTCAGCACATTGTTCGACGATGCCGCGATCAGGATGGCCAGCACCGCCGCCGCGACCGGCGTGCCCGGCGCGCCGCCCTGCGCCAGCCCCAGCACGAAGGGGTCGATGTCGCTGACCCCCACGACGGCGGCCAGGGCATACAGGCCCGCCACCCCGAAACGGGCGCGCGCCCAGCCGGTGGCGACCGAGATCACGACGAACAGCGCCGCGAAGACCAGCGCCGTCGTCAGTTCCAGCGGATTGGACGGACCACGCGGCGCAGCCTGCGCCGCCGCCGGGTCCTGGGCGCCGCGCCGGTACAGGATGGCGGCGACCAGCCCCCCGCAGGCGGCAAGCCCGATCGCCAGCGGCGCCAGACGCAGCGCCAGCGGCCAGTCGAACACGCCCACGATGACCGTCAGGCGCAGGTACATGATCGCGGTGGCCAGGACGATGCCCGCCTGCGTCTGGCGCCGGTCGGACCCGGCGCCCCCCAGACGGCGCGCCAGCACGATCGTCGTCGCGGTCGAGGAGTAGAGGCCGCCCAGCAGCGCCACCCACACCCCCGTTCCCTTCGGCGCGACATAGCGTTGCAGCAGGTAGCTGGCATAGGACACCGTGCAGATCGCCAGCACCGCCAGCCACACCTGATGCGGCGTCAGGCCGGTCAGGCGGGTGACCGGCGTGTCCGGCAGCAGCGGCATCACCAGCCCGGTCAGGATCAGGAACTTGCCGGCGGTCACGATCTCGTCCAGGCCCACGCGCCGGGCCAGCGCGTGCAGCCAGTCGCGGCCCGTCAGCAGCAGCACCGCCCCCACCGTCCCGCCGACCGCGACCCAGCGCGGACCGGCCATGACCACCGCGCCCAGCAGATAGGCCAGCAGGTTGCACACCAGCACGACGATGCCGTTATCGCCCTCGCCCCGCAGGCGCGCCGCATAGAACAGCGCCAGCCACGCGCCCAGCACCAGAAGGCCGACGCAGAACGGCAGCGGATTGCCGGGGACCAGCCAGAACAGCAGCGCACCGCACAGCGCCAGCAGCGGAAAGGTGCGGACGCCGCCGGGCCGCGTGCGGGTATCGTTGCGATGGAATTCCTCGAACGCCAGGCCGAAGAAAAAACCCAGGCCCAGTGTAGCCAGAAGATCCGCAACCAGTTTCATCAAGGCCCTCACCCGCCCCCTGCCGGCGACAGGGAACCATGCCGTTGCCCTTTGCACAACGCAGGCTTTCCGATACCGGATTGTCGTGGGGCGGGCCATGCGCTATCAATCGGCCCGCATCCAGAGTCGGGTTCACGCCCGACACCAACCTGCATCCGAGCAAGGTGGCGTTCCCGTACGGGAAGATGTGGCCGATCCGGCAAACAACGGACAGGAGCCGCACGTCATTTCGTTCGCGATGAACCGACGACGAAAGGCCCGCGACCCGATGCCCCATACGCAACAGCAATTTGCCAGCGATAATTACGCAGGCATCTGCCCCGACGCCATGCGCGCGATCGAGCAGGCCAATCGCGGGTCGGCCCAGGCCTACGGCGACGACCCGTGGACGGTACGCGCGGCAAACGCCTTCCGCACCACGTTCGAGACCGATTGCGAACTGTTCTTCGTCTTCAACGGCACGGCCGCCAATTCGCTGGCCCTGGCGGCGTTGTGCCAGTCCTATGAAAGCATCATCGCGTCCGACACCGCCCATGTGGAAACCGACGAATGCGGGGCGCCGGAATTCTTCTCGAACGGCGCGAAGATCCTGGTGGCGCGCGGCGAAGGCGGAAAACTGACCCCGGACGCCATCCGCGCGTTCGCGCTGGGCCGCACCGACATCCATTTCCCGCGCCCGCGCGCCGTCACCATCACGCAGCCGACGGAAACCGGACAGCTCTACAGCCTGGAGGAAATCGGCGACATCGCCCGGACCTGCCGGGAACTGGGCCTGCGGCTGCATATGGACGGCGCGCGTTTCGCCAATGCGATCGACAGCCTGGGATGCAGCCCGGCGGACATGACCTGGCGCGCCGGCGTGGATGTGCTGAGCTTCGGCGGCACCAAGAACGGCATGGCGATCGGCGAGGCCGTGCTGTTCTTCGACCGCGCGCTGGCCAACGGGTTCGATTACCGCTGCAAGCAGGCAGGGCAGCTTGCGTCGAAGATGCGCTTCCTGTCCGCCCCGTGGGCCGTGATGTTCGAAACCGGCGCCTGGCGCGCCAATGCGGCCCACGCCAATGCCTGCGCGCGGCATTTCGCCGCTCAGGTCGCCGGCCTGCCGGGAGTGGAGATCCTGTTTCCCGTCCAGGCCAACGCGGTGTTCCTCAAGCTGCCGCCCGACGTCATGGCGGCGCTGCATGAACGCGGCTGGGTCTTCTACAACTTCATCGGCGACAGCGCGCGCTTCATGTTCGCCTGGGATTCCGACCGGGCGCGGATCGACGCCCTGGTGCAGGACCTGCGCGACATCACGGGCGCGCGCCTGTCACCCGAAGGGTCCTGACCGTCATGACGCTCCAGGGTTGGCTGCTGTATCTGAACGCCGTGTTCCTGCTGTCGGCCATTCCGGGGCCAAACATGACGCATATCATGACGTTCAGCACCCGGCACGGGCTACGCAGATGCACCCACAGCATGGCCGGATGCCTGCTGGCGCTGATCGTGCTGCTGAGCGCGTCCGCCGCGGGGCTGAGCGCGGTGCTGACGGCATCGCCCACGCTGTTCCGCATCGTGAAATATGCCGGTGCATTCTACCTGATCCAGCTTGGCCTGCGGGCATGGCTGGACCGGTCGGCGGACGGGCCGGCCATCGACGGGCAGGCCGCCGTTTCGGCTGGCGCGTCGCTGGCCACGTCCTTTCTGGTCGGCATCAGCAACCCCAAGGCGATCATCTTCGCGGCGTCGTTCCTGCCGCAATTCGTCGATCCGTCGGCGTCGCAGCCCCCGCAATACGCCCTGCTGATCGCGACCTCGGCCGCGACCGAAACGCTGTGGATGCTGATCTACGCCACCGGCGGCGCGCGGCTGTCGACCGTGCTGACCCGCCCGGCCTGGCGGCGGCGCCTGCAGCGGGCCAGCGGTTCGCTGTTCGTCCTGTTCGGGGGCATCCTGCTGCTGCACGACCGGCGGTAGATCGTCAGGGTCCATGCCCGTCGTGCGGCCAGACCTGGAACGCCAGGGGGTCGATCATGACCCGGCATGGGCCGATGTCCGGGCAGGACGGGTCGGCGACGATATCCAGGACTGCCTCCCCCAGCCGCAGGCGGACCGATCGCTGCCCGTCGCGGACCGCCCCACGATGCAGGATCGTGGCCGGATACTCCCCCCGCCCATCCAGCCGGACCTGATGTGGCCGCACCGCCCAGCGCACGCGCGCGCCAGGCGTCAGGGGCGCGCCCGCGACCCGCAGCGCGACGCCGCCGCCGATGTCGATCCGTGTGGGTGACAGCACGTCTCCCGCGCCGATCGTCCGCGCCCCCAGCAGGCGCGCCGCGATCTCGCCCCCGGGGCGGGAGAAGACCTCGTCCACCGGGCCCGCCCGGATAACGCGCCCCCCATCCAGCAGCAGCAGTTCGTCGGCCAGCAGCATCGCCTCGGCCGGGTCGTGGGTAACCAGGATCGTCGTCGCCCGCACCCCGCCCTGCACCGCCAGGACGTCCTGTCGCAGCCGGGCGCGCAGCGGCGCATCCAGCGCCGAGAACGGCTCATCCAGCAGCACGAGGCCGGCCGATGGCCGGGACAGCGCCCGCGCCAGCGCCACGCGCTGCCTCTGGCCGGGCGACAGTTCATGCGGGTAGCGTCGCGACAGGTCCGCCAGCCCGAACGCCGCCACCCAGTGCGCCACCAGCGCCGGATTGCTGTCCACCGCGAAGCGCACCTGCTCGGCCACCGTCAGATGCGGCGGCAGGGCATACCCCTGCGGGACATAGGCGATGCCGCGCGCCTCGGGCGGCAGGGCGGCCAGATCGCGGCCATCGCACCGGACGACCGAGCCCGCCCCGCGCTCCAGCCCCGCGATGGTACGCAGGCTCATGGACTTGCCCGACCCGGAGGCGCCAAGGATCGCCAGCCGCCGGGCCTGGGTGCGGTACTCCACCCGCAAGGTGAAACCCTCCAGGTTCTGGCGCAGGTCCAGCACCAATGTCCGCCCCGGCCCCGTGGCTGCCGGGCCGGCCGCGACAGGCGGCAGCACATCGCGTGACGGTGCGCGCCCACGGCGGCGCGGCACGGCCACGACCTGCCCCAGCACCAGGACGGTGGCGGCCACCGCCAGGGTGGGCGCCAGCACCGGCAGCATGGCCGGTAGCCCCGCGCCCCCGAAGGCGACATAGGTGAAGACCGGCAGCGAATACGGATGGTAGGCGACCATCATCGTCGCCCCGAATTCGCCGAACGCACGCAGCCACGCCAGCAGCAGCCCGGCCAGGATGGCGCGCCGGGCCACGGGCAGGCCGATGCGGCGGAACACCGCGCCGGGGCCGTACCCCAGGGTCGCCGCGACATCTTCCAGCGCCGGGTCGACCGCCGCGAAGGCCGAGCGGGCCGCGACGATCAGGAAGGGCGCCGCGACGAAAGCCTCGGCCAGCACGATTCCGGCGAAGGATTCGGTCAGCGCGCCATGCGTCAGCCCGCCCAGCACCCCGTTATAGCCCAGCAGGAACAGCAGCAGGATACCGCTGGCCAGCGGCGGCAGGGCCAGCGGCCACTGCACCACGCCCCCCAGCACCGCCACCCGCCAGCCGCGCCCGCGCGCCAGGACATAGCCCAGCGGGACGCCCGCCACGGCAACCAGCGCGGTCGCGGCCGTGGCGCTGGCCACCGACACGCCCGCCGCGTGCAGCAGGGCCGCCCGGTCGACGCCGCGCCAGTCCGCGTCGCCCATCCGCGACAGGCCCGCCACGAACGGCGCCAGCAGATACAGGGTCAGGACACCGCCCAGAATCCGGATCGCCCCGGGCGTACGCCTCATTTACCGGGGGCGACGAACGGACGCAGCAGGTCCGGCAGGGCAGCGGCGTCGCCGGTCAGGGTCGGCCCCACCGTGTCCAGCCCATGCCGGCGCTGGATCGCGCGCCCTTCCCGGCCCAGCAGGAAGGCGACGAATCGTTCGGCCCCCGCCGGGTTGGGCGCATCGCGCAGGATCGTGACCGTATAATGCGCCGCCACCACGATGTCGGGCGGCAGGGCGATGGCGGGAATATGCAGGTCGGCGGTTTCCGTGGCGTAGAAGAAACCGACATCGACCTGACCCGATTGCAGGCGGCCGACCAGGCTTTCCTCCGGCCGGACCTGCTGCGGATTATCGGGCGCGCCCAGCACCCGGGACGCCAGGCCGGGCAGATGGTACGCCGCCTCCGCCCGTTGCAGCATCTGCACCGTCAACGCCCCCTTGGGGTCCAGCACCGGGTCGGTCCGGCCGATGCGGAGTCCGGGCAGTTGCAGGACCTCGTGCCATGGACGGGTTTTCAGGTCGGCGGCGAAGCGGCTGCGCGGGTCGTAGCCGATCATCAGGGGCGAACGGGCGAATTCGATATACCAGCGGACCCGATCGCCATGCCCGGCGCCCAGCGTGTCGTTCAGCTTCGGGCTGGCGCTGATGAAAATGTCGGCGCGGCGCAATCCGCCGCGGATCTGGTTCGCCAATGCACCCGACCCGCCGGCATATCCCACGAAGGCGCCGTCGCCCCGCGCATCGAAGGCCGGGCCGATGCCCTTTTCCATCAGGCTCAGCAGCGAGCCCGCATACAGCACGCTGACCGTTTCCGCCCCTTCGGCACGGGCCAGGATGACGGCCGGCATCCCCCCGGCCAACGCCCCCAGCAGGAATGAGCGTCTATGCATCGCACACCCGTTATTGCGCCGCGTCGGGCGAAAGGACGACAATCGAAATCCCTGTCAGATCATGCACCCCACGGGCCCCGCGCCGGTCGCCCGGCACCACGATCCTCAGATGGGCCGGGCCGAGGTCGGCGCCGTCCATGCGTTGGGCCAGGATGACCTGCTTGCCCTCGAAATCGGGCGCGACCTCGCCCATCGCCAGGGCCGCGCGATAGCGGTCCGCCCCTTCCAGCAGGATCGCACGCGCCGCCAGGTCGCGTGGCGGGCCGCCGACCACCCCGGCGCGGGACAGCACCGACCAGAGCAGCGGTCCCTCGAACCCGCGCGGCGCAGTGTGGTCCTTGCCCGGCGGCACCGTGATGCGGACCACCGGCAGGGCGGCAAGGTCCGCCATGCTCAGGCGATGCGCCACCCCAGCCGTGTCGCGAACGACCAGCCCATCCGCGCGCGCACGCGCGGATGGGCATGTCGTCCCGGCGGACAGGGACAACGCGGCAACCAGCGCCCAATGCGCGATCGGGCGCATGCCGCTTATTTGCCGACCAGAACGTCGGACGCCTTGATGATGGCGACGGCGTCATCGCCGGCCTTCAGGGCCAGTTCGTCAATCGCTTCGTTCGTGATCGAGGAGGTGATGATGATCCCCCCACCCACGTCAATGTGAACGTGGCCTGTGGTCTGACCTTTTTCCACGGTCACGACCTTTCCGGCGATCTGGTTTCTGGCGCTCAGCTTCATAGTCGTTCTGCCTCTGTTACTATGTCAGGTATACTACCATACTATGTCTGGTATGCTACCAATCCATAGTATAGGGCGGTTCCGACTTTTTGTCATTACATTCCCCCAGGCAGCCGCCAGCCATAGCGCAGGGCCGCAAGCCGCAGGCAGAAACAGGTCATCGCGCCCGCACCGGCAACCGCCGCCGCCGGCAGGGCCAGCCGCCGCCCGGCGACCACCACCGACGCCCCGGCCAGCGCCGCCGTGGCATAGATGTCGGACACCAGGATCAGCGGCACCCGCGCCAGCAGGACGTCACGCATCACGCCGCCGCCCACCCCGGTCAGCATGCCCATCAGGGCCGCCGCCAGCGGCCCGATTCCATGCGACAACGCCTTTTCCGCCCCGGCCACGGCAAACAGCGACAGGCCTGCCGCGTCCAGCACCGCCAGCACATGCCCGCCGGGCGCGACATGCAGCATGCGGCGGCAGGCGAACACCCCCAGGCCCGTCAGGAACGCCAGCACCGGATAACGCCAGTCGCGGATGGCGCTGGGCGGGACGGCGCCGATCAGCACATCCCGAATCATGCCGCCGCCCAGCGCCACGACGAATGCCACGACCATGATCCCGAACAGATCCAGCCCCCGCATCATCGCCGCCATCGCGCCCTCGGCGGCGAACACCACCGTTCCGGCCAGGTCGGCACACAGGATGACCATTCCCAGCCCGATCCGCATCACCGGACTCGAAACGGACCCTAGTGATCGGTGGCCGAGGCGGGATGTCCCCCGCCCGGCTCCATCAGGCGGTCCATCACCGACAGCAGCACGCCCGAGGCGACGAAGGCCAGATGGATCCCGACGGTCCAGGCCAGCGCGCGGTTGGTCATGGCATCGACCCGGATGAAGTCGGCCAGCAGATGAATCCCGGACATGGCGACGATGGACGCCATCAGCTTCAGCTTGATATCGCCGAAGGTGACATGCCCGATCCAGCTTGGAAAATCGGGATGTTCGCGGATATCCAGCCGCGACACGAAATTCTCGTAGCCCGAGAACATGACGATCAGCAGCAGGTTCGCCAGCATCACCAGATCGATCAGATCAAGGATTCCGACGAATACATCGTCGAATTGCAGGACGAACACATGGGCCAGCAACCCCCAGGCCAACTGGAAGAACTTGACCGGGATGACGATCAGCCCGACCGCCAGGCCGAGATAGAGCGGGGCCGCCAGCCAGCGCGTGGCGAAGAAGGCACGCTCGGCGACATGTTCCGGGCGTGACGAGGCATCCTGGGGGTGGGGTCCGTCCATCTTGGTCATGCGCGGACCCTACACACCGACCGCACCGCTGTCATGGCTTTCTCCCGCACGGAACGCCGTAATCCGCTCCCGGCCCTCAGTGGCGCGGCGTCAGGATGGCCGCCAGCATGTCCGGCGTGCCGGCAACCCGTTCCAGATGCGGATAGCGCAGGCCGGCATGATACGGGATGGAAAGCGTCAGGTAGCGATCGCCCGCGCGCATCAGCACCGTCAGCGGCGCCGCGTCCCTGGCCTGCGCCGCGACGACCGCATCCTTCAGCACGTCGGGGTCATAGGCCTCGCCGTTCACCGCGACAAGCTGCTCGTCCCGCGTCATGCCCGCCCGCCAGGCCGGGCTGCCCCATTCGACATTCGCCACGCTGCCGCCCTTGCCCAGCATGAACCCGAGCGAGAAGCTGAAATCCGTCACATGCCGAATGGCGGCATAGGACGTCAGATAGTCGTTCGGCCTGTCGGTATAGACCAGGCGGTAGCCCGCGCGCGCAAACCCGTCCAGCGGCGCGTGCGTCGACGTCCGGTCCAGGCGCTGGTGCAGGAACGCAGCCCAGTCGTATGGCTGGATGTCGTTCAAGGCGTGCACGACATCGTCGAAACCGTAGGTGCTGGTCCCGAAGCTGCCGTCGTCGCCGCCGAAGAAATGGCGCGCGAAATCGTCCAGCGACCGCGTATCGCCCGACAGCTTGCGGATCAGCGTGTCGGCATCCAGCCAGACAAGCTGCCCTTCGGAATAATAATCCTCGCTCCGCTGCCAGCTTCGCCACGACAGGGGGGAACGCCGGGCAATGACCGGGTCGTTCGTCGTGTCCTGCAACGGACGCCAGGTCCGGCCCTGCCGCATGTCGTACGTCGCCGCGACCCCGGCCAGCGCCTCGACCACCTGCGGGGCGGTCATCAGGCCGGACCGCGCCGCCAGGACATAGCCCCAGTACTGGGTCTGCCCCTCATAGACCCACAGGCCCGACCCACGTTGCGGCGTGTTGAAATCCGGCGCCCACAGATCGGCCGGGCGGCGGTACTTGCCGTTCCAGGAATGGGTATATTCGTGCGCCAGCAGGTCGCGCGCGGCGAACGTCTTGTCCCAGTCGGTGAAATAGCCGCGCGGGCCGCTGTTCTCGCTCGACCGGTGATGTTCCAGGCCGATGCGGCCCAGTTCATTGGTCAGGGCCAGCAGGAAGTCGTAATGATCGTAATGGTGCGCGCCATACAGCAACCCGGCCTGCGTCACCAGCGCCTGATGGGCCCTGATCTGCGCGTCGGTCGCCGCCAGTTCCGCCGGCTTGTCCGCCACCAGGTTGAGCGTCACCGGCGCGGCGGCGCCGGGCGCCAGGTCGATGCGGCGGAAATACCGTCCGGCGAACAAAGGCGAATCCACCAGCGTGTTGAACGGCACCGCATCGAACGCGACAACCGCGCCGCCCGTCGCCCCGTGTGCGCGCAACGCCGTGCCGTACTGCCAGCCCGCCGGCAGGCGCAAATCGGCCTGCACCGTGATCCGCCGCGTGAAATATCCCGCCGGGTACAGCGCCAGCGCATTCCACTGGACGTTGAGCATGTCCGGCGTCATGACCACGCGCCCTTCCTCGGGCGAGACCGGGGACAGCAACTGGAAGCGGACATCCAGCGCATGCGCCCCCTTGGGCACCTTCAGGTGGAAGGCGCTGACCGTCACCGTGTCGCGCGTCCATTCGACCGGCGCGCCGCCGGCCTGCACGGTCAGGCCGCCGAACTGGTCAAGCGTCCCGGTCGGCGAATGATTGCCCGGCAGCCACATCGGATAGAGCAGGGTCAGGTCCCCGCCCGTCGCGGCCAGGGCGTCGGGCACCGGCACCGTTTCACGGACGGTGAAGATGTGCCGCATTAGGTCCGTCGCATCGACGTCCAGCCTGATGGTCCCGCCGAACGGCACGTCACGCGGGGCGGGAACGGACTCGGGCAGCGCCAGTTGCCGGGGCTGGGGGGCCTCGGCCTGGGCGGGCCGGCCGAACGCCGGCGCGGCGGCCAGCGCGGTGGTCAGGGACAGGGCGAGAAAACGTTTCCGGAGCAGACTCAAGATATGCACCTTCCGGGGCCGATCGGTTGCCATCATCGTCCATCCGAAATGGCATGGAACGATCCGCCCTGTCACGATGCCCCGCTGCGATCCGATCTATGCCATATCCCCGATCGCCCCCGCGCGCCGCGCCCTGGCTCCCATCCAGGCCAGCGGCGCCTGCGCGGCGACGACGCTGACGACGCCGGCCCAGGGCGTCAGGCCCAGATGCCCGTGCGCCACCAGCGCGCCGCCGACCGTCTCGCCCAGCGAAATGCCCAGATTGAATGACGAGATATTGAGGCCGGAGGCAAAATCCACCGCCTGCGGGGCATCGCGTTCCGCCGTTTCCAGCATGGCGGCCTGCACGCCGGGCGACATGCCGAACGCCAGCACGCCCCAGATGAACAGCATGACGACCATGGGCAGCGGATAGGACAGGGTCAGGCCGATGACCGCCAGCGCCGCCCCCAGCAACGCGAACAGCAGGCGCAATGCCGGCTGCCACCCCAACGATGAGGCGAACCGGCCGCCGGCCAGATTGCCCACCAGGGTCGCGGCGCCGAACACCACCAGCAGCACGCTGGCCGTCGTCGAGGAAAAGCCGGTCAGCCCGGTCAGGATCGGCGTGATGAAAGTGAAGGCCGCGAAGCTGGAGCCGAACCCCAGGACGGTCACACACATCATCGCCAGGATCGACGGCTGGCCCAGCGCCGCAAGCTGGGCGGACATCCGCCCGACGCGCGGCGCCGGCATCGACGGCAGCCACCACGCCGTCGCCGCCAGGGCCAGCGCCGCCAGGGCCGCGACCGCGAAGAACGGCAGGCGCCACCCCATCCCGTTGCCCAGGATGCTGCCCAGCGGCACGCCGATCACCATCGCCAGGGTCAGGCCGGAAAACATGATGGCGATCGCCCGGCTGGCCTGGTCGCGCGGCGCCAGCCCGGCCGCGACCGTCGCGCCGATGGCGAAGAAGCTGCCATGCGCCACGGCGGTGACCATCCGCCCCACCAGCAGCGAGGCATAATCGACCGACATCGCCGACAGCAGATTGCCCGCCAGGAACACCGCGACCAGCCCCAGCAGCACCGGCTTGCGCGGAAAGCGCGCCAGCGCCAGCACGACCAGCGGCGTCCCCACGGCCAGGGCCAGCGCATACAGCCCGACCAGTTCGCCCGCCCGGTCCAGCGACACCTTCAGGTCGCCCGCGATGGCGGGCAGGATGCCCACCACCACGAATTCGGCGACGCCGATGGCGAAGGACGTGACGGCCAGCGCCAGCACGCCCGGATGCACGCGCCGTGTTCGGATATCGTTCATGCGTTCCTCCTTATGCGCCTGCGATCAGCCGGCGACCGGATAATCGACATACCCCGCCCCCGCGCCGCCGAAGAACCGGCTGGCGTCCGGTTCGGTCAACCCCAGGCCGCGTTGCAGCCGCGCCGGCAGGTCGGGATTGGCGATGAACGGACGGCCGAAGCCGATCAGGTCGGCCCAGCCCCGGCGAAGGGCATCCTCGGCGCGGGCCAGGGTATATTTCCCGGCATAGACCAGCGTGCCGCCATAGACGAGGCGCAGCGCCTCCTTGAAGGCCGGCGGCATATGGGGCGCATCGTCCCAGTCGGCCTCGGCGACATGGAGGTAGGCGACACCGATCTCGTCCAGCACCCGGGCGGCGGCCAGGTAGGTCGCCTGCGGGGTGTCGTCCACCGCCCCCTGCAAGGTGGTCAGCGGCGCCAGCCGCACGCCGATACGCTCCCCGCCCACGATTTCGGCCACGGCCTGGGTGACCTCGCGCAGGAAACGCAGGCGGTTCGACAGCGACCCGCCATAGGCGTCGGTCCGGGTATTGGCCTGCGAATCGATGAACTGGTTAATCAGGTAGCCGTTGGCGGCATGAAGTTCGACCCCGTCGAAGCCGGCTTCCAGCGCATTGCGCGCCGCCTGGGCGAATTCCTGCACGACGCCTGCGATTTCCGCCACGGTCAGCGCCCTGGGGGCGGAATGCTGCACCATTTCGCCGACGCCGGCCTCCGGTCCGCGCCGGTCGGGGTCTATGAACACCTTCACCCCCTCGGCCAGCAGCGGCGAGGACGACACCGGCGCGCCCCCGCCCGGCTGCAACGCCACGTGCGATACCCGCCCGACATGCCACAACTGGGCGAAGATCCGCCCGCCGCGCGCGTGGACCGCGTCGGTCACCCGCCGCCAGCCGGCAATCTGCGCGGGGCTGTAGATCCCCGGTGTCCAGGCATAGCCCTGGCCCTGCGGGCTGATCTGCGTCCCCTCGCTGACGATCAGGCCGGCCGAGGCGCGCTGGGCATAGTAGTCCGCCATCAGGCTGGTCGCGACGTCGCCCTGCCCCGCGCGGGAGCGTGTCATCGGCGGCATGACGATGCGGTTGGGAAGATCGAGAAGACCCAGCCGATAGGGCGTGAACAGCATGCGATGATCCTTCGGGAAACGGCGCCGCACGGCGCCTGGCCGGTCCGTGGATATCCCACCGGGCGCATCCTGCGAACCATGCGGGCCGGCACAGGATCTTGGAAACAAAGGAACAGGTGACGCGCGAGGTTCGGTCGAACGGCGATGGGACTACGAAGATCACGATTTAAAGAAATTTTTGTTACAAATAACATATCGAAACAATGATAGAGAATTTTTATTAAATTGTGTCAACGATGGATAATAACTTGAAACACTTCATGACAATCTCTAACCAACAATCATTGAAAGCACGCCATTTTCGTGGAGCCACCGTGTCATCCAATCATACCGCCTTGAAATCCATAAAAAATTTTCAGAGATCTGACACTATTCGCAGTTTTTTGCAGGTTTCGACGACAATTTTCCTTCTTTTATTATGTTACGCACTGATTTACGTCGGAATTTACCATGGGCATTACAGCGTCCTGCTGCTGGCGCCGATAGCGTCCGGCCTGTCGGTCAGGACATTCGTCCTGCAGCATGATTTCGGGCACGGGTCGCTCTTTCGCACGGCCTGGGCCAATGACTGGGCCGGCCGGCTGTGCTCGGTGCTGACGCTGACCCCCTACGACCACTGGCGACGTCACCACGGGATCCATCATGGATCGTGGAACAACATCGCCAGCAGGGGAAAGATGTCGAACATCTATTCCGACTGCATCACCGTGGCGGAATATCGCGCCATGTCGACGATGCAGAAACTGTCCTACCGCATCGCCAGCCAGCCGTTCCTGTCGATGTTCGTCATGCCGCCCATCATCTTCTTCCTTGTTTACCGCTATCCGTTCGACACCCCGAAGGGCTGGTGGCGCGAGCGTCTGGGCGTGCACCTGACCAATGTCGCGATCCTGCTGATCTACGCCACCCTCGGCCATGTGGTGGGATATGCGACCATGCTGATGGTCTCGGTGCTGGTGATCTACCCGGCCAGCGTCTTCGGCATCTGGCTGTTCCTGGTGCAGCACAAGTTCGAGGGCGTGCATTGGGAGGCCGACGCCACCTGGAATTCCTTCGACGCGGCGCTGACCGGCTGCTCGCTGTTCAAGCTTCCGCACGTCCTGCAATGGTTTTCCGCCTCGATCGGCTACCATCATGTGCATCATGCCGCCCCCGGCATCCCCAATTACCTGCTGGAGGCATGCCATCACGCCAACCCGGTCTTCCACAACGTGAAGACGCTGGGCCTGCGGGACAGTTGGGCCGAGGTCTGGAGCCACCGGATCTGGGACGAGGACGCCGGCCGGATGGTGGATTTCCGCACGCTCGGCCGGGCGGCCCCGTCAAGCTGACGACGGCCGCGAGCGCTCAGCACACCAGGACACGCCCGACCTCGCGACAGGTCGCCTGCGGCACGCCCTGCGGGTTCCGGATGCTCCATGCCCCCGGCCCCATCGGCTGCGCCTGGTACAGGCCGCGCGTGGCGGCCGTCTGCCGGTCGATATCCTCGCGCAGGGCCTGCGCCTGTCGTTGCCGCTCCATTTCGGCGGGCGAACCGGGCGGCCCCGCCGGCTGCTGCCCCAGTTGGTCGAGCCGGGCGCGATCCCGTTCCACCTGTTCCAGGCCCCGCTGGCGGGCAGAAAATTGCCGCTGCTGGATCTCGGTCTGCAACTGCATGCGTATCCGGGCGCGGTCGGCCGGGTTGGGCGCACAGCCGAACGCACCGGGGCCACATCCCGTCTGCGCCCAGGCGGCCGGCGCCTGCGCCGCCATGCCGCAGATCGCCATCCCGGCGACAACGGCACGCAGGATGCGCGCAGGGACCATGGGGGGCGTATCCCTCACGTCCGTCAGCCGGCGCCCCGCAGGAATGCCTCGAACCGATCCGCATAGTCCGGATGCCAGCGCGACAGTGGCGGGCGGTTCTCGATGATGTCGCTCGCGGCCCAGAGCATCCGGCGTTCATCCACCTGTCGCGTCACCTCGTTGTCGGGACAGAGAATGTAGAAATCGCCCCGCGCCAGTCCCTGCATCATGAAATCGACCGTCTGGGCGGGGGTCCACGCCCCGGCGGGCCTTTCGGTCCGGCCGTTGGCCGTCAGCGGCGTGAAGACGAAGCCCGGAATCAGCAGATGTGCGGAAATCCGGCATCCCGGTCGATTCCGCAGGTCGTGCTGCACCGCTTCGGCGAAGGCCTTCACCCCGGCCTTGGCGACGTTATAGGCCGGATCGCCCGGCGGGGTCGTGATCCCCTGCTTGGACCCGGTGACGATCACCAGCCCCGGATGCCCGTCCGCGATCATGCCCGGAAGGACCGCCTGCACCGTGCGGATCACGCCATGCAGGTTGGTGTCCAGAATCCGGTCCCAGGCGTCATCGGGCCCCAGGATATCGCTGCCCGGCTGCACTGCCGCGTTGGCCATCAGGATATCGACCCGGCCGAAGGCGTCGCGGGCTTCGGCCTCCAGCATCTGCAGATCCTCGCGCACCGTCACGTCGCACCGCAGGCCGCGCACCGCGTCGCGCCCGCGGGGCGACGCCGCCGCGATGTCCTCGACCGCGCGGGCCAGCCCCTCGGCGTTCACATCCGCGACGACGACCGAAAGCCCCAGGCCGGCAAAGGCCCGGCAGGCCGCCAGCCCGATCCCCGAGGCGCCGCCGGTCACGATCGCGACGCGGGAAGGCTGGATGCAGATATGGTTCATGTTCTCGTCCTCCATCGCCGGGGGCGAGCCGGCCCGGATCAGGGGGCGCGCGTAAAGCGCGCGGCCAGCCATTGCCGCATCAGGGCGTAGGACCGCGCCGCCGCCCTGGCGTCATAGCGGCACATGCCGGTCGGGGCGGTCGCCTCGGTCTCGGTGAAACAATGCACCGCATGGCCGATCACCACAAACTGCCAGTCCGTGGGCGTCTGCCGCATCTCGTCCAGGAAGGCGCCGAAGTCGGGGGATGTCGTCGCGTCGTCGGCGCCGTTCATGACCAGCACGTCCGCCCTGATGTGCCGGGCCAGCGCCGGGTCGTCCGTCGTCAGGTTTCCGTGGAACGACACGACCGCCTTCACGTCCGCCCCGCTGCGCGCCAGATCCAGCACGGCGGCCCCGCCGAAGCAGAAGCCGATGGCGGCCAGGCGGGACATGTCGATCGGCGCCGTCGCGGCCTGGGACCTCAGTTCATCCAGCGCCCGCCGGACGCGCGCGCGCATCAGCACGCGATCGGACAGCAGGGGTTTCACCGCCGCCATCGCCTGCCCGTCATCGGCCGGGCGGATCGTCGCCCCGTACATGTCGGTCAGCAGGATGACGTAATCCCGCCCCGCGATCATTTTGGCCTTGTCGATGGCGATCGCATTCACACCATGCCAGTTGGGCACCATGACCAGGCCCGGACGCCTTGTCGCGACCGCGTCGTCATAGACCAGGACGCTCTGGAACCGCATCCCGTCCAGCGCCCAGCCCACCGGCTTTGCAACCATCCGCGCCCATGCGGGCGGGGCGGCCAGGATGCCGAGGAGAAGCGCCGCACATCCGGTCAATCGGCTGGAACAGATCATCGGACAATCCCGAAAGCGTCCGCCCCCGCGTCCCCGGCGGACAGGGGGTATGCGGCCGTGGACACGAAGCGTCTCAGACCTGCCGCGGTTCCAGCACCGCGCCTGTCGCGGGCTCGGCGTCCCGCGACCGACGCAGCGCCACGTAGCGCCGGACGCCGTACAGCGCCAGCACGAACAGGGCGCAGCCCAGGCTGGACAGGGCGGTCGCCCTTTGCCGCACGTCCAGCAGCATGGCGCTGTAGATTCCGCCCATCCCCGCCACCACGAGGTAATTGAGCCAGGGAAAGAACGGCAGCGTGGGAAATGCGAACCGATGGCCCGCCCGTTCCAGCCTGCCCCGCACCGCAAGATGCGCGGTGACGATCAGCATATAGACCAGCAGGATCACCGCCCCACTGGCGCCCAGCAGGAAGGCGAAGATCGTATTCGGCGCCAGGATGGACGAAAACGCGACCAGCAGCCCGGAGAGGCTGCTGACGACGACGGCGCGCGTCGGCACCCCCTGCGCCGACACCCCGCCGAACCAGCGCGGGGCCTCCCCCGCCGCCGCCAGCCCCAGCAGCACCCGCGAGGTGATGTAGATGCTGGAATTGAGGCAGGAAAAGATCGCGCTGAAGACCACCAACTGGATAATCAACGCTGCTCCGGGGATGCCCATCGCCACCATCGCCGTCACGAAGGGCGAGTGTCCCGGCAGGATATCCGTCCAGGGCACCGAACACAGGATCAGCCCGATCGAGCTGACATAGAACAGCGAGATCCGCATGGCGGTGGTGCGGGTGACCCGTGCGATATTGGACTCGGCGTCTTCGGTCTCGGCGGCCGCGACGGTCGCCGTTTCCGACCCCATCATCGAGAACAGGATCGTCGGAATCATGCCCACGATCGCCAGCGCGCCATGCGGCATCGGGCCGCCATGCGCCGTCAGGTTCGCCATCACATGGGGGGCGTGGCCCAGCCCGTGCAGGACGAACAGCAGGCTGGTCCCGATGAACCCCACGACGCAGACCAGCTTGACCGCCGCCAGCCAGAATTCGCATTCGCCGAACAGATCGACCGATATCATGTTGATGAGCTTGACCATCAGCACCAGCAGCACCGCCAGCATCCAGATCGGCAGCGGCACCCAGTCCCGCAGCAGGATGGCCCCCGCGATCGCCTCGCTGCCGATGACGATGACCCAGTAGAACCAGTACAGCCAGCCGCTGAGGAACCCGGCCCATTCGCCGTTGCCCAGCCGGATATAGTCGATGAACGACCCCCGGCCCGGCACGGCCAGCAGCATCTCGCCCAGCGCGCGCAGCACGACCATGACCAGCGCGCCGGTCGCCATGTAGCCCAGCAGGACGGCGGGCCCGGCCCCCGCCACGGCCACGCTGCTGCCCACGAACAGGCCCGCGCCGACGATGCCGCCGAACGCGATCATCGAGACATGACGAGTCTTGAGCCTGCCCGGATCGGTCGATCCGGGCCGCCGCGAAAGTCCGGCCATCTGCTCGCCCCCTGTCAATTGCCGGGGAAACGTTACGGTACTGCGCCAGTCTGTTCAACAACCGCGACATCCACGATCAGCCGCTCGACGATCGTAGCGTCGGCCAGTGTCGACAGGTCGCCCAGCGCGTCCAGTTCGTTGCTGGCGATCTTGCGTAGCAGGCGCCTGACGATCTTGCCCGATCGCGTCTTGGGCAGGTCCGGCACGACATAGACCTGTTCGGGGGCCGCGTATCGCCCGATCCCGCGGCTGATGACCAGGGCGGCTTCCTGCGCCAGGGCCGGGTCCGCCCCGCCGCGCGGCACGACGAAGACGACCAGCCCCTGGCCCTTCAGGTCGTGGGGCACGCCCACTGCGGCGCACTCGGCGAAACGATGATCGGTCGCGACCACGTCCTCGACCTCCGCCGTGCCGATGCGATGGCCGGACACGTTGATGACGTCGTCGATGCGGCCGGTGATCCAGTAATAGCCGTCCGCGTCCCGCCGCGCCCCGTCGCCGGAAAAATAATAGCCTTCATGGAACGAGAAATAGGTCTGGCGAAAGCGCGCATGGTCGCCCCAGATGGTCCGGGCCTGCCCCGGCCACGACCGGGCGATGCACAGGCAGCCCTCGCCTTCGCCCGTGACGATGCGGCCCTTGTCGTCCAGCAGCACGCACTCCACGCCCGGCAGCGGCAACGTCGCCGAACCGGGCTTCTGCGGCACGGCCGCCGGGACCGGGGCGATCAGGATGCCGCCCGTTTCGGTCTGCCACCAGGTATCGACGACCGGGCAGCGGCCCCGGCCGACCACATCGTGGAACCACAGCCAGGCGTCGGCGCTGATCGGTTCGCCCACGCTGCCCAGCAGGCGCAGGCTGGACAGGGCATATCGGGCGACGACATCGTCGCCCTCGCGCATCAGGGCGCGGATCGCGGTGGGCGCGGTATAGAATGTCGTGACCTTGTGCGTGTCGATCACCTCCCACCACCGCCCCGGCGCGGGGTGGGACGGCAGCCCCTCGAACAGGACCACGGTACCGCCGTTCGCCAGCGGTCCGTAGACCACGTAGGTGTGGCCGGTGATCCAGCTGATGTCCGCCGTGCACCAGAAGATGTCGCCCGGCTTGTGGTCGAAGACCAGGGCATGGGTGTAGGACGCCCACACCATGTAGCCGCCGGTGGTATGGACCATGCCCTTGGGCTTGCCGGTGCTGCCCGAGGTATACAGGACGAACAGCGGGGCCTCGGCCTCCATGATGGCGGGCGCGCAGTCGGCCGCCGCCGCCGCCAGCAGGGGGGCCAGCGCCAGGTCGCGCCCGGCGCGCATCGGCGTTTCGGCGCCCGTCACGGCCAGGACCAGCACATGCCGCACATCATGCCCCGTGGCGCGCTCCAGGGCCTCGTCCATCGTCGGCTTCAGGGGGATGCGCTTGCCGCCCCGGCGCCCTTCGTCCGCGGTCAGGACGACGACGGCGCCGCTGTTCACCAGCCGGTCCGCCAGCCCTTCGGCCGAGAAGCCGCCGAACAGGACGACGTGAACCGCGCCGATCCGCGCGCAGGCCAGCATCGCGACCACGCCTTCGACGACCATCGGCAGATGGATCGCCACCCGGTCGCCGCGCCCCACGCCCAGGTCGCGCAGCACGTTGGCCATCCGGCAGACCCGTTCATGCAGCGCCCGGTAGGTCAGCCGTTCGACCTGCCCCTCGTCCTGGCCCTGCCAGACCAGCGCGACCTGGTCGCCGCGTTCGGCCAGATGGCGGTCGAGGCAGGTGACGCTGGCATTGAGCCTGCCGTCCGCGAACCAGCGGATCGCGATGTCGCCCTCGAATGACGAGGACGACGCGATGGTGGGAAACGAGGCCCACGCGATGCGTCCGGCCTGTTCCAGCCAGAACCGTTCCGGATGATGCAGCGCATCATCCTTCATCTGGCGCAGGCGGGCGGAATCCACGGCGGCCTGCGCCGCGAAGGATGGGGGAGCGGGGAAAATTGATGATTCTGACACGGCCTGTTCAATCCGTATGGGTTGATCGGTATGAAATCCGATTTCTTGGGCGTCTTTTCCACTGGCGAATATAACGGCTTCGTCCCCGTGACACGAGCCTTATTCCCATGCCGGCTTTGGGGATCAGCTATCCCCCGAACCGGACGACGGCACCGGGGTGAAGGTGAACGGAAGCGAATCCCGGCGATTGATGTCCGGCGCCAGGCGGTGATGCAAAGGGGGGAACGCACGCGACCGGCATTCGGTCCATTCGCACAAATGACAGGAAATTCCAACAGGTATGGCCGGGGCCTGAAGATTCAGCCGATCGGAATAGACGATCTCGCCGGCCCGGGTGATGTCGCATCCCATGGCGATGGCATGCACCGGGCGGATATCGTTCCATCCGGTTGAAATGCCCGTGACCGTGCGCGAGAAGCACAGGAACGTCCGGCCGTCGGTGAACTGCGCCACCTGCGCCTGGGTGACGCCGGGCGTGGAAAAGCAGGTATTGGCGTTCCATTGCGGGCAGGAATTTCCCTGGCGCGGCACCGGAAAACCGCAGGCGGAAAAACTCTTGGTGATGTTGCCCGCCGGATCGGTCCGCACGAAGAAAAACGGCACGCCGCGTTCGCCGGGCTTCTGCAGGGTCGACAGCCGTTGCGCCGCCTGCTGGTACGACACTCCGAAGCGGGCGGACAGGATATCGAGGTCGTAGCGCAACGCGGTCGCGGCCGACAGGAAGGCCGAATACGGCATCAGCAGCGCGGCGGCGGCATAGTTCACCAGGCCGATGCGGATAAACAGGCGTGCCTCCTCGCTGCTGGGCGCGATGTCGTGCAGCAGGCGCTCCACGCTGTCGCGGCCCTCGATCAGCATCAGCTGGAACGCAAGCTGGAATCCACGGCTTTCCCGCGGCAGCAGGTCGGACAGCAGCAGCAGGCGGCTGTCGGGATCGTAGCGCCGGAACGCCCCGTCCAGGGCCGCGATCCGCACCACGATTCCATGATGCCGGCGCAGCCGGGTCGCGATCATATGGTTGCTTTCCGACGGCGGCAGCGCATCGGCGTCGGGCAGGCGCGCGCCATGCGCCATGTCCGTACGCACCCGTTCGGCGGCCTCCTCCAGCTCGGAAAAGTAGTTCAGGCGCTCGTCATAGACCAGACGCGCCTCCTCCTGCGGCAGGATCACGCGCGTGCCGGTGGGCAGCATCAGGCGCGTCGCGTCGTGATGGGCCGCCCGGAACGCCTGATGCAGCGTCAGGACCGCCCGCGCGGCGTCGGGCTGCGCCGCCAGGACGGCGATTTCCTGCGCCGGCACCCCATGCGCGCCCAGCAGCGGGTCGCACAGGGCCTCGTGCAACAGGCCTTCCAGCCGATGTTCGTCAACGCCCGACAGGGTTTCGATCGATACGTCCAGCGCCCGCGTCAGCTTTATCAGCAGCGACGCCGTCACGCTGCGCTGGTCATGCTCGATCAGGTTGAGATAACTGGACGATATGCCAAGCCGCGTGGCCAGTCCCTGCTGGGACAGCGACCGTTCGGTCCGCAGCCGCCGGATGATGCGGCCGATGCGCGTAGGGGCCATGATTTTTCCTCGTTTTACAAATACACAAAACGACTTGTAAAACCATTTACAGCATTCATCTTCGCCTATCCTCTTTTATATGGCGCATATTAGCGCATCCCCCTTAACTGATGAAACAAGACGATCGAAGAAGGGGGTCCGTCAATGTCCATCGAATCCATCGAAACCTTCATGAACGATCCGGAACGCTTCGCCGGCATCCAGCGCGACCATGACGCGCGCGACGTGGCGCGGTTGTCCGGCTCGTTCCGCATCCGCCATACCCTGGCCGAAATGGGGGCCGCGCGCCTGTGGCACCTGCTGAAGACCGAGCCCTACATCAACGCGCTGGGCGCGCTGACCGGCAACCAGGCGATGCAGCAGGTCAAGGCCGGGCTGAAGGCCATCTACCTGTCCGGCTGGCAGGTCGCGGCCGACGCCAACCTGGCGGGCGAGATGTATCCCGACCAGTCGCTGTATCCGGTCAATTCGGTGCCCAACGTCGTGCGCCGCATCAACAATGCGCTGCGCCGCTGTGACGAGATCGCGACCCAGGAAGGCGATCGCGGCCAGTACTGGATGGCCCCGATCGTGGCGGACGCCGAGGCCGGGTTCGGCGGCCCGCTGAACGTCTTCGAACTGATGCGCGCGATGATCGCGGCGGGCGCCGCCGGCGTGCATTTCGAGGACCAACTGGCGTCGGAGAAGAAATGCGGCCATCTGGGCGGCAAGGTGCTGATCCCGATCAGCCAGCATATCCGCTCGCTGAACGCGGCGCGCCTGGCGGCGGATGTCGAAGGCGTGCCCACCGTGCTGATCTGCCGCACCGACAGCCACGCGGCGCAGTTGCTGACGTCGGACATCGACGAACGCGACCGGCCGTTCCTGACCGGCGAGCGCACCCGCGAAGGCTTCTTCCGCATCCGCGAGGGCCTGGGCGTGGACTACGCCATCGCCCGCTCGCTGGCCTACGCCCCCTATGCCGACCTGCTGTGGTGGGAGACGTCGGAGCCCAACCTGAAGGAGGCCGAGCAGTTCGCCGAAGCCATCCACAAGCAGTATCCGGGCAAGATGCTGGCCTATAACTGCTCGCCCTCCTTCAATTGGAAGAAGAAGCTGTCGCCGCGCGAAATCGCCGAATTCCAGCGCACCATCGGCGCGATGGGCTACCGGTTCCAGTTCGTGACGCTGGCCGGCTTCCACAGCCTGAACTATTCGATGTTCAAGCTGGCGCACGGCTACGCGGAACGCGGCATGGCGGCCTATTCCGAACTGCAGGAAGCCGAGTTCGGGGCCGAGGTCGACGGCTACACCGCCACGCGCCACCAGCGCGAGGTCGGCACGGGCTGGTTCGACGCCGTCGCGACCGTGGCGGGGGGTGGGCATACCTCCACCGCCGCCATGGCGGGCTCGACGGAAACCGACCAGTTCCACGCCGATGTGTCGTTCGACAAGAACACCGCACCCGCCTGATCTTTTCACGTTCGGAAAATCACTGTCCAGACTAACGTTTTTGGGGGAAACATCATGTCCCGTCGCACGATCGGCCAACTGCGTATCGACCACGCCCTTGACGATTTCGTCACGCAGGAGGTCCTGCCCGGCACGGGTGTCGACGCCACCCGTTTCTGGACCGGATTTTCCGAAATCGTCGCCACCTTCACGCCGAAGATCCTGAACGCACTGGCGCGGCGACGCCTGATGCAGCAGGCCGTGGACCAGATCCTGACATCGCCCGGGCATGACCCGGGCGACATCGGGGCGCAGATCAAGACCTTGCACGATGTCGGATATATCGCGAAGGAACCGAAGGCTTTCTCGATCACGACCACGCATGTCGATGACGAGATCGCACGGATCGCCGGCCCGCAGCTTGTGGTGCCGGTCACCAACGCCCGCTACGCCCTGAATGCCGCCAACGCACGGTGGGGCAGCCTGTATGACGCGCTGTACGGCACGGACGCCGAACCGTACACCGGCGGCTGCATTCCCGGCGCCGCCTTCGACACCGCACGCGGAGACCTGGTGATCCGTCGCGTCAGGCTGCTGCTGGACGAGATCATGCCCCTGGCGCGCGGCAACCACGCGGACGTGACGCGCTATCACGTCACGGACGGCGGGCTGGTCGCCGATTTCGGGGACGGCTCCGCCCCCGCCGGGTTGCGCGTACCGGCGCAATTCGCCGGGTTCTCGGGTCCCGCCCACGCGCCGCGCGTCGTCCTGCTCCGCAATAACGGGCTGCATATCGAACTGTGCTTCGACCGCTCCTCGGCGATCGGCAGCCGCGACCGCGCCGGCGTGTCGGACGTCATCGCCGAATCCGCGCTCAGCACCATCATGGATTGCGAGGACAGCGTCGCGGCCGTGGATGTCGAGGACAAGATCCTGGTCTATCGCAACTGGCTGGGCCTGATGCAGGGCACGCTCACGGCCTCGTTCCGCAAGGGCGGCCGCCTGCTGGAACGGCGCCTGGCCCCCGATCGCCATTATACCGCGCCCGATGGCACGACACTGGCGCTGCCCGGACGCAGCCTGATGCTGATCCGCAACGTGGGCCATCACATGTTCACCGACGCGGTCCTGGACCAGGCCGACCATCCGGTGCCCGAAGGCGTACTGGACGCGGCGATCACCGCGGCCATCGGCCTGCATGATCTGCGCGGCGGGTCGCGGACGACCAACAGCCGGGCGGGGTCGATCTATATCGTCAAGCCGAAGATGCATGGGCCGGAGGAAGTCGCCCTGTCGAACGCCCTGTTCGCACGGGTCGAACGCCTGCTGGACCTGGCGCCGAACACCATCAAGATGGGCATCATGGACGAGGAACGGCGCACCAGCGCCAACCTGGCCGCCTGCATCCATGCCGCCCGCGAACGGGTGGTCTTCATCAATACCGGCTTCCTGGACCGGACCGGCGACGAAATCCATTACTGCATGCAGGCCGGCCCCGTCGTGCGTAAGGCCGACATGCGTGCCGAACCCTGGATGGCGGCCTACGAGCAGCGCAACGTGGCCATCGGCCTGGCCTGCGGCCTGAAGGGAAAGGCCCAGATCGGCAAGGGCATGTGGGCGATGCCCGACCGCATGGCCGACATGATGGCGCAGAAATCGGCGCATCCCCGCGCCGGCGCCAACACGGCATGGGTGCCCTCGCCCACGGCGGCGACGCTGCACGCGCTGCATTATCATTTCACCGATGTCGCCGCGGTCCAGGCGCGTCTGCAAACCGTGCCGCCGGCGCCGATCGAACCGTTGCTGACCCTGCCGCTGGCCCGGACGCCCGACTGGTCGGCCGCCGAAATCCGCGAGGAACTGGACAACAACATACAAGGCATCCTGGGCTATGTCGTGCGCTGGGTGGACATGGGCATCGGCTGCTCCAAGGTGCCGGACCTGCATGATGTCGGGCTGATGGAAGATCGGGCGACCCTGCGTATTTCCTCGCAGCATGTGGCGAACTGGCTGCGTCACGCCGTCGTCTCGGAGGACGATGTGCGGGCGTCGATGGCGCGCATGTCCAGCATCGTCGACGACCAGAACCGGGACGAGGCCGGCTATCGCCCCCTGTCGCGCAACATGACCGGGCCGGCCTTCCGCGCCGCCTCCGACCTGGTGTTCAAGGGCGCCGTGCAACCCAACGGCTATACCGAGGCCACGCTGCACCGCTGGCGGCGGGCGGCAAAGGATGCCGCCCCACACACCCGGCAGACGACGCCCGAACTGGACCGGGCGTCGCTGTAGGGGGCCGACAGGGGGCGCTGCCCCTATGGCGCCGGGTCGGGCGCCATAGGGGCGGCCGACGCCGACCCCAGAGCGCCGGTCGCGAAGGCCAGGGCCGCCGCCGCGGTCAACGCCGCGGCATGAGAATCGGCACGGTCCTGCCGCGCGGTTTCCAGCCCGGTGGTGGCCATCGCCACATCCTGCATGGTGCCCAGACCGTGGCGATAGACATCCAGGGCGGCGTCATGCGTCACGGTCGCCGCCCGCAGCAGGGCCTCGGCTGCACGGAAGGCGGCCAGGCCGGTGCGCAACGCATTATAGCTGCCGACGACCTCCTGCGCCGCGTTCTGCCGCATCTGCTCCAGGTCCGCCGCCGCCGAATCCGCTTGCGCGCGGGCCGAGGCCAGTTGGCTGCGCCGCATCCCGCCATCGTAAAGCGGGACCGAAAGCCCCATCATCACCCCAGCCATGGGTTGGGACATCGTGTAATCGGGCACCGACGGCGACAGCCCCTGGGCGGCCAGCGCGTTCGCGGCGTTGCCGTGCAGGCGGGCGGAAAACCAGCCGATATTGCCTGCCACATTGCCGGTCATGAAGATCCTGGGCCGGAAATCGGCCTGGGCGGAACGCACCCGGGCCTGGCTGGCCCGCACCGACGCCAGCGACGCCTGGACGTCCGGCCGCATCACCACCGCCTTCTGCACCAGCCGGTCCAGGTTCTGGTCCACACCCGATGGCAGCGGACGATCCGCCGCATCGCGCACCGCGATCATCGTGTCATACGGCAGCCCGGCCGCGTGCAGCAGGTCGGTATAGGCGGTGCTTTCCTGCCCCTGCGCCCCGACCAGGGCGAAACGGGCCTGGGCCGTCGCCTGGACCGCCTGCGCGACCTCGATCGACGTCGCGATGCCCTGACCCTGCCGCGCCCGCGCCGCCGTCTCGACGATCGTGGCATCCGCCACGGCCTGCCCGGCGGCGCGCGTCCTCTCGCGCGCGGCGCTGAGCTGGAAATAGGTGCGGCAGACATCGAACATCAGGCGCTGATGTTCCCCGGTAAAGCCGGCATCCGAGGCGAAGGCAAGTTGCCGCGCCACCTCCATCTCGGCATCGCGCTTGCCGAAATCGAACAGCAGCCAGTTCACCGTCAGCATCGGGATGATTTCGGCGGTCTGCAGCGTGAACCATCCCTGGCCCGCCGTCAGATAGGCCGGCAGCGGCACCGCCGCCGTCTGGTACCCCGCCATGACCGACAGCGCGAGGTGCGGCAGATACAGCGCACGCGCCAGCCCGATCCCTTGCGCGGCGTTCCGCGCCCGGTTCCATGCGCCGCGCGTGCGCGGGCTCGTCGCTTCGGCCAGGTCGATCAGCTCGGTCAGGTCATACACATGGCCCGCGACCAGGCGATTTCCCTCGCCCGGTGCGGCGCGTGCCGTTGCCATCCGCACCATGTCCCCCGTGTCCCGCCTCGCCAGGCCGGCCAAGGGCGGCGCCGGCGCGGGGGGCTGCCAGGCCGGAGCGTCGGGCGCCGGCCTGGCGCAGCCGCCGGCAAGCAGGCCGACCGCCAGCATGGACGCCAGCGCCGACGCAGGCGAAGGGACGCCGCGCCTCATCGCTCCGCCATCCCCAGCGCCTCCAGCCCCCGCGCCATGCGCCCATGCCAGTACAGGCGGGCCTGTCCGCCGGCGTCACCCCGGATCGCCTGCTCGGCCCGCAACAGGTCCAGCGCCTCGACGATCGCGCCGCCGCCCCGTCGGACGGCGTCGGCCATGGCGGCCGCCAGCGGCCGCCCCGCGCCGTCCGGGTCACGCGGCAATCCGTCGAGCACCGTCGCGGAAACCCACAGGCTTTCGATGGCCTCCAGCACCCGCAGCGCCCGGTCGTCCGCACGCGACGTCCTGACATCGCGCGGACGAAAGGACAGATAATCCGCCGCGCGGTTCGCCGCCGCCAGGGCCGCGCGCAACCGGCGCGAGGCCCCGATGGCACCGGCATCCTCATCGCCGGGCGCGGACGCGATCAGTTCGGCCAGCGCGTCGCGCGCGCGCGTCAGCGCATCGTCGACCGTGGCGGCGATGCTGACGGGCCAGATGGTCGCGAACACGACGGCCATGACCACATTGCCCAGCACAATCCCCAGCACGCGGTCCCGCGCGGTCTGCATGTCCAGCGTCGGCCCCGCACCGGGATGCAGGACCGAGGTGCTGAGCAGCACGATGAAGAACGCCAGCGCCGCCTGCCATCCGAAATACGAAATCCGTTCCGAACCCACCGAAATCCAGCCCGCGACCAGGCTGCCGGCAAAGATCAGCAGCGCCAGGTGGCCGATATCCGTCATGGCCGGCATCAGGAACAGGATGGACAGAATTCCGGCCCCGCCCCCCAGCACTGCGCCACCGATCCTCAGCGTCGCCTTGTGGACCGTCTCCTCCAGCGTGCCGAGCGCCACAAAGAAGCAGGTGACCAGCGCGGTTGAAATATCGTTCCAGTCCAGAATGCGAAACGTGCCGTAGCAGATCAGGACCGCAAGGGTGGCTTTCAGGCCGAAACGCACATGGTCGGGATTCGAAAACGCATCGGCACGCAGGAATGGTGCGGCGGGCGCGCGCGGCGGCGGTGCGCCTTCGGCCCCGGCCGGCCTGTCGCCGGACAATGCCATGGCGATGCGGCGCAGGATGTCCCCTGCCTCGACTACGATGCTGCCGAACGGCGGCGCGAGGGCCGCCGGAACCATCCCCGGCATGCTGTCCAATCGCCCGCCGTCCAGGTCGCCGGACCCCAGGCTGGCCGCCAGAGACCGGCACCAGGCGGCCAGCCGGTCCAGCGGCGCCGCCAGCCCGTCCGCCGTGCGCGCATCGTCGGGCAAGGCCAGCATCACCGTCGCCAGGCGACCGGTCAGCGCGATGGCTTGCCCGTAGGCCTCGCCCCGGACGGCACCCATCCGCCGTGTCGCCTGCTTATGGAAATCGAGAAGCGCCTCGTCGCCCTCGCGCACCAGTTGCGCCAGCAGCGCCCGTCCGCCGACGTCGGGCTGCGCGGCCATTGCCGCCACGGCCTGCAGCCGCTGGGCCAGCCGGTCCCGCAACAGATCGAACGGTCGTTCACCCGCCAGAAGATTGCCGGCGATGCTCACCAGCATCGGCACGACGATCATCACCCACACCCAGAAGTAGATGCGGGTTATCAGCGCGGGATCGGGCAGGATGTCGATCAGGCTAAGGGTATAGACCTCGAAGAACGCGATCACCGAAGCGACCGGCCCCAGCTTCGTCGTCCGGGCCAGGAAGAAGCCGCAGAATGTCAGCCCGACGATGCAGCCGATCCGAAACCCGGCGGAACCTGCGACCAGGATCGACAGCAGATTCCCCGCGCCAAGCAGGCAGATGGTGCTGACGACGATCAGCAGGCCCGCCATCGCCACTGATTTGGCCGACGATTCCTGCCAGCAGAAGAACACCATGTACAGCGAGTAGGCCGGCAGGATGGAGTGGATGGAATCGCACAGCACGATCACGACCGCGCAGGTCGCCGCTACCAGCAGCGCCGCGCGCGCCCGTCCGGGGAACGGCAGCAGTTCCAGATAGAAACGATACCACAGGGGCAGGTCCGTCAGGCGCGACGTCATCGTCAGGCGACGCCTCATGACGGCCCATCCATCACCACGACGGCCGATGCCCCGACGCGCATCAGCGCCTGCGGCGGGTCCAGCAGGCGAATCCGCACCGGGAAACGCTGGGCGATGCGGACCCAGTTCAGGTCGCGCTCCACCACCGGCAGGCGGCCCTGCAGGGTGATGTTGCCGGTGTCCTGCACCCCGGCGCCAATGCTGTCCACCTCGCCGCGTATCGCAATGGTCCGGTCCTGCATCACCCAGACCGTCGCGCGCATGCCCGCACGAACCCGCGCCAGGTCGGTTTCGCGCAGATTGGCCTCGGCATACCACTGTTCGCTGTCGATCAGGGCGAACAGCGCCACGCCGGTCACGACATACTGGCCGACCGATGTCCTCAACCCGTCGACGATGCCGTCGCAGGGCGCGCGGACCGTGGTTTCACGCAGGTCGCGGCGGGCCTGGTCAAGCTGCGCCTGCGCCAGCCGGTCGTCGGCTTCGGCCGCATCGGTCGAGCCCAGATTGTCCGTCAGGCTCCTGGCCTGGCTTTCGGCCTGCGCCAGGCTGACTTCGGCGTCGCGCCGGGCGGTTTCGGCCTGATCGACCGCCTGTGCGGTGACATAGCCCTTGCCCAGCAAAGGCCGCAGCCGGGCGACGGTCATCCGCGCCAGATCCAGATTGGCCTGCGCGCGCGTCACCTGCCGCCGCGCGACATCGGCGTTCGCGGCCTCGCCATTCACGATCCTTCGCCGCTGGTCCAGCCGCGCCGCCGCCGCATCGCGCATTGCCTGCGCCTGACGCACCCGGATCTGATAGGGTTCGGGATCGATCTGGAACAGGATGTCGCCCTTGCGGACATGCTGATTGGTGTGGACCGGAAGGCTGACGATACGCCCCGGCACCTCCGGCGCCATGTTCACGATCTCGGCGTCGATCGACACCGCCTCGGATCGGGCATAATCGCGGTTGCGCTGCCAGGCCAGCCAGACCGTCAGGCAGGCAGCCAGCAGGACCAGCACCAGCAGACCCAGCGCATAGGGCCGGGTGGCCTCATATCGCCGCTGCTGTTCGGGCGTCATGCGGCCGCCCCGCCATACCAGGCCAGCCAGGCAGATACCCCCAGCAGCACCATACAGGCCGCATAGAACAACCCCGGCAGGCGGATATAGGCATGCACGCCCAGCCGCCCCAGCACCAGGCGCAGCATTGCCCCGCCCAGCAGGCCCAGCACGGCGCAAAAGATCCATGCCGGGAAAAACGCGCCGAAAATAATCAGAAGCGGCGCGGCGCCGCCCCCGCATCCTGTCAGGGCCAGGACAGGCAGCAGGGCCAGTCCCGCATGGCCGGCCCTTGTCCGGCAGGTCCGGTCGCCTGTCGCGGTGCGAGCCATCGCCGTACCGGCCGGTCTATCGGACACCCGGTCGCCCCGGATGCGACCCGCCATGCCGCGTCATCCGTCCACCTGCCAGCATCCGTGCTCCGTCAATCACATGCGTCTTCGAATCGTGAACAGGTCCCACCCCATTCCGTCAAGAGAATAAAATATGTCGCGACCACGGACGGAAACGGGTCGGTCGCGCAGGTGGTCCAGCCGGCACCCGCGCGCATCCGTCGGGCGTGCGGCCGATGTCACGCAAATCCGTCCTCGTTCCAATCGTGGCTGAACCAACGCTGCGGACTACGCCATGACGGCCCGGAGACGGCCTCCACGTAGTGGAACGGATCTGCCTTCGGAAGGCTCCTGTCCCGGAGGGTCCGGAACTCCATGGCCCTGCCGATTTCACAAAAACCTGGAACAGGAAGGCAACATCGGAACATCGTCAAAGGCGGAATAAAGGTTCAAGTATGCAACAGACGCTTTTCTGATCTGCTTCATCAAACACATCACTCTCGCCAGAACGTCATCAAAAGAGATGATTATTCCGGCGTCCGGACCGGCGTGATCCGCGCCACATCCAATAAAAATTTCACAAGGATTTATCTCATTTTATTACGGAGCATTCTGACCCTGCAATACAGCGCACGCGACAGCCCTATCGTACCGCATCGCACACGCTCTTGTGACGGCGATCCAGATCCTTGTCATCCGGCCCCTTGTCCCGGACCCGATTGCCCTGCGATCGGGTCCGGGAGGACATCATTACGACGACGGCGGTGCGTCGTGAGAACGAGGGATGCCCAGGGGCACGGTTTCGAAACACAGGGAATCCGCGACCGGCGGATAGCCGATCGGGGCGCACGTTCGATCGCGGTCCCGCGAGAGGGACGGCCGATCCGGCTTGACGCTTTCATCTGTTTGCATGACGAGACCTCCCGTTGGGGGATGAGAACGTCAACATCGTCCGGCATGGAAAGTTGCGCGCGTCCGGCAGCCCGCGCCGTCACGCCTGCGGCACCGGCGCATTGCGTCAGAGCCTGACCGGAAATGTGGGCTGGCGAGCAAGAGCGGAACGCAGGAAGCGCGCGTCGGATCGCCGCCAGCGCGTTTCCTGTCGGGTTCTCAGGCCACGATCAGGGCCGCCTGCATGTACAGCCCCGCGTCGCCCTTGCCCAGAACCCGCAGGAATTCCAGTTTTTCATGCAGATGACGCTGCACCTGATCGGCTTCGTATCGGGCGATCAGCTCGGCATTGTCCATCAGGCTGGCGATGCCGATCGTCTGCGCCTCGGCCGAGGCCTGGGCCAGATGGTCCCGGTTCAGGCACCACGCACGCGCCCCTTCTTCCGGCGGGACGACATCCGTCACCATATCCACCAGATTCGCGATCTCGGCGCCGAACACGGCCTTGATCTCAGCCATCGTGATGTTCGTGTCCTCGACCACGTCATGCAGCCACGCGGCCGCCACGACTTCGTCGCGCGCGCCGGTGTCGGCAACCAGTTCGGCAACGCGCTGCGGATGCACGATAAAGGGCTTATTCGTGTATTTCCGGCGTTGACCAACGCTGAAATGTGCCGCGGCCGCGAATGCGGCAGCGCGCGAAACCAGATCCGTCACCCGACGGTCTCCTCGGCGATTATCCCGCCGCCCTAATGCATCGCATCAACATAAGGTTGCATACCGCCAGACATAATTCGATGTTCGGCGGCCGGATCGACCGACCTGCCCGGCCGGCAGGGACACGCCTGCCGGCCGGGGCTGGAACCGCTTGCGCCAGGCTTACGGGGCGCGAACCGCCGTGACCTCGATTTCCACAAGCCAGCCCGGATTCGCCAGATGCGCGACCTCGAAGGCCGAGCGGGTCGGCAGCCTGGGCTGCGCCGGCGTGCCGAAGAACTCGGTATAGGCCTTCATCATGCCCGGGAAGTCGATCTTCCCCAGCTTGGGATCGGCCACCATGTAGATATGCATCTGCACGACGTCGCCCAGGGTCAGCTTCAGCTTCGCCAGTGCGCCCTGGATACGCAGCAGCGACGCACGGACCTGGGTTTCGGTGTCGCCATAGGCGGCCAGCGTGTTGGGCTTGGCCGATTTGTCGGCCGGCGGGGCGCCCATGCCGCTCAGATAGATGGTGGTCGCCCCGGGGGGCACCTCGATTGCCGTGGCGATGGGGAAATGGCTCGCCGGATCGACATGGCGCACCACCCCTTCGGCCCGGGCCGAGGACAGCGCGGCCGTGCCCAGAAGCGCCGCCAGCGCGGCGCCGCGAACGATTTTGCATGTCGTCATGTTCTTATTCCTCTTCGGGGGTGATGGTCGGGCGCTGCGCGGCGACGTCAGCGGGCTTCAGGGCGTCGGTGTAGTGATTGCCGAAATGCGTGCGGACATAATTCACGACGTCCGCCACCTGCTTGTCGGTCAGCAGCCCGGCGAACGACGGCATGCCGCCGAACCCGTTGAGGATGACGTAGGCCGGATAATCCGCGCTGACCAGCTTGGCGTTGCCGGCCAGGGCCGGAAAGCGCGCCCCCGATCCCATCGCGCCATGGCCGTCGGGCATATGGCACCCCTGGCAGACGTGCTGGTAGATCGCGGCCCCGTCGGTCAGGGGCTGCAGGCGGCCGACGACGGCGCTGGCGCTGTCGGCGCGCGCCTGGGTGGCGAGGGTCGTGCCGGCGACAAGGCCGGCCAGCAGAAGGAAAGCGGGACGCATCAGGCAGCTCCCAGCGCGCGTTTGTGCAGACGGGTGATGGCGTCGAGCGAGGACAGGATCGCGCCTTCCTGCCAGCAGCCGATATAGGAGGCATGTTCGCCGGCCAGGACGATCCGGTTGTCCACCGCGCACAATGTCTTGTAGTGCGTCTTGCGGCTCTGCTCGGTCCACATGGAGCAGCATCCCAGCGTCCAGGGCATCCGGCTCCAGGACACGGCCACGCCGCCGCGGAATTCCTTGCGATAGTTCGGATGGATCACCGACCCCTGCGCCAGGCCGTGCTCGATTCGCTCGGCCGGGGTCATGCCCGCGAAGTCGTAGGCGGCGGGGCCGAACATGTAGCCGCCCAGCAGGACCGCCGGCCCCCGCGAGAAATAGCCGTGGCTGGGGTAGGAGATCTGGCTGATCGGCTGGTCGGTGAAGCTGATGCCGCCGTAGATCTGGTCGTCTTCCTCCCAGAAGCGGCGGTTGAACTCCATGCCCAGCTTGACCGACGAGGCATAGGGCACCGCGGCGATGGCGGCCTTCAGCGGGCCGCTGACCTGGATATCGAGCTGCGACAGCACCGACAGGGGAATGGTGCAGACGCAGTAATCCGCGCTTTCCTGCCGGACGGCGCCGCCATTGGCCATGTCGTTGTAGGTGACCTGAACGCCATGATCGTCCTGATGGATGGACGAGACCTTGCAGTTCAGGGTGATGAGGTCATGCACCTGGCGGGTGAAGCCCTTGCCGATCTGGTCCATGCCGCCGACCGGCTGGAACATGGTCGTCTGCATGTCCAGCCGCTCGTGGAACGCCAGCCATTGCCACAGGCCGGAGCGCATGACCTCGTCGCGGGCGAACAGGTCGGACGGGACCGGCGCCCCATCCACGCCGCCGCCCTGCGGCTTGGCGAAACCGCGCCGCAGCGAACTGCTGACGCCCTTGCGATACGCGCCGTCGGCCTCCAGCCCCGCCCAGCCGCGCATCGCCGCCGCGACATGCGCGCGCTCGTCGGCCGAGATGACTTCATCCAGCTTGTGCTGCTCGATGGACTTGGACAGCAGTTCCGCCGTGAAGCCCATGAAGTCGGCGGCATAGTCACGATAGCGCACCGGCTTGCCGCCGAAATTGTCCGAGGAATGCAACCACGAGTTGTGGTTCAACTCGACGAACGGTTCCAGCTCCACCCCGAACTCGCGACAATAATGCAACAGTCCCTGGTGGTGGTACGGGATGCGCCACGGGCCGGGATTGATGTAGTTGCCGGGGGCAAACTGGACCTTCTGCGTGGCGCCGCCCAGCTCCGTCAGCGTGTCGCCACCGCGCAACGAAATATTGCGGCCGCCGCTGCGGTTCTGGAATTCGAGGATCCGGACCTGGTAGCCGGCCTTACGCAGTTCATAGGCGGCCAGCATGCCGGCCAGGCCGGCGCCCAGCACCAGGACGCGGGTGCCGCGCTTCGCCCCGGTCAGGGCCGGCGCGCCGCGAAAGTCGGTGCCGGCCGCATGGCCCAGGCTGGTCATCGCCTGATAAAGGGCGGCGCTGCCGCCCAGGATACCAATTCGTGTCAGCATCTGGCGGCGCGTGGCCGCCGGACGCTGGAAAGCATTTGTCATCAAGCTTCCCCAGGATGAAGTGGCGCATGTCCGATGACGATCCATGCGGGTGCAACGCTAGTTACAGGGAGATGTCGGGCCGGAGCAATCATCCGATCACATAATCGTAACGTTTTTCATCCCATGGCCGGATGCCCCATGCCGCGACGGGGCGAACCGCGGCTGCGTCCGCATCCGATCCGGTCGGACCGGCCCCCGGCTGTCATCAAAATGCAACATATTGAGACGAAAGCGTCACGGTCCATATTTAGGCTGTTATCGGAACGTTCCTCCTTACGGTAAGGTTACGATGTCTTATCAAATCATGAACGGGTCCCTTTATATGAGCTTACGACGACGCCTCGTTGCCGCGACCATGATTTCCGCCATCGGTTGCGCCGGCACCGTGGACGCCTATGCGGCTACAGCCCCCCACAAGACCACGCGCCAGGCGTCGAAGTCTGCGGCGGCAGCCGCGCAGAAGGCCCCGACCACCCCGGTGGCCGCGCACGCCATCCCCGCCGTCGTTCCGGCGGTTGCCCCGGCCGCCCCGTATCATCCGCCGCCGGCCGACGCGGGCGAGGCCGTGATCGTCACCGGCACGCACGCCACCAACCGCCACGCCCGCCAGAGCTCCAGCCCCATCACCGTCGTCTCGTCCGCCGTGCTGCGCCGGTCGGGCCAGATGAACCTGGCGGACGCGCTGACCAAGACCTACGCCTCGATCAACGTGGTCGCCATGGGCGCGGACTCGGCGGCGCTGACCTCCTCCATCCAGATGCGTGGCCTGGGCCCCAACGAAGTGCTGGTGCTGGTCGACGGCAAGCGCCGTCATAACACCGCGAACATCGTCGCCGATTCCGGCCCGCAGTTCGGTTCGACCGGCGCGGATCTGAACATGATCCCGGCGAACATGATCGACCATATCGAAGTGCTCGAAGACGGCGCGGCGGCCATGTACGGTTCCGACGCGATCGCCGGCGTGGTGAACATCATCACGAAGAAAGCCGACCACGGCCTGGATATGAGCGCGCAGACCGGCGCCAACGCCTATAACGGCGATGGCTGGCAGTACCAGCTCAATGCCGACGGCGGCTTCAAATGGGGCAATAACGGCTTCGTGCACATCAGCGGCCAGATGTATCACACCGACCACATGAACGTCGGCGCCGCCGATCATCGCCTGCTTGGCTATTGGCCCGAAGGGGCGGATACCTCGCACTATTACAACGGCGTCGTGGCAAATGCGCGCAACATGCCGACAAACCTCAACAAGATCCTGGGCCGTCCGGAAGAGACCCGCGAAAACCTGGGCATCGAGTGGGGCAAGGATCTCATCGACGACAGGCTGCAGTTCTACGGCAACCTCACCTATGCTCACCGTCATGGCGAAGCCTACGAGAATTACCGTATCCCGACCATCGCCCCGGACATGTATCCCAATGGTTTCTCGCCGACCGAAACCAACGAGGAAAACGATTACGCCGTCACCATGGGCCTGAAGGGCGACAGGCTGTTCGGCAACTGGGACTGGGACGCCAGTTCGACCTATGGCGCCGACGGGACGAAGATCGGCAACAAGAACACCGCCAACCCGGGGATGTTGAAAACTGTCCATGCCAATGCGGATGGTTCCGACGCCATCTGCACGACCGACCCGAACGACCTGGCGAATAATTATTCGTCCGAAGGCTGCGGCTGGTCGCCGACTCAGGCGCGTGCGGAGACGTATCGCATGGCGCAGTGGACGAACAATCTGGATTTCCGCCGTCGTTTCAATATCGCCAATGTCGTTCCCATGACGCTGGCGGTCGGTGGCGAGCATCGCCTGGAAACCTACCAGATCATCGCGGGCAATCCGCCTTCCTACGAAGCGGGTGGCACGCAGGGCTATGCCGGCCTTGGGCCGCAGAGTGCGGGCAATTGGAACCGCAACATCTTCGCCGCCTATATCGACGGTGATTTCCGTCTGACCAAGCATTGGGACCTGGATTTTGCCGGCCGGTTCGAGCATTACACCGACGTTGGCAATACCCAGAACGGCAAGATTTCGACCCGCTACGATTTCTCGCGCCGGGTGGCGATCCGCGGCACGATCAGCACCGGCTTCCGTGCGCCGACGCTGGCGGAAACGCATTACAGCGCGATGAATGTCAGCCCGGGTGGCGCGAGCGGCATGTTGGCGGCGGATTCGCCGGCGGCCCGCGCGCTGGGTGCACAGCCGCTGAAGCCTGAGCAGTCGGTCAGTGAGTCGGGCGGTATCGTCCTCGAGCCCATCGACGGGTTCCATATCGAAACCGATGTCTACCAGATCAATCTGCGTAATCGCATCGTCGGTGGTGGCACCGTCACGGGGAATGCGGCGGTCGATGCAATCCGTAATATGGGTTATGCGCTGGCTTCAGACGCCGATCCTTCGCAGGTCAGCGCCTATTACCTGACCAATGGCGCCAGCACCCGCACGCAGGGCCTGGATATCAAGGCCGACTACACGTTCCACCTGCATCAGTACGGCAATCTGGCGCTGAGCATGGCGCTGGACCTGAACCGGACGCGCCTGCATCATAACGGCACGGCCCCCGATGGATCGCAGATCCTGAACGAGCAGAATGCCGGCTACATCACCACGGCCTATCCGCGCAGCAAGATCATCCTGAATGCCTATTACACCGTCGGCGCCTGGGACATCAACGTCCGCCAGACCCGCTACGGCGAGACCACGGATATGCTGCAATATTCGGACTGGACCAACAGCGCCCTGACCTGTCCGGCAGACGGTGGCAAGCTTCGTTACAGCAATTCCTGCTTCTCGCAGTTCAAGAACACGCCGCGCTGGCTGACCGATCTCGAGGTCGGATACCGGTTCAACCAGCACTTCCACCTCGCCGTCGGCGCGAACAATATCTTCAATGTTCGCCCTCGCAAGGTGCCCCAGAACGTGAACCCCTATGGCGCCCAGGTCTATGACCAGTTCTCGCTTCAGGTTCCCATCACCGGCGGCTACTACTACGGCCGTCTGAACGTGACCTTCTAAAACGCGAAGCAGGCGAGCATGACATCATGCTCGCCTGCCGAGTTTTCACGGCGCGTGAACAGATCGCTCCGTAAAAAGCTAAAATATCCGTGGACAGTTAATGACCACGGAGCCCCGGTATCCGGCGCAGACGCGCCGCCAGATGCTGAGCTGGGTCGGTATTTCTCGCCGGCCGCGCCGGTCTCTATCAGGCCAAATCCTCGAATTCCGGAACCGTGCCGGCGGCCGCAACATGACGCTGCGCGGCGGTGCCACCGCCATCGAACCCGGCCCCTTGCTGGCCCGGCCTATGCGATCGGCGGCTGAACCTCCGGCGGCATGGGGCTGACATAGGGGCGTTGCCGCAGCTTCGCCGCATGGTCCTGCTTCGCGCGGTCCAGCAACCCCGCATCGGACAACAGATCGGTCGCCGTCGCCGCCATGATCTTGGCGACATGGACCATGCCCTTGTGGGCCAGGGCCGAGGTGCCCTGCGCCGTCATCTGCCAGGAATGAAGCGCCGTCCCGATGGCGCAGGTCGCCCCCAGCGCCTGCACGGTCGGCACCGTCCAGCTGACGTCGCCGACATCGGTCGACCCCAGGGTCACCGCGCCGCCCGGCGTCGGATAGGGCAAAATCCTGTCGCACAGCGCCGTCGTGCGATCGACCGGCAGGCCGACCTGCCGGAAGGCGGTGACGATATCCTGTTCGCTGAAAGTCGCCTGCATCTGGCGCGCGAAGGCCTGATCGGCGGCGTCGAACGGCGGCGGACCAAGACGTTCCAGGTTGGCCTGCATCGCGGCCTCCAGCGGCGGATTGCCCAGCAGGTTGGCCATGCCGCTGACGACCGCGCAGGTGACGGTGGTTTCCGTCATCATCGCGGCCCCCTCGGCCACCTGGCGCACGCGATCGGCCAGCGCCAGCATGTCCTCCAGTTCCGCCGCCCGGACGGTGTAGCGGATGACGGTGCGGGCCTGCACCACATTGGGTGCGACGCCACCCGCATCCTGATAGGCGTAATGGATGCGCGAACTGGGCAGCATATGTTCGCGCAGATAGTTGACGCCGATGTTCATCAGTTCCGCCGCATCCAGCGCCGATCGGCCCAGATGCGGGGCCGCCGCCGCATGGGCGGCGCGGCCGGTGAAGGTGAAGTCCAGCCGCACATTGGCCAGCGCCGATGGCGGAAAGACAGTGGCAAAGCAGAACGGATGCCAGGAAATCGCGGCATCGACGTCATCGAACACCCCGGCGCGGACCATGAATCCCTTGCCCGCGCCGCCTTCCTCGGCCGGGCAGCCATAATAGCGGACGCGGCCCGGCGTCCCGGTGGCGGCCAGCCAGTTCTTGACCGCGGTCGCGGCCAGCAGCGACGCCGAGCCCAGCAGGTTATGCCCGCAGGCATGGCCGTTGCCGTCACCCGGCAGGGGGCAGGGTTCGGTGGCCCCCGCCTGCTGGCTCAGGCCCGGCAGGGCGTCATATTCACCCAGGATGGCGATGACCGGACCGCCCTCCCCGGCTTCGCCCATGATCGCCGTCGGCAGGCCGGCCACGTCGCGGGTCACGCGGAAGCCCTCGCTCTCCAGGGTCGCGCCATGCAGGGCGACCGACCGGAATTCGCCGAAATTCAGTTCCGGCACCGCCCAGACCGCGTCGCTGAGCGCAATGAGCGGTTCCTTCCGTGCCTCGACGAAATCCCATATCTGACTGCTGTTTCGCATCGCCTGCCCCGGATCTGAAGACGTGATGGTCCAACCGCGTTTTCAGACCGGGCGGCCCGGAAAATCAAGCGGCATGCGCGCCCGAGGCGATAGCCTTCAACGCGCGACCGGCGCCAGCTCGCCCCCGGCGTCGGCAACACGCCCGCCGATGCCCAACGCCAGCAGCGCCGCGACAAGGCCCGTCAGCCCGGCCATGACCAGCATCTGTTCGTAACTTCCCATCCGCTCCCGCAGCATCCCGGCGACATAGGCGGCGCAGGCGGCGCCGACCTGATGGCCGAAGAAGACCCAGCCGAACACGACGGGGGCCAGGCGTTCGCCGAACGCCGCGTTGGTCAGGCGCAATGTCGGCGGCACCGTGGCAATCCAGTCCAGCCCGTAGAACACGCCGAACACCATCAGCGCGGTCGGTGAAAAATCGCAGAACGGCAGGAAGATCAGCGAGACCCCGCGCAGCCCGTAATAAACGCACAGCAGCCTGCGCGCATCGAACCGGTCGGTCAGCCAGCCCGACAGCGTCGTGCCCACCAGGTCGAACAGCCCCATGGTGGCCAGCAGCCCCGCCGCCGGGACCTCGGCGATGCCATGATCGGCGCAGATGGCGATGAAATGCGTGCCGATCAGCCCGTTGGTGGTGAAGCCGCAGACGAAGAACGTCAGGAACAGCAGCCAGAAATCCAGGCGCCCCGCCGCCCACGCCAGCGTGCCCAGCGCCACCGCCACCGGATGGCCGTGTGCCGGCGGCGGCGGCAGGTAGCCGGGCCCGGCGCCATAGGGCACCAGCCCGCGATCGGCCGGCCGTTCCGGCAGCAATGCCGCCACCAGCGGGATCAGCACCACGCACGCGACGCAGACGCTCAGCACCACGGCCTGCCAGCCCCGGTTCTGGGCCAGTGCCGCCAGCACCGGCAGGAACAGCAGCGAACCGGTGGCGGTGCTGGCCGCCAGGATGCCCATCATCAGGCCCCGGCGCGCGACGAACCAGCGGTTGACCACCGTCGCCCCCAGAACCATCGCGACCGACCCGGTCCCCAACCCGGTCAGCACGCCCCAGGTGGCGAAGAACTGCCACGGCCGGGTCATCCACAGCGACGCGCCGGTGGCGACCGCCATCAGCGCCAGCGCACCCAGCAGGGTCCGGCGGATGCCCACCCCTTGCATCAGCGCCGCCGAGAACGGCCCCATCAGCCCGTACAGGAAGATGCCAACCGCCGCCGAGAACGAGATATCCTCGCGCGTCCAGCCCAGCGCATGCTGCAACGGCATCATCAGCACGCCGGGCGTCGCCCGCAGCGCCGCCGAAACCAGCAACGAAACGAACGTGACCGCAAGCACCACGAAGACGTAACGGGGATGGGAAGACGATATACGCATGTGGCCGACCGATGGTTGATTGTGCTATAAACAGATACGTACCGTTCAGTAACATTGTCAATCGCGAGTTTGCCGATCGTGTCCCTGGAAACCGCCCCCCCCACCCCGCCACGCCGTCGTGCAGCCGAGAAAATCCGCGATACCGCGCGCGACCTGTTCTACAGCCACGGCATCCGCGCCGTGGGCGTGGACGAGATCGTGCGGAACGCCGGGGTGACGAAACCCAGCCTCTATCGGGCCTATGGCTCGAAGGACGATCTGGCGGCCGCCTATCTGTGCGATTATCAGGAGGAATTCTGGCGGCGTTTCGAAACGGCGGCCGACCGCCATCCGCACAATGTGCGCGCGCAGATCCTGGAGTATTTCACCGGTCTGGCCGACCGTGCGTCGCAGGCCGATTATCGCGGCTGCGGCCTGACCAACGCGGTGGTGGAATATCCCGACCAGGCCCATCCGGTCCGGCAGGTGGCCGGCCGCCTGAAGGAGGAGGTCCGGCAGCGACTGACCGTCATGTCCCAGGCCATGAACGCGCGCGACCCAGCCCTGCTGGCCGACGGCCTGCTGCTGTTGATGGAAGGGACCTTCATCGCCGCCCAGATCTTCGGTCCCGGCGGCCCGGCCGGCAATGTCGCCCTCCTCGCCCGGCAGATCATCGACGCCAATTGTCCACCCGACGAGGGCTGACCGCGGCCGGATATCAGGTGGGCGCGACCGTTATCGTAGCGGTGTCGAGCGTGAAGCTGCCGTCGGTCTCGAGTGCGAAGGCCGCCCGCACGGCCGCCGGCGCGTCACTCTGCAGGGACCGGATGGCCGCGACCCGCTCGGCCGGGGTCCGGGTCCGGGCGACCCAGTCGGCGAAATCCATCCGCAACCGGTGCGACCTGACCTCCCGCACCGCAAATCCGGCCCGCCCCAGCACCGCCATCCACTCCGCCACGCGATAATCGCGCACATGCGACGGATCCCGCAGCAGTTCCATCGTCTGCAACCAACTGTCGCACAGCGGGTCCGCCGGGGCCACGACATCGGCGAAGACGGCGACACCGCCCACACCCAGCACCCGCCGCGCCTCGCGCAGTCCCGCCTCCATGCCGGACCAGTGATGGGCGGTGAACCGGCACAGCACGGCGTCGAACGCCCCGTCCGCGAACGGCAGGGATTCGGCCGCCGCGCGGTGCGTCACGATGTTGGCCAGGCCGCGTTGCCGCGCGGTGCGCGCCACGGCCTCCAGCATCTCGGGCGTGACGTCGCAGGTCACGATTTCACCGACATGCGGGGCAACGCGATAGGCGACATGACCACCGCCGCACCCCAGGTCCAGGACGCGGCGCAGGCCCCGGCCCGCCACCACCCGCTCGATCTCGTCCAGATCCGCACCGGCACTGTGGACCGCGCTGCTGACATAGTCGGCCGCGCGCGCACCGTAATGACGCGCCGCGAAATGATCCTGTTCGTCCGTCATGCCCGTCTCCCCTGGCGTTGATAATGACAAGGTGCCCGGTTCCGGACACGGGTATAAGATGTCCATTTATCCTGGTATAAAAACTGCCATCATGCCGATCCCCCCTGACCAGCGCCCTGTTCTCGGCGCTTTCCTGCGTGCCCGGCGCGAGGCCCTGCCGCCTGAGCGGGTCGGGGTGACGCGCATCGCCACCCGCCGGCGGACACCCGGCCTGCGGCGCGAGGAGGTGGCGCAGCTCTGCGGCATCAGCACCACCTGGTACACCTGGGCGGAACAGGGGCGCGACATCACCCTGTCCGCCCCGACACTCGGGCGTCTGGCCAATGCGCTGCGCCTGTCGCCGGCCGAACGCGCCTATCTGTTCGAACTCGCCCGCCAGAAGGATCCGCACCCACCCGACCCGGCCGGGGCCGGATCACTGCCGCCCGACCTGGCCCGCCTGCCCGACCTGATGGACGCACCCGCCTATCTTCTGGACCGGCTATGGTGCGTGCGGGCAGCGAATGCCCCGGCGCGCCACCTGTTTACCGGCTGGTTGTCGGGGCCGGAGCCAAACCTGCTGCGCTATGTCTTCCTCGACCCCGCCGCCCGAACGTTTCTGGAGGATTGGGACGACCGCGCGCGCCGGATCCTGGCCGAATTTCGCGCCGACACGGCGCGTCTGGCCGACGATCCGGCCCTGGAGCGCATCATTGCAGCCCTGCTGCGCGACAGTCCGGATTTCGCGCGGTTCTGGACCGGGCATGCCGTACTGTCGCGCACGGGGGGCCCGCGACGGTTCCTGCACCCGCAGGATGGCCCGCTGGTCCACGACCAGATCACGCTGATCCCTGCCGGCCACCCCGACTACAAGCTGGTCATGCTGCCGCCGTGCGACGGGTAAGCCCTTATCCGGCGCGCGAATACCCGCGCGGCCAGCCCACCCGCCAGCCCAGCCGTGACCCCAGCGTCGCCACCGCGATCACCAGCGCGCCGGTCATCTGCGCCGCCGTCAGCCGGTGGCCGTAGACCATCCAGTCGCTCAGGATCGCCACCAGCGGGTAGATGAAGGACAGCGTGGCGATCGTCGATGTCGTCAGCCGGGGATAGGACGCATACATCAGCACGTAGCACAGGCCGGTATGGATCGCCCCCAGCCCCAGCAGCCACCCCCAGGACGCGGCGGCCGGCATGGGGTGGGACAGGTCGGCCAGCGGCGCCAGCAGCACGATGCCGGTCGCGGTCTGCCAGAACACCGTGATTTCCGGCCGCTGGTGCCCCATGCCCTTGGAAATCAGGGTCGTCATCGCATACAGCATCGCCGCCACCAGGGTGATCGCGGTGCCGGCCGCCCAGCCCGCCGCGCCGTGCTCCCCCGGCGACAGCAGGCCGCTGGCCAGCACGACGCCGCCAAACGCCGCCAGCATCCAGCCCATCTGGTCGCGGGTGATCGTCTCGCCCAGGAACAGGCGTCCCGCCAGCACCACGAAGAACGGCGAGACGTTATAGACAATGGTGGCCGTCGCGATCGACGTCAGGCGATAGGCGGTGAACAGCGTGATCCAGTTCAGGACCACCAGCACCCCGCACACGATCGCCATCCGCACGCCACGCCACGCGAGCCCACGGAAATAGCCGCGAAACAGGCACCACGCCCCCATGAACGCCGTGCCGAACACGCACCGCCAGAACACGACATTGATCGGGTCGAGCCCGCTCTGCATCACGAACACGCCGATGGTGCCGGAGAGCAGCATGGCGAAGGCCAGCTTCAGTGCGGGATGACCGTGATGGTCGCGATGGGTCATGACGAAAACCTGCCGTGGCGGAGGGCGGCACAGTGGACGGCTTCGTCCGTTCACTCAAACGAATAGAACTGAATGCTGCCATCCGTTATATTGATGGCATGGCGCACCCACTCGACCTCGATCTTCTCCGCAGTTTCGTGACCGTCGTGGAATGCCGCAGCCTGTCGGCCGCCGCCCCACGGATCGGGCGCAGCCAGTCGGCCGTCAGCATGCAGATCCAGCGGCTGGAAGAAAGCGTCGGCCGGCCGCTGCTGGTCCGCCATCCGCGTTCGGTCGTCCCCACACCCGCCGGCGCGGATTTCCTGGTCCAGGCGCGGCGGCTGCTGCATGTGTCGGACGAGGTCTGGGCCAGCGTGACCCAGCCCGAGGAACGCGGCTGCGTCCGGCTGGGCGTTCCCGACGATTACGCGGGCTTCCTGCTGCCCCCCATCCTGTCGCATGTCGCGGCGCATCACCCCCTGGTCACGGTCGAACTGGTCTGCGAACCATCGGTCCGGCTGGTGCCGGCCATCGGGGCCGGACGGATCGACCTTGCGATCGTCACCCGCCTGCCCGAACAGCCCTATCCGGTCCTGCGCCGCGAACCGCTGGTCTGGGTGGCGTCGCGCGCGCATGAAGCCTGGACGCGCGATCCGCTGCCGGTCGCGCTGTTCGAACCGGGATGCGCCGCGCGCTCGGGCGTGCTGCATGCGCTGGGCGAGGCCGGACGCCCCTATCGCTGCGCCTGTTTCAGTGCCGGCCTGCCGGGACTGGTCGCCGCCGTACAGGCCGGCCTGGCGGTCGCGGCCCTCGCGCGATGCAGCGTGCCGCCGTCCATCGACATCATCGGCGAGGCCGAAGCCATGCCGCCCCTGGATCATCTGGAATTCAGCCTGCTGCGTAGCCACGCCGCCGACGGCGCGGCGGTGGAATGCATGGACGATTTCCTGCGCGCCAACCTGGCGCTGATCGCCCTCTGAGCGGCGGCCCTCACGACCGGTAGGACGGGTCCTCGGCATCCAGCACGCGCCGGACCGACGCCAGATGCAGCCGCGCGGACTCCGCATCGCCCGCGCGCATCTGCCGTGCCGTCGCCTCGGCCACCGCCGGGTCCACGGGCACCAGGGGCCGGCCGGTCGCCATGGCCAGGCACTGCACCTGGCAGGCGCGTTCCAGATAATACAGATCGTCCCACGCCTCGGCGATCGTCGGGCCAAGCACCATCACGCCGTGATGCCGCATGAAGACGATGTCGGCCGCGCCGATGGCCGCCGCGATGCGGTCGCCCTCCGCCGCATCCAGCGCCAGGCCGTTATAGTGCCGATCCACCGCGACGCGGCCATGGAATTTCAGGGCGGTCTGCCCGGCGAACAGCAGGGGGTCGCCTTCGGTCATCGTCAGGGCGGTGGCGTAGGGCATATGGGTGTGCAACGCCACCCGCGCCCGCGGCACCTGCTGGTGGATGCGGGCATGGATATGAAACGCCGTCGCCTCGGGCAGGCCCGCGCCGTCGACCACGTTGCCGTCGAAATCGCAAATCAGCAGGCTGGAGGCCGTGAGTTCGCGAAAGGCATAGCCATGGGGATTGACGATGAACAGATCGTCATACCCCGGCACCAGGGCCGAGAAATGGTTGCAGATCCCTTCTTCCAGCCCCAGCCGGGCCGCCATGCGGAAGCACGCGGCCAGATCGGCCCGCGCCTGCCACACGATCTCGGCCTCCAGGTCCGGCCGGTTATGCCCGGCCGACGGTCCGGAGGGACCATCCCCACGGGGAAAGAGCGGATGGGCCATCACATACCTCATGCCTCGAAACGACAATCGGGCCGATTGTTGCATACCCGGATGAATCATGCCAGGAATCGGCCATGCCAACCCGCCCCGGGCGGCTTGCCAATGCACTGGCCCACAATGACCCGTTTCCTTTCCAGCGGATGCACCGCATGACCCGCCTGCTGTATCGCACCGCGCGCGCCACCCTGCCCGTCGCCGTCGGCGGACAGGGGATCGAACTGATCGACAGCGAAGGACGGCGCTATATCGACGCTTCCGGCGGGGCCGCCGTCTCGTGCCTGGGTCATCAGCATCCCGACGTCCTGGCCGCGCTGCACGCGCAGCTCGACCGCCTGGCCTACGCCCATACCGGCTTCTTCACCTCGGAACCGGCCGAGCAACTGGCCGAACGGCTGGTCGCGGACGCCCCGCCGGGGCTGGAGCGCGTCTATCTGGTCAGCGGCGGGTCCGAGGCGATCGAAGCCGCCCTGAAGATGGCCCGCCAGTATATGGTGGAGACCGGTCAGCCCCAGCGCCGGCACGTCATCGCCCGGCGGCAGAGCTACCATGGCAACACGCTGGGCGCGCTGGCGACCGGGGGCAACGCGGGGCGGCGCGCGGCCTTTCAGCCGCTGCTGATCGACACCCATCATATCGACCCCTGCTACGCCTACCGCCTGCGCGAACCCGGCGAGAGCGAGGCGGCCTATGCGGCGCGCGCCGCCCAGGCGCTGGAGGACCGGATCCTGGACATCGGCCCCGAGCGGGTCATGGCCTTCGTCGCGGAAACCGTCGTCGGCGCGACGGCCGGCGCGATCCCCCCGGTGGCGGACTACCTGAAGCGCATCCGGGCGATCTGCGACCGGTACGGCGTCCTGCTGATCCTGGACGAAGTCATGTGCGGCATGGGCCGGTGCGGCACGCTGCATGCCTGCGAACAGGATGGCGTGTCGCCCGACCTGATGACGATCGCCAAGGGCCTGGGCGGCGGATACCAGCCGATCGGCGCAGTGCTGCTGTCGGGCCGGATCTTCGATGCGTTCGCCAACGGGTCCGGCGCCTTCATGCACGGTCATACCTACATGGGCCACCCGATGGCCGCCGCCGCCGGGCTGGCGGTGCAGGACATCCTCCGCCGCGACGGGCTGCTGGCCAACGTGACGGCGATGGGCGAGATATTGCGGCAACGCCTGGTCGAACGGCTGGGCGATACCCCGCATGTCGGCGACATCAGGGGGCGCGGCCTGTTCCGCGCGGTCGAACTGGTCGCCGACCGCACCACCCGCGCGCCCTTCGACCCGTCCCTGAAACTGCATGCCCGCATCAAGCACGAGGCGATGGCGCGCGGCCTGATGGTCTATCCAGCCGGCGGCACGGCGGACGGGACACGCGGCGACCATGTGCTGCTGGCCCCGCCCTTCATCGTCACGCCCGGCGATATCGACCGCATCGTCGACCGGCTGGGCGACGCCATCGACGCGGCGCTGGCCTCGCTGCCGTCGTGACGGCGGCCAACGCCACCCTGCGGGCGCTGACGGTCGGCGGAAGCGCGTACGAAACCGGCGTCGGAATGGGTGTGTTCGGGCGAGACATCGTCCACGCCCATTTGATCCACACCGCCGGCTGGGCCCATGTGACCGCCCACCGCGACGACCGGCGTGTGGGGCATATGCGCGATCAGGTGCAGCGGCTTTTCCCCCGCCATTTCGCCGAATTGCAGGGCATGGCCTACGGGCTGGAGGTGCCGTTCGCCGATCTGTTCGCCTGGAATTGCCGCGGCGACATCTGGGCGATGGCGCCGGAAGGCTGCACGACCGTGATGCTGCCCGGCCCGCCGATCACCATCGCGCATAACGAGGACGGAGACCCCGCCTTCCGGGGACATTGCGCCTGGGTCCGGGTAGAACCGGATGACGGGATCGCCTTTTCGTCGTTCGTCTATCCGGCCTCGCTGCCCGGACACGCCTTCGCGCTGAATGACGCCGGTCTGGTGCAGACGGTGAACAATATTCGCTTCCTGGCCGCCGCCCAAGGCGTACCCCGCATGGTGCTGGCGCGGGCGATGCTGGACTGCGCCGACCTGGACCAGGCCATCGACCTGCTGCGCCATGCCGAACGGGCCGGCGGCTATCACCTGACACTGGCCCAGGCGGGCGATCCGCGACTGGTGAGCATCGAATTCTCGGCCCACGGCTGCTCCGTCCGGAGCGTCACCGCGCCGGCGGTCCACGCCAACCACGCCATCCATCCCGGCGACCGGCACATCCCGCAGATCGTCACCGACTCCTCCGCCAGCCGGCAGGCACGGGGGGACGATCTGGTGAAGTCCGGCGTGGCGGCGCGCGATCCGCTGGCAGTCCTGCGCGACCGGGCGGGTCCGGGCCTGCCGATCCGCCGCGACGACCCCGCCGACCCGGACGAAGAAAATACCTTGGCCACCGTTCAGTTCACGGTGAACCATGATGGGGTCACGGGGCGGATCCACGACACATTGGCCGGCCCCGCCCGTTTCACCTTCGACGTGCCGCGACGATCACGCCCAACCGTCGGGCCGCCAGGCGGCGGGCCAGAGGGGTGTCCTCGCTGACAGATAGGCGTCCCCGCGTGACGGACCGGCCAGGCGGTCAACCCGCACCACACGATGGCTGGGGGCATTACGATGCATCAGGTGCCCCCCCGACATGCTTTTCCACGAAAAACTTCGGGCGGCCTTTCGTCTCCATGTAAATCTTACCGACATATTCGCCGATAATACCAAGGGACAACATCTGGACGCCGCCCATGAAGAAAATGGCGATCATGACCGATGTCCAGCCTTCCACCGTCTTGCCGGTATATTTCAGCAAGATCGAATAAAAGGTCGCCACCATCGACAGGGCCGATATCGACAGGCCCAGGGCCGCGATAATCCGCAGCGGCGTGACGGTGAGCGATGTAATGCCCTCCAGCGCCAGGGAAAGCATCTTTTTCAGCGGGTATTTCGATTCCCCCGCCGCGCGTTCGGCGCGATCGTAATAGACGCACGATGATTTGAAACCGATAAGCGGAACCAGCCCGCGAAGATAGATATTCTGCTCGCGGTAAGCGAGCAATGCCGCGCAGGCCCGCCGACTGAGCAACCGGAAATCGGCATGGTTGGAGACCTGCTGCACCCCCATCAGTTCCATGATCTTGTAGAAGCTTTCGGCCGTAAACCGCTTGAAGCCGCTGTCCGCATCGCGCGACCCACGCACGCCGTACACGATGTCGCTGCCGGCCAGATACGCCTTCACCATGTCCTGTATGACCGAGATATCATCTTGAAGGTCAGCATCTATGCTGACGATGATATCGGCGTCCGCCGCCGTAAGCCCCGCCATCAAAGCCACCTGATGGCCCTTGTTCCGCGACAGCTTCAGGCCCCGCACATGGCCGTTGCCCCGACAGGCCGCCTCGATCTGCGTCCAGCTGTCGTCCTTGCTGCCATCATCGACGAACAGAAGGTAGCTGTTGCCGGCGATCAGCCCATTCCCGGCCATGTCGGCCATGACGGCCGACAGTTCGCGAAGACACAGCGAAAAGACTTCCGATTCATTATAGCATGGCACGACAATGGCCAATGTTGGCGTCACTTGCTTTGTCATCCTGTCACATGGAATCCAGGCGGGTCTTTACCGACTTAATTTCGAATTTTTTGAGTGACATTATATATTTTCCTCAATGCCGATCGCCGCTTCGACCCCAGCGGGGCAATCGGGTTGGCAACGGCCCGCGCAATGTCACGCAACCCCACGATGATCGACCCGTGCTGCACGGTCTCCGACATCCCCCTGGCGTTCCGCATCACCACGAATTCGTACCACGGGGTTTCGCGCAGCACGGTCCAGAAATCAATGGCGAAATCGATCAATGGAAAGGACCAGGGCTTCTTCTCCCCCGCATAATGGATAATGTAGGGCGCCTTTCGTGCATCCATGTATGCTTTGCGGATACCGGACGGTAGATTGGCGAAAAACGTATGGACATCGCCATTGCCGTGATACACGTTCCATTGCATGTCAAGGTAATGGACGTTGCCCTGAAACAGAAGATTCAGGATGTCCTGGTCCAGGAACCAGTATCGCCGGCCCGATTCCAGTATTGACCGGACACGATCCGGATACATGTCATCTATCCGGGGAAGATCGAAGATCATGACGCCGGCCTGAAAATAGCCGGCCGGATCCGGCATCCCGACATATCCCCGCAGATAGGTATCCGCATCCAGCCCTCCACATTCCGCCATCGACGGAATGCGGAGCTTGCGGAATCCCGTCATGACGCAATCACGCACCGCGCCGACCATCTTCCCCTGCAGATCCGTCGCGAACAGCTCCGCGAGGTCACGCTTTACGATGGTATCGGTGTCAATATAGATAATTCGACTGTATTTTGAAAATATTTCCGGGATGCAAAGACGATAGTACGTCTCCCTGGAAAAATGCATATGCGTATCGAGGTTGAATTTATCGAATATAAAACCAACCTCGATGAACCGTATGGATATGTTGGCTCTGCCGCCGGCGAGGCTGGTCAACAGCGCCTTGCTGTTGTCCGATATGTCGTCATTGATGACGACGAGATCGTAGTTCGTGTCCGATGATGACGTATTGATGATGGACTGGATACAGGCGCCGGCGTAAGGCGTGAAGGCGTCGTTGAATGACAGGACGATCGGAACGGCATTTTCGTCGAAGAACGGAGTTACCGATGTCAGCGCATTCTCGACGAACGTGCGCTGAGACTCGCGGATTTTTACCCCTCTATGGTCATAAATATATTTTTCGACAAATATATTGAAAAGCCATTCGGAAATATAGCCGAAGACCCGATTTTCCTGGATGGAATAGGCCGACAGGTCAATCTGACGCTCCAGTTCGAACAACACATCGAACAACCAGCTACAATATTGATCGAAAATATCCCGCTTCATGACAAACATATTGGTGAAAAAGCCGCCGGAAGACTCATTCACCTTGCGAACGAACGGCGCGTAAGCGGGATATTTCTTCTTGATGATTTCCGTTGCCCGGTCATAGTCCTTGATATTGTGATGACCACCGTTCTTGTAGTGCTCCCGCATCGTGCGTGAGCCCGCCTGCCGGACATCCCACCGCTTGGGCAGCACAATGTCGTTGTCCGCCACAAAGAACGACACACCGGCATCGGTCAGATTGTTCGCATCCACATATTCGTCATCCATCGCCGGATAGACGACCACCCCCCACTGATCCTCCGGCCATTCGACCAGGGAAAAGTTCAGATGGCGACGATAATGAAACAGGCCGACATAATCCTGTCCGGAGGTATTTTTCCAGACCCAATATAAAGCAGTAAGTTCACAGAACGTATGATTTTTTTCCGAAATATTGTCGCCGGTGTCGTCACCGATCGGGTACATATCCTCGTTCGACAGAGATTTACCCACCTGAATCGGCACAAAACACGCGCCGGACGGCATGTCGGCTTCTCTGTGGGCAGCGATATATATTTCGGTCTTCACTTCGGCCTCATGCACCAGTCGCTTATCATCTTACGATTTAGCACATGCCTCCCCACCGCACCACGACCGTCTGGCGGCGGACTCTCACAATCCTTATCAAACCTCAAGGCAACACGCGATAGCGCGGACCAACGTCAAACATGAGTGTCCAGGCGACTAATGCGTTGACTATTGATTCGACACCGCGAGCGAAGCCCCGGGGGCCGCAATATGGTGGCTGCCCACGCCCTTTCGGGCGACATGAAGGCAGCGCTGGCGGACATCATCGGGGTGGTGAGACCGACACTGGACGCCCGAACTGCCGTAACGGCGATGGACAGAAGACCGTGCGAATGGAGTCCGGGTGCCGACACCACGACCCCGCCGCCCTCTGGTAAAGAAACTATGTGATTGTTGCATATTTACCAGAGGCCCAATATGACCTTTTGCCATGGTGTGCAAGAGGTGTAGGATGTTTGGAACGTGATAATATCAAAAACAGGCCGGGTTGCATTTCTCGACGGAATACGGGGACTACTCGCCGCTACCGTAGCTATAAATCATATCATTGGTTCTTTGTACGGATGGGGGTTCCGGCCATTCAACGGCGCATATCTGGCGGTGAATTACTTCTTCATACTGTCCGGATTTGTTCTGTCATTAACCTACCGTTCCGAAATTCCATGGATAAAATATATATGCCTACGGCTATTCCGCCTCTGGCCTCTGCATTTTATTACGACGTTAGGGATGTTTTTAATATATGCTTATAATAAAGGGCATGGACGCTACGTACCGGATTTTAACATATTTGATTTGAAGATATTCCTACTGAACGTGGGATTTATGCACGGCATTTTGCCGTCGAATTTTCCGCTATTTAACGATCCATCATGGAGCATAAGCATCGAATTCTGGCTTTCTATTATGCTTATTCCCGTATTGATTAGATTTAATACGGTTGGAAAATTTATATTGTTTTTTACTTCTTATATGTATTTTCTCATTTTCAACGCTGGTGGCGTCGGAAACATTGACCATTATTTCGGCCTTCTTAGTGGCATTTCCGGTATATCCTTGGGAGCGTTCATGTATGATGTTAGGAATCGTGGCTTCAGTCTCTATTCCGTGATGAAGCCTTCCCATGCCAATTATATGATATACTCGGCATTTATATTTGTTCTCGTTGGAATATATAGCCAGGATCATAACAGATTGGATTTTCTTTATATCGTTGCGTTCATCCCACTGATGCTGATCGAAGATTCCGATCTATATCCAAATCTACTCTCAAGGTTACTCTCTAGCGCCCCGCTTCAATGGATGGGGTACATCAGCTTTTCCCTCTACCTCATTCACTCCAGCGTTATAGTGTCGGGCATATCTTCTCCGCACGGACATTTTCTATCTCTCGTCATCGAAATGACGGCGGCGATCTTTCTATCCACTGTCACTTGCGAGCTGTTTGAACAGCCCTCCTATCGTTTTCTCAAGGCTCGCCTGAATTTAGGCAGGATCCGATAATATCTGATGTCCCCCACGGGATGGGGACGAGGGCCACGGCGATTTAAATTGGATCGTCCGGCTCTCGTTTTCTCTCTGTCAGGCAACCAGCAGAATGCCTGTTGCCGATGTACCGTGGAGATACAGGCGTCGCGCCAGCGTTGCCATCATGTCCACAAAACCCGACACCCATCGTGTTTGACACGCGCCAGGCCAGCACGGCGCGGCTATGCCAATCGATGACGAGACCCCGCAGCCGGTAGGGTATAGATCTTCTGCCTGGGGCGTGGACTGCGTTGTCCGCAGTCCCAGGGTCGCTATACCCGCATCGCCCGCATCAGGCGACGGATGTGCCGGGGAACCACTTCTCGATGCGCTGCCAGTTTTCGGGAAGGGCATCGAAAGCGGCCCTCACCCTCGGAAGAAACCGCTGGGTCGTTGAACGAACCGTTGCCTGGATCTCACACTTCCGCCGTCTCGCCGTCCGTTACGAACGCAGGACCGACATCCCGTTATCCCATATAGGTCTTATTATTCCTCGGTAATCTCCACCTTGTCGCAGAACGAGTTCTGATTTTTATCAATGATAATTTTTCCCATCTTCCGGGAAAAATCCGACGTAATGATCTTGCGTGAGGCATCGTTTGGAAGATCAATCCGCACACGCGCGCCATCTGCATTCTCCAACTGGACGACTACACCATCCGCCGCAGGGCAGCTTCTGTTTGCCATACGAAACGTCAGGGATCGAATATCCCCAAAATACCATTCTGCAACGGTCGGTGTATGCTCCCCAGGATGGGCATATATTTTCTTCCCGTCGGAATCGATCTCGAAATTACCCCATATGTCCCCAGTTGTGATGCTCGCCGTTAAATAGGATTCCGCTAATGGATTTAAATATGCGTCTTTCCAATCTGGGTATAGATCCGTGAATTTGGAGATAAAATTAGTCGCTTCATCAAAGGTGAATGGTCTATTTTTTTCGAAGACGTGTGCAATCACACCATTGGAAAGGTGAAATTCCATAGGCATTCGCTTGTAGGCAGCACCGATTCCTGTGCCGGACAGAATTTCCTTTGCCGGGATGACAATCACCCTCTGTCCTTCGGGCGGCAGATGAATTTGAATTGGGTCCGCCACGACAACATATCGTGCCTGAAATCCCCACAGGCGAAGTCGATCACGAAGATCGACCTGTGACGCAGAATCCAAATGATCGTCAATACGGCCCTGCGTCAAGGTCGAAACAAGATCGTCACTCAGTAACCCACTTGAGCTGAGAACCAATAACTTGTCACCGTGAGACGTCAACTTTTCTAAAGCAGTCGCCAAATCCTGATAGTTCCCGAAATTATCTATATGAAACGGATAGTTTTTAGCCGGAAGGTAATTATTGTCTAATAATGGCCTTCCTTTTATTTCATTAAATGTCGAAAAAAATACAAGAAAACACGCAATGCTGGAAGCCAAGATTAATGATCTTTTGAGGAAATCATTCCGGATGAATTCCAAAACCCTTCGGAATCCAAAAATAGATATGAAAAATATCCATAGCGAAAAAGGCAAGCAATGCTGTATTCCGGGACTTTGAGTCCGCGTGAATATGAAAAAACTAATTAAAAGATTTGCGACGCAGAAAAGGCAAAAATCTTTTTCGGTACTTCTATTTTTTGATACGCACCAGACAGCGCCTATCAAGAGAAAAGGAACGATATATAAACCGCCATTATGAATAACATTGTTCGTAGAAGTCAAAAAATCACTTTGATATGCAGAATATATATAGGAATAATCTGTGTGAATAATTCTTCTTAAAAGGCTCAATTGAAATATAACCGCAAAGATGATCGAAACCACTCCAGAACATAAAAAATTCAACAACACGTTTTTAAATTGTAAGATCTTCTCTCTGCCATTCACCACAAATAGCATATAGTTAAGGAACGGTAGCGTCATATACAAAGAAACAACCGTATAGGCATACCACCTTCTGAATAAAAACGGTGTCCACATAAGTAACCCGAGCACCAGAACAACTTTCAAATTCAGGCGACTGGTCATGTTATTTTTAATGCTGTAAATAATCGCAGATTCCACACCCAACAGGCCAACAATATCGGGATATCCCCGCAAGGTAGGCTTCCAGAACGGCGAGTAGGTGACAATCGCAATAATAATAAACATCTTCCACCAGAAAGTTTTATCCCTTTCCAGCCTGTTGAATATCCACAATGTCAAAATAACAGTCGGCAAAAAGTAGCATATCGAAACAGCAAAAACATACAAAAATCTTGAAGCAGCCGGGAGAAAATAAAAAGGAAATAACAAAGCAATCGGTGTGGAATTATAATCATTCCCATTTATACTTGCCAGATTAGCTTTGAACCATCTCCACGGGGCATTTACCGCCAGTCTGGAGAAATTTTCCCAAGTCAGCCAATATGCTTTGGAATCCCACATATAAATGGGGTCTTCTATTTTAACAAAATAAAATACCTGCATTATAATTATCGGAAGGGAAATTAATATCGCCAACCCATATAAATTAAATATCTTATTTTTCATCAAAAATTCACCTTATTGCCTTGAACGTTATTTTTACTCATCATTTTACTTTACAAGATTCTCCCATTTTTAATTGCATTTGTACACATTTTGAAATCCGGTGGTAAATTATAGCACATGGTGTGGGAAGCACCAGTCGGTCGAAGGCAGAACCCAAAGCTCTCCGGTAAAGAAGCATGCCGAATTATCCCGGATACAATGTGAAATTCATGAATGGTTCACTTGCACGACGCCTCCATGACGATCTCAAACGCGACATTTGGACACCACCAACATCCCGCCCAAAAATGTTTTCCCATTGGGCGTCCTTTCTCTATGGTTCCGACCGACATGTCTCTCCGACAGTCGGAACAACCTACCAATGAGGAAGAAGTATGCGGTTTTCCAGATGGTTGTACTATCTGGCCCTGTTCGGGGACCTCGCAGGCCCGGCGGTGGCCCGCGCGCACGCCCCCGCCACGCCGATCCGGCACCTGATCGTCCTGTATGACGAAAACGTCTCGTTCGACCATTATTTCGCCACCTATCCGCAGGCGGCCAACCCGCCGGGCGAACCGGCCTTCGTCGCGCGGGCCGATACCCCGGTGGCCAATACGCTGGCGACCGCCGGCCTGCTGACGTCCAACCCCAATGCCGGCCCGCTCGACGGGCGCGACGCCGCCCTGCCCTTCCGGCTGGACCGGACACAGGCCGCCACCGCCGACCAGAACCACGCCTATACGGCCGAACAACTGGCCTATAACGGCGGCAAGGCCGACCTGTTCCCCCTTCATACCGGGCGCGGCACGCCGGGCGGTGTCGGCGCATTCGCCACCCGTGGGCAGGTCATGGGCTATTACGACGGCAACACCGTCGGCGCATTGTGGCGCTATGCTCAGAGATTCGCCATGAGCGACGCGGCCTATACCGATACCTACGGCCCCTCGACCCCCGGCGCGCTGGAGGTCGTATCGGGCCAGACCAATGGCATGCAAATCGTCGCGACGACGCAGAAACCCGCGACCCGGCAGGTCTCCTCGCCCTATATCGCCGATGGACAGGGCGGCTGGACGATGATTAACGACATCGACCCCGCCCACGACGTATGTTCGGTTCCCGGCGACCAGGTGCTGATGCGCGGGCGCAATATCGGCGACCTGCTGAATGCCGCCGATATCTCGTGGGGCGGGTTCATGGGCGGCTTCGACCTGGGCCTGCGTAACCCTGACGGGTCCACCGGATGCCGGCGCGCCACGCCCTCGCCCGTCGTCGGCGAAACCATCGTCGACTACATCCCGCATCACAACTGGTTCCAGTACTATCCCAGCACCGCCAACCCCACCCATGCCCGGCCGGGTTCCGTTGCCGCCGTCGGCCATACGTTCGGCCCCGACGGGACCACGCGCGACCCGGCGAACCACGAATACGATCTGCATGATTTCTTCGCCGCCCTGCGCGCCGGAAACCTGCCCGCGGTGTCGTTCCTGAAACTGCCGGCCTATCAGGACGGCCATGCGGGCTATTCCGACCCGCTGGACGAACAGCAGGGCATCGTCGGCATCGTCAACGCCGTGCAGCACCGGCCGGAATGGAAGGACACCGCCATCATCATCGCGTGGGACGATTCGGACGGCTGGTACGATCATGCCTTCACCCCCACCACCCGCGCCTCGTTCGACGCCGAGGCCGACCAGTTGAACGGACCGGGCCGGTGCGGCGCCGGCGCCCGGCCGGCCGGCGTCGATGGCAAGCCCGTCAACGGACGCTGCGGCCCCGGCACGCGCCTTCCGCTGGTTGTCATTTCGCCCTGGGCGCGGACCAATCATGTCAACCATACCCTGATTACCCAGAGTTCGGTCACCCGTTTCATCGAGGACAACTGGCTGGGTGGCGCCCGACTGGGCGGCGGGTCGTTCGACGCCGATGCCGCCGACCTGTCCAGCCTGTTCGACTTCACCCAGCCGCCGCGCCTCGCCCCCCTTTATCTCGATCCCCGCAGTGGCGCGCCTCTGCGGGCCGTACCTCCGCGGCCTTCCCGATAACGGCATGACCAGGCCCCGCGCCAAGGCCCGCCGGCAGCCATTTCGATGGCTGCCGGTCTGCTGGCTTGCCGGCCTGATGTTCGGGCCGGCAACCGGCCATGCCCAGTCCGGCGACGTAAGGGCCGCCTCCTGCCTGCCCGCCAACGACGGCGGCAATCCCTGCCCGATCCGGCTGCAACGTCCGCCGGCAGCGCCGCTCTCGGCCATGGCGCTGGTGGGCCGGGCGATCTTCCATGACCCGGCCCTGTCGGGATCGGGGCGGCTATCCTGCGCGTCATGCCACGACCGGGCCGCCCATTACGGCCCCCCCGGCCGGGACATGGTGGCGCGCGGGGGCCTCGATCTGACCCGGCAGGGTCTGCGCGCCGTGCCGACGCTGACCTATCTGGAACGCCGCCCCGGATTCAGCATCGGCCCCGACGACGCCGAGAGCGAAGGCCCGCCCCCAGCCGCGGTCGCCGGGCCGCCGCCGCCGCACGCGGCCAAGAGCGCGCAGAACGGCGCGGCATCGGCAACGAACATGGTCCCTCAAGGGGGGCTGTTCTGGGACGGGCGGGCCGACACCCTGCAACAGCAGGCGTCCGGCCCGCTGTTCGACCCGCAGGAAATGGCCTCCAGCCGCGCCATCGTCCTGTCGCGGCTGGCCCATGCCCCCTACACCAGGGTTTTGCTGCAACTGGCCGGCCCCGCCGCGTCACACACGCCGGACCTGCTGCTGGCCGAGGCGCTGTTCGCCGTGTCGCGCTACCAGATCGAGGATCCGGCCTTCCATCCCTATTCCAGCCAGTTCGACGCCTGGCTGGAAGGCCGGACGCGCCTGACGCCGGCCGAACGCCGGGGATATCTGCTGTTCAACGATCCCGCCAAGGGCAATTGCGCGGCCTGCCATCCCGACCGGCCCGGCCCGGACGGCGCGCCGCCGTTGCTGACCGACCACCAGTTCGAAGCCCTGGGCGCCCCCAGGAACCGGGCGCTGGCCGTCAATCGCGACGCGGCGTTCCACGATCTGGGCCTGTGCGGGCCGCAGCGCGCCGACATGACGGGGCAGGCCATGTGGTGTGGCATGTTCACGACCCCGACCCTTCGCAATGCCGCCACCCGGCATGCCTTCTTCCATAACGGGGTCTTTGGCACGCTCAATCAGGTCCTGGCTTTCTACAGCTTTCGCGACGTCGCGCCGCAACGGGTATATCCCGTCGATGCGAAGGGGCATGTGCTGAAATATGACGATCTTCCGCCGCCCTACCAGTCGAACGTCGATACCACCGACGCCCCGTTCGACCGCCATCCGGGCGATGCGCCGGCCCTGACGGATCGGGAGCAGCAGGACATCGTCGCCTTCCTCGGCACGCTGACCGACCGCCCGACGCGCTGACGGCGCCATCCAACCTCTGTTTTCCTGGCAGGGGATCGGTCTATCGTTCCCATCCTCCCCATCCATCAGAGGAAGACCACCCGATGTCGCCCATTACCCGCCTGCAACCCGAGGCCCGCCTGACCGGCGCGGTCATCCATAACGGGCTGGTCTATCTGGCCGGCCAGGTGGCCGACGACGCCACCCTGGATGCCGAAGGCCAGATGGCCGACATCCTGCGCCAGGTCGATACGCTGCTGGCCGAGGCCGGAACGGACAAGAGCCGCCTGATCTCGGTCCAGATCTTCCTTGCGGACATGGGCGACATGGCCGGCATGAACCGGGCATGGGACGCCTGGCTGGACCGCGCCAACAAACCGGCCCGCGCGACCGTCGAGGCCAGCCTGGCCGACCCCCACTGGCGCGTGGAGCTGACGGGCATCGCCGCCCTGCCCTGATCGCTCGCCGTCCGCGACCGGCGGACGCGACACGCACTGTCCGGCGTCGGCGCCGTGGGTCAGTCAGTCGACCCGCTGCACCCAGCCGTGCGGATCGGGAAGCTGGCCGCGCTGGATGCCGATCAGGGCGGCGCGCAGGCTTTCCGTCACCGGATCGGCGCCGTTGCCGCTGCCGATGACGATTTCGCCCCGCTTGCCGCGCAGCCGGCCGACCGGCGTCACGACCGCCGCCGTCCCGCAGGCGAAGACTTCCTTCAGCCGGCCGCTGGCCGCGTCGGCATAGCACTGGTCGATGCTGTACGGTTCCTCGCGCACCGCAAGCCCGCGATCGCGCGCCAGCGTCAGGATCGCATCGCGGGTGATGCCCGGCAGGATGGTCCCGCTCAGGGGCGGCGTCACCAGCGACCCGTCATCCATTACGAAGAAGATGTTCATGCCGCCCATCTCCTCCACCCAGCGATGTTCGACGGCATCCAGGAACACCACCTGGTCGCAGCCCTGGGCCTTGGCCTCGCGCTGCGCCAGCAGGCTGGCGGCGTAGTTGCCGCCGCACTTGGCCGCCCCGGTGCCGCCGGGGGCCGCGCGGGTATAGTCCTCGGACACCCAGACCGACACCGCGCCGCCGCTGAAATAGGACCCGACCGGCGAGGCGATGACGATGAACAGATATTCCGACGACGGCTTCACGCCCAGGAACGCCTCGTTCGCGATCATGAACGGGCGCAGGTACAGGCTGGCGTTCTCGCCTTCGGGGATCCAGTCGCGATCGACGCGCACCAGCTGGCGCACCGCCTCCAGGAACAGGGCGTCGGGCACCGGGGCCATCGCCATGCGTTCGGCCGACTGGTGGAAACGGCGGGCGTTGGCGTCGGGGCGGAACATGACCACACCGCCATCGGCGGCACGGTAGGCCTTCATCCCCTCGAAGATTTCCTGGGCATAATGCAGCACGGCGGCGGCGGGATCGAGCGGGATCGGCGCCCGGGCCTCGATGGTCGGGTTATGCCAGCCCTGGCCTTCCTTGTATCGGACGACCGCCATGTGATCGGTGAAGACCCGGCCGAATCCCGGATCGGCCAGCAGCGCGGCCCGCTGCGCGGCCGGAACCGGCGCGGGATGCGGAGAAAGCGTGAAACGAAAATTGTCGGCGCTATCCATGATCTTGCTCTTTCACCACCACATCGGCGCGATCCTCTGCGCGCCGGCCCATGACAGGCATGGCGCGCGCCCACCGGACGGGCCGCGCCGATCGGCCAGAGTCCCCAGATCGCGCCGCGCGTCAAGCCCGCCCGCCGGACAGGGCGGGCCTGACAAGCGGCGTCAGCGCAGCGGAAAGCCCAGCGCCGCCAGCGCGTCGCGCAGCCGGTCACGGCCGCTGAGCGATTCCGGTCCGGCCACCCGGCGGACCATGGCGTCGGACCAGGCGCGCGGCGCCAGCCCCTGTTCACGCTGGAACGCGGCGTCGCTTTGGTCATAGGCCGCAATGCCCGCGGCCTCGTCCGCCATGCCGTAGCGTTCGCGATGCAGGACCACCGATTGCGGCAGGCGCGGCTTGATGCTGGCCGGCCGGTCGGAATCGGGATGACCGACACACATGCCGAACACGGCCATCGTCCGCCCCGGCAGTTCCAGTTCCCGCGCCACCTGTTCCGGATGGTTACGCAACCCGCCGATATAGACGATCCCCAGCCCCTGTGATTCGAAGGTCGCGGCCGCGTTCTGCGCCGCCAGGGCGGCGTCCACCACACCCACGACGAACGTTTCCAGATAATCCAGCCCGTCGGTGGCATGGGCGCGGGCCGCCCCCAGCCGCGACAGGCGCGACAGATCCACCAGCCAGGCCAGGAACAGGGGCGCCTGCACGATATGCGCCTGCCCGCCGGCCAGGGCCGCCAGACGGGTGCGCCGGGCCGGGTCCTCGACCGCCACCACGCTCCAGGCCTGGAGGTTGGAGGAGGTCGAGGCCGATTGCGCGGCCGCCACCGCGGCCTCCAGCGCGCCGTCGGGCAGCGGATCGGGACGGTAGGCGCGGACCGAGCGATGCGACAGCAGGTGGCGCAGCACATCGTCCCCGGATGGCACGCCGTCGGGCGGCGCGGTCCGGTAGCGCGCCGTCCAGAGGCCTGCGATCACATCGTCGGTCATGCCGGATTCAGGCGTATTCGCGCATCGTGAAGAAGCGCGTGTCCAGATAGGCCTCCAGCGCCTCGGTGCCGCCTTCCGACCCGTATCCCGAATCGCCGATCCCGCCGAACGGGACCTCGGGCAGGGCCAGGCCCAGATGGTTGACGGTCAGCATGCCGGTCCGCACCTCGTCGCGCAGCCGCGCCGCCGTGCGGCCCGACCCGGTGAAGGCATAGGCCGCCAGCCCGTAGGGCAGCCGGTTCGCCTCGGTCACCACCTGGTCCAGCGTGTCGAACGGGCACATCAGCGCCACCGGGCCGAACGGCTCCTCGTTCATGATCCGCATGTCGCCCGTCAGGCCGGACAGCACCGTCGGCGCGAAGAAATAGCCCGCGTTGCCCACACGATGGCCACCGGTGACGATCTCGGCCCCCTTGGCCGTGGCATCGGCGATCAGCGATTCCATCGCGTCGATGCGCCGGACATTGGCCATCGGCCCCATGGTGGTGTCGGACTCCAGCCCGTCACCGACCTTATGGGCGGCGGCCAGCGCCGCGAACCGTTCGACGAAACGGCCGAAGACCGGACGTTCGACCAGGAAGCGCGTCGGCGAGACGCAGACCTGCCCGGCATTGCGGAATTTGGCCGCCGCCAGCGTGGTCGCCGCCAGCTCGACATCGGCATCGGCGCAGACGATCGCCGGCCCGTGGCCGCCCAGTTCCATGGTCGCGCGCTTCATGTGCGACCCCGCCAGCGCCGCCAGCATCTTGCCCACCGCCGTTGACCCGGTGAACGTCACCTTGCGGATGGCCGGATGGGCGATCAGCGTTTCCGAAATCTCGGACGGGGTGCCGTAGACCAGGCCGATCACCCCCGGCGGGACGCCCGCGTCGGCGAAGGCGCGAATCAGTTCGGCCGGCGAGGCCGGCGTTTCCTCAGCGGCCTTGACGATGATGGAACAGCCGGTCGCCAGGGCCGCGCCGACCTTCCGCACCACCTGGTTGACCGGGAAATTCCATGGCGAGAACGCGGCGACCGGGCCGACCGGCGTGCGGATCACCGCCTGGGTCACGCCCGGGGCGCGCGACGGGATCAGCCGGCCATAGGCGCGGCGTCCTTCCTCGGCCAGCCAGTCGATGGTGTCGGCGGCCGCCAGCAGCTCGATCCGCGCCTCGCCCACCGGCTTGCCCTGCTCCATGGTCATGATCGGGGCGATGGTGTCGACGCGCGCGCGCAACAGGGTCGCGGCCTGACGCATGATCTTGTAGCGATCGAACACCGACATGCGGCTCCAGACCGCGAAACCACGCTGGGCCGCCGCCGCCGCCGCCGCCAGTTCCGGCTGGCCCGCATGGGCCACGCGCCCGATCACCTGTTCGGTCGCGGGATTCACCACGTCGATGAAGCGGTTGTCCCCCGACGCTGTCCACTGTCCGTCGATGAACAGCAGGGTATCCGGATAGTGGGGCACGACAGGCTCTCCATAACTGCGAATGAAAAAGGCAGGCTACCGGCATCGCGGGCCGGGGCGAACCCTGCCTGAACGGCCCGCCCGGGTCAAAGCCTGCCTGCCTCACGCGAACGACACTGGATTTTAAAAGACGATCGGTCCAATAAATCGCCATGTCCGACGACCCGGCCTGCCTCGTCACGCCTCCCCTTTCCCGCCGGCGCGGTCGTCCGCCGCGCGCGCCGGGCGACGGTGACGACGTGCGCGACCTGCTGATCCGCACGGGCATCGCACTGCTGACCGAAAAGGGATATGTGGCCACCGGCCTGGACGAGATCCTGCAGATCGCCCGCGTGCCCAAGGGGTCGTTCTATCATTATTTCGACAGCAAGGAATCGTTCGGCCTGCGGCTGATCGACGGCTACGCCGCCTATTTCGACCGGCGGCTGGAGCGCTTCCTGTCCGACGACGCCCGCGCGCCGCTGGATCGGCTGCGCGCGATGATCGACGATGCCTGCGCCGGCATGGCCCGGCATGCCTACCGGCGGGGCTGCCTGGTCGGCAACCTGGGCCAGGAAATGGGGGCGCTGCCGGAATCGTTCCGCCAGCGCCTGCACGACGTCCTGCTGGGCTGGCAGGCGCGCACGGCGCACTGCCTGCGCCTGGCCCGCGACGCGGGGGACATCGCCCCCGGATCGTCCTGCGCGGATCTGGCCGCCTTCTTCTGGATCGGGTGGGAGGGCGCGGTGCTGCGCGCGAAGCTGGAACGCGGGCCTGTCCCGCTGCGTCTGTTCGAGAAGGTTTTCATCGCGGGCCTGGGCGCATCGGCGGTCGGGGCCCGCGCACGATCTGTTTCGGGAGAATGACCATGTTCAGGGCGATCTTGATCGAGAAGGACGCCGACGGCTATCACGCGGCGCTGCGCTCGCTCGAACCGGCGCGCCTGCCGGAATGCGACGTCAGGGTGCGTGTCGAATATTCCTCGCTCAACTACAAGGACGCGTTGGCGATCACCGGCCGCGGCCCGGTCGTCCGCAGCTTTCCAATGGTGCCGGGCATCGACCTGGCGGGGGTCGTCACCGAATCCGGCCATCCGGACTATCGCGCCGGCGACCGCGTGGTGCTGAACGGCTGGGGCGTGGGCGAAAGCCACTGGGGCGGCCTGGCCCAGCAGGCCGCGGTGCGGGGCGACTGGCTGGTGCCGCTTCCAGGCGCCTTCACCACGCGGCAGGCCATGGCCATCGGAACAGCCGGCTATACGGCCATGTTGTGCGTCATGGCGCTGGAACGCCACGGCGTCAGCCCGGCGTCGGGGGACATCGTCGTGACCGGGGCATCCGGCGGCGTCGGCGGCGTCGCCGTCTCGCTGCTGTCGCGCCTGGGCTACCGTGTCGTGGCGGTCACCGGCCGGCCGGAGGAGGAGAGCTACCTGCGCTCCCTCGGCGCCGCCGAGATCGTGGACCGCGACAGCCTGTCGCATCCCGGCCGCCCGCTGGAACGGGCGCGCTGGGCCGGGGCGGTGGACGTCGCGGGCGGGCAGATCCTGGCCAGCGTCTGCGCGGCGATGCAGTATCGGGGCGTCGTCACCGCCTGCGGCCTGGCGGGCGGCATGGCGTTTCCCGCCACCGTCGCCCCCTTCATCCTGCGCGCCGTGACGCTGGTGGGCGTGGACAGCGTGATGTGTCCGCGCGCCGAGCGGGTGGAGGCCTGGCGGCGCCTGGCCCAGGACCTGAACCCCACGGAACTGGAAACGATGACGCAGGAGATCGCCCTGTCGGACGTCATCCCCGCCGCCCGCGACCTCCTGGAAGGCCGGATACGCGGACGGATCGTCGTCGCCCTGTAGCCCCCGCCGGATCGGTCCCGCCAACGCGCCACGTCGCCCGACGGGCTTGCATAACCCGCGCCCCGTGCCCAATAAGGGTGTTCAAGCGCTCCATGATGAATATAAGACAGGGGTATCATTCCGCCTTTAAAGTGGAATACTGCGTTATCCACCGTGGTCGGAGCGTGTGGAACGACAGGACAAGACCGGAACCATGTCAGAACCAAGCAAGCAGGACGTCGCTGCACCCATCTATTCGCCGACGACCGAAGTGGACGGTCTGCGGCCGGCACGAGGGCTGGTCCGCGCCGTCGTGATCGGGGTGGGCCTCTGGATCCTCATCATCCTCGGCTTCGTCATATTCTGAAATCCGGCTGACCAACGCACCGCCGGGACGGTGCGTTCCGGATAGACGGCGACTTAAAAATTAAAATATGATTGCTATCGCTCCGGTGACAGTTCGGGGGTGAAACGCCCGCCCATCCGTCCCCCGTCGCCTTCCGCCTGGATCGGCATCGTCGCCGCCGTGACGAACGCCCGCTGGCCATGCGCGTTGCCGTTCACGCGGGCCCATACCCGTATGCGGGCGATCGCGGCGATCACCAGCGCCATCATCAGGTAGAAATCCGGGGCACCGATCGTGGGTCCGGACACGCAAGCAGCGACCAGCCGCCCGGCTAATGCCGCCAGTCCCCCATCAATGACCAGGCTCTCGGGACAGGCCGGAACCAGACGTCGCGCGGCCATGGCTTCGCGCACCAGGCGCCAGTCGAATATCAGCAACCCGATCACGCCGACGACGCCAATCCCCGACAGCAGGCCGGGGATCAGGCTGGATGCGCGGGTGCTGCCCCACCCCGCACCCAGCCCATAGGTCTGCGGCACCACGGCCAGGGCATCGGCGTCGGTCTGCGACCGTTCCTGATAGGATTGGGAATCACGCTTGCTTTGGGTCGATTCGAGGACGAACCGCGCGGCCGGCGCGAACTGCGGGGCCACGGTCACAACGACCAGCAGCCCGCACCCCGCAACCGCGGCGCCGATTACCACAAAACGAACGAAACGCCCCGCCAGCCGGATGGACCCGGTGGCCAGGGCCGCCGCGGGAAGCAGCAGCAGGCCCACCGCCATCGTGACGAAGCCCGTGGTCGCCGTCGTGCAGAGAAGGGCGATGGATGCGAACGCGATCAACAGGCGCGCCATCGGCAGGCGATACCCCTGCAGCGTGATCCACAGGAGCGAATACAGGATCCCCGCCAGATAGGTCGAACAGGCCGAAGGCTCGCTGAACGAGGCATTGATGCGGGGAACCGAACCCGCCATCTGTCCGCTCAGAATGGCCCATCCCGGATTGGAATACAGGAATGTCTCCGGGAACGGCACGCCCGCCAGCCGATACGCCAGTTGCCAGAAACAGATCACGCAGACCACCCAGCCGCTGAAAAGATAGGCGCGATACAGCCGATCGATGCGGATATCCCCACGAGTCAGGAATCCCGCCGCCGTCACCATCAGCGTGACATTAATCAGCAGATACATATCCTGGGAGACATTGCCGAAACTGGGTTGCAGCAGGACCTGCTCGCCGACGGCATCGTTTTTCTGCGGCCAGACGAGAACGCTGTTCATGAACAGCCGTGGCATCACGACCGATCCCATGATCGTCCAGGCGGCGGTCAGCACGAACGGCAGGCAGAGCCACCATGTGATCCGGTCACCGGGATAGCGCACCCCCAGCATGCGCTGCAGCAGCACGTAAGAGATGAAGGCAAGTCCCGGCACCAGGGGCGGCTGCACCCCCTGCCCGGCCAGGATGAGTGCCGCCGCTGCCGGAAAGACAGCGGCCACCATCAGGATCTGCAGCACCGTGTAGGGCCGCGTCCACAATAACAGGCAGAGCGGGAAAAGAAGCAGGCCGGCGAAAGGAACAGCCATGGTGGCGGCCTCCAGTCATGAAAAAGGCCCCGGGAAAAAGGGACAGGGTTACACCATGGTCAATCGCTGTCCCGGGTCGCCGGTTGCGTCCGGGCAGCGCGGGAGTCGTCCGACAGGACCTGTTCCACCAGTCCGCGCATCGAATCGCGAAATGCCTCTTCCGAAAAGCGCAGTGCGTTCGCCCGGCACAATTCCGGCGTCATCAACGGCGCCAGCACCGTGAACCGTTCCACCGCATCGACAATCGCGTCCGACGTCTGGCAGTCGAACAAAAGGCCCGTGGGGCCGCCGGCATCCCCCACGCCACGCACGATGTCCAGCGCGCCCCCCCGCCCGAACGCGATCAGCGGCGTGCCGCAGGCCTGGGCCTCGACCATCGCGATCCCGAAATCCTCTTCCGCCGCGAAGACGAACGCGCGCGCGCCCTGCATCAGCGCCAGCAACTCATCATGCGGCACCTTGCCGCGCATCGTGATGTTCGGCGCACCTGACGCCAGGGCCGCGATGCGCTCCCGCTCGGGGCCGTCGCCCACCACGACCAGTGTGCGATGCGGCATCCGACGGAAGGCCTCGACCACCAGATCGACGCGCTTGTACGGTACAAGACGGGACACCACGACATAAGCGTCGCGCGGGCCCGGCACCACCTGAAAGCGGGTGATATCGACCGGAGGATAGATGACGGCGGCTTCGCGTCGGTACACCTTGCGGATGCGACGCCGAATGTAGTGGGAATTGGCGACGAACATGTCGACGCCGCTGGCCGATCGCACGTCCCAGTTCCTCAGCCGATGCAGCAGCCAGCGCGCGAACAGGCCTTTCAGGCCGCGCTCCATCCCCCCCTGCCGCAGATAGGCGGCCTGCATGTCCCAGGCATAGCGCATGGGCGAATGGACATAGCTGACGTGGATCTGGTCCGGACCGGTAATAACCCCCTTGGCCACGGCGTGGTTGCTGGAAATAATCAGATCAAACCCCGCAAGGTCGAGCTGTTCCACCGCGATGGGCATCAGGCCGATATAATTCCGGAACAGCCTCCGCGCGAACGGCAACCGCTGGATGAAGGTGGTCGTGACCTTGCGCCCGGCCAGCATGCCCCGATCGGACGCCGGCATGAAATCGACGATGGCAAACAGTTCCGCCTGTGGAAAAACAAGCAGAAGCTGCTCAACCACCCGCTCGGATCCGGCAAAATGCTCGAGCCATTCGTGAACGATCGCCACCTTCATGACAGGCGCAACGTTTGGATCAGGCTGCATGATCGTCATGATACACCCCCAATGTCACGTCCGATCGGGTGGCTCTCCGGCGCCGGTCAGAAATGGCGTTCGTAGATCTTGATGACGTCACCCGGCTTGACATAATCATGCGGCGCCAGGCGCCCCACGACTGTATGATCGCCTTCCTGACGCACGACATAGGCCCTTTGTTCCAGGGCGCGATAGGTAAATCCGCCCGCCGCGGCGACCGCCGTCAGCATCGTCATGAAAGGCTGGTAGGGATACTGGCCGGGACGCGCCACCTCGCCCAGAATCGAAACCAGCCTGTACGACGTCACCTCGACCGACACATGGGGTTCGCGCACCATGCGCGCCTTTTCCAGCGCGGCGGCGATCTCGGCCGCGAACTGGGCCGTCGTCAGCCCTTCGGCCTGCAGCGCGCCGGTCAGGGGGAAGGCGATTTTCCCGTTGCTGTCGACCCGGAAGTCCGAGGTCAACTGGTCCTGTCCATAGGTGATGACCCTGATCTGGTCATCGACGCCCAGTTTGTACTGGTTCGGATCGTAGGGCGTCAGCGGTTGAAGATCGGCGCCAGGCGAGCACCCGGCCACGATCGCCACCATGCCGAAAAGGGCAGTCCGGGCGGCGAACCGACGGCGCATGAGACAGGTCGTCAGCATTCTTGGTATGCTCCCGTTTATGAGGGCTAGAGCGAGAAGCGCAGGCCGAGCATGACGGTATGGTCGGGGACGTTCCCCGCTCCTACCGTGTTCAGGCTGGAAAAGATGTAATTGAACGTCCAACCGATATGGCGGGTCATCAGCCATTCCGCCCCGGCCCCGACCGTATAGACCGCCTGGCTCGCCCCCACCTGGGTCAGGACGGTATTGTTCAGGGCTTGCGGCGTCTGGGAATAATCCGCTTGCTGAAGGCCGGCCTGCGCCGTCAGCACGATATTGCGGCTGAAGGCATGGCGCACCCCGATCTGGGCGGACGTATAGGTAAAGCCCACGACATTCTCGAAGGCGCTGTCCTCGATTCCATGGCGAACCGTCAGGGTCGCCATCGTCAGCCGCGTCGGGCTCCATGACAGCTCGGCCTCGGCCATCGGGGTCGAAATCTGACCGAACAGAGCTGCACGGTACAGCCTGGTCTGATATCCGACCAGCGCGCGGAAACGGATCGGTCCGGACAGGCCGAAATCCATGCCCACCATTCCCGACGCACCATTCGAATCGCGGGTCGGAAGTCCCGGAGTGCCATCCAGGTACCGGATCTCGATTCCCTGCAGCACAACCAGGATCTGCTGGCCCGCCGCCACATCATACCGCCCGGTAATGCCCTCGGTAATCACCGCGCGATTGCGGTAGCTCTGGTCGATCTGCACCTCCGACGGCGTGATCTGGTCGAAATGAAACTGGCTGAGCTGGGCTTCGGGGATGAAGCTGAGACGACCATGGGTCGTAGCCGTGTAGCTGAGCCTGACATTGTCAAACTGGTAAGGCACCGGCTGGCTCAGCCCGAGGGCGCCAAGGTTCACCGGCGTCTGGACAAGCGACAGATGTGTGTACGCCAAACCAAGCTGGTCGTGCCCGAAATCATGAATACCCCCTGCCGCGGCCGTCCAGTTGGTGCGGTTCTGGATGGACTGGGAGACAAAACGATAATCGTCGACACCCAGATCGGCGTGAACCTGGTCGTGCTGCCATTGGGCCACGACCGCCGCCCTGCCGCTGGTGACAAAGGCGGCACTGCCGCGCCCGTTCACCAGACGGCTGACATTATTGTCATAGCCACCATTTTCGGTAGCGCTGGCATCGAAGCGGACGGGTCCGTACCGCAGGCCCTGCGGCGCATAATGTTCAAGTGTGCGTATCTGCTCCGGCTCGGTCGTCAGGTCGCCGAAGCCCGTCCCCAGGGGGGGGAAATAGGCATCGACGATCTGAGCGGACGCGATATCCGGCAGAAGCAGGGGAACAATGACGATCAGACCCAGGCTGACAGGTAAGGTTGTGCGCACCGGAAGCCTTGCAATGTGTCGGTTTATTGTTTTCCAGAATTGTATTTTTTTATTGGAAACGCTGTTTCTATGTAGAGAAACCATATCCCGTTTCGCCAGCTTTATTTGCAATCCCGCCACCCCCCGATATCATCACATTATCGTGTTTTCTTGCCCGTCCATGTTCTTAATTTTATTACGAACTGACATGAAACTTTAACGAATACCCTGCGTATAGGCCGTTCGGATCACACGATATATATTGATCGCCGTCGAACAATTTAAATAACGCTCAAAAATATGGCCTGGTTCTGCTATATTTGATATTTTTTTATTTTTTCTCCGTTTTTTTGGAAATTTTTATAATATTTTCATATTTCAATACGGGGATGTATTATGTCCACGCAGACTTCCAGCGTCGTTATTGGAATGCCGAACGCGGCCGCCCGGACAGAAGGCAGCACTATTCCTGCCACCGACGTGCCTCAGCCGCTGATTCCATCGCATGCCCCGTCTTTTCGTTATTTGTCGATATACGCGCTGATGCTTGGCGACGTGATGGCATTCGCCATCGCGACCGCCACCAGCCACATGATGTCCGTATGGCACGTCGCCTCGCACGATCCCATGACCGAATCCCGGGGACTATGGCTGTCCATCTTCATGTTTTTCGGCCTGGTCGTTTATTTTTCAAGGAAGGGTCATTACCGCGACCGCCTTCCGTTCCTCAGCGAGGTACCGCAGGTCATCGCGGCGGCCGGCGCGGTGCTGGTGGCGACATCGGGGATCTGGTTCCTGTTGTGGCCGACGGGCCCGGCCCTGCCGCTGATCGAACAATGGACGCTGTTTTCCATCCTGGCCATTTCATTCCGGCAGGCTGCCAAAAATATCCTGCATTTCTTCGGGGTATGGCAGTTGCCGGTTCTGCTGGTCGGAAATCCGGAGACATGCGCCCGCACCGTCGAGGCCTTTTCCAGCGAGCGCCTGCCCGGCCTGCGGTCGGTCGGCTGCGTCTCGTCGGATACGCTGCTGCGCGTGGCGCCGGCCCATCTGGCGCGCGTCCTGCTGACACGCTACGGCGCGGCGCGTCTGGTCCTGGCGGTCGACGCCAACGACGATACGGGGCGCGCGGTCATTTCCCGCGTCACGCGCGGACGGGTGCCGTTCTCGCTGGTGCCGCAGATGGTCGGCGTTCCCCTCGAGCACGAACGCCTGTGCTATTTCAGCTACGATACCATGATGCTGACGTTCCGCAGCAGCCTGGACCAGCCCTTCCATCGGGCGACGAAAATCGCATTCGACGTCACCGTGGCGTCCATCCTTCTGCTGCTGACGCTGCCGCTTTTCGTCATACTCTACGTGCTCGTCCGGCTCGACGGGGGATCCGCGACGTTCGGGCATCTTCGTATCGGCCGGAACGGGCGCGCCTTCCGGTGCCTCAAATTCCGCTCGATGGCGCAGAATGCCGACCATATCCTGGCGGACCTTCTGGCGCGCGACCCCCAGGCGGCGGCGGAATGGGCGGCGTCGCGCAAGCTGACGAACGATCCGCGGATCACCGCGATCGGTCACTTCCTTCGCAAGACCAGCCTGGACGAACTGCCGCAGCTTCTGAACGTTCTGCGCCTGGAAATGAGTCTCGTCGGCCCCCGGCCGATCGTCGAGGCCGAGCAGGACCATTATGGTGACGACATAGAATACTATCAGGCGATCCGTCCCGGCATCACCGGCCTGTGGCAGGTCAGCGGCCGCAGCGACACGTCCTATCCGCGACGGGTGCAGTTGGACAACTGGTATGTCAGGAACTGGAGCCTGTGGAACGATGTCGTCATCCTGGCCAAGACCGTGCCCGCCGTCCTGTTCCAGAGCGGCGCGCGCTAGGACCCGCCCCGCACGACGCTTTGACGATCCGATCCGTTGACATTCCCTTTTGCCCTGATGCGAAGGACCATGCCATGAACCAGCTCCAGCTCGCGTCACTGAGTGGCCTGCCGGCAGACCGTTCCGGGGTTCAGCAGGCCTCCCCAACGCAGGTGTTCGGCGCCCTGGGCCGCCATCGTCTGACGGTTGCCCTGATAACCCTGGGGATCAGCCTTCCGGCCGGGTTCGCAATCGAACAGATGAAGCCGTACTACACTGCGTCGTCCGTTCTGCTGCTGGGAACACGGCAGACGCCGTTCCGGGACCTGCAGGCCACGACCTCGGGCGCCGATGTCGATATGGTGGCCATCAATACCCAGGTCAGCATCCTCCGCAGCCCGTCGATCGCGACCGCCGTGACAAAGCAGCTTGATCTGGTGGACGATCCCGAATTCCGGGAAGCGCTTGAGCACGTTCCCCTCAAGGCAAAGATCATGAACGCCCTGTCGACGATGGTGGGCCATCCGCCCCCGCCGGCAAAACCCATAACGCCGGCCCAGCGTCTTCAGATCACGGCCCTGATGCTGACCAACATGGTCAATGTCATCAATGACGGACGATCCTACATCATCACCATCACGGCCAAGACCGGCGACCCGATCTCCAGCGCGCGAATCGCCAACGCCTATGCCGACGTCTATCTCAATTTCCGGCGCCAGATGAAGGTCGCGGCGACCTGGCGGGCCAATGCCCTTCTGGACGACCAGATCGTGCCCCTGCGCGAACGGCTACGCAAGGCGGAGCAGGCGGTCGAGACATTCCGCGAACAGAACGGGCTGATTTCGGCCCGCATGGAACAGCAGCCCGGCCCCGGCGGCGGTGGCGTGGACATGTCCACCGTCGCCGACCAGCAGCTTATGCAGATGAACCAGGAACTGACCGTCGCGCAGGGGATTCTGGAGGAAAAGCGCTCGCGCTACATGGAAGTCCGCGAAGCCGCGCGCAACGGCACGCTGGGCAGCCTTCCTGAAGTCGTGGCGGCCCCGCTGGTCCAGCAGCTCCAGACCCAGCACACCCAGCTCAGCAGCCACGTCGCCACCCTCAGCCAGACCTATCTGGACGGCAATCCCGAACTGAAGGCCGCACAGGCGGCCGAGGCGCAGGTGCAACGTCAGATCGGCACGGAAACCGCCAGGATCGCCGACAGCGTCGCCAAGGACGTCAGCGCCGCCCAGGCGCGCGTCGCGGCGCTAAGCCGGGCGGTGGACACCTTGCAGCGCCAGGTCACCAGCGAAAACCAGGCGAATGTCGGCCTGCGCCAGCTGGTCAGCGAGGCCAACGCCGCGCGGGTCGTCTATCAGGACTATCTGGGACGCTTCGCACAGACATCGACGCAGGCGCAGTTGCAGGAACCCGAGGCCGAACTGATTTCCCACGCCGAGACCCCCCTGGGCGTCTCCGGGCCGCCGCGCACGCAATACATGGCCATCGCGGCCCTGTTTTCACTGATGCTGGGTACGGGGGCCGCCCTGGTGATCGACCGGATCCGCAACGGCATCCGCAGCACGTCCCAGCTTGATTCGGTGCCTGGACTGTTCACCCTGGGCCTGGTCCCGGCGTTGAGCGGCGGCCTGGCGCGACATTACCGCTCGGGCGGGACGTCCTCGGCCTATGTCGAGACCATCGAAGCCATTCGCAGTATCCTGTGCTTCGGCCACAGCCGCTTCCGGGCCAAGGTGGTGCTCGTCACGTCGGCCAACCCCGGAGAAGGCAAGACGACCTTCGCCGTGTCCCTGGCCGCCAATACGGGCCGGGACCTGCAGCGCGCGCTGGTCATCGACTGCGACACACGCAATCCTTCGGCTCTTGCGGTCGTGGGCAGGTCGGACCGGCCGGGCGACAACACCCTTCCGCTCAACCCCGCGGCCGGGGGGCTGATGCGCGACGTCCTGCCGGGGGTCGATATCCTGACCCTTCGCCCCAGGAACGAACGCAATTGCGCGATGGTCTCGCCGCTGGAACTCAGCCGGATCCTGGCGCAGTTCTCGCCGCACTACGACATGATTATCCTGGATACGCCGCCGGTCCTGGCCTTCCCCGACGCCGCCGTGCTGGCGCAGCAGACCGATGGTGTCGTGATGGTCGTCAAATGGGGGCTGACGGCGCCGTCGGCTCTGGCCGAAGGCATGCGGATCCTGCACGCCTACGACGCCCGCGTTCTGGGCGGCGTGCTGACGCAGGTGCCGTCGCGCGGGCTGGAAGGGTCCGAAAAGCGGCAACTCGGCGTCTACAGCCAGTACGGCCTGCTGACATCGTAGGGCGGAAGGCATCGGGGCGATGAGCAACCAACAGGCGCCCGATAACGGCAGGCCGGAGACCTTCATGCAATCCGCGTCCCCCATCGACCGCCAGGTGACGATCCGCACGGCGTGTCGCGCGACGGTACTGTGCGGCCTTGCCCTCCTTGCCGCAGCAACATGCCGTCCGGCCGCCGCACAGGACGACCCGGCCGCGGACATGGCGGCCCATCCGGTGCGCCCGCCCACGGTCATATGGTGCAGCGTCCCGCAAGGGGGCGCCCTGTATGTCAGCGACGTGACCCGGCTCGGCACGGGCTCCTTCATGGCGGCCAGGGCGTATAGCGGACGGTTCGGCAGGACCGTCAATGCGCGCTACGGCCTGCATCTGGGCCTGGAAGGCAACTATTGCCACCAGTCCGCGAAACGTTCGACCGCCGCCGTGGCCCGCGCCACCCAGATCAGCCGCATGGCCGCCCAAAACGTCGCGATCGTCAGCGTCGGGGTTTTCTGACCTGCCGGAAAGGACATGTATATGCCGAAGAACGAAGCTGGGCAGCCCATACGCGCCTTCGTGCAGCTCAGTTATGGCTACGGGGCCACGACGTGGCATCGACGGTGGCAGGATGGGCGCATTCTCGGCCTGAATGAGGAATATGCCTACGGCTATCTGCGCGCCTCGGAACCCGGGTTTACCGTAACCCAGTCCGAGGACGCCCCGGAAGGGGTTTTCGGGCGTCTCGTCCGCTATGGCGCGCGCCTGCTTCTGGGCTTCGATTTCGTTCACGCATGGCGGAACCGTGCCGCCATCCTCGGCAGCGACGTCGTCTGGACCCATACCGAATCCCAGTCCCTGGCGGTCCAGCTGGTCCTGCGCCTGTTTCCCCGCCGCCGGCACCCCCGGACGATCGCGCAAAGCGTCTGGCTGGTGGATCGGTGGCCCACGGAATCGTGGAAAAATCGCATCATATTCCGCAATCTTCTGTCCCGTGCGGATATCCTGACCTTCCTGTCCCCCTGTAACCTGAACCAGGCCGCCGTGATTTTTCCCGATCAGCGTATGGCGCTGATGGAATTCGGCATCCGGATCGACGAGATGATCGTCCGCCCCCCGCGCGACCGGTCCCCCGGCGCGCCGATCCGCGTCCTGTCCCTGGGAAACGACCGGCACCGCGACTGGAACACCCTGCTGACGGCAACATCCGACCTTCCCTGCACGGTGACCATTGCGACCACCGACCGCGCGGCACGCCGGATGCTTGCCACGGCGGCGCATGTGACGCTGGCGACGCTGACGAACAATACGGAACTGTTCGATCTGTACGACCAGGCGGACCTGGTCGTCGTGCCGGTCGGCCCCAACCAGCATGCCTCGGGCATCACGGCCATCCAGGAGGCGACCGCACGCGGGGTACCGGTCATCGCCACCGACGTGGGCGGCCTGCGCCATTATTTCGGCGATAACGCGATCCGGTATGTGCCGGTGGGCGATGCGCCGGCACTGGCGCGCGCCATCATCGACCTGGCGGCCGATCCGGCGGCCCAGGCCGCGATGCTCGCCCATGCCCAGCAGCGGATGCGCGACTGCCTGAATTCCCGCGCCTACGTCGCGCGGCATGTCGAACTGTCGCGCGACCTGCTGTCGGAAGCCCGCATCCGCTCGCCGACGTCCCCCTCCCCCGTGCCGCACAGGCACCCGACCGCATACCAGCAGGCTGGAACCGTGTGATGAAGACACCCCTGACCGTCACGATCGCCATCGTCAGTTGCGGTCGTCCTGCCATTCTGCGCGAAACCATCGACGAGCTGCGAAATCAGAGCTATCCCGTGCAACGCATCATCGTCTGCACCCCCCGTCCGTCCGACGCGGCGGGACTGGTCGAGGCCCGCGACCTCGTTCTGCTCCAGGGCCCAATGGGCGCGCCTCATCAGCGCAATGTCGTGCTGTCCCACGCCCAGGACACCGATCTTATTGTCTTCTTCGACGACGATTTCATCCCGGACCGGGATTACCTGCTTCATTGCGTCGAGGCGTTCCAGGCCGACCCGACCATTTCCGCCGCCACCGGGCGGGTCCTTGCCGATGGCGCCAAGGGGCCCGGCATTTCGTCGGAAACCGCCCTGGCGATGCTGGCCGATCCCACGATCAACGACAGCCCGAACCTGCCGCCGGTCGAGACGGTGTGGAGCAGCTATGGCTGCAACATGACCTTCCGCATGTCGGAAATCCGGCGCCAGGGCCTGCAATTCGACGAACGTCTGCCGCTTTATGCCTGGTATGAGGATATTGATTTTTCCCGACGCCTGGGCCGCCAGGGCCGCATCGTGAAGGTCAATGGCGCCAAGGGCATCCACATGGGCACCAAGACGGGCCGCACCCCCGGCCGGCGCCTGGGATATTCGCAGGTCGCCAACCCGGTCTATCTGGCGCGCAAGGGCACCTTTCCCTGGGACCACACATTGCGTAGCGTCGGGCGCAATATCGCGATGAACCTGATCTTCAGCCTGCGGCCCGAACCCTATGTCGATCGTCGGGGCCGGCTCATCGGCAACGGGCTGGCCCTTGTCGATTTCCTGCGCGGCCGGATTGCGCCCGAACGCATACTGACGCTGTAGACACCCCTCTTCGGACGATACGCCATGCGCTTTTCCCTTGTCGTGCCTACCCTGGGGCGCACCGACGAAGTGCGGGCCCTTCTGCGGTCCCTGACCATGCAGGCCGTCCGATCGTTCGAAATCATCGTCGTGGACCAGAATGACGACAACCGCCTCGATCCCGTCATTGCCGAATTCACCGATCGCCTGAGCATTCTTCACCTCCGCAGCCCGGTGCGGCTGTGCAACCATGCCCGGAACCTGGGCGCGCGACATGCGACCGGCGACATCATCACATTCCCCGACGACGACTGCGAATACACGCAGGATGTCCTGACGCAGGTCGACCAGTTTTTTCGCAACGATCCCGCGACCGGCTTCCTGACGGGGTCGGTCATCCTCCCCGGCGGCACATCGGGGCGGTCCGGGCGATGGCTGAAGCATGACAGCGCCATCGACAGCCAGACCGTCTGGACCTGCCTGATCGAGTTCAACCTGTTCATCCGCCGCCCCCTTTTCGAAATCGTCGGCGGATTTGACGAAACACTCGGGCCGGGCACACGCTTCGGATCGGGAGAAGGACAGGACCTCGCCCTGCGCCTGCTGTCGCACGGCGCATCCGGACGCTACATCCACCGGCTGCGGATCATTCATCCCGACAAGCCGGTGGCCCTGAATATCTCGCGAGCCTTCCCCTACGGGCTCGGCATGGGGCGGGTCATGCGTAAGAATCGCTGCGACCTGGCAACAGTCGCCCGATTCCTGCTGCGACCGATCGGTGGCGCCCTGGTCAATGCCGCAAAGCTCGATTTTCCGATCGCCCGATATTACGTCATGACCTTTTTCGGCCGGCTGGCCGGATACCGCGCCCCTTCGCCCGCGGCGGCCGCGACATAAACTCCAGAAACTCGAATAATTCCGACAGGAAACGAAAAGCGCATGAAGCGGCTGACCCTCTTCGCCAAAGGCAATGTCGATGTCCATGATGCCCTGCATTCCTGCCGGATCGGGGGCACGGTGCAGTGGAACGGCATCAACGAGATCCTGCGCGGGTCCTATCCGGGCCTGTCGACGCGCCTGCGTCACGAGACCCTGACACGTTCGGACGCCGTTCTGGCTGCGACCGGGGCCGTTCCGGCCTCCCTGGCCGAGCGCACGCTACCACTTGGCAACTACCCGCCGACCAGCCAGTTCAGCACGGCAGTTTTCACAACGCCTGCCGACGCCATTTTCCTGTCGATCCTGCCGGACGTCGCCACCGAACTGGTGCGTCACCGGACAGAGGGATATTTTCTGTACCCCGCCGACGCAGCCACCTGGGCAGAGGCGGACAGACGATGGCTTCGATCGGAATTCGAAGCGGTCGGCTTTCTGACGGTCGAGCAGTCGATGGACAATCTGGCACAGATTGTCGAAAGACTGCGTCAGGAACGGGATGTACCGATTCTGGTCCATAATCTGTCGTCGGTGGTCCCCGGTGACGGGGTCCACTGCTATCTGGGCCTGGACGAAACATTTTCGACACGTATACGGCGTTTCAACCTGGCCCTCGTGGAACTTTCCGCGACGCTCGGCATATCCATTGTGGATGTGGATGCCGTCATCGCCCGCCATGGCGCGGACAAACTGAAACTCGATACGTTCCATTTAACGCCCGAAGGCTACAGGCGCGTCGCGGAAGACGCCGTACGCGTGCTTGACGATCTGGGTGTGTTCGATAGCGCGGAGGAGAAATGACCATGCACGCGACCGTCGTCATCCGTTCGATGAACGAGGCAGACCGCCTGCGCCTGACCCTGACCTCGCTGGCCTGTCAAACCGAAGCGGCCGAGGTCGTGGTCGTCAACGACGGATCGACCGACCACACGGCGTCCGTCATCGCCGAGGCCCCGCGCGACCTCGACCTTGTCGCCGTGCACCATGCGAAGCCGGCCGGCCGGTCCGCGGCCGCCAATGCCGGGGCCGCGCATGCCAGCGGGGACATCCTGATCTTCCTGGACGGCGATACGCTGGCGGGGCCCGACCTGGTCGCCGGGCACATGCAGTGCCACCGCCTACGGCCGGACCTCATCGTCCGGGGCGAGAATTTTCATCTGAGATGCACGCGGCCGTTCCGCGACCCCGAGGCCGGCACGCCCCAGCCCGGCCACGAGGAACGGGTGGCCCGCATGTCCCCCGCCGAGATGGACCGTGCCCGGGTCACCCGGCAGCAGATCAGAAGCCGGTTCGACGAAATCGATGGCCGCGCGCAGCCCGGGGTCTATCCGGGATATGGCCCGCGCAAGCTCTATGAACTGGAAATGGAAGCCCTGCGGGACGCGGAGGATTGCGGCATCCTGTGGGCCGCGGCCGCCGGCGCCAACCAGTCGGTCGTGCGCGCCGCCTTTCTGGACTCCGGCGGTTTCCACCCCGATCTCTCGATCAACGAACATCGTGAACTGGCTTTGCGGCTGTGCCGGGACGGCGGGAAAATGACGGCCACCACCGCGCGCAGCTATCACATGATCCATCGCAGCGGCTGGCGCGATCCCCTGCAGGACAAGGACTGGGAAGACATCTTCTATACCGCCCATCCCCGCGCCGACGTGGCCCTGCTGCCGCTGCTCTGGCAAAGCCTCAGCGACGAGAAGACCGTGCTCGAGGCATCGCGCATCCTGTCCTTGCCGCAACTGGCGCGCATCGCCGCGACATATGACGGGCTGGAGGGGCGTGATGCGGTACGCGCGGCCTATCTGGCGGCCAGCACCGCGCCGTTCGGCACCCGCCATGCCGAACAGGGGATCTCCCGATGAAGCAGATATCCGTCGCGGCTTTCGTGCCCCCAGGCGAACATGCCACCGTGGCCAGGGCGGCCCACATCCTGCAGGCCGCCCTTGGCGACGAAGGGGCGGAACTGGCCTGTGCGACGGTCGCCGATTTCGACCGCTTGCAAACGGCGACGCCCGGCACGATCCGCATTGCGTCGCTGACGCCGGAACTGGACCAGCTGGATACCCCCTGGAGCGAGGTCGAAGCCCGGCTGCGCCAGAACTATGCCGCCCTGTGCGACAGCGGCGACACGGTCCTTGTCACCACCATCTTCCGCCACATCGGCGCGCAGCGGGACCCCGATCGCGCCGAGGCGCTGTTGGTCCGCATCCGCCGGTTGAACCTGCTGGCGACGGAACTGTCACGCGCCTACGGCCTCTTCGTCGTCGATCTGGACAGGATATTCAGCGATGTCGGCGCCGTGCGGGTACTGACGGATTACGGCCTGGACGGCCAGGCGGCCGCCGAGCTCGCGGGCCATGCGCTGGCGCTGGGGATCGTGGACAACGCCCTGGATGCCGCCCTGCCCTTCGAAGCCCAGGAGCGCGTCAAGCGGGCGATCACCGCCAGCCAGCCCGCCATCCGGCCGGCGCCGGACCTTGTTCCCGGCAACCTGATGACCATGGGCAAGGGTCGACGACGGCAGGTCGTCTCCACCATTACCGACTCTGTCCAGGATAACCACGTCGGCTGGCTGATCCGGCAGGTGCTGAAGGGCCAGATCCCGCCACGCCAGGCGGCGGACAAACTCATTCACGCGGTCCGGCGACGGGGCGTGCAGGAAAGCCTCGGCCTGCTGACGTCGGGCATGGTCAGACTGATGGGACTGAAACCGCAATGACCCATATCGATCCCGTGGGCGCCCTGCGCGCCATGCTGATGATCCGCACCTTCGAGGACACCCTGGCCCGCCGGAAGGAACATGGCTTCCAGTTGCTGTCATCGGGCGAGGAGGCCGTCGCCGTCGGCCTGGCGTCGGCGCTGGGGGCCGAAGACCAGTTGCTGACCGGCGGGCGGTCGATCGGCCCGGCGCTGGCCCGTGGCGTCGCACCGGAACGGGTCATGGCCGAATTGCTGGGAAAGTCCGGCGGCATGAACCAGGGCCGCGCGGGACGCGGCCATATGTCGGACCCGCAGGCCGGCTTTTTCGGCGCGCACGCCGTCGTGGGCGGCAATATCAGCATCGCCGCCGGGGTGGCCATGGCCCGGCAACTGGACGGCGACGGCGGTATCGTCGCCATCCTGTTCGGTGACGGAGCCTGCGGCGCGGGCGCCCTGCACGAGACCCTGAACATGGCGGCGCAATGGAAGCTGCCCATCCTGTTCGTCTGCAACAACAACCAGCTTTCCGTATCGACCGCGCGCGACGCGGCGCTGGCGGTCGCCAACCTGTCCGACCTGGGGGCGACGTTCGGCATGTGGGCCCGCACCATCGACGGGCTGGATGTGCAGGGCGTCGCGGCGGCGGCACGCGACGCGGTGCGTCACATCCGCGACGGCCTGGGGCCGGCGTTCCTGGAATGCACATCCATTCGCCTGCGGTCGCATTCCACGACGGCCCGGGAAACCCGCAGCCGCGCCGAACTGGCCGAACTGCAGACCCATTGCCCGATACGGCGCCATGCCGCCGCCCTGCAGGCGGACGGCATCGTGGATGACGTGGGGCTGGAGCAGATGCGTCAGGACGCCGCGGCGGAAATCGCACAGGCCATGGCCTACGCCGAGGCATCGCCCTACCCGACGGCACAGGAGGTTCTGCGACATGTTGTATGAACAAAAGCCGGTTATGGCGCGGATGTTTTTCCGCGAAGCGGTGACGCGCGCCGTCCGCGAGGAAATGACGCGGGACCCCCATATCCTGATCCTCGGCCAGGACGTCGGCGCCTTCGGTGGCTCGTATCGGGAATTCGATGGGCTGTACAAGATATTCGGCCCGGACCGCATACGCGACACCCCGGTCGCCGAGGCCGCGACCATCGGCATCGCCGCCGGCGCGGCGGCGGCGGGCTATCGGCCGCTGGTCAGCATCACCTACATGGATTTCCTGATGCTGGGCTTCGACGCCCTGATTAATTACGCGGCCAAGCTCCGCTACAAGACGGCGGGCGGCCTGTCGGCGCCGATGGTCGTCAAGACCACGGCGGGCGCCCAGGGACAGGGCGTCGCCCATTCCCAATGCATCGAAGCCTGGCTGATGAGCGTCCCCGGCCTGCGGGTCGTCGCCCCCTCGACGCCCGCCGACGCCTACGGGCTGATGAAGACGGCTTTGCGCGGCGACGGCCCGGTGGTCTATATCGACCACAAGCGGCTTTTTCCGACACCGGGCGATGTGCCGGTCACGGAAACCTCCATTCCCTTCGGGCAGGCCTGCATACGGCGCGACGGAACCGACCTGACCCTCGTCAGCCACGGCTACATGATGCGCGTGGCAAGCGACGCCGCGCAGATCGTGGCCCAGGACGGCATATCCTGCGAGGTCATCGACCTCCGCAGCCTGGCGCCGCTGGACATCGACACCGTGGCGGGCTCCGTGGAGCGGACCGGCCGGTTGCTGACCCTCGAGGAAGGCCAGACCGTCTGCGGCGTCGGGACCGAAGTGGCGACCCGGACGTTCGAGCGGACCGGGCCGAAACCATGGATCCGCATTGGCGCCCTTCCCGCCCCGGTCTCGTCGAATCCGGTGCTGGAGGCCGCCTGCATCCCCGACGCGCCCCGCGTGGCGGACGCCATCCGCACGCTGCTGGCGCGCTGACATCACCCGAACAACAAGGAGGATAATAATGATCTATCAATTGTCAGTTCCCGCCGCGGTACCGGGCGTCGAGGAAATCCGGATCCTGGAATGGCATGGCGGCGCGGGATCGACATTTGCACCGGGTGATTTGATTGTCGAACTGGAAACCCACAAGGCCGTGGTCGAGGTCCGCGCCGGCCAGGCCGGTGTTCTGCGCGAGATAAAGGCCGAGCCCGGCGACTGGTGCGCCGTCGGCCTGCGCCTGGCGCTCTTCTCGGACAGCGCGGACGAGCCATTGCCGGAAGGCGATGCGACGGCAACCGACATCCTGGTCGATTTCGAGGTGACATAACCGGCCTGCGCCGTCTTTATCCACGACCAGATGTCCCGGCAGGCGCACGAAGGACACCGTGCGCCTGCATCTCCATGTGATGTCCTGGCATCGGCTATTTTGCCTTCATTTTCATACGGATGCCCATGGGAACTCTCGGATGACACCCCGCAGGCGTCCGGCCGCGAAACGGCGACGGCATCGAGAAGCACACAAGACCGGTCTGCCGGAAATGTAAAATTTCGTAACAGCGGGCAGGAACCAACCGGACAGAGCGCCGTTAGATGCAAGCTGCATTTTTGTGCAGAGTATTTTGATATAATATCATCTATATTTTCTATTATATAGAATATTTCAATTTCATATTTAATTCACCTTGAGGCGCACATGAACGTAGCAGTGTCCCTGGGTCAAACCCACTCGCATCCGTTGGTTGTCGATCTGGACGGCACGCTTATAGCGTCGGATCTTCTTATAGAATCCTTTTTCAATTGCGTCGGGCGAAACCCCGCGGCCCTGCCATCCCTGCTTTTCTCATTATTTCGCGGGCGGTCTCATCTGAAGCAGGCCGTTGCTACGCATGCCGAGATTGATGCGACGACGCTGCCCTATCATCAGGCCATCCTGCAGTTGATCGACGACGCTCGGATGGAAGGGCGGCCGGTCTATCTCGCCACGGCTTCGAACGAACGATTCGCACACGCGGTGGCCGACCATCTCGGCAGCTTCGACGGGCTGTTCGCCAGCGACAAGCGCCACAATCTCGCCGGCGCCAACAAGGCGCGCGTACTGGTCGACGCTTTCGGCGACAAGGGGTTCGACTATGTCGGCAACCATCGCCATGACCTGGCGATCTGGCGTCACGCCCATCGCTGCCATGCCATCGGGCTTGATGCCCGTTCGCTCAGGAAGCTGAATAAATTCGAAAATGTCGACATCATCGAAAAGCCGAATCATACCGTAAAGATCTGGGCGCGTGCGCTTCGGGTCCACCAATACGCGAAAAACGTTCTGGTGTTTCTGCCCGCATTGGCCGCGCACGCGTTCCACATCGGAACACTGGCCGCAAGCTGCGTCGCGTTCCTGGCCTTCTGTGTTACAGCGTCCGCCATATATCTGCTGAACGACATGGTCGATCTGGGGGATGACCGGCTGCATCCCTCCAAAAGACGACGTCCGTTGGCAAGTGGCGCCCTGTCGGTCCATTCCGCCCTGCTGGCAATCCCGATACTGGGCCTGGGCGCCATTGCCGCCTGCCTTGTGTTGCCATGGATGTTCTCGGTCACGCTAGCCGGCTACGTCGCCCTGACCACATGCTATTCCTTCTGGCTGAAGCGCAAGATGCTCGGCGACGTCGTCGGACTTGCGCTGCTCTACACGGCCAGGCTGATCGGGGGGGCGGCGGCGACAGGCATCTTTCTTTCCGAATGGATCCTGGCATTCTCGCTGTTCGTATTCACCTCTCTTGCCCTTATCAAGAGGTACACCGAACTTCTTGTCCGGCTGGACGGCAATCTTCCGGAATCGAGCAGCCGGGCCTACCGGAAGGACGACCTCATGATCCTGGCGGCGCTGGCCGCGGCCTGCGGGACGAATGCGGTGACGGTATTCACCCTGTATATTACGTCTGATTCGGTCAGGCAGATGTATACCCACCCGTACGTTCTCTGGATCCTGTCGCCCATTCTGCTGTTCATCCTTGCCCGGGCGCTGCTGGTCGCGCATCGACGCCAGATGCATGACGACCCGGTCATCTGGGCATTGCGTGACCGTACCTGCCGCTACGCGGTCGCAATCTCGTTTCTTGTCGTCCTGATCTCGATCTGACGCCAGGCGACGAAAACGGTGACACAACCGGCAGGACAGGTCGGGCCTTGCCCGGACCCACCAGGGTCCGAGGCCCTGGACCCCGGCCACGGATGAACGGATCGGTTTCCAAAGGCCTGTGGCCTTCGGCGAGTTTCAGGGCGGCGCCCTGAGACATGCCGCCGAAGAGCCATTCATAACGCGGACGGCATGACATGACGGGCTCCACCATACTGCCGAGTGCCACCCTGCGCGTGCGACGCGTTCCGGATTGGTGCGTCACATATGCCATCGCATCGTTCGGTGCGTTGCTGTCGGTTGCGCTGTCGGGACATATCGGTGGACAACTGAACAATTTCTTTCATCTCTCCATCCTGGCCGGGTTGTATAACGAACCCCAATTCGCAAATGACCCGTTCATCCAGAGCTTGCGCTTCTATTCGTCCGGCTTCTGGCAACTGCTGTCCGGCCGCGTGCATGGCCAGGACGTGTACGCAATTCTGTTCGTATTCCAGATCCTGTCGCGAACCCTTCTGTTCCTCGGCTTCCTGTCATGGGCAAGCCTTTTGGGAATCGACAGTCCGAAAGAACGCCTGGTCTTCACGGCGCTTCTCGCCGTCTCCTCACCGTTGCATGCCTTTTCCCATGCAGGGGGCGGAGGCCTGCTGATTAACAACTTCACGCAATCCGAACTGGCGAACGGAACGACACTTCTGGCCCTGGCCTGGGCGGCGCGGGGGCGCGTCACCGCCGCCTTTGCCATGAACGGCGTGACGTTCTTCATCAACGCCTTCATCGCCGTCTGGACCGCGGTTCCTCTCGCCTTCATCCTGTGGTCCCAGGGACGACGGCATGAATGGACGTGGCCGGCGCTTCTGCGGCAAGCAGGCGTGGGTCTTGTGCTCTTCGGGCTGCTGGCCGCGCCCGTCGTCTACAACATCCTGAGCAATCCGTATGCCAGGCCGGCAGATTTCGATTACGTCACCTATCTGACGTCGTTCTATCCGGATCATTTCCTGATATGGACCATCTCCTTTCGGGATGTGTGCCTGCTGACGGGCGTTTTCTGCTGCGGCGTACTCGCCGCGCAGATGCTGCGTGCGCCCGGTTCGTATCTGACAGCCGCATTATGCGGGGCGGCGGCAGTCTGGATCTTCGGCGTTTTCCTTCCCTTCGCGACCCATGCGCGCATGCTGCTGAACCTGCACCTGCTGCGATCGGGAAGCACGGTGCATCTGATGGCGGCGACCGCCATCGCGGCCCTGTCAACCAGATGGATCTTTTCCCGCAACGAGATGGACCGTCTCGTGTGGGCGCCCGCGCTTATCCTGCTGTCCTGCTCGCTCAAACCTCTGCTGCCGCTGGCTATTCCGCTATTGCTGTGGCAGCGGACATCGCCGGTCATAACCGGCTCATGGCGCGTTTACGCGCCAGCGGCCCTGCTGCTGCCTGTCGTGCTGTTCAACGTGGCGCGGATCTATCACGCCATGGCATCCGACCGCGCCGATATCGCCCGACGAAATGAGTGGCAGGCCCTGGGTACATGGGCCAGGACCCAGACGAAGCCCGACGCTGTATTTCTCGTCCCCCCTGGGGCCCTGCGGGATTCGGGCATGTTTCCCAGAGCCAGCGCGGATCAGGAACAACTGTCCGCGGGCGTCGTCGTATTCCCCTATTTTTCCCACCGGCAGGCATGGGTATTCGCCCAGGCCGGGGCCGCCGTGATGTGGGCGCCCGCCTATTACCAGACATGGCGGAGCAGGGTAACGGAGGTCAGAACATTGCAGACTCTTCCTCAACGCCTGTCCTATGCCGCGGCTCACGGCATCGCCTATGTGGTCGATGGCTGCACGCAGGCCGATTCACAGGCACAGGCGGCTCGATTTGACCGTCTTTGCGTCTTCGCCGCGCCAGGGGTATCCACGCCATGACATTCGGAACAATCGGTCTTGTACTTATCAGCGTCCTGCTGTCCTCCTCCGCCCAGATCCTGCTGAAGACGGGAATGTCGGACCGGGCGGTCCAGGCCGCGATCGCGAACCGGTCCGGCGTCTGGGACGCGGTGTCGGTGATCGCGCTGAATGTGCCGGTCGTCCTGGGCCTGCTGGCCTTTGGCCTGAGCGCCGTCGTATGGCTTCTGGTGCTGGCGCGTATCGACGTGTCCCAGGCCTATCCCTGCGTCGCGTTCGGCATCGTTCTGACCGTCCTCGCCGGAATCATCTTTCTCGGCGAGAACATCCATCCGATGCGGGTCGTGGGGTTAGCCGTGATCGTCTCCGGCGTCGTGCTGATGGCGCGCGCATCGTAGGACGCGACGTCCCATATCTGACATATGTTCCCCGGAGAGCGTCGATGACGACGATGCTGAAGTTTGACGACCGATACAGAGCCGTCGATGAAGACCGCATTCTGGACAGTCTTCTGCTGCTGGGCTGGGCATTCTGCGACGACACCGATCATGCCCGGGTCACCGCGCGACAGGCCCTGGACCGCTGGATCGGCTGTGGCCTCGGCGTTCGTCCCGACCCGGCGGGACGGCGATTCTTCGATCCCGTCGAAGTAGTGCATTTCCTTAAATATGCCGGGACCATCGGCGACGATGATTTCTGGCAGACTCATTACGTGACGACCAGCCGCCAACTGGTCGGCGACCTGGCCGCGAAGGCGGATGGACCGGTCACGGTGACCCTCCGGCGGACCTACAATTTCCGCAATGCCCCCCCTGGCCGGGCAAGGCGCCTGAGACTGGGCCTGCCGCTGCGTCATCGCTGCGATTTTCTGGATATCCGCGCCCAGGTCCCCGATCACGGCGCAACCTGCGTCCTGAGTGACGGACGTCTGGACGTGCAGGTCCCCCCTTCGGCGGGGGAGGATATCAGCATCGGCGCCGACATCTGCTTCCGCCCGCGATCGGGCCTGGACGCTGCCGACCGGCCGGATGGCGATCTGTACCTGAAGCCGGACGAAGGGTTGATTAAGCTGTCCGCGCCGGTCGCCGCCCTTGCGCGGCGGCTGGGCGGATCGGCGTCGCCGGAGGTCGCGGTACGTGCCTTCTGGGATTTCATGATCGACGCGTTCCTTTCCGGCCCCGTGCATTATGACCAGGTCAGGCTCGACGCCCCCCTCGACTGGGTTCTCGAAGCCAGATGCTGCGATTGCCAGCTCGGATCGTCGTTTTTTGTCGCGCTCTGCCGGGCGCGGGGCATCCCGGCCCGGCTGGTGAGCGGACATTTTCTCTATCAGCGCTCGCCGACGCTGCATTACTGGTCGGAGGTCTGGCTCGACGGCCAGGGATGGGCGTCGTTCGATTTCATGAGTTGGGACCTGTCGAAAGGCGGCCGCGACCCTGCGTGGCGCGACCATTTTTTCGGGCGGGTGGACGCCCGCATGGTCACCCAATGCCTGCCCCGGCTCTTCACCGGGGCCGTGGGCGTGGCGATCCCGCCGACCTGGCGCATCCTGCAGACCTCCAGGGGCGATGGCGTCGATATCAGCCTGATCGGCGCCGACGGCGCCCCCATCTACAGCGACCATGTCGCCATCAGCTAAAATAAGGCTTTTTTAAGATACCGGGGAAAACCCGCGGATATCAGGATCGTTGTACGAGCCGTCGTCCAAACTATCGTCCTGTTCGATCCTGTTCGGCTCATACGCCTGCATCATTCGTCTTTTTCATATAATGGGACCGATAATGCTTTACGAATTCAAGCTTCCCGTCATCGTTCCGCAGATGTCCGGCGCCACCGTAGAATGTCTGTATAGCGCCAGGGACGATTCGCTTCGGCTGGGAAGCAAGCTGATGGATCTGAGCGTCGATCTCAGCAGCGCATTCGCCCAGGAATGCCCGCCCGTGTCGTTCTACCGGCTGGTGCTGCGCGAGGCGGTCTATCTTCGGCAAATCGACGTCCAGCCCGGACAGCACTGCGCCCTTGGCGACCGGATCGCGCTGTTCAGCACCGATCCTTCCGAACCGATCGACCAGGAGACGACGCGCCAGGTGCGCTACACCATCGCGGGCATCATCCATCACGACGGCATGTGGACGGGGAGCCATTCATGAACGGAATTCCCCTGCGGTTCGGGCCGCTGGCGTCGGATGGCTATGCCATCGTGCGCTCCGGATTGCGCTGGCTGCGCGAGAGCGGCCAGTTCTGCCGTGCCGGTCAACCCATCGCCTATTGCAATGTCAGCCTGGAGCCGGCCAGCGTCCGCGTCGGCCGCCATCACGCGGTCGCCGATGAACTGGAATTGCAGGTGGTCTTCGCCCCCCGCGTCAGCGGCCGGCTGACCATCCATCCGGAAATGGCCCGCGGCGGCTATCTGAGCATTCGCGGGGTCGATGCCTGGAAGCCGGACACGGTCCTGGGGCATATCGAACCCGACCAGCCGGTCGAGGAGGGCGATCCGGGACGGCTGCGCCTTATGGTGGTCGCGGGACGGCGCATGACCGCGCTGGCCGACGTGCATTCGGGCCTGCTGCCGGGCTGGAACGGCCGCAGTCGCGGCTGGTGGTGCGAGGAAGGCGAAACCCCCGTCACGCTCCTCAGCCTGGGCCTGTGCGACGCGACGGGGGTCATCCTGGGGGAGCAGTGCGCTTTCCTGGAAATGTTCGAAGCCGCCTCGGACGCGATGCAGTTCGTCTTCGTGCCCGATCACCCGGTGGCGCCCTGCGCGCCCGTGCTGCTGGACCAACTCACCCGGACGCCGGCCCAGTTCGACGCGCTTGCCGAGGATCTGCGCCGTTTTCTCGGCACGTCCGCCGTTCCGCCGACGGCCGACGACTGGATGTTCGCCGGCGCCCTTTTGTCGGTGCTGCGGAACACGCCCCTGAAAGACAATTACAACATCATCTCCTCCACCGGGACCCGCCGCCTGGGACCTCCGGATGCCGCCCTGCTCTCCCTCAGTGCCGAGCCGCAATCCATCCTGCGCCATCGCACGCTCGGGTATCATCTGCATATCATGCGTCACCATCAGGCCGCCGCCGGGCCGGCCATCCAGGCCTGGCTGAGCAGCGCCTTCGAACCGGTCAAGCGATCCATCGACGTCATTCGCCAGGATTACGAGAAGCTGATCGACACGCTCGCCCGCACCACGGGGGGCCGGATCCTCGTCCTGAACCGCATGTCCACATCCGGCTACGAGGATATATCGAACTACATGGCCTTCGACGCGCCCATGAGCGCCACGCTGTCGAACATCGCGGCCAAGGAGCAGAACCTGATGCTCCACGACATCGCCGAGACGCGCGAACTGACCATCATCGACGTCGATGCCCTGGCCGCCGAACTGGGTGCCGGCCAGCACCTGCCGGACGGCATCCACCAGAGCGGGCAGATGCAGGTCGCCCTGCGCCAGCGGATCCTTCAGGCCATGGCCGACATACGCGACGCCACGCCGGACGTCAGGGTGGCCGGGCGCGATCACTGACGCGGCATCTCGTCCCGCCGCAGGATCGGCACCAGCGCCCGGCTGGGCAGCAGGCGGCTGCCGCCCCACAGGATGGCGGCGTTCGTCACCAGGCCGACCAGGCCCGGATTGATCCCGCCCAGGTCGATGTCGCCCAGATACAGCCCGACCGACAGCAGATCGCCCGCCACCAGCCCAGCGACCACGGCCGCGGGGCTGACGGCCCGCGCCGCCAGGATGGCGAATATGCCGGGCGCCACCTGCGTGACGCCGAAATAGTACATGGTGTTGAACTTAATCATCACGCCCGACGCATGCGCCGCGCTGACGATCGAGAACAGCAGATAGACCGCAATCACGATCTGCGCCCCGTAACGCTGCTGGCGATCCGACAGGCCATGCAGCAGATTGTGCGACACCAATGGGCCGATGGCCAGGCAGATCCCCGCCAGCACGACCAACGCCGACAGCGCGCAGGCCGCCGCCACCAACCCGTCCATCCACCCCGGCAACAGGGCCAGGGATACTGCCATGAAAGCATCGTTGGGCGCATGCAGCGGCATCCCCGACCGCCGCGCATAATCCGCGACCCAGTACAGGAACGGGAACATCAGCATGTAAAGCGGCATCAGGATCTGGTTGCGCCGGACGATCCGTCGCGACCGGCCGGTAAACAGGAAGGCGATCGTCTGGGGCGCGACGCAGAAACCGATGGCCTGCAGCACCACCGTGGACATGGCGAACGCCTCCTCGCGTCCGGTCGGGCGGATTTGCGCGATATCCTGCCCAGCCTGCCGGACATCGGGCAGATGGCCCGAGGCCAGCAGCGCCGCGACACCGGCCGCCACGACGGCGACGATCATCATGACGTCCTTCAGGATCGACACATAGGCCGGCGCCCGGATCCCCGACAGCGCCACCCAGAAGAAGGCCGTCACCGCCGCCACCGTCGTGATGACGACTGTCGGAACCGGCCAGCCGAACCCCTGCAGCACGGCCAGGAGGCCGGTGAATTGCAGGTCGCCGAACGGGATCAGGAACAGGATGGCGTTCAGCGCCATCGCGACCTCGACCGCGCGGCTGCCGAAATGGTGCCGGAACAGATCGGCCATGGTGATGGCGTTATGGTCCCGCCCGGCCTGCCAGATCCAGGGGTTGAGGAAATAGCCGACGGGATAGGCCAGGACGATATAGCTGAGGAACCAGATGACGAACGCGGTGCCGTGACTGAACGTCCCGGCCGGAAATCCCAGGACGCTGCCGATGCTGTAGGTCTCGCCCACCGCCAGGAAGAACAGCAGCACCCCACCGAACTGCCCGGAGGCAACGAAGAAATCCCGCGACCCCTGGTGATGATGTCCCCGCCGGGAATACAGCGCGATCGCCAGCGACAACAGGATCACGAGGCAAAACGTCACTGTCGCCATGAAGGGGCTTTCTTTCCGTTGGCCTGTCGAATGCGCGGGGGGTATCAGCCCGCCTCGTCCGCCCGGTGGCGGTCATGCAGGAACCAGACGGCGGACAGGCAGACGCTGGTCAGGACGAACCACGCGAACAGCCAGAACACCACCGTGGGAAACCCCAGCACCGTTCCCCCCACGCGGTCCAGCAGCGGCAACGCCAGGTCGACCGCGACGAAGGGAAGGCCCACCCCGACCGGAATTCTCCACAGCGGAGCACGGACGTCCCGCCGTCTCCGCGCGGTACCCTGCGGCGCGATCGTCCGGGAAACCGCCTTAACCACGGGCCTGCCGGCAACCCGACGCGACGACGCACAGCAGTTCGAACAGAACGGTCGCCCCCGCCAGCGCGGTGATGCCGGACAGGTCGAAGGGCGGCGCGACCTCCACCACGTCGGCGCCGACGATCCGGACGCCGTCCAGCAGGCGCAGCATCTGCTGGGCCTCGCGCGTGGTGAAGCCGCCGATTTCCGGCGTACCTGTCCCCGGCGCCATCGAGGGGTCCAGGCAGTCGATATCGAAGGTCACGTAGGTCGGGCCATCCCCCGCGACCCGCCGCGCCTCCTCCATGACCCGCTCGGGGCCCAGGCGCACGCATTCCTCCATATACATCGTCCGTATGCCCTGTGCCCTGGCCCAGTCATGCTCGGCCGGGTCATAGAGCGACCCGCGCAGGCCGATCTGGATCGTGCGCCTCGGGTCAAGGATCCCCTCTTCGATCGCGCGGCGGAACGGCGTGCCATGGGTGTAGGGGCTGTTGCCGAAATAGGTGTCGTTGGTGTCCGAATGGGCGTCGAACTGGATCAGGCCCACCGGCCCCGACCGTGCCACGGCACGCAGCACGGGCAAGGTTGTCAGATGATCGCCCCCGACTCCCAGCGGGATCGCCCCCGCCCGCACGATTGCCGCCACCCCCGCCGCGATCCGTTCCAACGTGTCCCCGATATCGGTCGGATTGACCGACAGATCGCCGACATCGGCCACACGGGCGATGCGGAACGGCTGCAGGCCGGTCACGTGATGGACGCTACGCATCATGCTGGACTGGCTGCGGACCTCGCGCGGGCCATGCCGCGCGCCGGCGCGATTGGTGGTGCCCCCATCCCACGGGATGCCGTACAGCGCCACATCCAGGCCCGCTGCCGATTCCCGGTACGGCAGGCGCATGAAGGTCGCAAGACCGGCGAAACGAGGCACGCGTGCGGCATCAACCGGCTGGCAGTCGTCTGGTTCCATTGGAATATTCCGATCACGACATGAAAATCGGAATATCCATGGTTTCCGCCGATCCGGCAAGGCCGTCACGCCCCGGCGCGGGCCGCCCGGGCGCGATACATGTAGAACCACAGCAGCGTCTTGGCGTCGGTCCTGCCGATGCGCGGAATATCGTCACGCTGTCCACCGCGACCCGCCGCAGGTCGAACCCCGCCGCGGCCGCCAGCCACCGCCGGAAATGCGGGGCTACGCGGACCCGCGCATGGCAGTCCGCCGGGATCGTCGGGGCGAAGACGATCGGGACCCGCCCGCTCCCTACCTCGTCCATTGACGGCCCGATTCCCGGTGACTCGCGATTCCCGCGATGAAGATGGTCATTGTCCGATCATCCCCCCCAGTACCACCCACAGGATTGTCCCCAATTCTGTGGATAATATCGCGCCGCGTCACGCCCCGTCCGCGCTCCGATACCATTGGCGGTACCAGGCGACGAAGGCATCCACCCCGGCCTGCAAGGGCGTGGCGGGATGAAAGCCGGTCAGGCGTTCCAGCACCCCGCAATCCGCCCACGAGCGCGGCACGTCGCCCGGCTGCATCGGCAGCATGTTGCGGATCGCCTCGCGGCCCGTGGCCCGTTCGATGGCGACGATGAAATCCCGCAGGCCGACCGGCCGCCCCCCGCCGACATTCACCACGCGATAGGGCGCGACCGGGCTGGCGCCATGCCCGGCCTGGCTCGCCGGGGCGGGTGGAAGGGGCAGCAGGCGACAGACGGCCTCGACCAGGTCGTCGACATAGGTAAAGTCGCGCTCCATGTCCCCGCCGTTGTAGACGTCGATCGGCAGACCGGCGAGGATGTTGCGGGTAAAGCGGAACAGCGCCATATCCGGCCGCCCCCACGGCCCGTAGACGGTGAAGAACCGGCAGGCGGTGATCGGCAGGCCATGCAGATGGGCGTAGGAATGGCCGATGTCCTCGCACGCCTTCTTGGTCGCGGCATACAGGCTCAACGGCTGGTTGCACGGCAGATCCTCGGAGAACGGGATTTCGGGGCTGGCGCCGTAGACCGACGAGGTCGAGGCCAGGATGAAATGCCGGACCGGCAGATCCTTCACCTGTTCCAGCAGATTATGGGTGCCCACCACATTCGCGCTGACATAGGCGCTGGGGTTCTCCAGACTGTACCGCACCCCCGCCTGCGCCGCCAGATGGATGACGATGTCGGGCTGCGCCGCGCGGCAGGTCCGGGCCAGCGCGCGGGACTCCTCCAGCATGAACTCATGGCAGGTGAAGCCCGGCCGTGCGCGCAGGCGGGCATGCCGTGCCTGCTTCAGCGCGACATCGTAATAGGGGGTCATGCCGTCGATGCCCGTGACGTCGTGCCCCTCATCCAGCAGCCGCAGCGCCAGATGGAAGCCGATGAACCCCGCCGTCCCGGTCATGAGAATACGCAAGAAAACCTCCAGGACCGCCCGCGCCAGTCATCCGGCCCCAGCCCATACAGACCGGCGTGGACAATGAGAAGGGGCTGGGAGAAGAGCCGGGGCCGGATGACGATTGAACGGATCGCAAAGTTCACTTGCATCCCCTGCTATCGGATACCGTAACGTCCTTCCCTATGATACCGATCGAGACATCAGATTTTCCGGCGAGGATTCCAGGGGATATGAGCAGCAATCAGTGGTTCATCGACAGCGAGACCGGACATCTGGACGACGTCCTGCTCTGCCCGCCCACCTATTATGACTGGATCCCCAGCAACGACATCGCGATCCTGAGCCTGGAGAACGGCCGCAAGCCCGAAACGCACGCGGTCCGCAAGCAGTTCGACGAGATGGTGGACGCGCTGCGCGGCGCGGACGTCGCCTGCCATTTCCTCACCCCCCAGCCCGGCCTGCCCTATCAGGTCTATACCCGCGACAGCTCGCAGACGACGCCGTTCGGCACCGTCGTCACCAGCCTGTTCCGCCAGGAACGCAAGGGGGAAAAGGCGCTGATCGAATCGTTCTACGGCGAGGGCGAGATCTGGAAGACCGCGACCCGCGGCCATGTCGAGGGCGGCGACATCCACGTCATCAGCCCCGGCCTGCTGGCGGTGGGCGTCACCGGCACCCGGACCGACACCGCGGGGGCCGAGGAATTCACCGGCTGGTTCGACGAGGCCGGATGGCAGACGCGCATGATCCGCTTTTCGGACCATTTCCTGCATCTGGACGTCGTCTTCTCGATGGTGGCGGACAAGCTGGCCCTGGTCGCGCCCGACGCCCTGGCGGACGCCGATCTGGACTGGTTCCGCGCACAGGGCATCCGCCTGCTGCCGGTGACCTACAAGGAAGCGATGCGGGACATGGCGTGCAACGTGCTGGCTCTGGGCGACGGGCGAGTCGTCAGCCCCCGCCATTCCACCCGCGTCAACGAGATGCTGCGGGCCGAGGGGCTGACGGTGCTGGATCCGGAGCTGGACCAGTTCTCGCAGGGGGGCGGAAGCATCCATTGCATGACCATGCCCTTGCGCCGCCGCTCGCTGGCCGGGGCCTGAGGAACCGTTTTAACGGTGGCCCCGCCGGCGATGGGCCGCGACGGGCGGCCATGAAGGCCGAGATCGCTGTCCTGGCCGCCGCACTGGTGGGGCTGGTCCTGATCGGGCCGGCCGTCTTCCTGCTGGCGTCGCCGCCACCGGGCGTCGGCCTGTCGTGGGATATGGCCGACGCGGCGGGCTTTGCCGCCTTTGTCGTGCTGCTGGGCCTGTTCATGCTGAACGGACGGCCCACGGCCTGGCCGAACTGCGACGGCAAGTTCTTCATGGTGCTGCATCGGGGGCTGGGCGCCGGCGCGCTGGTCCTGCTGGGCCTGCATATCGTGCCGCCCCTATGGGTCGCGCCGTTGCTGGTCGACGACCTGCTGCCGTCGGGTCCCTGGCCGATGCTGGCGGGGCTGGCAGCCGCGTGCCTGATGCTGGCGGCGGCGCTGTCGGGCCTGCATGGCGTACGCCACGCGCTGTGGCGCACGGCGCGGCGGTTCCGGATCGGTCATTCCGTCATCGCCTACGCCACGCTGCCGCTGTCGGCCTTCCATGTGGCCGCGGCCGGACTGCATGTGAACACCACATGGAAGACGGCGCTCTGCGCGGCGCTGACCGCCGGGGCCGCCTCATGGACACCGGTGCGGTGGCTGCTGCGGCCGGGCCGGAACCGCGCGGCCCCCGGCCGAAAGCGATGGCGCAACATGTCCATCCATGCCCGGACCATCGTGGCCCTGATGCTGGCGGCCAGTGTGCTGTCGGCAGTGGGCTACGCCACGGTTACGCCGCATGGCGGCCCCGGATGACGGGTGGCCCGGGCCGGGTGTGCGGCGCGATGTTCGGGGTGGTCCTTCTGGCGGCGGCGGGGTGGGCGGTCGACAGGCTGCATGTGCAATCCGTGACGGCCCATCCGGCATTGCCGCTGCGTTTCGCGCACACCGATCACACGGCGATCAACTGCATTGCCTGCCACCATAACTACGCGCAATCGCGCATGGCGCGCCTGCCGCGGCAGGACTGCATCGCCTGCCACAAGACCGAGCCCGGACAGGCCCCCCGGGTCGAGGCGACGTTCCACCAGTTCTGCGAATCCTGCCACATCCGCCGGCGCGAACAGGGCCGCCCCGGCGGGCCCGTCCGCCTGTGCCAAGGCTGCCACGCCCCGCGTCCGCCCGGCAAGGGGCCCCTGGACTGACCGGGCACCGGGCGTGTTTCAGCCCTCCGGATGCACCTTCCATCCCGTCTCGCGCAGGCAGAACGCCAGGCCGATCGCCACCGCGACGCCGGCGATCAGCGGCAGGAATGCATGCTGGATCGTCGGCATGGACACCTGTTCGCCATTGCCCATCAACGCCGAGACGACGGGCGACATGATGCCGGTCGTCAGGAACACCATGAAGTTCATGACCCCCGCCGCCGTGCCCTTCAGTTGCGGCGGATTGATTTCCTTCATGCTGGAAAACGGGATCATCGCCGCCCCGGATGCAATTCCCATGACCAGCGCCACCGAATAGCGCGGCATGATCCCGACGGGGACATAGACAGCCACCAGGCAGGCCGCCAGCAGCACCGCCGCCCCCCCGATCAGCACCGGCCGCCGCCGCCCGATCCGGTCCGAGATGTAGCCCAGCAGCGGGCAGCCGATGACCCAGCCGATCGGCACCATCGAGACATCCGACGCCGCGAAGGCCATCGACGTGCCCTCGCCCACATGCAGCATCAGCGTGCCCCACACCAGCGCCCCGATGGTGGTGGGAACGAACAGCAGCCCGCCGATGGCGCCGGCGATCCAGCTTTGCCGATTGGCGAAGACCGTGCGGAAGGGCAGCATCAGGCTGCCGGCCGACAGCGGGCCGTGATGGGCGTGGCTGTCGCCGCCCTCGCGCGGCATCACCACCCAGGTGGCGACCGCCAGCGCGGCGCCGAGGGCGGCGAAGCCCAGCCAGACCTGCTGCCAGGCCATATGAACGCCGCCCGCCGGATCGATCAGCAGATGAACGGGTTTGGACCCGAAGGCGGCGCCCGCCATGCCCAGGCACTGCGTCAGCCCCACGAACAGCGCCAGCATCCGCGGCGGCAGGTAACGGGCCGCGACATAGGACGAGCCGATGAAGGCGAAGATCGCGCCCATCGCCTGCAAAACGAAGCCACCCATGCCCGCGGCCTCGCCGCCCTGGGCGAAGACCAGACACCCCACCGCCACCACGGCGATGCCCGACGGAATGGTGGCGTGCGCGCCATAACGGTCCAGCAGGACGCCCGCCACCAGGGCCATCAGGGCGTACGCGACGTAATAGGCCGCGATCATCGACCCGATATGATTGCCCCCCCAGGCCTGGGTCAGTTCTTCCTGCATCACGCCCGGCGCCGAGCGTACGGCGTACTGGTAGAAATAGAAGGCCGCGCACAGGAACCAGGCCAGCACATAAAGCGGCCGCAGCGCGGACGGGTTCGCCTTGTCGGCCCGTTGTGAGGGCGCGGCCGAAAAATTGGCGGATATTACGGACATGTGTCACATCGTCCCGTGAAGGTGCCCCGCGCCGGAATGGCGCGGGGCCAGAGCCTGCCTGCCGCTATTTCGCCGGCGGACGGGCATTCGCGGTCGCCACCCGGCGTCCCCACGAAATCAGTTCGCTGGTGCAGTCGTCCCGGTCGATGATGCATTCGATCAGCGTCGGGCCGCCGTGATTGTCCAGCGCCGCCCGCACGGCCTCGGCCATTTCGGCGCCGGTGGTCGCACGGAAGCCGCGCCCCTTCCCTTCTCCGGCGTTGAAGACCTCGATCAGGCCGGCGTAGTCCCAGTTCTTGATGTTGTTGTACGGTCCGTCGTGGATCTCGACCTCGATCGTGTAGCCGTGGTTGTTCACCAGGAACACGATCACCGGCAGCCCGCGCCGCACCATCTGCGCGACTTCCTGCGCGGTCAGCTGGAACGACCCGTCACCCACCATGGTGATGATGCGGCGCTTGGGTTCCGCCACGGCGTAGCCGAACGTCGCGGGAACGGACCACCCGATATGCCCCCACTGCATTTCGAACTCGACGCGCGCCCCCTGCGGCAGCTTCATACGCATGGCGTTGAACCAGGAATCGCCGGTTTCGGCCAGCAGCGTCGTCTCGGGCGTCAGCAGCGCGCCGATCTGCCGCGCCATTTCGGCGCGCGTCAGCTTGGCGGTCGGGGCCGCGCTGTCCACCGGCGCGGGTGCGCCGACGATACGACGGTATTCCGTCATCGTGCCCCCCTTCTTCGGCTGGCCCGCCAGGCGCGCCGCCAGGGCCGTCAGCAGGTCCTTCAGGTGCAGCCCGTCAAAGACCTGCCCGTCCAGCGTCACCGTGCCGATATCGGCCTGCACGACGTTCGCGCCGCGGGGCCATGCGGTCCAGCCCACGGTGGAATAATCGTTGAACACGCAGCCCAGGCACAGGATGCCGTCGGCCCAGTCGAAGATCTCGCGCGCGCCGGGGCTGCTGGCCTCGCCCCAATAGGTGCCGATATAGTTCGGATAGTTTTCGGGGAAGAAGCTCTTGGCGGCGGCCATCGTCGCCACGGCGCACCCCAGCGCGTCGGCCAGCGCCACCGCGCCCTCCCCGCCATCGGCCGCGCGCAGCTTGCTGCCGACCAGGATCGCCACCTTGTCGCGCTTCGCCAGGAAGGCCGCGATCGCCTCGACCGCCGCCTCCAGCGTCGCGGCGTCGCCGGGCACCTGCGACAGCACGGCGCTGACGGGGCCGGGGCGCGCGCAGGCCGCGCCGGCGACGTTGCACGCGATTTCGATATAGGCGGGCTTGCGCTCGCGCAGGGCGGTGCGGATCGCGTGATCGATCTTCGCCGGCGCCTCGTCGGCCGAGATGATCGAGACCGCGGCGCAGGTGATGCGGCGCGCCATCTCGATCTGATAGGCATAGTCGGGCGTGCCGATCGTATGGTGCAGGATGTGCCCGCTGCCATGATCGTTCGAGTTCGGCGCGCCGGAAATCAGGATCAGCGGCAGGTTTTCCGCATATGCGCCACCGACCGCGTTGAACGCGGAAATTGCGCCGACGCTGAACGTGACAATGGCGGCGCCCGCCCCCTTCGCCCGCGCATACCCTTCGGCGCTATAACCGCAATTCAGTTCGTTGCAGCAATAGACCTGCTCCATCCCGTCGATTTTCAGCAATTGATCGAGCAGGACGAGGTTGTAATCCCCGGCTACGGCGAAATGATGGTCGAGGCCGATCTGCTTCAGCCGGTCGCCCAGATACATCCCTACGGTATATGTCATTCTTGTGCTTCCCTGTCCTGTTGACAGCCGCTATCCAACCGCCGGGCCCTTCCATGGGCCCCGCGGGACACAGCATCGTCCGGCATGCACGTCTTCCGATCCAGGTCCGGACCGAAACCTGGAACAATCCAGACATAACGACGATCGTGCGTTCATAAGTGCGGTCGCATCCATATGCCGTCCCGCGGCGGGATCGTGGATCCGGACCGGCCCCGGACACAAGGCCAATCGTCGCATGGGACTTCTTCCTTTTCCGTTATTACAAACGGATTTCCCGTCACAGCATGGACCGTCCGGAACTGGCCGGGTCTGTACGCACCGCCCCCGAAAGAACCGAATTCCCCCAACGTGCGGCAGCGTCCGGATTCTCTCGTGATCCCGCTTTCCATAGACGCGCGGCAAGGGCGGCGCGTTGATGTGAATCAACCGGCGCGGATTTTGACAGAAGCCATGATGACGGGGCCGGCGATCAGCCCGGATCGGCCCCGTTCTCCACTTCGCGCAGCAGATGGATATAGCGTCCGGCATCGAAGCGGGGCTTGACGAACATCCGGCGCACGGCCGTCATGCCGTTATGGGTGAAATAAGCGCGCGGCGCCCCGTCTTCGACCGCGACCCGCAACAGCCCGCGCGCCAGCAGGTCGCGGATGGATGCCGGGATGCGCGGCTGGCCGGTGCGTGGCCCGCTTTTCCACGTCGGCAGGATGATCCCGTCCGACAGGGATGGATTATGCCCCGAATAAGTGCCGAAGGCCCATCGTATGAAGCGCTCCTCGGCCCGGGTCAGGCTGGTCTCTCCCATGTGATTCGCTCGCGTTCTTGCTTTTATGTTTCTACGCGCGGTCCGGCCCCGAGGGGCCGGGTCTATTTCAATACTGTCAGGGCGGCCTGTGCAATCTGTTCGTCATGATCGGGCGTATCGACCGACACGCCAATTCCGCCGACGACCTGGCCATCGATGACGATGGGTTCGCCCCCTTTCATCATGACATAGCCCTGCGCCGTCACCAGCGCCGGGCGCGGCCCGTCGATCGCGCCTTCCAGCACCGCGGTCGGACGGCGGAACATCACCGCCGTCCGGGCCTTTCCCGGCGCCAGATCGACACTGGCACGCATATAGGCATTGTCCATCCGCGCCAAGGCCACCACCTGCCCGGCATCGTCGACAACGGCGACGACGCCGGGCCACCCGTTGCGCGTGGCCTCATGCAGCGCGGCCTGCAGCAGACGTTCGGCCAGCGCCAGGGTCAGGACCGGCCGCGAGGCCAGCCCCGGCGTCGCCGCCCGTGTCGCCATGGGGCCTGCGACCAGCGCAAGCCCCAGGAAGAACGCCGGCATATAGCGTGCCGTCTTGCCGATCATCGTCTTACTCCCCCCTGGTTTCGTCCGAGCTTCGCCCGGACCGCCGTCACGATGGTGACGGATCGACGGTGTTCCTGCTTTCCGGCGTCGGTCCGCTGTTGATCGTCCTGCGGATCCGCGCGACATCCTCCGCGCTGACCGGCGCGCCATGGTTGCCCCAGCTTGTCCGGATGAACGTCACGACATCCGCCACGTCCCGGTCATCCAGCCGCCACCCCAGGCCCGGCATCCCGAAGGCCGCCGGCGCGCCCGCCGTGGGCGCCATCCGCGACCCTTCCAGCACGATCCGGACCAGCGACATCGGATCGGCGCTGTTGACGACGGAACTGAGCGCCAGGCGCGGGAAGACGCCGTCATAGCCCTGGCCGCCGGTCCGGTGGCATGCCGCGCAATTATCGAGGAAGACGCGACCGCCCCGCGGCAGGTCGTGTCCGGTCCGCAGCGCCGTCGTGGCCGTGGCGTCGGGGCGCAGCGCCGGCGCCGCGCCACCCTTGCCGCCCAGGCTCTTGAGATAGAGGGCGATGGCCGTCAGGTCGTCATCGTTCAGATACTGGGTGCTGTGGACCACGACGTCCTTCATGCCGCCGAACGCGGCGACCTGGTCGGTGCGGCCGGTCTTGAGGAACGTGACGATATCCCGCACCGACCATGCCGACAGCCCGTCAGGCCCGTCCGACCGCAGGCTCTTGGCCAGCCAGCCGTCGATCGGCGCGCCCGACAGATAGGCCGTCCCGTCCACGTCGGTCAGCGCCTTTTCCTGCAGGGCGAAGCCACGCGGCGTATGGCACGACCCGCAATGTTCCAGCCCCACCACCAGATAGCGCCCGCGCGCCAGTTGATCGGCGGAACCGGACGGCGGCGCCGTTGCGGTCGCGGGTGACGGGGCGAACATCGCGTCCCAGACCATCAGGGGCCAGCGCATCGACAGCGGCCACGCGATGTCGGCGGGCCGGTTGGGCTGATGCTGCGGCTTCACCCCATGCATGAAATAGGCATACAGCGCCTGCATGTCGTCGGGGCTGACACGGGCGTAGGACGGGTACGGCATGGCCGGATACAGGCGGTGGCCCGCCTGGTTGACCCCGCCACGCACCGCGCGGTCGAACGCCGCGAAATCGTAGGTCCCGATCCCGGTCTCCGGGTCCGGCGTGATGTTGGTCGAATAGATCCGCCCCATCGGGGTCTGGATGGCCAGCCCCCCGGCGAAGGGCGCCCCGCCCGTCGCGGTATGGCAGGCCACGCAATCGCCGGCGCGGGCGATATAGGCGCCACGCGCCACCTGGGCATCGTCGGCCGCGTGCGCGCCGCCCGATGCGAACGCCAGGCCGGCAAGCAGGGCGGCGGCGGAGAGATGTCTGGTCATCATCAGGTCCTCCTTACGCCTGCACCAGGGGGCCGGGGTTTTTCAGGTACTGCTCCCGGATGGCCTTGGCCGCCCAGTAGGCCAGCGCGCCGACCAGGCCGGTCGGGTTGTAGCCCATGTTCTGCGGGAAGGCGCTGGAGCCCATCACAAACACGTTGGGCACGTCCCAGCTTTGCAGGTAGCGGTTGACCACGCTGTTGCGCGGATCGGCGCCCATGATCGCCCCGCCGGTGGTATGGGTGCTCTGGTAAAAGCGGACATCGTATTTCGCGCCGGGAGTCACCCGGTTGGTCACCCAGTATTTTTCCGCGTTCATCGCCTTGGCGATCTCGCTGATCCTGTCGCCGACATGGTGCATCAGCCGGGCTTCGTTATCGTGCCAGTTGTAGGTCAGGCGCAGCAGCGGCTGGCCATATGAATCGCGATAGGTCGGGTCGAGGTCGAGATAGACATCCTGATACGCCGCCACCGACCCCGACAGGTCGATATGCAGTTCGCGCTGGTAGGTGTCCTTGACGGCCGACTTCCAGGCGCTGCCCCATTTCGGGGTGCCGGGCACGGTCGGGGTCATCTGGATCGGGCGACCGCCCAGGCGCACATGACGCACGCTGGCGCCCCCGACAAACCCCAGCGGACCATGATCGAACTGGTCGCCGTTCACGTCGTCGATCGAAACGCCGCCCGCCCCGGTGCCGATGAACGGGTTGAGCCGCGTGCCCGACGGCAGCAGTACCTCCACCCCGCCCATCGCCTGGTAGGCATAGTTCATGCCGACCACGCCTTCGCCGGTCTTCGGATTGTAGGGCTTTCCGATCCCCGACAGCAGCAGCAGACGCACATTGTGCATCTGGTAGGCCGTGACGATGACCAGGTCGGCCGGCTGGAAGATCTCGCGCCCCTTGCCATCGACATAGGTGACGCCGGTAGCCTTCTTTCCCGTCGAATCGAGGTTGATCTTCAGCACCTGCGCGCGGGGCCGGACCTCGAAATTCGGCTTGCGTAGCAGGACCGGCAGGATCGTGGTCTGCGGCGACGCCTTGGAATACATGTAGCAGGCGTAGTTTTCGCAGAACCCGCAGAAATTGCACGGCCCCAGGCGAACGCCGTAGGGGTTGGTGTACGGCGTGGAGCAATTGGCCGCCGGCGCGTAGTACGGATGGAACCCGGCCTCGACCGCGCCCTTCCAGACCAGATCGGCGCCATAACCGTTATGCAGCGGCGGCGTGGGGTAGTCCTTGCTGCGCGGGCCCTCGAACGGATTGCCGCCCTCGATCTTCCGGCCGCCCAGGTTGCCGGCCTTGCCCGACGTTCCGCACACATACTCGAATTTGGTAAAGAACGGCTCCAGCTCGTCATAGGTGACGGGGAAATCGCGGATGGTCATGCCTTCGGGGATGAAATGCCTGCCGTAGCGCTGCTCGTAGCGGGTACGAAGCTGCAGTTCCTCCGGCAGGACGCGGTAATGCATGCCGTTCCAGTGCAGGCCCGCCCCGCCGACGCCATTGCCCAGCAGGAACGACCCGTGCTGGCGGTACGGCACCGCCAGGTCGTCCACCCCGTGGCGAACCGTCACCGTCTCGCGCGACAGGTCCTGATACAGCTTGCCCCGGATCGAATAGGCCAGTTCGTCGATCACCTGCGGATAGCGCGCATCGGTCGGCGTGTCGCGCATCTCGCCGCGTTCCAGCGCCAGGACGTCCAGCCCCGCCTCGGTCAGTTCCTGGCCCAGGATCGCCCCGGTCCAGCCGAACCCGATCAGGACCACGTCCTTCTTTTTCATGGTGATGGTCATCGGATTTACGCTCTCTCGCCGGAAATCGACACCGGCCCGTAGGGGTATGGCGTGTTGGGACGGTCGATCCAGTCCATGTAATCGGCCCGCACACCGGGGAAGCCGATCATCTTCCAGCTGGCCATGCCCTTGTTTCCGCCATGGATCGGATCGGCGAAGAACCCTTCCTTCGTGTTCGTCAGCAGAAAGCCGAAGAACGTGGCCGAGGGCACGTCCGCGAAGACGATCCGGCCGGCTTCCAGGTCATGCATCGCGGCGGTCTGTTCGGCGACCGCGAGGTCCGCGAAAGGCCTGCCATGCGTCTTCACGCACCAGGCATCGAAATTCCCGATACCCCGCCGATAGATATCGCGCGGCACCAGGTCGAGCTGATAGCCGAGTTCGGGCGCCACCTCGGGATGGAACGGGCCGCCCATGAACCACAGCTTGCCGTGCCCGTAAGGCATCTCCATCTGGCCGTCGATGAATTCCGGAATACCGACGGCGGCGCCGCCCGGACCGTTCTCGTCGGCGGGGATCAGGATGTCCGCGGCAGCCCGCAGGAACCGCCACTCCGCAGCGGTGAAATAGCGCGGCGCGTAGGCCCCGCCGGACGCTTCGGGCGTTTCCACGGCATGGCCGACCGCGGGGGCCGCGCCCACGGCCAGGGCCGCGGCCGGGCCGGCCGAGACGAGCGTGCGGAGAAAACCTCTCCGGTCCGGTTGGGTCATGCTCACATCCTGTTCCTTTCGCATATCGGGGCCGCGCCATGTCTGAACGGCAGGACGACCGGTCATTCCGTCCCCCTGCCGCAGCCGCCCGAAACCCGCGTGCAGGCGTTTTTTGTTACTTAAACGTTATATATTTATCGACATGGCCATTGCGATGACGGCAGCGCATGATAGCCCTGCCTTTACATGAACTTTACATGCGCCTGCGATAGCCCGTCTTTCTATCCTTGCGACCATTGTTTGTTATAACAAAAAAAATCGCGATGCCTTCTGTCCACCCAAGGTCACACAGCTTGCGATCAACACAGCTTCTTCAAAAAATAAATATCCTCGACACATTAAAAGGACCACACCCCTTTTGTTCACATAAAAGTTAACAAGTATTGTTAGTCTAAGAAATCAGGATTGACCCGGTATATCCGTACCGATTTGAACAGATATACCGTCACCCCTATTTCAAATCATGGAAAATCGTGGGAAAGCTCTTTCGGCCTCGACGCCAGGACCGTTTTTTCCCTGCAAGGACAGGACGTACGACCGTCGATCCGACATGCCTTCCGCATGTTTCCCTTGTTCGTTACGATCACATAAAAGTCATAAAGCCATAAAAATCCGGTCGTGACACGCAGTAAAACAGAAGAATGAACATGAAATACAGCGTGATGGCGACGCTATGCTTTCGCCGCATACCACAGTCCCTAAAAATGGCAGGCGTCTTTCTTTCCGTTATGCTGTCGGTCCCCACGTCCGGCGAGGCCGCGCCGACCGTCACCTCCCGGGACGCCGCACCACCTTCGACCCCACGGGCGGCCGTGCCGCCCAAGGCAGGGATATCGCCGCGCGCCCCGCTGAAGAACGAACTGGACCCGCTGTTCCGGGGCGAGGCGGTGTCGTCATTGCTGCCGGACCGCTGGGACGCCCTGCGCGACTCCGACATGACCGATCCGTATTTCATCCCGGCACAGGCATCGGGACATCTGATTCCGCAGTTGCAGCCTTTCCGATCCCGCCTGGCGCAACACGGCGTGGCGTTCAACTTCACCTACAAGGGTGAGGCCATGGCCAACATCAATGGCGGGCAGCAGCGCGGCATGGACTATGTCCACGAACTGACGTTGCAGGTCAATTTCGACCTGGAACGGATGGCCGGGCTGAAGGGCTGGACGGTCCATACCCTGGTCATGGAACGTGTGGGCCGCGAGGTCTCACGCGACCGGGTGGGCGAACCCTATATCAGCCTGATGGAAGTGTACGGCCTGTCCGGCCATTCGGTCGCGCATCTGGTGGATTTCTATGCCGAGAAGAAATTCCTGAACAACCGCGCGGACGTCACCTTCGGACGCATGTCTCTGACGCACGTCTTCGCCACGTCGCCGCTGATCTGCTCGTTCATGGTCACCTGCTCGGCCCCGGTGGCGCTGAAGGTCGATGCCGGGTTCAGCGTGTATCCGAAGGCCACCTGGGGGGCGCGATTCCGCATGCGCCCGACCCGCGACACGATGCTGCAGGTCGGCGCCTACAACGTGGCCCCGCTGGCCAGCAATCCCAGCGGCTGGGCCTGGGGCAGCGAGCCCAGCACCGGCCTGATGCTGCCGATCGAATTCACCTGGCAGCCTTTCCTGGGCCGGAACCGGTTGCCGGGTCACTATGTGCTGGGCTTCGCCCACGACAGCACCCGCTATCCGGACTCGCTGGGCGCCGTCCCGGCCGCGCTCGCCGAACAGAAAAGCTCGGCGCCCCGGGATTCGGTCTGGATCATGACGGACCAGATGATCTACCGCGCCGGCGGACACGGCCAGATGGATGGCGGGTACGTGATGGCGGGCTATCTGCACAACACCCCCCACGTCTCGACCATCGCCGACGAGGTCTATGTCGGCGGGTCCTTCCCCGGCTTCATCCCGTCGCGGCCGAAAGACCGGATCGGCGTGCTGTATTCCTGGTACCATGTCAGCGACCGGCTGTATGACGGCCAGGCGATCCGCCAGCAGGCCGGTCTGCCGCTGGGCGCGATGGTACTGGCGCCGCAGACCAATTCGTCGGTGATCGAGGCCTATTACGGCTTCACGCCGATGCAGGGCATCACGCTGCAACCGGAATTCCAGTACATGATCCGCCCCGGTGAAACGTCCCGCATCCCCGACGCCGCGCTGGTCGGCCTGAAAGTGATCGCCACGCTGTAGCGCCTGCCCCTCGACGACGGATCGTTCCTTGCCCATATCCTGTCTGCACGGGAAACGACTTGGCAAGCAGGGACGAACTCATGGCAGGCGACGACGTCCATTACTACGAGCCGCGTAACGGGCATGGGCTGCGCCATGATCCGTTTTCCGCCATCGTCGGGCCGCGCCCGATCGGGTGGATTTCCACCCGGTCAGCCCAGGGCCGCGCCAATCTGGCGCCCTACAGTTTTTTCAACGCCTTCAACTATCGCCCGCCGATCATCGGCTTCGCCAGCGTGGGCTGGAAGGACACGGTGGCCAACATCCGTGACACCGCCGAATTTGTGTGGAACCTCGCCACCCGCCCTATGGCCGCCCGGATGAATCTGACCTCCGCCGCCGTGCCGCAGGACGAATTCGCGCTGGCCGGCCTGGCGCAGGCGCCCGCGCGGCTGGTCGGCGCGCCGCGCGTCCACGCCAGCCCGGTCAATTTCGAATGCCGGCTGACCCAATTGTTCCCCCTTCGCGACAAGGAAGGCGCGGAACTCGAAAGCTGGATGATCCTGGGCGAGGTCATCGCGGTGCATATCGACCGGGCCATGCTGGTCGACGGGGTGTACGACACCGCCCGCGCCCACCCCATCCTGCGCGCCGGCGGCCTGGGCCGCTATGCCGGGATCACCGAGAACGCAATGTTCGACATGAACCGCCCGGCCGGCGAGGACGACGTGACGGCGATGGTGCGCGCCCTGGATGCTGCCCCGGATGCCTGAACCGGCGCATATGACCGGACAGCGGAAAGGGCCAGCGAGAGACGTGACGATCCCGACCCCGATCGAAGCCTTGACTGTGGCGAAGGCGGTCGTCGCCACGCGCTATGCAGACGCCGCTTTCGCGTTTGCGGCGGGTTCGATCATGCGGGGTGACGGCACATACCTGTCCGACATCGATCTGGTGGTGATCCACGATCGTCTGGAAACGGCGCGGCGCGAATCTTTCACCGCCGATGGCTTTCCGATCGAAGCATTCGTCCACGATCCGGAGACGCTTGCGTGGTTCGTGGACGCGGATGTGGCGCGGGGTCGCCCCAGCATCCTCAACATGATCGCCGAAGGCAAGATCATCGGAGACGCCGACCGTGCGCGGGCGCTGCAACGGGACATGGCGCGGCGCCTCGCCGACGGGCCGCCCCCGCTGGCGCCGGGCGAACGCGATGCCCTGCGCTACGACATCACGGACGCAATCGACGACCTGCGTGGTGAACGCCGTCCAGGCGAGATCCTGGCGATCGGCGCCACCCTGTATCCTCGACTGGTCGAACTGTCATTGCGGGGGCGAGGCCGATGGAACGGTGCGGGCAAATGGGCGCCTCGGCTTCTTGCGGCCGTGGATGCCGATCTGGCCGTCCGGTACGAACACGCCTTCCGCATTTTGTTTGTGTCAGGAAAATGCGAAGACGTCATTGCGCTCGCCGAACGCGAAATGCAGCCCCATGGGGGGCCGCTGTTCGATGGCGATTGCCGCCCCGCGCCGTCCTCCTGGCGCATCCGACCAAGGAGCGAACCATGAGCAGCCTTCCGCTCCAGGCCGGGCGCACAGCGTTCGGCGGCAATCCCGACAGCTACGAGGCAGCCCGGCCGCCCTATCCGGACGCCGTTTATGCGGCTTTGCGGGAACGATGCACGATTACCGGCGCGCGCCTGTTCGAGATCGGGGCCGGAACGGGAAAGGCCACGTTTCCCCTGCTGGCCGACCGACCGGCACAGTTGACGGCCGTGGAGCCGGATGCGCGTCTCACCCGGCATCTGGCCGATCTGGCAGGCAACGACTGGCCCATGCTGGACATCATGGCGACCTCCTGGGAAGAGGCGGTCCTGCCCGATGGGGCCTACGATCTGGGCTTTGCAGCGACCGCGTTTCACTGGTTGCCCCAGGGGGAAGCCTTGCGGAAAATTGTCCGCGCACTCAGGCCCGGCGGCTGGTGGACCATGTGGTGGAACGTTTTCGGCGATCCGGATGCACCGGATGCGTTTCACCAGCGCGCGGGCGCCCTGTTCCGGGGTCTACGGAGTTCGCCGGCATGGGCGCCGGGGCGGCGGCCATTCGGGCTCGATATCGACGCCCGGATCGCCGATCTGAAGCAGGCCGGGTTTGAAGATCCGGTCGTGGATGTTCTCCGGTGGACGATCCAGATGGACGCGGGCCAGGTCCGCGCCCTGGCGGCGACATTTTCGGAAGTCGTGAACGCCGGCGAGCACGCACGGCAAAAACTGCTCGATGACCTGACCAGTCTGGTCGAAGACGAATTCGGCGGCCAGGTCGAAAGACATTTCGTTACGCCGATGTATATGGCGCGCAAGCCCTGAACACCCCGGTAGCGGAAGACGTCAGAACATCTCGCTGATGCGGGCGCCGATCTGCCATTCCGCGCTGAGCTGTGGGCCGTTCAGCTTCTGATAGACCGGCTTGCCACCCTCGATCGCGAAATGACTGTAGCCAGGCAGCCCCAGGCTGTGGCCGTCGATGTCCAGTCCCCCCAGAAGCTGAAGGCGCTGGCCGCCGTAATAGACCGGATTCATCGGTTGCCCCGGTCCATTTATCATCAGGTCGCGTCCGCCGATCCGGTCCTGGCGCGTATAGTCGACGCGAAACGAAAGAACCATGTCGCCGGGCAGAAGATAGCCGCCCCACAGATCTTCCTCGTACATCGCCCCCCAGTTGTAATCGTGACTGTTCCGGGCGAAGGGAATGCGCGCGCGGAACGCGCCGCCCCACGACCAGCGGCCCGCCGTTCCCAGATAGGTCAGGCCGGGCAGCGCCTCGACGGAACCGGTTCCCATCTGCATCCCGTAGGGCGCGCGCATCTGCATACGCATCCCCATGGGCGCGAGCATCGTAATCGTCTCCGTGGTGGAGCCGCTGGGCAGGCCCAGCCCGAAGTTGAGATGCAGATGCGTATGCTGGTCCTGATAAAATCGGACGATCGCGTTTACGCTGGTATCTCCGAACCCGCTGGTGCTTCCGCTGTTGGACCCCAGAACGGTACTCCCCATCATGCCCTTGTACGTGGTCATACGCATGTATTTGCGCGTCCAACTGGACATGACGCTGACGTTCAGCCAGTCGGAAACCGCATACATCACGCCGAACATGTACATCTGCGCGTTCATGCCATCGGGAACGACGCGGATTTTCGAGCCGGTCACCGCGTTGTACGTTGTCGCGATCGCGCCCGATGAAACAGTGTGATCGCCGACCATATTCCCCTGCATGCCCATGAAACCGGGGCTGAACATCAGGGAAACATGCCCGCTCGCCATCATCCTGGCCCCGGGCAACGCCGCCGGAGCGGCAACCCGCCCCAGCCCGTGGTGGATGGTGTCGCCGCGCACGATCGCGCTGTCGCCGAAGGTCTCGCTGCTTTTGTGATCGAGGATCTGCCGTAGCCACGAACGACGCGGCGGCGTGCCGCATACATCGACCTGTGTGGTGCTGGACGGCGCGCCGACCGCACGATCGGTTGCGCCCGCGCAGGCATCGGGCCTGCGCCCCCCGAGCGCCGAATCGCCTTGTGCATGGGCCGACCCATGTGCAACCGCCAGCGCCGTCGCGAAGGCGGTTACGATCAATCGACACCCCGCCATCAGGGCCGCGCCCGGTTGCCCCTGCCGTTTCCTTGTGCCCGCTTCCGATCGCTGTCCCATCACGCCAACCCGCAGCCCCGCTCCCTCACTATATTCGTCCATATATAGACGAATATAGTTACTGTCACGATCTGACTTCAGAGAGCGTTCCGCATCACGCTCCGCGCGACCGGGCGAAGCGGAATCGTTGAATCGCCAGTTACTGGTGAGACAACATTGCGTCTGCCCCGTGGTCGCACGCCTGCGCGTGGAGCCATTCATGAACAGCCCTGACCAGCGCCCGATCCTTGCTCTCGTACAGAATGCGTCCGCCGGCCGGCAGCGGAACAAACTGGATGTGCATGCGCCCGGCCCCGGCGGCCAGTGCCTGCAACCCAGGCATGGTCAGGCCATGCATGGCAGCCGGACCACTGTAATCCCCCTTGGCGCGCAGGCCCGCCTGGACGGAAAGATGCTGGCGGATCAGCGCGATCTGGGCCGCATCGTTGTCCGTCGACACCACATCCTGCTCGCCGCCGCCCGGCAGCGGCGTAAAAATATGAAGCGTGCGCGACAGGTCGAACGGCATGCCCGACGCACCGAAATGCGCCTTCGCCATCATGCTCATCCCGGCATGCATGTGGTGATGACCCATGGGACACTCCTCGGCCAGAGCGCCGCCGCCCATGAGGCCCGCCGCCGACAGGGCCAAGACGGCAAAGGTCGCGATCCGCCCGCGTAACGTCCGGTCAGAACGATAATTCATGCAATTTCCTGCCTTTCCTGCGCCCGCTCCGCCATCGTGATGCGGAGGGGACATTTTCTGACACCAACATCCTGCGTCGCGCCGCAACCCGCCACAACGGCCTCTTTCCCATCCCAGGCACCGCGTGCGGGCATGGACAGCCGGCGGACGGCGACCACGCGTTCCTCCCGATCGCGAAATAACTGCCCTTCGCCCGGTGCGGACGGGTCCATGTCGGTTCCGATCATCGCCAGGGCGCGGTTATGGTCTAGACCGCCACCAGGACCCGACGACCGGAAGATGACGACGACATGACCCCTGACCCGACGCGCGACACCACCACACCCACGGACGCCGTGCGCGTACGGGGGGCGCGGGAACATAACCTGCGCGACGTCAGCCTGGACCTGCCGCGCGACCGGCTGGTGGTGTTCACCGGCGTGTCGGGCTCGGGCAAATCGTCGCTGGCCTTCGGCACATTGTATGCCGAGGCCCAGCGCCGCTATCTGGAATCGGTCTCGCCCTACGCGCGGCGGCTGTTTCAGCAGATGCCCGTTCCCGACGTCGATTCCGTCGACGGCCTGCCGCCCGCCGTGGCGTTGCAGCAGCAGCGCGGCGGCAGCACCAGCCGGTCGTCGGTCGGCAGCATCACCACGCTGTCGAACCTGCTGCGAATGCTCTATTCCCGCGCCGGAACCTACCCACCCGGCCTGGCGATGCTGGAGGCCGAATCCTTCTCGCCCAACACGCCGATGGGGGCCTGCCCCCGCTGCCACGGGCTGGGGCGGGTCCACGACGTCACCGAACGGACGCTGGTGCCCGACGACAGCCTGTCGATCCGCGATCGGGCCGTCGCCGCCTGGCCGACCGCCTGGCAGGGACAGAACCTGCGCGATATCCTGATTACGCTGGGCATCGACGTCGACTGCCCCTGGCGCGACCTGCCCCGCGACACCCGCGACTGGATCCTGTTCACCGACGAGACGCCGACCGTCCCGGTCTATCCCGGCCTGGACCGCGACGCGGTGCGGCGCGCGATCGCCCATGGTATCGAGCCGTCCTATAACGGCACCTTCACCGGCGCGCGGCGCTACGTGACGCAGACCTTCGCCAAATCGCAGAGTGCGGCGATGCGTAAGCGCGCCGAATCCTTCATGGTCGCGACCGATTGCCCGTCCTGCCATGGCCGGCGCCTGAACCCCGATGCGCTGCGCGTCACCTTCGCCGGGCTGGACATCGCACAGCTTGCCGCCCTGCCCCTGGCGCGGATCGCGGACCTGCTGAAGCCCGCGGCCAGGACGACGGGCGCCGAGGCGACCGACATCGTGGCCCGGCGCATCGCCGCCGATCTGATCGGGCGGATCGGCGTACTGCTGGATCTGGGGCTGGGCTATCTTCAGCTCGATCGCGGGGTGCAGACCCTGTCGCCCGGCGAATACCAGCGCCTGCGGCTGGGAACGCAGATCCGATCCAGCCTGTTCGGCGTCGTCTATGTGCTGGACGAACCGTCGTCGGGCCTGCACCCCGCCGACACCCAGGCGCTGCTGGCGGCGCTGGACGGATTGCGCGCAGCCGGAAATTCGCTGTTCGTGGTCGAGCATAATCTGGATGTCATCCGCCGCGCGGACTGGATCGTCGATGTCGGCCCCGACGCCGGCGAGCGCGGAGGCGAGATCCTGTACAGCGGCCCGCCGGACGGCCTGCGCGACGTCGCCGGGTCGCGGACGCGACCCTATCTGTTCGCACTCCCCGCCCCGATCGCCCGCGCGCCGCGCGAACCGCGCGGGTGGCTGCGGCTGGCGGACGTGACATGGAACAATCTGGCGGGGCTGGAGGTCGGCTTCCCGTTGGGCGCGTTCACGACCGTCACCGGCATATCCGGATCGGGCAAGTCCAGCCTGGTGGGCCAGGCGCTGGTCGGCATCGTCGCCCGCGCGCTGGGCCAGGCCCTTCCGGTCGAAACGCATGACGGCGCGCAGGACGGCCCAGCTCCCGCCGTCCGCGAACCGCAGGGTCATGTGGCCGACGGGCTGGCCGGGGTGCGGCGGCTGGTGATGATCGACCAGAAGCCGATCGGCCGGACGCCGCGATCGAACCTGGCCACCTACACGGGGCTGTTCGACACGGTACGCAAGCTGTTCGCCGACACCGACCTTGCGCGCAGCCGCCGCTACGATGCCGGGCGGTTTTCCTTCAACCTGCCCAAGGGGCGCTGCCCGACCTGCGAGGGCGAGGGCGCGGTGATGGTGGAGCTACTGTTCCTGCCCAGCGTCTATGCTCCCTGCCCCACCTGCCATGGCGCGCGCTACCGGCCCGAGGTGCTGGAAGTCACCTATCGCGGCCATTCGATCGCCGACATCCTGGGCCTGAACGTGGACGACGCCTACGCCCTGTTCGCCGACCATCCGGCGCTGGAGATCAGCCTGGATACGCTGCGCCGGGGCGGGCTGGGCTATCTGCGGCTGGGCCAGCCGGCGACGGAACTGTCGGGCGGCGAGGCCCAGCGCATCAAGCTAGCCACCGAACTGCAGAAGCAGCGACGCGGCCACACGCTGTATGTGCTGGACGAACCGACGACCGGGCTGCATCCGTCGGACGTGGACCGGCTGATGACCCATCTGGACAGCCTGGTCGCCGCTGGCCACACCGTCATCGTGGCCGAACACGACATGCGCGTGGCCGCCGCCGGCGACTGGATCGTCGATCTGGGCCCAGGGGCCGGCGACGTCGGCGGGCGGGTCGTCGCCGCCGGACGTCCGGCCGACATCGCCCAGGCCCTGGACAGCCGCACCGCGCCGTTCCTGCGCCGGGTCATGGGCGGATAGTCTTTCCCTACCCTTCCGCCGGCCGCCGGATGGGGACGGGCCGCCGCCGCAGGCGGACGATGAGCGTATCCAGCGCCGAGAGGAAGGCCGACCGGTCGGCCTTGCCGAACGGCCGGTTATGCGTCGTCACCGCCCCCGTCGAGCGCAGATCGTCCATCAGGTTACGCATGGCCAGGGTCATGCCGATCGAATCCGCGTCGAACAGACGCCCCTTGGGGTCCAGGGTCGCGACCTGTCCGGCCACACAGCGCGCCGCCAGGGGAATATCGGCGGTGACGACGATATCGGCCGGCCCGGCCCGTTCCACGATCCAGTCGTCCGCGACATCGGGGCCGTGGTCCACCACCACCCGTTCGATCAGCGGCATGTCCGGCACCGCCATCATGCGATTGGACACGACGAACACCCCAAGTCCGTAGCGCAGGGCGACGCGATAGACCTCGTCCTTGACCGGACAGGCGTCCGCGTCGATGAAAATGCGGGTCATCCGCCCCCTTTCTCTGTCCGACGCCAATCCTACCGTGCCCGGGCCGCGCGGCAAGGGCACGGTCATAAGACGAAAATCTTGCGGATGTCGCGGCGCCTGGATCAGGATCCGTCCGCGCCCGGCGCGATCCCAGACAGGTTCCAACAGGAAAGACCGCCGACATGAGGATCAACGCCTATATCCACGCCTTCGACGGCAGATGCCGCGAGGCCTTCGCCTTCTACCAGGCCGCGCTGGGCGGCGAAATCACGGCCATGATGACCTTCGCCGACACGCCGATGGCCGACAGCGTCCCCGCCGACCAGCGCGGGCGTATCTGCCACGCGGCGCTGACGGTGGGCGGGCAGGTCCTGATGGGATCGGACGGCATGCCGGACAAGGCGGTGACGCCGGCCGGGTTCTCCATCTCGATCACCGCCGACACCGCGAAGGACGCCGAACTGATCTTCACCGCCCTGTCGGACGGCGGCAGCATCACCATGCCCTTGCAGCAGACCTTCTGGGCGCCGCAATTCGGCATGCTGGTCGACAGGTTCGGCATATCGTGGATGGTCGGATGCGACGCGGCCCCCTGACCGCCCGCCGGCGACGGACGGGGGGAAGACTTGCAATTCCGCGCGGCTTCGTGGTGGATGCACATCCCGCGTAACGAACATGGACCCCGCCCGATGTCCTCGACCGTCGTCGCGCAGCGCCCCGCCGGCCTGAGCGGCGGGGAGTTGCGTACCCTGGCCCTCGCCGCCCTCGGCGGGGCGCTGGAATTCTACGACTTCGTGATCTTCGCCTATTTCGCGAAGATCATCGCCCAGCATTTCTTCCCCGCCGCCCAGCCCGACTGGCTACGCCAGACCGAGACGTTCGGCCTGTTCGGGGCCGGCTACCTGGCGCGGCCGCTGGGCGGCGTCATCATGGCGCATTTCGGCGACACGCTGGGCCGCAAGAAAATGTTCGCCTTCAGCGTCCTGTTGATGGCGGTGCCGACCTTGCTGATGGGCCTGCTGCCCGGTTTCGGCATGCTGGGGGTGGGCGCGCCGCTGGCGCTGCTGGTGCTGCGCGTGCTGCAAGGCGCCGCGATCGGCGGCGAGGCCCCGGGCGGATGGGTCTTCGTCGCCGAACATGCCGGCGCGGGCCGCGTCGGGCTGGCCTGCGGCCTGCTGACCGGCGGGCTGACGGCGGGCATGCTGATCGGGTCGCTGGTGGCGCTGGCGCTGAACACGGCCTTGCCGCCCGCCACCGTGGCCGACTGGGGCTGGCGGATTCCCTTTCTTCTGGGCGGGGTGTTCGGCCTGATCGCGATGGTCCTGCGCCGCTGGCTGGAGGAAACGCCGGTCTTCGCCGAAATGCACGCGCGTGCCGAACTGGCCCGGCGGCTGCCGCTGGCCACCATCCTGGCCGAACATCGCCTGGCGGTCATGCTGTCGATCATGGCGACCTGGACGCTGACGGCGGCAATCGTGGTCCTGCTGCTGATGATGCCGGCTCTGTTGCAGACGCTGCACGGGTTTTCGCCGTCCGCGACGCTGTACGCCAGCCTTGTCGCCACGCTGTCCATCACCGTGGCCGCGGTGCTGGTCGGCGCGGGCACCGACCGGTGGGGATTGCGCGCCATGATCCCGCCGGTGGTGGGCCTGCTGGTCCTGGGCGCCTGGGGCCTGTATGACCTGGCCCCGGCCCATCCCGGCTGGTTCCTGCCGCTGGCCGCCCTGGCCGGCTTCGGCGGCAGCTATGTCAGCCTGGTGCCGATTGCCATGGTCGGGGCGTTTCCGGCCGCGGTCCGCTTTTCCGGCCTGTCGTTCTCCTACAACCTGTCCTACGCGATCTTCGGCGGTCTGACGCCGGCATGCGTCTCGGCCCTGGTGACCCACAGCCCCTATGCCCCGGCGCTGTATGTCAGCGCAACGGCGCTGGCCGGCGCGTTCGCCCTGTGGGCCATGCCGGGCCAGACCAGCCCCACCCCCGGCAGCCGGGCCGGCAACGCGGCCGCCCCGGACGAGGGCAAGGGGCATTTGTCCGGGGCGTGACGTGCCGGCGACGGTGAATATCTGCCTTTCGGCGCGGGATATGGCGGAGCGGCCGCCCAACTGATACGCCCATCGGCAGGACAGGCCGCGACAACGGGGCGAACAGGCAATGACCACGGGCAGGACGTTCATCAATGCGCTCAACGACCGGGTCGCGATCCGGCTGACGGTGATCTTCGGCAGCATCTGGTGCGTCTATGCGTTCCTGTTCTTCTCGCTGCTGCCGGTGGCCGCCCCGGCCTGGCAGAATACGCTGCTCTATGTCAGCAACTGCATCCAGCTTGTGGCGCTGCCGGCCCTGATGGTGGGTAGCGCCATCCTGTCGCGCAGTTCGGACGAACGGGCGGCGGCCGACCATGCCGCCCTGATCGAAATCCTGGACGACGTACGCGCCGAACTGGCCGACCTGCGCCAGATCACGCACGGCATCGACACCCGCACCGCCGACAGCCCGATGTCCGGCAACGTGTCCATCAGCCAGACCGTCATCGCCCTGGACGAAGCCCCCGTTTCCGGCCGTTGAGGGCGTTCCCAGGGACGCGGATGCGGTGGACGCGACGCCCCCGATTGTGCTTAGGAATGTCATGAGCACGATATCGCACGACGTCCTCGCCCGCCGGATCCGCCAGGGAAGCGGGCAGCAAACCCCCGAGCTGGTGGTCCGGAACGTCCGGCTGCTCGACCTGGTGACCGGGGAACTGATCCCGACCGACATCGCGATCTGCGGCGACACCATCGTCGGCACGCTGGGCCGCTATGACGGGGCCACGATCATCGAGGGTCATGACCGGATCGTCGTTCCGGGCTTCATCGATACGCACCTGCATATCGAATCCTCGCTGGTCACGCCGTTCGAATTCGAACGCTGCGTGCTGCCGCACGGGGTCACCACCGCGATCTGCGACCCGCACGAGATGGCGAACGTGCTGGGCGTTGCGGCGCTGCGCTATTTCCTGGACGCCGCAACGCGGATGGTCATGGACCTGCGCGTCAACCTGTCGAGCTGCGTGCCCTCGACCGCGCTGGAAACCTCGGGCGCCGTGCTGCGGGCCGATGCGCTGACCCCGTTCATGGACCACCCCAAGGTGATCGGGCTGGCCGAATTCATGAACATGCCCGGCGTCCTGTCCTGCGCGGACGACTGCATGGACAAGCTGGTGGCTTTCGCGGGGCGGCATATCGACGGACATGCCCCGCTGATGACCGGCCAGCGGCTGAACGGCTACCTGTCCGCCGGCATCTCGACCGACCACGAGGCCACCCGCGCGGACGAGGCGCTGGAAAAGATCCGCAAGGGCATGACCGTGCTGATCCGCGAGGGGTCGGTCTGCAAGGACCTGGCGGCGCTGGCGCCGCTGCTGACGGTCGCGACCTCGCCGTTCCTGGCCTTCTGCACCGACGACCGCAATCCGCTGGAAATCGCGCACGAAGGCCATATCGACTTCCTGATCCGCAGCGCCATCGCCCGTGGCGTGCCGCCGCTGGCCGCCTATCGCGCGGCCAGCCTGTCGGCGGCGCGGGCATTCGGGCTGACCGATCGCGGAATGCTGGCGCCCGGCAAGCGGGCCGACATCGTCTTCCTTGACGATCTGGAGGGCTGCGTGGTGTCGGATGTGCTGGCGGGCGGGCGGCCCATCGGCCCAGCGCTGGCGGCGCGGCCGGTCATCGACGCCCCGGGACGGGACAGCGTGCATCTGCGCCGTCCACTGGCCCCGGCCGATTTCACGGTGGCGGGCGATGGCCGGGACATGCCCGTGATCGGCATCATCCCCGGACAGATCATCACCGATTTCCTGACGATCGACCTCGGCAGCCATGCGGGCGCGGTACGGGCGCGCCCCGATTTGGACGTGGCCAAGGTCGCGGTCGTCGCGCGGCACGGGCTGAACGACAACATGGGCCGGGGCTTCGTGCGCGGGTTCGGGCTGCGGCGCGGGGCGCTGGCGTCCTCGGTCGGGCACGACGCCCACAATATCTGCGTCGTCGGCGTCGATGACGATGACATGGCGGCCGCCGTGAACCGCCTGGCCCAGATCGGCGGCGGGTTCGTGATCGTCGAGGACGGGCAGGTGCGCGAGGAACTGCCGCTGCCGATCGCGGGCCTGATGAGCGACGCGCCGTTCGAGGAGGTGCGCGACCGGCTGGAGGCCCTGCGCGCGGCGACCCGCGCGATGGGTGTAACGCTGGACGAACCGTTCCTGCAACTGGCCTTCCTGCCGCTGCCGGTGGTCCCGCGCCTGAAGATCACCGATCACGGCCTGGTCGATGTCGATCGGATGACGCTGATCGGCTGACCCGCCGCGTTCGCGGCCTGTCACTCCGGCTTTACTGATAAAAAACGGCCGCGCGCAAGGAAAGCGAGAGAACACGCAAATTCGAAGTGACGACCCGCGACTAATGTTCCACAACACATGCAGGGCAGAGTTGTAGTCATCGCATGACTGTGACCGACCCCAAGATCAAAAAAGAAAAAGACCCGATCATGCATGTCTTTCCAAGGTTTTCGCTCTTTCCTTCCCTGCGACATTTCAGACGGGGCATACTCCCCGTGACAGCGAGCATTGCATTCACCCTGCCGGCCCACGCGACGCCGACCACCGCCGACATCTCCGGCGCCCGTATCCAGCTTGCGCCGGCCGAGCCCGGCGGACCATCCGCCGCGCGCCCCACGGCGGCCCGAGGCACGCCGCCGCAGCCGTCCGCACCCAGCCTGCTGCCGCCACTGACCAGCCGGCCGGAACTGTACGGACAACCGCAGTTGCTGAATCTGCACCCGTTGCCCCCGGCGCTGCTGCACCAGGGGCCGTGGGGCGTCTTCAACACCGCGACCGCCGCGGCGGCCGGCTTCGGCACGGTGGGGTACTATGCCGTATCGCGCTGGGCCGAGGACTGGTCGAGCCTGAAACTGGCCCGCAATCACATCGACTGGGCCGACCCCCTGAAATACATCCCGCTCAACGACTCCAGATCGGTCTACCTGACGCTGAGCGGCAATTTCCGCCATCACGGATTCTACGACCAGTTCGCGCAGTTCGGCGCGGTGAAGCGGTCACCCTCCTACCGGTCCACCCTGCGCTTCAACCTGGGCGCCGACCTGCATCTGGGCGAACATGTCCGCCTCTATGGCGAACTGATGAGCGGCCAGGCCGGCGGCATGAATTACTATGGCTATAACGGCCGCTGGCGCTCCAAGCTGGACGCGCAGCAGGCGTTCGTCGAGGTGCGCGGCAAGCTGCTGGGGGCGACGACAGGCGTCATGGTCGGACGCATGACCTTCCTGGATGTGCCCCCCTATGTGTCGGCCGGCAGCGTCTATCCCACCCTTCCCTATTCGTGGAACGGCATCCGCGGATATGCGTTCTGGAAGCGGTTCCGGGTCGATCTGTTCGACCTGACATTGACCAACGCCAACCCGTATCTGCCCTTCCACGATCAGGTTGGATACCGCTCGCGCCTGTTCGGCGCCTACACGTCCTACGCGGTGCCGCAATTCACCGCCCTGGGCCAGAAAAGCCAGATCTTCGTGGACGCGTTCTACCTGGGCTACCTGCTGGCCAGCAGCCCGATCCCGAAGCAGGGCGGTTCGATCTTCGGCACCCAGGCGGGCTCGACCCGGCGTGACACGCCGGGCATGCGGATCTGGGGCAATGCGGGACCGCTCGAATTCTCGGCCGGCGGCATGTGGCAGGGCGGGTATTTCAACGCCGCGAAGAACGGACCCAGCCGCCCGGTTTCGGCCTACGGGTTCAACGCCACCCTGTCCTGGCGCTTCGCCACATGGTGGGGCAAGCCGTCGATCGGCGTGCAGGCCGACGACATGTCGGGCGGCGACACCCGCAAGGGCGCGACCGGAAGCTGGGGCAATTTCCTCTCTCCCTGGGTGCCCAGCGCCTATTACCTCGACCTCAGCACGGACCTGGGCCTGTCGAACATCATTGATGTCGGGCCACTGGTCACCCTGACCACCAGCACGAATACCAGCCTGCTGCTGAAGGCGCCCGTCGTCTGGCGCAACAGCGTCAATGACGCGGTCTATACGGACAGCAATACCTTTTATGCCTACCGGCCGCGCGGCGGGGCCTATACCGCGACCATCCCGCAGGGCAGCTTCACCTGGCGCGCCACGCGGCACATCACCCTCAGCCTCGATGGCGAATATCTGTTCGCCTCGCACGCGTTCACACGCGGCGGCGCGACCTCGGGGGCCTATGTCCAGTCCAACCTCGACTTCACGTTCTGACGCCAGGCCCGGACACCCCCTGAAACGCACAGGCGCGTGTCAGGGGATCGGGGCGGGCGCCGCCCGCACGCCAGGGCAGTTGACCGACAATATCGGCGCAACCACGATCGCACTGTCCGAACAGGACCTGCACACGCTGGACAGCGTCAGCGCCCTGCCCGCAGAATATCCCGGCTGGATGCTGGAACGCCCGGGCGCCCATCGTACCGTCGCCGCCCCACGGACAGGACCTGACCGAACGTCCCGCGACCCATTCCCCTCATGACCACGGAGCCTCCATCCATGTTCGCATGCACAGGTTACGCCGCCACCGCCGCCGATGCGCCCCTCGCCCCTTTCGGGTTCGAGCGGCGTGATACCGGGCCCGAGGACGTCCGCATCGACATCCTGTTCTGCGGCGTCTGTCATTCCGACCTGCACCAGGCGCGCAACGAGTGGCGCAACACGATCTATCCCTGCGTGCCGGGCCACGAGATCGTCGGACGCGTGGCGGAAACGGGCGCATCGGTCACCCGCTTCAGGGCCGGCGACCTGGTAGGCGTCGGCTGCCTGGTCGATTCCTGCCGCACCTGCCAGAGCTGCCGCGACGGGTTCGAGCAATATTGCGAGAATGGATTCGTCGGCACCTACAACGGACAGGACCGCCACGGGCGCGGCATCACCTTCGGCGGCTATTCCCGCGCCATCGTGGTCGACCAGGCCTTCGTGCTGAAGGTGCCGGACACTCTGGACCCCGCCGCCGTGGCGCCGCTGCTGTGCGCCGGCATCACGACCTATTCGCCGCTGCGCCACTGGAAGGTCGGGCCGGGCCAGCGCGTCGGCATCGTGGGGCTGGGCGGGCTGGGCCATATGGGGGTGAAGTTCGCCCGCGCCTTCGGGGCCGAGGTCGTGCTGTTCACCACCTCGGCCAGCAAGGTCGAGGACGGGCTTCGCCTCGGCGCGCACCAGGTGGTGCTGTCGCGCGACCCGGACGCCATGGCGCGTGAGACGGGGCGGTTCGACTTCATCCTGGACGCGGTCGCCGCCAACCACGACATCAACGCCTACCTGAACCTGCTGAAGCGCGACGGCACCCTGGTGCAGGTCGGCGCGCCCGAAGACCCCCTGCCGGTTTCGGTGTTCGGCCTGCTGATGAAGCGCCGCAGCTTCGCCGGCTCGCTGATCGGCGGCATCCCCGAAACCCAGGAGATGCTCGATTTCTGCGGCGAACACGGCATCACCGCCGATATCGAAATGATCCGCATGGACCAGATCGAGACCGCCTACGAACGGATGCTGCGGTCCGACGTGAAATACCGCTTCGTCATCGACATGGCGACCTTGCCGGCGGTGGCATAGGTCCGGAGCGGGTGGGTCGCCACGGACCCGCCCATTCCATGAAGAAATATCGGAACGATTTCCCAATCCGATCATTATGGTCCTGTCAGACCCGGCGGGATGCGATATCCTGGCGTCCTTGCAGCATGACGTAGGACGGAGCCCCATAATGCGGATGCCCCACCCCGCTCGCGCCGATCGAGGCCCGCCGGACCGGAGGGCCGACACTGTTGCGGCCCCGTCGCCCGACCATCTGCGCGGCCGCAACACGATCGTTTCGCTTCAATATCTCCGGGCCGTGGCCGCGATCGGCGTCGTGCTGTTTCACCAGTTCCAAAATATCCTTCCTTCCATTCAATTTTTCCAGCACGGTGTCGACCTGTTCTTCGTCATCAGCGGATTCATCATGATCGCGCTGACCGATGGACGCGATATCGGGCCGCGACATTTCTATCTGGACCGCCTCGCGCGCATCGTCCCGCCGTACTGGGCCGCCACGGCCCTGACGGTCCTGCTGGCGGCCGGAGGCATCTTCACACCATCGGTCACCGACCGGAGCGCCGGGCACCTTCTGGCCTCGCTGCTGTTCATTCCCGCCTGGGGGCCGGGCGGCCATGTCTGGCCGACGCTCTATCTGGGCTGGACGTTGCAGTACGAGGTTTTTTTCTATCTGATTTTCGGTGCACTCCTGATGCTGGACAGTTCGCGGCGCCTCGGCGTGCTGAGCGTCCTGTTCGGCGCTCTTGTCATGCTGGGCGCCGTCTGGCCGCCCCACACACCGGCCCTGACCGTCTATACCTCGCCCCTGCTTCTGGAATTTCTCGCCGGCATGCTGCTGGGGCGCCTTTACGGCATCCGGCTGAACCGGATGCCCGGCGGGTGGATTGCCGGCGCGACAGCCGCCCTGACGGCCGGCTTTCTTCTTCTCGTCCCGTTCCACCACGACCTGCTGTTCGGGGCGGGAGCGATCTTCATCGTGTCGGCGGTCCTGGCCCTCGAACGCGCGGGATATATGCCGCGTAGCCGTATCCTGCTGGAACTGGGCGCGGCATCCTATGCGATATATCTGTTCCAGCAGATCGCATTCGACGTGACCGGCAGGATGATCGGCAAGGCCGCCGACCTGTCGGGATTGCCCGTCCTGGCAACCATTCTGCTGCACCCGGCCAACGTGCTGGCCGCGATCGTCCTGGGCCTGCTGATGCACAGGTACCTGGAAAAACCCCTGACAGAGCAGACAAGAATTTTCCTGAACCTGAAACCGCGCGGTGCATCGCAACGCATGGTCGGGAGCAATAGCGCCGGCAGGCTGTAGAACCACGACATGATTTTTTAAATATGAGATAGCCCCCCACCTGCGATGAGCGATTGAACATGGGTCCGACCATTTCCGACGATAGACAGTCCGACATGGGGTCAACGCCTCCTTTCACGGTCCGCGCGCTCGGCCTGAAAGAGCCGGTCGAACGGTTACGCGGCAGCTATCAGTCGGCGCCCCCTTTCCCACACCTCATCATCGACGATCTATTCCCGGCAAGCTGGCTCTTGCCGATACTGGACGACTATCGCCACCGGACCGACTGGCAATGGAAATCCTACGACACGGCCCTGCAGAAGAAGATGGGGACGATGCCGAATTCCGATCTTCCATTCAATATACAACGATATTTCGACTTCGTTTACTCAGGTCCGTTTCTTCGTCTCCTGACCAGCCTGACGGGCATCGAAAACCTTCTCCCCGATCCGTCCCTTTACGGCGGCGGCATGCATGTGGTGGCGGGCGGCGGACATTTCGACCTGCACATCGACTTCCAGAAACATCCCCAGACCCACCTGACCAATCGCCTGGCGATGCTGACGTACCTCAATCCGGATTGGGACAGCCGAAATGGGGGCAATCTGGAGCTCTGGTCGGTACGGCCGTCCGCTCGCGCGGTGGAGATCGCGCCTCTTTTCGGGCGGACCGTGCTGATGGAACAGTCGAAAATAGCCGCTCACGGGCATCCGGCCCATATCCGGCCCGGCCTCGAACGCAAGGCGCTGATCGCCTATTTCTACACCAATGACGCAACACCAGAGATGAAATCGACGACTGTCTATGTTTCGCAACCGGGCCAGTCGGCAAGCGCACGCCTGCAAAGCGCGCTGCATAATACCCTGCCACCCCCGATCATACGGCTGCTGCAGAAGGCCCGGCATACACTAAGGGCCCGGACGGGGCAACGCCTCCCCGGACGTTAAGAGCCCCATTCATCAGCCGCCGGACGCCACCGCCTGCGGGGCGACGATCCTGACCCGGCGGAATTTTCCGACGATCCCGCCGAACCGGTCGCAAAGCTGATCGAAGACATCCCGCCGCAGCACATAGAGAATGACGGGATACAACCCCGTGCCGACGACACCGATCACGACGATCCTGGCAAGGTCGTAGGTCCGGACCAGCGGCAACAGCGAGATCAGACAGCCGCCGCCGATCGACAGCGCGGACACCAAAAACGGCATGACATAGAGTTCGAGAACCCGGCCAACCCCGACACCGCACCGATGCAGGATCAGCAGCGAGCAGAGCGGTGGATATGTGAAATAATAGAGCGCCACCGCCACCGCCACGCCGAACGCGCTGCCCAGAAGCCCCCCCGCGATCGCCATGCCGAAGAAGATCGGCGCCGAGATCAGGGCGAAGACCAGCCCGGCGCGGAATTCGCGCCGCGCGCTCAACAGCGACCCGGTGATCCACGACACCGCGTCGAAAGGCAGGCCCATGCTCAGGATCTGCACGTACGGCACCGCCTTGATCCAGCGTTCGCCGAACAGGACATGCAGCCCCGGCCCCGCCAGGGCGGCCTGCATGAAGCAGAACGGCACGACCATATAGGCCAGCAGGCGGCACGCCTTCAGCGCGGCCTCGGTCTGGCGCAACGGGTCGGCCCGCAACTGGGCGAATGCCGGCAGCAGCACATTGATGAAATTCCCGGCCAGCATACGAACCGGCTGCGCCGAAAAGCGGAAGGCGAAGAAATACAGGCCGACCACGGAATGCGAGGCGATAAGCCCCAGCACGATATAATCGCCCTGGTTGACGATCTCGATGATCGTCCGGGTGGCGAAGACCGTGGTGCTGCTGCCCAGTATGTAATGCAACTGCACCTTCCGGAACAGCCGGCCGATGCGCGGCGGCGCCTTCCACCAGAACAGCGCCGCCTTGATGACCGCAAGCGCCGGGATGGGGATGGCGAAGCTGTAGGCCCCGCAGCCCAGCCACGCCAGCAGGATCGTGCCAAGCTGCAACGCGAAGATTTCAAACGTGTTGTAGGCGGCCAGAAACCGGAAATTCATGTCGGCGCGGATTTTGACCGAGGGCACGGTGGCCAGCGTCTTGATCGGCGTCGCCACGGCCAGGGCCGCGATCAGCCCCACCAGCTCGGGGGAATGATACCAGCGCGCGGCGAACGGCGCCGCAGCCAGCATGCCCACCATGCCCAGCACGCCCAGCGACAGGCAGATCCAGAAGGCAGGCGCGGTCCAGAACATGATCGCCTTCTGGCGTTGCAGCAGCACGTCATCGACCCCGAAACTGACCAGGGCATTGGCGATGCCGAACACGGTATAGGCCAGGCCGATGACACCGAAATCGGCCGGCGTCAGCAGCCACGCCAGCGCCAGTTGCGACACGAAGCCGATCCCCCGCGCCGCGACGCTTTGCACCAGCAGCCAGAGGAAGCCGCTGGTGGCCGCCTTGCCCAGGCCGCCCTGCCGTCCGTCCGATCGTTCCGCCCGTGCCGTCATGAATCCCCCCAAATGATCCGTCATGGTCCACCGGCATCAGGCCGGCTGGACGCGTCCGGCCGCGCGCTTGACGACCTGTCGCAGCCCCGCCGGCAACACCAGACGGAACGAGATGCGCCCCAGCAGCACGGGATAGCGGGCCGGCGAGACCAGCTTCGCCGCGTCGCCCATGCGGCCATGGATCGCGAGGCGCGTCGCGGTCGCCATCAGCAGGTCCGCCATCTCCGCCCGGTTTGCAGCCGTCATGGACCGGGGCCGGTCCCGCAACGCGCGGCGAATGAAATCGCAATCGGCGCTGTCCAGTTCGTAAGGCCGATAGAGCGCCAGCGCCGCCAGTTTCAGGCCCAGCGCCAGCGCCAGCCATGATCGCTCCTCGGCCGTCAGGCCCAGGCATCCGATCTGGAAGAAATCATCCAGCGTGATCGATGCCTCGCGCTGGCGCATCACGTCAGGCGTGAAGAACAGATCCGGCTGGCCGGCCCGTCGTCGCCGCGCCGACAGGGCCGCCATCTGGGACCAGAACGCCAGCGACCGGCCATTGCGGATCGACCGGCTTGAAATACTTCCGGCATGCACACGGTACGATCCGAAGCTATGGTCGATGTTCCGCACCACGCCGATTTCGGACAGGCGCCAGTACAGGTCGCTGTCCTCGGCGACCGCCAGGCTGCGATAACCGCCCACCCGGTCGAACGCCGCCCGCCGCATCAGCAGAAAGGGCTGCGGCAGATAGGGCTCGCGCGCGGGCGCCCAGGCCGGATCGGCGGCTTCCACCGACGCCAGGCGCACCCGCCCGCCGGTCGGCCGGCCGTCGGCGTCGATATGCGTCCCCCCGCCCGACACGGCGACGCACTCCGGATGGTCCTCCAGATAGCGTATCTGCCGTTCCAGACGGTCGGGGGCCGCCAGGTCGTCGGCATCGTGCCGCGCGACGAATGGCGCGCGGCACGCCTCAAGCCCATGGGACAATGCCGCCACGATCCCCTGGTTGGCCTGCGTCAGCACCCTGATCCGCCCATCTTCGCGGGCCAGTTCGGCCAGGATGCGGCCCGTCTGGTCGGTCGAGCCGTCATCGACGACCACGATCCGGATATTCCGGATGGTCTGGCCGCGCAGGCTGTCGATCGACGCGCGGATCGTCCGCCCCGCATCATAGGCCGGCACCAGAACGTCGATAATCGGGTCCGTCATCGCACCATGCCTTCCATCGCGCCTGTCACCGGGAAAGATATTTCTGCAACACCGCCATTTGCGGCCGGTCGGTTCCGTTCTTCGGTTCCAGCGTATACATGTATTCGCCCCACAGCGGCCCCGCCGCCCAGTAGGTCCACCCGGTCCACACATCGGCATTCGCCGCCAGATAGGACCCGACCCGGTCCAGGCCCTGCAGGCATATGTCGTTGCGGCCGACCCCGAATTCCCCCAGGAACCCCTTATGGCCGGTCTGGCGCAGCCAGGCGGTGAACGGCGCCAGGCGGCCGACGACCTGGCTTTGGGGAATGCAGTCGGGACTGCGCCCCGAACTGTCGCCGTCGAAATATTCGTGGACCTCGTACACCAGGGCGTGTGCAGGGTCTTGCAGGGACTGCAAGGCCGGTCCGTTCACCGTCGCGAAATTATGCGCGGCATCCCAGGCAATTCCCGACACCAGGACGGGGTTTTTCGCCCCCGCCCCCCTGATGCCCAGGATGGCCTGCTGCTGGATATCGCGCCAGGCGTCGGCCGAATGCAGTTGCGGTTCGTTCATCAGGCCGAACATGACGCCAGGGCTTCCACCGAACGCGGTCGCCATACGAGTCCAGAAATCCCGGAAATCGGCCGATGTCACGGGGTCCGTGCCGATCGGCACACCGCGATAGCGGCCGTAATCATGCACGTCGATGATGACTTTCGCGCCCGACCGGCTCGCCTCGGCGATGAAATCGCGCAGCCGGCCCAGATAGGCCGGGTCCAGCGCGCCCTGGCGGGCCGGCTGCAACCGTTCCCACAGCACCGAGATCCTGAAGATGTTCATCCCCTTCCCCCGGAAATATTCCACTTCACCAGGTTTGGGAAACAGATAGTCATAGCCATATCGGCCGGGAATCTTGTTCGAGGAATAAGCCGCCCCCGCCAGATTCACCCCCCTGTACTCCTGCGCCACGCCCGGCGCGGACAGGCCCGCCGGCAACAACAGCACTGCGGCACAGCGCAAATATGTCAGCATACGCATGGCATTTCCCATAAATCAGGATCAGGCCGCGATTTCGGTCATGGCGGACATGACCGGGCGACGGGCCGCAGGGCGCCGGCGCGCGGATGCGCCATCCGGCGCGGCAGGCCCGGCTTCGGTCGTTCCGTAGAGGAACCACAGCAGGGCCGCCGTCTTGATCGTGAAAACCGATGCCCCGATGCACAGCGATGTCGCGAAATAGACCGACATCATCGCCCTCATGATCTCGCCCTCGCGCGAGCGCGGGGGCCGGAACGCGAACAGGCCCAGATAGAACAGCGTCAGGATCGCCCCCAGGTTGTTCAGGACATAGGCATAGCCGGTATCCGACGTGTAGACCTGCGACGGCGCCATGCCGAACCATTGCCCGACATGCCAGTAGTCCAGCAGACGGCCGGAAAAGACCAGCCGACCGGATAGATCGTCCTTCAGGATGGCCGGCAGGACGCCCGGCAGTTCGTGAAACGAACCGACCAGCGTCAGGGCCGTGGCCACCAGCAGCGGCAGCAGGAACGTCACCAGCGCCACCCGGCACAGCGGCGTCAGCCGCAGCATCAGCATCAGCGCGCAGCACCCCGACGCGAAGCGGGAATCGGCCAGGACAAAACACAGGGCCGCCAGGATGTACAACATGACGCATCGCCGGCCGGGTCGGTTTTTCGAGACGCTGAGGCACCATGCGAACACGACGGCGGAAAAATTCCCCAACGAATCAGGTTCCAGAAAGATGGACGAGACACGATGCGGCCCGAAGACGGATTCGAAGAAGGTGCGGCCGGCGCCTGCCCCACGATTGCCGCTGAGGAACAGATTGGTGTTGCTGTAATTCACCGTATCGCTGGAAATGACACCCTTCTGGACGTAATAGTCCCAGATATTGAAAGCCTGGGCGAAGGCCTGGGTAAAGACAAGCTCGACGAAGCCGACGGCCAGGACCAGCACCATCAGGATCCGGATCGTCGAACGCGCCGTCCGTTCGGACGCCATCCGGCCAAGCTGATAGAAAATATACATGATCCCGAAATCATGCAGGATCTTGAAGCTGATCGCGGGATTGACCAGCTTCGCGCCGGCCAGGAAGCCGCACGTCACCGCCATGATCCAGATTGCGTTCCTGTCGATCCGGTTTCGGATCATGTAGAATCCGACAGCCATGATCGTAAGTTCCACCGCCGCGATCTGGGCGTTGCCGACATGCAGCCAACCCCGGGTGGCGACGAAACACAACCACAGGTTGAATACGCCACCCGCGACCACCAGATATTTTCCGCCTTGCGGGTCGCCCGATGTCGCCAGCACACGGCCCGGTGTCGCATATGCGATGGTCATGATTCGCGCTCGTATTCCAGGCCCGTGGCCGGCAACGCGCGCGGCGCGGCATCGTTTCGCCAGCCGGCCGTGGCGGGTGCTGGACGGTCGATGCGGCGCGCCAGCCCCCGTCCGATATTATGCAGCGGCAGTTCGACCACCCTGTAGGTCAGGCTGGAGACCACAACCGTCACCCCGATCGTCAGCACCGCCAGCATGGCCTGGCTCCATCCCGGATGGGCCAGCAGGGGGGCCAGGCCCATCCACTGCTGCATCAGGTCGAAGACCAGCAGCAGAATGGGCAGGTGCAGCAGATAGATGCTGTAGGACAGTTCGCCCACCTTAACGGCAATCCGGCTGGTCAGCACGCCGAAGGACCGGCCCGAGGCGTAGAGGTCGCGCACGATGACGAACGCGGCCAGGGTCTCGATCACGTCATAGATCTGTTCCGGCACAGCATGACCGCCCAGGGCCAGGCGGTCGTACATCAGCACCAGCGTCGCCGCCACGGGAACCAGCGCCGAAGACGCCCAGCCGATCGGCGGCATCAGCGGGACCAGCGCCCCCAGCGCGAACGCCAGGCCGAAATTCAGCCCGATCTCCGACGGCATGGGCACCAGCGCCATGACGAACAGCCCGGCCAGCGCCCAGCCCCGCAGGCGCCGGGCGCGCATCAGCAGAAGAATGCCGGGGAAGAAGATCGAGAAGATCAGCTCGACCCGCAGCGACCACATCGGACCGTTATAACGGGTATAGGCCCCCACCAGCGCCAGCCCCACATGCGCCGGCGAAAGTGTGGAGCCCAGATTACGCGCCAGCCAGTCCACATAGACCCCGATATCCATCGAGGCGCGCACGTACGTTGTAACAACAATCGAGAAAAACACCGACACCCAGAGCAACGGATAGATGCGGAAGGCCCGCCGGACATAGAACCCCGCGAGGGTCTGCCGGTCGAACGTGACGACCCGGCGCAGCGACAGCGACAGGACGCAGCCGCTGAGGACGAAGAACAGCAACACCGCGCCCTGGGCATTGAACGCATAGGTGACCAGGTCGCGCATCCAGTGCCGATGCGGCGCCGGCGGCAGCGGATCATAGCGGATGGTCTGGATCACATGTCCGACCAGAACGGCCAGGCACGCCACGCCACGGATGGAAGTAAGCTGCTGAAGATACGTTTTTTCAGATCGTTCCGTAAACAGATGGTCCGACATCCGCCCGTCCTTCCTCCAGAGAAAATCCGTTGGCCGGCCGCCGCCAGGGCATGGCGGCACGCCACGTCACGCAACGGGTCCCGCCCGCCGGAAAAGAGACCAGAAATATGGATCTTGCTGAAAAATACGGACCGGAATGCAACCCGTCCAGCGCCTTGACCAGCGCTGCCCGTCACCCGCCCGGACTCAGCCTTATCCTCATCCCGCGACGCCTCGCAAGCACAACATCGCATCCTTGGAAAAATTTCCGGAAAATGCAGAATCCGTAAGGTGCGCCACACCCGGCCCATCAATTCGTCAAAAAAAAGCCTCATTTTCCGTCCGGATAGCGGGTGACTCATTTTTGTTTGCAGGACTCGATTTTCTTGCATTTCCGCCATCCATCCCGTAAACGTTTCGGCATCGTGCGCTTCCGATGCCGGACGCCTTGTTTTCTATCTGAACAGATACCGCATCCTTTCCGACGCGGCCCGTAAAGAAGAAGAGGCAGATCGTACGCATGACGAATTCGCTTGTCATATCCGTGCATGATTACCGGTCCCGCCGGAAGGCGAGCGTCCATTTCATTACGGCGGAACTGGCGAAGCGTGGACGGACACGCTTCTTTTCCATCGGTCTCAGCCGACTATCAGAATATCGCGGCGACACGCGCACCGACCTGGCCCCCCGGGCCAACCGGGTAGAGACCGTCGATCATGTCGAATGTTTTCTGTGGCGCACAAGCTGGCATCCGTTCAACCTGCGCCGTCCCGCCCTGGCCCGGGTCGAGGAATCCATGTTCTGGCTCTATCGCAGGCTCATTCCGCGCATTCCACGACAATGGCTGTGCGAGGCCGACACAATCTTCATCGAATCCGGCATGGCGCCGGTCTTCATCGAGGATGCACGCCGCCTGAATCCGGCCGCCAGGATCGTCTATCTGGCCTCCGACGATCTGGACGTCGTCGATTGCGCCGAAACGATCAAGCGGCGGTTCCGGGCCAATTTCGACAGCATCGACACCGTTCGGCTGCCGTCGCGGCTGCTGCGCGACGGCATGCCGCACGCGCGGTCGTCGGTCTTCGTGCCGCAGGGCATCGACCGATCCATCGCCCAGCGACGCTACGCCGATCCCTACGGCCCGCGCCGCAGCTGCGTCTCGGTCGGATCCATGCTGTTCGACGCGACCTTTTTCTCGATCGCGGCGGCGGCGTTTGGGGACATCGACTTCCACATCATCGGGGCGGGCAAGGCGGCGGCGGGCCTGTCGGCCCCGAACATCATCGTCCATGGCGAAATGCCGTTCGAACAGACGCTGCCCTTCGTCCAGCACGCCGCCTTCGGCGTGGCGCCCTATCTGGACCGGCAGACGCCCCGCTATCTGATCGACACCTCGTTGAAACTGCGGCAATTCGGGCTGTTCGGCATACCGGCGGTCTGCCCGGAATTCGCCCGGGGCGACCAGCCGGGGCGCTATGGATACGCGCCCGGCGACCCGGCGTCGATCGAACGCGCGGTCGACGCCGCCCTGGCGCACGACACGCCGATCGACACACCCATGCTGGGCTGGGACGAGGTCGTGGACCGCATCATGACCCCCCACGCCTATTCCGACACCAGGATCTGATCCGACCACGACAGGAAGGAATACAGGATGCTCCAGAAGACCAGCGCCGTGACGGATTGTCCGACCGTGGGGATCTACCGGACCGAGATCCTGCCGCTGTCCGAAACCTTCGTGCGGGACCAGTCCCTGGCCCTGCAACGGTGGAAGCCGGTCATGATCGGCGAACGCCTGGTCGACCGGCTGCCCCTGGACGGACTGGCCGCCCGGACGCGCTATGTCGGTCCGGCGACGCTGCCCCAGCGCGCCCGCAGCCTGGTGGCCCGCACGCTGGACCTGGCGCCCCCCGGCCTGACCCGGATCGCGCATCATGTGCAGCCATCCCTGATCCATGCCCATTTCGGGTTCGACGGGGTCGAGGCATGGCATCTGGCCCGCTCGCTATCGGTGCCGCTGCTGGTGACGCTGCACGGGGCCGACATCACCACCCACATGGACTGGTTCGCCGCCGGACGGTCCGGGCGGCGCTGGAAGGCCTATCCCCGCCGCCTCGAACGGCTGGCGTCCCGGCCCGAGGTCAGTTTCGTGGCCGTGTCCGACCATATCCGCGACGCCGCGATTGCCGTGGGCCTGCCGCCGGACCGGGTCCATATTCGCCATATCGGCATCAATCCCGGCCGCTTCACCCCCCAGGACCCGTCGCCGGGCCGCCGGCCGCCGCTGATCCTGTTCCTGGGGCGGCTGGTCGAGAAGAAGGGATGCCGGTTCCTGATCGAGGCCTTCGGCCGGATCGGGCAAATCCTGCCGGCGGCGCGGCTGGTCGTGGCGGGCGACGGCCCCGAACGCCCGTTGCTGGAGGCGCAGGCCGCCACGATGGGCAACGTGGTCTTCACCGGCGCGGTGTCGCGCGACAGGGTGCAGGCGCTGATGGGCCAGGCGCGCGTCTTCTGCCTGCCCAGCATCACCGCGACCAGCGGCGACGCCGAGGGCCTGCCGCTGGTGCTGCTGGAGGCCCAGGCCAGCGGCGTCCCGGTCGTCACCTCGGCCCGGGGCGGCGTGACCGAGGGGATGATCGACGGCCGGACCGGCTACGCCTTTGCCGAGGGCGATGTCGACGCCCTGGCCGACCGGCTGCTGGCGGTGCTGACCGACGACGCCCTGGCCGACCGGCTGGGCGCCGCCGGCAGCCGCTTCGTGCGCCAGCAGCACGACATCCGGACCTGCACCGACGCGCTGGAAGATCTGTACGACCGCCTGGCGGGTACGCGCCCATGACCGGTATCGCCATCACCGTCATCATGCCGGTCTTCAACGCAGCCCCCTTCGTCGAGCGGGCGATCAGCTCGGTGCTGGTGCAGAGCCTGCCCGCCGCCGAGATCCTGGTGGTGGACGATTGTTCCAGCGATGCGACGCGCGACATCGTGGCGGCGCTGGCCCGGCGCCACCCCAGCGTGCGCCTGCTGTGCATGGCGGCGAACGGCGGCCCGGCGGCGGCGCGCAACATGGGCATCGCGCAGGCGACCGGCGACTGGATCGCAATCCTCGACGCCGACGACGCCTATGCGCCCGACCGGCTGGCGGCGCTGGCCGGCCTCGTCGCCTGCGACCCGGCGGCCGACATCGTGGCGGACGACCTGCTGGACTACGACGCGGCCGCCGCCCGGACGACCGGCCGCGCCATCGGCCCCGGGGCCATTCCCCCCGGCCCCGTCGCCGTCGAGACCTATCTGGCCCACAACCTGGCCGATGGACGCGGCCCCGACTGGGGATTGCTCAAGCCGATGATCCGGCGCGCCTTCCTGCTTTCATCGGGCATCCGCTACCCGACCGCGCAACGCCATGGCGAGGATTTCACCTTCATGGTGACCCTGCTGCTGCACGGGGCGCGCTTCAGGATCCTCGATACGGCGCATTATCTCTATACCCAGCGCGAAGGGGCCGTCAGCCGCAAGGCGTCGGACATGACGCGCACCACCATCGCCTATGGCGCGCTGGCGCGGGCGGCCATCGACCTCACCGCGCATCCGGCCATCCGGTCGGCCCCCGGCCTGGCCGCCCTGCTGCTGCGCCGCGCCGAGGGCCTGTCCCGGCTGGACGACGCGCATTTCTTTTCGCAGGCGATCCGTCGCGGGGCCGTCGGCGCCCTGGCGGCGCGTGCGCTGCGACGGCCGTCCTTCGTCCCGCGCATCGGGCGGCAGGTCGGCCGCGCACTCCACCGCCGCATCGCCATCTGGCGGTCGGCATGACCGGGCCGGCGCGGCCCGGCGGGACGAACAACATCTTTGACAGGAGTGGATCATGCAGATCGCGATGATTGGTGGTGGCTATGTCGGGCTGGTGTCGGGGGCCTGCTTCGCCGAATTCGGCACCGACGTGGCCATCGTCGAAACCGATCCCGGCCGGCTGGCGGCACTACGCGAAGGCCGGATCCCCATCTACGAACCCGGCCTGGACAAGCTGGTCGCCGACAATGTGGCCGCCGGGCGCCTGACCTTCGGCGACGACATCGAAAAGGCGGTGCAGGGGGCCGAGGCCATCTTCATCGCCGTGGGCACGCCGACCCGGCGCGGCGACGGCCATGCCGACCTGCGCTATGTCTATGCGGCGGCGGAACAGATCGCCAAATGCATGAACGACTACGCCGTCGTGGTCACGAAATCGACCGTTCCGGTCGGAACCGGGCGGCAGGTCTCCGACCTGATCCGCCGCGTCCGGCCGGACCTGGATTTCGACGTCGCCTCCAATCCGGAATTTCTGCGCGAAGGCAACGCCATTGGCGATTTCATGCGCCCCGACCGCGTCATCATCGGCACCGACACCACCCGGCCCGGCGGGGGCGAGCGCGCGCGCGAGATCCTGCGCCGCCTCTACCGGCCGCTCTACCTGATCGAAGCCCCGATCCTGTTCACCGGCCTGGAAACGGCGGAACTGGCGAAATACGCGGCCAACTCCTTCCTGGCGATGAAGGTGACCTTCATCAACGAAATCGCGGACCTGTGCGAGAAAGTCGGTGCCGAAGTCCACGATATCGCACGCGGTATCGGCCTGGACAACCGTATCGGCCGGAAATTCCTGCATCCCGGCCCGGGTTTCGGCGGGTCGTGCTTTCCCAAGGACACGCTGGCCCTGGTCCATATCGCGCAGGACGCGGGGTCGCCGATGCGCCTGATCGAAACGACGGTGGACATCAACGACACGCGCAAGACGCGCATGGCCGACCGCGTCATCGCGGCCTGCGGCGGCAGCGTGTCGGGCCTGACGATCGGCATCCTGGGCCTGACCTTCAAGCCGGAAACCGATGACATGCGCGAAGCTTCCTCGATTCCCATCCTGCACCGGCTGGCCGCCGCGGGGGCCAGCCTGCGCGCCTTCGACCCCGTCGGCATGGTCCCGGCCCGCCCCCTGCTGCCCGAGGCCACCCAGTACTGCACCGACCCGCTGGACGCGGCGGCCGGCGCGGATGCGCTTGTCGTCCTGACGGAATGGAACGAATTCCGGGCCCTGTCGCCATCCAGACTGCGCGACGTGATGAAAGGCGACGTCATCGTCGATCTGCGTAACATCTGGGACCCGCAGGCCATGCGGGCGCATGGCCTGCGCTACAGTTCCGTAGGCCGCCCGTAAAACCGGAAAGGGAACGGGCATGGGTGCGGGATATTGCATTTTATCCCGTTCCCGGTGCGGATTCTGAAATTCCCGTCACAAAAGAATGGACAGCGCCACAATTCGATCCTTATTGTCGATTCACACTGACATGTTCCAGATGCGCCCTTGGGTTTCCCGAGGGCGAACATGTGCGATGGTCCGTAAATCCGTTTTATAGTACGGCGTTTTACAATACCAGATCCATAGACCGACCGCGACACGCGGATGCCGGCCCTGGAGAGGTGCGCGCAAAGAGCGCCATTTCCAAGAAAAACACAAAAGAATTTATGACGTTTTTGAAACCTTCGTCTTAAAAAAGACGTTTTTCGGCCCTTAATTCCGGAGCGATCAGAACGGTCGTTATCGACAGTGGCGTGCCCCCAGGAGGTCCTCGCATGAGCGAATCATTCGGCCGGTTGCAGGACGCGATCAGCCTGTCGAACGACGGCCTTGTGGATGAACCCCAGCCATCGGGGGCGACCGGCGCCAGGTCTTACCCGTATCATCACCCGGTCATGGCCGGCGTGACCACCAGCCTCGACGCCTTCGGCGTCCTTGGCGCGACCATCCTGTGCACGCATGTCGAACCGACCATCCTGATGGGGAACGGACATGTGGCGCTGCCCCTGGCCGACCTGATGTCAGCCCTCGGGTTCCTGATGATCCCCAAAAAGCGTTCACTGCTCTATATCCCGAACATCCTTCATATTTCGGCACAGGTTCGATATCTGACGCCCCCGCTTGTGATGGGCGCATTGCTGCATTTCGTCGTCCTGTACATGCTGCACCGGCCCACGGCCCAGATCATTGCGCTGTCGCTGGTCTGGCTCGGGATCTGTGCCGCAACCCTGTGCGTGCTGCGCGGCGGCGAAATCCTGATCCTGCAACATCCTTCCGCCACGCGCCATCTGGCCCGGAACATTGCCGTGATCGGCAGCGACGAGGTCGCAACCAAGGTCGCGGCGCGCGTCGCCGAGGAAGCCGGCCCGACCTACCGGATGATCGGCGTGTTCGACGACCACGACACGGCGCTGGATTCCACCGTGACCGACGGCACGCTGGACGACCTGATTGCGCGCAGCCGGGAATCCCGTCTGCATGCGATCATCCTTGCCATTCCACCCAGTTCCGACCCAGTGGATCATGTCGCCGAAATCAGCTGGCGGCTCCGCAGCGTCCTGTCCGATGTCTATGTAATGCCCAATGTGGTGCATGGCATCGACGTGCTGCTGCCGATCGAACGGCTGGGGCCCTTCGCCCTGCTGGTGTTGCAGCGCCGGCCGCTGTCCGAGTGGCAGATCGTCCGCAAGACGATGCTGGACGTGGTTTTGGGCGCCACCGCCCTTGCGATGCTGGCCCCGCTGATGGGCCTGATCGCAATCGCCATCAAGATGACCTCGCCGGGTCCGGTATTCTTCAGGCAGCCCCGTCTGGGCTACAACAATCGCAACTTCATGGTGTTCAAGTTCCGCAGCATGTACGCCAACATGTCCGACGTGATGGCAGCCAGGCAGACGTCGCGCGACGATCCGCGCGTGACCCGGATCGGCAAATGGCTGCGGCGGCTGAGCCTGGACGAACTGCCGCAGCTTCTGAACGTCCTGCGCGGCGAGATGTCCCTGGTCGGTCCCCGCCCCCATGCCCCGCATACCCGCGCCGACGGCATGCTGCTGGACGATGCATTGGCCGAATATGTCATCCGCCATCAGGTCAAGCCGGGCATCACCGGCTGGGCCCAGGTCAACGGCGCGCGCGGCGAACTGGTGACGTTGGACGACCTGCGCCGGCGCGTGGAGTTCGACCTGGAATACATGCAGAAATGGTCACTGCGTTTCGACCTGAAGATCCTGGCCCTGACCGTCCTGCGCGAGGTTTTCAGCAAACATGCCTTCTGATGTGATCTCCCCCCCGGCGCGCGCGGCGGACGCGCCCCGCGATGCGTCCCCGCCGTTCGACGCGCTGCGCGTCATGGGGCTGCGCCTTCTGGACATTCCGCGCGACGCGCTGGCCGACACCGTGGCACAGGCCGCGCGGCGGGGCGGCAGGATGCTGGTCGTGAACGCCAACGCGCATTGCGTCGTCCTGTCGCAACGCGAGCGCTGGCTGCGCGACCTGTTCGACCGGGCGGATATCGCATTCTGCGACGGCGCGGGCGTCCAGCTTGCGGCGGCGTTCCTGATCGGCCGGCGGCCGCACCGCACCACCCCGCCCGAATGGATCGGTCCCGTCCTGCAACAGCTGGGCCGCGACGCATCATTGTTCTGGCTGGGCGGGACGCAGGACACCGCGGAACATGCCGCGCGTACCTACGAGCAACGCTACGGCGTCCGCACGGCGGGCGTGCGGAACGGATTTTTCGATGCCCGTCCCGGATCGGCGGACTCCGAGGACATCGTCCGGCAGATCAACGCCACGCGCCCGACCCTGCTGCTGGTGAATATGGGAATGCCCCGACAGGAACGGTGGCTTTACGATCACTGGGACCGTCTGCCGCCGACCATCGCCATCACCGCCGGCGCGCTGGTCGATCACGCGGCCGGCCGCGTCCGCCGGCCCCCGCGATGGGTCGCCAACATGGGCCTGGAATGGCTGGTCAGGCTGGTGCGCGAACCCAGGCGGCTGTGGCGTCGTTACCTGCTGGGGCTGCCGGTCTTCGGCCTGCATGTCCTGCGCTGGAAAATCCGGCCCGAGCGGCCGCAAGCCTGACGTCCACCCCGCCGACCCGGCCACGCGAGCCCCCTTTTTCCGGAAGTCGAGACCCGCATGAACGACCGCCTGTCGACGATCACCCTGAGCCAGCGCGACGGCAGGACCATCATCCTGCACGGCGTGCGCCTGCTGCGCCGCTATCACCGCCTGTTCCTCGCGGTCGGCATCGGCACCTTCATCGTGGGATGCGGGGCGACGCTGTCGCTCAGGCGGTCGTTCGTGGCCACCGCCACGGTCGTCGTCTCGCCGACCGTCAGCGATCCGGTCGGCACGCGCGGGGGGCAGCAGGCCGAAAGCCTGAGCGATGATGAACTGGCGACCCAGGCCGGGCTGCTGCAATCGCGCGATGTCGCGGCCGCCGTGCTGCACAGCCTGCCGGCACCGGCCGGCCGGACCGGCTTCAGCCTGAAAGGCATGCTCTGCGCGCACGGCCTGTACCCGGCCTGCCCGAAGGCGACCAGGGCCGACCCCGGCGCCGAGGCTCAGGCGCAGGTGGACAGGCTGCTGGCCGCCGTCACGATCGCGCCGATGCCGCGGTCGCGCATCATCAGCATCACCGTCAACGCCGATGACGGCCGGCGGGCCGCCGACCTGGCGAACGCGTTCGTCATTCAGTACCAGCAACTGGCCCTGGACCGGCAGCGGGCGGACCTGAACCGCACGGCGGCGTGGGTGGACAGCCGCACGGCGCAGCTGCGCGAACGGTGGCTGGAAGCCGCGACCAACGCCAGCACGTTCAACGCCACGCACAAGCTGTCCAACACCGGCGACGGCGCCGGCAACGGCCCGCTGATCGAACGGGAAATGTCGGAAACCGCCGTCAGCCTGACGCAGGCCCAGGGCCGCCTGGCGGCGGCCGAGGCCCGGGCCGACGCCCTGGCCCGCGCCAGCGCACGCGGCGAGGCCCGGGGGCTGGTCGCGCTGACCCAGCAGCCGATCCTGGTGGCGACCGCCAACACCCTGCAGCAACTGGACAGCGCGCGCATGCAGAAGGCCGCCGCCCTGGGGCCGCATCACCCCGACCTGGCCGGACTGGACCAGCAGATCGCCACCACGCGCGCCAGCCTGGCCGCCGAGACGCACGCGGCCCTGGCCTCGATCAACGAGGATGCGATGTCCGCCCGCGCCGAGGTCGCCCAACTGGCCCACGACCTGGACCGGCTGCGCCAGGAGGCCAGCAGCCAGGGCTCGCCGCAGGCGGAATATCGCATGCTGACGCAGGAGGCCCAGAGCGCGCGGGACGTGTACGAGGCCTTCCTCGAACGGTCGAAGGAACTGGTCGACCGGGTCGCCCTGCTGCAACCGCCGGTCGCCTTCGTCTCGCACGCCGCCGCCCCCGACAGCGCGACCTTCCCCAACCGCAGGAAGCTGCTGATGGGCGTCGTCGTGCTGTCGCTGGTGGCGGCCACCGGGGCGGTGTTCCTGCGCGACCTGTTTTCGTCGGGCTTCGGCGAGGTCGAACAACTGCGCGCGCTGGTCGGCCTGCCGCTGCTGACCGCCATTCCCCGGATTGCCGGGCGCGACCGCCGGTCCGTGCGGCGCCATGTCTTGGACAACCCGTTTTCTCCCGCCAGCGAAGCCGTACGCAGCCTGCTGGCGCAGTTGTCGCTGTCCGCGCCGAAGACCACCGGCCGGGGACGGGTCGTCGTCGTCGCCTCGGCCTCGGCCGGCGAGGGCAAGAGTTCGCTGGCGGCCTGGCTGGCGGGCCTGGCCCGCACGGGCGGCCAGCCGGTGCTGGTCATCGACGGCGACCATCGCGAAGGCACGCCCGGCCGCTCGCCCCTTTGTCCCGGCTTGACCGAACTGCTGGCAGGCGAAGCGTCGGTGGGCGAGGTGGTGCGCCCGGACCCCGAAACCGGTGTCGATTTCCTGCCCGCCGGCGCGCCCAAGCTGTTTCCCTTCGACACCACGGAAATCGCGCGCCTGCGCGAGATGCTGAAAGAGCTTGGCCGGTCCTACAGCCTGATCGTCATCGACAGCCCGCCGCTGCTGGCCATGCCGGACGGGCTGGTCTACGGCGCGCTGGCCGACCAGACGGTCTTCATCTGCCGCTGGCTCAGCACCTCGCGCAGCGCCGTCCTGTCGTCCATTGAGCGCCTGCGCTCCTACGGCGCCCATGTCTCGGGCGTCGTAGTCTCGATGGCCGAGGAACACGCAACGGCGCATCCCGGCGCACGATACGGCCGCCAGGATACGCGGCGCATCGCTCTGCATCACAATTCATGAGGGATCGGTATTGAAAGTTCTTCATATCGTCCGCCAGTTCAGCCCGTCGGTCGGCGGGCTGGAGGATTCGGTCCTGAGCCTGGCGCGGATCCAGCGGGAAAGCCTGGGCCTCGACGCGCGGGTGCTGACGCTGGACCGGGTCTTCGGCCAGCCGGACCGCCTGTCACCCACGGAAACCGTGCAGGGCGTGCCGGTCCGGCGCATCGCCTGGCGGGGATCGACCCGCTACCCGGTCGCACCCGGCGTCTTCCGCCATCTGGGCGACGCCGACCTGGTGCATGTCCATGCCATCGACTTCTTCTTCGACGCCCTGGCGCTGACGCGATGGCTGCACCGCCGGCCGCTGGTGGCCTCGACGCATGGCGGCTTCTTCCACACGCAGGCGTTGCATGCGATCAAGGCGCTGTGGTTCGGCTCGGTCACCCGCGCCTCGGTCCGCGGCTACGACCGCATCGTGGCGTGCAGCCACAGCGACGCCCTGATGTTCGACAAGGTGGCGCGCGGCCGGCTGACGACCATCGAGAACGGCATCAACCAGGATAAATTCCGCAACGCGGCCTCGGGCGCGCCTACGCGGACCATCATCAGCTTCGGCCGGTTTTCCCGCCACAAGCAGATCGACCGGCTGTTTCCCCTGCTGGCGCGGCTACGCATGGAGGGCGCGGACTGGCGCCTGATCGTGGCCGGCCGTCCCGCCGACCAGACCGAACAGGACCTGGCGGCGGCGGCCCGGGCGGCCGGCGTGGGCGACGCCGTGCGCTTCGTCATCGGGCCGTCGGATACGGAATTGCGGGCCCTGCTGGGTCAGGCCAGCTATTACGGCTGCCTGTCGCGGCACGAGGGGTTCGGACTGGCCGCCGTCGAGGCCCTGTCGGCCGGGCTGATCCCGATCGTCAGCGACATCGTGCCGTTCCGCCGCCTGGTCACCCAGACCGGCATCGGCGTCATCGGCTCGCCCGAAGACACGGACGGCATCGCCCGAAACGTCCTGGCCGCCCATGGCGACGACCATGTGCGCGCGGTGCGCGAGCAGGCCATCGCGGCGGCGGCGGCCTATGACTGGAACGACGTCGCGCGGCGCTATGCCGACCTGTATCGCGACGTGCTGACCCATGCCGGGCAGAATCCGGCGCCGATCCGCGCAATGCCCGTCGATGCGGCACAGCGGGGCACCCTGTCCTGATGATCGGGCGACCGGCGGCGAGAAACCGATTCCGTCTGGCCATCCGCGCGGTCGCGGCCCTGCCCTGCCTGCTCGCGGGACCATCGGCGCGGGCACAGCTGATTTCGCAATATTTTCCGGTCGATCTTCCCGGCTATACCGCTCCGGACCTGGCCGATACGGTCACCATGCGCCAGTTGCTGCAGCACCAGCCCACCGGCATCCATGTCGGCAGCTTCGTCGTCCGGCCGTCGGCCTCGTTCAATGCCGGATACAACACCAACACCCTGGCCACCCCCAACACCCAGAGCGCCGAACTGGACAGCAACGGCGGCGTGCGGATCAATTCGGACTGGAGCCGCCATGCGCTGGGCGTGTTCGCCAGCGTGGGCGACCGGCGCTTTCCCGAAATCCCGGTGGCGAACTACACCAACTGGACGACCGGGGCCGGCGGGTCGTTGTCCCTGGGCCGCGACACGCTGTCGGCGGGCTATACGCATTACGTGCTGCACCTGAATTCCACGGATCTGGGGAATTTCGGCGTGTCGCGCCCGGTGCCCTACACGGCCGACGATTACCGCCTGACCTATAACAGGCTGTTCGGGCGCTTCAGCCTGAGCCCCTCGGCGATCTACCAGGATTTCTCGTTCGGCAAGGCGACGGGGGGCGGCATCGACACCGATTACGGCAGCCTGAGCCACCATCTGGAAACCGGCATGCTGACATCGCGCTTCGAACTGTCGACCGGCAACGCCGCCGTGCTGATCCTGCGCGCCTCGGCGGCGCAGTTCGTGCCGACCCAGGGGGAAACGCCGAATGACTATGTCGATGGGGCGGCCTTCGCCGGGCTGGACCTGAATGGGGATTCGGTCGTCCGCTACCGCCTGCTGGCGGGGGGCGAGACCCGCCATTTCACCCGCAGCCCGGCCCCCGCCGTGACCACGCCGACATTCGAGATCGACACGATCTGGACCCCGACCCTGCTGGATACGGTCACCGTGTTCTTCTACCGCCGCATCATCGACCCGACCTCGCCCTTCGCGCGCAACCAGACGGTGACGGACGGACGTATCCAGATCGACCACGAACTGCGCCGGAACATCGTGCTGCGGGGGTTCGCCGAGGGCGGCATGAGCGTCACCGGGCAGACCGTGGCCGGCACGCAATCGCGCACCCAGACGCTGTTCAAATTCGGGGCATCGGTCAACTGGACGATAAATCGCTACCTCACCGCCAACCTGTCCTTCAGCCATGTCAACAACTATTCCCACGGCGGCCAGACGTCCGACCCGCTGTTCAACGACCGGAAATCGACCTTTGCCAGCAACTATGTCGCCATCGGGTTCAATTTCGCCGAATAGCCATCATGACCGGAGAGTGAAGATGACCGTGCAGAAAGATCGCCCCCACACGGCCCCATCGCCGCGCCGCATCCGTTGGCCCGGTGTCGGCGTGCTGGCGATGCTGCTGTCGGGATGCGCCGGCCAGCTTCCGCCCCTGCCGCCGCCCACCCCCGGCGCGTACCGGCTGGGCGCCGGCGACCAGTTGCGGGTGCTGACCTATAACGACCTGCAACTCAGCAACACGTTCACCGTCGGCGACAACGGCCAGATCGCGTTCCCCCTGATCGGCTCGCTGCAGGCATCGGGCCTGACGACCCGCGAGCTGCAGGCGCTGATCGTGGACCAGTTGACCAGCAAGGGCATCCTCAACCGCCCCAGCGTCTCGGTCGAGGTCACCCAGTACCGGCCGATCTTCGTGCTGGGCGAGGTCGCCCATCCCGGCCAGTATCCCTACATGCCCGGCATGACCATGCTCAGCGCCGTCGCGCTGGCCGGCGGCTATACCTACCGCGCGGTGACCGACCATGCCGGCGACGTCCGCAGCGACGCGGGCGGGTCCGGCCGGACGATCGAGGGCCGGGTACGGCGCGATTCCCTGCTGCAACCCGGCGACGTCATCACCATCTACGAACGGTATTTCTGACGCCTGGCCGGACGTCAGTGCCCGCCGAACGCCGGCAGGTCGTCCTCTTCAGCGATCGCCGACAGGTCGGGCGTGTCCATCGCGCTACGCACGCCCCATTCGCAGAACAGCACCGACACCCCGGCCACCACCGCCAGGTCCCAGCCATAAGGAATCCACCCCAGCCCGCCGAACGGCCGGCTGCCGACATAGGACAGGGCGGCGATCGTCGGCAGATAGACCATGAACCAGACCGCATGGCGGCAGGCGGCGCGATGGCGCTCCCAGCCATCATGCCGGCGGAACCAGGCATAGACCGGCAGGAACATCAGCAGCAGCAGGATGATGTCGCCGCTGAGCGGCCAGCGCGCCCAGTACAGCAGCAGCGACGAGAACACGAACGCCAGCGTGCCGGTGACGCGCATCGCCGGCACCCGGACCGGACGCGCGTGCTCCGGCATGCTGTACCGCAGCGACAGCGCCGAAATCGGGATCATCAGGTAGGAAATGATCGTACAGACCGAAATGACCGACGCCAGGATGCCCCAGCCCCGGAAGAAATAGAGAAACGCGAACGACACGCCCAGGTTGAACCACAACGCCGGGCGCGGCACGCCGTACAGCGGATGGATGCGGCCCAGCACCGCCGGCATCGTCCCGTTGCGCTGCATGCCCAGCGTCATGCGCGCGCTGGTCGCCATGTCGGTCGTCCCCGTTCCGCTGGGCGAGACGAAGGCATCGAAATACAGCACCATCGCCAGCCAGTTGAGGTTGAAGGCGACGGCCAGTTCCGCGAACGGCGAGGAAAACGCAAGGCCGGCCCATCCCCCGGCCCCAGGCCGGACCGCGCCCAGATAGGCGAATTGCAGCAGCAGATACACGATCGTCGCGATCCCGACCGAACCGAGGACGGCGAAGGGAATGGTCCGGCCCGGATCACGGGCCTCGCCCGCCAGGTTCAACGGGCTCTGGAACCCGTTGAAGGCGAAGACGATGCCCGAGGTCGCAACCGCCGTCAGGATCCCCGACAGGCCGTAGGGCATGAACCCGCCGGTATCGCTGCCGACCAGGTTGCCGGCATGGAAGCTGCTGAGCATCAGGGCCACGGCCGTGGTGGTGGGCACGATGATCTTGAACAGCGTCACCAGCACGTTGACGCGGGCGAACAGCCGTATCCCCCACAGGTTGAGCAGGAAATACACCACCACCAGGCCCGCCGCCACGGCCAGGCCCGACGATGTCAGCTCGCCGCCCTGATAGAGCTGTCGCGCCCAGGGATAGGACCACGAGCTCATGTACTGGACCGAGGCCTCGGCCTCGATCGGGACCACGCTGACGATCGCGATCCAGTTGGCGCTGGCCGCCATGAAGCCGATCAACGGCCCGTGCGTGACATTGGCGTACCGCACCATCCCGCCCGCCACCGGGAACATCGCGCCCAGTTCGGTGGCCACGCCGGCGATGACCAGGGCGATGAACGCCCCTAGCAGCCACGCCAGGCTGGCGGCCGGCCCGGCCGTCGCCGCCGCGCGCTGGGCGCCGAACAGCCAGCCCGACCCGATCATGGCGCTGAGCCCGGTGAACAGCAGTTGCCAGGGGCCGAGGGCGCGATTCAGATGGGGTGACACGTCTGGACGTTTCCTTGCGAATGAAAATGAAGGCAGGGCAGGCAGCGGCCGACCGGCACCGTTCCGAAGCCGGATCGACCAGCATTACGACATCGCGCCGGCCTCGTCACGGGTGGCGGGTCACCCCAGGGCCTCGGTCAGCAGGCCGCCCAGCAGGGTCATGCCGTGCACGATCGTAGCCTCGTCCTGCGTCGAATAGCTGATCCGGGCATGATTGGCGTGCCCGGCGACCGGGAAGAAGCTTTCGCCGGGCACATAGGCCAGCCTCGCGCGCGGCAGCATCGTTTCCGCCATGAAGCGCGCCGCGTCGAAGCCGGCCGGGAAGGTCGGGTCCTCGGTGATGACGACGTCACCCGGATCGAGCATCATCTTCGCCACCAGGTCCAGCCCCTGCTGCCCCCCGTTCAGGATCGGCGTCGCACGCAATCCCGTCGCGCCACGCCCGTTCCGCGATCTGGGCGCGCAGCGGCGCAATGCCGTTGGAGACGATATATTGCAACGCCGTGGCGCCCTGGGCCGCCAGCACGTCGCCGAACAGGCGGGACAGCGCATCGGTGGGAAACAGGGAAGCGTCGGGGTAGCCCCCACCGAACGAGATCACGTCCGGATCGGCGCCCAGGCGCAGCAGTTCGCGGATGGCCGACGGCCCGACATGCTGCATCCGGCTGGCAAACTGGAACGTCATGACTCCATCCCGCGCGCAACACCCCATCGAAACGGCCCCACACCATTTCGCGAGCACGCGCCTTATAGGATCCTGCCCCCGCTGGCTACCCGACGGGGACGGCACCGGCGGCGCTCAGAACCATGCCGCGGAAAAATCGGACCAATATAATTTGCACATATAAGGATATCGTTATATGTATCCGCCATGCATCGTCCGCTGCTCATCTTTCAGGCGCTGGCCGACCCGACCCGCCTGCGTATCCTGGCGCTGCTGCGGTCGATGGAACTCTCGGTCGGCGAAATCGCCCAGGTGCTGGGGCAGAGCCAGCCGCGCGTGTCCCGCCATGTCAAAATCCTGGTCAATGCCGGCCTGGCCGAGCGGCGCAAGGAAGGCAGCTGGGTCTTCCTGACCCTGGGACCGGCGCAGGACCTGGCGCCGGTCTTCGCTGCAATCGACCAATGGACGCGGGGCGACGGCCCGGACGCCGATGCCGATATCGCCCGGCTGAAGGCGGTGCGGGCGGTGCGCGCCAGCGCCGCCGAGGAATATTTCGAGACCCATGCGGCGGAATGGGACGCCATTCGCTCGCTCCACGTCGCCGAAGGCGACGTCGAGGCCGCGATCGAACGGGTGCTGGCGCCCGAGCCGATCGGCCGGCTGGTGGATATCGGCACCGGTACCGGCCGGATGATGGAATTGCTGGGCCGCAAGGCGGAGTGCGCCATCGGCTTCGACCGCAGCCCGGCCATGCTGCGCCTGGCGCGCACCAAGCTGGCCCAGGCCGGGCTGGACCGCGCCGAACTGCGGCAGGGCGATATCTACGCCCTGCCCCTGCCCGCCGGGTCGGCGGACGTCGCCATCATGCACCAGGTGCTGCATTACGCGCAGCATCCCGCCGCCGCGATCGCCGAGGCCGCGCGCCTGCTGGACGCGGGCGGCCGCCTGCTGATCGTCGATTTCGCGGCCCACGACCGCGAGGACCTGCGCGACCGCGATGCCCATGTCCGCCTGGGCTTCACGGACGGGCAGATGGCGGCGTGGTTCAAGGCCGCCGGCCTGTCCTGCGCGCGCCCCACGCATCTCGACGGCGAACTGACCGTCAAGCTGTGGCTGGGTCGCCGCCCTCCCGCAAAAATCCAGAGCTTTTCATAAAGGAGCCGGCTGCATGCCATTCCCCCTTACCGCCGTGCGTCCGCTGTCGCATGTCCCCGCCCTGGGCCCGGTCGAGGTTTCGTTCGAATTCTTTCCGCCCAAGAGCACGAAGATGGAAGACGGCCTGCGGCAGACGGTCGGGGCGCTGGCGCCGCTGGGGCCACGCTTCCTGTCGGTCACCTATGGCGCGGGCGGCTCGACGCGCGACCGCACGCTGGCGACCATCGCGGCCCTGGCCCACGACACCTCGGTGCCGGTAGCGGCGCACCTGACCTGCGTCGATGCGACACGGGGGCAGGTCGACGACGTGGCGCGGGCCTACTGGGCGGCCGGCATACGCCATATCGTGGCCCTGCGCGGCGACCCCACGACGCCGGGCAGCCGCTTCGTGCCGCATCCGGACGGATACGAGAACGCGGCGGCGCTGGTGGCGGGGCTGCGGCGGATCGCGCCGTTCGAGATCTCGGTCGCGGCCTATCCCGAAACCCATCCCGACGCCGCCAGCCCACAGGCGGACCTGGACAATCTGAAGGCCAAGATCGACGCGGGCGCCACCCGGGCGATCACGCAGTTTTTCTTCGAGGCCGAAACCTTCCTGCGCTTTCGCGACAGGGCCGCCGCCGCCGGCATCGACGCTGAAATCCTGCCCGGCATCCTGCCGGTGGCCAACATCGCCCAGGCCTATAAATTCGCCGACATGTGCGGCGCGCGCGTTCCCGACTGGATGCGCCGCCTGTTCGACGGGCTGGACGACCAGCCCGCGACGCGCGCGCTGGTCACCACGGCGACGGCGGCCGAACTGTGCCGCCAGTTGCGGGCGGGGGGCGTGTCGCGGTTCCATTTCTATACGCTCAACCGCGCAGAGGCCTGCCAGGCGCTGTGCCGGCTGCTGGTCAACCCGCAATAACACTGCGCCGCATCGCGAAAATCTTTCCCGATCGTGGCAACTGTGATGGGCGCCGGGCGATGAGTGGTCATCCGGGACCCGCACCTGCGTCCCGGCTCCATCAGGAAGACGTCCCGCAATGTGGATCGACAACGCGACACGGTTTCTGCGCCCCCTCACACTCGGGGCGTGCATCGCCATCGTGCCGCTGGCCGCGTGCAGTTCCGCCAGCGGCGACGGGGACGACGCCCCCCGCGACCACAAGGTCATCGTCGTTCCACGCGGCACCGACGTTGTCTGCCCCGACGGCACCCATCCCCCCTGCCCCTGAGAGTATCCGTTGTGATCAAGCGGCTTTTGGCGTCCAGAGGCGGTTGTCCCGCAACAGCGCGTTGGCGAGAACGATGAGTTTTCGCATGATGGCGGTAATGGCGACTTTGGCGTGCTTTCCGATGGTGGTCAGTCGGTCGTAGAGCCGCTTGAGATCGGAGTTGAAGCGCATGGCGACGATGGCTGGCATGTAGAGTGCTTGCCGGATGGCAGCCCTGCCGCCCTGAATGAAACTTCTTCCCCGCCATGTTCCGGACTGGCGGGTGATCGGGGCGAGCCCGGCCAGAGCGGCAGCCTGGCCTTCCTCCATCGTGCCGAGTTCCGGCATGTCGGCCAGCAGCGCGTGGGCCGTGATCAGGCCAAGACCCGGGATGCTGGCCAGCACGTCCCGCCGGCGAGACAGGTGCGGGTCTTCTGCCACCAACGCTGCGATGGCGGCATCGAGAGAAGCGATCTGCACTTCAATCTGCCGCAAACGATGTCGGCCATGGCGTTTCAGCAAGTCGATCGTCAAGGTTTTGAGGCGATTGCTCGTTGCCGTCCGGTCTCGCATCAGA
>NZ_JABEQH010000003.1 GCF_014174305.1 Gluconacetobacter johannae | reverse complement strand
CCCCATGACCCTGCCCGACCGCTTCATCGACCACAACACCCAGGACGCCCAGTATCACGAGGCCGGACTCGACGCCGCCGCCATCGCCCATACCGCGCTTCACGCCCTGGGCATCGAAAACAACATGACCCAACCCTTGCTAAAGGCGACAATCGGACCGAAATCATGACCGTGATGCGACGCTTGATGAAATCCCCGTCCCGGATGCCCCTGTCCCGGACGTCCTTGCCCATGGCCGCCCTGTTCCTGTGCGCCGGCCTGGCCGCGATCCCGATGATGGTCCCGCCGGTCGCACCGGCGCATGCCCAGTCCGCCGGACGGGCCGCGCAGGTGACGGTGACGGCCCCGGTCAACGCGCTCTATACCGCGCTGGGCCGGATCCAGGCCCCCGGCAGCGGCACGTTCGACCAGCGGGCGCAGATCCTCGCCCCCGTGGTGGACAAGGTCTACAACCTGGAGACGGTGCTGAGCGCGTCCGTCGGCCTGCGTTACGCCGGCCTGTCGGACGGGGACAAGCGGCAACTGCTGGAGGTGTTCCGCCAGTTCACCATCGCCCGCTATATCTCCAGCTTCAAACCCGGCGGCGATGCCCATTTCAACGTGGACCCGACCCCGCGCCCGTCCCCGGTCGGCAGCGACCAGATCGTGACGACGCATATCGGATCGACCGAGGACCCGGACGGCACCGAGATCGACTATGTCATGCGCTCGGGACCCGATGGCTGGCGCATCGTCGACGTCCTGCTGAACGCCCATATCAGCCAGGTCGCGGCCCAGCGGTCCGATTTCAGTTCCACCCTCGCATCGGGGAATGTGCAGAATCTGATCGCGCTGCTACAGAAGAAGGTCAAGGCGTTCTCGGCCGGTTGATCCGCAGCCGAACCGACCGACGCCCCTGACCCGAGACGACCTGCGCCCTCTGCCGGAAAGATGATGTCTGCCTTGCACGCCCTTGCCTCCCCAGCCGGTGCCGCCGCCCTGATCGCGGTCGCCGGGTGCGTGCAGGCCTCACTGGGTACGGCGCTGATGTCCCGCTTCAGGTGGCGGGAAAGGCGCGTCCCCGTGGCGCCCGTACTGCCGCCGGTCACCGTGCTGAAGCCGCTGCACGGCGACGAACCCCTGCTGGAGGAAGCGCTGGAAAGCTTCTGCACGCAGGATTACCCACGCATGCAGATCGTCTTCGGCGTGCAGGATGCGGGCGACCCGGCGATCGCCATCGTCCGGCGGCTGCGCGAACGCCATCCGGCGCTGGACATCGACCTGGTGGTCGATCCGGCCGGGCACGGCGTCAACCGCAAGATCGGCAATCTTATCAACATGCTGCCCAAGGCCCGGCACGATATCCTGGTCATCTCCGACTCGGATATCCATGTGGCGCCGGACTATCTGCGGCACGTCGTCGACGCGCTGTCGCGGCCAGGGGTCGGGCTGGTGACGACCCTGTATGCCGGCCTGCCGGCGACGCGGTCGCTGCCGCGCCTGCTGGCGGCCTGCCAGATCAACCATAATTTCCTGCCCGGCGTGATGCTGTCGCGCTATCTGGGCCGCGAGGACTGCCTGGGGGCCACCATGGCCCTGCGGCGCGAGATGCTGGACGCCGTGGGCGGCCTGCAGGCGCTGGCCCCGCATATCGCCGACGACGCCATGCTGGGCCGCCTGGTGCGCGAGCGCGGCCGGCATATCGCCATCGCGTCGTGCATGACCTGGACCACCGTGGGCGAGGCCGGCTTCGGCGACGTGCTGACGCACGAACTGCGCTGGGGCCGCACCGTCAAGACGCTGGAACCCGCGGGCTATGCGGCCTCGGCCATCCAGCTGCCGCTGTTCTGGGCGACGATGGCCGTGCTGTGCCAGCCCCATGCACGATGGACATGGCTGGTTTTTTTGGGTGTCTGGGCCGCCAGGGCGGCCTGCGCGTTCCTGATGGACCGCATGCTGGCCCAGCGCAGCCTGGTCCCCCTGCTGCTGCTGCCGGCGCGCGACTGGCTTTCGGCGGCGATCATGGCGGGCAGCGTGACCGGAACCCGCGTGGCGTGGCGTGGACAGACGATGCATCTCGCGCCACATTCGGTTATGACGCCCCCATCCCGTCCTGTCGTGCCGGGCGACTGACAGCGCCCATGCGACACAAGACATATCAAGAACGGCCGTGCCGGACCCCCATTCCTGCAGGTCCCCACGTCCCTAGGATCCGCGTATCATGATGAAGACCCTGTTCCTCCAACCCCCTTCCTTCGACGGTTTCGACGGCGGCGCGGGTTCCCGCTACCAGGCCAAGCGGGAAATCAGGTCGTTCTGGTATCCGACATGGCTGGCCCAGCCCGCCGCCCTGGTCGAAGGCAGCCGCCTGATCGACGCCCCGCCGGCGCGCATGGGCATGGAGCCGATCCTGCAGGACGTACGCAACCGCGACCTAGTGGTGATGCACACTTCCACCCCGTCCTTCGCCTCGGACGTGCGGGTGGCGCAGATGCTGAAGGACGCGAATCCGTCGCTGAAGATCGGCATGGTCGGCGCCAAGGTCGCCGTCCAGCCCGAGGAAAGCCTGCTGAAGGGTGGCCCGGTCGATTTCGTCGCCCGCAACGAATTCGACTTCACGATCAAGGAAATCGCCGAAGGCCGCGACCTGAAGGACGTGGACGGCATTTCCTGGCGCAACGACGAAGGCGTCATCGTCCATAACCGCGACCGCGCCATGATCGAGAACATGGACAGCCTGCCCTTCGTGACCGAGGTCTACAAGCGCGACCTGAAGATCGAGGATTACTTCATCGGGTACCTGATGCACCCGTACATCTCGATCTATACCGGCCGGGGCTGCAAATCGCGCTGCACCTTCTGCCTGTGGCCGCAGACGGTGGGCGGGCATCACTACCGCACCCGCAGCCCGGAACACGTGGCCGCCGAGATCCGCCTGGCGCGGCAGTATTTCCCGCAGGTCAAGGAATTCTTCTTCGACGACGACACCTTCACCGACGATTTGCCGCGCGCCGAGGCCATCGCGCGCGAACTGGGCAAGATGGGCGTCACCTGGTCGTGCAACGCCAAGGCCAACGTGCCGCGCAAGACGCTGGAAGTGCTGAAGGACAACGGCCTGCGCCTGCTGCTGGTCGGCTACGAGAGCGGCAACCAGCAGATCCTGCACAACATCAAGAAGGGCCTGCGGGTCGAGGTGGCGCGCGAGTTCACCAAAAACTGCCACGAGCTGGGGATCAAGATCCACGGCACGTTCATCCTGGGCCTGCCCGGCGAGACGAAGGAGACGATCCAGGAGACGATCAAGTTCGCCACCGAGATCAATCCGCACACCTTGCAGGTGTCCCTGGCCGCGCCCTATCCCGGCACGTTCCTGTATCAGCAGGCGGCCGAGAACGGCTGGCTGGACGCCAGCAACGCCGAACTGATCGACGAGAACGGCGTGCAGATCGCCCCCCTGCACTACCCGCATCTGTCGCACACCGAAATCTTCGGCAGCGTCGAGGAATTCTACCGGAAATTCTATTTCCGCGCGCCCAAGATCGCCTCGATCGTCGGCGAGATGGTTCGCAGCCCGCAGATGATGAAGCGCCGCCTGCGCGAGGGCGTGGAGTTCTTCCAGTTCCTGCGTGACCGCCGCGCGGCCTGACCGCGCCCGCCGGGGCCGCCGCCCCGGCGGCCCTTTTCCCCGCGAGTATCCATGAAGCGCGTGATCGTATCCGCCGACGATTTCGGTCTGTCGGAAGAGGTCAACGAAGCCATCGAGATCGCGCATCGCGACGGCCTGCTGTCCACCGCCAGCCTGATGGTGGCGGGGCCGGCGGCGGTCGACGCGGTGGCGCGCGCGCGTCGCCTGCCCGGCCTGCATGTCGGCCTGCATCTGGTGGTGATCGAGGGACCGGCGACCCTGCCGCCCGCCGACATTCCCCTGCTGGTGGATCGGGACGGGCAGTTTCCGTCCAGCCAGCTTGAACTGGGCGTCAATTATTTCTTCCGCCCCAGCATACGTCGCCAACTCGCGGCCGAGATCGAGGCCCAGTTCACGGCCTTCGCCCGGACGGGGCTGACGCTGGACCACGCCAACGCGCACAAGCACATGCATCTGCACCCGACGGTGGGCAAGCTGATGATCGAAAGCGGGCTGCGCCACGGCCTGCGGGCGATCCGCGTCCCGCTGGAGCCGCCCGAGCCCCTGTTCGCCGCCGGCACCTACAGCGATTCACCGGGGGCCGCCGCCCTGCGGCGCTGGACCGCGGTGCTGCGCCACCAGGCCCGCCGCGCCGGGCTGCTGACCAACGACTGGTGCTTCGGCATCGCCTGGAGCGGCCATATGACGACCGACCGGGTCGCGGCCCTGGCCGCGCACCTGCCGGACGGACTGTCCGAAATCTATTTCCACCCCGCGACGGCGAAGAACGCGCTGGTCGACCGGGTGATGCCGGACTATGAGCACGCGGCCGAACTGGCCGCCCTGTGCAGCCCCGGCTTCCGCGCCGGCCTGTCGCACTGCCGCGCCGTGCCGACGACGTGGACGCAGGACTGAATCCTGCTCTGGCAGCCGCCGGATCAGGATACCGGTTTGGGAGACTGGCCTACGAACCGGGACCGCAACCGGACGTACTCGCAGATCGCCGCGCAATCGCCCGGTTTCCCCCATCCCATGACCCCGAACAGGAGGGTCAGCGCATGCCGCCCGACAGCGAGCAGAACGGCTCCGGCGGATGCCTCGAACTTGTACATTGTCCGATCCCCTGCTTTGGTTGAATGGCCCGGCGGCAAGGACACCCCGATCCGTCATGCCAGGGCATGTCGAGACGGATCAGGGCGCCTGGCGTCTCCTGTTCACGCCGCGGCGTCGACAAGCACGATTTCAGCGTCTTCCAGGGCGGTGACGCGTAGCGTTTCGGTCCCGGTGATGGCGGCGCCATCACGGGTGTTCACCCGCACGCCTTCGATCTCGACCGCGCCGGTGGACGGCACGAGATAGGCATGGCGTTCGGTGCCCAGCGCATATTCCGCCGTCTGCCCGGCCTTCAGCGTCGCCCCCAGGACGCGGGCATCGGTGCGGATCGGCAATGCGTCGGCATCGCTCTCATACCCCGAGGCCAGCGTGACGAAATGCCCCGCCCGGTTTTCCTTCGGAAACGGACGCGCGCCCCAGCTTGGCGCACGGCCACGCTCCGTCGGAATGATCCAGATCTGGAAGATCTCGGTCGCACCGGGTTCGCGGTTATATTCGCTGTGCGTGATGCCGCTGCCCGCGGACATGACCTGCACGTCGCCGGCTTCCGTCCGGCCCCTGTTGCCAAGGTTGTCCTGATGCGTGATCGCGCCCTTGCGGACATAGGTGATGATTTCCATGTCGCGGTGCGGATGCGGGGGAAAGCCGGTGCCGGGCGCGATGGTATCATCGTTCCACACCCGCAGGGCGCCCCAGTGGACCCGCTCCGGATCGTGATAATCCGCGAACGAGAAGTGATGTTTCGCCTTGAGCCAGCCGTGATCGGCCCCACCCAGGCTTGCAAAGGATCTGACGTCTATCATGTGATGCCTCCCGGCCCTCTTGGCCTTCTACGCAGCAAGAGATAGAACGCTGTTGACCGTCTTAAAATGGAAATGACGGAAACACATCAGTTCTGGGAATGACATGGCGAGACTGCCTGACCTCGAAGCCTGGGCGATCTTCGCCAAGGTGGTGGAAGTACGCTCCTTCGCGGGTGCCGCCGAGGCGCTTCAACTGTCCAAGCCGACTGTTTCCAAGGCGATCACACGCCTGGAACAGCGGCTGGGCACCTCGCTGCTCAGCCGCACCTCGCGCCAGCTTGGCCTGACGGAAGCGGGGCGGGCGGCGATCGACCGGGCGAACCGGATCCTCGCCGAAGGCGAGATGGCGGAAGCCGAAGCGCAGGACGGGACGGTGCGGCCGCGCGGACTGGTGCGGATTGCGGCGCCGATGTCCTTCGGCGTCATGCACCTCGCCCCGGTCCTGCCGAAATTTCTCACGCTTTATCCCGAAGTCGAGGTGGCGATCGATTTCAGCGACGAAGTGATTGACCTGGTCGGCGGCGGCTACGACGTGGCGCTGCGGATCGCATCCCTGACCGATTCATCACTGCGCGCGCGCAGGCTCTGCGCGGTGCGTCGTCCGCTGGTCGCGGCCCCGTCCTATCTGGAGGCGCACGGACGCCCCACGCACCCGCGTGACCTGGAACATCATCAGGGCTTTATTTACACGAATGTCGCGGTACCAGGGCAACTGCGCCTGCATCACACGACGGGCGACACGTATGTGGTGACGCCGCCCGCCCGCCTCCGGGCGAACAATTCGGAGGCCTTCCTGCCGGTCCTGCTGGCCGGGCTGGGTCTGTCGGTCTTTCCGGAATTCATGATCTGGCGCGAACTGGCGGCCGGCCGGCTGGAAGAAGTGCTGCCGGACTGGAGCATTTCCCCGATCGCCCTGCATCTGGTCACCCCGCCTGGGCAATTGCGGCCCGCGCGCGTGTCCGTTCTGCTCGATTACCTGGCCGGATGTTTCGCGACCGCGCCCTGGGCCAGCGCGCCCGAGCCACAGGGCGCCGTTTAAGACGACATCCCGTGGCCGCGAGGCGGAACTATGGCGTCGCCTGCGCCGTGATGTCGATATCGACGCCGGCTTCAAGCGCCACCCACTGGCCGCTCGCCCACGGCCCCTGCCCCACACCGAAACTGGAGCGGACCAGGTCGAGATGCCCCTTGGCATGGGCGACATTGCCGGTGATATCCAGCGTGAAGGGCAGCGTTTCCGGATGGCTGATCCCCCGGATCGTCAGCGTCCCGTGGGCTTCGTAGGCGTTTCCACCCTTGGGCTGGAAACCGGTCGCCTCGAAGGTCGCTTTCGGAAATTGCGCGACATTGAACCAGTCGGCGCCGGGAATGGCCTCGTCGCGCTGCGCGTCGCCGGTGGCGGCACTGGCGATGTCGATCGCAATCAGCGCGTGGCCGGTGTCCGGATGGGCGGGATCGAAACGGATCGTACCGCCGAAACTTTTGAAATGGCCGGTGAATTTCGCGCCGGTCTGCGTGCCGGTGAAGGCAAGCGTGCTGTGGGCCGGGTCTATGGTCCAGTCGGCGGCCAGGGCCGGGACGCTGGGGCCGAGCAGGGCCGCGCCCAGCAGGGCGGCCTTGAGATATGTGGCGATGGACATTGGGAAAATCCCGTCAGGCTATGGGGCGGCGGCCGGGCAGCATCTGGCGCAGCACGCCGTCCTTCAGGATGAAATGATGGCGCAGGGCGGCGGCGACATGCAGGGCGATGATCGCCGTCAGCATCCATGCACCCCAATGATGCAGCGTTTTCAGGACGGCTTCGACCGGCGCCTTGTCATGCAGCGTCGAGAAGAACGGCAGATGCGGCCAGGGCAGGATGCCGTAGAGAACGGTCGGGATATTGAACACCGACGCGGAAACCAGCGCCCAGCCACTGAGCGGCAGAAAGACCTGCAAGCCGTACAGCAACCCATGCACCCCATGCGCGGCCCTGCGTTCCTGCACCGTCATGGCGGCCGGCAGGGCCGGCGCCGCATGGAACAGCCGCCACAGCACGCGCAGCACGACAGCCAGCATCACGGTGATGCCGATGGATTTGTGCAGTTGGTAGAACTGGAACACCCGCATCGGCGGCAGGGTCATGTGGTCCATGACCAGCCCCATGGCGATCAGGGCCAGGATTCCGGCCGCGATCACCCAATGCAGGGTGATCGCAACCAGGTCATAGCGGCCGGTCGCGCCGGCCTTCTGCACAGCGGCCGGCATGACGCGCTCAGTCCTGACGCTCGAAGGCGCCGGCGATACGCAGCTCGACCGCGTCGCTGACATACGGGACATACATCTTCACGCCGAAATCGCTGCGGTTGATCGTGCCGGTCGCCTCGAAACCCACCGTGTATTTCTTGTCCAGCGGGTTCACGCCCGCGCCGATGAAGCGCACCTTCAGCGTCTCGGGCCTGGAGATGCCATGCAGCGTCAGGGTGCCCGTGACGGTCGCACGGCCCTTGCCGGTGACGCTCACCTTGGTGGAGGTGAAGGTCGCGTTGGCGAACGAGGCCGCGTCGAACCACTGCGCGCCCTTGAGTTCTTCATCCAGCTTCGCGCTGGTGGTCTGCACCGAGGCGATGGGGATGGTGACGTTCAGCGTGGAGGCCGACGGGGTCTTCGGGTCCAGCGTCAGCGTGCCGGACACGTTGGAGAAGACGCCCGAATAGGTGGTGAAGCCGAAATGCAGCAGCGAAAAGCCCACCTGCGTATGCGCGGGTTCGACCTGATAGCTGCCGCCCTGCACGTCGGCGGGCGCGGTGACGGCCTGCGCCGACACCGGCTGGCCGGCGATGGCGACGAGAATGGCCGCCACGGCGGCGGTGGTCGCAAGGGTGCGTGTCATGTTCTGTAATCCTGATGGAATGTCTTGAAGAATTCAGGCGGAAAGCTTGGACGCGATCTGCGCCACGTGCTGGCCGAGGAAGCGCGCGCCATCCTGTTCGTTGGCGCTGACCGCGCGCGATCCATCTCCGGCCGCGATCGTCGTGGCGCCATAGGGCGCGCCGCCGGTGATTTCATCGAGGCGCATCTGGCCCTGGAAGCTGTAGGGCAGGCCGGCGATGACCAGGCCGTGATGCAGCAGGTTGGTGATGATGGAGAACAGGGTCGTCTCCTGCCCGCCATGCTGCACCGCCGTGGAGGTGAACGCCGCCCCCACCTTGCCGACCAGCGCGCCGTTGAACCACAGCCCGCCCGTCTGGTCCCAGAAGCTGGCCATCTGCGACGCCATGCGCCCGAAGCGCGTCGGCGTGCCGACGATGATCGCGTCATAGGCCTCGAGGTCGGCCGGGGTGGCGACCGGCGCGCCCTGGTCGAGCTTGAAATGGTTCGCGCGGGCAATCTCTTCCGGCACCGTCTCGGGCACGCGCTTGACGTCGGCCTGCGCCCCGGCAGCACGGACGCCTTCCGCCACGGCCTCGGCCATCGTCTCGATATGGCCGTAGGTGGAATAATAAAGAACAAGAACCCTGGTCATGGCTTTTCCCGATCTGAAGCGGCGCCGAAACGTCGTGTTCAAACAATCCGGCGGCTGGCGATGTGCGCCAGTTGCTGACAGATCAAGTGGTAGCCGAGCCACCCGAGGCAGAAAACGACAATGAAGGAAATCTACCGTTTCCAGATATTGGCTGATAGCCGGTCTGGTTCGGGCGGAGTCCGCGCCTGCTGTTAACGGGACTGTTCGTCGACCGTGGCGTCGGCCATCCGGGACTGGGCCGGACTGAGGCCCGAATGCGCCACGTCCGTTCCATCCGCCGTCGGTTGCGGATCGGAAAAATAGAGCATCCGGCTGGGGAAGGCGAACAGCACCGTCCGGCTCCGGAAAAAATCCATTCCCAGGATATTATAGGCCGCCTTGGCCACGTCGGCCCGCAACACCGCGCGGTGGAGGGTGCCCAGCACCACCTGGTCGAAACGGTGCCGGTGGCCGACGATCGCGGTGCCGGCGTCGGTGCGGCTGCGGGGATCGTTGGCCAGTTCGGGTGCGCCCACCCCGGCATCGGCGGCGTCGGCGGTCCGGATGATGGAGGCGTTCGACCCCGGTTCCACCTCCATGCCGACAGGCACGGCATTGATCGCCACCTGCACCATGACGTCCATTCCCCGCGCATCGGGCATCAGCGCCGCGGCATAGGGCCGCGCGCCCACCAGAAGCGACACGGGCGGGCAGTCCGGGGCGCCGCTTTCCTGGAACAGGGTCATGGTCTGGTTGGGAAAATCCAGCAGGACATTGTAATTTCCCAGGATATCGTAGCCCAGCACCCCCAGCACCGGCCGCCCCGCAATCTTCCGTTCGCCGAACGACCCCAGCATGACCCCGTTGATGTGATGGGCCGTTCCCCGCCCGATCACCAGATCATCGATGATGGTGGTGTAGGAGCGCCCTTCGCCGGTCACCGTCTGCACCGGCAGCGCCTTGCCCACGGGATAGTGCATGTCATCGCGTTCGAACACGCCCAGGCTTTCCTGCGTCGTCCCCAGGAACGCCGCCCCCGCGATCCCGTTGATCCGCACCGGGATGGCGGGGCTGCCGTCTCCGGTCAGCAGCGGCGCCGTGATGACATGGGCGACGCAACGTTCCGGCACCACATCCACGTCGGCCCGGTCGGCCCCGTCGGCCGCACGCGCACGTACGGCCCACAACGCGACCAGCAGGACGGCCGAGACAAGGATGGCCGCACGCAACGACAGGCCAGTCCCTCCTCGATCCGGCCCGCTGTCCACCATGCCGACCGTTCAGTTCTCCAGCTTGTATTTCAACTGGCCCAGCGTCGCCGCGATCACCTCGGCCACGGTGCTTTCGATGTCGATGACCAGGGCATGCTCGTCCGGCGCGGGTTCCTCCAGCGTCGCAAGCTGGCTGGGCAGCAGGCTGGGCGGCATGTAATGCCCCTTGCGCCGGGCCAGACGCGCCTGCAGGATGGGCTCGGGCACCTTCAGGTAGACGAACACCACCTGGTCCGTTCCCTGCCGCAGCACGTCGCGATAGGCCCGCTTCAGCGCCGAGCAGGTCAGGATGCCGCCGCCGCCCTCGGCGATCCGCGCGTCGATCCATTGGCGGCACAGCGCCAGCCACGGCCAGCGGTCCTCGTCCGTCAGGGGGATCCCGGCGGCCATCTTGTCCACGTTGGCCTTGGGATGCAGCAGGTCGCCCTCCTGGTACGGCCAGCCCAGGATGTTGTGCAGGCCCTCGGCCACCGTCGTCTTGCCCGAGCCCGACACCCCCATGATGACCAGCACCCTGGGGCGGATCCCCTCGGCCTGCGGCAGGGGGCCGGTCATGCCGCCACCAGGCGGGTCAGGCCGTTGCGGCCGGCCACGATGACCTCGGACGTCCGGTGGATGAACAGGCCGCTTTCCACCACGCCCACCACGCCGCGGATCGCGGCGGCCAGGGCCGGCGGATCGGCGATGGGGCCGAACGTGCAATCGAGGATCATGTTGCCCCCGTCGGTGACGAACAGGCCGCCATTGCGATCCATCCTTGGCGCGACCCGCCCGCCCAGGTCGCCCAGTTGCCGCGCCGTGCTTTCCCAGCCGAAGGACGTGACCTCGACCGGGACCGGCACGCGGCTGCCCAGATGGTCGACCAGCTTGCTTTCGTCCACCACGACGATGAAGCGCCGGGCCGCGGCCGCCACGATCTTTTCGCGGAACAGGGCGCCCCCCAGCCCCTTGATAAGGTCCAGCGACCCGCGCTCGACCTCATCGGCGCCGTCGATGGCCAGATCCAGCTGCGGGTGGGTCGCGAACGTCACCAGCGTGATGCCGTGCGCCCGCGCCTGGTCGGCCGAGCGTTCCGATGTCGGAATGCCGACGAAGCGCAGCCCTTCGGCCCAGCGCCGGCCCAGCGCGTCGATCATCATCGCCGACGTGCTGCCCGACCCCAGGCCGACCGCCATCCCGTCCTGCACCATGGCGGCGGCTTCCTCGGCCGCCATGCGCTTCAGTTCATTCATCGGGTCCGAATCCTGGACGCCCATTGCCTTGTCTCCCCCGGAGCCTGCCGGACGAGCCGGCGGCCCTCTTGTCGTTCCGTCAGTTCGCCGGGCCCGATCAGCCCCCGGTGGCCGCCTTGTCCAGCAGCCAGACCAGTTCGCCCTCGGTGGTGATGTGGCTGGCCGGTTCGCCGGGATCGCCCGCGCGGACCTTGGCGAAGGCCTCCTTCTTGCCGGCACCCGCCAGCATGAACACTACATGGCGGCTGGAATGGATCGCCGGATAGGTCAGGGTCAGGCGCGTGTGGGGCGCGTCGTCCGGCACGCAGGTCGACACCCACAGCGTCCGTTCGTTCAGCACCGGCGTACGCGGGAACAGCGAGGCCGTGTGGCCATTGTCGCCCAGCCCCAGCAGCACGACATCGAACAGCGGGCGGCCCGCCTGCAGGCTGTCGGCGCCATAGACCGCCTGCAATTCCGCCTGGTACCGCGCGGCGGCGGCGGTCGGGTCGCCCTGTGTCGGCATCGGGTGCACGTTGGCCGCCGGCACCGCGACATGCGACAGCAGCGCCTGGCGCGTCATGCTGTAATTGTTCGCCGGATCGCTTTCGGGGACGAAGCGCTCGTCGCCGAAGAAGAACTGGGTGCGGTCCCATGGAAAGCGCGCGGCATAGTCGGGCGAGGCCAGGATCTCGTACAGCCGCTTGGGCGTGGACCCGCCCGACAGCGCCACCACGAACGGGCCGCCGGTCTTGGCCAGCGCCTGTTCGGTCAGCCATTCGGCCATGTACCGGGCAATCGCCTCGCCGTCGGCAAGCACAATCATCTCGCCGGTTTTTACGTCATGACCGCCCATCAGGCTTCATCTCCCAGAATATAGCGTTCGACACCCACCGCGAACCCTTCCTCCTCCGACGAGGTCGAGACGTGGGTGGCCTGCGCCTTCACCTCGTCACTGGCCTGGCCCATGGCGATGGACAGGCCGCTGCGCCGGAACATCAGCACGTCGTTCGGCTGGTCGCCCAGCGTCGCCATCTGCGCCGCCGGCACGCCCAGCAGCCGTTCCAGCGCCAGCACCACCCCGCCCTTGTTGGCGTCGTGATGGGTGACATCGACATAATAAGGCTGCGACCGCGCGGCCGACGCCGCATCGCCCAGCGCCTCCTGCAAATCGTGCTCGACCCGCTTCATCAGTTCCAGGTCGTCGCTGACACCCGTGATCTTCACCACCTGGTCCAGCGCCGCGCCCACGTCGGCGGCGACGCGGGGGGGGAATTTCACCGTCCATTGCTCGCGGGCGACATGCGGGGCCTCGGGGTTCGAGACGATCCAGTCATTGCCGTCATAGACCCAGGGATCGACCTTGTGGTCGCGCAGGATGCCCAGCGTGCGGCGCGCGACCTCGGGCGTCAGGGTATGGGCCTCGATCAGCGAAAAATCGGGATGCACGATCATGCCGCCGTTGAATCCGGCGATCGGCTGGTCGATCCGCAGCGGGTCGGTCACCATCTTCATGCCCAGCGGCGGCCGGCCGCTGGTGATGGCGAACAGGATTCCACGCTCGCGCAGGCGATCGACCGCGCGGATCGCCCGCGGGGTCAGGATTTTGTCGCGCGTGACCAGCGTACCGTCGACATCCGCCAGCACCAGCCGGATCGGCCCGGCCTTCCCCGCGATCATACCGGAATCCTCAATCTTCTCACCCTTCAGACCCGTGGCAGGACATAGCGTTCCATCGCATGCGCCCAGCCATCCTGTTCGTTGCCATCGGTCACGAAATGGGCGTGGGCCTTGACCCCGTCCGGGGCATTGCCCATCGCGATCGCCACCCCGGCCTCGTCCAGCATCGGCACGTCATTGTACATATCGCCGATGCACGCAACTTCTCCGATATCAACATTCATCAGGCGCGCCAGTTCTAATGCTGCATAGCCCTTGTTCGCACGCGAATGGGTGATGTCCAGATAGTAGTCCGACGAGCGATGCACGCTGGCGCGGCCGGCCAGCAGGGCGCCGATCTCGCTCTCCATCCGCGCCAGCAGCGGATAGTCCGACGACGCCCCCATGATCTTGCCGACATGATGGGTGTGGGCGTCGAAATCGGGCACGACCACGGGGTCGGTCTGCACCACCTGCCGTTCGCGCGCCACATACGGGCCGGCGGGGTCCGTCACCAGCCAGTCACGGCCGATGAACAGCCATGGGTCGATATGGTGCGCCTGCAGGATTTCGACGGACTGCCGCACCGCGTCGGGGTCCAGCGACAGGCGCGAGACGATGGTGCCGTCCGGCATGACGATCAGTCCGCCGTTCAGCCCGGCGCGCGGCGTGTCGATCGCCAGCGGGTCGAGGAACATTTCCATCCCCCGCGGCGCGCGACTGCTGACCAGGCACAGCCGCACCCCCGCCGCGCGCAGCGACCGCGCGGCCGCCAGCACGCCGGGCGTCAGGCGCTTGTCGCGCGTGACCAGCGTGCCGTCGATATCCGACACCACAAGCCGGACCTTGCCCGACGGGGCCGCGCGGGCCACGGGCGCCGCACCGGCGCTCATGCCGTCAGTCCCAGCCAGTGCCGCCCGTCCCGCGCCAGCAGCGCATCGGCCTCCACCGGGCCGGCCGACCCGGCGGCATAGGAACACAGCGGCGCCTCGTCCGGCCGGTCGCACCAATCCAGCACCGGCTGCACGGCGCGCCACCCGGCCTCGATATTGTCGGCGCGCTGGAACAGCGTCGCGTCCCCCGTCATGCAGTCATAGATCAGGGTTTCGTAGCCGGTGCTCGGCCCCTCGCTGAACCATTCCGAGTAATCGAACTTCATACGCACGCCGCCCAGCCGGACCGTGGGGCCCGGGATCTTGGCGCCGAACTGCATGGTGACGCCTTCGGTCGGCTGGATATGCATAATCATGATGTTGGGCGTCAGCCGTTCGACCGGCGTGTCGCGGAACAGCGCATACGGCGCGTGCCGGAAATGAATCGCGATCTCGGTCTTGCGGATCGCCAGCCGCTTGCCGGTACGCAGGTAGAACGGCACCCCCGCCCAGCGCCAATTGTCGATATTCAGCTTCATCGCGACATAGGTCTCGGTCCGGGAGTCCGGGGCCACGTCGGGTTCGTCGCGATAGCCGCGCACGGGCGCGCCACCCAGCGTCCCGGCCGTGTACTGCCCGCGCACCACGTCCTCGGGCATCAGGCTGTGGATCGCCTTCAGGACCTTCGATTTCTCGTCGCGCACCGCGTCGGCGTCGAACGAAACCGGGGCCTCCATCGCCGTCATGGCCAGAAGCTGCATCAGGTGGTTCGGCACCATGTCGCGCAACGCGCCGGTCCCTTCGTAGAACCGGCCGCGTTTTTCCACGCCCACCGTCTCGGCCGCCGTGATCTGGACATGGTCGATATTCTGCCGGTTCCACAACGGTTCGAAGAAGCCGTTGGAAAACCGCAGGGCCATGATGTTCTGGACCGTTTCCTTGCCCAGATAATGATCTATCCGATAGATCTGCCGTTCCCGCAGGGTGCCCAGCAGGCGGCTGTTGAGTTCGCGCGCGGATTGCAGGTCATGCCCGAACGGCTTTTCGACGACCACCCGGCGATAGACGCCGTTGGCCTCGTCCGTCAGGCGTGACGTGCCCAGATGGTCCACGATGGGGCCGAAGAAGCGCGCGGCGACCGCGAGGTAGAAGACCGCATTGCCACCGGCGACGCGCTGCGCCAGCCGGTCGTAGGTTTCCGCCTCCTCGAACGACCCGCGCAGGTAGGTGACGCGGGTGTCCAGCCACTGCCAGATGTCGTCGCGCAGCACGGTCGCCGAAGTGCCGCGCCGCGCCACGAAATCCTGCAGGGCGTCATGGAACTGGGCGCGCAGGATCTCGCTCGACAATTCGGCCCAGTCGACGGCGACGATGGAAAACCCGTCATCCAGCAACCCGGCACAGGCCAGGTTGTAGATCGCGGGCACCAGCAGCCGCTTCGTCAGGTCCCCCCCGCCGCCGAAGACGACGAAGGTACAGGGCGGGGCCGGCCGCGGCTGCGTGCCGGCCCCGGCCCCCTGTATCTCGGACGATGCTGACGCGACTATTCCATCCATGTCGGACGTTTCCCTGCCCTGTTTCCACCTGTTCCCGTCGTTGAGATTTTATTATTTCTTCTCGACGTGGCCGCCAAAGCCGAAGCGCATGGCGGAGAGAACCTTCTCGGCATAATTGTTGCCGGTGCGCGACCGGAAGCGCGTGAACAGCGACGCGGTGATGACCGGCGCCGGCACCGATTCCTCGATCGCCGCTTCCAGCGTCCAGCGACCCTCGCCGGAATCCGCGACCTCGCCCGTGAATTCGGACAGCGACGCGTTCTTGGCCAGGGCTTCCGCCGTCAGGTCCAGCAGCCACGAGGACACGACGCTGCCGCGCCGCCAGACTTCGGCGATATCGGCCATGTTCAGGTCGAAGCGCTGGTCTTCGGGCAGGATGGCCGAATTCTTGGTCTTCATGATGTCGAAGCCCTCGGCGAAGGCCTGCATCATACCATACTCGATGCCGTTATGGACCATCTTGACGAAATGGCCGGACCCGGCCGGCCCGCAATGCAGGTAGCCCTGCTCCGCCCGCGGGTCCAGGCCCGGCTTGTCGCGGTCGGGGGTGACGGGCGCATCGCCCTTGCCCGGCGCCAGCGCGCTGAGGATCGGGTCGATATGGTCGGTCGAATCCTTCGTGCCGCCATACATCATGCAATAGCCGCGCTCCAGGCCCCACACGCCGCCGGACGTGCCGACGTCGATATAGTGGATGCCCTTCTCCGAAAGCTGGGCCGCGCGACGGATATCGTCCTTGTAATAGCTGTTGCCGCCGTCGATGACGATGTCATCCTTGCCCAGCAGGCCGTTCAGCTGCTGGACCGCGGCCTCGGTGATCTCGCCCGACGGCAGCATGACCCACACGATCTTGCGGCCGGCGGTCAGCTTGGCGACCAGGTCCTCGACGCTGCCGGCGGCGACGCCGCGCCCGCCCTCGGTCCGCTCGGCGACCTTGGCGACGGTGGCGGGGTCGCGATCGAACAGGACCACGTCATGTCCATGTCGCGACAGGCGGACGGCGATGTTCCCGCCCATGCGGCCAAGGCCGATGATGCCGATTTGCATGTTCTTGTTTCTCCTTTGCGCGAAACGTCGTCGCGCATGCGTCAGCCGCCCCGATCCACGGTCCGGCGGCCGGCAGAACGCCCCGCCCGCAAAAGGCGGGCGGGGCCGGGACTTGTAATCAGACGGAAGCGGCGATGGCCTTGCCCAGCGCATCGAGGCCGGATTTCAGATCACCCTTGATATGCACCCGCAGGGCGCGACGTCCCCGCTCGGCCAGGACGTCGAAATCGCCACGCGCCTGCGCGGCCTTCACCACGCCGAACGTGTATTTCTCGCCCGGGACCGGCAGGTCGGCCACATCATCGGCGGTGATCTGCAGGAACACGCCGCTGTTGGGGCCGCCCTTGTAGGCCTGGCCGGTCGAATGCAGGAAACGAGGGCCGAATTCCGCCGCCGTCGCCACCTTCAGCGCGTCGCGGATGGTCAGGCGGGTCGCCTGGATCCATTCGCGGGTCGCAAGGTCGCGTTCGACATAGGCCAGCAGCCCGACATAATCGCCCGCCTTCACCCGGCCGAAATGGGCCTTCAGGATGTCGGCCAGCGACCCGCCCTTCAACGCCGCCGCATTGGCCGCGTCGGCGAAGAACGAGAAGGCGCCGTCGGTCGCGAACGGCGTTTCCGCCGGCAGCGTGCCCGTTTCGTTATAGGCGGTCGTCAGCTTCTTGGTTTCGATCTTCGAGGCCTCGACGTCCGGCTGGTCGAACGGGTCGATCCCCAGGATCGAACCGGCGACCGCGGTCGCGAATTCCCAATGGAAGAATTCCTGCGCGATCTGCCGCTTGTCCTGCAGGTGGATCGTCACCACCGGCTCGCCCGCCGCGACCAGCGCGCGCACGGCTTCATCCTCCTCCGCGCAGGCATGCGACTCCAGGCGCAGATACGCGAAGACGCGATCCTTGCCGTACAGCGCCGGGGCGCCCAGCGTCTCGTCGTCGATGGGGATCAGCCCCCGGCCGATCTTGCCGGTCGATTCCGCGATCAACTGCTCCAGCCACGCGCCCAGGTCGCGGATCGGGTGCGAGGTCACGAAGGTCACCTTGTCGCGGCCGAACTTCGTCGCCGCCACGCCCAGCACGGTGCCCAGCAGCACGCCCGGGTTCAACGCCGGCGGCACGGACGCGGCCGAGGCCCTGACCCCGTGCAGCGCGGAGTCGAGGAACGCCTTCAACGGAATGCCGGCGGCAGCCGCCGGGACGATGCCGAAATTCGACAGCACCGAATACCGGCCGCCGATCTGCTTCTCGCCGTGGAAGATCTTCCAGAACCCGTCCTTCTTCGCGACATCTTCCATGTGCGAACCGGGATCGGTCACGGCGACGAAATGCCCGCCGACCTTGTCGCCCAGCACCTTCCTGGCCGCATCGTAGAAATAGGCCTTGAGGATGTTCGGCTCCAGCGTGCCGCCCGACTTGGACGAGACGATGAACAGCGTGTTGGCAAGGTCGATCTTCTTCTCGAACGCCTTGACCTGCTGCGGGTCGGTGCTGTCGAGGACATAGAGATGCGGGAAGCCCTCATGCTTGCCGAAGGTCTCGGCCAGCACCTCTGGCCCCAGGCTCGACCCGCCCATGCCCAGCAGCAGGATGTCCTTGAAGCCTTTCTGCTTCACCTCGGCCTGGAAGGCCTCCAGCGCCGGCAGGTCGGCCAGGCGATCATCGACGATGTCCAGCCATTTCAGCCACTTGGCCTCGTCCTTGCCGGTCCAGACGGTCGCATCGCGCGCCCACAGGCGCCGGACGAGGCCGCCCTTGCGCCATGCGTCCAGGCTGGCCTTGACGGCGCTGTCCAGCTCGGCGGGCAGTTCGACCGTCGTCCTGGTCAGCGCGTCGCCCAGCAGCGCGTTCTGCTTGGTGGCGACCGTGCCCAGCAGGTCGTCGAACGCATCGGCGAACGAGGCCACGCCTTCGTTCACCAGCGTCGTCGTCACGCCGTCGAGGTCCAGGCCCAGGCGCTTGGCCTCGGCCATGATGTGGCGCGCGCCCTCGACATCCTCGGTCAGCGAGGCCCGGACCTTGCCGTGGTCGCGGAAGGCGTCGAACGTCGCCGGCGGGATGGTGTTGACGGTCTCGGGGCCGATCAGCTCCTCGACATACAGCACGTCGCTGTAGGCCTTGTCCTTGGTGCCGGTGCTGGCCCACAGCAGGCGCTGGGTCTGCGCGCCGGCGGCGGCGAGCTTCTGCCAGCGCGGGCTTGCCGTCACCTCCAGCCAATGCTGGTAGGCCATCTTGGCGTTCGCGATCGCAACCTTGCCGCGCAGCGCCTTCAGCGCCTCGGCGTCCTTGTCGCCGGCCGCCACGCGGTCGTCGATCTTCTTGTCGATCTTGCCGTCGATGCGGCTGACGAAGAACGAGGCGACGCTGGCGATGCCCGAGACCGGCAGCCCCTTGGCGTGACGGTCCTCGAGCCCCGCGATGTATGCCTCCAGCACCTTCTTGTAGGCCTCGAGCGAGAACAGAAGGGTGACGTTGATGCTCAGCCCTTCGGAAATCGTGGTGCGGACCGCCGGCGCGCCCTCGTCGGTGCCGGGGATCTTGATCATCAGGTTCTTCGCATCGACCGCCTTCCACAGGCGGAGGGCCTCTTCGACCGTGCCGGCGGTGTCGCGGGCGAGATACGGCGAGACCTCGAGGCTGACATAGCCGTCCAGGCCCTTGGTCTGCTCATAGACCGGATAGAGGACGGCGGTCGCGGCCTTGATGTCGTCGATGGCCATCGTCTCGTACAAGGTGCCGGCGGAAACGATCCGGTGGGCCAGGATGTCCTTGTACTGGGGATCGTAATCCGTCCCCTGCCCCATGGCCTTCTGGAAGATGGCCGGGTTGGAGGTCACGCCCTTCAGCCCGTCCTCGTCCACCAGCTTCTTCAGGCTGCCGTTCTCGGTATAGGACCGCTGGATGAAGTCCAGCCAGGGGGACTGGCCGAACGATTCAAGCGCCTTGAGCGGATTGGTGGCGCCCTGAACACCCGTCTTCTGCACGACGTTCATGGTGTTGCTCCTTAGATGTCATGGCGGATTGTCCCCGGCCGGCCGGCCGGACTCCGCCTTTTGGGACTCTGAAACGGGCCGGGGCCGCACACGGCCGAAACCGGCCCGCGCGCGACCCCGGCCAACGGGATCAGCCTGCCTTGCCTGCCTGCTTGCGGGCTTCCGCCAGGACGGCCTCGACCGTGAAGCCGAATTTCTTCATCAGCTGGTCCGCCGGAGCCGAGGCGCCGAACGACTGCATGGCGATGATCGAACCGGTCAGCCCGACATAGCGGTCCCACCCGATGGGCGAGGCCATCTCCACCGCCACGCGGCCGCCGACCTCGGGGGGCAGCACGCTGTCGCGGTAGGATTTCGGCTGCGCCTCGAACAGGTCCCACGACGGCATGGACACCACGCGCGCCTTCACCCCTTCGGCCTTCAGCGTCTCGTAGGCCTTGACCACCAGGTCGACCTCGCTGCCCGTCGCCATCAGGATGACGTCGGGGGTACCGTCGCTGTCCGCCAGCACATAGGCGCCCTTCGCCAGGCCCGAGGCCGGGGCGTAGACCGTGCGGTCCAGCGTGGGCAGGTTCTGGCGGCTGAGGATCAGCACCGACGGGCGGTCGGTCATCGGCAGGATCGTGCGCCAGGCCTCGGCGACCTCGTTCGCATCGCCCGGACGGATCATCGTGACGCCGGGGGTGGAGCGCAACTGCACCAGTTGCTCGATCGGCTGATGGGTCGGTCCGTCCTCGCCCACGCCGATCGAATCATGCGTGAAGATATACAGCACCGGCTGGTTCATCAGCGCCGACAGGCGGATCGGCGGCTTCATGTAGTCGGAGAAGATCAGGAAGCCCGAGCAATAGGCCCGGATACCCGCCAGCGAAATCCCGTTGCAGATCGACCCCATGGCGTGTTCGCGCACGCCGAAATGCAGGTTGCGGCCGCCATAGGTGCCATTCCATTCCGGCGGCTGGTAGGCGCCCGCGCCCTGGAAGGTCAGGTTGGTCTTGGTCGACGGCGACAGATCCGCCGACCCGCCGATCAGCCAGGGGAAGTTCGGCGCGATGGCGTTCAGCACCTCGCCCGAGCTCTGGCGCGAGGCCACGCCCTTGGCGCTGGCCTCGTAGACCGGGATGTCCTTGTCCCAGCCGGCGGGCAGCCGGTTGTGCAGGATCTGGTCCAGTTCGCCCGCCAGTTCCGGATATTCGGTGGCATAGGACGCATACAGCGCCTTCCACGCGGCGCTGGCCGCGGCGCCACGGGCGCCCAGGCCCTTCTGGAAATGCTCCAGCACGCCCTCGGGCACATAGAAGCTCTTGTCCTCGGGCCAGCCATAGGCCCGCTTCGCGCCGCGGATTTCCTCATCGCCCAGCGGTTCGCCGTGCGCCGAGGCGGTGCCGGCCTTCTTCGGCGCGCCCCAGCCGATGACCGAATGGACGATAATCAGGGTCGGACGCGCCGTCTCGGCCTTCGCCACGGCCAGCTTCGTCTGGAAATCGGCCAGGTCGTTGGCGTCCTTGACCTCCAGCACATGCCAGCCATAGCCCTCGAAACGCTTCTGCACGTTCTCGGTGAAGGCGATGTCGGTCGATCCCTCGATCGAGATCCGGTTGCTGTCGTAGATCCAGGTCAGGTTGCCCAGGCGCAGGTGCCCGGCGGTCGAGGCCGCCTCGCTGGCCACGCCCTCCATCATGTCGCCGTCGCCGCAGAACGTGTAGACGTGATAGTCGAACAGCGGGAAACCCGGCTTGTTGAAGCGCGCGGCCAGCCATTTCTCGGCCATCGCCATGCCGACCGAATTGCCGCAGCCCTGTCCCAGCGGGCCGGTCGTCGTCTCGACGCCCGCCGTGTGGTGATATTCCGGATGGCCCGGCGTCCTGGAATCGAGCTGACGGAACTGCGTCAGGTCCTCCAGCGTCAGCGACGGCGCATCGAGCACCTTGCCGTGCTTCACGTCCCGCACGCCCGCCAGGTAGATCAGCGAATAGATCAGCATCGACGCATGGCCGATCGACAGCACGAAACGGTCGCGGTTGGGCCACAGCGGATCGGCCGGATCGTAGTTCAGGACATTCTGCCACAGCGCGTAGGCCGGGGGCGCCATCGCCATCGGCGTGCCCGGATGACCGGATTTCGCCTTCTGGACGCCATCCATCGACAGGGTGCGAATGGTGTTGATGCACAGCAGGTCCTGGTCAGAGGACCCGACCGTCGCGCCGTCCGGGGCTCGAACAAGCTGGGTGAGTATGGAACGCATTAAACCGCTTTCTCCATTATGGTTGCCCTGTCTCGCACATCCGATCCGGGCCGCCGACATCCGGGCAGGCCACGCCCCGCAAGATCCGTGCCCGCACAAGCAGGGGCGCGTCGCCGACATGGGAAGAGGACTGCCCCGGTGCCGGGCCCCCGATCGTCATTTTTTTGTCATCCGGTGGCGACCCTGGCCGCCCGGGCCGAATGCACTTTCGTCGTACACTCTCACGACCTCCCCCCGTGGGCAAGCCACCGGGGGCAAGTCACTGGCGGTTTCAAAACCTCGCCCGCATTAGAGCGCCCCCCGATCGCAGGATTCCAGTCCCCGATCATCACGAGTCCTCGACTGCCCCGCTCTGGCCCCGGCCGGCGCGACGGGACATACTGGGGCCGTCCCCCCGCGCGGAGCACCCGGATGCCGATCATCCCCCTGCCTGTTTCGCCCCCCCTGCCGGTTTCGGACCATTGCGACGGGCGCCGCTTCTTCAATCCGGCCGCGATCCTGCCGCCCGCCACCGCGCCGCGCGCCGCGCGCGCGCTGTCGATCCTGCGCTGGCAATGGGACCGTCGCCGCCGGATCGCCAACTGGCCCGCGCGGCTGGACAACCCGCCCCCCGCCGGCGACCCGCACGCCCATCCCGCCCCCGGTCACGCCCTGGTCACCTTCATCGGCCACAGCACGTTCCTGCTGCGGCTGCCCCGCGCCGACGGATCGACCCTGACGGTGCTGACCGACCCGGTCTTTTCCGAGCGGTGCTCGCCCGTGCGGTGGGCAGGGCCGCGCCGGGTCCGCCCGCCGGGCCGCGCCATCGCCGACCTGCCGCGAATCGACGTGATCCTGGTGTCCCATTGCCATTACGACCATCTGGACCTGCCGAGCCTGACCCGACTCGGCCGCCGCGACACGCCCGTCGTCATCACCCCGCCGGGCAACGCGCGCCATCTGCGAAAGGCGGGCCTCGGCCACGCCGGCCTGGGCGAGATCGTCGAGCTGGACTGGTGGGAGGACATCGCAGTGGGACAGGCGTCGATCACCTGCACGCCCGCGCGGCACGGGTCGGCCCGGACGCCCTTCGACCGCAACCGCGCGCTGTGGGGCGGCTTCACCATCCATGCCGATACCGGGAACCCGCAGGGGGGCGCGCCGCGCGTGTTCTTCGCGGGGGACAGCGGGCACGGGCGGCACTGGCGGCAGATCCGCGACCGGCTGGGCGCGCCGGACCTCGCCCTGTTGCCGGTGGGCGCCTACGACCCCAGGATCCTGATGGAGGCCGTCCACACCACGCCCGAGGAATCGGTGCAGGCGATGCTCGACCTCGACGCCGCGCAGGCGGTGGGCATGCATTTCGGCACCTTCCGGCTGACCGACGAACCGATCGACGAACCGCTGCGCCGCCTGGCCGCCGCCTGCGCCGCCGCGGGGCTGGAAGCGGAGCGGTTCACCAGCCTGAACCATGGGGAATGCCGCGATTTCGCGCCCCTGCCTCCCGCCGCCCGACCTTGACGGTCGCGTCCCCGCCCCTGAGGGTCTAGGATGGATCGTCCGCCCCAATCTTACCGAGGCCCCCGATGCGCGAGACCAGCGTGACCGACATGACCGCCAACGCCCCCTCGCCCGAGGGACAGGACGATACCGCCCCGGCCCCCGTTTTCACGGAAACCGAGATCGCGAGCCTGTTCCTCGACGCCGCGCGCGACGGCCAGACCGACCTGATCGAAAGCTTCCTCGCCGCCGGAATCGACCCCGACCTGCGCGACGCGCGGGGTTATTCCGCCCTGATCCTGGCCGCCTACAACAGCCATGCCGAAACCGTCGCGTGCCTGCTGGCGCACCATGCGACCGTCGACCTGCAGGACGGCAAGGGCTCCACGGCGCTGGCCGGCGTGGCCTTCAAGGGCGACCTGGCCGTCGCGCGCCAGTTGGTCGCGGCCGGGGCGGAGATCGACTCCACGAACCATGTCGGACGTACCCCGCTGATCTTCGCCACGATGTTCAATCGCGCGCCGATGGTCGCGTTCCTGCTGGAACAGGGCGCAAATCCCGACCATCGCGACGGCGAGGGCAACAGCGCGCGGCTGGTGGCCGAGCGCCAGGGCCTGGCGCCGATCACGGCGCTGATGCCCCCGCAACGCCGGGCAGACGGTCCCCACCCCCTGCGTTGACCATGTGCCCGGTTTCCCGCCGGGCACGCCGGCCTGAAAGCCCGCCGGACCATCCGCCCCGCCGGCGCCCGCGCGTCGCGGCGCTGGCCCCTATTGTCCCATCCGCCAACGGAACCTGCCATGAGCCGTTTCTGGAGCCCGATCGTCCACAGCCTGACGCCCTATGTCCCGGGCGAGCAGCCGCAGATGACGAAGCAGATCAAGCTCAACACCAACGAATCCCCCTATGGCCCGCCGCCGGCGGCGCTGGAGGCGATTCGCGCGGCCACCGGCGACAGGCTGCGCCTGTATTCGGACCCGACCGCCGAGCGGCTGCGCGCCGCCATCGCCACCACCCATGGCGTGGCGATGGACGAAATCTTCGTCGGCAACGGATCGGACGAGGTGCTGGCCCACGCTTTCCAGGCGCTGCTGAAGCATGACGAACCACTGCTGACGCCGGATATCACCTACAGCTTCTACCCGGTCTATTGCAGCCTGTACGGGATCACGCACGAACCCGTGCCCCTGAATGCGGCGATGCGGATCGACGTCGAGGACTATCTGCGCCCGTGCGGCGGCATCGTGCTGCCCAACCCGAACGCGCCGACCGGCATCGCGCTGGGGCTGGGCCGGATCGAGACGCTGCTGCGCGCCCATCCCGACCGCGTGGTGGTAATCGACGAGGCGTATGTCGATTTCGGCGCCGACACCGCAATCCCGCTGATCCGGCATTTTCCCAACCTGCTGATCGTCCGCACGCTGTCGAAAGCCCACGCGCTGGCGGGCCTGCGGGTGGGGTATGCGATCGGGCAGGCCCATCTGATCGAGGGGCTGAACCGGGTGAAGGACAGCTTCAATTCCTACCCGCTCGATCTTCTGGCCCAGGTCGGGGCGACCGCCGCGATCGAGGACCGGGAATGGCTTGCACGGACCACGGGAAAAATCATAGAATCACGCATCGGGCTGACATCCAGCCTGAGGGGACTGGGGTTCGAGGTTCTGCCGTCACAGGCGAATTTCGTGTTCGCCCGCCATCCTGATCGTGACGCCGTCCGACTGGCCGCCGCCCTGCGGGAGCGGGCCATCATCGTGCGCCATTTCAGGACGCCCAGGATCGCGGAATGGCTACGCATCACCATCGGCACCGACGAGGAATGCCGGATGGTGACGGATGCGCTGGACGCCATTCTGAAGCAGAACGCGGACTGACTTCCGTTCGTCCGGCGCCCGGCCTGCCCGTTGGGGCGGGCTGTTGGATCATGAAGGTGGTGTACCTTTTTCGATCCCGGTGCGTTCCCGCTACAGTCCAGAAACCCGCTCTTTTTTCACTTCCTACCATGGACCATCATCATGCGCGCATTTCACGGCCAGATGTCCGACAACCAACCCATCCGGCGGTCGCAGGCGGAAAAGCAGAAGCAGTTGCGCGACCTGCGCGAGACCCTGGCGGCGATGAAGTCGCATACCGCCCCCACCCTGCGCGAAAGCGTCCAGAAGCGCATTCGCCAGCTTGAAGCCGAACTGGCCGCGGCCCCCGCGCTGAAAAGCACCGATGCGCCGCGCGGCCAGCGGACGGACGGGCCGCGCCAGGGGCCGGGGTCGCGCCAGGAGTCCGGGTCGCCCCGCCGTCACCGCTCGATCTGATCCCGCGTCCGGGGCGCTGCCGCCCGCCCCGGACGGTCTTCAGGGCACGCGCGGCAGCGTCCTGGCCCGGTTGCGATAGACCTGCTCCTCGTAATCCATTTCCTGCAACAGCAGGGTTTCGGTCTCGTCATTGACGTACTGGGCGGAGCGCAGGTTCCGCAATTCGATCCGCGACGCGCGCAGGTTGGTCAGGCGCAGCGCCAGTTCCAGCCGCATCCGGCGGATCGACCGGATCTGCATCTCGGTCGCCGGCCCGTCGCCGTCCTTCTGCAACTGGGTCAGCCGGTTTTCATATTCCTGCATCAGGCGGGCGATGATCTCGACGCGCATTTCGGCCGCCTCATCGCGCGTGCCGGCACGCGCGGTCAGGGCCGCCTGTTCGTCCCGCATCGCGCGGATGATCGTACGCAGCAGCACCAGGCGCGCCCAGTCGACTTCGCGCCCCCGCGGGTCGCCCTGCCCCCGGTCCAGTCCCGCGACCAGCCACGGCAGCAGCAGGCTGGCCATCAGCAGCGAGACGAGGATGACCCCGGTGGCCAGGGTCACCAGCAGGTCGCGGAACGGAAACCCGGCCCCCGCCTGGGGCAGGGACAACACCGCCGCCAGCGTCACCGCCCCCCGGACGCCGGCGACCGTTCCCACCAGCACGGCCCGCAAGGCCGGCCAGCGCATCGCCCCGTGGGCGCGGCCGCGCAGCGCGTCCAGCACCAGGACGATCCACAACCCGCCGAACCGCAGCACGCACATCGCCAGGTGAATGCCGACGATGACCGGCAGCAGCAGCCATGGCGAGGTCCCCGCCCCGCGCGCCAGCGCGATCCCGTTGCCCGCCAGTTCCGGCAATTGCAGCCCGAGCAGCAGGAAGATGATCGAGTTGAAGATGAAATTCACCATGTTCCACACGGTGCGCGCCTGCAGCCGGGTGGTGATCTGGGTTTCCTGCAGCACGCCGGTCAGCTTGGCCGTCATCCCGCCGGCAACCACGGCCAGGATGCCCGAACACCCCACCGATTCCGCCAGCAGATAGGCCCCGAACGGCAGCAGCAGCATGAAGGTGATCTGCGTCGGCGGATCGTCGTAGCCACGCCGCAGCAGAAACCGGTCCAGCCGCACCGCGACGTAGCAGACCCCTATCCCGATCGCGATCCCGCCCAGCGCCAGCAGGCCGAACGTCAGCAACGCCGCATGCAGCGAGAACGCCCCCGTCACCGCCGCCGCCGCCGCGAACCGGAAGCACACCAGGCCAGAGGCATCGTTCAGCAGGGATTCGCCGTCCAGCACATGCACGATGCGGCGGGGCACCGTGGCGCCCAGCATGCCGCCGACGGCCACCGCGTCGGTCGGCGACAGGACGCCGGCCAGCGCGAAGCACAGGGGCAGGCCCAGCACCGGGACCAGCCAGTGCAGGGCGTAGCCGCACAGGATGGTGGTCGCCAGCACCAGCGGCACGGCCAGCGCGAAGATGATGCCGCGCAACTCCCCGAACTCTCGGGTCGGCATCCGGAACGCATCGCTGAACAGCAGGGGCGGGATGAACAGCAGCATGAACATGTCGGGGTCCAGCGCGACATGCAGGCCCCCGACCGACCCCGCCACCCCCAGCGCGATCTGGATCAGCGGCAACGGAATCGCAAGGGGCAGCAAACGCGAGAACAGGCTGCTGGCCGCCGCGACGGACAGCAGGATCAGACCAACGATAACGTCATGCATGACCGGCCTTCGGTCCTCCCGCGACGGAGCGGACGGATGCTCCGGCCGCCGATCCTGCCCGGCCCGGCGGGATCTGACCAGCGGACCGGTAGCCGACCGGGTGGTGACTTTCCGTCACCAGAGGCGACCGACAAGGCGTCTCCCGCGCCCGACGCGCATCGGCGATACATGGCCGAAAGCGCAGGCCTGCGCCCGCACCCCGAGGACAGACGACATGTCACCCATCACCAATTCCGACCTTCAGACCCGGCGCATGAACGCGGTTCCGCGCGGCGTGGGGTCGGCCACCACCATCCACGCGGCCCGCGCCGAGAATGCCGAGCTGTGGGATGTCGAAGGCCGTCGCTATATCGATTTCGCCGGCGGCATCGCGGTGCTGAATGTCGGCCACCGCCATCCGAAGGTGATGGAGGCCGTCCGCCGGCAACTGGATCTGTTCACCCATACGGCATTCCAGGTCGCGCCGTACGAATCCTACATCGCGCTGGCCGAGCGCCTGAACGCGCTGGCCCCCTTCCCCGGACCGGCCAAGACCATCCTGTTCTCGACCGGCGCCGAGGCGACCGAAAACGCGGTCAAGATCGCCCGGGCCGCGACCGGCCGCAACGGGGTCATCGCCTTCACCGGCGGGTTCCACGGCCGCACGCTGCTGGCGTCGGCCATGACGGGAAAGGTCAATCCGTACAAGACGCCGTTCGGCAGCCTGCCGCCGGACGTGTATCACGTGCCCTTCCCCGCCGGGGACGTGTCGGTGGATGACAGCCTGAAGGCCCTGGGCTTCCTGTTCGCGGCCGACCTCGACCCCAGCCGCGTCGCGGCCATCATCATCGAGCCGGTCCAGGGCGAAGGCGGGTTCCGCGTCGCCCCGACCGGCCTGCTGCGGGCCCTGCGCGACATCTGCGACACCCACGGCATCGTCCTGATCGCCGACGAGGTGCAGACCGGCTTCGCCCGCACCGGCAGCCTGTTCGGCATCGCGCTGTCGGGCGTGGCGCCGGACCTGGTCTGCGTCGCCAAGTCGCTGGGCGGCGGCTTCCCGCTGTCGGGCGTCATCGGCCGGGCCGCGCTGATGGATGCGGTCGGGCCCGGCGGCCTGGGCGGCACCTATGCCGGCGCGCCGATCGCCTGCGCGGCGGCGCTGGCGGTTCTGGACGTGATCGAGGAAGAAGGGCTGGTGGAGCGCGCCAATGCGATCGGCGCGCGCATCCGCGCCCGGCTGGAGGCCCTGCGCGGCCGGACCGACCTGCTGCCCTTCGGCGCGCCGCGCGGGCCGGGTGCCATGATCGGCTTCGACATCCTGGACCATCGCGACGGCACGGCCGTGCGTCACGGCGGGGCGGCGGCCGTCTGCGCCCGCGCGGCGGAACTTGGCCTGATCCTGCTGTCCTGCGGCGTGCATGGCGAGACCATCCGCATCCTGGTGCCGCTGACCGCCCCCGACAGCCAGATCGACGAAGGGCTGGCGATCATCGAGCAGGCGCTGGCGGCCTGACCCGCGCGGGGGCGGCCAACGCCCCCAGACACATCCGCAGCACCTGCTTGACAAGGGCACGATCCTGCGGAAGGCTTCGGTTCACTGGGGTAACGATCTTGCCCCGTGTCCCCCGGCCGGCAGGAGTGCAGGACATCCATGGCCCAGCGGATGAATCTCTGTTTCGATGTCTCCTACATTGCGCTGGACGGGCGCTGGCGGGCGCCCGGCTCATGGGTCGGTCGCCGTTTCCCCGATGTCGGGATGTATGAAGACATCGCCCGCCTTGCCGAAAGAGGCTGCCTGGACCTGATCTTTTCGGGAGACGGCACCGGCGTGCCCAGCACCTGGGAGGATTCGACCGACGACGCCGTGCGCTGGGGGGTATCCTGGCCGCGCCAGGACATGAATCCCCTGATGGTGGCCATGTCGCGCGTGACCCGGCATGTCGGGTTCGGGCTGACCTATTCCTCCACCTTCATGCATCCCTATTATCTGGCGCGCCTGATGAACGCGCTGGACCATGTCAGCGACGGCCGCATGGCGCTCAATCTGGTCACGACGACGCGGCGTGCGGATGCGGCGAATTTCGGGTTCGACGACCTGGCCGAACACAATACCCGCTACGAGCGGATGGAGGAATTCGTCGACGTCTGCCGCGCCCTGTGGGATGGCGTGGAGCCGGACGCCATGATCTGGGACCGCGAGACCGGACAGGTCGGCGACCCCGCGAAGGTCCACGCCATCAATCATCGTGGCCAGTTCTTCCAGGTCAAGGGTCCGCTCAATACACCGCCCTCGCCGCAGGGGCGGCCGATCCTGGTGCAGGCCGGGGGCTCGCCGCGCGGGATCCGCGCGGCCGCCGGCTTCGTCGACGTCGCATTCGGCGAAGACAAGGCCCTGGCCTTGCAGGTGCAGCAGCGCAAGGATTTCGACGCCGCCCTGCGCCACGTCGGGCGCGACCCCGCACGGGTCGGCATTATCTGGCAACAGCCGATGATCGTGGCCGAAACCGAGCAGGAAGCCGTTCGCGAGCGTGAGGGCCTTCTGGGCATGATCCCCAAAGAGGTCGCCGGCGTCTATCTGTCTCACAATTCAGGCTATGATTTCTCGAAGCTTCCCCGGCGGTTCCGCCTTGACGAACTGAATGCCGAAATCGCGGCGACACAGGCGACACCCGTGGGCTTCGTGCACGCGCTGGCCCACAAGCTGGGCGCCGAAACCGAGATCTCGCGCGAGGAATTCTTCGAATATGGCGTTCGCCGCGCCACCAGCTACGACACCACATTCGCCGGCAGCGCGGCGCAGGCCGCCGATTATCTGGAAGAAACGTTCGAGGCCACCGGCAGCCGGGGCGGCTTCATGCTGGGCCACCCCATGGTCATGCCCGGCGACCTTGCCCGCATCGTGGATTTTCTGGTGCCGGAACTTCAGCGACGCGGGCGCTTCCGCAAGGCATATTCCGGCAGGACCCTGCGCGACACGCTGATGGACATCTACGACGAATGATACCGGCGTCGGGCTCTGCCCGAACCCACCCGTTATCCAGGATCGGGGGCCAGAGGCCCTGGACCCCGATCATGAATAACGGATTGGTTTCCAAAGGCGACTGCCTTTGGCGGGTTTCAGGGCAGCGCCCTGAGCCTATGCCGCGACCCGCCCTGCGGCGGCGGGAACCAGGGCCTCGACATGCCGTCTGGTGTTGACCACGCCCTTGGCCAGGATAGTGCCGTTGGCGTCCAGCAGCACCATCGTGGGCAGGCGGCTGACCTGCAGCACCAGGCCGAGTTCGACCCCGGTGACGAACGGCACCCCGGCCAGGCCCATGCGATCGCGCATCATGACCAGTTCGGGCTGCGCGCCGTCGCCGACCAGGACCAGTTCCAGCCCCCGATCGCGCGCGACATCCAGCGCAATGGGCAGGACCCGTTTGCAGACAGGGCAGTCCGGCGCGACGAACAGCAGCATACGCACTGCACCCGGCGCCAGCGCCTCGCCCATCGGAAACGGTTCGCCCGCCAGCGTCCGCATGGTGATGCGCGGAATCGCCTGCCCCGGTTCCAGCCCGGTCTGAGCCGTCTGCATGCCGATCGGGGCGATGCGCTCGTGCAGGACGCCGATCTGGCGCGCCAGCGCGAACACCACCATGACCAGGACCACGACCGCGCCGAACAGCAGGACCTGCGACGCTACAAGAAAACCCATCATGCGGAACGTTCCTCTCCGGCGCCGTCGGACGACAGCAGATGCGACAGGCTCAGGGCCAGGGCCAGCAGGCAGGCGCCGGCGACCAGTGACTGGCCGCGCAGCAGCCACGATCCGGGCAGCCCGATTGCGACCGGCACCAAAGCCAGCGGCACCAGCGCCAGGGTCCGCACCACCGACAGCCACGACAGCCGGGCGCCGGCCAGACCCGGCAGACAGCCGCACGACAGGTTCACCCGTCCGCGCAGCACGTTGATGGCCATGGCGGCCGCGAACAGCCCGAACAGCAGCGCCGCCGCCAGCCCGGCCCAGCGGACGGCGATACCGGTCAGCATCATCGCCCCCAGCACCGTTTCCAGGCCGGCCAGCCCCCAGGCCGCCGGGGCCAGCAGGCCGCCCGGCAGCAGGCGATAGGCCGCCACCGTCCCCAGGAAATCGTCCGGATCGCGCAGCTTCGCGACCCCGGCGGCCAGGTACAGCCCCCCGACCGCGCCGCACGCCAGCGCGGCCACCATCGACGGCAACATCCCCGCACCCGTCATCTCAGCTTCTCTTCCGTTCATCCGGCGATGCCGTGTCATGCCAATCCAAGTTCATGAAGGACCCTTCGTCCGCACACATCAGGCCTCTCCAGCCTGTTTCATCCATGATCGGGGTCCAGGGCCTCAGGTCCTGGTGGGTTCGGGCAACGCCCGATCTGTCCTGCACGCTCTATCATCGCTTTCATCGGTCGGTATCAAGGCGCATCGCGCCCGGCCTCGCGCCCAGCCTGGGCCGTATCATAATCGTGCAGCTCCCGGGCCCGCGGACAGGCCCCGATCACCCCCCGCACCACGCGGTCGCGATAGCCATGCAGGTCGGCCAGTCGCAGCGGATCGGCCCGCAAACGCGCGATTTCCGCCGCCGTATAGGGTGTGGCCCCCGCCGGCACGCTGTCGCGCCCCAGGGTGAAGACCACGAAATTCACCATGTCGGCAAGGTCCTGCGACGACAGGTCGGCAAAGGCCACGTTCGGCAGCCGGACCAGATAATCCCGTCCCTGGGGCGTACAGAGGAAATAGCCGACCTGCCCCGCCAGGTCGGGAACCACACTGCGGCCCGATCGCCCCTGCACCCCATGGCATCCCCCGCATCCCACCAGGTAGTGCCCCTGCACCACCGGGACCACCGGCATCGCCCCGCTGGCCGGAGCCGGCCGGGGCAACGCCGACAGGCCGAGCGCGCACAGCACGCCAAGGACCGGCAGAAGCGGAAAACGCATCGTCGTCACGCGCGCGACCGTGGGCCGGACGTCAGCTCGCCTGCCCGATGATCGCGGCGGTCGAGCAATGATAGGCCGTCGATGCCGTTCCGAAACACCAGATGATGTCGTTGCTGGCCTGGGGCCGGTAGATCGGCATTTCGCGATCGGCGGTGTTGCAGTGGCAGTCCTTCGACGTCGCGCAGATATCGCGGCCGCAGCAATCGCGATAGGCGATGACGTAGGACCGGCCGTCGGCCGGATTGCGGCATGTGCCGATCCACGAGACCGGCGACGGCTCGGTGCCGGGCGGGCAGGTATGCACCCCGCCGCCGCAGCAGCCGCACAGCACGCCGTCGATGGCGCAATGGCGCCAGTAATTGCACTTCGTCGCGTCCCTGGACTGCGCCCGGCGCTCGAAATCGCTCAGGGTCGGAGCGGGGGCCGAGGCCGCGTCCGCGCGCGCCACCGGCAGCAGGGGAAAGGCCGGCGCCAGGGCCATCGCCGCGCTCATGCGGCCCAGCACGCCCCGGCGCGACGACCGCGCGGCCAGCTTGCGCGTGGCCGTCTCGCCCAGCCTGTCGAGGAAAGAAACCGACATCGTCTACACACTCCCGGAGCGGCGGCACGGCATCGTCATGCCGCGCGGGGACGTGCGTCCAGATAGGACTGCACGGAGACGTGGCCGGTTTCCCCCGCCACGACAAGGCTTTCAAGATGTTCGCGATTGTTGACCAGACCCTTGGCCACGATCGTGCCGGCAGCATCCAGCAGCATCGCGAAGGGCAGCTTGTCGATTTCCAGCCACTGGCCGATCTGCGGGTCGTTCACGAAGCCTGCGGGATCCAGGCCGAAACGACGGATCAGGTCCCACTGCATCGCGTCGGTATCGTCGCCCAGGCACAACAGGTCGATGGATTCGCGCTGCGTGAAATCCTGTGCGATGGGCAGGATCTTGCGCGAGATCGGGCAGCCACCCGACACGAACAGCAACAGATGCGGCCGTCCATCCGGCCGTTCGCCACCCAGAACGACCTGCTGCCCGTTCATCGCCAGGGCGGTCCGGGGCGGCAGGCGGACACCAGGCTGCGGGCCGGCCGACGTCATCAGCGCGCCCACCGGCGCCACGCGGGTGTACAGGCGCCGGATGCTGCGAAACAGCACCGCCACGACCAGCGCGATCGCCACGACCAGCATCCAGCTGATGGACTGGGACAGCAGCAGCACGGTCATGCGGCGCGGGCCTGCGGGCGGGCGGGGAAAGTCATCGTCATGTCCCGCGTCACATGTCCGGAACCAGGAACATCGGCCCGGCCTGGGCCTCGATGGTCCTGCGAACGGCGCCGGAGCGCACGTCGATCGTCGCGATTTTTCCGTTCTCGGCGGTGGAATAGAGCAACGGCGCCGCGTCCGGGCTGACCGCGATCCCGCGCGCCGGTTCGGGCAGGTCGATGCGCCGCACCAGCGCGTGGGCGACCGGATCCAGCTCCCACACCTCGGTGCCGGCGGCCTTGTGCGTCCAGTAGGTGCCGACATGCATCAGGACGAACAGATGGCCGCTGGCCCGGTTCCAGGCGAAGGGCTGCGCCCCGCCGGGCCGCCAGGCGAGGTCCTGCACGCCCGTCCCCGCGACCGGCTGCCCCGCCGCCTGCTGGATGGACCACGGCGCACCGATCACCGGGTCCTGCCCCAGGGTCGTCGCATAGACCTTGCCCGAATAGGACACGAACAGCGCCCGGCCGGTGGCGCGATCGACCAGCCCCTGCTCGAAGATCGGATCGTTGTTGGCGTCGAAGAACGGCTTGGTGTGCGTGACCTTCGCCTCCGCGCCGCCGGCATAGCCCACATTGGTCAGCGAACCGTCACCGCACAGGCTGGAGAACCCGCCGGCCTTCCACGGAAAGACCAGCGCGCAGCCGGGAATATCGACTGTGCGGGCCACCGACGCATGGGCAAGATCGACCACCGTCACCGCCGTCGCCGGGCTCATGTCGAAGACATAGCCCCAGCGCCCGTCGGGGCTGACGTCGAAATCCTGCTTCTTGTAGACCGCCAGCGCGCGGGGCGGCAATTCGATCTCGCGCAGCAGCTTCAATGTCCGCGCATCATATTCCTGCAACAGATCCTGCCGCGTGCCGTGATCGCCACGCGACCAGATCGTATCGGCGACATAGAAAACCTTGCGATCGGGCGACAGGACGATATTGCCCAGGCTGCTCGCGGGGACGGTGCCGAGGATGCGCCCGGCGTCCCCGTCATAAATGGTATAGGCCGTGTGCGCCGTCGCCGGCAGGAACCAGTGGGGGGCGACGGGCGGCAGGGTGGCCACGTCGTTCTGTTCCGCCTGCAGGACGGGGGTGTCCGCATGGGCGGTGGCCGCCGACACCATCAGCATGGCGGAAAATGCCGCGCGCCACGCGGTTTTCGTGCTCCAACCCACCATCACCGCCTTCCTGCCCTTATTTTAAACGCGACATGCCCGATCGGGCATGCCCCCTCCGCGCCGATGTGCCCCCCTGTGCCCGGATCATGCGACCAGGGCAAGGCAGGGGGCTCGACGCCTCAGTATTCGGCGCTGATGGTGCCGAAGAACTCGCGGACCGCGCCGCGCTCCAGCGACTGGCGGTCTCCCCCGTCACCCGACTGGCCGCCGACCGGGAAGCCGTTCTCGCCCATCATTGCCAGATATTTCTGGTTGAAAAGGTTATAGACCTCGAAGCTGGCGGTCACGTTCTTCAGCACGCTGAGATTGCCGAACCGATATTTGGCGCCGAGGTTGGCCATCCAGTACGGGCTGATGCTGGTATCGTTCATGTACGAGAAGTAACGCTTCCCATAGTAATTCACATCGAAATGGGCGGACGCGCCCTTATATTCGTATGAAAGACTGGTCTTGTACATCACCTGCGGATAGGCAAGCATCTTCTTGCCCTTGATGTTGCAATCCCCCGAAAGCGGGCAGATGTTGACGTCGTCCGCATAGGTGAAGTGGTTGTAGCTGATCGAGTTGGTCCAGGCCAGGCCACGCGCCAGCCCGTTGAAAGGCGACAGGGTCAGGGACGCATCCATCCCGTACATCGTCGCGTGCTTCGAGTTGACGACCGTGGTGACCGGGGTGTTCAGCGTGCCGCTATTGGCGGAGATCAGACGGTTGTAAACATCCGAGTGATAGGCGTCGATCGAGGCCTGGAGCTTGCGCGACGTGAACCTGTAGCCAACCACGTAGGAAAAATCGCGCTCGTTCGGCAGGCTGTGCTGAAGCCCGCGGAACACATCCTGCGACGACACCGCCCAGGGAGAGACCGCGCCGCCCGTGGGCGCCACCATGAACGGGCGCATGTTCTCGGCGAAGTCGAAATACAGTTCGTGACCGCGCAGGAAATGCCAGTCGATATTGACCGCCGGCAGGAATGCGGCCGCCGAGGTCATCGAACCGTTCGGCAGGCCCGCGACCGAGCCATAGCCCGTGTCGCTGCCGTAGCCGGCATTGACGTTACCGTAATACGCGCCGCCCGAGGTCGTCTGCAGCATGGACCGGAAGCCGTAGGTCACCGCCAGGCTGTCCACCGGACGCCAGGTGTCCATGACATGGAACTGGAAGGCGTTGGTGTTCCAGGTGAACCCGTACCCCTGCTGGAAAGCCGGACCATAGGTGGTGTAGGGACCGACGGTCTTGATCGGGCTGCCCTGGCCGTACACCGGTTCGTTGTACCAGAACAGATCCGCCCGCTGCGAGTTGTTCTCGTACCAGCCGCCGACATTGATGCTGTGATGCCCGATATGCCATGTGAACGCGCTGGTGAAGCCGAAGCGCTGGTAGGACGACTGCCACACTTCCTCGGAAAGCGGCGCGCCGGTCGCGAGTGACTGTGTCCAGGGATCGCCGTACGTCGCGTGCGAATCATTCCCTCCGGCATAGAACACCGTGTTCCAGCGCAGACGATTGGTCAGGGCCAGGTCGGCGTTGATGCCGCCCAGATAATCCTGCGTCGCCTGTCCCGCATCATAATAGGCGGTGCCGGCGCCTTCGCCCGTGTTCTGCCACGAGTCCGGAATGGTCGGGCTGGTGCCCTGCGGCAGGACCAGCGGGGTCCCGCTGCCGACATCGTACGAACCCGGACCATTATAGGCCAGGCCGTTATCGTTCACCCACGCATATTCCGAGGCATTGTAGGCCCCCAGATAGTTCGGCGCCCAGGATTCGGTCCGCCAGCCGGCGTTTTTCAGGATGCCGAGGGATTTGTCCGCATAGCCCCAGACCTCGGCATCGTTCCAGTTGAAGATGGTGGTGATCCGGCTGTCATTGCCGATCGGCTGAACGAGCTTGCCGTTCACCGACTGCATGAAGCCGGGGGTCGCGGCATCGTATTTCCGTTCGTCGGCGCGCGAATAGGCGGCATAGAATTTCGTGCCGGTGCGGTTCAGCGCGCCGCTGTCGACGCGGGCATAGGTGCGTAGCGTGCCGTAGCTGGCGAAGACCTGCGACACCCTGGCGCCCGCCTTGTCCTTCACATCGGAGGTGTGGAACCGCATCGTGCCGCCCAGGCTGGAATTGCCCGGCAGGTCGACACCGCCGGCGCCCTGCGATGTCTCGACGCCCTGGATGTCGTCGGAAATCCAGGCGTTGGCGACATTGATGCCGCTGACGCTGGAATAGGTCTGGTCATTGAGCGGAATGCCGTCGAGCGTCATCCCGATCGAATCCTGGAAGAAGCCGCGCACATACACGCTGGTCCCCCAGGTATCGAGGCCGAGCGGATCGCTGGAGCTGAAGCTGACGCCGGGCAACTGGCCGACCGACTTCAGCACGTTGGTGCCTGCGACTTGCGATTCCAGCATCGCGCGGGTCACGCTGACCTCGCCGCCGTGGGAGACATGATGGCTGGCGACCACGTTGACCGCCTCGTCCGCCGCGGGGGCAAGGCCGGCACGGCGCACGGGCGCGCCGGTCGTCTTCGCGGCTCCCTGCCGGGTGGCGCGGACTGCCGCGGGCCGGTGCTTCGCGGACGCATGCGGCGACGGCGCGGCTGATTCGGGCGCCGTCTGCGCGAAAGCCGGCTCGCCGCCGATCACGCCGATCATGCCGCCCAGCACGGCCGAGCCAAGAAGCCGCGCACGCAGGAGCCGCCTGTTTCGTACCATAACCCGTCCTGATCGCATGTAATGCCTTTCCCCGACGCCGCGTCTCGCGTGCATCCCATTCTGCCCGCTCGACCTGACTGTCGAGCCCGGCGGGTTCCATTTGACAAGACGTTTTGTACCCGGACCGTCCGGTTTCGCCTCGAACAGATGCGTTTGTGTCACACCTGTTAATCCAGCGTAACAATATGTAGAAGTTGCCTTCGTTGCAGCACCGGTGCCAAAAAGGCACCATTCATCCCTCGTGTCCCCTCACCGTCCCCGGATTCCCATGGCAGACAAGCGTGTTTTTCCCCCATTCGGACCGCTTCGCGCCTTCGACGCGTTCGGCCGGACCCGCGGCATCCGCCGGGCGGCGGAATGGCTGCGGATCGACCACGCCGTCGTCAGCCGTCACCTGCGCGCCCTGGAACAATGGACGGGCGTGCCCCTTCTGGACCGGGCAGCCGGTGGACTGACCGAGGCCGGCAAGGTCTATCACGACCGGATCGCCGCCGCCCTGGACGAGATCGCCAACGCGACCGAGGCCCTGCGTACCGGCGACCTGCCGCAGCTCAGCGTCTGGTGCGTTCCGGGATTCGCCTTTCACTGGCTGGTGCGCCGCCTGGGCGCCTTCCGCGACGAACATCCCGAGATCGACCTGATCCTGCGCCCCAGCGACGAGCGCGCGTCGTTCTGGTCCGATGGGGTGGACGCCGACATCCGCTATCGGCTGGACGGCACGACGACGCCCTCCCCGCCGGGGATCCGCCAGGCGGAACTGGCCCGGCCGCTGGTCTTTCCCGTGGCCAGTCCCGATTTCGTCCGGCAGGCCACGGGTGGGCTCCAGCGGATCGAGGATCTGACCTCGCTGCCCCTGCTGGCCGAGGAAAACAGCGACGAATGGCTGGCCTGGTTCGCGATGCAGGGGGTACCGGTACCCACGGTCACCCCGGCGGCCCGGCTGTGGCATGCCCATGTGATGCTGGCCGCCGCGCGCGAAGGGCACGGCGTGGCGTTGGCCAACCAGTTCCTGCTGGAAGACGACCTGAAATCGGGCAACCTGGTGCGGCTGGGAACGGCCGACGGCCCGTTTCCCGGCGCCGCCATCGGGGCCTACACGCTGTTCATCCCCGAAAACCGGTGGGACCGGCCGGCCCTGGTCCGGTTCCGGACCTGGCTGTCCCACATTGCCGGATCGTTCCAGCCCTGCGACGCCCCCCTGCCCCCCGACATGGTGGCGTAAAAAAGTCGGGACCTGTTGTCCGTACGCAACAAGCGGCGAAAACCCGACCGGAAAATGGCCGGTTTATATTGAAACGTTATATCATACGGTTTAGAGGGACAAGAGAACACACCCTCCTTCCCAGCCGGACAGATCGCCCCGCATGCCCGTATTTCGCCCTTCCGCCCGTCGCGCGTCGATGACCCTGTTGCTGTCGGGTGTGGCCCCCGTGGCCCTGACCATGGCCCTGGCCATGACGCCGGCGCGCGCCGACACGACCGCGCCCGTGGCGCAGGGACAGCCCGCCGGGACCAAAACCGCCCCATCGTCGCCCTCGACCGGCCAACCCGCCGCGCCGGACGCCACGACCCCGTCCTCGGCCCCCGAGCGCATCACCGTGACGGCGCGCCTCGACCGGGCGCGCTCGGCCCTGCAACCCTCGACGGGGGCCACGGTCTATCGCTTCAGCCGTACCGCCATCGAAACCGTGCCCGGCGGGGACAACGCGCCGCTGAACGGCGTGCTGTTGCAGGCCCCCGGCGTGACGCAGGACAGCTACGGCCAGATCCATGTCCGCGGCGACCATAACGAGGTCCAGTTCCGCCTGGACGGCGTGCAGCTGCCCGAAGGCCTGACCGTGTTCGGCCAGACGCTGATGACCCGCTTTGCCGATTCCCTGTCGATGACGACGGGCGCGCTGCCCAGCGAATACGGTTTCCTGCAGGCGGCGGTGATCGACATCACCACCAAGAACGGCGCCACGAACCCCGGCGGCGATGCCTCGGTCTATGGCGGGGCGCGGGATTATTTCTTTCCGTCCCTGCAATATGGCGGACATCACGGAAAATGGGATTATTTCGCCACCGGCGATTTCCTGCACGACCGGATGGCGATCGAGAACACCACCCCCAGCTTCAACGCCGTGCACGACCTGAGCAACCAGTACCACGCCCTGGGCCACCTGCGGTACACGGCCGACGAGGACACCCGCATCAGCCTGATCGCCGGCGTGTCCAACGCGGAATACCAGCTTCCGAACAACCCCGGACAGCAGACGCAATTCCAGCAGCCGGCCTATTCCGGCAGCGCGCTGGCGCAGCAACTGGCCGGCAGCGTGGACAGCGCCGGCCTGGACGAGCGCCAGAAGGAAATCACCGATTTCGGCATCCTGTCCCTGCAGAAGGAAATCGGAAAGTTCAGCCTCCAGACCTCGGCGTTCGTCCGGTACAGCAGCCTGCGCTATTCCCCGGACATGCTGGGGGACCTGGTCTATAACGGCATCGCGCAGCAAGCCGCGCGCTCGGTCTTCTCGTCGGGCAGCCAGAGCGACGTGACATGGCGCATCAACCGCCGGCACACCATGCGCTTCGGCTACCAGGCGTTCGTCGAACGCAACGTGTCCAAGGCGGATTCTCTGGTCTACCAGCAGGCGGGCGTCGATGCGAACGGCGACCCGGTCTATGGCGACAGTCCGGTTTCGATCCATGACGGCAGCGGACGCACCGGCTGGATCTGGGGCCTGTACGCCCAGGACGAATGGCAGCCGCTGCGCGCGCTGACGGTCAATTACGGGCTGCGGCTGGACGGGGTGGACGAATACACCCACCAGAAGCAGCTCAGCCCCCGCCTGAACCTGGTCTGGACCCCGCTGCGCGGCACGACGCTGCATGCCGGCTATTCCCGCTATTTCACCCCGCCGCCGTTCGAGGTCGTCAGCGGCACGTCGGTCAGCCGGTTCGACGGCACCAGCGCCGCCGCACCCGGCACCCGCAACGACACCGTCCGGGCCGAAAGCGACCATTATTTCGATGCCGGCATCACCCAGCAGATCCTGCCGGGCTGGCGCGCCTCGTTCGACGCCTATTACAAGCTGGCGCACAACCTGATCGACGAAGGCCAGTTCGGCGCGCCGATCATCCTGTCGGGCTTCAATTATCGGCGCGGACAGGTGAACGGCTACGAGGTCAGCACGTCGTACGACCGTGGCCCGCTGTCGCTGTACGGCAACATGGCCTGGTCGCGCGCCATCGGCAAGGACATCACCAGCGCGCAATTCAATTTCTCGCCCGACGACCTGGCCTATATCCGGCAGCACTGGGTCCATCTGGACCACGACCAGCGCTGGACGGCGTCGGCGGGCGGGTCTTACACCTTCTTCCACCGCACCGGGCACCCCACGCGCCTGTCGGCCACCATGGTCTACGGCAACGGCCTGCGCGCGGACAGCGACATTCCAAACGGTGCGAAGCTGCCGCAATATGTCACCTTCAACCTGTCGCTGGTCCAGTCGTTCCGGGACCTGTTCCATGTGCCGTTCCTGAAGCGCACCCAGGTGCGGCTGGACGTCACCAACCTGTTCGACCGCACCTACGAACTGCGCGACGGCAGCGGCATCGGGGTCGGCGCGCCGCAATACGGGCTGCGCCGCACCATCCTGACCGGAATTTCCCAGCAATTCTGACCGCGTCTCCGGCAGGCCATGACATTCCGGTTCCGATACCTATAATCGGGGCCGAAATGCCCTGACACCAGGCGGGAGGCCCAAGCCGATGTCCATCTCCACCGCCGTGTCGCCGGCATCGTCCGTGCCGGACGATGCCGGGGACGCGCGACTGCGTAAGCGCCATGTGGCGATGATCTCGATCGGCGGCGTGATCGGGGCCAGCCTGTTCGTGGGCTCGTCCAGCGCCATCGCCACCGCCGGGCCGGGCGTGTTCCTGTCCTACCTGCTGGCCGGGCTGATTATCCTGTGCGTCACCCGGATGCTGGGCGAAATGACCGTCGCCGCCCCCGACGCCGGGTCGTTCGTCGCGCACATCCGGCGCGGCATCGGCCCGCGCACCGCCTTCGTGGGCGGATGGACCTACTGGGTGATGTGGGCGACCATCCTGGGGATCGAGGCGATCGCGGCGGCCAGCTTCCTGGCGCCGCTGCTGCCGCTGCCGTTCCTGGCGATCGAATGCGCCATCATCGCCGTGATGACCGCCATCAACCTGTGCTCGGTCCGGGGATACGGCGAATTCGAATACTGGTTCTCGATGACCAAGATCATGACCATCGTGATCTTCATCGCCATCGGCGGCTGCGCGCTGCTGGGCTTTACCGGATACCGCACGGACATCCCCTCCAACCTGCTGGCCCATGGCGGCCTGTTCCCGCACGGGGGCTTCGCCCTGATGGCCAGCATTCCCGCCATCATGCTGTCGATGGCCGGCGCCGAGATCACGACCATCGCCGCCATGGACTCCACCCACCCGGCGGAAAGCGTCGGCCAGGCCACGCGCTCGGTGGTGCTGAAAATCCTGATCTTCTACCTGCTGTCGATCGGGCTGATCCTGTGCCTGACGCCGTGGGCGGCGGTGATTCCGGGGCGTTCGCCGTTCCTGACGACGCTGCAACGCCTCGACATTCCCTTCGCGTCGCTGCTGATGACGGGGGTGATGCTGGTCGCTACCCTGTCGGCGCTGAATTCGGGCCTGTACGTGACATCGCGTGTCCTGTGCGAACTGGCCGAAAGCGGGGACGCGCCGCGCCTGTTCCTGTCGCGCAGCGCCAACGGCACGCCGCGCCGGGCCATCCTGGCCGGCAGCGTCATCGCCATCCTGGTGGCCCTCGCCGGCATGCTGTCGCCCGACCTGGTGTTCGCCTTCCTGGTCAGCGCGACCGGCACCTTCGTGCTGTTCGATTATGTGCTGATCGCAATCGCCCAGATCCGCCTGCGTCGCCGGACCATCGCCCGGGGCGATCACCCCACCTTGCCGATGTGGGGCTTCCCGTGGATTTCCTACGTCACGCTGGCCCTGCTGGTGGGCGCGCTGCTGACGATGCTGGTCGCGACGACGCATACGCGGATGGAAGTCATCCTGGGGTCCCTGACCGTCGGTTTCATCGTCCTGCTCGAAAAGGGCACGCTGGCGCTGCGCGGCGCACCAGCCGAGGACTGACCCCGCACCCCCGGATGCTACTCCGCGGTCGGCCCCGGCAGGGCGGCCGCGTGCACCGGGACGGTCGTGCGCGTGAAACTGTCCAGGCTGCCCAGCGCCAGCAGGATCGTCAGCCAGAACAGGCCGCCCAGCGCGAAGATGATCGCAAGCGGCGGCGCGCGCAGGATCTGCATGAAACCCAGCACGATGACCAGCACCATCAGGACGGCCAGCACGCCCACGCCGATGCCGGACCCCATGCGCGCGGCCACCAGTTCCGCCGCCAGCAGCAGGACCAGCATTCCCCAGCAGGCCGCGATGCGCGCCATCACGCCCGCCCGATCAGATAGAGCAGCGGAAACAGCAGCATCCAGACCAGGTCGACGAAGCTCCAGTACAGCCCCACGATATCCACGGGCGTGTTCCAGGCGGCACTGAACGCCCGGTGCCGGGCCTTGCGGCAGATCCACAGGATCAACCCGATGCCGACCACCATGTGCATGCCGTGCAGGAAGGTCGCCAGGAAATAGAAGCTGTAGAAAAGCTGGGCGCCCCCGGCGTCAGGGCCATGAAGGGCGAAATGCGGGCCGGGAAACAGGTTCTCCCGGAATTCCTGCCCCCATTCGCCCCCCTTCAGGGCCAGGAACGTCAGGCCCAGCGCCGCCGCGCCGAACCCGGCCCGGACCACGCGGCGGTTGTCGCCGCGCTTTCCGGCCTCGACCGCCATCGTATAGACCGCGCTGCTGGTAATCAGGATCAGGGTGTTGGCGGCCCCGATCGCCAGATTGGTGTGCCGCACGCCCTCGGCCCAGCCACCGGCGCGGGTATGCGAATAGATCAGGCAGATCAGGAACAGCCCGCCGAACAGCAAGGCCTCGCTGGCCAGGAACAGCCACATGCCGGCGATCGCGGTCTCGTCCCGATGCAGGGGCGTCTCGTACGGGGAGTGATGATCCAGCGCCGAACCGTCAGACATGCGGCCCCCCCACGGCCGTGCCCGGCGGGCCGGCGCGGCCGTCCAGTTCGGCGTAATCATAGGCGTAGGTGGTCACCACCGGCGTCTCGGCGAAATTCTCGACCGGCGGCGGCGATGCGGTCCGCCATTCCAGCCCGGTCGCCCGCCACGGATTGTCGGGCGCGCGCGCGCCGCGAAACAGCGACCAGGTGAAATAGACCAGCGGCAGCGCATAGGCCACGGCCAGGATGCCCGCCCCGGCCGAGGACAGCACGTTCAGCACCTGGAACTGCGCGGGATAGGTGGCATAGCGGCGCGGCATGCCCTCGAACCCCAGGATGAACTGCGGCAGGAAGGTCAGGTTGAAGCCGAAGAAGATCAGTCCGGCGGCCAGGCGCCCCCAGGTCTCGGGATACATCCGGCCGGTGATCTTGGGCCACCAGTAATGCAGCCCCCCGAAATAGGCCGACACCATGCCGCCGACCATGATGTAGTGGAAATGCGCCACCACGAAATAGGTCTGCGTCAGATGCACGTCGGCGGCCAGCGAGGCCAGGAACAACCCGGTCAGCCCGCCCACGGTGAACAGCCCGATGAACCCCATGGCATACAGCATCGGCGCGTCCAGCCGGATCGACCCGCCATGCATCGTGCCCAGCCAGTTGAAGACCTTGATGGCCGACGGGACCGAGACGAAGAAGCTGAACATCGAAAAGACGATGGCGGAATAAAGCGACGTCCCGGCCACGAACATGTGGTGCCCCCACACCACGAAGCCGATCGCCGCGATCGAGACCGAGGACCACGCCACGAACCGGTAGCCGAACACCGGCTTGTGGCAGAAGGTGCTGACGATCTCGCTGACCACCCCCATGCCGGGCAGGATCATGATGTAGACGGCGGGGTGGGAGTAGAACCAGAACAGCTGCTGGAACAGCAGCGGATCGCCGCCCAGCGACGGGTCGAACACCCCGACCCGGAACAGATGCTCGAACGCCAGCAACAGCAGCGTGATGCCCAGCACCGGCGTCGCCAGCACGAAGATGACGCTGGTGGCATACAGCGCCCACAGCATCAGCGGCAGCCGGTACCAGCCCATCCCCGGCGCGCGCAACTGGTGGATGCTGACGATGAAATTCACCCCCGTGGCGATCGAAGAAAAACCGTTGAGGAACACCCCCAGCACCACCGGCAGCACGCGCCCTTCGGTATATTCGGACGAAAGCGGGGTATAGAAGGTCCAGCCGGTTTCCAGCCCGCCCCGGAACAGCCCGTAGACCACCAGCAGGCCAGACGCCACGAACAGGTACCAGCTCAGAAGATTGAGGCGCGGAAACGCAAGGTCGCGGGCGCCGAGCATCAGCGGGACCAGGAAATTGCCCAGCGTGACCGGAATGGAGGGCACCAGGAACAGCCAGACCATCACCACCCCATGCATGGTGAACATCCGGTTATAGGTGGCGTCGGACAGGATGGTGCCGCCAGGTTCCAGCAGTTGCAGCCGCACCAGCGCCGCGCCGACGCTGCCCAGCGCGAAGAACGCGGTGATCGACCCCAGGTACAGCAGGGCGATGCGCTTGTGGTCGCGCGTCAGCAGCCACGATCGCAGGGTGCCGTCCTGCCAGAGGTAGCTCCGCTGCGGGGCGGTAGGGTCCAGCGTTCCCGACATCGCGTTCAATTCCCTGCACTCGGCGGAAGGGTGGGCGAAAGGGTCTGCAGATAGGCGACCAGCGCGGCCAGTTCGTCCTCGCTCAGCACGCCGCGAAAGGACGGCATCTCGGTCGCAAAGGACGCCCCCGGCCTGCGGGGCGCATCGACGATGGAATCGTGCAGGAACGCGGCGTCGGCCACGACCGCGCGCCCGTCGGCCAGCACCACCCGGCTGCCGTACAGCCCGACCATCGACGGCGCCCGGCTGGTATCGGCCGCGTCGGGGGCATAGCGGCTGGAGGCATGGCAGCCGCTGCACCCGCTGCGGATGAACAGGGCCTCGCCCGTCGCGGCCAGGCTGCCGCTGGCCGGCGTGCTGTTCAGCCAGCCGGCATAGTCCGCGGCGCTGAGGATGGTCAGCGTGCCGGTCATGCGCGAATGGGCCAGCCCGCAGAACTGCGTGCAATAGAACCGGAACGATCCGGTCCTGTCGGCGGTGAACCACAGGCTCTGGTACCGGCCGGGCAGCACGTCGTGCTTGATCCGCAGGACCGGGATCGAAAAATCGTGGATCACGTCTTCCGATGTCAGCAGCAGTTGCACTGGCCGGCCCGCCGGCACATGCAGCGCGTTGATTTCGCGCTGGCCGCCCGGATACTGGACCTTCCACATCCATTGCTTGCCGGTGACATAGACCTGGATCGCCCCGGCCGGCGGCCGGAAGCCCACGACATAAAGCTGCGTGGCCCACAGGAACAGAGCGAAGAAGATCGCCAGCGTCACGGCCGTCCAGACGATCTCGAACCTCCAGCTCTTATGGGCCGCGATGGCGCGGGCGATGGCCGTGGTGCGGCCCGCGCGGAAGCGCAGGATGTTCAGCAGCATCAGCCCGAACACCAGCCCCAGCACCGCCAGGCTGATGACGACCAGCCCCGCCAGCAACAGGTCGATCCGCATGGCATGGGCCGAGGCTTCGGGCAGCCAGGTCATCGGCCCCTCCGCCAATGGGCCATGGCCAGCCCGGTCCCCAGGGCCAGCACCGTCATCGCAGCCCCCAGCCGCAGCAGCTTCCAGGTCGCCAGCGTATAGCGCCCGGTGGCGGCATCGTAATGAAAGCACAGCAGCAGGACCGGCGACGCCTCGGCCCGCCGGCCCAGGGCGGCCTGCGCCAGGGCCTGCCGGACATCGCCAGGGCGGTAGCCGACCCCTAGCACATAGCCCGAGACCATGCCGGCCGGCGTCGCGAAGACCAGCCCCATCGGATGCAGATACTGCTTCAGCGCCGGATCGTAGCGCGCATGGAACCCCACCGCCTCGGCCAGGCGGCGGATCGAACCCGCCTGGCCCACCAGGAAGTGCCAGCCCTGCTCGGCGCCGTCGGTGGCGTGGCGGGCCAGGTCGTCCTGCCGGGCCTGCCGGGCCAGGGCGGCGGTTTCGGCGGGGTCGATGCTGACGACGATCAGCGCATAATCGCCGGGCGGCTTCAGGCCGCTCACGCCCAGGGCATGCAGCAGATCCTCGCGTTCCAGCGCGCACAGGTTGGGGCAATTGTAATAGCCCATCGACAGGATGGCCGGATGCCCGTCGAGGAACGCCCCCAGCGGCAGGGTGCGCCCCGCCGTGTCGGTGAAGCGCGCATCCAGCGGCAGCGACGCCCCCTGCCGCTGGGTGAAGGCCAGATCCTGCATCGGCCCGGCCCGCGCCGGCCCCGGCGACACCAGCGCCGCCGCCAGGACCAGAAATGCCGCCGCCACGGGCCTCATGGCCGGCCCGCCCCGGCGGCGGGCCAGCCCGGAATGCCGTCCCGCGCCACCTGCCGCATCGCCTGGTCGATCGGCACATGGGCCACGCCGCCCTTGCGATCCACCCAGCCGAAACCGGTCAGCCGCGCCAGGTCCGCCGCGCGGAAGGCCGCCATGTCGGCCGGCGGATCGCTTTGCAGGGCGGGCGACGTCATCGGCGGCAGGGGCGCGCGCAGCAGCATGTCCAGCGCGCGCTGCGGGAACAGCACATCGGCCAGCACCGCCAGCGCCACCACCGCGACGCCCACCCCCAAGCCGACGGCCACGACCGGCCGCAGGGTCACGTCCGCGGGTTCGTGACGGGGGCGGGAAAAATGCGGGGCGGGATCGTCAGCCATGGGCGCCCCCCATGCCCATCGCCGCGCCCTGGCGCAGCATCGAGCGGAGGCCCAGCGCCGCCCCCGCCGCCGCGAACAGCAGAAGCGACGCCAGGGTCAGCAGCACCGACACCGGCGCGCGTTCCGGCAGGACCAGCCACAGGTTACGCACCACCTCCATGACCACCAGCAGTGTCGCCGCCGCCACGACGACCGGCCGCCTGACCTGCAGCGGGGCCAGCATCAGCAGCACGAAGGGCAGCAGGAAATGCAGCAGCGCGATCCCCACCGCGATGGCGCCCCACCCCCCATGCAGCCGGCGGCCGTACCAGGCGGCCTCGACCGGCAGGTTGGACTGCCAGACGATCAGGAACTGCATGAAATCCAGATAGGCCCACAGCACCGTCAGCCCCAGCAGCAGCCGGGCCAGGTCGCGCACAGCGTCCCGGTCGGCCACCCCGCCGGCCAGCAGGGCCAGCAGCATGCCCAGCGCCAGCGCCAGCAGCCCCGCCCCTGCGGATGCGATCAGCCCGTAGGCGCTGGAACTGAAGCGCGGGTCGAGCGATTCCGTCAGGTCGATGGCCGCGAAACTGAAGGTCAGCGCCAGCAGGATCAGCCCCGCCGGCGCAATGCGCGCCACCTCCCGCCCCCGCAGGCACACCACCGCAAGCGTGCCCCAGACCAGCGCATAGAGCGCGACCCGCAGCAGGGCGAACGGCGCGTTCAGATAGAACCGGTTGGCGCCGTGCGCGTGCAGCCAGGGATAGAGATCACCCGCCCCGGCCAGCAGCACCGCCAGCGCCGGCAGGCCCAGCGGCAGCGTGGCCACCCCGGCGCGCAGGGCCGGGCGCAGCGTGTCGCCCCAGCGCCCGCCCGTCAGCGCGTGCGCCAGGATCAGCGCCATGCTGCCCAGCGGCCAGCCCAGCCAGGCGGCGCACGCCGCAAGCCACGGGCCGTAGACCGCATGGGGCCTCCACACCAGCCCGGCCAGCACCCCAAGCCCCGCCAGTCCGGCGACGCCCCACGCCACGCGTTCGGTACGGGCCAGGGGTCCCCTCATGGCGCGGCCCGCTGCCGGGGTGTCAGGTCGGCCAGCATCATGTGCTGGCTGCGCTGCAACGCACGCACATAGGCGACGACGGCCCAGCGATCGTCCGGCGCGATCCGCTGGGCGAAGCCGTACATCACGCCCCAGCCGCCGGTCACGACGTCGTACAGCCGCTGCGGCGGGGCAGCCATCAGTTCGGCGGTGGCCAGCGGCGGCGCGGCCGGAAAGCCGCGCTGCACGATCATGCCATGCCCGTCGCCCGTCTCGGCATGGCAGGGCGCGCAGAACACATGATATTCGGTCCGTCCACGCTCCAGCAGCGCCATGGTCAGCGGCGGCGCCGGCCGGGGCGCCTCGCCGTACTGCACCGTGCCGGACGGGACGTCGCCCGGCGCGGTGGCGCGGCTGGCGTACGGGTTCTGCTTCTTCTGGCTGGTCATGTCGTCGCAGCCCGCGACCACCAGGGCCATGGCCGCGATCCCGACAGCGAAGGCGGCGGCGTTCCTCATTCCGCCACGTCCTCGATTCCGATCGCGGCGTGGCGGGACAGCACCTGGCGCGCGCGGGCGGCGTCGGTGGGACGCGCGACCAGGACATAGCCCCCCAGCATCGCCGCGCGCATGCCCTCCGCCTCGTCGACGGGGTCGTACAGGCGCGGCATCCCGGCCAGCACCAGGAACCCGGCCATGCCGGCGACCACCGCGCCCAGCACCGCCAGTTCGAAGGTCGTGGGAATATAGGCGGGCCAGGACAGGTCCGGCCGGCCGCCGATATTCTGCGGATAGCTGATGGTCGTGGCATAGGCCTGCATCAGGAAACCGCCCAGCCCGCCCGCGACCCCGCCGCCCAGCATCACCGCCGGCAGGATGGAGCCGCCTTCCGCCCCACCCTGTGCCTCGTCCGGCTCCATCGCCATATAGGTCTCGACGCCGCCGGGGTCGCCGCGCCGGATCTCGGCGGCGGCCTCCCGCATCGCGGCTTCGGTGGCGAAGGCGGCGACGATCATGCCGGCCCCCGCAGCATGGCCCGCATTTCGGCCATCGCCACCACCGGCATCAGCCGCACGATCAGCAGGAAGGCGGTCAGGAACAGCCCGATCGTGCCGAACAGCAGGCTCCATTCCCATAGCGTCGGCGTGTACTGCCCCCAGGTCGAGGGCAGTTGCGTGCGCGCCAGGCTGGTCACGATGATCTGGAACCGCTCCAGCCACATGCCCACCAGCACCCCCAGGCCGATCAGCCACACCAGCGGCTGCGTCAGCCGCACCGACCGCCACCACAGCAATTGCGGAAACACGATGTTCAGGACGATGGTGCCCCAATAGACCGGCGCATACAGGCCGAAGACGCGCATGAGGAACATCGTCCGGTCCGCCTCGTCCGGCCCGTAGAAGGTGGCGAAGGCGTCCATGACATAGGCGTAGCCGACACACAGGCTGCTGGTCAGGAACAGCCGGCCCAGCACGTCGATATGCCGCTCGGTCACATAGGCGTGCAGGCCCAGCAGCGACCGCAGCGGCAGGATGGCCAGCAGCACGACGGCGAACCCCGACAGGGCCGCGCCGAACACGAAGAATGGCGGAAACTGCGTGGAATGCCAGCCGGTGGCGGCGCTGCCCGCGAAATCCATGCCCACGATGCTGTGCACCGACACCACCAGCGGCGCCATCAGCGCGGCCATGACGGCATAGACCGCGCGATAATGCCGCCACTGCCGGCCCGATCCGCGAAAACCCAGGGCCAGCACGCCATAGAACACGCGCCGCCCCTGCCCCTGCGCCCGGTCGCGCAAGGTCGCAAGATCCGGCAGCAGCCCGAAATACCAGAACAGGATCGACGCCAGGACGTACGTCAGGATCGCGAAGAAATCCCACACCAGGGGGCTGCGGAACTGCGCCCACAGCCCCATGGTGTTCGGGTAGGGAAACAACCAGTAGAAGAACCACGGCCGGCCCAGATGCAGGATCGGAAAGATGGCGGCGCACAGGGCCGCGCACAGGGTCAGGCTTTCCGCCAGCCGGTTCAGCGCCGTGCGCCACTCCACCCCCAGCAGGAAGAACAGCGCCGAGATGAACGTGCCGCCCGAGGCGATGGCGATCCACCAGACGTAATTGAGGATATCCAGCCCCCAGACCACCGGCCAGTCGATGCCCCAGATGCCCAGGCCGGCATAGAACAGCCACCCGACCGCGATCACGCCCATCCCCAGCAGCCCCAGCGACACCGCAAGGGCCGCCCACCACCACAGCGGCGTCCACGGGCGCGCGCCCTCGCGCAGCGTCACCGCGCAGATGCGCTCGGTCAACGATTGTGCGGTCTCGCCAGGTGCGACGACCGGAGCGACGGCGGCCGGGCCGCTCACAGTTCGATCGCCGGATTGCGGTTGCGGATGCGCCCCTCATAGGTCACGCGCGGATGCGTGCCCTGTTCGGGCAGCACCACATAGGTCAGCGGGCTGGCCTTGCGATGGCTGACGGCGGCGTCAGGATCGTTGATGTCGCCGAAGGTGATGGCCTGCGTGGGACAGGCGGCCTGGCAGGCCGTCACCACCTGTTCCGCCACCCCGTCGCGGTCGGCCGCGATGCGCGCCTGCGCGATCCGCTGGACGCAGAAGGTGCATTTTTCCATCACGCCGCGCGCGCGCACCGAAACGTCCGGATTGCGGCTGATCGGCGGCCGGCGTTCCTGCTCGGCGAAGGCGAAATAATTGAATCGCCTGACCTTGTAAGGACAGTTGTTGGAACAGAATTTCGTGCCGACGCATCGGTTGTAGACCATCACGTTCAGGCCCTCCGAATCATGCGTCGTGGCGCCGACGGGGCAGACCGTCTCGCAAGGCGCCTGTTCGCAATGCATGCAGAGCATCGGCTGGAAGAACGTATCGGGGGCGGACTGCGTTCCTTCATAGATCCGGTCAATCCGCAGCCAGTGCATCTCGCGCTGGCGCAGCACCTCGTCCCGCCCCACCACCGGCACGTTGTTCTCCGCCTGGCAGGCGGTCATGCAGGCGTTGCAGCCGATGCAGGCGTTCAGGTCGATGCTCATCCCCCACGCCACCGGGGCGCCGGGGTCGCGCCGGTACAGGGCGGCGGCGGGGACTGGATGATCCTGCATCTTCCCCAGGAATCCAGCATCCTGCCGAAACCGCGCCAGCGTGCCATGCCGCACGATGTCGGACGGCGCGTCGGCGACCAGCGTGGCATGGTGCTCGGTGCAGGCGACGGCCACGGTGCGGCCGGTGGCGACAATCCGCACCGGCCCGGCGGCGTCGCGCAGCGGATACAGGTCCGTGCCGACCCCGTCGCCCGTCGCCCCCGCATGCCGCCGGCCCGACCCCAGCAGCCCGACGACGCAGCCCGATGCCTGCCCAAGCTGCACCCACACCGGCAGCGCGACGCGATGCGCGCCCACCGACAGCGCGACCTCGTCCCCGTTACGCAGGCCTTGCGATCGCGCCAGCTCCGGCGGAATCAGCAGCGGATTGCCCCAGACGGTCTTGCTCAGCGGTCGCGGCAGTTCCTGCAACCACGGGTTGTTCGCCTCGCGCCCGTCCCACAGATGCGGATCGGGCCGCAGCAGCAGGGTCAACGCCGCCGATCCGGCGGGTGATACGGGTGGCAGGACGGTCGCGATCGCCGCATCGAGGCGCGGGGCGGCGGTGCCCGGCACCACGCCGGCCGCCAGCGCCGCGCGCCAGTCGGCCTCGGACGCCAGCCGCTCCCGCCACGTCTGCCGCACCTGCTCCCGCGCGGATCGGGCGGCGTCCCCGGCACAGGCCCGCAGGACGGTCACGGCGCTCATCCCGCCGTAAAGCGGCATGGCCTGCGGCTGCAGGATCGTCGCTGTGCCGTCATCGGCGCGGGCGTCGCCCCAGTCCTCGAACCCGTGGGCCAGCGGAACATGCCAGCGGGCCGCCTGCGCCGTCTCGTGCGGCCGGTCCGCCAGCGCCACGCTGAGGGGGACGCGCGGCAGCGCCGCGGCAAAGCGCGGCACCTGATAGACCGGGTTGACGTCCAGGATCAGCAGCGCCCGGACGCGCCCGTTCTCCATGTCGTCCATCAGCGCCGACAAGGTCGATGTGGGCTGCGCGGGCCGATAGTCGGGCGGCTCGAACACGTCGAACGCCCCGCCCCGGCCGCCCAGCGCCTCGTTCATCGCGTGCACGCTCGCGTGGGCGTCGGCCCCGTGATCGGGGCCGAGATGGATCAGCGCCCGGCCGGGATGGGCGCGCAGATCGGCCACCACCGCCCCCAGCCAGTCCGGCCCGCCGGACGGCGCCGCATTGTGCAGGATGGCCGCGCCCAGCCGCCCGACGATCTCATCGCAGACGGCCGGGGCCGCGACGAAGCGGTGGTCGGCGGCCACACCCGTCAGGCTGGGCGTCGGCTCCACGGCATAGAGGCGGTTCATCGGCCCTTGCACCGGGTTGCGCCGTCCGGCGAAGGCCCGTGCATGGCGCAGATGGCCGGGCGCGCTGTCCAGCAGGTCGCTGTCCACGGCCAGGGCGACATCCACCTGCCGCAGGTCCGGGATCACCATCGCCGGGCGGCCATAGGCCAGGGCCGCGCCCTGCCGCGCCGCATCCCGCCCGATGGCGTCCCATTGATGCCAGACCGCGCCGGGGTGGGCCGCCAGCAGCGCGTCGATCGCCGCCCCAAGCGTGGGCGACGTGACCGTTCCGGTCAGGATACGCAGGCCGGACGCCGCCTGCGGCACGCTTCCGACGGGCGCGCGCACCGCCTGCAACGCGGTCGTCACCTCCTGCCAGGCGGCCGGCATGCCGTCGTGCAGCGGCCCGCTGGCGCGGTCGGGGTCGTAGAAATCCTGGATCGCGGCCTGGGCGAAGATGTCGGTGGCGCCCAGGCTGGCGGGATGCCCGGGGTTGCCTTCCACCTTGGTCGGCCGCCCCATCTGGTGGGTGACCAGAATGCCGTGGGCATAGCCGTCGCGCACATGCGCGCTGGCATAGATGTTGGGCACCCCCGGAATCACCCCCGGCGCCGCCCGCACGGCCGAGACGAAACCCCGGTCCGGGGTGCCGGGGTCGCACCCCGCCAGCCCGCCGCCGGCCAGCGCCAGGGCCAGCAGCTTCAGCGTCCGCCGCCGGTCCAGCGGATGCGCCAGCGCCTGTTCCAGATGCGGAAAACGCCGGACCCAGTCCCGCTCGTCGCCCGGCAGCCCCTCTAGCGATGGCATATCGCGCACTCCGTCAGGTTGCGGCCGCCGATATGGTACGCGCGCATCAACTCGGCGGGCGGCGGCGTCGCAGGGTCCGGATGCCAGTTGGTGTCATAGATGTTCGCAAGCGGCCGCAGATTCGGCCCCGGGTCGCGATGGCAGTCCAGGCAGAACTGCATCGTCAGCGTCTTCGCCTTGTAGGTCAGGGGCATGCGCGCCACGTCGCCATGGCAGCTCTCGCAGCCCACACCTTTGGACACATGGATGCTGTGATTGAAATAAACGTAATCCGGAACATCCGTCACGCGCGCCCAGACGATCGGCCGGTTCTCCGACAGGCTGTCGCGGACCTCCGCCAGCAGGGCGGCATTGGTCCAGATCTGGGAATGACACGTCATGCAGGTAAAGGTCGGCGGCAGGCTGGCCTGCGCGCTGCGCTCCACGCTGCTGTGGCAGAACCGGCAGTCGATGCCCAGCCCCGCGACATGATGCTGATGGCTGAACGGAACCGGCTGCTGGATCGCCCACCCGACATGCCGGACGTAATCGGACCGCGGCCACGTGAACCACCAGAGGCACACGCCGACGACCACGCCCACGGCCCCCAGCATCACCACCGTAACGATGACATTGGCACGTGGACTGAATACCGCCGCCATCGGCCATGTTCCACCTTGCTGGTCGCGGCCGCGCCGACCGGGCGGACGGCCCGATCCACCCCCGCATCGTTCCCCCTTCGAACGCGACCGGGACGGAAAACGATCCCATCACGTCGCGGTGACCACATGGAGAGTGGGCCGCGTCAACCGGGCTGGCGCGTCCGTCCGATCAGCACGTCAAGCGGCAGGCCGCCCTCCAGCGTCGCCAGCCGTCGCAGGGCGGCGGCGTCGCAGGTCCGTCCGGGACGAATGACCGAGGCCCACGATCCGGGCAGGTCGTCCCGCCAGTCCAGCACCGTGCCCCGTGGCGGGAAGGCGGCGCAGGACAGGTCCGCCGGATCGGGCGCGAGCGCGAAGGGCAGGCGCGGCGCGATGACCAGCAGGCACAGATCGTCCAGCGTCCGGGTAAAGGCGACGAGGTGGCCCCGCCCCGGACCCAGCACGCGGACCGGGGCATAGGCCCCCTCGGCGAACAGCGCGGGATGCGCCAGGCGCAGGCGCAGCAGCGCCTGGATCAGGCGCTGCTTCACCCGGCCGTCCCGCCAGTGCCGCGCCAGGGCGGTGACGTCGCCGTCGGCCGACAGGCTTGCCAGGCGGGCCGCGAAGTCGACCGGCCGGCGATTGTCCGGATCGACCAGGCTGAAATCCCAGTATTCGCACCCCTGGTACAGGTCGGGCACCCCCGGACAGGTCAGGCGCAGCAGCGTCTGGCCCAGCCCGTTCAGCGCGCCGGCCGGGGCGATGCGGCCGACAACGGCATCCAGCGACGCCAGGAACCCGTTCGACGGATCGGCATGCAGCAGGGCGTCGACGAACCCGCGACAACCTTCCTCATAGGCCGGGTCGGGATCGGTCCAGCTGGTGTGCCGCTTGGCCTCGCGCAGGGCCTTGGTCTGCCAGGCCTGGATGCGGTCACGAAAAATCCGGCTGGCCTTGGCGTGCGGGGCGGCGTCGGTCATCGGCCATGTCGCGGCCAGGACCTGATACAGGATCAGTTCGTCCGCCCGGTCCGGCGCAGGGCCGCCACGGGCGCGGCCGCGCAATGCGGCGTTGCGGTCGGTCCATTCCCCCACCTGGCGGGCCCAGTCCTCACCCGCTTCGGACAGGACGGCCAGCCGGGCGCGCGCATCCTCGCCCCGCTTGTGATCGTGCGTCGCGGTCGCCAGCATCGCGCGCGGAAAATTGTGCAATCGGGCGAGGTTCGCGGCGTGGAACGCATCGACCGTTCCGGCGAACAGCGCGGGATGGGTGCCGACATCGTTGCGCGACAGCAGCCGGCCATAGCGATAGAACGCCGTGTCCTCGACCGCCTTGGCGGCGAGCGGCGCGCTGAGATGCTCGAAACAGGCGATGGCCGCGCCGGCCCCCATCGCCATGCCGGCGGGGCCGAGCCTCTTTTCAAGCCAGTCGAGCACCGGCCCGTGCGCGGGCGGCAGGTCGGCCCGCGCGGCCCGGCAGGCCCGGCGCAGCAGCCTGCGGTCGGCCGCCGCCGGCGCAAGGGACATGTCACCGGCATAGGTCCGGTAGACGGGAAAATGCACCAGCACCCGCCGCAGGACGCGCATGATCGCGGCATCGGTGAAATCGCGCGTCCCCGCCTCACGGCGCGCCAGCCCGCCCAGCAGATGCACCAGCCGCCCGCACTCCGCGCCCAGCACGCCCGACAGGATCATCCCGCGCGCCGCGCGCTCCTCGACGCCGAAGGACGCGGCGCCCGCCGCCGCCCAGATCCACAGATCCGTCAGCGGCGCCTCGCCGCGCGGGTCGTGCAGGACGGCATCGACCTGTTCCAGGAAATCGTACCCCGTCGACCCGTCGGCGCCCCACGATTCGGGCAGGGCCTCGCCCGGCCCCAGAATCTTCTCGACATGGATCGAGGCGCCGGGCGGCACGCCGGGCGGCCGCAGGGGGGCCAGTTCCGACAGGCGCCGGCGCAGGTGCCGGCAATATTCGGCCGGGCGGGTCAGGCCGTCGATATGATCGACCCGCACGCCGTCGATCAGCCCGCGCGCGTACAGCGAGAACACCGTCGCATGGACGGCGTCGAACACGTCGGAATGTTCGACGCACAGGCCGGCCAGCCCGGTGATGTCGAAGAATCGCCGCCAGTTGATGATGTCGCCGGCGGTGCGCCACCAGGCCAGCCGATAATGCTGGCGTTCCAGCAGGCGATGCAGCCGCTCGCCCCCGCCCGGCGCGGCGGGATCGTACCGGCCGATCGCCCGGCCGATCGTCCGCGCCCCTTCGTGCGTCCTGCCCCATTGCCCGAAAGCGCGCAGCAGGCCGTCCGCCGACGCGGGCGGGGCGGCGCGCAGATGCGCGAGGATGTCGGCGACGGGGGGCGGAAGATCGACCCCGTCGAACAGGTCGCGATAATTGCGGGGACAGATCGGAAAGCGATGGTCGTAATGCTGGCAGAAGAAGGTTCCGTCCTGCGCGTCATGATGCAGCACGATGTCGCCGTTACGCAGGGCCTCGCCATACGGGCTGCCCAGGAACGGCAGCAGCACCCGCCCGTGCAGCCATCTGTCCGGGGGCGTCCAGTCGATATCGAAGAAATGCGCGTACCGGCTGGATTTTCCCCATCTCAGCACGTCGTCCCACCAGCGGTTTCCGCTGCCGCCGACCGCCATGTGGTTCGGCACGATATCCAGGATCAGGCCCATCCCCCGGCCGCGCAGCCGCGCGACCAGCCGGGCCAGGGCGGCTTCGCCCCCCAGTTCGGGATTGATCCGGCCATAGTCGATCGTGTCGTAGCCATGCGTCGATCCCGGCCGGGCGGCCAGCAGCGGCGAGGCATAGATATGGCTGACGCCCAGCTCGGCGAAATAATCGACCCGCGCCGCCGCGTCGTCCAGCGTGAAGCCGCCATGGAATTGCAGGCGGATTGTCGCGCGCAGGCCGGTCATGTGGCGCGCCTGCCGTCACGCAGCAGGCCCAGCCGGCGGGCGGCCTCGGGCCGCGAGAGCAGCGCGAGGTCCCGCCCGCCGGGATAGCGGCGCTGCCAGTTCGGATGGCCCGTGACGGTGCCGGGCAGGTTGGGCTGCTCGATCAGGCCAAGCACGTCCTCCAGCGGCAGGATCGCCAGCGGCGAGGGCGTTATCCCGATGAAACGCGCCGCCGCGTCCGCCACGATGCGCGCGCCCTCCTCGGTGACCGGGGGCATGGGGCTGGGCTCGCCCCCGGTATGGAGCACCGCCCACAGGGCCGCGCGGTCGTGATCGCGCGCCGCCAGCGCGTCCTCGACCCGCGCCCCCTTCGGAAGCTGGCGCAACGCCTTGCGCCAGCCGATATCCGTGCCCAGCCACCAGCCCGAGACGGTCGGCAGATCGTGGGTGCTGGTCATCGCCGCCGCGTTCCGGTTCCATCGCGCCGCGGGCATGAAGCCGCCCGCCCGGTCGCGCTGGAACCACAGCACGTTCATGCCCATGATCGCCCGCCGCTCGGCATGGCGGCGATAATCGGCCGACACGGTGCCCAGGTCCTCGCCGATCACGATGGCGTCGTGCCGGTACGATTCCAGCGCCACCAGACGCATCAGGTCCTGGCGCGGGAAGCACAGGTAGGCGCCGTCGGTCGGCGCGCCGCCGTCGGGAATGATCCACAGCCGCTCCAGGCCCATCACATGGTCGATCCGCACGCCGCCCTGGCGGGCGAAGGCGGCCCGTAGCGTCTCGATGAAGGCGCGATAGCCGTGGGCCTGCATGCCGCCGGGCGAAAATGTCGTCAGGCCCCAGTTCTGCCCGATCGGGCCCAGCGGGTCCGGCGGCGCGCCCACCGACGCGCCGATCAGGAATTCGTCCTGGCGCATCCAGCACTGGCTGCCGGACGGGTCGGTGCCCACCGCCAGGTCGGCGATCAGGCCGATCTTCATCCCCGCCTCCTGCGCGGCGCGGCCCGCCTGCCCCAGGCTGCGGGCCGCCAGCCATTGCAGGAACAGGTGAAACCCGACCTCGTGCTGGCGTTCCTCGGCAAAGCGCGCGACTTCCGGACTGTCGGGATTACGCAGGGCCGTCGGCCAGATGCGCCAGTTTCCACCCCTGGGGCCGCGCTGCAACTGCTGGGCATGCAGCGCCTCGAACACCGCGTGCTGGTGCAGCGCGCGGCCCTGCGCCTGGACGAATGCCGTCATCTCGGCGGGTGGCAGGGCGCGGACATGGTCGTCATACAGGCCGCGCAGGATCTGAAGCCGCAGGGCCGCCGCGCGCGGCCAGTCGATCAGCGGCGCGTCCTCAAGCTGTTTCAGCGCCCCCTCGGGAATGCCCTGCCGGCGTACCGACAAGGCCACGTCATGGGGCTGGAACCAGCAGCACGCATCCGCCAGCAGGGTGTTGAGGAACAGCCGGCTGGACGGCGAATAGGGGCTGTACTGGTCCGGACGGGCGGCGAACATGGCATGGACAGGGCTGATCGCCAGCGCATCGGCCCCGGCGGTGGCCGCCTGCCGCGCCAGGCTGGCCAGGGCGCCGAAATGGCCGATGCCGCCATCGCCCGGCGCGCGCAGGCCATAGATCTGGGCCGCAATTCCCCAGGCCCGCCCTCCGCCGTTGCCCGCGCGTTCGCGCACCGTCCGGCACGACGGGGGCGCCATCGCCAGGATCGTCCGCCCCGGCCCGATGTCCAGCGTGTGATACCCGATCCGCTTCACGGCGGGCAGCACGACCCGCCCGTCGGCGGACAGCGCGGCACGACCGGACAGGGTTTCGCCGTCCTCGAACACCAGCCGGAACGGCACCGTGCCGTCCGCCGCCACCGAGACCGCGAACGGGGGCAGCGGCGTGGCGACATCGACCTGCCCGACGACCAGCGCCGGCAGGCCGGCCCCGCCCGCCGACGCGCGCCCGCCCTCCAGCACCCGCAGCAGGCTACGCAGGCTGTCCGCACTGACCCGGTGCATTTTCCCGTCCGTGCCCCGCCAGGACGTGGCCAGCCCCGCCTGCCGCGCCCGCGCCTGTAGCGATGGATCACTCATGGCCGGCCTCGGTCAGGCGCACCGTGACGCCGCGCGGCGGCAGCGCATGCGGATCGGGCGAGCCGAACAGCAGCGGCCCGGCGAAGCCGGGCGGCAGATCGACCGCCGCATCGCCCAGATTGAGCGCGATCGCCAGCACCGCATCATCCCCCATCACCCATCGCGCGGCCACGGCGGCCGGCCCGATGGGCACGGACTCCAGACCGCGCGCCCCGCGCAGGCGCGGCACGACATGGCGGAAGCGCAACGCCAGCAGCGTCCGGGTCAGCGCCAGCCACTCCCGGCACGCCGCCGCCCCGGCCTCGGCCACATCGAGGGCCGAGGCCGCGAAAGTCGCGGGATCGTTCGGATCGGGGATCGTCTCGCGGCGCGCGGGGTCGCTGAAATGGGCGAAGGCGGCGAATTCGCGGCGCCTGCCGTCGCGGACGATCCGGCCCAGTTCGGGCACATGGCTGGTGAAGAACTGGAACGGCCGGCGCGATCCCCATTCCTCGCCCATGAACATCAGCGGGATCTGCGGCGACAGCAGCAGCAGCGCATAGGCCGCCGCCAGCGCGTGCGGATCGGCCAGGGCGGTCAGCCGTTCGCCCATGGCGCGGTTGCCGATCTGGTCGTGATTCTGCAGGAACAGCACGAACGCGCTGGGCGGCAGGCCGGCCGAAGGCGTGCCGCGCGGCCGGCCGAGCGTCGGGAACATCTGGCCCTGGAACGCAAACCCCTGCCCCAGCACGCGGGCCAGGTCGGCCGCCGGGTCCTGGGAAAAATTCCTGTAATATCCCTCATCCTCGCCGGTCAGCAGCACATGCAGGGCGTTGTGGCCATCATCGTTCCACTGCGCGGCGAACCCCATGCCCAGCAGGGCGGCGTCGTTGTTCTCGTTTTCCAGGATCAGGTGCACATGGCGGCCGGGTTCGGTCTCGGCACGGACGCGGGCGGCCAGATCCACCAGCCAGTCCTGTTCGACGATCGCGTGGACGGCGTCCAGGCGCAATCCGTCGAACCGGAATTCCATCAGCCAGTACAACGCGTTTTCGATGAAATAGGTCCGCACCTGCGGCAGCCGGAAATCAATGGCCACCCCCCACGGGGTCGCGCGGTCGTGGCGAAAGAACGGCGCCGCGTAGCTGGCCAGGAAATTTCCGTCCGGCCCGAAATGATTGTAAACGACATCGAGGAAGACCATCATCCCCAGCCCGTGGGCATGGTCGATCAGCGCCTTAAGCTCGTCCGGCGTGCCGTAGGCCGATTCCGGCGCATAGGGCAGCACCCCGTCATAGCCCCAGTTGCGGCCACCGGGGAATTCCGACAGCGGCATCAGTTCGATCGCCGTGATCCCCAGCGCCGCCAGGCCGGCGAGGCGGTCCCGCACCCCGCGAAACCCGCCCGCCGCGCCGACATGGATTTCATAGATGACGGCTTCCTCCCACGCCCGGCCGCGCCAGCCGGCGTGCGCCCAGGCGTAGGACCGGGGGTCGACGACCATGCTGGGGCCGAAGACGTCGTCGGGCTGCGCGCGCGACGCCGGGTCGGGCACCGCCAGGTCGGGCCGCACGCGATAGCGATAGCGCGCGCCGGCCCCGCAGGGCGCCACGGCGCCGAACCAGCCCTCGGCATGCCGGTCCATCGAAATGGGCGGCAGGCCCTCGATTTCCAGCCCGACCGCGTCGCAGGACGGCGCCCACAGGCGAAAGCGCGTGCGCGACGGACCGATCAGCGTGGCGCCCGACATGCAGGTGAAAGCGTGGGTCGTACGCATGGCCGGTCCCTTCATGTCCTGCGCCTCATGTCCTGCGCCGGGCCTCGAACCCCAGCAGCACGACGCCGCGTGCGGGAACGCGCCAGTGCGTCACCGGCCCCAGTGATTCCTCGCCCCGCACCGGGTCGGCGCTGTCCACCAGCATCGTCCATGTCCCCGGCACCGGCGGCAGGCTGCACTGTGCGTCCTCGGCCCCCGCGTTCAGGATCAGATAGGTGGTGTCCACCCCGTTCCAAGCATCCGTGCACGAGCGCAACAGGCCCAGCACGCGGCCCCCTTCGTCGTTCCAGGAGGCGGGCGTCATCGGATTGCCGTCGGGGCCGAACCAGGCGATGTCGGTCAGGCCGGGCTCGGTCTCGCGATGGCCATACAGATAGCCGCCCCAGCGCACCGACGGATGTGCGGCGCGCACCGCCGCCAGCCGCGCCACGAAGGCGCACAGCGCCCGGCCGGCCGGGTCCTCGGCCAGCGACCAGTCCAGCCATGTCGTATTGTTGTCCTGGCAATAGGCGTTGTTGTTGCCGTGCTGGGTCTGCCCGAATTCGTCGCCCGCCAGGATCATCGGCGTGCCCTGCGACAGGAACAGGGTGGCCATCATGGCGCGCCTCAGCCGGTCGCGCGTGGCGAGGATCGCCGCGTCGTCGGTCGGCCCCTCGACGCCCCAGTTGGCGCTGTAATTCTCGGAATGGCCGTCCTGCCCGTTCTCGCCGTTCGCGTCATTGTGACGCTCGACGTAGCTGACGACGTCCATCAACGTGAACCCGTCATGCGAGGTCACGAAATTCAGCGAACTCCACGGCCGCCGCCCGCGCCGGTCGAACACGTCGCCCGACCCGCTGAGCCGCGCCGCCAGGTCCCCCCGCTGCAACCCGTCGCCGCGCCAGAACCGCCGCACCGTGTCGCGGAACCGGTCGTTCCATTCGGCAAAGCCCGGCGGGTGGTTGCCAAGCTGGTAGCCGCCCGGCCCCGGATCCCACGGTTCGGCGATCAGCTTCAGCGTGGAGAGAAGCGGGTCCTGTCGCAGGACGTCGAAGAACCCGCAGGACTGGTCGAACCCGTAGCTTTCCCGCCCGAGGGTCGAGCACAGGTCGAAGCGGAACCCGTCGACATGGAAATCGCGCGCCCAGTGGCGCAGCGAATCCATCACCATCTGCAACACGCGCGGATGCGACAGGTTCAGCGTGTTGCCGCAGCCGGTATCGTTGATGAGATGCCGTTCGGCTTCGGGAACCAGGCGGTAATAGCTGGCATTGTCCAGGCCGCGATAGCACAGGGTGGGCCCCAGTTCGCTCCCTTCGCAGGTATGGTTGTAGACGACGTCCAGAATCACTTCGATCCCGGCCGCGTGCAGGCGGCGGATCGCGGTCCGGACCTCGTGGGGCGAGCCCTCGGCCAGATAGCCGGCATGGGGGGCGAAGAACGCCAGCGTGTTGTACCCCCAGTAGTTCGTCAGCCCCCGTTCCAGCAGGAACCGGTCCTTGACGTAGGCGTGGATGGGCATCAGCTCCAGCGTCGTGATGCCCAGCCGCAGCAGGTGGTCGATCAGTTGCGGGTCGGTCAGGGCGCGGAAGGTGCCGCGTTCCACCGGCAGCAGATCGCCCCGCCGCATGGTCAGGCCGCGCAGATGCGCCTCCATGATGACCGTGCGGTCCCACGGCACGCCCGGTCGCCGGTCGTCGCCCCAATTGAAGGCGTCGTTGGTGACCACGCATTTCGGCATCGCCGGCGCGCTGTCGCGCCGGTCGATCGACAGATCCACGCGCGGCGAGTTGATCCGGTAGCCGAACAGCGAATCCGACCAGCTGAGCTGCCCGTGCAGGGCGCGGGCATAGGGGTCGATCAGCAGCTTGTGCGGGTTGAACCGGTGGCCGCGCAGCGGCTCGTAGGGGCCATAGGCGCGAAATCCGTACAGCAGGCCGGGCCGCGCGTCCGGCAGGTAGCCGTGCCAGACCTCATCGGTACGTTCGGGCAGTTCGAAACGCGCGATTTCCCGCCGGCCGGAGGGGTCGAAGATGCACAGGTCGATCCGCACCGCATTGGCCGAAAACACCGCGAAATTGACGCCCAGACCATCCCATGTCGCGCCCAGGGGCATGTTGGACCCCGCCGTCAGGCGCGCGGGAAAGCGCATCATGCGTGGCCCCCGTCGGGCGACAGGTACAGCACCGCCAGCGGCGGCAGCGTCAGGACGCAGGACTGGGCATAGCCATGCGCGGCGTCGGGCGTCGTGTGGACGCCGCCCTCGTTTCCAACCCCCGACCCCTCGTAATCCTGTGCGTCGGTATTGAGCATTTCCCGCCAGTACCCCGGCACGGGCACGCCCACGCGATAGAAGGGGCGCGGCACCGGCGTCATGTTGCACACCACCAGCACCGGCGGCGCGCCATGGGCCAGCCGCAGCCACGCGAAGACGGCATTGTCGCTGTCGTCGCCGATGACCCAGGCGAAGCCCTGCGGCACGGAATCCTCGCGGTGCAGGGCCGGAAGGACGCGATAGAGGCGGTTGACATCGCGGACCAGCGCCTGCACCCCGCGCGCCATCGGGTTGCCCAGCCCGCGCCAGTCGAGTTCGCCGTCGGCGTGCCATTCATGGACCTGCGCCAGTTCGCCGCCCATGAACAGCAGCTTCTTGCCCGGATGCGCCCACATGAAGGCGAAATAGGCCCGCATCCCCGCATGCTTCCGCCAGTCGTCGCCCGGCATGCGCGACAGCAGCGACCCCTTGCCGTGCACCACCTCGTCATGCGACAGCGGCAGGATGAACCGTTCCGAAAAGGCGTAGTACAGGCCGAACATGATTTCGGAGTGGTGGTAGCGCCGCCAGAGCGGGTCGCGCGACATGTACTGCAAGGTGTCGTGCATCCACCCCATGTTCCATTTATAGGCGAAGCCGAGCCCGCCATCGGCGACCGGCCGGCTGACCCCCGGCCAGGCGGTGGATTCCTCGGCGATCACCATGGCCGAGGGACAATACTGGGCCACCGAGGTGTTCAGGTCGCGCAGGAACTGGATGGCCTCCAGATTCTCGCGCCCGCCATGGATGTTCGAGATCCATTCGCCTTCCTCGCGGCTGTAGTCGCGATAGAGCATCGACGCCACCGCATCGACCCGCAGCCCGTCCACATGATAGCGTTGCAGCCACATCAGCGCGCTGCCGATCAGGAAGCCGCTGACCTCGTGCCGGCCGAAATTGTAGATCAGCGTGTGCCAGTCGGGATGAAACCCTTCCCGACGGTCCTCGTGCTCGTACAGGCATGACCCGTCGAACCGGGCCAGGCCGTGCGTGTCGGCGGGAAAATGCGCCGGCACCCAGTCCAGGATGACGCCCAGCCCCGCCCGATGGCAGGCATTCACGAACGAGGCGAACTGCGCGGGCGATCCGTAGCGGGCCGAGGGCGCGTACAGCCCCAGCGTCTGGTACCCCCACGACCCGCCGAACGGATGCTCCATGATCGGCATCAGTTCGATATGGCTGAACCCCATATCCACGACATAGGGGATCAGCGTCCGTTCCAGCTCGTCCCAGCGCATGATGCCGGCCGGGTCGCCCTCCGGCCGCCGCCACGAGGCCGCGTGCACTTCATAGATCGACAACGGGGCCGAGTCCGCCTGCCGGGCGGCGCGGCCGTTCATCCACGCCTCGTCGTCCCACGGGAAAAGCTGCGGATCGACGACGACCGAGGCCGTGGCCGGCGGCCGTTCCGTCGCCAGGGCCATCGGGTCGGCCTTCGGCGGCAGCAGGCGGCGGTCCTGGTCCAGGATCTCGTACTTGTAGCGTTCGCCGGGGCCGATGCGCGGGATGAACAATTCCCAGATCCCGGCCGCGTGGCGCAGGCGCATCGGGTGGCGACGCCCGTCCCAGACGTTGAAGTCGCCGATGACGGACACGCGGAAGGCGTTGGGCGCCCACAGGGCGAAGCGCACGCCCGTCACGCCGCCGATGTCCATCACCTGGGCGCCCATGACGCGATCGAGGTCGCGATGCCGCCCCTCGGTGAACAGGTGCAGGTCCAGATCGCCCAGCAGCAGGCCGAAGGAATAGGGATCCTCGGTTTCCTCCCACCCGTCGGCCCAGCCGATCTTCAGCCGGTATGACGCGCCCGCCGGCACGGTGCCGACATACAGCCCCCGGTCGTCGACGCGGCGCATCGCGCGTTCCACGGGGGCCGAGCGCGGCCGCGGCACCACCAGCTTGACGGCCCGCGCATCGGGGCAGAAGGCCCGCACGATGTCGTTGCGTCCATGTGCGTGGCGTCCCAGCACCGAAAACGGATCGGCGCAGACGCCGCGAAGCAGATCCTCGGTCCCGGGGGGCAGGAGATAGGCACTGTCAGTCCGGGCAGCATTCATGAGGCGGGATTCCGTCTGGCGAGCATCGGGCGTCGGCGGGGAAGGCGCGGGGCGGTGGCGGGATCAATGCGACCGGACAAACGGATCGTGGGCCCGCACCCGCGACCGTCGCGCCGCCTGCCGGGCCAGGCGCCCGGTCCGCGACGGCATGTCGGCGCCCGGCGGGCCGGGTGGCCATGGCCGTCGCCCGTGTGCGCCGCGCCGCGACAGGATGATGTCCTTCTCCGCGCCCGAAGCTGCGGCGTCGTTGCGTCCCAGCACCCGGCGGAACAGTTGCGCGTACTCCCGCGCCTTGTGCCGCCACGAAACGTCGTAGTGCGCGCCGTTGCGTTGCAGGTGCGACCAGCGTTGCGGGTCGCGGAACATCGCGCCGCCGCGCTCGATCGCGGCGACCAGCGTATCGGGATCGGTGGGGAAGAACAGGAAGCCGGTCGCCGCGTCGCACGACATCGCCGCCGCGTTGGCGTCGATGATCGTGTCGGCCAGCCCGCCCACGCGCGAGGCGATGGGCACGCACCCGTACCGGCTGGCGCAGAGCTGCGTCAGGCCGCAGGGTTCGAACCGCGACGGGATCAGCAGGCTGTCGGCCGACGCCTGCAGGCGATGGCCCAGCTGTTCGCTGTAGCCGATATGGCAGGCCAGGCGATCGGAAAACCGGCGGGACAGGCGGGCGAAGGTCTGCTCCATCGCCGCCTCGCCGCTGCCGACGACGACCAGTTGCGTCCGGTCGTCCAGGATGCGCGGCACGACGTCGGCCAGGATATCGACCCCTTTCTGCCCGGTCAGGCGGCTGACCAGGCCCAGCAGGAAGACATCCGGATCCTGACGCAGGCCGAATTCGGCCTGGAACGCGCGCTTGTTCGGCCGGCGCGCCCGGAAATCGCCCACCTGGTAGGGGAACAGCACGGCCGGGTCGGTCGCGGGGTTCCAATCGTCCGTGTCGATTCCATTCAGGATGCCAACCAGACGGTCCGACCGGCTACGCAGCAGGCCGTCCAGCCCCATCCCCCATTCCGGCTTCTGGATTTCACGCGCATAGGTCGGCGACACGGTGGTGATCCAGGTGGCGAAATGCAGCCCTGCCTTCAGGAACCCGATATCGCCGTGATATTCCACGCCGTCCATGGCGAAAGCATGAGGCGGCAGGCCGAAGCGTTCCAGGTCCCGCGCGGGAAAGCGCCCCTGGAACGCGAGATTGTGGATGGTATGGACGACCGGCGCCGCCGGCTGCCCGTCATAATGCAGGTAGGCGGCCGTCAGGCCGGCCTGCCAGTCATGGGCCAGCACCAGGTCGGGCCTACACGCGGCGACATGCCCCTGCGCGATCGTGGCCGCCACGCGCGACAAGGTTGCGAAGCGGACGCCGTTGTCCGGCCAGTCCACGCCATCGGGGCCCAGATAGGGGTTGCCCTTGCGCCGGAACAGGGCGGGGCTGTCCACCACCAGCAGGCGGTGGCCCGCCGCCGTGCCTTCCAGCAGGGCGACTTCGACCCCCGGCAACGGCGTCATCTCGGCCACCCGGACCGGACCTTCCAGTGCATCGAGCACTGCGGGATACCCCGGCAGCAGGGTCGCGACCGCCACGCCCTCGGCCCGCAAGGCCACGGGCAGCGAACCGACGACGTCGCCGAGCCCCCCGGTCTTGACGAAGGGAAACATCTCGGACGCGACGGACAGCACCTGGACCGAACTGGACGGAACCTGGTGGTGTCGATCCATCTTTCTGGCCTTCCTGGTGCGGGGGAGGACGACGGCGCGCGACCGCCGCCGATCTGTGTGCCTAACGAGCCGGAATGCCCGATGGCACACCCTTCACAGGAAAGTGATATTAAGAGAAAACTAACGACATTTTCATCAATAATCCGAAATCACGACCGGCCGGCGACAGCCGCGAGGCCACCGGGCTCACCCGATTGTCAGCCATCTGCCCATCTCGTGATCCGCCACCGAGCTATCCGGCCTGCGGGTTCCGGCTAGAAACGAAAGGACATCGCGAAACCCCGAGGAACCATCCGCGCCGATGAATGTCCTGTCCCTTCCCCCCCAGACGCGCACCGCCGCCGACGCGCGTCACGTCATCGCCGCCTGTTTCCTCGGCTGGATGCTGGATGCGTGCGATTTCTTCATCGTCCTCTTCACGCTGGACAATGTCGCCCGCAGCTTCGCAACCACGCTGGAGACCATCCTGCTGGCCCCGACGCTGACCCTGGTCAGCCGCCCGGTGGGCGCGTACCTGTTCGGACGGGCGGCGGACCGCTACGGACGCCGCCCCGTGCTGATGGCGACCATCCTGACCTATTCCTGCATCGAACTGCTGTCGGCCGCCGCCCCCACGCTGGGTCTGTTCCTGGCCCTGCGGCTGCTGTTCGGGGTGGCGCTGGGCGGCGAATGGGGGGTGGGGACATCGCTGACCATGGAAACCGTGCCCGCCGGCTGGCGCGGCATGGCGTCGGGGCTGCTGCAGGCCGGATATCCCGCGGGATATCTGCTGGCGTCGCTGCTGTTCCTGCTGCTGCCCGCACTGGGCTGGCGCGGGCTGTTCGTGCTGGGCGCGACGTCGGTGGTCTCGGTCGTCTATATCGCCCTCTTCGTGAAGGAAAGCCCGGTCTGGCTGGCGCGACGGCACGCGAGGCACACGCTCGGCGAAACGGCAGGCGATGCGGGCGGCGGGGCCGTCCTGCCACTGCTGCGGCGTCACGGGCCGCTGGTCCTCTATGCCGTCGGCCTGATGACGGCGTTCAATTTCCTCAGCCACGGGTCGCAGGACCTGTATCCCAAGATCTTCCTGGCCCTGCAGAAGAACATCGCCCATCCGACCATCACCCTCATCGTGGTGCTGTACAACCTGGCGGCCATCGCGGGGGGCCTGTGCTTCGGCATCCTGTCCGAACGGATCGGCCGGCCGCGCGCCATGGCGCTGGCCGCCGGCCTGGCGCTGCCGCTGCTGCCGCTCTGGGCGCTGTCCGGCTCGGCGACTGAGATCGGCCTTGGCGCGGTGCTGATCCAGTTCTGCATCCAGGGCGCGTGGGGCGTGGTCCCGGCCTATCTGAACGAACTGTCCCCACCGGATGTCCGCGCGACGTTTCCCGGCGTGGCGTACCAGCTTGGCAACCTGCTGGCCGCCAGCACCGGCCTGATCGAAAACGGCATCGCATCGCACACGGGCGGCAACCTCGCGCCGGCGATGATGCTGGTGGTCGGGGCCGCCGCCTGCGGCATCGTCACGCTGACCCTGCTGAACGCGCGGACACACCCCACCCTGCTGCCAGCCTTCGTCCCCCCAGGCGATCCGGGCTGATTGGCAATATCTTCAGCGCGGACGCAGCAGGGCGGTGGCGGCCGCCACGTTCCGCGCGGTGGCGCGGACGTTCACGGCGGCTTCGGCCAGGGCCTCGTCCAGGGTGCAGGGCCGGTTCACCACGCTGAAAATCGCGTCGATGCCGTGGGCATGCACTGCCTGCGCGTCGGCGCCCAGCGACCCGGCGATGCCGATGACCGGCCGGCCATGGCGGCGGGCGACGCGGCCGACCCCGACGGGGGCCTTGCCATGCACCGTCTGCCCGTCGATCCGCCCTTCGCCGGTGATGACCAGGTCGGCATCCGCGACGATCGCATCCAGGCCCAGCGCCTCCATCACGATGTCCACGCCGGGGCGCAGGGCGGCGTCCAGGAAGGCGATCGCCCCCGCCCCCATGCCACCGGCCGCGCCTGCGCCGGGAATGGCCCCCACCGCCCGGCCCAGCGTGCGCTCCAGCACGCACCCGTACTGCGCCAGAGCGTCGTCCAGCAGCCGCACCATCTCGGGCGTCGCCCCTTTCTGCGGCCCGAAGATTTCCGACGCCCCATGCGGGCCGGTCAGCGGATTGTCGACGTCGCACGCCACCTCGACCCGGCAGTCGGCCAGCCGGGGGTCCAGTCCCGCCATGTCGATCGTCGCCAGGCGGCCCAAAGCGCCGCCGCCCAACGGCAGTTCGGCCCCCGACCGGTCGCGCAGCGACGCGCCCAGCGCCTGCGCCATGCCGGCCCCGCCGTCATTGGTGGCGCTGCCGCCCAGGGCCAGGATGATGTGACGGCAGCCGTGGTCCAGGGCTTGCAGGATCAGTTCCCCGACGCCGTACGTCGTGGCCGCCAACGGGTCGCGCAGCCCGCGCGGCACCAGCATCAGGCCGGCGGCGGCGGCCATTTCCACCACGGCGGTCCGTCCGTCGCCCAGGATGCCGAAATGGGCCTCGACCGGTTCGCCCAGCGGCCCTGTCACCCTCCGCCGCAGCATCCGGCCACCGGTCGCCACCACCAGGGCTTCGGCCGTGCCCTCGCCGCCGTCGGCGGCCGGTAGCTTCACATAGGTCGCCTCCGGATAGATCTCGCGAAAACCGGCCTCGATCGCATCAGCCACCTCCAGCGCCGACAGGCTTTCCTTGAAGGAATCACAGACAATCACGATCTTCATCGCCGGCTCCTGGGTCGGTGGCTCTTGGGGCGCCCATGACGGTAAGGCAGAAACGCCTTGGCGGGCTTGATGCAAATGCCCTAAGGATAGCGGATCATTTCCATAAATTTTCAGGCAATCGACCAATATCCCGATCATGCCGATGATGTCCGTCCCGGAGTCCCCCCGGCCGCAGGGCGGCCCGCCGCCCTGGTCGATCGACCCCGCGCTGGCGCAGGCCATCGTGGACCGGTCGATGGCCATCATCGACTGCAACATCAACGTCATGGATGCACGGGGGGTGATCGTCGCCAGCGGCGACCCGGCGCGGCTGGGCCAGAGGCATGACGCCGCGCTGCTGGTCATCGCCCGGCAGGCCCCGGTCGAGATCGGCGCCCGCACGGCCCGCCAGTTCGGCGCGGCGGCGCGGCCGGGCGTCAATCTGCCGCTACGCGTCGACGGCGCGGTGGTGGGCTGCGTCGGGCTGACCGGCACCCCGGCCAGCATGCGACCCTATGCCGAACTGGTACGCATGGCCGCCGAGACGATGCTGGAACAGGCACGGCAGACGCGCATGCTCTCGCACGACGCCCGCCTGCGCGAGGAACTGGTCCTGAGCCTGGTGCGGGGCGAGGCCCCGGTGCCGGCGCTGAGGGACGCGGCCGCGCGGCTGGGCGTCGATCTGCATCGGCCGCGCGTCGCCACGATTCTGGAGGTCCGCGCCGACACGCTGGACGCCAACACCCTGCTGGGCGAATTGCAGCGGCTGACCACGCTGTTGAGCGCACCCGGCTCCGGCAACCTGGTCGCGTCGCCGTCGCTGACCGAGATCGTCGTCCTGACGCCCGCGCTGAACGCGAAGGGGGTCTGGAACCTGGACTGGCACCGCGCGCGCGCCGCCCGCCTGCTGGCCCGCGCGACCGAGGCCACCGGCCTGTCGCTCTGCCTGGCGCTGGGCCGCTATTTCGACGGGCCGGACGGGCTGGCGCGATCGTGCCGGATGGCGCGCGCGACGCTGGCGGTCGGCCGCCGGCTGTATCCGGACCGGCCGGTGCTGTTCTACCAGGACATGCGCCTGCCCGTGCTGCTGGACGGTGCCCACCAGGACTGGCGGGCCGAGGAACTGCGCGCCCCCCTGCGCCCCCTGACCGAGGATGCGCGGCATGCGCCGCTGCTGCACACGCTGACGACATGGCTGGCCCATGGCATGCAGCAGGCCGCCACGGCCCGCGCGCTGGACCTGCATCGCAACAGCCTGGATTACCGCCTGAAACGGATCGAACGGATCTGCGGCGTCGATCTGACGCGGACCGAGGACATCGTGGCGCTGTACCTGGCGCTTCAGCTTGCGCCGCCGGGCGGATGACGGAACCGGGACTGCAACCTCCATCCCCGCCGGGCGTTTCGCTCCTGCCGGCCTCCGGCCAGGGAGGCGCCATCATGGAGTGACCGAGATGGGCGAACTGAAAGACAAGGCCAAGGGACATGCCGACACGATGCTCGGCGCGGTCAAGCACCGCATCGGCAAGGCAACGCACAATCCGGAACTGGAAGCCAGGGGCGCGGCCCAGAAGCTGAAGGGCCAGGCCGAGAAGACCAAGGGCGGAGTGAAGGGCACGCTGAACAAGCTCTGAGCGCGCAAGCCCCGGTCGCCGTCGGGGGGCAGGAGGCGATCCGCCGCCCTGCCCTCCCTGCCGGACCACTCATCCCCCAGACCATCGGCCTCTGCCCCCACGCGGACAGGATGCCCGGAAAGCGTTAAGGATGATGACACTCCAGCCGATCGACGGCGTGATCTTCGACATGGACGGCCTGCTGCTGGACAGTGAAAGCCTGGCCATGGATGCGCTGATCCATGCCGGCGCGGCCGTGGGATACGACATGCCCGCCTCGTTCTGCCGGCGCATGGTCGGCGTGGCGGCGGATGGGTGCCGCGCCCTGGTGCTGGAAACCTATGGCGAGTCCTTCCCCTTGCAGGCCTTCTTCGCGGCGCAGGAGGTCCATCTGCGCGATCTGGTCGATGCCGGCAGGCTGGTGATGAAGGAAGGGGTCGCGCCGCTGCTGGACTATCTGGACGCCGAGGGGATTCCCCGCGCGGTCGCAACGTCCTCCAGCCGCGTTCGCGCCGATCATCACCTGGCCCTGACGAACCTGCACTGGCGGTTCGACGTCATCGTGACGCGCGACGACGTCACGCGGGGCAAGCCCGACCCCGAACCCTACCTGACCGCGGCCCGCCAGATCGGCGTTCCCGCCGCGCAGTGCCTGGCGCTGGAGGATTCGCACAGCGGCGCGCGTGCCGCCCACGCCGCCCGCATCCCCGTCATCGTCGTGCCGGACCTGCTGGAGCCCAACGACGATATCCGGCGGAAGGCCTTGGCGATCATGGAGGACCTGCACATGGTGCTGGATTTCATCAGGCAGGCCCGGTCGTAGGGATCCCGTTCCGGACACCCTTTCAGATCGGCAGGTCGCGATTGTCCGAAATCGCCTCCATCGCCATGTACGACGTGACCGTATCCAGTTCGACCTGCGCGATCAGGCGCCGGTAGATCTCGTCGAAGGCGTTCATGTCCGCCGCCACGATTTTCAGCATGTAATCGTAGTCGCCGGCGATGCGGTAGAAATCGATCACGTTGGGAATGGCGGTCACCGCGCCCCGGAAGGTTTGCAGCCACTCCTGGGAATGGTGCCGGGTGCGGACCATGACGAACACCGTCAGCTTCAGGCCCAGCGCCCCCGCATCCAGCCGCACGGTCTGCCCCCGCACCAGCCCGCGTTCGCGCAGGGCATGCAGCCGCCGCCAGCAGGCGTTCTGCGACAGCCCCACGATGTCGGCCAGTTCGCGCTGCGACAGCGCGGCATCCTTCTGCAGCGCACGCAACAGGGCGCGATCGAAATGATCCAGCTTTTCTCTCATGACCGATCATATGACCACATATGCCGCATCCGGAAGCATGGAATGGTGAAGTTTGTCCACGCGAGCGGGTCTATCGTCATCCGACCGACAGCCCAGCCGAGGACAGAGCGATGCAGGACGACCACACCCCGCTTTCGGACTTCGCCGCTACGCTGCGGGCGGGCGACCTGGCGGCCCTGCGCGACGGCGTGATCGGCGAAGGCGCGCCCATTCCCGGCCCCTTCGGCACCCGGGCGCTGATCTATGCCGACTACGTGGCCTCGGGCCGCGCCCTGCACCAGGTCGAGGATTTCGTGGCGACGCAGGTCCTGCCCTATTACGCCAACAGCCATACCGAGGCCTCGTACTGCGGACGGTACATGACCCGCCTGCGGCAGGCGGCGCGAAGCGAGATCGCCCGCCTGTGCGGCGCGACGGGGGCATTTTCAACCATCTTCACCGGGTCCGGGGCGACGGCGGGGCTGAACCGGCTGGTGCATCTGCTGGGGGTCGAGGACGCGGTGCGGGCCGGGCAGGCCCCGGTGGTCTTCATCGGGCCGTATGAACATCACTCCAACATCCTGCCCTGGCGCGAGAGCGGCGCCGAAATCGTCGAGATCGCCGAGGCCGAACAGGGCGGCCCCGACTTGGGCGCGCTGGCGTCGGCACTGGCAGCGGCAGGGCCGGGGCGGCTGAAGGTCGGGGCGTTCTCGGCGGCGTCGAACGTGACGGGAATCGTCACCGACCCCGATGCCGTGACGGCCCTGCTGAAACGGCACGACGCCCGCACGGTCTGGGATTATGCGGGCGGCGGCCCGTACCTGCCCATCGACATGAAGGCCGGCACCCCGTTCGAGAAGGATGCCGTCGTCGTCTCGCCCCACAAATTCATCGGCGGCCCCGGCGCGTCCGGCGTCATGATCGTCCGCGACGCGGCGGTGTCGCGCGACAGGCCGGTGTTCACCGGCGGCGGGACGGTGCGGTTCGTATCCCCCTGGGGGCATGATTATTCCGAAAACCTGGCCTGCCGCGAGGAAGCCGGCACCCCCAACGTCGTGGGCGACATCCGCGCGGGGCTGGCCTTCCTGGTCAAGGAGGCCATCGGGCAGGAAAGGATGGACGCGCGCCACGCCGCATTCCGCCGCGCGGCCCTGGCGGTGTGGGACCGCAACCCGAATATCCAGATCCTGGGTAACAGGGGGGCGGCGGCCTGCCTGCCGATCTTCTCGTTTCGCGTGCGCGACCCGCTGCGCGGCGGCACGATCCATCAGCAATTGTTCACGCGCATGCTGTCCGACGGCTACGGCATCCAGGCCCGTGGCGGATGCGCCTGCGCCGGGCCGTACGCCCATCGGCTGCTGGGGATCGACGCCGCCCGCTCGCACGCGCTCCGCGCCGCCATCCTGGGGGGCGAGGAAATGGACAAGCCCGGCTGGACCCGCCTGAACTTCAGCGCGCTGATGGACGACGCGAAAGCCGGGCGGATCATCGCCGCTGTCGACGAGCTGGCGCGCACCCCCTACCCGATGGCCGACGCCTATGTCGGCGATTGCGCCACCGCCCGTTTCCGGGCCGCCTGATCCCCGATCATACCAACCCGCTTTGGGATTGACGTCTAACCAGGGCTCTGCCCTGGACCCGACAGGGCCTGAGGCCCTGCACCCCAATCATTTGATAACGAATGGGTTTCCAAAGGGCAACGCCCTTGGCGGGGGCATCTCATGCGTCGGTCTTTCGGACAGTTGGTATCAGACGGGGGCCGGGTCCATCGCCACGTCGATCACGCCCCCCTGGTCGCGGAAGCGCGCGCCCATTTCCGCCAGGCCGGCCTCGATTTCGGCCGGGGACAGGCCCTCCTCCACCCGGTTCTGGGCCAAAGCCGCGTCGCGGATGTCGTGGCTGATCTTCATCGAACAGAATTTCGGCCCGCACATCGAACAGAAATGCGCGGTCTTGTGCGCCTCCTTCGGCAGGGTCTCGTCATGGAACCCCCGCGCGGTCTCGGGGTCCAGCCCCAGGTTGAACTGGTCCTCCCACCGGAATTCGAAGCGCGCCCGCGACATCGCGTCGTCATGCAGCCGGGCGGCGGGATGCCCCTTGGCCAGGTCGGCGGCGTGGGCCGCCAGCTTGTAGGTGATGACACCGGTCTTGACGTCGTTGCGGTCGGGCAGGCCCAGATGTTCCTTCGGCGTGACGTAGCAGAGCATGGCGGTGCCGAACCAGCCGATCATCGCCGCCCCGATGGCGCTGGTGATATGGTCGTAGCCCGGCGCGATATCCGTCGTCAGCGGCCCGAGCGTATAGAACGGGGCCTCGCCGCAATGGCGCAGCTGCTCGTCCATGTTCGCCTTGATCTTGTGCATCGGCACATGGCCCGGCCCTTCGATCATCACCTGGCAGCCGTGGTCCCAGGCGACCCGCGTCAGCTCGCCCAGGGTCCGCAGTTCGGCGAACTGCGCCGCGTCGTTCGCATCGGCGATGGAGCCGGGACGCAGCCCGTCGCCCAGGCTGAACGTCACGTCATAGGCGCGCATGATCTCGCAGATTTCGGGAAAGTTCTCGTACAGGAAGCTCTCGCGATGATGGGCCAGGCACCATCTGGCCATGATCGAGCCACCACGCGACACGATGCCGGTGACCCGCCGCGCGGTCAGCGGGACGAAGGGCAGGCGCACGCCGGCATGGATGGTGAAGTAATCGACCCCCTGTTCGGCCTGTTCGATCAGCGTGTCGCGGAACACCTCCCAGCTCAGGTCCTCGGCCACGCCGCCGACCTTCTCCAGCGCCTGGTAGAGGGGAACCGTGCCGATCGGCACCGGGCTGTTGCGGACGATCCAGTCGCGGATGTTGTGGATGTTGCGGCCGGTCGACAGGTCCATGACCGTGTCGGCGCCCCAGCGCGTGGCCCACACCATCTTGTCGACTTCGTCCGCGACATGGCCCAGGACCGCCGAATTTCCGATGTTGGCGTTGATCTTCACCAGGAAATTGCGGCCGATAATCATCGGCTCCAGTTCCGGATGGTTGATGTTGGCCGGGATCACCGCGCGGCCGCGCGCGATCTCGTCCCGCACGAATTCGGGCGTCACGTGATCGGGGATGCTGGCCCCGAAATCCTCGCCATCGCGCGGCGCCGCGTCCATCTGCTCTCGCCGCAGATTTTCGCGGATGGCGACATATTCCATTTCGGCCGTCACGATTCCGGCGCGGGCATACTCCAGTTGCGTCACCAGGCGGCCGGGGCGGCGGCGCAGGACGGTGCGTCGGGAATCGTCGAACGCGGGGGCCAGCAGCGCCCCGGCCGCGCCGCCGTTATCCTCCGGCCGGACGGCGCGCGGGTACGGCACGGCCTCGGCATCCGCGCGGCGGTCGATCCACGGGCCGCGAATACCCGGCAGCCCGCGCGCGATGTCGATCGTGGCCTGCGGGTCGGTATAGGGGCCGGATGGATCGTACAGCGTCACCGGCGGTTCGTTCGCGGTCGGATGCAGATCGACCTGGCGGAAGGGCACGCGCAGGTCGGGATGGAGCGTACCCTGCTGGTACATCTTGCGGCCGCCGACGCGCGGGCCGATGGTCACGTCGCCGGTGGCGGGTGCGCGGGACCGATTGGTCTGGGTGTTCATGACGCGTCCTCATGGTCTTGGAGGAGCCGCGCCGGCGCGAATGTCATATTCGCGGCACGCCATGCGGGCGCCCGCGTCCAATTCCCATCCCTTCGCCGGCATGACCCGGATCAGGTTCGACGGGTCAGGGGCTCGCCCCTCTCTCAGCCACCAAGCGCGGCTCCCCGGAGAACGACGCGATCATAGCGCCGGGCGAGGATAGCCGGTCAAGCATCGCCCCCTGAATATCTCCGTGATCCGCCCCCCGTGCGGTGCTACCCTGGCCGCCGAGATGACCATCCTGCCCATCGTCCCCTATCCCGACCCCAGGCTGAACAGCGCCGCCACCCCCGTGACCACGTTCGACACCGCTCTGGCAACGCTGGCGGCCGATCTGCTGGAGACCATGCGCGCGGCCCCGGGCATCGGCATCACCGCGCCGCATGTCGGCATCGGCCTGCGGCTTGTGGTCATCGCGCTGCCGGCGGACGGCCAGGTGCGGACCTACGTGAATCCGCACATCGAATGGGCCAGCCCCGAGACCGCGCGGTTCGAGGAAGGCAGCGTGTCCATGCCGGGGGTGTCGGCGGACATCGACCGCCCCGCCCGCGTGCGGGTGCGCTATCAGGACCTGACAGGCGCGGCGCGGGTCGAGGACGCCGACGGGATGCTGGCGGTCTGCCTGCAGCATGAAATCGACCAGCTTGACGGCCTCTTCTGGACCCGGCGCCTGTCGCGCCTGAAGCGCGAACGGGTGGTCAGACGCTTCGAGAAGCTGCGCCGCGCGGCGTAGCCCCCCGTCTACGCCGCCCCGCCGGGCGGCGTGCCGGCCACCCGCAGGTCGGGGGCCGCGGCGCGATGGACGATATCGACGCAATGGCGCAGATCGTGGACGTCGATCTGGCCGGGGGCCGAGGGCTGGCCCAGCATGCCGAAGGTCGCCGCCGACCCGAAGATTTCACCCGCCAGGCGCGACACCACGCCCACCCCGCCCATCGCCATGGTCATCAGCGGCCGGTCGGCCCAGCGGGTCCGCATTTCGTACGTCGCGGCCAGCAGGTTCAGCACGTCGCCGCCGTCGCGCGGCATGACGGCCAGCTTGATGAGATCGACGTCATACTCCTGCATCGCGCGCATCCGCGCCACCAGGGCCGGAACCTTGTCGGTGCCGGTGAAATCGTGGGACGACAGGATGACGCCCACCCCGGCGCCCCGCGCCGCCGCCACGACGCGGCGCACGACGTGCCGGCCGCGATTGAATTCGACGTCGATCAGGTCCGGAGCCGCGTCGGAGCCGGCGGCGTTCAGCACCTGGTCGTAGAAGGCGACATAGGCCTCGTCCCCGATCGGGGCCATGCCGCCCTCGGCCCCGGTACGGAAGGTGACGATCAGCGGACGGTGCGCCAGGATATGCCGCACCGCATGGCACAGCGCGGCGGCCCGTGGCGCGTCCAGCGCGCACTCCAGGTGATCGACCCGCAATTCCACCAGATCGACCGCGCGCTCGGCCGCCAGGCGATGGGCGGCCGCCTGGGCCTCGTCCGCCGTGACGGCGGTGATCGGCACGATGACGGCGGGGCGGCCCACCCCCAGCGTGACCCCCCGAACCGTGACGCCCCGAAGGGTCGGGCCCCCGACTGTCCTGCTGTGCATCGGCATGGTGCTCCCTCACGAAGGCAAGGGCCGAGGCCCTTGCCGGGTTCGGGCAGGGCCCGACCTTGATGTCTATGTGGTGCTGTCCGCGCGGAAACTCTCGAAATTCCGCTCGAACCGTTCCGCAAGGTCGGCGGCGGCGCGGCGATAGGCCGCCGGGTCGTCCCAGGTCCGGGCGGGGTCGAGGATATCGTCGGGCACGCCGGGCACGCGGGTGGGAATGGCCAGGCCGAAATGCGGTTCGACCTGGAAGGGCACGTCGTCCAGCCGCCCGTCCAGCGCCGCGCGCACCAGCGCGCGCGTATGCGCCAGCGCGATCCGCCGCCCGACGCCATAGGGGCCGCCGGTCCATCCGGTATTGACCAGCCAGCACGTCACCGGCCCGCGCGCCAGGCAGGACGCCAGGCGGTCGCCGTACACCTGGGGCCGGCGCGGCAGGAAGGGCGCGCCGAAACAGGTGCTGAAGGTCGCCTGGGGGGTCTTGCCCAGCCCCGTCTCGGTCCCGGCGATCCGCGCGGTATAGCCCGACAGGAAATGATAGACCGCCTGGGCCAAGGTCAGGCGCGACAGCGGCGGCAGCACGCCGAACGCATCGGCCGTCAGCATCACCACATGGCGCGGCGCGCCGCCGCACCCGTCCCGGCTGGCATTTTCCACGAAATCAATCGGGTAGCAGGCGCGCGTGTTCTCGGTCAGGCTGCCGTCCATGAAATCGGGCACGCCGTCGCGGTCGGCCACCACATTTTCCAGCACCGCGCCGAAGCGGTGCGATGCGTCCCAGATCTCGGGCTCGGCCTCGCGCCGCAGGCCGATCACCTTGGCGTAGCAGCCGCCCTCGACATTGAAGACCCCGTCGTGCGACCAGCCGTGTTCGTCATCGCCGATCAATGTCCGCGACGCATCCGACGACAGGGTGGTCTTGCCGGTGCCCGACAGGCCGAAGAACAGCGCGACGTCGCCCTCCGGCCCGATATTGGCCGAGCAATGCATCGGCATCACGTCCTGCTCGGGCAGCAGCCAGTTCATGACGGTGAAGATGGATTTCTTGATCTCGCCGGCATAGTGGGTGCCGGCGATGACGACCAGCCGCTGCGTCAGCGACAGCATGACGGCCGTGGTGCCGTGCACGCCATGCGCCACCGGGTCCATCGGCAGATCCGGCGCATGCAGGATCACATAGTCCGGCGCGAACGACTCCAGCTCCTCCGCCGTCGGGCGGATGAACATGTTGCGGGCGAACAGGGCATGCCACGCATGGGTGGTCACCAGCCGGATGCGGATGCGGTGGCGCGGATCGGCCCCGGCATACAGGTCCTGGGTGAACAGTTCCTGCCCATCCAGATAGCCGCGCACATGGTCGCAGCCCCGCTGGAAGGCATCGACCGGCAGGCGCGCGTTGATCTCGCCCCACCAGATGTCCGCGCTGACGTCCGGCTCGTCTACGATGAACTTGTCCCGCACGGACCGGCCGGTGTGCAGGCCGGTCCGCACCATCAGCGCGCCGCCCGACGACAGGCTGCCTTCGTGGCGGCGGATCGCGATCTCGGTCAGGGCGGGAGCATGGAGATTGGCATGGACGAGACCGGCGCGGCGCAGGCCGGTCCCTTTCAGGGCGTCGTCCGAACCGGCAGGCCGGAAATTATTATTGCTGTTCATTTTTTCCGTTTCCCGAATATGTCGTCGTACCCCGGCCGTCGCCCGGGGGGCGCCAGTCTCGCGCGATCAGCATGGCAATTCCCTGACCAACACCCCGGCGGGTCATCACAAATGCGCGATACGGACTGCGCGGCCCGGACGATTCAGTGCAGAAATAGGGCAATCGAAAAAGTTCCCGGAGAATTTTGCGACGCCAGTCAAAAAATGTTTCAGGACAAAGACAAAACAATGGTTTGATCCCGCCGGGAATTTTGACATGATATTGCCATGAATGAATTGGAACGACCTGAATCGAACCTTATTGTTGATGTCGTGGCCGGAATATCAGCCGCCGGCGGCCTGTTGTTTGGATATGACACAGGAATTATTTCCGCCGCCCTGCTGCAGATTTCGCAGCAGTTCCAGCTTGGCACCGGCGGACAGCAGATCGTCACCTCCGCGATCATCGCCGGCGCGCTGCTGGGCTGCATGGGCGCCGCCCCCCTGTCGGACCGGGGCGGCCGACGGCGCACCGTCATGGTGGCCGCCGCGGTCTTCATCGTCGGCACGATCATGGCGTCCCTTGCCAACACCATCTGGCTGCTGACGCTGGCGCGGTTCGTGCTGGGGCTGGCCGTGGGCGCGGCCTCGCAGATCGTGCCGGTCTATATTTCGGAACTGGCGCCCGCCCGGCGGCGCGGGCGCCTGGTCGGCATGTTTCAGCTTGCCGTGGTGACGGGGGTGCTGGTCTCGTTCATCGCCGGCTATCTGCTGCGTCACGACAGCTGGCGGATCATGTTCGCCCTGGGGGCCGCGCCGGCCGTGGTGCTGCTGCTGGGCATGGCGTTCCTGCCCAACAGCCCGCGCTGGCTGGCGATGCGTGGCGATTTCGAGGGCGCGCGCGCCGTCCTGCGCCGGGTGCGCGGCAGCCACCGGCGGGCCGAGCGCGAATTGCAGGAGATCATCGACGCCCATGACGTCCAGGCGCCATGGTCTGAACTGGCCCAGCCCTGGGTCCGCCCGGCGCTGGTCGCGGCCGTGGGCATCGGTCTGCTGTGCCAGCTGACCGGGATCAACGCCGTCCTGTATTACGCGCCCACCATCTTCTCGGGCGCCGGCTTCGGCGAGAGTTCGGCGCTGCTGACGTCGGTGGCGGTCGGGGTGGCCATGATCGTGGCGACCCTGTTCGGAAGCTGGGCGGTCGAGGTGATCGGCCGGCGCACGCTGATGCTGTGGCTGCTGCCGGGGGCCAGCGTGGCGCTGTTCGCGCTGGCCGCGCTGTTTCATCTGGGCGCCACGACCGGGCCGAACGCCTGGATGATGGTCGTGGCCCTGCTGGCCTATGCGGTCCTGAATGTGGGCAGCCTGTCGGTCACGATCTGGATCGTCGGGGCCGAGGTCTTTCCCCTGTCCTGCCGGGGCAAGGGCATGAGCCTGGTGGCGGCGGCCCACTGGGGGGCGGACCTGCTGATTTCGCTGACCACCCTGTCGATGGTACAGGCGTTCGGGGCCGGCGGCACCTTCCTGCTGTTCGCCTGCGTCAACGCCTTCGCCTTCTTCTTCGTGCTGCGCTACGTGCCGGAAACCCGCGGGCGATCGCTGGAGGAAATCGAGGACCGCCTGCGTCGCGGGGTGTTTTCGACGCCCGAGGCCGTCTAGCGTCCGCGCCGGGGCGGGCCGAGGCCGACGCCTTGCCAGCAGCCGGCCGGGCGATTATGCCAGCCCGCTGCCGCCCCTTTCGGACCTCCCCGCCCATGACCGTCCCCCGGATCGACCCCTTCCACGCCATCGGCATCAGCACCATCGCCCATCGCATGGCCGCCGAGGGGCGCGACATCATCCATATGGAATTCGGCCAGCCTTCGACCGGCGCGCCGCGCGAGGCCATCGCGGCGGCGCATCGGGTGCTGGACAGCGACGCCATGGGATATTGGGAGAGCATGCCGCTGAAGGCGCGCATCGCCCGCCATTACCGCGACAGCTACGGCGTGGACATCCAGCCCGACCAGATCATCCTGACCTGTGGGGCGTCGCCGGCCTTCGTCCTGGTGCTGGGCTGCTGTTTCGCGCCGGGCGCGCGGGTCGCGCTGGCGCGGCCGGGCTATGTCGCCTATCGCAACGCGTTGCGCGCGCTGCATCTGCAACCGGTGGAAATCGCCTGTGGCCCGGCCGAGCGATTCCAGTTGACCGCCGCCGCCGTCGCGGCCCTGGACCCGACGCCCGACGGGCTGATCGTCGCCAGCCCCGCCAACCCGACCGGCACGATCCTGCCGGCCGACGAGATGCGGGCCATCGCGCAGGTCTGCCGCGCGCGCGGCATCCGTATCATCTCGGACGAGATCTATCACGGGTTGAGCTATATCGAGCCCGCACGCTGCATCCTGCAGGACGATCCCGAGGCGCTGGTCGTCAACAGCTTCTCGAAATATTTCAGCATGGCGGGCTGGCGGCTGGGCTGGCTGGTCGTGCCGCCGGAGTTGATCGACGCCGCGCGGGCGCGCATGGGCAATCTGTTCCTGACCCCGCCGTCGCTCAGCCAGCATGCGGGCCTGGTCGCCTTCGACTGCCGGGACGAACTGGAATGCCATGTGCGGACCTACCGGCATAATCGCGACCTGATGCTGGACCGCCTGCCCGCGATGGGTCTGGACCGGATCGCACCGCCCGACGGGGCCTTCTACATCTATGCCGATATCGGCCACCTGACCGACGACAGCCTGGCATTCTGCACCCGCATGCTGGCCGACACCGGCATCGCCACCGCACCGGGCCTGGATTTCGACCCCGTCGAGGGGCATCGCTTCATGCGCTTCAGCTTCGCGGTATCGACCGACCGGGTGGAAGACGCGCTGGCCCGCATGGCCCCCTGGTTCGACGCCGCCCATGCCCGGCGCCCCTGACGGACTCTTATGACATCGGTTCGGGCGTGGGGCGGGGCGCTTCGGGCAGGGGGATGAATTCGTCCTGGTCATGCACCGGCAGGACCATGCGCCCCGCCTGCCAGTCGGCCTTCGCCTGCTCCAGCCGGTCGCGGGACGACGAGACGAAATTCCAGAACAGGAACCGCTCGCCCAGCGGCTCGCCGCCCAGCGCCATCAGGGTGGCGGGCGACAATGCCGTCACTTCCGCCGGGGCGCCGGGGGAAAACAGGATCATCTCTCCCGCGCCGAAGCGCTGCCCCTCGATTTCGACCTGACCCTGGGCGACATGCACCGCGCGGTCGGTGTGGCCCTCGGGCAGCGCCACGGTGGCGCCGGCGTCCAGTTGCCAATGCAGGTAGAACAGCGGCGACAGCGCCGGCACGGCGGCGCGCAGGCCGAACGCCGTGCCGGCCAGCAGGCGGGTGGTGGCCTTGCCCTCGCGCCAGGCCGGCAGGTCGTCCAGCCCCTGGTGGTGATGGAACGACGGCGCGACCTCCTCCTGCCCGTCGGGCAGGGCGACCCAGGCCTGGATGCCGTGCAGACGGTCGCCGGCGATCCGCGCGTGTTCGAACCGTTCGCTGTGGGTGATGCCGCGCCCCGCGGTCATCCAGTTGATCTCGGCCGGGCGGATCGGCTGTTCCGAGCCCACGCTGTCGCGATGCATGATCTCGCCCGCGAACAGGTAGGTGACGGTGGACAGCCCGATATGCGGGTGCGGCCGCACGTCGGCCCGGCGGGCGTCGGCCGCCGCCAGGTCCAGCGGCCCCATGTGGTCGAAGAACACGAACGGCCCGACCATCCGGCGCCGGGCGAAGGGCAGCACGCGCCCGACCTCGAACCCGCCCAGGCTGCGGCGGCGCTGCGGAATAACCATCTCGATCATCGGATCGACCTCCTCGAACCCCGGACATGGGGCAACAGGCCCCACGCCCCACGGCGTCAATCGTTCCCCCGCGCCCCCTCGGCCGCCAGTTGCTGAAGGTCGAGTTCGTTCTCCAGCCGGCGCAGGACATGGTCGTGGATCATGCCGCCCCGATGCAGGCGCAGCAGTTCCGCGCGCCCGGCCTCGATCGTCGCCAGCAGCACGGCGTAATGCGCGTCGCGATCCTGGCGCAGCGTGTCCACCTCGTTGCTGAAGCGCGCCGCCACCCGGGCGCGATAGCGATATTGCTCCAGCAGGCGGGGATGCAGGACCGTGCCGTCCGGCGCGTGCGCCAGCCTCTCCACCGTCTGCCGCTGTGCGTCCGCCAGGCGCGCCCGCGCCTGCGGTTCCGTCAGATGGGCGGCGTGCGGCCCCGTCTGACGGGCGACGCCGGTCCAGCGGATGACCAGGCCGATGGTGGCCCCCTGCCCCAGCACCGTCACCAGGATGACCGCGAATGTCGCCAGCAGGATGAAATCGCGGCCGGGGACGGTCGCGGGCACCGACAGCGCCACCGCCAGGCTGACCACGCCGCGCATCCCGGCCCATCCCAGGACGGTCGCGCGGCCCACCGCCTCGGCCGGCGCCGGACGGGTCGTGTCGGGGGCCAGCAGCCATTCCAGCAGGGTGGCCCCGTACATCCAGGCGAACCGGGCCACGATCGTCGCCAGCACCACCCCGGCCACCGGCCAGGCCAGGTGCGGCAGCGACCCGGCGACGCCCTGCCGGGGATGCAGCACGCCGCGCAGCGACAGGCCGATCAGGATGAAGATCAGCGATTCCAGCATGAAGGTCAGCACGGACCACACGGCGGTGGCGCGCAGCCGGACATCGGCGCCGAAGATCTCGTGCTGGTGCCAGCCGATCATCAGCCCGGCCGTGACGGTGGCCATGACGCCGGACACGCCGGCCCGCTCGCCCGTGATATAGACGATCCACGGCGTCAGCAGCGTCAGGCTGATGACCAGCATCGGGTCGCGGATCCGGCGCAGGATGTGCAGGACGATCCAGCCGCACGCCCCGCCCAGCACCACGCCGCCCACCGCCAGCACCCCGAAGGCGAGGGTCGCATGCAGCAGGCTGAAGCTGCCGGTCAGCACCGCCGCCACGGCGAAGCGGTACAGCACCAGGCTGGTCGCATCGTTCAGCAGGCTTTCGCCTTCCAGCATGACGGACAGTTTTTCGGGCAGGTGCACCCGCTCCAGCACGCTCTTGGCCGCCACCGCGTCGGGCGGCGCCACGATGGCCCCCAGCGCGAAGCAGGCCGCCCAGGGCATCGAGGGCATCAGCCAGTGCGCCGCCACCCCCACAACCAGGGTAGTGAACAGCACCGTCCCGACCGCAAGTTGCAGGATGGGGCCGAGATTGACCCGAAAGGCCGGCCACACCGTGAAATACGCCCCCGACAGCAGCAGCGGCGGCAGGAACGCGACCAGCACCAGTTCGGGGTCGAGATCGACATCCGGCATGCCCGGGATCAGGGCCAGCGCGATGCCGCCGACGATCAGCGCCGCCGAGGTCGGCAGCCGCAGCAGCCGGGCCACCAGCGCCAGGACGACGATGGCCACGACCAGGACCAGGATAAATTCAAAACGACCGACGTCCGACACCTGATCCCCCTGCCGCACCGGCCATACAGCCCCTTATACCCGCGGCGCCAGCCGGGTGGCGAGATCGACCAGTCGAGTCATGCGGTCGCGCAGCACGTTCCGCGTCGCCTCGTCGGTCAGCAGTCCGCCCGCGTCGAACTTGGCGCCGGCCCCGCCGACCAGCGTTTCCGCCGCCGGCAGGACATACACGCCCACCACCGAAAGCACCTGCCGCAGATGATAATGCGCCAGGGCGGTGCCCAGCGCGCCCGGACTGGCGCCCACGATCGCCGCCACCTTGCCGTCGAAAGGCTGGTGCGGCGGGCGCGAGACCCAGTCGATCGCGTTTTTCAGCACCCCGGGGACCGAGCGGTTATATTCGGGCGTCGCGAACAGCAGCGCGTCGGCCTCGAGAATGCGCCGGCGCAGGTCCTCCACCACGGGCGGAAAGCCCGCCGCACGCACGTCCTCGTCATAGGGCGGGATGTCGCGCAGCCCCTCATACAATTCCACCTGCACGCCCTCCGGCGCCAGGTCGCGGGCCGCCAGCAGCAGGCCGGTATTGAACGAGCCCCGTCGCAGGCTGCCGGAAAGGCCGAGAATCCTGGTCATGGTGTTTCTCCCCTAAGTGGTCTGGCCGCCGCCGGTCAGGCCGGGACCATCCGGCCGAAACGGCCGTCCTGGAAATCGGCGATGGCCTGGCGGATTTCGGCCTCGCTGTTCATCACGAACGGCCCGCGCCCGACGATCGGCTCGTCGATCGGCTCGCCCGTCAGCACCAGCATCGTCGCCTCGCCCTCGGCATGGACCACCACGCCGGCCCCTTCGCGGTCCAGCAGCACCATCTCGGCCTCGCCCACCGCCTGCGTGCCGTTGACCGTGACATGGCCGCCCAGGACCACCAGCATGCTGGTGTGCCCCTCCGGCAGGTCCAGCGTCACATCCGCGTCGCGGGTCAGGCGCATGTCCCAGACATTGACCGGCGTGAAGGTGCGCGCCGGTCCTTTGCTGCCCCCGAACGCGCCCGCGATGACGCGAACCTGGCCGGCGCCGTCGGGCAACGCGACCACCGGGATATCGGCATCCCGGATCGACTGGTATCCGGGCGTCGTCATCTTGTCCCGGGCCGGCAGGTTGACCCACAGTTGCACCATCCGGAACGGACCACCGGTGCGGGTGAAGCCCTTCGAATGATATTCCTGGTGCAGGATGCCGCCGCCGGCCGTCATCCACTGCACGTCGCCCGGCCCGATCACCCCGCCCTGGCCGGTCGAATCGCGATGTTCGACCTCGCCGTCATAGACGATCGTCACCGTCTCGAACCCGCGATGCGGATGGGCGCCCACGCCGCGCGGCCGGTCGGCCGGGTCGAACTGGTAGGGGCCGGCATAATCCAGCAGCAGGAACGGGCTGGCATGCCGCCCCAGCGTGTCATAGGAAAACAGCGAGCGAACCGGGAACCCGTCGCCCACCCAGTGACCGTCGTTATTGCCGTAAACGCCAAGGATCTTCTTCATGATGCCGCCTCCACGGATGCCGGTTCGGACGGACGCCATGCGCCGTGAGGCCAGAACGTCATCGGGCAACGATAGATCCGGCGGATTGAGATGAACGTCCCGAAAGCCTCGCGGCCACGATCGGGGCGGTTCAGACCGTTTTCGGCAACCCTGCCTGTCCGCGCTTGCCTGCCAACAGCCGTACCCTTGGGGACCATTTGAATGCAACTCGCCCTAGCTATCGAGAAAGAACCATCTGATGAAATGAACATTGTAAATTCGACGCGTGACGAAATTTGGCAGACCTTGAAAGAAAACCCGAAGATGGTTGTCGATTGGTATCGCACCCGCTGGGAACACATGCAGGGTGCGGATCTACTTTTTCTATGCCGATCCTGTTATGGCGGCGTAGTCCGCTTTCGGATGCGTGACGGCTACATGTCTACTCCCTGTGGGGCTCATGAACCGATCCATCCGGGCGTATTTGCGCGCCGTGTCGCCCAATGGAGCACGCGTGTCGCGGGAACGACCTTTTTTCATCGGGGGTACGAGGAATCCCTCGAACGTGCCCGAAGCGGCGACGTCGTCTATTGCGACCCTCCATACGCGCATAGTCAGGCCATCCTGTACGGCGCACAGAATTTTACCCTGGACGACCTTTTCAGGTCGATTGAACGCGCCAGGAAACGGGGGGTGTTTGTTGCGATGAGTATCGATGGCTCAAAGAAGTCCGGCGAGAAATCCTGTCCGATTGAATGGCCCGGAGGCCTTTTCGCGCGTGAGGAAGCTGTCAACGTCGGGCGTTCAATGTTGCGCCGTCGTCAGATGGGAGGCGAAACACTCGAGGCCGAAGTTGTGAGTGATCGCCTCTTGCTGACTCATTGATCCCCTGTCCCGGCCGTATCATTCGTGAATCGACCGGACGAAATCCGCCAGGCGCGCCGTCCGGGGGCGTTGGAAGATGTCGTCCGGGCAGCCTGATTCGACAATGCGTCCGCCGTCGCAGAAATGGACCCGGTCGGCCACGTCGCGGGCGAATTTCATCTCATGCGTCACGATCAGCATGGTGATCTCCTGCCGTGCAAGGTCGTTGATGATCGCCAGGATTCCCTTGACCAGTTGCGGGTCCAGCGCGCTGGTCGGCTCGTCGAACAGGATGACCGACGGCGCCATCGCCATCGCGCGCGCGATGGCGACGCGCTGTTTCTGCCCGCCCGAGATCTGATCGGGATAATGGTCCTCGCGGTCGGCCATGCCCACGTCGCGCAGCAGGCGGCGGGCGCGGTCGATCGCGGCCTCCCGGTCCAGGCCCAGGACCGTCACCGGCCCTTCCATCACGTTCTGCAACACCGTCCGGTGGCTGAACAGGTTGAAATGCTGGAAGACCATCGGCATGCGGCTGCGCGCCCGGCGCAGGGTCCGCTCCGGCGCGACGCGCACACCCGTCCCGTCATCCCGGCACAGCGCCTCGCCAAAGACGGAAATCGAGCCGCCGCTGGGCCGTTCCAGGACATTCAGGCAGCGCAGCAGCGTCGATTTGCCGCCGCCGCTGGGGCCGATCAGGCAGGCGACCTCGCCCGAGGCCACCGCCAGATCCACGCCGGCCAGGACCTCGACCGCGCCGTACCTCTTCCGCAGCCCCCGCGCGACCAGCACGGGTTCGGGCACGGCCCCGGTCATGCCGCGGCACCTTTCGGACCGGGCAGCATCGCGGCGCCGTGCCGCTGGTGGCGCGGCGTCAGCCGGCGTTCCAGCAGCCCGATCAGCCGGGCACTGCCGAAGCTCATGACGAAATAGATGAAGCCCACCATGATGTAGGTGTTCATGCTGTCGAACGTGTCCGCGATGACGATATTGGCGTGCCGCAGCAGCTCATTGACCGAGATGAACGAGACCAGGGAACAATCCTTCAGCAGCGCGATGAAATATCCGCCCACCGTCGGCAGCGTCGCCCGGAACATTTGCGGCAGGACCACCCGGCGATAGATCGCGACGCGCGACATGCCCAGCGACAGGGCCGCCTGCCGCTGGCCTGGGTCGATCGCGGCGATGGCCGCGCGAAACACTTCGGACAGGTAGGCCGCGAGGTTGAGCGACAGCCCCGCCACCCCCGCCCAGAACGCCGGCAGCGTCAGGCCGAATTCCGGCAGGGTGAAGTAGATGAACAGCAATTGCACGATCAGCGGCGTGTCGCGCCACAGTTCGACATAGGCATCCAGCGGCCAGCGCACGGCCCGGTAGGGGGACAGGCGCCCCAGGGCGACCGCCAGGCCGAGGGCCAGCCCGCACGCCATGCTGACCAGCGACAGCACAAGCGTGATCCACGCCCCTTGCAGCAGGAAGGGAAAATATTCCGGGACTTCCCTGAAGAAGAATCTGTGCACGCCCTTATCGCCCCGTCGGTTGCGGCTTGAGCAGATGATCCTGCACCGGTTCCCACACACCGTTCTTCTTCAAAATCGCCTTCAACGTCCCGTCCGCGCGCATCGCCTCCAGCGCCATGTTCAGCGCCGCCAGCAGGTCGGTGCAGGCCGGACGCACCACGATCCCCTCGTCGCCCAGATAGTAGGGCGAGGCACGTTCCGCCTCCCGCCAGGCCGGCTTGGCCTGGTAGAACAGCGGGTCGCCGATGACACGCAGGCTCCTGAACTCGTCCTTGTGGGACAGCAGCGATTCCTGGTCGAGGATAACGGCGTCGATCTGGCCGTTACGCAAGGCCTGGAAGGGATCGGCCCAGTTGTTGTAATCCGAGACCGACGCCCCATATCCCTGCGCCACCAGGCCGTGCGCCACCGTGGAATCGGTCGATCCGACGACCGAGCCCAGGACCTTGCCCCGCAGGTCGTCCATGGTCCGGATCGGGGAATCGCCCGGCACGATCACGCGGTCGTACAACCGGAAATAGGGCGCGGAGAACAGCACGTTTCCGTCGGTGATACGTTCCTGCGTGATCGCGAGGTCCGACAGCACGATGTCCCACCGGCGGGCCTTCAGGCCGGGGATCAGGGTCGGCCATTCGGTGGGGATGAAGCGGTCCTGGGGGATGCCCATCCGGCGCGCGATTTCAAGGAACAGGTCGGCCGTCACGCCATGATATGCGCCGTCCCGATCCTGCCACAGCGCGATCCGATCCCCCAGCAGGCCGGTGCCCGATGTCAGCACGCCCGCGCGCCTGACATCGTCCAGGCATCCGGCCCGCGCGCGCGGGCCGGGCAGCAGCAGCCCGATCAGGAAGACGACCGCCCAGACGCGCCGCAGCCACGGACAGGCCGGCGATGCGCGCCGCTGCATCGGGTGGTAGAGCACGATCAGCCGGCGGGCGCATGACGGTTGCGCGGACGGGCCAGCCCCAGGTTCTCGCGCAGGGTCGTGCCCTGGTATTCGGTGCGGAACAATCCGCGCCGCTGCAATTCCGGTACCACTTTTTCGGTGATGTCGGTCAGGCTGTCCGGCAGGACCGGCAGCGCCATCATGAAGCCGTCGCTGGCGCCCGCCGCGACCCATTCCTCCATCTGGTCGGCGATCTGCCGGGCGGTGCCGTAGAAGATCGCCTTGCTGCGGTTGTAGCGCCTGCAGACCTGGCGCAGGGTCAGCCCCTGGCGGATCAGCCCGGCGATTTCCTCGAAATAGACCTGATGGAAATTCGATTTTTCCGGAATACGATGTTCGGGCACCGCTTCGTCCAGCGGCAGGTCGGACAGGTCGGTTTCCAGATCGGTCTTCAGGTACATCAGCCCGATGTCGATATGAACCATCTCCTGCCAGGCGGCCCATTTCTCGCGCGCATGCGCCGCGCTCTCGCCCAGGACGATGGACACGCCGGACAGCACCTTCAGCGCGTCGGGATGGCGGCCGTAGCGCGCCATGCGTCCCTTCAGGTCCTGATGGAACGCGATGGCCTCGGACATCGAGGCCCCGGTCCCGAACACCACTTCGGCCGTCCGCGCCGCGAATTCCCTGCCGGTTTCCGACGCCCCGGCCTGGAAGATGACCGGCTGCCCCTGGGGCGAACGCGCCATGTTCAGCCCGCCCCGCACCCGGAAGAATTCGCCCTGATGGTCCAGGGCGTGGAATTTCCCGGGGTCGAACATCCGCACGTTCGCCTTGTCATGGATGAAGGCGTCGTCTTCCCAGGTGTCCCACAAGGCCTGCACGATGCCGAGGAATTCCCCGGCCCGGTCATAGCGCCGCTGATGCGGCGGCAACGCATCCAGGCCGAAATTGCGCGCGGCATAGTCGTTGGCGGTGGTCACGACGTTCCACGCCGCGCGGCCATGGCTGATATGGTCCAGCGACGCGAACAGGCGGGCCACGTTATAGGGTTCGTAGAAGCTGGTGGACGCCGTGGCGCCAAGGCCGATATGCGACGTCGCCCCCGCGATGGCCGACAGCAGGGTGATCGGCTCCATCATGTTCATGTACAGCGGCGCCCGCGTCCAGGCGTCGAGGTCTTCGGTCCGCGCCGCCGGCGTATCGGCCAGGAAGAAGAAATCCAACTTGCCCCGTTCCGCCGTCTGGACGATGCGGCGGAAATACCCGATGTCGGTCGCGGCGCCATCCTGCGCCCCAGGCATCAGCCACGCCGCCGGGTGATAGCCGTTGGCCTCGAACAGACCGCCCAGAACGATATGTCGTCGCGCACTCATATGCGGCTCCTTCAGGCGGGCGGGGCGTCAATCGGCGTAGGAGGGATCCTCGCGGTCGAGAATGCGCTTCATTTCCTCGAAATGGGCGATGGAAAAATCGCGGATCCCCTCCCAGTCGCGCGCGGTCTTCTCCGCCACGTCATCGTCCAGGATGTTCAGCGGCTGGCCGGTGGCATAGGCCGAGACCAGGATCTGGCAGGCCCGTTCCAGGGTATAGATATCGTCGAAGGCCTCGCCCACCGTGGGGGCGGTGACCAGCACGCCGTGATTGCCCATCATCAGCCGCGACCGGTCGCCCAGCAGGCCGGCCAGGCGCGCGCCCTCGGCCCCGGTGTCGGCCATGCCGCCGTACATGGTGTCCGTGGCGACCCGGTTGAAATAGCGCGCGGTGTTCTGCTCGATCGGCCGGATGGTCGGGTCCGCCAGGCAGGCGATGGTGGTGGCGTGGATCGGGTGCAGGTGCATCGCCACGCGCACCTGCGGCAGCAGGCGATGGATCTGCCCATGGATGGCCCAGGCCGTCGGGTCGATGTCGGCGCGATGGCGCGCGTCCTCGTCCTCGGCGTCCAGAAGCACCAGGTCGCTGGCCCGGATGCGCGAGAAATGCCGCCATTTCGGGTTCAGCAGGAACCATCGCCCGTCCGGGGACACCGCGGCGCTGAAATGATTGGCGACGGCTTCATGCAGGCCAAGCCGCGCCACGATGCGGAAGGCTGCCGCGAGGTCGACACGGATCCGGCTTTCGTCGTGTACGGTCATGCCCTGCTCTTTATCCTGCGCGCAGGCAGCATGAACGGAGGCACGACGGCAGGTAAACCCGGTTTTTCCGATCCATTACCTCATCGAATCGGTTGCAGTGCCTCCGTGGGATGGCAGGTGCAGGGCGGTGTCGGGCAGCACCCGCGTGATGGCGTCGAGAAACATCCGCGCGCAGGCATCCCAGCCGAACCGCGCCACATAGGCGCGGCACATCGCCCGATCGCCGTGCAGCGCCGCCAGCACGTTGCGCCGCAGGTCCGGGCCGATCGCGCCGACCGGCGACACGCCGGGGGGCAGGATGTCGCGCGGCCCCGTCACGTCGAAGGCCGCGACGGGCAGACCGCTGGCCAGGGCTTCGAGAATCACCAGGCCGAACGTGTCCGTCAGGCTGGGAAAGACGAACACGTCGCTGGCGGCATAGGCGGCCGACAGATCGGCCCCGTCCAGATAGCCCGTGAACACCGCATCGGGATAGCGCGCCGCCAGGCCGACGCGATCGGGCCCGTCGCCGACCACGATCTTGGTCCCCGGCACATCCAGGTCGAGGAACGCCGTCAGGTTCTTCTCGATCGCCACCCGCCCGACGTAGAGCAGATAGGGACCGTCCACCCCGAAGCGCGCGCGCCAGTCGCAGCCGGTCCGGCCGGGGCGGAAGCGCTCGGCATCCACGCCCCGCGTCCAGCATTCCAGATGACGGAATCCCCGGTCGTCCAGCCCGCGCAGCAGGCTGGGCGTCGGCACCAGCGTCAGGGCCGCGGCGCCATGGAACCAGCGCAGGAACCGATAGGCCGGCCCCGTCGGAAGCCCCGTCCGGGCCTGGATATATTCGGGAAAGCGCGTGTGAAACGACGTGGTGAAGCAACGGTGGTTACGGATCGCCCATCGCCGGGCCGCCAGGCCCAGCGGCCCCTCGGTCACCAGATGCAGCGCGTCGGGACGAAAATCCTCGATCATCCGGGCCAGGCGGCGGCCGGGCAGGACGCTCAGCCGGATCTCGGGGTAGGTCGGGCAGGGCACGGTACGGAACAGATGCGGCCCGACCACCGCCACGACCCGGCCCGCCGCGCGCAATTCCTCGGTCAGCCGCGACACCGTGCGGACCACCCCGTTGACCTGGGGATACCAGGCGTCCGTCACGATCAGGATGCGCGCCGGCCCCACGCAGGCCGCCCGCCCCGGCGGACGCTCCCGCACCATGCCGTGCACCGCACCGTCAGGCATCGGCCGGCACCAGCACGGCCCCCGGATGCCGCGGCGCGGCAACGCGCCATCGCACGTCGGTCATGTCCAGAAGCTGCATGCTGCCGTCGTGATGTTCCACCAGCGCGCTGCAGCTTTCCACCCAGTCGCCGTCATTCATGTACAGGATGCCGCCCACGTCCTTGATGACCGCATGATGGATATGCCCGCAGATGACGCCGTCCATGCCGCGCCGCCGGGCCTCGTCCACCACCGCGGTCTCGAACCGGTCGATGGCCATGACCGCGCCCTTGACCTGCCGTTTCAGCCACGCCGACAGCGAACGGTACGGCAGGCCCAGCCGACGACGCACCGTGTTGAACCAGCGGTTGACGAGCAGGGCGGCGGAATAGGCCCGGTCGCCCAGTACGGCCAGGAAGGGCGCGTAGCGTACCACACTGTCGAATTCGTCGCCGTGCAGCACGAGGAACCTCCGCCCCGTCACCGTTACGTGTTCGGCCTGTTCGCACAGGCGGATGCCCGCGACCTCCAGCCGATGGGGAAGCCAGCGACGGAATATCTCGTCATGGTTTCCGGGAATATAGAAAACCTCGGTCCCGCCGCGGGCCATACGCAGGATCAGGTTCAGGACGTCGTCGTGATGATCGTTCCAGAACCAGGACCGTTTCAGCTTCCACCCGTCGATGATGTCGCCGACAAGATACAGCCGCCGGCAGGACAGGCCGCGCAGGAAATCGGCCAGCAGGTCGGCCCGGCAGTCCCGCGTGCCCAGATGCACATCGGACAGGAAAACCGCCTGATAATCGTGGGAAGGGATACGATCATGCAGAATCACGTTCATCGCGGACAGGCCCCCTGATGAAAGACGGGGCCCTTCTAACCGTATCCATCCGTTTCTTTTATGTATCTTTCATGAAATCCCCGAAGACGGCGCGCAGGGCCCGCAGATCGGCTTCCGCCAGCGCCCGCGTCGCGGCCGCGCGGCCGGGATGGGCGGCGGCGGCGCCATGACGCCCGGCGATGCGGGACATGCCACCTGCAGTTGCGGGGGGCGGCCGCAGCTCTGGACCGGCCCGGCCGCTCCTGTAAGGTGCGCCCGGCCTGTCAAGAAACCGTGACCCGGACTGAAAACCATGGCCCTTGTGCCCGCTGGCGCTTTGAAGCCCTATCGGCGTGCGCGCACGGTCGCACGGACGCCATGACCCGAGGGAGACACAGGTGGATTGTCCCGCGATCGACAATATATACGCCCCCCTGGCCATCCTGCTGATGCGCCATCCCCCCGTCGCCGTGCCGGCCGGCACCTGCTACGGCCGGCACGACGTCGCCCTGCTGCCGGGGTGGCAGGGCCGCGCCGATGGCCTGGCCGTCCTGGCGCGCGGGGCCGGCTGCCGCGTCATCCATGCCTCCCCCGCCAGCCGCTGCCGGCAGGTGGCCGAACGGATCGCCGCGCGCGCCGGCATCGCGCTGCATGTCGACCCCCGCCTCGCCGAACTGGATTTCGGCGCGTGGGAGGGGCAGCCCTGGGACAGCATAGACCGCACCGCCCTGGACGAATGGGCGGCCGACCCCGAGGGCTTCGCGCCCCCCGGCGGCGAGGCCGGCCGTGATCTGCTGCACCGCATCCAGTCGTTCTGGCACGAGATGCTGGCGCAGGGTGTGCCGGCCTGCGTGCTGTCGCATGGCGGCCCGCTGCGGCTGATGGAAGGGCTGGCGGCGGGACGGCGCCCGGCATTGCTGGACCCCGTCATGCGGCAGGGGGGCGCGCGCCTCTATGCCGTGCCGTGCCGGCATGTGGCGGCCGCGCCTAGCGGATGATCCAGCCGCGCCGGTGGGGGTCGCGCCGCTCCCACCCCTGGCGCTCCAGCTCGGGGGTATCCGCGTGCTCCTGCGGATATCCGACGCAGAGATAGGCCAGGAACGTCCAGTCCGGATCGGCGTCCAGAATCCGCGCGATCCGGTCGGGGTCCAGGATCGACACCCACCCGACCCCCAGCCCCGCCGCGGTCGCGGCCAGCCAGAACGTATGGATGGCCATGACCGCCGACCAGACCGTGGTCTCGGGCATCGTCATCCGCCCCAGGCCCCGGCCCTGGCGCGGATCGGCGTCGCAGAACACCGCGACATGATGCGGGGCCTGGTCCAGCCCGGCCAGTTTCAGCGCCGCGTACCGCCCGCTGTCGTCCCCGGTCCGCGCAGCCAGCGCTTCGGCATTGCAGCGCGCGAAATCCGCCCGCACGGCCGCGCGCCGGTCGGGACGATCGACCCGCATGAAGCGCCATGGCTCGCTCAGCCCCACCGACGGGGCCAGGCAGGCAGTCGCCAGCAGCCCGTCCAGCGTGGCCTCCGCCACCGGATCGGGGCGGAAATGCCGCACGTCCCGCCGCCAGAGAAACAGCCGGTCGAGCGTGTCGCGAAAATCGGTCGGAAAGACGGGACAAGTCATCGGGGCACCAGAAGGTCGAGGATCGGGGCGGCGCGAACCGTTTACCCGTTTCCCAGGACCATGTCCCACAGCAGCTTGCCGTTCAGGACCAGGATCACCCCCGCCACCAGCCACGACAGCGCGGCCATGCGGCGGGTGATGGCGAACGCCCCCATCATCCGCCGGTCAGACACGAACAGCACCAGAGGAATCACCGCGAAGGGAAGCTGCATCGACAGCACGACCTGGCTGAACACCAGCAGCCGGTCGGCCCCCCCAGGGCCGTAGAGGGCGGTCACGACCACCACCGGCACGATGGCCAGGCCGCGCGTCAGCATCCGCCGCGCCCAGTGCGGCAGGCGCAGATGCACGAACCCTTCCATGACGATCTGCCCGGCCAGCGTGCCGGTGATGGTGGAATTCATGCCCGCCGCCAGCAGCGCCACCGCGAACAGGGTCGAAGCGCCCCCCAGCCCCAGCAGCGGCGAGATCAGGCGATAGGCCTGCGCGATCTCGACCACATCGCGATGCCCGCTCTCATGAAAGGCGGCGGCGGCGACGATCAGGATGGCCGCGTTGATGAACAGCGCCAGCATCAGCGCCAGCGTGCTGTCCCAGGTCGACCAGCGGATCGCGTCGCGTCGCCCGGCCTCGGTCCGGTCATAGGCCCGGGTCTGCACGATCGAGGAATGGAGGTAGAGGTTGTGCGGCATGACAGTGGCGCCGATGATGCCGATGGCGACATACAGCATGCCGGGGTTCGTCAGGATCGCGGGCGACGGGACGATGCCGCGCAGGATCGCGGCCACCGGCGGCGCCGCCGCCACGACCTGCACCCCGAAACAGGCCGCGATGACCACCAGCAGCCCGATCACGAACGCCTCGAGATAACGGAATCCGCGATTCATCAGCAGCAGGACGATAATGGCGTCCAGCCCGGTAATCACCGCGCCCAGCAGCAGCGGAATACCGAACAGAAGCTGGAGCGCGATGGCGGTGCCGATGACCTCGGCCAGGTCGCAGGCGATGATCGCGGCCTCGCACGCCAGCCACAGCATGATCGTCACCGGCATCGGAAACCGCGTGCGACAGGCCTGCGCCAGATCGAGCCCGGTGGCGATGCCCAGCCGGGCCGACAGCGCCTGCAACAGGATCGCCATCAGGTTGGACAGCATGATGACCGACAGCAGCGTATAGCCGAACCCCGCCCCCCCGGCGAGGTCGGTCGCCCAGTTGCCCGGGTCCATATAGCCGACCGACACCAGATATCCCGGCCCGATGAACGCCAGCAGACGCCGCCACCCCGTGGCGTCACGCGGCACGCTGACCGTCGCATTGACCTCGAACATGCTGACACCCCTCCCGGCGGGACCAGCGTAACGCCCGCCGCCGACATTATGCAATATGCTATATGATGTAGGGCAGGCGATCTGATATATGCTTGGGTCAATTCGTGACGGTCAGGCTGACGGCGGCATCGCCGCGACACGGGAATTGAGGCGCGGCGATAGTCCAGTATAAGGACGGTTTCCCGCGCAGGCGGTTCACACAGGAGGTCCCGGCAGGTGGAGAACGCACGCGCCGCGCGCAAGCCCGTCGAGATCATGCCCGACCCCGACGTCCAGTCCGAAGGCTTCCGCCAGGCGCGCGAGGCGCGACGGACCGCGCTGGTCGAGGATTATGTCGAGCTGATCGCCGACCTGCTGGCCGAAGGACGCGAGGCCCGGCAGGTCGACATCGCCTGCCGGCTGGGCGTGTCACAGCCCACCGTCGCCAAGATGCTGGTCCGGCTGGCGGCCGACGGGCTGGTGACGCGCCGTCCCTATCGCGGGATCTTCCTGACCGAAGCCGGGCAGAAGATGGCCGAGGACAGCCGCACCCGCCACCGGGTCGTCGAGGCCTTCCTGCGCGCGCTGGGCATCAGCGCCGACACCGCCCGAATCGATGCCGAAGGCATGGAGCATTACGTGGGCGCTGAAACCCTGGCCGCCTTCCGGCGCGCCATCGACGCGGGGCTGGCGGAGTTTCTTTCCGGCCGGGGCTGCGCGGGAAAGGCGCCCGATGCATCAAGAGAGTTGTAAAATCCGCAACGCCGGGTTTCAGTAGGCCGACAGGGCCGGCGGCCGGCCTCACGGGGGGACGTGTCGTGAAGAAAATCCTGTTCGGGGCCTTGGCGCTGTGCGGCGCGGTACTTGGCGACGCTACGACCGGCATGGCGGCCGCGATCGCGCCGCCCCTTTCGCCGGACGCGGCGACGACGGGGCAGATCTCGTTCTCCATCAAGGAACTCGATATCGGGGCGGGCTTCACCTGGGGGCGGGGCCGGCTGGTCTATGGCGGGCGGACCTACGATTTCACCATTTCGGGGGGCGGCCTCGTCGGCGTCGGCTTCTCGCGGATCGAGGCGCGCGGCACCATCCGCAACCTGACCCGCCTGCGCGATTTCGACGGCACCTACTGGGCCGTGCAGGGCGAGGCGACGATGGGCCGCGGCCGGGGCGGCAAGGTGATGGAAAACAATCACGGCGTCGATATCAGCCTCTCGACCACCACGCGCGGCGCGCGCCTGGCCGCCGAGGCGATGCGCGTCACGCTGCATCTGCGCCAGGCCGCCTGATCGGGGCGGACAGCAGCACGCCGGCGTCGATGCCATGGACGATCAGGTTCCGGTCCGGCGCTGGCGCGCGCCGTCCATCTGATCGGGATCGCCCAGAAAATCATCAAAGGAAAATCGTCGTAACAGCTAATGCGACTGCTTCGCACTGTTAAGTTGCTATGCTATCCAGCAACGGAACCGACGACGCGGAAGATGAAGATGTCCCACCCCCTGGCGTTCATGCGCCTGCCCTACGCCGTGCTGACCATGCTCGACAGCCGAATGTACCATTACTGGATGCAACCCGTCCATTACCTGGTCCGAACGGCGCACATGATAAGCATGGCCGGCTTCTTCGGCATCGACCTGGTGCTCGATGCGGCGCTGTTCCGGCATGGCGGCCGGCAGGCCCTGGCGGCGGTGTCCCGGCTGATCGTGCCGTGGATCCATGCCCTGTTCGCCGTCGCGATGGTCACCGGCGTTGCGCTGTTTTTCTACGATCCGGTCCGTATCGGCAGCCGCAGCTACCTGACGCCGAAGCTGCTGCTGATCGCCATGGCCATGGGCCTGGTCGCTTTCTCGCACCGCAGGGTCTATGTGGCCGCGCTGGGCGGCCAGCCCGCCGGCACGACACAGGCGCGGCTGGTCGCGGCGGCCTCGCTGGCGCTGTGGACCGGGGTGATCGTCATGTCGTGCCTGAACAGCGAAGGCGTGCCGAAGGTCTTCCTGCGCTGATCCCCAACGCGGCGCGACTGTCAGAAGGGCAGGTCCCGGATATCCGGCGCGCACCACTCGCGCCGCGCGGCGACCGAAAACAGGACCGGCCGCGTCCAGTAGGTCAGCAGCCAGTCGCTGCGGCCGAACGGCGAGGCCATCAGCGCGGCGCAGATGGCCGGCAGCGGGCGGGACGGGTGCTCGGCCAGCATCGCGCGCGCGGCCCGGATCGAGGCCTGGGTGATCGTTTCGTGATACCCGCTGCTGTCGGTATTCGTCCCGCCGAGCGCCAGGTTGTAGGCGCGAATCAGGCCGGGCATCTCGCGCGGCAGATCCATGTCGGGCCGCGTCCGCAGAAGCCAGAACGTGGCGGCGAAATGGGCGGCATGGGTCCATGCCTCCTTCGGCAGGGTGCGGTCCAGCAGCCCGCGACCGATCGCGGCGATCGCATCATCCGAGGCGAAGGGGGATAGGGCGGCAGGCGGCGACGTCATGAGGGCTCCGGCGACGAGACAGGCCGAGGGAATACACCGTTCGACCGCGTTGTGAAGAGCAACGCGTCCGCCGGACCACGGAGCACTTGCAGCCCGGCCGGCTGGTATTGGGAATAATTTAGGCCATATCCACTGGACGCGCCCATGCCAGGCGCGAACCATCGGCCCATGGAAGACATCACGTCCCATCGCGCCGCAAGGCGCCACGCATGAATATAACCGGCCTGTTCATCCGCCGGCCGGTGGCGACGACGCTGCTGGCCCTGGCGTGCGTCCTGTGCGGCGTCGTCGGCTACCTGACGCTGCCGGTGGCGGACCTGCCGAACATCGACTTCCCGGTGATCCAGGTCCAGGCCCAGCAACCCGGCGGATCGCCCGAACAGATCGCCAGTTCCATCGCCGAACCGCTGGAGCGGCATCTGGGCCAGATTGCCGACCTGACGGAAATGACGTCGCAATCCAGCCAGGGCCAGTTACGCATGACGTTGCAGTTCGCGCTGTCGCGCGACATCAACGGCGCGGCCCGCGACGTGGCGGCCGCGATCCAGGCGGCACGCGCCGACCTGCCGACGACGCTTCGCCAGAACCCCAGCTACTCCAAGGCCAACCCGAACGATCCGCCCGCCCTGATCCTGGCCCTGACCTCGGACACATGGCCGCTGGCACAGGTCTACGACCAGGCGTCCAACCTCATCCTGCCCCGCCTGTCGCAGGTCAGGGGCGTCGGGCTGGTCCAGGTCAGCGGCAGCGCCCTGCCCGCCGTGCGGGTCGAGATGAATCCCCTGCCGCTGTACAAGTACGGCATCGGGTTCGAGGACGTGCGCGCGGCCCTGGCCTCGGCCAACGCCCATACGCCCAAGGGCTTCATCGACCAGGACGGCCGGCGCATGACGCTGGAGACCAACGACCAGGCCCGCAACGCCCAGGCCTATCGCGACCTGGTCCTTGCCTGGCGCAACGGCCGCCCGGTCCGCCTGGCGGATGTGGCCACGATCACCGACGGGGTCGAGGACCTCCGCAATGCCGGCTATTACAACCGCAAGCCGGCCATCGTCGTGCAGGTCTTCATGCAGGCCGGGGCGAACGTCGTGCAGGCGCTGGACCGGATCCACACCGAACTGCCTTACATGCAGGCGACCCTGCCGGCCGGGATTGCGGTGCAGACCCTCATGGACCGGTCGCTGACCATCCGCGCCTCGCTGGCCGACACCCGCCGGACCCTGATCCTGTCGGTCGTCCTGGTGGTGGCGACGGTGCTGCTGTTCCTCGGCACGCTGCGCGCCACCATGATCCCGGCCATCGTCATTCCGGCGTCGATCATGGGCACGCTGGGCGTCATCAGCGTGCTGGGCTATTCGCTGGACAACATGTCGCTGATGGCGCTGACCATCTCGACCGGCTTCGTCGTCGATGACGCCATCGTCGTGCTGGAAAACATCACCCGCCATGTCGAGGACGGCCTGCCGCCGTTCGAAGCCGCGCTGCGGGGCGCGGCCGAGGTGGCGTTCACCGTGACGTCCATCACCCTGTCGCTGATCGCCGTGTTCCTGCCGATCCTGCTGATGGGGGGCATCGCCGGACGCCTGTTCCACGAATTCGCCATGACGGTGTCGGTCACGCTGGGCGTGTCGCTGGCCCTGTCATTGAGCCTGACGCCGATGCTGTGCGCCCGCGGGGTCGGCCGCGCGGCCGGCCCCGCCCCCGGACGCCTGGCCCGCCGGCTGGAGGCCGCGCATGCCGCCATGCTGGGCGCCTACGCACGCTGCCTGGACTGGGCGCTGGCCCATCGCGCGATCATGCTGGCGTCGCTGCCGGCCACGATCGGGCTGACGGTGCTGGTCTATACCCATATGCCCCAGGGCCTGTTCCCCGACGAGGATACCGGCATGCTGCTGGGCCGGCTGATGGGGGACCAGGCGATTTCGTTCCAGGCGATGGAACAGAAGATGGACCAGACCCAGGCCGCCCTGCTGCGCGACCCCGACGTGGCGGGGGTCGCGGGGTTTCTGGGCGGACGGGGATCGTCGAACCAGGGCAACATCTTCATCCGCCTGACGGACAAGTCACAACGCGCCGATCCGCCCTCGACCACCATCACGCATCTCAATGCCCGCCTGCGCGACATGACCGGCGCGCGGTTCTATGCCCTGCAGCGCGGGGCGATCCGGGTCGGCGCCCGGCCCAGCAACGCCGCGTACCAATATACCTTGCAGGACGACAGCAGCCCGGCCGAACTGTACGTCTGGACGCAGAAGCTGGTGACCGCGCTGTCGGCCCGTCCCGAGTTGATGGACGTCTCGTCGGATGTCCTGCTGGGGGGGCACACCCAGAATATCGGGATCGACCGCGACAGCGGCGCGCGGATGCAGATCACGCCGCAACTGGTGTCCAACACGCTGTACGACGCCTACGGCCAGCGGGCGGCGTCGATCATCTATAACGGCATGAACCAGTATCGCGTGGTGATGGAGGTCGAACCCCGCTTCTGGCAGGACCCGTCCTCCCTGCGACAGGTCTGGGTCAGCGTTGCCGGCGGCAGCCCCCGGGGCGGCACGCAGGCCAACACCATCCGCGTCCGCGCCACGACGGCGGGAACGGCGGATGCGGCGTTGAGCGCGCAATCTTTCCGCAACCAGATCGCGAACACGCTGGCCGGCGGTCGGTCCACCTCGACCGGATCGGCGGTGTCCACCGCCGCCGAGACCATGGTCCCGCTGCCGCTGGTCGCCCGGACCACACCGGGCCTGACCCCACTTGCGATCAATCACGAAGGCCAGGCCGTCGCCGCCACCATTTCGTTCAACCTGCCCACCGGCGTCCCGCTGGGCCGTGCGATGCAGGTCGTCGACGATACGGTCCGCCGGCTTCATCCGCCGCCAAGCATCCATGGCGCCTTTTCCGGTAACGCCGCGCAACTGCAAAGCTCGTCCAGCAGCGAGCCGCTGCTGATCCTGGCGGCGCTGGCGGCGGTCTACATGACGCTGGGCATCCTGTACGAAAGCTATGTCCATCCGCTGACGATCCTGTCCACCCTGCCCTCGGCCGGTGTCGGCGCCCTGCTGGCGCTGTGGGCCTTCGGCGAGCAATTTTCGCTGATGGCGATGATCGGGGTGATCCTGCTGATCGGCATCGTGAAGAAAAACGCGATCATGCTGGTCGATTTCGCGATCGACGCCGAGCGCACCCATCGCCTGCCCCCCACGGAGGCGATCCACCAGGCCTGCCTGCTGCGATTCCGCCCGATCATGATGACGAGTTTCGCGGCGGCGCTGGGCGCGTTGCCGCTGGTGCTGGGACATGGGTACGGATCGGAACTGCGGCGGCCGCTGGGCATCGCCATCATCGGCGGGCTGGCGGTCAGCCAGGCCCTGACCCTGTTCACCACGCCCGTCGTCTATCTCTGTCTGGACCGGATCGCCCTGTTGGCGCACCGCTATTTCCAGTCGGACAGGCATCCACACGATCTCGCCGGGTCGCAAGAAGGGAAATGAAAGATAAATTATAGTGCACCCCGACACGGGACTGATAGATTTACCGGCCATTCCATTGGTTGCCGCGCGGGCCCGTCACATCGCGGCGACCCTCTCCGGAGGACATGACAGGTGACGGAACTGACCCCGGTGCTGGCGCGACGCCCGGCCCAGGACGCGCAGGATGCCCAGGCAGATGTTCGCGCAGGCCCGCCGCCCGCGTCCCGCCGGGTTCCCAGGGACGCCGTAATCCGGGGGGTCTGCATCGGCTTCGTCCTGTCGCTGGTCCTGTGGGGCGGCCTGTTCGCCCTTGTCGTGGCCCTGCATCACCTGGGACGATAAGGGGCTTTCAGGACGGGCGGTCTGCCGGCGCGGCCCGGTCCGGCGGCGGCCAGGCGTTCACCAGGGCAACCGCGTCGTCGATACTGAGCGGATGGGAGACCAGAAAACCCTGAAGCCGGTCCGCCCCGAGGCTGACGGCGATGTCCGCCTCCCGCGCGGTCTCTATGCCCTTGACGCAGACTGTCATCCCGCAGGCATGTCCAAGGTCGATCAGGCTCTTGAGCACGTCACGCGCATCGGGCCGGTCCGCCAGGCCGCGCGCGAAGCACTGGGCCAGCTTGATCTGCGAGACGGGAAGCGTCCGCAGCAGCCGAAAATCCGTCGGCCCATCGCCGAAACCGTCTATCGCAATCCGGAACCCTGCCGCCGCCAGTTCGCGAATGCGGTCGGTCGCGCGATTGGCCCGGCGACCGAAGACCGACCATGACGGAATTTCCAGGACGAAATCCCCGGTGGCCAGGCCGTGCGCGCCGATCTCGGCAAGCAGTCCTTTCTGCAGTTCGGTCCCCAGAAGATCGAAACGCGACAGATTGATCCCCAGGAGACGCACCGACATCGCATGCGCCCGGAAACAGTGCAGTGCTGACACCAGCGATCGTATCATGCGGGCGACAATGGCCGACATGAACTGGGAATCCGCCAGGGCGTCATCAAAGGACGACGCGGGCAGCAGGCCCCGCCGGGGATGGTGCCAGCGCAGCAGGGCCTCGACCTCATTGATCTGCCCGGTGCCGCAGGTCAGAATCGGCTGGAAATACGTTTCGAATTCGTCGGCCGCGACGCCATGCTTGGCGTCGGACAGCGTTTGCGACCGCGTGACGATCGCCCGGCGCAGGTCCGGCCCGAACAGCCGGACCTGCCTGCCGCCCGCGCGCTTGGCGGCATACAAGGCCAGATCGGCATGTTTCTGGGCTTCCTCGACCGAGTCATATCCGGCCAGCGGCAGCACACCCAGGCTGCCCGACAACATGACGACGCCCATCCCCAGATCGACCGGCTGTTCGATCACCGCGAGGATCTGCTCCATTACCTGGTCCCGCACGGTCGATTGCACCGTCTTGTCGAGAATCAGCGCGAATTCGTCGCCGCCGAGGCGGCATATCGTGTCGGACGGGTCGACAAGGCCGGTCAGGCGCGTCGCGATCGTCCGCAGCACCCTGTCGCCGGCGTCGTGACCATGGCTGTCGTTGACATGCTTGAATCCGTCCAGGTCGAACATGACAAGGCACGCCCCGGCACTGTCGCCCCTCGCCGCACGGCGCAGGGCGCCGGTCATCCTGTCGTGAAACCCGGCCCGATTCACAAGGCCGGTCAGGGAATCGGTCACCGCGAGGCTTCCCAGCCGCATGCGTGTCAGCATCAGTTCCGTGATATCGAATCGCATCGCGATATAGCCGTCGATCCGACCGTCAGCGCCTGTCCTGGGGACGATCGTCGTCGCAACCCAATAACACGACCCGTCCTTCGCCCGGTTCCGGATATTGCCGCGCCATGTCCGCCCCGATTGGAGAGTCTTGTACATGTCGCGGAAAAATTCGGGATCGTGATAGCCCGAATTGACGATGGCATGCGTGGCGCCCAGAAGTTCGTGCCTGCCGTATTTGCTGATAGCGCAAAATCGGTCATTCACATAGGTAATCACCCCATCGACATCCGTCATCGCCACGATAAGAATATCATCGACGACGTCCGCCAGAAGGGCGGCATCATGCGACGTCGGGCCGGATAGTTCGTTGGAGGTATCAGACATCGTTTTATATCCCGCCCGTTGGCGCCCGCCGGGCAATGTCGCGCCAGCGGCGCAGCGCCGCGCCGTTATATATTTCATGTAAAACAGACGGATATTTCAGTTTATTTTCGCAATAGTGCCTGGGACCGCGCGCGGAAGACATTCCGTCATGGCCCCGCATGGCACGGCCTCATTTCCCGTTGGGCGCGCGCATCAGAAGCGGCCCGACCTTCGCCCATATCGCATCCGCCAGCAGCGCCTGCCCCTGCGCCGTGGGATGGGTATCGTCGCCCTGCCAGTACGTGTGGTTTTCCACGCTGTACAACGGCTGGTCCGGCGCAAACGGGTCCAGTTCCATGTCCGCGGGAATCGCGCCGTTCCGCACGGCGTCCCTGATGGACTGCCTCAGCGCGCCGTACGTGTTCGCCTCGTCCACGATCGCGACGGTGAAACCGTAAGTCTTCAGGTTTTTCGCGATCATTCCGAGATTCGCGATGGTCTCGGCCAGCGGAATATGATTCGTTTCGAGATGATCGTTGAAGCCGCCGAAGATGACCGCCACGCGCGTCGCGGCCCCCCGCGCCACGGCGGCGGCGGCCGGCAGGGCCGCGCGCATCTGTCGGGTAGTGGCGCCCGACACGGCAAAATTATAGCTCTGGTAACGGCCTTTCCGCTGCATCAGCAGGGGCCAGTTGATGCCGTCTTGAACTCGGTACCCTTCGGTGCGGCTGTCGCCGATGGCGACCAGGACGGATTTGAGCTGGGGCATGAAATTGCCCGACGCCGCCGCCGAAGCGTGAAAATCGCGCAGGGCGGTATCGGACAGGCCGCCATCCGCGATGACGATGCCCGTCCACTGGCCGGTATTGCGCCCCTGGGAATACCAGCTTCCGCCATCGGCATTATAGCCGACATAGCCGCCCGCCAGCGTGCCGGACGGTACGGCGGCCCGCCAGGCGCTGACGGCGTTTCCCGACATCAGGTCATACCCGCCGGGCCCCGCGGCCACGCCGAAGGCCGCCGGGCTGTTGGTCACGACCAGGCCGGTCTTCTGGTCCGGGCTGTTCCGATCGGCCAGATGCACGAACCCGTCGAGCGTATAGCTGCCCGTGAAGATCTTGAACTCCGGCCCGCCATTCCGCCCCCCCAGCAGCACGGGAACCGGAAAGGCCCCCGACGCGGTGTTGGACGAGGCATAGACCCCCGTGGTGCCGAAGAAGAAACCATTCGCCGGGACCTTCAGACTGTCGGGAATCACGAAGCCGCCCGGACCGTTTCCCTCGCCCCACGAGATCGCATCGCGCCCGGCGATCCGGATGATGCCGATATGCACGACCTCCCGCCCGGAAACGGCCGTCAGATGGTTGCCGTGCCCGGACTGGTCGTAGATCCGCATGACGATCGCGTCCGTGCCGGGGTCCTTCTCCGCCAGGGCCGCGTCGAGCGCCCCGCTGTCGAACGTGCCGTCCGGACGAATGGCGATGGTGCGCCCGCGACGCTGGCCGGACACCAGGATGGCAAGATCAAGCGCCGGTCCGGAATATCCCGTAACCATCTGCATCGGCCCGCCGGCGAACACCGTATGCGCGCCGAAGGCGTCCCCCGGGCGCCCGGTCTTCAGCGCCACCCACCGGGCGGCCCCTACCTGGACCGACGCGGCGCGCCAGACCTGCCCCCATGCCTGCCACAGATCGCCCTCGGCATAGCCGGCGCCGGCGTCATCGCGCACCGTCGGGGCACGATCGAGACCAGCCGCCGCCGCGTCGCCGGCGGGAATGCAGATGGCCGATCGCGGCCCGCCGTCCGGCGGGCAGGCCGGCGCCGCCGCGTACGCCGCCCCGCCGCCGGCGACGGACAGGCCAAGCAGGGCGGCATGCCAAGCGACGGTCGCGGCCCGTGCCTGTTGCCGACCGACCTTGTTCCCCGCGCGGGATTTCAGGATGGACATGCGGACGCCTTCCTTCACTGGCCGTCGAATACATAATGCAGCAGCAGCATGCCGCTGGCCTCCGACCAGCTTCCGGCGCGGGTATATCCGCCCTCCAGGCCCAATCTCAGTTGGGGATTGACCTGGTAGGCCACCCGCGCCCGACCGGTGCCGGCCACGCCGCTTGCGCCCTGCTTGCCGAACATGTTCGGCGGCGTCGTCATTGATGTCTGTTGCAACCCGTCATTCAGCGGATAGTACGGCGCGGATGCATCGTGGTAGTTCTGATACCCGCCCTCGCCGCGCAGGAACCACGTCCACCTGTCGATATGGCCGGAATATTCGACCGTGGGCATGATCGCGTAATAGGATTGCGGCGAGAAATATCCGCCCTGCCCCCAGGTGAAGACGTAGCTGTTCCGCTTGTAGCCGAAGTATGTCAGGTTGACGCCCACCCGCAGACGCTGGCGCTGATCCATCTGCCAGACCGTCGCGCTGCCGCCCAGGCCGGCCTCGACTTCGGTATTGTCGACGACATGGGTGCCGCTGAGATACGCGAAGCCGCCGCCGGCATACAGGTTCCATACCGGCGTCGCCCATTCCAGGGCGCCATGACCGCTCAGCCGCGTCACCCCGCCCCAGATCCGCCCCGTCCCCGGGTCCCGCATCCCGGCATAGGACAGTTCGCTGTCCGTCACCATGCGGCGGCCGCCGGTGATCCGCAGGGTCAGGTTGGGTGTCAGGTGCGGGGCGAATTCGACTCCGCCCAGGACATTGGCGATCGGGAAACCCAGCGGGGTCGATCCCACATCGGCCGAGAACCAGTTATCGACATAGCGTAGGTCCAGCCCGGCCCCGCTGACATATTCATGATGATGGGCCGACGCCGGCGCGCCGTTGACCAGAACGGTGCCGAACTGACGCGCCGTATCGGTGTTCCGCAACGGATCGCCGGTGAACAGCGCGACCGGCGTCACCGAGAAACTCATGCGCTGCAGCCAAGACGAAAAAGGGAGCGTTCCCGTCATCGGGAAGGCCAGCTCGGTCAGCTGCCCCAGCCCGCCGCTGCCCAGGCGGCTTCTGACATAGGCATTGGCGTCGATCTGCGGCGAGAGGGAGTCGCGCACATAGACGATCCGCCGGTTCACCGCCGCCGTCTGCTCGTCCTGCGGCAGGTAGTGGTAACTGGCCGGCAGGGGCGCGCCACGCTGGGGGTCGTACCCGGCGTCGATATCGGGCCAGCGATAATCCGGCTGCCGGACCGCCTCCGCGCCGCAATCGGCGTCGGCCCCGGTGCGGCATTGCAGGTCGCGCGCCCGTTCGAGGTCCGCAAGCTGCTGCCTGTCGCGCCCTTCGGCCCGGTCGTTCTCGGCGCGCACCTGCCATGTGACGACATTGTCGGGGTCACGCGCCGTCAGTTGCCGTGCCATCTCCCGCGCCAGGGGACGATCGTTCAGGGCCAGCGCATCCAGCGCGACGGCGGCCATCGCCTCCACACTCTCCGGCCGCCGGTGCAGGGCGTCCTGATCGGTGTGCAGCGCCAGGTCGGATTTGCCCTGCGCCTGATAGACCCGTCCCAGCGCCAGCCACGCCCGCGCGGCATCGGGGTGCGCCGCGACCACGGGCGCGATGACGCCGTAAGCCTGGTCCGGCTGTTTCTGTCCGATCAGACGGTCGGTCTTCAGCACCGCCAGGCCGACCGCGACATCCTCGCGCGCCTGGGCCTCGTCCGCCGTGGGCGGGGCTGCCTGCGCGCGTACCAGGCGGTCGTACTCGTCCAGAAACCGCTGCGTGTCGCCGACCGATTGCAGCCGCAGGGACAGGCCGGCATAGGCCAGCCGCTGGGTCGGCCGGGGGGATGGGGTAATCGCGGCCTCATGCGCCACGACCCAGCGCGCGCTGCCCGTATCATGCCCGTCCAGCAGCGCGTTCACCAGGATCGCCGCGCGATCGCCCGTAGGGTCGGGCTGGTCCGCCAGGACAAGGATCGACCGCATGTCGTGCGGCGGCAGGGTCCTGATCTGCCGGTACAGGGCGATCTGCCGCATGATGCGCGTCATGTCGGCCGTGTCCGCCGCGGGCGGCAGGCGGGCGATCAACTGTTCCGCCCGGTCGATATCGTGACCGGACATGGCAAAGATGATCCCCGCCTGAAGATTGGCCGCCGGCGCATGGACGTCCTGCGTCAGGCCGGCCATCAGGTCGCGGGCCTCCCGCGTCCGGCCGTCGCGGTACAGGGCCTGCGCCAGGCTCAGGCTCAGCCACGGATCGCCCGGCACCCGGTCCAGCGCCTGGCGCAGGAAGCCGATCCGCTCGGCGTCGGTGCCGGCATGGGCGGCGCGATCCATGTCGTCGGCCGCCTCCAGCCGCGGCAGCAGCGCCGGCCGTTCCGTCCCGAGGCGGGCCATCAGGACCCGGGCCTCGTCACCCTGACCCCGCTGGAACAGCAGATCGGCCAGGTTGAACATGGCGTCCGGGTCACGCGGGCGGCGACGCAGCACCTCGCGATAGATCCGCTCGGCCTCGGCGGTGCGCCCCTGCCGCCGGTCCAGGCCGCCTTCCATCATCAGAACGGCCAGCGCCATTTCGGGCCGTGTCGCAAGACGGGCCAGGGCGGCACGCGCCGCGTCATACTGGCCCTCGGCCATCAGATGGGTGATCCGGACGATTTCAGGATCGTTCTGGCCGACCGCGTCCAGGTTCCTGATCGCGGCGCGCCAGTGCGGCGCGCGCGCCGCATCCGCCGCGATCGCCCGGCGGAAATATCCACGCGCCACCCCCGGCTGCCGGCGCCGCTGGGCCACCAGGCCCAGCCCGCCCAGCACGTCGGCATCCTGCGGGTTGACGGCCTGGGCGCGCTGGAACGCCGCGCTGGCCGCGTCCAGCCGCCCATGGGTCAACAGGACATAGCCTTCGGTCCGGTCGTTCCCCTCGTCGATGATCGCCTGGGTTGCCCGCGCCTTCTCCAGCCGGCCGAGCACCATGGCGTCATCGGGGTGCAGCGCCAGCCAGTCCATGTAAATCGGGATGCTGGCGCCGACGATCGGCAGCCATGACAACGTATCCCGCCACGCCCGTACCGCCAGCGCACGAATGACCGGCGGGGCGTTGCCCAGCGCCAGTTGGCGCAGTTGCGCCAGTCCGGCCGCGCGCGTGACGTCGCGATAGGTCAGGATCTGCGCCAGCGTCAGGCGCGCGTCCAGATCATGCGGGCTGCCGGCGACCAGCGCCGTCAGCTTGGTGCGGGCCTCGTTATATCCCAGGATGGTGCCGCCCAGGACACGGTAATATTCCAGCGCCAGCCCCGGCGGAGGGTCGCCGTTGTGAAACAGGTCACGGTAATGGAGCATCGCCGCCAGCATGTTGCCCGTCCCGGCAAGGCGGCGTGCTTCCTCCAGCCCCCTGGGGTCGACCGGGCCGAACCGCAGCGCCGCGCGCAGGCGCGCCACCAGCTCCGCGCTGCCGCCCGCCTTGACCAGGCGGTCCAACGTGGCGCGGGCGCCGGCCAGGTCCCCGCTATTGACCTGGACGATCCCCAGCATCGTCAGCGCGTCCTCATTGCCGGGCTGGATGGCGAGCGCCCGCTGGATGCTGCCCAGCGCCTTGTCGGGCTGGCGCGCGTCGATCCAGTAATGTCCTTCCTCCAGCACCAGGTCGAGGATGGACGCCGCATGTGCGCGCCGCGCCTCGTCGGACGACAGGGCGACAGGCTGGATGCCAGGCGGCGGCACGACCTGGGCAAAGGCCGGCGTACCCACCACCAGTCCGCCCAGCATCAGTCCCCCGCTGAGCAGCCCGCCCAGCATCGTCGCCCCGCACGCATGCGCCCGCAGGCCGCCGGGATAATGCCTAGTGGACACTGGACACGGCCGAGATTGAAAACAGGGCCAGCGCCAGAACCGTGCAGGCCCCCACCAGGACACCGGCCCCCCGGACCCGCGCGCCCTGGCGGGCCGTCTTCTCGTACTCCAGCCCCACCCGCTCGACGAACAGGTAGCTGAGCAGGCTGACGACCATGACGACGCCCAGCACGGCCGCCATCGTCCAGCCATGGACCTGGAACGCCATCAGGTAGTTCGCGACGACGATTCCGGGCCAGTGCCACAGATAGATCGAATAGGAGATCACCCCCACCGGCGACAGGGGCACCAGCCCGATCCGCGCGAGGCCCGTCTGCGGCAGCATAATCAGCGCGACGACGGCCAGGCATGGGAACAGGGACATGTAGGATGGGCAGGCGAAGTCCAGCCTGTAGAACAGCGCGGCCCCGATCAGCATCGCATAGGCGGCGACGAAGACGAGTGCCGCCGCCCCCCTGGACAGGCGAAGCGGCGGCAGGATCCAGATCATCGTCCCCAGCGAAAACTGCCACATCCGGTCGAAGATATTGTAATATCCCTGCGTGTCGCCGTGCAGATGGCTGAGCATGCTGAAGACGAACGACAGCAGGCAGATGGCCGAGATCGCCCATTTGCGGTGCCGCACGAAGGGCAGGAACAGCGCCATGAGGAAAATGATGGCGTAGAACTGCATTTCCAGGGACAGCGACCATGTGTGCAGAAACGGATAGGCGATGCTCTGCCCCTCGAAATAGCCGACATGCCCCGATGCCCAGATATTCGACAGATAGACCAGCGCATAGGCGCCGTTGAGGGCGATATCGGCGCGGTCGCTCGGCAGGACCCACCACAGCATGCCGGCCGACACCAGCGCGATCATGCACAGCAGCGCGGGCAACAGGCGATAGAGGCGCCGGCAGACGAAATTCACCGGCTTGAAGGGATGCTGCATGAGCGCCGAGCGGCCCATGAAATAGCCCGATATCACAACGAAGATGTCCACGCCGACAAAGCCGCCGCGCAGCCAGCCGGCATGGAACAGCACGACCATGAGAACGGCCAGCCCCCGCAGCCCGTCGATATCGCGCCGACGGTCCGTGGGGAAGAATTCACGCCGCAGAAGCTGCCTCCAGGACGTCTTCGCAGGTGGCGCCGTATAACGCTCGAGCATACCGGTGTTCCGTCAGTAGCGATATCAGGGGGAGAAACGACAAGGCGGCGATGGAACGTCCGGCCCGAGGGTGGACGTCCCGGCATTCCTTACGGCGTCAGCGTCCCGCCGTCCTTCACTTTTTGCAGCAGAGGGACAGTCGCGTTGACGATCAGGTCGCCCCAGACCTTGTAGCTGGCCGGCGTCGCGTGAATGCCGTCGATGGTCTGGACCGTGCCCGGCTTCATCAGGGCGGTGCCGTCGATATAGGCGCAGGGCGCGACCTCGCCCTTCAGGAAAGCGGCCATTTCGGTCGCGCGCGCGTCCGTCTTGCCATAGCGCGGGCTGTACTGGCCCCAGGTCGGACCGACCCAGATGCACGCGGTCTTGCCGATCGTGTAGGTCAGGGTCTTGACCTGCTGGTCGACCCATTCCCTGGAAAACGACTCCTGGCCGTACGACGCCATCGTGTCGCCCAGCACCACCATGACGACATTCGGATGCCATTTGTCGATGAGCGAGGCGATCGGCGGCGGGGATGCCGGCTGCATGTTCGGCGGCCCCAGCGGTTCGTCATCCACCCGCTGGGCGGCGCCGCAGCCGTTGTTGGGGTTGGGCACGACCCAGTCCGCCGCCTGCGACGAACAGACGCCATAGGCCACGACCCTGGCGCCCTGCCGGGTCAGCTCATCCGGCAGGATGGATAGAAGCGAGTCCTTGAACGTCACATGGCTGTCGCCGACGATCAGCAATGTCAGACCCGCGAGAAGGGCACTCATACTCAACTCTCCTGATTACATATACCGGCGAACCGCGTCCCCCGGGCGGAAGGGCCTGCCGTCATGGATCCCCGGTCAGGTCGGTGCGACCTACCCTGCGGCGCGACCGGGCCCGCAGCCAGCGCCATACCACCAGCGCCAGCAGCCCGGCCCCGAGCAGCCCGACAAGATACAGCACGACGGGATTGCCGCCGAAATACCAGTCCGGCCACATCCAGAACGGCAGCGACCCGACCGTATAGAGCGGGGCCGTGCGGTAGCTGGTGATTTCGTCGCCGTTCTTGAGCGTCAGGTCGCCCTGGATCAGCGGGGTGACGTGCCGGTCGTGCAACGCCAGGATGACATCCTGCAGGCGCTGCGGCGTATCGCCCAGGACCGCGACGACCGAGCGGTCGGCGGCGAAGGGAGACTGCGCCCCGATCAGCAGCCCCGCCCCCGCGATCGGCGTGTTCAGGTTCGCCGAAACCCCGTTCCGCAGGCCGGTGTGATCGCGGTCCTGGAACAGGTGCCATATGCTCTGCAGCCCGATATGCTGCCCGACCGTGATCCGCCCGTCGGCGACGACGTACGGCGAACGCGACAGCAGCGGCTCGGCGCCGTACAGGCGATCGGCCGGCGACAGCAGGACGATATCGCCCGACGGCGGATGGCTGGCCATCTCGTCGGTATAGGCAAGATGAACCCCGGTCGCCGGAAACCAGGTCGACGCGCCGAAGAAGCCCATCAGGTCGAAATAGGCCGATGCCGTCCCGACATCCGGATTGCGCGGCATGACGATCGTCGTCTCGGACAGATCCGCCATCCGCGAGAAGGGAAAGGCCACCCCGGTGAAATAGGACAGGTTCGGCAGGGTGGTGAAATGACGTGCCCGGCGGAAATCGAACGTGGAATCGGAATCGACGCTCATGCGGATATCGGCGGGCACCCGCCGGCAGGCGCCCCGGTCGATCGGACGCGCGTCGAAATCGAATTGCAGTTGGTTCTGCCCGAAGATCAGCCACGCCGGCAGCGCCGTCCTATGGCCGATGGCGCCCGTATGCGGGTCCATCAGCCGCCGCGACCATCGCTCCCACGTGCTGGGCGGCATCAGGGAATAGCTTTGCAGGTAGTTGTCGTTGACGCGGACATCCAGTCGCGACGTCTCCAGGTCCACGATCGGGCCGCCGGGCGCGCGGACCCATAGGTCCATCATGAAGGGACGATGACGCCAGGTATAAAGGTCGGGCGGCAGATGGAACGGCACCGTCAGTTCGGTCGGCACGAAGCCGCCGGCCTGCAGGTCGCTCGCCGGCACCAGTTCGCCGAAGCGCACCGGCCGGTCGGTGGGGATGAAGGCCGGCGCGTCATAGGGTTTGCGCGGCGTCATCGTGACGTCCGTCACGACCTTGGACCCGACCGCCCCCAGCGTGTCCGGCGACAGGACCATCGTCCGCGCCGCGATCCCGACCTCGCGCGCGTCGCGTCCGGTGACCACCAGCACCGTTCCCCAGCGATCGTGGGGGTTGGGAATTTCCGCAAGGGTCGGCCCCACGGGCGGCTGGCCGTCCGGTCCGACCGGCAGGTTCTCGCCGATCTCGATCGCGTTGCCCGCCGCCGGGATATCCGCCGTCACCGGGAAGGACACGCCCCGGAAATCCGCCAGCTTTCCGAACCAGGACGCGATCACGCCGCCGGCGAGCAGGCTGCCGCTGGACGTCGAAGGCAGCACGACCGGGACACGCAGGGTCGAACGCAGGTTGGGGTCGAAGAACGGGGCCGGCAGGTGCGCCAGCGTCCGTTCGGGCGCGATCCGGACCGTGGTCAGCGTAAGCCGCGACAGGTCGGAGATCCGCGCCCACAGGACCTCGTTATACAGATCGTTGCAGTCCCGCCGATATTCGCCGGCGAAATGGAAATTCAGCGTGTTCTTGCCGGCGAAGTACAACGGATTGACGTCGAACGTCAGCGGTCCGAATTCCGGATGCTCGGGATCGACCTTGATCGTCCCGATATATTGTTCGTTCAGCGTGACGGTGACGGCGCTGGCCTCGGGCAGCAGCGACGGCGACAGCGCGCCGGACAATGTAAGCTGTGCATGGGTCACCACACGGTTGAACGGCACGGCGATGGTCAGGCCCTGCAGCGGACTATACCCCCGCAACGTCAACGGGCCGTTCACGGCGCCCAGGTCGCGGAACGACAGGGTGTTGGTCACCTCGACATCCGATACCCGGTCGGCCGCAGCCTGGTCGATCGCGGGCGGCGCCACGGGCGCGGCGTCCCCCGCATTGGCGTCGTCGATCGGCAGGCCGGCCTGCGTCGCGGGGGACGTCAGGACCGGGGGCGTCAGGGGTGGGGGCGTCTGCGCCATGGCGACGCTCATCCCCGTCGCTGCAATGCCAGACGCGATCATGAAAGAGGTAACCACCCCGCTGCGGGCGGCACGTCGCGCAGGTTGCAGCACCAGGCTTCTCTTTTCCAATTTTTCTTCCTTGGCAGTGACGGCGGCGGCCGCCTTGTCCGTAGCGGGGATCGGACGCCCCTCATAGGTCGCCCCGGGCTTGAACAGGCCGATTACGCTTTTCAGAATGATGTAAAAGCTTCGGATCGGGTAATCCGGGGCATAATTCGCCCATTCCGCCCAGGCATCGTGACGGCCGAACACCATGGCGACGACCTGCCGTTCATCGTGCAGGCCGTCCATAACCCACTGCGCGTGCAGCAGCCCATCGCGCTGGCGCAGGATCTGCGCGGGCACCGACACCTCGATCCCGTCCTGTTCATTGCGATAACCGACGATAACCTCCATCGGCCCGCTCAACGGCGCGGTCCAGGGAGATTTCATGCCGAAACCGCCCATCGAGATATCGGTGGTCTGCGTGGGCCACACCTGCCCCGACGCGGTGGTGACCGTAATCGGCAGGTTCGCCCTGATGCGATGCTGTCGACGGGTCTGGCGCGTTTCACGACCGACCGAAATGGACGCCAGCACGATGAACAGGCTGAATGCGCCCCACACCATGTTCAGCAGCAGGGATTGAAAGGCCAGAGGATCCAGATGCTGCCAGATGGCGCTTACGATCCCGCGCACCAGCGACAGGCCCAGGACGACCGCAAGAATGACGTTCGGATATACCGCGTCGAAATCCAGAAACTCCTTGTCGAGCAATACGCCCTTGGCCGTGACGTTGAAGCGTCCGCGCCGTGGCAGCAGCAGGGTCATGACCGTCAGGCGGACCAGGAACAGGGCCAGCGACGTCTCGTAGATCTCGCTCCAGAAGGAGTAGCGCCAGCGCCCTTCGAGCCGGGACAGGGTCGTGAGCGAATGCGCGATATGGGGTATCGCATAGACCAGGATATCCAGCGGCGACGCCGCGAAGACGTTCAGCCCCAGAACCAGGAAGGCCATGGGCGCAAGCAGGAAAATAACCCGTGGAATCGCAAAGAGAAAATGCAGTGTCGCGGAAAGATAGCACAGCCGCTGTTCCCAGCGGAGGCCGTGTCCCGTCAGTGGGTTGTCGATACGCATGATCTGCAGCATGCCGCGCGCCCAGCGCATGCGCTGCCCGATGTGGAAGATCAGGCGTTCGGTCGCCAGCCCGCCCGCCAGCGCCTCGCGCAGATAGGCGGTGCTCCAGCCACGGCGCTGCATCTTGAGCGACGTGTGGGCATCCTCGGTCACGGTTTCCGTGGCGAAACCACCGATGCTCAGAATCGCGCTGCGCCGGATCACGGCGCAGGACCCGCAGAAAAAGGTCGCGTCCCAGAAATCGTTGCCGTCCTGGATCAGGCCATAGAACATGTTTCCTTCGGGGGGCACTTCCTCGGCCGCCGTCAGGTTCCGCTTGAACGGATCGGAGGAGTAGAAATGATGTGGCGTCTGCAGCATCGCCATCTTGGGATCGGCAACCAGCCATCCCACCGTTTTCTTCAGGAATCCGCGGGTCGGCACGTGGTCGCAATCGAAAACGACCATCATTTCGCCGTCGGTGACGCCGACGGCGTGATTCAGATTGCCGGCCTTGGCGTGGCTGTTGTCGGGCCGGGCGATGTAGCCCACGCCGGCCTCCAGCGCGAAATCGTGAAACTGGCGGCGCCGGCCATCGTCGAGGATATAGATGTTCAGCTTGTCGGCGGGCCAGTCGAGGTCCTGCGACGCCAGCACCGTGGAACGCACCAGCGTCAGATCTTCCTCATAGGTCGGGATATAGACGTCGATCGTGGGCCAGCTGGCCTGATCGGCCGGCAACGGATACGAAAGGCGCCGCAAAGGCCACACCATCTGGAAGTAGCTCAGGCACAACATCAGCAGGGCGTATATTTCGGACAGCAGCAGCAGGATGGACAGGATCGACTGGAGCCAGTTTCCCAGCACGATCGTCGTGTTCAGCCGCCAGGCCATGTACCGCATGGACACAAGCAGCGACAGCGCCATGAGGAAGCAGCTCGCGGCGCGCCCTTTCCAGCGATTGACGAGCAGCATCAGGCTGATGGTCCCGATGGACAGCAACCCCTGCTGATACGACGTCAGCTCGACACCACCCACGAGAAGCATCATGCCCACGCCGATGCCCGCGACGAGCAGCGACACGAACGGAGACCTGAGAAAGGTCTCCGACTTCGCAAGCATGTTTTCCATATTCCTGTCATGCATGGCAGTCGCTCGTTCCGCACCCGTCAGGAGGCATCCCTGGCAGGAAGCCCCCTCAATCCCACATGAATGCGCCGTTCGTCATCCGCGTCCAGCCTGCTGCACCCACATGGGATCGCCCCGGTCGTCCGGCTTCAAGAACGTCACCACAAACCATTTTTACGCCTGTCGACCAGGGGGCGCAGACCCCGTATCGTCCAGGCCCCACACAAGCTTCATGTCCAACAGTGCCCCGATGACGGGGCCAGCGCAGCCACACCTCGGCTATATGTCGCGCATGTACCCCATTTTGACATTGCCCCCGCAATGAACCATCAACTTATATGGCAATAAATCTACAAATCAAATAAAAGAATAGCCCCATATGGGGCTGGACGGCCGGTCATAAATGAAATATAAATTTTGGGGGTTTTTATAGAAATTATTCCCGACGGTTCCAGCGCGGGCAATACCGGAGGCGCCGCGACTGAACCACGCCGGGCTCCCTGAAGGCGGATCTGGTTAGCCAGGCTTCCATCACAGGCTTTTGATCGACAGCGGAAACTGTTCTCGCCTCTGCCGGCGTGAAGGAACGGTGCGCCGCGCCAACGGATGAGTCGGGCCTTGCCGCCGGACGCCATCGCACAATCCATGACCTTGCTGCCTGTAGGCCTGCCCTCCTACGCCGGGCGTGGATGATCCGGACCATTGGCATCAGGATTGAGAGTGATAATCATGTCCATTATCATACTGATATATCTATGCTTTGTAATTTACAGAGCATCGGGGGGGTGCGATAAACGCAGGATCGCAACCTCCCCCATGAGATAGAGAAGGCAGCGCCCATGCCGATCAAGGACCCGCAGGTCATCGAGCACCTGAACATCCAGCTCACCAACGAGCTGACGGCGATCAACCAGTATTTCCTGCATGCCCGCACCCTGAACCATTGGGGCGTGACCCTGCTGGGCAAGAAGGAATACGAGGAATCGATCGAGGAGATGCGCCACGCCGACTGGCTGATCGAGCGCATCCTCTATCTGGGCGGCCTGCCGAACGTGCAGCGGCTGAACACCATCCTGGTGGGCCAGAACGTCCAGGAGATCCTGGAATGCGATCTCAAGCTCGAGGAAAAGGCGCTGGTCGACCTGCGCGAGGGCATCGCCTATTGCGAGAGCGTGCGTGATTATGTGTCGCGCGACCTCCTGCTGAAGATCCTCGAGAACGAAGAAGAGCATGAGGATTTCCTCGACCGTCAGTTCGACCTCATCAAGCTGGTCGGGATTGAACGCTACATCCACCTGAACTCGGCCCCCGCTCCCGACCAGAGCTGATTTCCACAAGGGGAGGGACGCCAGGGCTTCCGGCGTCCCCGCCCCGGCAAGGCAGCCCGTGACAGTCCTTGCGCGCGCCCTGCATACGAACAAAGCTGGCGCCATCGGTCACAACCGAAACGAATTCCGGTTTCTTATTTCATCTCACCCCAGGAATTGGGAATGAGATAACGAAACATATAAGTTTTACACAATTCAATATTACTTTCCGGAACCCTGCCATAGAGACGTCCTTGCATCTGCAATGTTGCGAAGAACGGCGCATACTCTATGTCGGACGGAAGGATATAAAATGAAATCGGCTGGGTCCTTCGCCAGAAGGACGATTATCGTTTCCGGTCTCGTGACGATCACACCTGTTTCCGTCCATGCCGAGGCCCCGGCACATACGAAATCCATCGCCCGGTCGAAACCCGCCGTATCCCGCCCGGCCGCGATACATACCGCGTCACCGGAAGCCATCACCGTCAGCGCCAATGCCCACCGGCCGCGCCTGGCCTCGCACGCGGCCATGGGGGCCCTGGGATCCCGGTCCGAATTCGACACACCATTCTCGCTCAGCATCGTTTCGGCGGCCAAGGTCGAGCAGATGCAGGCGGCCGACATCAACGATGTGTTCCGTGCCGAGCCCGGCGTGCAGGAGAACTCCAACGGCGGCTCCACCGCCTCAGGCGCAAGCTTCCGCGTGCGCGGCCTCGATCTGGACTGGACCAACGGCTACAAGATCGACGGATTCGCCATTCCCTACTGGTTCATCGACCTGCCCATGGCGAATTTCGGGCAGTTCCAGTTGACGAAGGGCGCATCGGCGTTTCTCTACGGCTTCGGTTCGCCCGGCGCGGTACTGGATTTCCAGCTCAAGAAGCCGGTCGATGACCCGCGCCTGTCCGTAGAGGCCGGCTACCGCTCGGACGCCGCGTTCCGGCAGAGCATCGACGCCGGCGGTCCGATCGGAAAATCCGGCCGTGTGACTTATCGTTTTTCCGTCGGCAACGAAGTCGGCAACCAGTACAATGGCAGTTTCATCCGATCGACCTCGGTGTCGGCCGCAACCCGCGTCCGGATCACCGACGCGCTCGCATGGCATTTCGATTCTTTCTATCTCAACACGCTGCAGAAAGGCATGGTCAATGGCGTGAGCGTGGTCAGCGGCCTGACCTCGCTGACCCCGATCAGCGGCCGGGCGGAGCTTGGGGCCAGGGATTCGTGGAAGACCAATGACTTCAAGCATTTCAATACCGGCTTCGACTGGGATTTCGCGCCGCACTGGAATGCGAAACTCGTCTACGGATACACCCATCTCGACGAACGCTTCCCCTCGAACGCCATCACGTTTCTCAACGATCGTGGGGACTACCTGAACCGGCCGTTCCAGATGACCCGTGTCTTCACCTACCATCAGGTGCAGGAAACCACCGAAGGCACGTTCCACACCGGCCCCCTGCGGCACGACGTCGTAGCCGGCATCATGTGGCTGTATCAGAGGTTCGATGCCGACGCGAACGCGCAATATTACCAGCCGTACCAGTACGGCAATATTTTTACCTCACGCCCGACCAACACCAATGCACATTTCTATAACCCCAGGCTCTATAACTACATCGACTACACCCAGATCGCCCCGTTCTGGAGTGACACGATAAGCTGGCGCAAATGGTCCCTGCTGGCCGGCGCACGCTATACGGATTATTTTGAGGACGACTACGCCACCAACGGAAGCGGCCGCAAGACGGCGGCGCGCCACAACAACCCGGTCACCCCTGTCGTCTCGCTTTCTTATAAGCCCACGCCCGACATCAACGCCTATTTCAGCTACGTCGAGGCCATGCAGTCCGGCACCCAGGCCGCCGCGACCGCCCGGAATGCCTATCAGGTCTTCAGCCCCATGCGTAGCCAGGAATACGAACTGGGCGTGAAAGTCCAGAAATCGCGCTGGAGCGGCACCCTGGCCCTCTACCGGCTCGATACGATCGCGGCCTATGTCGATTCCAACAATGTGCAGCAGCAGGGCGGCCTGGTACGATATCAGGGTGTCGAGGCGGGGGGCGCGGTACAGGCCACACGCGACCTGCAACTGACCGGAAGCCTGACGTATCTGGACGCGCGCTACGGCGCCGGCACGCCCTATGATGGCAGGCGGGCCGAATCGACTTCACCCTTCGAGGCCAATTTCTCGGCAAATTATGTGATCCCGGCGGTAAAGGGCCTCAGCGTCAACGGCGGGCTGAACTGGGTGTCCGCCGGCTGGCTGAATCCGTCCAATACATTCCGGCTGCAATCATACATCATCGGCACGATCGGGGCGCAGTATGTCACACGCGTTCACCGCCACAGGCTGACCTTCCGGGCGGCGGTGGAGAACATCGGCAACGAACGCTACTGGGTCAGCCGGGGCGCGCTGCAGCTCTTCCCCGGCGCGCCGCGCACCGTGACCCTGAGCATGCGCTTCGACCTCTGAACGCCTGCCCGGCCACGATCAAGGCGTCTTTGAATGATGCTTTTTGATTTCTCATTCGGGGTCGGGACAGTTCACCCGTACACTCCGGGTCGAACGACGACACCCCCCGTCCGGAGCGCCGCCATGACCGCCTTCGCACATCCCCCACTCCGCCAGGCGTCACACGCCGTTTCCGCGGAGGAATGGGCTGTCCGCGTCGATCTCGCGGCCTTCTACCGGCTTGCCGCGCTGTATGGATGGGACGACCTGATCGCGACCCACATCTCCGCACGTGTGCCGGGGCCCGCGCACCATTTCCTGATAAATCCCTTCGGGCTGATGTTTGACGAAGTCACGGCATCGAGCCTGGTCAAGGTCGATCTGGACGGCAGGCTCGTGGGTGAAAACGCATACGGGATCAACTATGCGGGCTTCGTCATCCATTCCGCCATTCACGCGGCGCGGCCGGATGCCCTGTTCATCGCGCATTTCCATTCGCCCGACGGCATGGCGGTTTCCGCGCATGCCGAAGGGCTGCTGCCGCTCAACCAGCGGGCCCTGACGGTCATCCCGTCACTCAGCTATCACGATTACGAAGGCATCGCCCTCGAACTGGATGAACGCGAACGGCTGGTCGCCGATCTTGGCGAGACCAACTTCATGCTGCTGCGTAATCACGGCACGCTGGCGCTCGGCAGGACGGCCGGCGCGGCGTGGGGGCGCATCTATCAGCTCGAAAGCGCCTGCACCGCACAGGTCCGCACCCTGTCGATCGGCCGCGAAAACGTCCTGATCGCGCCGAAAGAGGCCCAGGACGCGGTGCGCCGGCAGGTGGGCCGCAAGCGCCTGCCGGTCGAGGGCGGCCGCGACATTCACGAACTGATCTGGGAGGCTTCCCTCCGCAAGGCCGCGCGCCTCTCTCCGGGCTTCGACGCCTGATGCGGGGCGCCCCCATGATCGTGAGCCGGCGGCACGCCCTCGGCCTTGCGGCGGGCGTGGGCCTGTCTGCCGCCGCAGCGCCGTTCCGTCGCGCCACGGCAGAGGACCTGACGCGTGCGACGCTGCGCGTGGCCGCGTTTCGCGGCATGGACCAGACCCTGCTGGCCGCGACGGGGCTGGATGATTTTCCCTATCGGGTGACGTTCAGCGAATTCAATTCCGGCAATCTGATCGCCCAGGCGATCAATGCCGACGCAATCGACCTGGGGATGTGGAGCGAAATCCCGATGGTCTTCGCCGCCAGCGCCGAGGCGCGGATCGCCGTCGTCGCCACCATGGAAGGCCCCACGACCGACCAGGCCCTGCTGGCGCCGACGGGCTCTGCGGCGCGATCGGTCGCGGACCTGCGCGGCAGGCGTGTCGGCTACATCAAGGCCACCACGGCGCATTACTTCCTGCTACGCATGCTGGCGCAACATGGCATGAGCTTCGCCGACATCCACCCCATCGCACTGGGCATGAGCGACGGGTTGACGGCCATGAAGGCGGGCAGCCTCGATGCCTGGGCCACCTACGGCTATGCCATCCAGACGCTGGAGGCGGACGGCACCGCCCGTATCCTGCAAAGTGCCGCCGATATCCTGTCGGGGCATTATTTCGTCGGCGCCAATCCGCGCGGGCTGGCCAACCCGGACTTCCGCGCCGCCGCCGCCGATTATATCCGCCGCCTCGGCAAAGCCTACGCCACCCTCGGCACGGACAAGCCGCGCTGGGCGCGCGCCGTCGCCCCGGTCATCAAGGTGCCGGAACCGCTGGTTCTGGCCTACCTCCAGAGCCAGAACCGCCCGTACGCCCCACGCGCCTGGCGGCAGGGCGACATAGCCGGCGCGCAATCCGTGGCCGACACCTTCGTCACGGCAGGCGTCCTGCCGCCCGGCACGCATGTCGGGGCCGTCTTTTCCCCGGCCCTGACACCCCTCCTTCCCGCATAACCCCAACCGGCAGAAAGATTTCCTTGGGGGCTTGAGGCCCTGGCCCCCGATCATGGACCAGCGACTGGGATGAGTCGGTCAAGACACGCCCCATGAAAACGGGTTTGCGTTATCCATCGTGCACGCCAAGAGATTCGAGCAACACGCTCCGCAGATGCTCGAACCGGGGGTCGGCGTGGCGGCGGGGGCGATCCATCGGGATCGGCACATCCGTGCGGATGCGGCCGCGTTCCAGGACCACGGCGCGATCCGCCAGCAGCAGTGCCTCGTCGACATCATGCGTGACCAGCAGGACCGAGCACCGATGACGCGTCCACAGGTCCGAAACCAGCTGCTGCATTTTCAGGCGCGTCAGCGCATCCAGCGCGGCAAAGGGCTCGTCCAGCATCAGGAACGCGGGTTCGCGGACCAGGGCGCGGGCCAGCGCCGCGCGTTGCGCCTCCCCGCCCGACAGCGTCAGCGGCCAGGCGTCGATCCGATGCCCAAGCCCGACTTCCTCCAGCACGGCCACGGCGCGGTCGCGACGATCCGCCCCATCCTGGCCCAGCACCGTATTCTGCCAGACACGCTTCCAGGGCAGCAGACGGCTCTCCTGGAAAACAACGGAGACCTCGCGCGGGCGGGCGACCGATCCTTCTGTCACCGGGTCAAGACCCGCAAGCGTGCGGAGCAGGGTCGATTTTCCCGACCCGCTGTGCCCGAGCAGCGCCACGAACTCGCCCGGCGCAATGGCCAGATCGAGGCGATCGAGCACCGCCGGGCCGTCGCCGAACCTGCGGGTCAGACCATGCACGACGACCGCCGCGTCCCGTGACGCTGCGACCGCCCCCTGCGCCACCGGGGCAACCGCGTTCATGCCGACCTCGCGATACGATGCGACGGCCGCCAGGACAGCAGCGTCGTCTCCAGAAACCGCACGATCTGGTCGGACGCCAGGCCAAGCAGCCCATAGATCACCAAACCGACGAGAATAATGTCGGTACGCAGGAAATCCTCGGCATCCATCATCATGTGGCCGATCCCGCTGTCGGCGTTCACCTGCTCGGCCACCACCAGCATCAGCCACGAGATCCCGACGGCAAAGCGCAGCCCGACCAGAAGGTCCGGCAGCGCGCCGGGCAGGATCACGTCGCGGATGGTGCGCGCCCGCGACAGGCCGAGCGTGCGGGCCATCTCCAGCAGCTTCGGGTCGATGGAGCGGATGCCCTTGTGCAGGTTGAGATAGATCGGGAAGCTCGACCCCAGCGCCACGAGCGCGATCTTCGGCGTCTCGCCGATGCCGAACCAGAGAATGAACAGCGGCACCAGCGCCAGCGCCGGCAGGGTCCGCAGAATCTGCAACGGCGCGTCCACGATATCCTCGCCCAGACGCGACAGGCCCGAAATCAGCGCCAGCCCCACCCCCGCGACGAAGGCGATCGCCAGGCCCGAGCCGGCACGCGCCAGCGACACCGCCAGGTTGGTCTGCAAACTGCCGTCCCGCGTCAGCGACCAGCCCGTTGCGACGATCTGGGCCGGGGACGCCACCAGCCGCGTGGACAGAAACCCCGTCGAACACGCCGCCTGCCACAGCAGCACCAGGAAGAAGGGCGAGGCATAGCGCGTGAGCACGCCCAGCCTCGGCCGCCAGGCGGAGCGCGGGACTGCCCTGGCCGCCACCGGGGATGCGGTCCGGATGAGAGTTCCTGACATGTCCGCCATTCCTTCCTTCATGGGCCTTCGATGGGTGTACGCCGGAGTTTCACCCGATTCCGCCCACCTGTCAGGTAAATATTATTCATACCACAATTCAACGTGATTTAATTGTATTCCACGGTCTTCGCGGGCACGCTGCCGCTCCCTGACAGCCGTCCGAAGACCGCTTCGCCATGCATCGTGCCGCCCGCCTCCTGCCCCGCCGAATCCTGGGCGCCACCGTCCTGCTGTGCCTGCTTCACGCCGCGCCGGGTGCACGGGCCGACGACGACCTGGTGGTGGCCGACCAGAAAGGGCAGCAGAAGGCGCTGCTTGAAGCCGCCGGGGCCGACCAGGGGCTGCCCTACCGCATCCGCTGGACCGAGTTCGAGGCCGCCGCCCCCCTTCTGCAGGCGCTGGGGGCCGGGGCGGTCGACACGGGGATTGCCGGCGACGGCCCGTTTCTCTTTGCCTGGGGCGCGGGCCTGCCGGTCCGGGCCGCCCTCCTGATTCCGCCACGCGGGGGCGGACGCGCCACGGCGGTCGTCGCGCCGGCCGGCTCGACGATCAGGACCCTGTCCGATCTCTCGGGCAAGCGGGTGGCGACCGGCCGTGGCTCCATCGGCCACCTGCTTCTGCTGCGCCTGATCCAGACCGGCGCGATCCCGGCCCCCGCGCCACACATCGTGTTCCTCGCCCCGGCCCAGGCCAAGGCGGCGCTCGACAGCGGCGGCATCGACGCCTGGTCGACCTGGGAGCCCTATGTCTCGCTGGAAACGATCCAGAACCACGGGGTCGTGCTGGCCGACGGCGCGGGGGTCATGCCCAACAACAGCTTCTTTGTCGCAACCGACGCCGCGCTTGCGCGCAAGCACGCCCAGCTGGCCGATTTCTATCGCCGCGTGGCCAGGGCCTATGCGTGGGGCGGCCTGCACCAGCGGGAGTATGCCGCGCTGCTGGCGCGCCAGACCGGCTTGCCGCAGACCGTCGCCGAGGCGGTCGCGCAGAAGCTGATCGCCACACCCGCCGCCGTCGGCGAGACCGTCGTGAAGGCCGAACAGGTCACGCTGGAGGCCTACCGCTCGGCCGGCCTCCTGTCTTCCGCCGGCCCGTTCGCAACCGCCTTCGACCGGAGCTTCACCCTGCCATGAGAACGCAGCTCACCCACCATGACGCCGACGTGCTCGTCATCGGCGGCGGCCTGGCGGGGTGCTGGGCCGCCATCACCGCCGCACAGGGCGGCGCGCGCGTGATCGTCGCGGAAAAGGGCCGCTGCGGCACCTCGGGCGTTGCGGCGGCGGCCGGGCCGGGCCACTGGTGGGTGCCCCCCGACCCCGGCCGGCGCGAGGAAGCGATCGCCCGCCGCTTGGCCGCCGCGCAAGGGCTGGGCGATGCCGCATGGATGGCGCGGATCGTCGACCGGACCTTCCGCACGCTGCCGGACATTGCCAGCCACTACCAGTATGTGCCCGACGACGACGGCAGGATCCGCCATCACGCGTTGCGCGGGCCGGAATATCTGCGCGCCCTGCGCGAGAAGGCCCTGGCGGCCGGCGCGATCGTTCTGGACCACAGTCCCGCGCTGGAGCTGCTGCGCCATGCCGATGGCGGCATCGCCGGCGCGCGGGGCGTCAGCCGCCAGGGCGCGGGCGGCGACTGGGTGGTCCGCGCGGGGGCCACGATCCTGGCCACCGGCGGCTGCGGCTTTCGCTCGCACCTGCTCGGCGGGGCCAACAATACGGGGGATGGGCTGCTGATGGCGGTCGAGGCCGGGGCCGTGCTGTCCGGCATGGAATTTTCCGCCTTCTTCACGGTCGTCCCGGCCGACACGACGATGGCGCGCACCATGATCTACAGTTTCGCGCGCTATTACGACGAGCACGGCCGCCTGCTGGACCGGCCGCAGGGTCCGCACGACAATGCGTTCCTGGCCGAGGCCCTGACGCACGGGCCCGTGTTCTGCGATCTCTCCGCGACGCCCGAGGACGTGCGGCGGCAGTTGCCGCAGATTTCCCCCAACGTGACCCTGGCCTTCCGCCGTCTGGGCATCGACCCGTTCCAGGACCGCTTTCCCGTCAGCCTGGTGGGCGAGGGTACGATCCGGGGCGTGGGCGGCGTGCGCGTCGCCGACGCGGATGCCGGCGCGGGCGTGGAGGGGCTGTTCGTGGCGGGCGACGTCGCCTCGCGCGAGCCGGTCACCGGGGCCGTCAGCGGCGGGGGCGCCGTAAATGCGGCCTGGGCCCTGTCCTCGGGCTGCATCGCGGCGGAAGCCGCGCTGGCCCGCGTGCGCCGCCATGGCCGGCGCGCGGACACGCCGGCCGACGGCACGGGCGGCGCGGGCCTGGCGCATCCTCACGGCACGACCGACGCGGCCGAGATCGAGCGCGCGGTGCAGGCCGAAATGCTGTCCCCCATGAAGCAATATTTCCGGACGGACGCGACGCTGTCCGCGGCGCGCGACCGTCTGGATGCCGGGTGGACGGCCCTGCCCCACGCCGGCCTTGCCCCGACGCCCCATGCCCGGGCCCGTCGCAGGGAGCTTGCCGCCCTGACCGCCACCGCCCGGTGGAGCACGGCCAGCGCGCTGGCGCGCCGCGACAGCCTGGGCCTGCACCGGCGCGCGGACGCCATCGCCGCGACCACGCCGCCGGCGCACGTCATTGCCGGCGGCGTGGACACGATCTGGACGGATCTCGTCCCGGCTGGAGAACAGGCATGATCGAACTCGTCATCGCCTCACGCTGCACAGGCTGCACCGCCTGCGTGACGGCCTGCCCGCGCGACGTGTTCGACCCCGTGCCCGATGGCCCGCCCCGCATCGCGCGGCAGGCCGACTGCCAGACCTGCTTCCTGTGCGAACTCTATTGCCGGGAGGACGCACTCTATGTGCATCCTGACGCGGGCCGCGCCCGGCCGCAGGACGCGGCGGCCATCGAGGCGTCCGGCCTGCTGGGCGAATATCGGCGGGCGTCGGGCTGGGACGAGTGGGCCGGGAACGAGGCGCTACGCAACCAGCACTGGCGTATGGAAGACGTCTTCCGTCGCGCACGGGACGCATAGAGACCACTGGGGGGAATCACCGGTCATGGATGGATCACCGATCGGAGCACACGCGCCTGTCGATATATCGGCCGAAACGCTGGATCGCCTGGTCGCGCGATTCGCGGGGCGGGCGGCGGGCTACGACCGCTCGGGCGAGATCGCGCTTGACAACCTCGCCGACCTGCGCGAGGCCGGGCTGCTGACCCTGACCGTCCCGCCCGTTTCAGGCGGCCAGGGGATCGGGTTGCGGCGGATCGTCGAGATCGTGGGCCGCATCGCGCAGGGCGACCCGTCCACGGCGCTGATCCTGGCCATGCAATATCTCCAGTCGGGCGCGGTCGCCCGCTCCCCGGTCTGGAGCGACGCGGTGAAGGCCGAGGTATTTTCCAGCATCGTCCGCGACGGCGCGCTGATGAACGCCCTGCGCGTGGAGCCGGAATTGGGCACCCCCGCGCGCGGCGGCCTGCCCGCGACCAGCGTGCGGCGCGACGGCGCGATCTGGCGCCTGAACGGGCGGAAGATCTTCTCGACCGGCTCGACCGCGTTGCACTGGGGCGTGGTGTGGTCCCGCACCGACGAGGATGCGCCGCGCGTCGGCCAGGTGCTGGTGCCGCTCGACCTGCCGGGGGTCCGGGTCGAAAAGAGCTGGAACCAGATGGGCATGCGCGCCACCGGCAGCCACACGGTCATTTTCGAGGATGTCCCGATCCCGGAACGCTACCTGGTCAATCTGACCCGGCCGGACGGCACGCAGGAGGAAGCCGTGGCGCTGGCAAGCTGGCACGCGATCGCGGTAGGCGCGCTGTATGACGGCATCGCCCGCGCCGCGCGGACCTGGCTGATCGGCTTCCTTCAGGCCCGGGTCCCGTCCAACCTCGGCGCGGCGCTGTCCACGCTGCCCCGATTCCACGTTCTGCTGGGCGAGATCGACGCGCTGCTGCTGACCAACAGCGCGCTGATCGACCATGCGCTGCGGCGCGAGGAAGCCGGCGAGCATGCCAACGCCGACGCGGGCCTGGTCAAGCAGATCGTCACCGAGAACGCGATCGCCGCCGTGGGCAAGGCCGTCGCGGCGATCGGCAACCCCGGCCTCAGCCAGGACAACCCGCTGGAGCGCCATTACCGGGACGTGCTGTGCGGGCGCATCCACACGCCCCAGGGCGACAGCGCGCTGGCGTTCGCCGGCAAGGCAGCCCTGGCGGGATAACCGCCAGGGCCTGACCGGAAATGCGCGCTGGCGGCGATCCGACGCGCGTTTTCTGTGCTCCGATGCTCACGGCCATCAAGGCCGCTCCGCTTCGGTGCTCGAAAACGCACGCCGGGCGCGGCCCTCGCGGGCCGCTCTCGCTCGCCAGCCCACATTTCCGGTCAGGCTCCGAGGCCCCGGACCCGGATCAGGCGGCGGCAACGCCCCGCCTGGCATCCTCCTGCGCCACCAGGGCGCGGACGCGCGGGATGAGGTCGCGGCCATAGACCAGCGCATCGGACAGCGGGTCGAATCCCCGGATCAGGAACGTCGTCACGCCCAGCCGGTAGTAGTCCAGCAGGGCCTCCGCCACCTGGTCGGGGTCGCCCACCAGCGCGGTCGAGTTCCATCGGCCACCGGTCACCGCCGCCACGCCGGTCCACAGCCGCTTGTCCAGGCGCTCGCCGCGCGCCGCAAGGGCACGCAGGCGACGCGACCCTTCGTTGGTCGGCAGCGTCCCGGCCGCCGGCGGCGCGCCGGCCACATCCAGCGCAATGGCCCCCGCCTGCACGCCCGTCCCCTGCTGCAACGCGTCGATCCGCGCGCGGACCTGCCCCGCCCGCGCCCATGCCTCGTCCTCGGTGTCCGCCACGATCGGGCGGAACGAAAGGGAAAAGCGCGGCGCGGGCCGGCCGTTGGCGGCGGCGGCGGCGCTGACCCGCGCGATCATCGCCGCGACCTCGTCATAGGTTTCGCCCCACAGGGCATAGGCGTCCGCATGCCGGCCGGCCACCCGGATGGCATCATCCGAGGCGCCGCCGAAATAGATCGGGATTCCGCCCGGCCGATAGGGCCCGACGTCCGAACGCGCGCCCGCCACGCGATAGAATGCCCCGTCATGGTCGAAGGCGGCATCGGCCGACCATTCCCGGCGCAGCACGTCCAGATACTCGCTGGCCCGCGCGTAGCGCACCCCCTTGGTCGTGTGGTCGCCGTCCGCTTCCAGTTCGCTGTCGTTGCCGCCCGTGATGATGTGCACCGCCACCCGGCCGCGCGTCAGCTGGTCGAGGGTCGCCAGTTGACGCGCCGCCAGCGTCGGCGCCGCGAACCCCGGCCGGTGGGCGATCAGCAGCCCCAGCCGTCGCGTCGCGGCGGCCGCATGGTGCGCGATCAGCAGGCTGTCGGGCGAATTGGAATGAAAGGCCACCAGCACCCGGTCGAACCCGCCGTCCTCGTGGATCGCGGCGGTCGTCGCGATATAGCCGGGGGCGACGGCCGGCCCGACGGGCGGGATGGTCTCACTCTGGTGACGACCTGTGACATAGCCGATGAATTCGATGGGCATGATGCCGTTTTCCTTTTTCCCAGCCGTGTCTTCGCATCAGTCCAGCACGGAAAACCCGTGCGTTCCGTCGCGTTCCAGCTGGGCGACAAGGCCGAACTCCCAGTCCAGATACGCCTGCATGGCGGCGGCGGCATTATCCGTGCCCTCATAGGGGCGCTTGTAGACATCGTCCGGACGCGAGAGCGCGCGCGCCGTGTCCAGGCCGGTTTCAAGCGGCTGCCCGGCGTCCCGCCATGCAGTCGTGCCCCCGTCCAGCACCCGCACCCGTAAACCCGCATGCGCCAGTTCGGGCGCGGCCAGACGCGCGGCGACCCCGTCGGGCGAGGTCAGCACGACGTCCCGCGCGTCCGCCAGGCGCGGATGCCCGGCCAGATCGGGGCGGATGGCGAACACCGCACCCGGCACATGCCCCGTGCGGAAGGCCGGGCTGGCGGCAAGGTCGATCACCAGCGGGCCCTCCCCCGCCGCGCGTTCCGCGACCAGGGCGGCGACGGACACGCCGTCCACCTCCGGCAAGGGCGCGGCCAGCACCACAGGCTCGGCGCCGGTCGCGCGTGGCGCGCCCGCCCAGTCGTCCAGCACATAGACCTCGCGCCAGCCCAACTGCCGCAGCCAGTGGCCGGTCATGCGGGCGCGGACGCCATCGTCGTCGGTCAGCACGATCGTGCCGTGACGCACGCCGATCCACTCGTCGGTCGCCTGCACGAGTTGGCCACCCGGCGCCGAGCGAAACCCTTCGAGATGCGACGCCGCATAGTCCTCGGGCGACCGCACATCGAGGCGATAGACCGTCCGGGCCGGGTCGGACTGGAGCGCCGACAGCGCCCCCTGCCCGATCGCCCGCACCCCGGTCCGCTCCGCCAGCGCGGCCGCCGCCGCACGGGCGCGCGCCACATTCGCGCCGGTGGGTTCGCCCCCCGTCCGCGCCGCGCCATGGTCAAGTTCCAGGCCGGCCAGCGTCCAGCCGATGGTCCCGTTGCGGAGCGCGAAGACGGGGTTGGGGATGCCGGCATTGACCAGCGACTGCGCGCCGATGATCGAACGGGTTCGGCCGGCGCAGTTCACCACCACGACCGTCTCGGGCGAGGGCGCGATGTCGCGCACCCGCAACGCCAGTTCCCCGCCCGGCACCGACCGGCCGCCGGGAATGGACATGACATGATATTCGCTGAAGCGCCGCGCATCGAGAATCACCAGGTCGTCGCCGCGCGCGATCCGGGCCTGGAGTTCCGGCGCGGGCAGCGAGGGCGTATGCCGGACATGCTCGACCAGTTCGCCGAAAGCCTTCGACGGCACGTTCACGTCGATGAAGATTTCACCGCCCGACGCCCGCCAGCCGGCAAGCCCGCCTTCCAGCATGCTGACATTGCCGTAGCCGAGTGCCGCGAAGACCGGCAGCGCACGCGCCACCCGGCCCTCGCCGTTGTCATAGAGCACGATCGGCGCATCGCGGCGCGGCACCAGGACGCCGATCCGCTCCTCGATTCGCCCCAGGGGCAGGTTGACCGCAAACAGCGGATGGGCCGCCGCGAACGGCCCTTCCTCGCGCAGGTCCAGCAGCGCGATCTCGTCCCCCGCCCGCAGCAGGCGCCGCACCTCGTGCGGCGAGGTGACGGTGACGGGCCGTGCCGTGACGGCGTTCATGCCGCCTCCGCCCGCTTCGAGCGGTCCCAGAGATTCGGCACGTCCGCGCTGGAATAGCCGGAAATGAACGATTTCTCGGCCCCCGTGTCCGGATCGTAGGTGGCGCGCGAGACGCCGCCGATATTGTCGCCGTAGACATGGATCGAAATCGAGGTTTCGTCGGCCAGTGCGTTGGCGACCAGATGATAGTCGTTCACGCCGGGGGCCAGGGCCACCACTTCGCCGGGTTCCAGAAAACTTGTCTCTCCGGCGTGAAATTTTCCGTCCGCGCCGCGTGCGAACTGCGTTTCGCTCTCGCGCCCGCGCAGCATGCCGATCAGACCCCAGACGCGATGGTCGTGCAGCGGCGTTTTCTGTCCCGGCCCCCAGACGAAGCTGACGACCGAGAACCGTTCCAGCGGATCGCAATGCAGCAGATACTGGCTATACCGTTCCGGATTCGGGCGGGTGAAGGGCTCGGGCAGCCAGCCATCGCGCGAGACGAGGTCGCGCAGCAGCACGGCCCCTTCCCGCTGGACGGCATCGGGCGCCAGCCCGCGTTCGTACAATCTGGTGAAGCGGGCGACGAAATCCCGAAGCGGTGCGATGGATGTCATGTCATTCAATCCAGAAGATCGGGTTCCTGGGCCACGATCCAGTCCCACAGCGGCTGGAACGAGAAATAGCCGCCCTGATGGGTGCCGACCTGGCTTGCGGTCAGGCGCGCGACATCGGGTGCGATCGGTTTCAGCGGACCGGCCGCCTGCGCCAGAAGCTGGGCGTGGGCCGCGTTATCCATGGTGATGAACCACCACGCGGCCGCCTCGATCGTCGGCCCCACCGTCAGCAGCCCATGATTCTGAAGGATCGCCGCCTTGCGCTGGCCCAGCGCCGCCGCCAGCCGCTCTCCCTCGCTGTCATCCAGCACGACGCCGCTGAACGGGTCGAAGACCGCATGATCCTCGTAGAAGGCGCATGAATCCTGCGTGATCGGCAGCAGTTCGGTACCCAGCGCCGAGAACGCCTTGCCGTAGGTCGAATGGGTGTGGGCCGCGGCAATGACATCGGGCCGCGCCCGGTGCAGGGCCGAATGGATCGTGAAGCCCGCCGTGTTGATCGGCCGGTCCCCGACCAGGATCGTGCCGCCATGCGTGACCAGTTGCAGATCGGAAACCCTGATCTGCGAGAAATGGACGGCCAGGGGATTGATCCAGTACCGGTCGGGAAATTCCGGATCGCGCACGGTGACGTGCCCGGCCAGCCCCTGGTCGAACCCATAGCGCGCGAACAGCCGGAACGTCGCGGCGAGGCGCTGCTTGCGATGCAGCCGCTCCTCCTCGAACGATGCGGCCGGCGGGCGGGGCGCCAGACGGCGCTCCCGCGCCTGTGCCGAATCCTGTGCCGGAGCAGCGGGCGGCGTAATGGCGTTCATGCTGATGGTCCTCCTTTTTTCAAATCAGTAGCCGCGTGCGGCATCCACCACGTCCTGCAGCGGACGCCCCTCCAGGAAACGCTCGAGATTCGCCGTGATCCGCCGGCGCAGATTCTGCCCGACGGCAGGCCCGGACCATGACACGTGCGGCGTCAGGCGGATGGCCGGATGCGTATAGAACGGATGCCCCGCCGGCAGCGGTTCGGGGCTGGTCACGTCGAGTGTCGCAAAACCGACCCGCCCGGAGTCGAGCGCTGCAACCAGCGCGTCCTGGTCCACCAACGGCCCCCGCGCGACGTTGACCAGATGCAGGCCCGGCTTCGCACGGGCCAGCAGACCGGCATTCACGCAGCCTTCGGTTTCGCGCGTCAGCGGCAGCGCCAGAACCAGATGGTCGACCTGTTCGATCAGTTCCGCCAGGCGCGCGACCGGCTCGACATCCTGCTCGGTCCCGGTCCACGCGCCGCGCCGCCACGCCAGCACACGCATGCCGAACGCCCGCGCCCGCGCCGCGACCGCCTGGCCGATCGCGCCATACCCCGCCAGCCCGACGACACGCCCCGCCAGCCCACCCAGCGGCGATCCGCGCTTCAACGCCGCCGCTTCCCGCAACCAGGCCGCGGGGCCGTCGGGGCGCACCGTATCCAGCCGCTTTTCATGCAGCAGCAGCGCCCCGAGCACATATTCCGCGATCGGCACGGCCGCGTCGCCGCGCCCGCACGTCACGGCGCGCCCCTGCAGCAGCCATGCCGGAAATCCGTCCACACCGGCCGAGGCGATCTGCACCCAGCATGGCCCCGCCCCCCATTCCGCCGGCCGACGGTCGGGCGCGGCCTGCCAGCTGCGCGACGGGCCGGTCAGCAGAATATCGGCGCCGTCCACGTCCCAGGGCACATCGCCCTCGCGGTCCCCATCAATGACGCGGACGCGGTCACCGAACGGGGCCAGCGCGGGATGCAGCCCGGCCCCAAGCTGATTGACGACGACAAGCGGGCGCATGATGTCCAACCGCCTCCGCGCTCAGGCCGCCTCGGTCCGCGCACGGGCCTCTTCGGCCGCCACCAGGGCGCGCACGCGGGGGATCAGGTCACGGCCATAGGTATAGGCGTCGAGCAGCGGGTCGAAGCCGCGGATCAGGAAGGTGGTGATGCCCAGCCGGTAATAATCCAGCAGGGCCTCCGCCACCTGGTCCGGCGTGCCGACCAGCGAGGTCGAATTGCCCCGCGCGCCTGTCAGCGCCGCGATGCCCGTCCACAGCCGCTTGTCCAGCCGCGCCCCCCTGTCGGCCGCGGCCAGCAGGCGGCGCGATCCCTCGTTCGGGATGTTGGCGGGGCGGGCGAAGCCGGTCCTGTCCTGCAACGCACGGGCGGTCTCCAGGATGCTGTCGGCCTTCGCCCAGGCCGCGCCCTCGGTATCGGCCAGGATCGGACGGAGCGAAAGCGAGAAGCGCGGCGTGCGGCCATGCCGCGCGGCGGCCGCGCGCACCCGCGCCACCGTCTCGCTCACCTGCTCGTAGGTTTCGCCCCACAACGCGTAGACATCGGCATGCTTGCCCGCCACGGCGATGGCGTCCTCGGACGAACCGCCGAAATAGACCGGAATCCCGGCCTCGCGGTAGGGATGGACCAGCGAATGGGCGCCCCGGACGTCATAGAACCGTTCCGCGTAATCGAAGGGCGCCGGGCTGGTCCATTCGTTCCGCACTATGTCCAGATACTCGCTCGTCCGCACATAGCGCTCGGCCTTGGTGGTATGATCGCCGTCGGCCTGAAGCTCGACGTCGTCCCCACCGGTGATGATGTGCACGGCCACACGCCCGCGCGTGAGATGATCGAGCGTCGCGAACTGGCGCGCCGCGATGGTGGGCGCGTTGAAGCCCGGCCGATGGGCGATCAGCAGGCCGAGATCGCGCGTCACCGACGCCGCGTGCTGGGCCAGCAGGATGCTTTCGGGCGAATTCGAATGAAAGGCGATCAGCGTCCGGTCGAATCCGCCGTTCTCGTGGATCTTCGCGGACGCCTCGATATGGCCGAGGTCGATGACCGGGCCGGATGGCGGAATGGTCTCGGACTGGTTGCGGCTGCCGATAAAGCCGATGAATTCCATGGACATCCCTTATCCTCCGATACATATTCAACGATACGTTATCGTTTATCATCATATTTAACACTTGCGCGTCAGGGAAGAACAAGACAAAAATAATCATATAACGATTTACGTTCGTTAATATGGACTTTTGCAGTCCTCATCGGTCCGGAGCCTGCCGTCGTGTCACACTCGCTCTCGCCTGGCCTCCCGCAGAGAATGGCCCGGAACGTGCCGACGGAACTGCTGCGTTCCTTCGTGGCGATCGTCGAGGCCGGATCCATGGCGCAGGCCACGGAAACGATCTTCCTCACGCAGTCGGCCCTCAGCCTGCAGATGAAGCGGCTGGAAGACGTGCTGCAGCAGAAACTGTTCCGCCGCGACGGCCGACGACTGCTTCTGAGCGCGGCGGGCGAGGAACTGGTCGCCTACGCCCGGCAACTGCTCGCCCTGAATGACCGGATCGTCCAGAATCTGGGCCAGGACCAGGATCACGACCCCATCACCGTCGGCATGGTCCAGGACTTCGCGGACACGATTCTGCCCGATGTGCTCGGGCGCTTCAGGCTCGAACATCCGCGTGCGCGGCTGATCGTTCGCGTCGGCGGCTCGGCCGAACTGCTCGACATGTTCGACCGCGCGCGTCTCGACCTGGTCCTCTGCCTGGGCCAGCACGGCGACAGGGCCGATGCGACGTGGAACGTCGTGGGCGCCGACCGGATGGCCTGGCTGGGCGATCCGGCGAACACCGAACGCAGTGAAGTGCCTCTCGTTCTTCTCGAACCGCCCTGCCGCTTTCGCGACGCCGCCCTGCGGGTGCTGGCCCAGGACCGGCGCGAATACCGCATCGTGCTGGAAACGCCGAACCTGCCCGCCATGCGCGCGGGGGTCCGGGGCGGGCTTGGCGTCAGTTGCCGCACGCGGCGCTTCGCCGTGGCGGAAGGCCTGCCGATCATCGCCCAGGGCGCCCTCCCCACCGTGCCGGAAATCGAAACGATCCTGGTGCGGCGCAACGGGCTGTCGGATGTCGCGCAGGATCTGGGCGATCTTCTGGCGCAGGCCGCCGATGGTCAATGAGGCGCGCCAAGGTGACCCTTGAGCGAAACTCCTTGGTCGAAACAGGGACTTCTCCTCCATAGTCGAAGCCTCGACCTTTTCGGGGATGCCCCAGCATGAGTACAGAACAGAACGTCACCGGCCCATCCCTGCGCGCGCGCTTTCAGGCAGTGGAAGACGAACGCAGGCGCTCGTGGGCTCCGGATGCCCTGGCCATCAACGCCAACCAGCGCGCGCGGCTGGTGCGCGAGCATGGCGACCAGCCGCATGTCGGCATCGGGGACGTGCTGCCCGCGGCCACGCTCACGCGCATCGACGGACAGCCCGTGGCACTCGACGCACTTGTCGCGAACGGCCCCGCCGTGCTGGTCTTCTTCCGCTTCGCGACCTGTCCGGCCTGCAACATCGCGCTGCCGTACTATCGGGATACCTTGTGGCCTGCGCTGAAGGATGCGCGAATCCCGCTGGTCGCCATCTCGCCACAGCCCATCGGGGCCTTGGGCGACATCGCGACGCGGCATGACCTGCCGTTCCCCGTCCTGTCCGACACCGGCCTGGCGCTGTCGCGCGCACTCGGACTGACCTATGTCTTCGACACGCCCTCGCGCCACGCCGCCGAGGCGAAGGGCGGGACCAGCGAGGCCTTGAACGGCACCGCGTCGTGGGAATTGCCCAAGCCGTCCGTCATCGTGATCGGCCCAGGCCGCGTCGTGCGTTTTGCCGATATCTCACCCGACTGGATGGACCGGACGGAAACCCCCGCCATCCTGGCCGCGCTCGATCTCAGCCCGTCGGCCAAGGAACGACACCATGCCGCCTGACGCCCTGCTGGAGCTGCGGTCCGCGCAGGTCACGACCGAATTGTTCCGCGACGCGATGAGCCGGCTTGGCGCGCCCGTCACGCTGGTCACGACCGATGGGGCTGCGGGACGTCACGGGCTGACGGCCTCCGCCGTCACCAGCGTCAGTGACGCGCCGCCGACGGTGCTGGTCTGCCTCAACCGGACCAACCGCTCGCACGCGGCCTTTCTCGGCAACGGCGTGCTGGGCATCAGCCTTCTGTCGGGCAGCCATGAAGACCTCGCGACCGGTTTCGCCAGCAGCCGGCGCAGCACCGACGAAAAATTCGCGGCCGGCACATGGCGCACGGACGTGACCGGCGCGCCCCTGTTCGACGATGCGCTGGCCACGCTCGATTGCACCATCGGCGCCCTCCACGCCGCCGGCAGCCACGACGTGCTGTTCTGCGCGGTCCAGTCCATCCGCATCCACCCTGCGGGCGGGGCCGGGCTGGCGTGGTTCGACCGCCGCTTTCACCAGCTTCCGGCCGGTCCGGGGCCCAGCCATATCCACGCAGGGTAGCACCATGTCCGAATCCCGCCGTCTTTCCCGCCGCGCGGCGCTTGCCGCCACCGCAAGCCTCGCCCTGCCCTTCATCGGCGCGCGGCGCGCCGGTGCGGCCGACGGCATGGCCGGCATGGACAGCGAGACGCAGTGCACGGGTGCGGCAACCGGCGCCATCACGCCGCTGCCCGGCCCGCCGCGCAAGCTCACCATCGCCTGGAACGAAACTGCGGTCTGCACCGCGGCGGTACCGGTGGCGAAGGCAAAGGGTTTCTTCGCGCGGCATAATCTCGACATCGACTACGTGAATTTCGCCGGCGCCACCGACCAGTTGCTCGAAGCGCTGTCGACCGGCAAGGCCGACGGCGCCCCCGGCATGGCGCTGCGCTGGCTCAAGCCGCTGCAGCAGGGGTTCGACGTGAAGCTGGTCGCGGGCCTCCACGCGGGCTGCATGTACCTGCTCGCCCCGCCCAAAGGCGCCATCACGCACCTGTCCGACCTGCGCGGCAAGACGGTGGGCGTCACCGATATCGGCGGCCCCGACCGGAACTTCTTCGGGATTCGCCTCAAGGAAATCGGCATCGACCCCGAAACTGACGTGCAGTGGCGGCAATATCCCCCCGACCTGCTGCCCGTCGCCCTGCAACGTGGCGACGTGCAGGCGATCACGGATGGCGATCCGTTCAGCTATCTCCAGAAACGCCAGTTCGGCCTGGTCGAGATCGACAGCAACATGCATGGCGACTGGGCGCATATCGCCTGCTGCGTGATCGGCCTGCGTGGCAGCCTGATCCGTGACGAGCCGCAGGTCGCCATCGCGGTCACACGCGCCATCCTCGACGCCGGCGCGTGGCTGGCCTGCAATCCGGACGAAGCCGGCCATATCTTCAAGCCCTACGCACCCAAGGCCTCGGCGGAGGACATCGCCACCATGATCCGCATCCAGGGCCACCACCACCAGACGCGGGGCGGAACGTTCCGCGACGAGATCGCGCTCTACGCCCGCGCCCTGAAGGACATCGGCGTGTTCCGCCCGTCGTTCGACACCGCCCGCTACGCCGCGCGCGTCACGCAGGACCTGTTCAGCGCATGAGCGGCGCCGGGACGACACAGGCGATCGCGCCCGCCGGGAAGCCGACGCGCACGCACGCACGGTCGCGGCCCGCGCTGCGCGCCCTTCCGCCCTGGGCCGCCGGCCCGGCATGGTTCGTCGCGGCCCTCGTCACCTGGCGCTGGCCGGACGCCGACGATTTTCCCGACACGACCACTCTTGCCGGCCTGTTCGCCGGTATCGGCGTCGCCCTGCTGGCGGCGGCGGCGCTGCGCCGGCTTTCGGCGCGCGCGCCGTGGATGATCGCGCTCGGCCTCGGCTTCGCGGCATGGGAACTCGTGCAGGCCAAGCTGCTGCTGCTGCCGCGCCCGTTCTTCGGAACGCCGCAGGATCTGCTGGATGTTTTCCTGACCGACTGGAAGCGGCTGGGCGACAGCCTGCTGCATTCGCTCGGCCTGCTGGTGGTCGGCTATACGGCCGGGTCCGTCCTCGGCATCGCGACCGGCGTCGGCCTTGGCCGGTCGCGGCGCTTTCGCTACTGGGCGCTTCCCATCGTCCGCCTGGTCGGCCCCCTGCCCCCGGTGTCCCTGCTGCCCCTGGCCATGGTGCTGATTCCCTCGAACTGGCTGGCGAGCGAGGCGCTGATGGCCCTTGGCTCCGGCTTTCCGATTACCGTCCTGACCTGGTCCGGCGTGGCGGCGGTCGACCCCGCCTATTATGACGTCGCCCGCACCATGGGCGCGCGGGAGCGTTTCCTCGTCTTTCGCGTCGCACTGCCCGCCGCCATGCCCCAGATCTTCGTCGGGCTGTTCATGGGACTGGGCATGTCCTTCGTGATGCTGGTGATCGCCGAGATGCTGGGCGTGAAATCCGGTCTCGGCTTTTACATGCAATGGGCGCAGGGATGGGCGGCCTATCCCAACATGTATGCCGCCCTTCTGGTCATGTCGCTGATGTGCACCGGCCTCATCACCATCCTGTTCAAGGTGCGGGACCGGCTTCTCGGCTGGCAGAAGGACGGGCTGAAATGGTGACGCATCCCGCAGGGCGCGCGGCGCCACTGGGTATCCAGCTCCGCGCCATCCGTCACGGGTATCAGATCGGCGGCGCCTTCAAGCCGGTGATCGAGGATGTCAGCCTGGATATCGCCCCCGGCGAGTTCGTGGCCCTGCTCGGCCCGTCGGGCTGCGGCAAATCGACCCTGCTGCGCCTGGTGGCGGGGCTGGAGCCGCCGCATGCCGGGCAGGTTCTGGCCGACGGCGTGCCGGTCACCGGCCCGGGTCCCGACCGCATCGTCATGTTCCAGGACCCGACGCTCTATCCCTGGCGCACCGTGCGCGCCAACGTCGCCCTCAGCCGGGACATCGCGGGCCGGCGCGACGACGCGGCCGTCGATGCCGCGATCGAGATGGTGGGCCTGAAAGGCTTCGAACGCGCCTGGCCGCATCAGCTTTCAGGCGGCATGGCGCAGCGTGCGGCCCTCGCCCGGGCCCTGGTCAACGACCCGAGGCTGCTGATCCTGGACGAACCTCTGGGCAAGCTGGACAGCCTGACGCGGCTGACGATGCAGACGGAGCTGCTGCGTCTGTGGCAGAATCGCGGCTTCACCGTCATCATGGTCACGCATGACGTCGAGGAAGCGCTGCTGCTCGCCACCCGCGTGGTCACGTTCAGCCCACGGCCGGCCGGCGTGATCTCGGACGTCTCGATCGACCTGCCCTATCACCGCCATCGCGACGATCCGCGCCTGCTTGCCCTGCGCCGCGAGATCCTGGTCCGGCTGGGCCACAGCGAGGACTGGTGATCGCCACGCGAGACCCAGCCGTCCCCTGAGTGCGCGATCGGGCGGCCAGCACGGGCGTCGATACATTCCACATTCTCATCGTGCATTTTTTCATAACTCGTTTTCCAATCGTTATTTTTCTTCCTATCAACGTTCGATGAACGCAACATCCCGTTACAAAGACATCATGCCAAAACCAGCATTTCAGCCCGCGTCCAGATTTCGCTCCCGATGGCACGGCGCCGTCGCGGCCATCTGCGCCCTGTCGTCCGCGCCGCACGCCCTTGCCGCGCGCAGCCAGGGCGCCGGCAACGCGGATCCGGCCGCCAGCACGGAAGCGGTCATCGTCACAGGCACACGCACCTCGGTCCACGCGTCGAAAAGCATGGCGCCCATCGCCATCTTCACGGCGGCGGACCTGCGGCGCACCGGGCAGACCAGCCTACGCAACGCGCTGGTGGCGCTCGATCCGTCCGTCAACAACACGCCGGGCTATCCGGGGCAACTCGGCTTCACGACGAAGACGATGTCGCTGCGCGGCCTTCCGGCCAACGAAACGCTTGTCCTCGTCAACGGAAAACGCCGACATACCATGTCGTCGGTGTTTTACGGCGGCGCCATGCAGGGTCAGTCCCCCGTCGATCTCGATCTCATTCCGTTCGAGGCCGTCGATCATATCGAAATCCTGAAGGATGGGGCGGCGGCCCAATATGGTTCCGACGCCATCGCAGGCGTCATCAACATCATCCTCAAGTCGACCGATCACGGCGGCACGGCCGAACTGGGGTATAACCAGTACGGCTGGACGGTCGGCCCCCTGGGCGATTACGGCCGGGGCGGCAACCTGAATTACAATCAGGGCTTCAGGATCGGCAATGGCGGCTTCCTGAACGTGACGGCCGAATTCACCGGAAATCAGGCGACCAACAACGCGGGCTACGCGCCGCGCACGCAGGGCGGCAAGCCCGTCCTGCTCTATCCCCTTCTGCCCAACGGCCAACAGGACCCGCGCGAGAACGGCGACCGCTATCGGCAGATTTCGGGCCAGCCCGAAAACGAGCGGCAAAGCATCGCCTATAATCTGGAACTTCCACTGTCCGGCAGCACCCGTTTCTATTCCTTCGCCACGTACAGCCACCGTACCATCGCCGCCTCCGCCTGGTACCGGCCGTCGAACTCCCAGCAAAACATCATGAGCGTCTATCCGGACGGCTACCTTCCGACCGATACGACCGAGGATCACGACTTCCAGTTCACCAGCGGCTTTCGGGGCCGGAACGTCCTGGGCTGGTTCTGGGACGCCAGCGTCAATTACGGTCGGGATTCCAGCAGCATCGGCATCGAGAATACGCTCAACAACTCGCTGGGCCCGTCCAGCCCGCACAATTTCCATCTTCAGACCCTGACCAACTCGGAACTGACCGCCGATTTCGATATCCACCGGGCCTTCCGCACCGGCCTGCTGCGCGAGCCGCTGCAGGTCGCGGCCGGCGTGGAATATCGCTACAACGCCTATGACGTCGCAGCCGGCGACGACGCCTCGTGGCAGGACGGGGGCTATGTCTTCCCGCCCAGCTATGTCTTTCCGACGGCAAGCCCCGCCTTGCCCGGCGCATCGGGCCTGGGGGCCACGTCACCCGCCCAGGCGAGCCTGCATTCGCGCATGAACGGCGCGTTCTATCTCGACCTCACCCAGAAAATCACGAAGGACCTGACCGTCGCCCTGTCCGGCCGTGACGAACAGTACAGCGATTTCGGCAATACGCTCAGCGGCAAGGCGTCCGTCCGTTATCAGGTGACGCCGTGGCTCGCGCTGCGTGGCTCGGCCAGCAACGGCTTCCACGCGCCGACCCTGCAACAGGAATATTTCCAGAGCACGGCGCTCTATTACTCGATCCTGCCCAGCACCAACCAGCTCGTGCAGTCCTATACCAACTACGCCTCGGTCGACAACGCGGGCGCCAGGGTGCTCGGCGCCACGCCGCTGAAGCCGGAAACGTCCCATAATTTCAGCGTCGGCTTTGTCCTGACACCCCTCCGGCGAATGGATATCTCGGTCGATGCCTATCGTATCGACATCTTCAACCAGATCGTGCCGATTTCCGTCGCGGGCTCGGGCGTCGCGGGCGCCCGCGTGCTGCAACTGCTCCATGACGCCGGCGTAGTGCCCAACGACGGGCGGTATTACGGCTTCACCTACGAGCGGAACGCCGCCCATACCCGGACCATGGGCCTTGATGTGCAGGCGCACTACCTGACCGATTTCGGCCGGGCCGGAAACGTGACCTGGGGCGTGATGATGAACCAGCAACAGCACCAGATCGCGCGGGTCAATCCTCTGAACGTGAATCTCGGCCCCGGCATCACCGCCCTGTTCCGCAGCCAGATCGGCAACATCACCACGCTCTACCCCCGCAACACGCTGCGCCTGACCGCCACCTGGCGCAAGGATGCCTGGGCGACCACGCTGCGGGTGTCGCGCTATTCCCAGACCAAGCTGCTCAACGACCGCGGCCCGGCCTACGACGAGACGGTGGCGCCCGCCTGGCTGGTCGACCTCGACGTCACCTACACCTTCCCCAATCGCATCCGGCTGTCGGTCGGCGGCAATAACATCTTCAACCATCGGCCGCAGACGCTCAGTCCGCTGGCGCAGAGCGCCGCGTCGCTGCTTCAGGTCAACCCGAACTACAGTTCCGCCTCCATCTACGGCGCGGAAGGGGGATATTACTATGGCAAGATCGCCTGGAGCTGGTGACCCTGCAGCGCTGACCCGGCGCGGCCTGATACAGGGGCTGCTGGCCGGCGGCACGCTGGCGGCGGCAGGGCCTGCCCTGGCCGCGCCGCCTGCGGCCCTGCGCGTGGGCGACCAGAAAGGCGGCGCGCGCTCGCTTCTGGCGGCGGCGGGACAGGACCATGCGGCCGACTCCCCCCTGCAATGGAGCCTGTTCGCCGGGGCGCCGATGCTGATCCAGGCGCTGGCGGCCGATGCGATCGACACCGGCGTCATCGGCGACGCGCCGCTGGTCTTCGCGCAGGGCGGGTCGGACACCATCCGCGCGGTGGCGGGCATCCAGACCGACGGCACCATGACCGCGATCGTCGTGCGGCACGACAGCCCCATCCGCAGCGTCAGGGACCTCAAGGGGCGTTCCGTCGCCACCCTCCGTGCCCAGACCGGCCATTACCTTGCCCTGGCGGCGCTGCGCGAGGCCGGGCTGCATGATGATGACGTCCATTTCGTCTTCATTCCGCCGGTCTCCGCCAAGCTGGCCCTGCAAACCGGCGCGGTGGATGCCTGGGCCACCTGGGGGCCGTATATTTCGGATGCGAAGGTCGCCGACGGCGCGCGCGAGATCGTCAACGGCGGCCGGCTCATGAGCGGACTGAGCTACGTGGTGGCCACGGAGGCCGCCCTGCACACCCGCAGGGACGCCGTCGCCGACTACGTCCGCAGGCTGCGCGCCGGCCACGACTGGATGCAGGCCCATCCGGACGAATATGCCGCCGTATGGGCGGCGGACGTCGGGCTGCCGATCGCCGTCGCGAAGGACGTCGTACGCGCGATGCAGGGCACGGTCGTGCCCCTGGGGCCGGATGTCATCCGCAAGCAGCAGGCCGTCTCCGATTTCATGTTCGAAACCCGCATGATCCCGCGCCGCCTCGCCGCCACGGCGGTGATGGATACCCGTTTCACGTTCTGACCCGAAGGGCAGCATCATGAGCACACCCGGCCGCCAGCATATCGCGCTCGGCGCCTACCTGACCGGATCGGCCACGAACGGCGACGCGTGGCGCGCACCCGGCGAGGACATCGACGCCGATATCGACTTCGGGCGCTATCGCGATTACGTCCGGATTCTGGAACAGGGTCGCTTCGACAGCATCTTTCTCTACGACAACGTCCTGCCCGTGCCCGACCCGGCCGCCGTGGCGGACACACCGGCCCTGCCGCGCTGGGATACGTTCACGCTGCTGGCGGCGCTCGCCGTCACGTCGCGCCATATCGGCCTGATCGGCACCGCCAGCACGACGTTCAACGAACCCTACAACATCGCCCGCCGCGTCGCCTCGCTGGACCGCCTCAGCGGCGGCCGCGCGGGATGGAACGTGGTCACGGCGACCGGCGGCGGCGAGAATTTCAACCTCGCCGCCCATACCGACCATGCCGAACGGTACGAGCGCGCCCACGAATTCGTGGACGTCGTCACCGGCCTGTGGGACAGCATCGCGCCCGGCGCCTACCTGCGCGACCGTGAAACCGGCCGCTGGCTCGACCCCGCGAAGGTCCGTCCCCTGAACCATCATGGCCGCTTCTACCATGTGGCCGGCCCGTTGAACGCGCCACCCACGGTGCAGACCCGGCCCGTTCTGGCGCAGGCCGGCGCATCCGGGGCGGGCAAGGAACTGGCGGCGCGGATCGGCGAGGTGATCTACACCGCCGAGTATGACCGGGCAGCGGGGCGGGACTATCGCGCCGAGGTGCTGGCGCGCGCGGCCCGGTACGGCCGCACCGCCGATCATCTGCGTATCCTTCCGGGCCTGGCCCCGTTCGTCGGGCGCAGCGAGGCCGAGGCCCGCGAAAAATTCGAGACCTATCAGCGCTATCTCGACAAGGCGGACTGCCTGCGCGGCTTTTCATCCTATGCCAGCCTGGGCGTCGATCTGTCCTCCTGGCCCGAAGACCGCCCGATCGCGCTTGGCGCGGTCGCGGAGACGAACAGCCACAAGAGCCGCCAGTCGCTCATCGTCGACTGGATCCGTCGCGAGCGACCGTTCGTGCGGGACGTCCTGCGCCGGTTCACACGCGGCGGGCACCGGATCGTCGTAGGAACCCCGCGCGCCATCGTCGATGACATGGAGGACTGGTTTCGCACCGGGGCGGCCGACGGTTTCAACATCATGTTCACATCGTCACCCGGCGGCCTGCGCGATTTCGTGGACCTGGTGGTCCCGGAACTGCAACGCCGCAACCTGCTGCGTACCGACTATACCGGGCGGACGCTCCGCGAGAATCTGGGCCTGCCCGACCCCGCGGCGCGCTGACCGCCTCCCCCGGCTGCCGGTCGGCCGGGGGAGCATTGCCTCGCTGCGGGGCAATCAGAGCGTGAACTTCGCCGAAACAAAGATGGTCTGTGGATCCGCAAAGAATGCGGAATCATAGACCGGGACACCACCCCCCTGCACGAAGGTCGTGCCCTGCAGGTAGCGCCGGTCGAGGAGATTGCGTGCCGTGGCCTGAACGATCCAGCGGCTGTCCGGGCTGGTCCAGCTTGCCATGGCATTGACATAGGTTTGCGTCGGCAGGCGATTCTGCCGGTTGGCCTGCGACGTCGTATAGACGGCGGACTGAAAGGACACGTCGGCGCCAATATGGAATGTGCCGGGAAGATGGACCGGCAGACGATACGTCACCGATCCCATGGTCTGGAACCGGGGCGCCCATGGCAGCGGAGCCCCGGCATACGGGTTGTTGTTATACCACGAACCATCCGCAAGCCGTATCCGGCTGCTGGTCCCATCGAACCTGTCCAGGACGGTGTAGAGATAGGACGCGGTATAATGAATATCCAGATCCCTCGTCACCTTGTACGAGCTTTCGAATTCCGCTCCGGTGGAATGGGCTTTCCCCGCATTGAACCGTCTGGACAGACCATTGGAAGGGTCTGTCGTCGTGAGCTGGATGTTGTCGAATTCGTTCCAGAACAGCGCACCGTTGACATGCAGGCGACCGGGAATGGGGTCGGATTTGACGCCGACTTCATAGGTGGTGACGATTTCGGGATCGTACGGAATCGAAGCCTGAATACGTCCCGTCGCAGCGGGGGTCTGGGCCCGGAAATCATAGCCTGCCGACTTCCCACCCTGCGAGATCGACCCATATGTCATGAGACGCGGCAAAGCCTGCCAGCTGAGCGACCCTTTTGGAAGAAGCTGAATCCAGCTCTTGTGCGCCGCAACCTGCCACGCAAGATCATTGGGAACGCCGCCGAGGATGTATGAAAGCTGATTCTGGGGTGTCGCGATATGCGTCGGACCCGGAGCCAGATAGCTCAGGGTTTCGGAGTTCGAGTGATTTTCCCAGTTGAACCGCAACCCGGCCGAGAATGTCAGTGTCGGGGTAATATGGTAATGCGCCTCGCCATACAGCGCCCAGTTGCGGTTGAGCTGGTCGATCACCGCGTAGACGGGCATGTAACGTATCTGGGCCGGATTGTTCGTCAGCGGCCCGTACACATTGTTTGCCCAGCGCTGGGTGTACCAGTCTTCGTACAGGAAGTATGCACCGACATTGAAATCCACCTTGCCATAATCCCCATGCAGATGGATATCCTGCGAATACATCCGATCGTTGTAATAGAGAGGCTGCGACACACGAGAATAATAATCACCCGTGTTGTCGTAGATTCCCTTGTCGTCATAGCCACGGATGCCGGTTATGGCATAAATGGTCAGGTTACGGTTGAGGCGATAACGTACGTTCCCCGTAAAGCCGACCTCACTGTAGTTATTTTTCGGGAAAAGCTGATTATAATTTCCATAGATATAGGGATTGAGCAGATTTCCGACACCACGATTCGTGCTGCCGTCAACCGTCCCGTCGAAGGCTATGCTGATATCGAGATCTTCGTTCGGCGTGTAGCGAAGTTTCCCGCGTGCCTGCGTGTAGTCGATGTTGTTCGTGTCTTTTCCGACCGTGTAGTTATGGTCGATTCCCCCACGGGCATGACGCCCGAAAGCGATGCTTCCAAAAAGTTTTCCCGGCACGATCGCGCCACTGGCCGCGGCGCCGATCTGGTATTCGTTGTATGTGCCATAGCCGACCTGGGCTATGGCACGCCGGCGATCGGTGGGAACGATCGTGTTGATCCTGACCGCGCCGCCTTCCGACTGGTGCCCCGAGAAGATAACGGGACCGCGATCGATCTGCATGTCCTCGACATCGAGCAGTTCCTGCATGTTTCCCATGTTGCGGGGCAGGTAGACACCATCAATATAGGTTCCGACGGAAGGTTCGCCCTGGGGATCGACCTCGCCAATGCCGCGAATGAAGTAATTCGTCACCGAATAGCCGGGCATGTTATTCGGGATGAACAGATTCGGCGTGATCCTGGCAAGTTGCTTCGTGTTCTGCACACCCAGGCGGTCGAGGCGCGCGGCTGTCAGAAGCGATGCCGATGACGGCGTTTTCTGAAGTTCGTCTTCCCGCCGTGCCGATCCGGAACGCCCCGATACCGTCACGGTCTCCTCTTTTCCGGCCGGCACGCGAATAGCATCCGCATGAGGCCGTGCATCTGGATGTCCTGTCTTTCCACGAGGCTGCACGGCAAGGGTGTTCGCATGCCTGGTCGGGCGCGCATGCGCGGGCCGAAGATGGGACGAAGCGGCGCGCCCCTCGTTGACAACGAGCCCCACAAGAGCAGCACAGCACGTCGTCCGCAGGAGATATCCAGGGCGGGTGACGGCAGACCCGAATCGCACATCCGGAGCCAGTCTGGTGCTGTATAAAGACGACATGTTCAGATATATATCCAGAAAAAGAAATGGGCATGCGGAGACGGTCGGGACCGAATCCTTTACATGGAAAACCATACTTTTCCTGAATAAATTCCGTCTACGATATAATAGTTGATTTATACAAAACCGTCATGTGATGGAAATTTACCCGCAGGCGCACGTATAGTTCCATTTTATGTTTCTGATGATTATTTTTCATGGATCTGAATGGCAACCGCGGGACCTGCGGACAACCGCCGATGCGCTGAGGCATCGGCGTGTCGGCATCCCGAAACAGGTCTCCGCGCACACGCACGAAGACCTGCATGAACGCGATGCTCAGAGGCGCCGTTCCGGGTGGCGGGCACCCATCCTACAGGGCCGGTTAACCGGCTGCCGCCGGCCTTTGCGTCTCCAGGGCGGCAACACGTTCCCGCACCAGCGGGATCAGGTCGCGGCCGTACAGTTCGGCATCGGCCAGGGGTTCGAAACCACGGATCAGGAAATTGCCGATGCCAAGCTTGTAATATTCCACAAGGGCATCGGCGACCTGCTCGGCGGTGCCGACCAGGCCGGTGGAATTGCCCGCCGCGCCGGTCAACTGGGCGACGCCCGTCCACAACCGCGCGTCCCGCCGCAGGGCCGAGGCGGTGTCCAGAAGACGCCGCGACCCGTCATTGGGCGGCCGGTGCCCGCTCGTCGGCAGTCCCGCTTTCTCCCGGTTCGCCCGCACCTGCTCCACGATCTGGTCCGCGCGCTTCCACGCGGCGTCCTCGGTGTCGGCAATGACGGGGCGCAGGGACAGGGAAAAGCCGATTGTACGGCCATGACGCGCCGCCGACGCACGGACACGGGCAATGATCTCGCGCGTCGCATCCAGCGTCTCGCCCCAGGTCGCGTAGACATCCGCGTGCCGTCCCGCCACGTCGATCGCTTCCGCCGAGGTGCCTCCGAAAAACACGGGCAGGTTGTCGGGCCGCACGTCGCTGCTGGCCTGGCGGATATGATAGAATCTGCCATCGTGATCGAACGGCTTCGCCGCCGACCATTCCTGGCGAAGAATGCCCAGATATTCGTCGCTCCGCGCATAACGCTCGGCCTTCGTCGTGCCGACATCGCCGTCACGCGCCATTTCCTCATCGGCGCCGCCGGTGATGATATGCACCGCGACCCGACCCTCGGAAAGCTGGTCCAGCGTCGCCAACTGGCGGGCCGCCAGCGTGGGTTGCGTAAAGCCGGGCCGGTGCGCCACCAGGAAGCCGAGCCGGCTCGTGCGGGCCGCGCCAAAGGCCGCGACAATCTGGCCCTCCGGCGAATTGGAGCCGAACGGAATCAGGACGCGGTCGAACCCACCATCCTCCTGGGTCCGAAGGGCCTTGTTCACATAGTCGCGGTCCAGCGCACGCTCGCGGACACCCGCGTGGATCTCCGACCTGTTATTGAAACCGATGTAGCCTATGAAATTCACCGGCATGGCGTTTTCCCCCGCTCATCTGGAAATTTGCAGACCCGTCCTTATCGAAGATGCGAACGGTCCTGTCATACGAGGAAACATCAACCGTCAGTTCACCGCCGGTCAGCGATCCGCCCGGGCGCGCCGGGCATCGGGTTATTGCCGCCCCCCTCCGTTCATGTTCGCAGGGCCGTGCGCCAGAACCGCTTGAAGAACTCCATCGTGGCCAGCACTACGGCATTGGCAAGCACGCAATAGGCCAGGTCCTGGGGCGCCACCGTCCCCAGACGGAACAATCCGCGCAGCGGGGGCACCAGCAGGATCAGGGCCAGCAGGCCGATATCCACCCCGAGAATGAGCAGCAGCGTCCGGTTCGGCCGCAGAAACGCCCGCAGCAGCGAGGTACTGAACGACCGGTTAATCAGGATCAGCGTGATGTCCCCCAGGACCAGCGTCACCAGCACCAGCGCCCGCGCCTCGGCCTCGGGCATGCCGCGCCGGACGCACATGAACAGGATGGCCGCCGCAGCCAGAAGCACCGCAGCACCCTGAACCAGGCTCCATGCGATCAGCGAGGGGGAAAAGAGGGCCGCGCCCGGGTCGCGTGGCCGTCGCGTCATCAGGTCGCGCTCCTCCGGTTCGGCCTCGAACGCGATGGAGCAGATCGGATCGACGATGATTTCCAGAAAGGCGATGTGCACCGGCATCAGGATCAACGGCAGGCCGGACAGCAGCGGCAGGATGGCCAGACCCGCGATCGGGACGTGGATCGCCATCACGAACCCCATCGCCTTGTGGATATTGTCGTAGATCCGCCGACCAAGGCGGATGGTCTGAACGATGGACCCGAAATCGTCCCGCAGCAGGACGATGGCGCTGGCCTCGCGCGCCACGTCGCTTCCGCGCCCGCCCATCGCGATGCCGATATCCGCGGCCTTCAGCGCCGGGGCGTCATTGACGCCGTCGCCCGTCATGGCCACGACGTCGCCTGTGCGGCGCAGGGCCCGCACGATCCGCAGCTTCTGGTCCGGCCGGATGCGGGCGAAGACATTGACGCTGCGTACCTGCGCCACCAGGGCGTCGTCGGTCATCCGCGCCAGATCGTCACCGCTGAGGATGGCGCTGGTCTCGATCCCGGCCTCGTCGGCGATCGCGCGCGCGGTCGTCGGGTAGTCGCCGGTAATCATGACGACCCGAATCCCCGCCGACCGGCATTCCCCCACCGCACGCGGCACCGTGGCGCGCAGGGGGTCGGACAGCCCCACCAGCCCCAGAAACTCCAGCGCCAGGTCCCGCTGCGACACGGGCAGCGGTTCGACCGCGCCGACGGCCTGTGCAATTCCCAGAACCCGCATGCCGCGCGCCGCCATGTCGTCGGTGGCCTGCCGCAAGGCCGCCCGCCGAACGGGGTCGAGGCGGCAGAGGTCCGCGACAGCCTCCGGCGCGCCCTTCGTCGCAACCAGCAGGCTACCGTCGGCCTGGCGCCACACGTTGGACATGGCCAGCACGTCCGACCCGAACGGGTAGTCCCGGACCAGATCGCCCCCGTCCATCGCCGCATCGCCCGCCGGATGCTGCCCCGCCAGGGCGTGGAAGGCCTTTTCCATCGGATCGAACGGGTCCGGCGGGCAGGCAAGCTGGCCGATGCGGATCATCCGGTCCGTCGGCGCGTCGCCGGCCGGCACGGCATCGCCCCGCAGGTCGACCACCGCCGCCCCCGCCCGCAATTCCACGATGGTCATCCGGTTCTCGGTCAATGTGCCGGTCTTGTCCGTGCACAGCACGGTGGCCGAGCCCAGGCTTTCGATCGCCGACGCCCGGCGGGTCAGAACCCCCGCTTTGGTGATGCGCCACGCGCCCATGACCAGAAACACCGTCAGGACAAGGGGCAGTTCCTCGGGCAGCAGCGACATGCTGAGTGCGACGCCTCCCAGCAGCGCCTCCAGCCACGCCCCCCGCAACGCCCCGTCCAGCACCGTGAACAGCGCGCTGACGCCCAGGCCGATGATCGCCAGGCCCTTGGCCAGCCGATTGGTCTGCCGGGCCAGACGCGGGGCCTCGCGCTCGATGCCCTCCAGCGTCTTGCCGATCTTCCCGATTTCACTGCGCGCGCCGGTGGCGATCACCTCGGCGATGCTCTGCCCCCGCACGACCAGCGTGCCGGCGAACACGAATGCCGATTCCTCGCCACCCGGCGCAACCGGCGTGGCGGGTCCACCACCGGAAGGGCGCTTGCGTACCGGGACCGATTCCCCGGTCAGCAGCGATTCGTCCGTCTCGAACACCTGCCCGGACAGCAGGACCGCATCCGCCGGAATCCGGTCGCCTTCGGACAGCACCACCACATCCCCGCGCACCACGTCCCGCCCTGCGATGCGCTGGCGCTGGCCGTCCCGGATGACCAGCGCCCGTGGGCTCGTCAGGTCGCGCAGGGCCTCCAGCACGCGCTCGCTGCGCGCTTCCTGGATGACGGTAATCAGGACCGAGGCCGACGCCAGCCCGACGATCAGCAGCGCCTCGCTGCGCTCGCCCAGCAGCAGATAGATCCCGCCGGCCGCCAGCAGCATCAGGAACATCGGTTCCTTCAGGACCTCGCGCACGATGCGCCACGCGGTGCGGTGCCCGGCATGCGGCAGTTCGTTCGGCCCCTCCCGCTTCAGCCGCAGGGCGGCTTCCGACCCGGCGAGTCCTCGGTAGTCGGAGAACGCGTCCATCTGCCTTCCTCCCGGCGCCCGATGCGCCGTCGCAGACCTTCAACCCGGATCGGGGCAAAAAGTACCCGATCCGGGCCGGAACGCATCTCCGCCCCTACGACTGACGCCGGTTGCCCGTCAGGTTGAGCAGCATGACAAACAGGTTGATGAAGTCGAGATACAGCGAAAGCGCACCCATCAGCGCCGCCTTCGCCAGATCTCCAGCCGCGCCGATCGTCAGGTAGACATGCTTGATCCGCTGTGTGTCGAACGCCGTCAGGCCGGTGAACACCAGCACGCCGACCACCGAAATCACGAACTGCAGCATGCTGGAGCCCAGGAACAGATTGACCAGGCTGGCCAGGATCAGCCCGATCAGGCCCATAATCATGAACGCGCCGACGGCGGTCAGATCCCGCTTGGTGCGGTAGCCATACAGGCTCATGGCCGCGAAGGTGCCGGCGGTGATGAAGAAGACCCGTGCGATGCTGGTGCCGGTATAGACCAGGAAAATCCCGGCCAGCGACAGACCCATGATCGCCGCGAAGCCCCAGAAGACCAGCTGCGCGGTCCCCAGGCGCATCTTTTCGATACGGAAGCTCAGGAACAGCACCGCCGCCAGGGGCGACAGCATCACCAGCCACATCCACGGCGTGGCGACGATCTGCTGGTAGAAGCCGGTCGCGACGGCGAAATAGGCGACAAGGCCGGTGAGGACCAGCCCCGCCGACATATAGTTGTAGACCGACAGCATATAGCGTCGCAGGCCGGCGTCGAACGGGACGGCAAGCCCGGCGGGCCGGAACGACGGCCCAGGATAGGCATTAAAGGCCATGACACATCTCCCTTTCCGGGAGTTCAGTGTGTGGATGTTGGCGAAAGGCCCATCCACTGCGGATGACGCGCTTCAATCCAGCGCAGAAGCCGGCCGGTCAGGCGCCGCACGGGCGGCAGGTCCTCGGCCAGAAGCAACACCCCAAGCGGCAGCATCCAGAACCCGAAAACCGGCAGCAGGGCAAACACGCTGCCCGCGACCAGCAGAACACCCGCGGGAATGCGGACCCATCGCGCCACCGGCCGGCGCAGCCAGCGCACCGCCGGTTGCAGCCCTGCGGGCAGACGCCGGATCAGAAGTTCGATCCGCCTCTCGCGTTCGCTGTCGTAGTGCGAACCCTCGTCGAAATCCTGGACATCCATCGGCCCGGCTCCTCGCCTGCCAGGGCGGTTCGCGGACCGTGTGGCCCGGCCACCTCTCCCCGGCAGAGACGACATGTGCATGCCCCCGGCCGCCTGCAAGGCGGTTCTGCGTCGTCGCGATTACGCGATGGGGTTCACGTCATGGCGGGCGTCGGCGCGTTCTCCGCGATCAGTTTTTTCTGTTTCAGCTCGGCCCAGAATCCCGGCGGAATCGCCACTTCCATCGACCGGGCATTGGCCTGCATCTGCGCGGCGTTTCGCGCGCCGGGGACGATGGCGGCGACCGTGGGGTGGGCGGCCGCGAATTGCAGGGCGGCCGTCCGCAGGTCGATGCCGTGGCGCGCCGCGATGGCGCTGATCCGGGCGCGCTTGCGGGGCATGCCCTCGGGGATGGTGCCGCGATAATCGTAGCGGTCGCGCCCGGCCAGATAGCCCGCGTTCAACGGCGCGCCCACCACGGCAGAGATCCCGCGCCCGGCCAGCGCCGGCAGCGTATGGTCCAGCGCCTCGTCATGACGCAGCAGCGAATATTGCGTGGCCAGCAGGAAAATATCGGGGTCGCCGGCCTCGATCGCCTTCAGGGCCGGCTGGGGGGTGTTCACGCCGAAGCCCCAGGCCCGGATGATCCCTTCCTCGCGCATTCGGGTCAGCGCCGGCATGGCGCCCTTGGCGGCGACGTCGAAATACTCCGTCCAGCGCGCGCCCATGTCGCCGTTATCGGGCGAGATGTCATGGATGTACACGATGTCGAGGCGTGAGATACCCAGCCGTTGCAGGCTGTCCTCGATCGAGCGCCGCACGCCGTCCGCCGTGTAATCGTAGCGATAGGCGAAAGGCGACGGTTCTTTCCACAGCTTCACCGCCGGAGGGTGCGTGCTCGCCGTCAGCAGCCGGCCGACCTTGGTGGACAGCACGAATTCGTCACGCGGGCGGGTATGCAGGAAATGGCCGAAGCGGCGCTCGCTCAGGCCCAGCCCGTACCAGGGCGACGTATCGAAATAGCGGACGCCCGCCGCCCATGCGGCCTCCAGCGCCGCTTCGGCATCCGCGTCGGTGCCGGGGGCGAAGCCGTTGCCGATCGGCACCCCGCCCAGGCCGATCCGCGTCGGCGGACGAAAGCGCTGGCCCGGCTGGGGCGCATTGGCCGGCATGGTCGTGCCCGTCACGCGGCCCAGCGTGGGCATGACATCGCCCGCGTGGCCCCCGTCCTGGGCATGGGCCTGCCGCGCCAGCAACGCGGCGGCGCCCATGGTGGAAAGGGCAAGCATATTCCGTCTTGTCGGCATGATCGGTTCCCCGGCTGGAGTTTTCGGCAGACGGGCAGCGATCGCACGGCAATCCGGTTCCCGACGCATGCGACGCGGCCCGTCTGCCGAAAACACCAGCCTGCCGCGCCGGAATGCCGGAATCCAGCCACGGGACCAGACGTCCGCCCGCCGATTAACTCACGACATCGTGCATCACGAGGCCCGGCTGCGGGCCCGGCGCACGGTATAGGCCGACGCCGAGATCAGCGCCGTTCCCATCATCCCGCCCACGGCCTTGACGGCGGCGTCGGGCAGGCCCGCATCCCGGCCGGGGATCGCAAGCTGGCCCAGTTCCAGCGCGATGCTCCCTACGACGACCCCCGCCGCGATCCAGCCCCGATGTCGCGGGTAAGCAACGGCAAAGACGGCCCCGAGAACGAAATAGGCCGCAAACCGTTCGGTCTGCGGATGCCCGGTCTGCGGCCGGTCCCTCAGCGGGCCGAGCGTCACGAACACGATAAACAGCGTCAGCCCCATGGCGGCAACCTGGCACAACCGTCTCATCTTGCGTCCCGCACCTCATTTTTTGTGGCCCGATGGTTCGGATCAGGTGTCAACGAACCAGATTAGCATGGTTTGCGGCGATCCGGGGGCGCTCCAACCCGTTCCACCGCAAAGCAAAAAATAAGGAACGATATATTTCAATTGTTTCTATTTATGCCATTCCGGGCGACGCCTACTGTCCAGGCAACGACGACGCGGCCCACGACACCCCGAGGCGCCCCGTTCCGTGCCCTGTCCACATCACGAAGGAACGCCCCCATGCCCACGATCACGACCCGCGACGGCACCGACCTCTATTACAAGGACTGGGGCGCCGGCCAGCCCGTCCTGTTCAGCCACGGCTGGCCGCTCAGCGCGGATATGTGGGACTATCAGATGCTGTTCCTGGCGCAGCACGGCTATCGCGTCATCGCGTTCGACCGGCGCGGCTTCGGCCGCTCCGCCCAGCCCTGGAACGGGTACGATTACGACACCTTCGCCGACGATATCAGCGACCTGATCGAACGGCTGGACCTCACGAACGTGGTGCTGGTCGGGTTTTCGATGGGCGGCGGGGATATCGTGCGCTACATCGCCCGCCACGGCAGCGGCCGGGTGGCCGGGCTGGCGCTGCTGGGGGCGGTGACGCCGCTATTCATGAAAACGCCCGACCACCCCGCCGGCCCCGACCGCGCGGTATTCGACGGCATCCGCGCCGGGCTGCTGGCCGACCGCGCGCAGTTCCTGGCCGATTTCAGCCCCATCTTCTACGGCGCCAACCACGGCACGGCGGTGTCGCAGGCGGTGTTCGACCAGACGCTGCAGATCGCCCTCACCGCCTCGATCAAGGGCACGATCGACTGCGTCACCGCCTTTTCCGAAACCGATTTCCGCCCCGACATGGCGAAAATCGACGTGCCGACACTGGTGCTGCACGGCGACGACGACCAGGTGGTGCCGTTCGAGGCCACCGGCAAGCTGGCCGCCGAGATGATCGCGGGGGCGACGCTCAAGCTCTATCCCGGCGCGCCGCACGCCTTCCCCCTGACCCACAAGGATCAGGTCAACGCCGATCTGCTGGCCTTCCTGCGGGGGTGAGCGGAGGCAGGGCGGCCGTGAGCCTTACCCTCCGTCGGGTCAATATATGCCGAAATGGTCCCGATAACGCCAAAAACATGCAGCACCACATTCGAGGCGCATCAGGGCACCCTCGGCTATCGCCTTCGCGCGTCGCGGATCTTCCGCGACCAGGGGGCCGATAATCTCCGTGTTCCACGTCGCGGAATGGCGGACATCCAGGACGGCATGCAGGTCGAAATAATGCCGGTCATCCGGCCCCACGCCCAGGCGCTTCAGCCCGGCGGCGACCAGTGCCGCCCTGCCCGGCGCGGTCAATTCAATCACGCCCAGCGCGCCGATCGCGTGAAACGCCAGATGCCGGTTGGATGCGAGACCAGCCATGGTGTTGGCCAGGGCGAGCGATTGCCACACCGTCGTCTCCGGCCGGGGCTCCAGTCCCAGGGCATGGACCAGATGCTCCAGCATCGGCCCATGCATGCCGGGTTCGCGGCCATGACCCATCTCGTCCCAGTAATTCCGCGCCAGTTCGAGCTTGGGCCGCGTCGGCATACGCACCTGCACCAGGGCCGTCAGGTCCTCGAAACCAGCCTCGCCCGCGGCTTCCTGTTCGAGGAACCAGCACATGGCCTCACGCGGCGCCTCATGGGCCAGCCAGGAAAAGAGACGGTCCCCCTGACCGGGACCGGTCCGTTCCAGCCCCTCGAACCACGAGACGAATGCCACCGGGTCTTCCGGCGCCAACGCAACGGCAGGCGCGACCCGCGCGCGCATCGCCCGCAAAAAGCGCGCCTCATCTTCCAGCAGACGACGAAGGTCCAGTCCGGCGGTCTCATCATCCTCGGGCAAACATGGCGTCAGGCGCGCGCGATTCAGCATCGCCAGACCCAGATGGAGGCTCCGTTGCGTCTGCTCGACGGTATCGGCGGACAGGTTTTCGTTCATCGGTGCCGTCACCGTCCTACTTCCGTGTCACCGTCAGGCAGATCACCGCAATGCGCTCCGCAACGGACAAGGGGCTCTCCTCCAGTTCCTCGCCAAAGACATCGGGATCGAGTTCGACGGCCTCCCAGATAAAATCCGCGCGGCCCAGCAGGGATGCGACGCCCTGCAGGAACGGATTGTCTCCGCCAACGATGGCGGTGCCTGTGTAGAGGAGTAACGTTCCCCCACGCGCCAGACGCTCCATGGCCGTCCTGACGATCGCCAATGACAGTCCCTCGCCCAGCCTGCCGCCGCCGTTTCGGTATAGGCGGCGTCGGGGATCGGGCAGATAAGGCGGGTTGGACACGATCAGGTCGAATGCGCCCGAAACATCCGACAGAAGGTCGCTCTGCCGCGCCAGAATGCCGTCGACGCCGGCCAGGGCCGCGTTGATGCGCGCCAGGCGCAGCGCGGCCGGATTGATATCGACCATCACCGTTTCGGCCGCCGGGTCATGCTGCGCGATCAGGATCGCGCCCAGCCCCGTGCCGCAGCCGATATCGACCGCCCGCCCGGGCGGCGGGGCACCACGGAGATGCGCCGTCAGCACGGCGCCGAACCGATAGCTGTCGGGGCCGAAGAACACGGCGTCCGCCGCCTCGGTCGGAAAGGAGGAGTGAAAGAACCCGTTGCCGCCCAGCGTCGAGAACCGGAAGCGACTGCGCCAGGCCCCACTGTCCGCGACCAGCATGCCCGCCGCCATCGCCTGTTCAAAGAGCGGCGCGGGCAGCACATCCTGCCGGAACGGTCGGCTCCAGCCGAAAACATCCACGAGATTTCCAGCCCATTCATTGCCTGGCCGCGCATTCACACGTCGCTGGGTTTCGGGCGTTGGACAAACAAATCTGTATCCCGCTCGCAACAGCGTGATCCCCACCTGTCGCATTGCCCAATCCGGATTCGAATTACGGGAGATAGGCTGTTCCATCATGAGGTCTCAACGCAGCACGACGGACGCCTGTTCCCGCCAACCCATCAGTCCGCCCGGCTTCGGCGCAATAGAACGGCTGCCGAAACCGATATTATGCATCCCGCTCGTCATGCAGTGGCTGTGGCTGGGACTTCGTTACCGCAGCCTGACACTGCCATCGGTCGTCAACCCGGCGATCGAGACCGGAGGACTGGCGGGAGAATCAAAACATGCCTGCCTGGCCCGGATCGGCCCGGAATATGCGCCATGGGTCGCCCGGACCATTCTCGTCTCTCCCGGGGACGTCCATCGGGTGGGCGCCATCGCGGGCACATTGGGCTTCCCGCTGATCGCCAAGCCCGACATTGGCTGGTGCGGTTACGGCGTCAGGCGGATCAACGATGCTGGTGAACTGGCACAATACATCGCGGCCTTTCCATCCCGCGCCGGCTTCCTGTTGCAGGAATTTGTTCCCGGACCCTTCGAAGCCGGCCTGTTTTACATGCGCGGCCCCACCGAGACCCACGGCCACCTGATCGGGCTCGCCATTCGCCACCCGCCACAGGTCACCGGCGACGGGGTTCGCTCCATTGCCGAACTGATGCGCGCAGATCCACGGCTCTTTCCCCTGATGGCGCACTACAGGACGGCTCTTCCCGCAGGCCGCCTGGACCATGTCCCGCCAAGCGGTGAAATGGTCATCCTCGGCACGGCCGCCTCCCTGCGGGTCGGGGGGCGCTATGAAAACGCCATGCGGCTGAACACCCCCACCCTTGAGGGTATTGTCGACGCCATTGCCCGATCGATGAACGGCTTTTATTTCGGTCGCCTCGACGTGCGATTCAGCAGCGAGGACGCCCTGCGACAGGGACAATTCCAGATCATCGAGGTCAACGGCGCCGGATCGGAAGCCATTCAGTTCTGGGACCCGACGCTAAGCCTGGCGGGCGCATATCGCGGCGTCTTTGCCAAGCAGAAGACATTGTTCGCACTGGCGGCCGACATGCGGGCCACCGGCCGGATCCCGATCGGCGCGGCGGCTCTGTGCCGCGCGTGGTGGGGACAATTGCGATTGATGCGGCGCTATCCCCCGTCGAATTAGCTGCCTTCAGGGCAGACCCCTGATGCGTGCCGATGGCGATCGGACTCATGCCTCGCGGTCCGTCGCGGTCACTCCGTCAGTTTCTTTCGGATCGCCAGTAATTCCTGGTGACGTTCCGCGCTCACTTTTGGATACGACATCTTGAGCTCATCGAAAGCATCCAGGACGATTTGCGAAACAATCAGTCGCGTGTTTTCCTTGTCGTCAGCGGGAACTATATACCATGGCGAGTCTTGTGTGGTTGTCGCACCGAGGCAGTCCTCATAAGCCTCCATATAGTGGTCCCAGAACTTCCGCTCCTCGATATCGGCCGTGCTGAACTTCCAGTTCTTTTCCACATCGTCGATGCGTTCGAGGAAGCGCTTGCGCTGCTCGTCCTTCGACAGATGGAGGAAGAACTTTATGATCCGCGTTCCGTTTTCGTGAAGGTGGCGTTCCAGATTCACGATCGAACGGTAGCGGCGACGCCAGATCTTCCTGTCTTCTTTCGGCGCGTCGGGAAGCCCTTCACTGCCGAGAATATTGCGATGGACACGGACAATCAGCACCTCCTCGTAATAGGACCGATTGAAAATGCCGATCCGTCCGCGCTCGGGGAGGTCGCGGGTCGTACGCCACAGGAAGTCATGCTGCAGTTCCATCGGGCTGGGATGCTTGAAACTGAAAACCTGGCACCCTTGCGGGTTGACGCCCGACATGACGTGCCTGATCGCACCATCCTTCCCCGCCGCATCCATGGCCTGAAAGATCAGCAGGATGGCATGGCGATTGGACGCATAGAGAAGCTGCTGCCGTTCACTGAGACATTCGACATGAGCCTTTAAAATGTTCTGGTATTGTTCTTTCGATTTGTAGACAGGATCAATCAGGGTCGGCCACTTCCGAAGGTTGACTTCGTCGCCCTCGCGCACCCGAAAATCGTCGGAATGAATGGTCATCGTCATTTCCCTCGTCGGGCAAGCTCCCTTCAAGGTGGGCCGTGAGTCCTCCGATGGCAAGCATCGAGGCACGGCAGAGCGTTCCGTCATCGCGCTTCGGCCAGGACAGCGCGACGCCGGTCTTTCAAAGTCGCATGGACGGGTTCGTGACAAACTGCTCCTCTGGACCAGGCGGGCCAGGAGGCGACCGCTGAAAAGCAGAAGGAACCGACCTTCGGCATGACGCTTCCGACGAAAACCCCGGCCGCCGACCCGCTTGCAAGGTTCGCCCCCGCGACCCGCGCGTGGTTCGAAGCCGCGTTCGCGTCTCCGACCGCGGCGCAGGCGGCAGCCTGGACTGTCATCGGCGCCGGGGACAGCGCGCTGGTGATCGCGCCGACCGGCTCGGGCAAGACCCTGGCCGCGTTCCTGCATGCGATCGACCGGCTTTTCCGCGAGCGCGAGGCGGAAGCCGCCGCCGGGACACCACCCGACTCGACGAAATCCCCAACGAAATCAGGGGCCAGGGCGGTGACACGCGTTCTCTACATCTCGCCGATCAAGGCGCTCGGCGCCGACGTGCAGCGCAATCTGCGCCTCCCGCTCCATGGCGTGGGGGTGGAGCGGAAGCGGCGCGGGGACGCGCCCGTCGAGATCACCGTGGGCATGCGTACCGGCGATACGCCTTCGGCGGAACGGGCGGGGCTGCTGCGCCGCCCTCCCGACATTCTCATCACCACGCCCGAGTCCCTCTATCTGATGCTGACCTCGAGGGCGCGCGAGACGTTGCGTGGCGTGAACGCCGTGATCGTCGACGAGGTCCACGCGGTGGCCGGCACCAAGCGCGGCGCGCATCTGGTGCTGAGCCTGGAGCGTCTGGACGCGCTGCTGGCGACGCCGGCCCAGCGGATCGGGTTGTCGGCGACCGTGCGTCCGGTCGATCGGGTGGCGCAATTCCTGGGGGGAGCACGGCCGGTCACGGTCGTGAATCCGCCCTCCAGCCGCCGGCTCGACCTGAAGATCGTGGTGCCGGTCGAGGACATGAGCGACCTTGCGGCAACCGGCGGTCAGCCCGGCGACGGGGAACGGAGCGCACGGAGCGGCTCGATCTGGCCTCATGTCGAAGCCAGCATCCTCGACAAGATCCTGGGCCGGCGCGCCACGATCGTCTTCGCCAATTCGCGCGGCCTTGCCGAAAAACTCACGGCAAGGCTCAACGAACTCTACGCCGAGCGATTGGCGCAGGACGCGCCGCCCGCACCGGACGCCGGGCCGCCCCTCCATTACGCATCGGTCTCCGGGGGCACCGAACAGCGGTCGATGGGCGCGCCGCCGCTGCTCGCGCGGTCCCATCATGGCTCGGTCTCGAAGGAGCAGCGCCGCGAGATCGAAAGCGCCCTCAAGGCCGGCGCGCTCCGCTGCGTTGTCGCGACGTCGAGCCTGGAACTCGGCATCGACATGGGGCTGGTCGATCTGGTGATCCAGGTCGCGGCCCCCCCTTCGGTGGCGAGCGGCCTGCAACGGGTGGGCCGCGCCGGCCATCAGGTCGGCGGCGCCTCGTCCGGGCTGGTCTACCCGCGCACGCGGCGCGACCTGGTCGATGCCACCGTGACCGTCGAATCCATGCGCGCCGGCCGCATCGAGGCGATCGACCCGCCGCGCAACCCGCTCGACGTGCTGGCGCAGCAGACGGTGGCGGCGGTCGCCGTCTCGCCCCTCGCCGTCGAGGACTGGTATGCGATGGTGCGGCGCGCCGCCCCTTTCAGCACCCTGCCACGCGGCGCGTTCGATGCGACGCTCGACATGCTCGCCGGGCGCTATCCATCCGATGACTTCGCCGCGTTCCGCCCGCGCCTGGTCTGGAACCGCGAGGCCGGGCTTTTGACGCCGCGTCCCGGCGCCTTGCAGCTTGCCGTCACCAGCGGCGGCACCATCCCCGACCGGGGACTGTTCGCCGTCGTCCTCCCCGAGGGCGAGGAGCGGGCCGGATCGCGCCGCGTGGGCGAACTCGATGAGGAGATGGTCTACGAATCCCGGGTGAACGACATCATCACACTCGGCACGACGTCCTGGCGCATCGAACAGATCACCAACGACCAGGTCATCGTGACGCCGGCGCCAGGCCGCTCCGCCCGGCTGCCTTTCTGGCACGGCGACGGCGTGCGGCGGCCCGCCGAACTGGGGGAGGCGATCGGCGCCTTCCTGGCCGCGCTCGACGCCGGAACGCGCGAGGAAACCCCAGACGGCGATACCCTCCCCCGGCCGGAGGCACGGCTGCGGGCGGCGGGGCTGGACACGAACGCGATCGCCAACATGCGCGCCCTCATCGACGAACAGCGCGCGGCGACCGGGGTGCTGCCGACCGATCGGACCCTGGTGGTCGAACGCTGCCGCGACGAGGCCGGCGACTGGCGGGTCATCCTGCACTCGCCCTACGGACGCCGCGTGCATGATCCCTGGGCGCTGGCGATCGCGGCCCGGGTCCGGCGCCGGTTCGGGATCGACCCTTCGGTGGTGGCCAGCGACGACGGCATCGTCGCCCGCCTGCCCGACACCGCCGGACGGGTACCGGGCGCGGACCTGTTCACCTTCGACCCGGACAAACTCCGAGGCATCGTGACGGAGGCCGTGGGCGGCTCGGCCCTGTTCGCCGCCCGCTTTCGGGAATGCGCCGCCCGCGCGCTGCTTCTGCCGCGCCGCGCCCCCGGCCACCGCTCCCCGCTGTGGCAACAGCGGCTGCGTGCCGGCCAGTTGCTGGAAATCGTGCGGGACCATCCGGATTTTCCGATCCTGGTCGAAACCGCCCGCGAATGCCTGCAGGACGTCTACGACCTCGCCGCACTCGACAGTCTGGCGCGCCGCCTCGCGGACGGCGCGATCCGGATCGTGGAGGTGACAACCGAAATTCCGTCGCCCTTCGCGGCGGACCTCCTGTTCGGTTACGTGGCCGAATTCATGTATGCGACGGACGCGCCGATCGCCGAACGACGCGCCTCGGTCCTGTCCCTGGACAGCGGGCTGCTCGCCGACCTTCTCGGCGAGGCCGATCTCGGCACGCTTCTCGATCCCGTGGTCATCGACCAGGTCGAGAGTGAGCTGCAGCGTCTGGCGCCGGCCTACCGGGCGAAGGGGCAGGAGGGTGTGGCCGATCTCGTGCGCGAACTCGGCCCGCTATCGGCCGAGGAGGTCGCGCGGCGCCTCGCGGACGGCGACGCCGAAGCCGGTCTCGCCGCACTCGCAACCGCGCGCCGCGTCATCCGGGTGACGATCGCAGGCCGGCCATGCTGGGCCGCCGTCGAGGACGCCGCCCGGCTGCGCGATGCGCTCGGCATAACGCCGCCGGCCCGCCTGCCCGACGTCTTCGGGCAGCCGGTCGCCGATCCGCTCCGCGATCTGGTCGCGCGATACGCACGCACCCATGGGCCGTTCACGACGAACGAGGTCGCGGTCCGTTTCGGTCTCGGCGTCACGGTTGCCGACGCGGCGCTGGAACGGCTGCGCGCGCAGGGCAAGCTGCTCAAGGGGAATTTCGGCGCCGAACGCCGGCTGGAAGCACGGGACGATGCCACCGGCCCCGATTCCCTGACACGCAATCCCCTGATGCGTAATCCCTTGGCGCGCCACGAATGGGTGGCCGACGACGTGTTCCGGCGCCTCCGGCTGCGCTCGCTGCAGGCCGCGCGCGAGGCGACCCGCCCCGCCCGCAGGGACGCCTATATCCGCCTGCTGCTGGAGCGCCACGGCCTTACGGCGGGGGGAGCGCTCACCGGCATCGACGCCGTCGCCCGCGTCGTCGAGCAACTCGCCGGCATGCCTTTGCCGGCCTCGGTGTGGGAGAACCAGATCCTGCGGGCCCGCGTGCACAACTACAGCCCGGCCATGCTGGACGAGCTGATCGCCACCGGCGCAGTGCTGTGGTGCGGCCATGGCAAGCTCGGCGGGGAAGACGGTCTGGTCTCCCTGCATCCGCGGGAATTCGCCGCCGAGACCCTGCCGCCCCTGGCGGATGCCGAAGACAGGGCGGCCCTGTCGCCGCTTCAGCGATCGCTCCTCGACCTTCTCGCCGATGGGGGCGCCTATTTCGCACGCCAGCTTGCGACATTGGCGCCCGCCCGCCTGGCGGAAGGACCGGCGGGGGCGTGGGACGGCGGTTCCCTGCTGCCGGTGTCCGAACTCGACGCGGCGCTCTGGGGCCTGGCGTGGGCCGGCTATGTCACCAGCGACAGCTGGTCGCCGCTGCGCGCGCGCTCGGGCGCGCCCCAACGTCCCCGCCCGATTCACCTGTCGCGGCGGCGCAGGGGCCTTCGCGGATTCTCCTCGTTCGCGCAACCGAGGACAACCGGCGCTTCGACATCCGGCGCGCGGGGCGATCCGACCCTGGCGGGCCGCTGGTCGCTGCTGCCCCGCGAACCGGCCAGCGACACCGCCCGCGCGCTGGCACTGGTCGAGGGGCTTCTTGACCGTTACGGCATCGTCACGCGCGGCGCGGCCGTCGCGGAAGACGTGCCGGGGGGCTTCCCCGCGCTCCAGCCGATTTTGCGAAGCATGGAGGATGCCGGACAGATATTGCGCGGCCGCTTCGTCGAAGGGCTGGGGGCCTCCCAGTTCGCGGAACGCGCGACCGTCGACCGGTTGCGCGAACTCGCGGACACGCGCTCCGCCGATCCCGTGCCGGCGGCGCTTTCGGCCGGCGATCCGGCCAACCCCTTCGGGACGATCCTGCCCTGGCCGCCGCACCCCTCCACGATCCGTCCGACGCGCCGCGGCGGCGCGTTCGTCGTGATCGCGGGCGAACGCCTCATGTTCTATCTTACGCAAGGCGGACGTACCCTGCTGACGTATGTCGATGCGGATGCCGACATGCTCCGCAGCGGCCTGGACGCGCTTGCCGCCGCGCTGAGGCGCGAGAAGCATCTCATATTCACGCTTGAAATGGTTGACGACCGCCCCGTGAGGATGACGCGCCTGGACGCCGCCCTGCGCGCCTGCGGTTTCTCAATGGTGCCGAAGGGCCTGAGCTGGCATCAGTAGCGCGGCGACAGGAAGTGTCGCCACGGACAAGAGGAGAAAGGCCGAATTGGCGCAGCTGTGCTCCACGGAACGGCGAATCATCGGTCACGCCCCATCGCCGCATGAAAGGCGTCCCGACGCGCGTCAAGCCACCCCATGCTGACCGGAACAACGGCGGCGATGCTGATCGCGCTGATGCTGGATGGTGCACTCGGCTGGCCGCACGGTCTGTACGCGCGCATCGGCCATCCGGTGACATGGCTAGGCGCGCTGATCGGCGCGGGCGATCGCCGCCTCAACCGCGAAAAGGCCGGCGACCTTTCTCGCCGCATCACCGGTGTGGTCCTGGCAGGGGCCGTAATCGCTCTGGCGGCCGGCATGGCGCTGGCAATATCCCGGCTGCTACCCGGAGGCCGAGCCGGGTTGATCCTGACCGCGATACTGGCGTGGCCGCTGGTGGCGGCGCGTTCCCTGCATGACCATGTCACCGCCGTCGCCAGGCCGCTGGCCGCCGGCGACCTTGCCGGTGCGCGCAAGGCCGTATCCATGATCGTCGGTCGCAATCCGACCCTGCTGGATGGTGCCGGAATCGCGCGCGCGGCAGCGGAAAGCCTCGCCGAAAACGCCTCGGACGGCATCGTCGCCCCGTTATTCTGGGGAATGCTGCTGGGGCTGCCCGGCATTGCCGCCTACAAGGCGATCAACACGATGGATTCGATGATCGGCCATCGCACGCCCCGTCACGAGGCCTTCGGCTGGGCGGCGGCCCGGATCGACGATGTGGCCAACCTTGTCCCGGCGCGGCTGACCGGGCTGCTGTTCGCGCTTGCCTCGGCCCGGCCCGCGACAGCCTTGACGATCATGCTGCGCGACGCCCGCTCTCACCGCTCGCCCAACGCCGGCTGGCCCGAAGCCGCCTTTGCCGGCGCGCTCGGCATTCGCCTCTCGGGGCCGCGCACCTATGCCGATCGCATTGCCCAGGAACCATGGCTCAACGGCGACGCACCGGACCCGCAGCCGGGCGACCTTGCCCGCGGGCTGGCCTTGTATCGCCGGGCAATGGTGATGCTGGCCGCCATCATGGCCCTGATCGTCCTGATGACGGGGAGACCATGAGGCGCCGCAACGCTAACCGCCCCTATCGCGCCGCCGCCAGCAGCCCGGCAACATCGCAATGCGCTTCAAGGTGGTCGGCCAGCGCGTCAAGGACGGCCTCCACCCCCGCACCATAGTCCAGCGTCGAGGGCGCCGCGCCCAACTGGCGCAGGAACGCACCGCGAAACGCATCGCCGGCGAACATGCCATGAAGGTAGCTACCCATGATCCGCCCGTTCGCGGAAAGGGCGCCTTCCGGCACGCCCGCGACATGGGCAAACGGGCGGCAACGGGCCTCGCCCGTGGTTTCGCCGATATGGATTTCATAGCCCGTCATCGGCGCGCCGCTGGGCGCATGCACGGCGTCCACCCGCGAGAGATGCTTGTCCGGCCGCATCGTCGTGACAAGGTCCAGCAGGCCCAGGCCGGGCACATCGCCGGCCGCGCCCTCCAGCCCCAGCGGATCGCGGATGATGCGGCCCAGCATCTGATAGCCGCCGCAAATGCCCAGCACATGGCCGCCGCGCCGCACATGGGCATGGATGTCGATATCCCAGCCCTGGGCGCGCAGCCAGGCGAGGTCCGCGAGGGTGGATTTGGTTCCCGGCAGAATGACCAGGTCGGTATCGCCGGGGATGGCCTGCCCCGCGCCGATCATGCCGAGCGTGACCGCCGGCTCCTGCGCCAGCGGGTCGAGATCGTCGAAATTGGCGATGCGCGACAGGACCGGCACCGCCACCCGCAATGGACCAGTCCCGGCGGTCCGGCGCAGATCCAGCGCATCCTCCGCCGGCAGCCGGGCGGCATCGGCAAAATACGGCACCACGCCAAAACCCCGCCAGCCGGTGCGCTGGCCGATCAGGGCATAGCCGTCGTCGAACAGGGACGGATCGCCGCGAAAACGGTTGACCAGAAACCCCACCACCTGCGCGGCATCGGCCGCGTCCAGCACCACCCGGGTCCCGACGATCTGGGCGATCACCCCGCCCCGGTCGATATCCCCCACCAGGATGACGGGCACATCCGCCGCCCGCGCGAAACCCATGTTGGCGATATCGCCGGCGCGCAGGTTCACCTCGGCCGGGCTGCCCGCGCCTTCGACGATGACGATGTCGGCGGCCTGCCGCAGCCGCGCGAAACTCTCCAGCACCGGCGCCAGCAGCCGGGGCTTGAGCCGGGCATACTCCCGCGCCCGCGCCGTGGCGACGCGCCGCCCCTGCACGATCACCTGCGATCCCGTTTCCGATTCCGGCTTCAGCAAAACGGGGTTCATGTCGGTATGGGCCGCGCGACCGCAGGCCAGGGCCTGGAGCGCCTGCGCCCGGCCGATCTCTCCGCCGTCCTCGGTCACCGCCGCGTTGTTCGACATGTTCTGCGGCTTGAACGGCGCCACCGACAGCCCCCGCCGCAGGGCCGCCCGGCACAGGCCCGCCACCAGCAACGATTTGCCGACGTTGGAGCCGGTGCCCTGGATCATCAGCGCGCGCATGGGTCCGCTCCGGCCCCTAGAATTCAACCCCGGCCTGCGCCTTGATCCCCGCGCGGAACGGATGTTTGACCAGCGTCATCTCCGTCACCAGATCCGCATATTCGATCAGTTCCGGCTTCGCGTTGCGCCCGGTCAGCACGACATGGGTCAGCGGCGGCTTTTCCGCGCGCAGGAAGGCCAGCACCTCGTCGAGGTCGAGATAGTCGTAGCGCAGCGCGATATTGATCTCGTCCAGCAGCACCATGCGAATCTCGGGATCGCGGATCAGTTCCTTGGCCTTTTCCCACCCCTTGCGCGCCGCGGCGATATCGCGCGCCTTGTCCTGGGTTTCCCAGGTAAAGCCCTCGCCCATCGCGTGGAACTGGCACAGATCGGCAAAATTGGCCTCGATCAGCCGGCGTTCCCCGGTGTCCCACGCCCCCTTGATGAACTGGACCACCGCGCAGGGCATGCCATGGGCGATGCAGCGCAGGATCATCCCGAAACCGGACGAGGATTTCCCCTTCCCCGCCCCGGTATGGACGATCACCAGCCCCTTGTCCCCCTGCTTGGAGGCCATGATCCTGTCGCGCGCGGCCTTTTTCCTGGCCATTTTCCCGGCATGGCGAACAGTATCGTCCAGGCTGTTCCCGTCCTGATCGGTCGCAAGGGTCATGAGGGGCTCCATCGCTTGACATAAGGGGCGCATTGCCGCAACAGCCGGTCTGTTGGTTCCGCTCTATAGACGTATCTGTGGAGAGGCTAAGAGGGAATGTGACAGGGCCTGCCTTGCCAAGGGCCGACCCAGGCACAGCCGCCCCCGCGACCGTTACCGGAAAGATCGCCCAATGCCACTGACGCATCGTCGGGAAGGGTGGGCGATCGCTGGGGAAACCCTGGATCCGCGAGCCGGGAGACCTGCCAGCAGACGATACAACGGGCAGCCGGGGTGTGCTGCAACCGGCTGGACGCTCCCCGTTGCCCGGTCGCGGCACGGGGTCGGCCGCGGGCGCCCCGGTTGCGAAACAGGGCTGGGGACATGAACGCGACACTCTTCGTCTGTACGACCTGCCGCGCGGGTGAACCGGCCGTGGACGGACAACCCGTGCCGGGCGCCCGCCTGTACGCCGCACTGGCAGCCGAACCCGCGCCCGAAGGCCTCACCATCACGCCGGTGGAATGCCTGTCGGCCTGCACCAACGGCTGCGCGGTGGCGCTGAGCGCGCCCGGCTGCTGGAGCTATGTCTATGGCCGTCTCGGCGAAGGGGACGTGCCCGATATCCTGGCCGGCGCCGCAGCCTATGCCGCCACCCCCGACGGCCTGGTGCCCTGGCGCGAGCGCCCGCAGATTTTCCGCAAGCAGAGCCTTGCCCGCATCCCCCCGCAGGAGCGCTGAAATGACCGTCCGGACCGACCTCGCGAAAATTCCCGTCACCATCATCACCGGTTTCCTCGGCGCCGGCAAGACGACGCTCATCCGTCACCTGATGGCCAACCCGCAGGGGCGACGTCTGGCTGTGCTGGTCAATGAATTCGGCACGCTGGGCGTGGACGGCGACATCCTCAAATCCTGCGCCGACGAGAACTGCCCGGCGGAGAACATCCTCGAACTGGCCAATGGCTGCATCTGCTGCACCGTGGCCGACGATTTCATCCCCACGGTCGAACGGCTGATGGCCCTGCCGCAGCGGCCCGACCACATCCTCATCGAAACCTCCGGCCTGGCGCTGCCCAAACCGCTGCTCAAGGCCTTTGACTGGCCGAGCATCCGTTCGCGCATCACGGTGGACGGCGTCATCACCCTGGCCGACGCCGAAGCGGTGGCCGAGGGCCGCTTCGCCCCCGATCCGGCGGCCGTGGACGCGCAGCGCCTGGCGGATGACAGCCTGGATCACGACACCCCGCTGGCCAAGGTGTTCGAGGACCAGCTTTCCTGCGCCGACATCGTGCTGCTGTCCAAGGCCGACCTGGTGGACGCAGCATGCCTCGACCGCGCGCGCGCGGCGATCGCCGAGATCGCGCCCCGCCCGCTGCCGATCCTGCCGATGCGCGACGGCCTGATCGACCCGCAGCTCATCCTCGGCGTGGGGGCCGCGGCGGAAGACGACCTCGCCGCCCGCCCGTCGCACCACGACGGTCACGATGACCATGAGCACGAGGATTTCGACAGCGTCGTCATCGACCTGCCGGAAATCGCCGACCCCGAAGCGCTGGCCGAGGCCGTCCGCACCCTCGCCCGCGAGCAGCATATCCTGCGCGTGAAGGGCTATGTCGCCATCGGCGGCAAGCCGATGCGGATGTTGCTGCAGGCGGTGGGCGAGCGGGTGCGGACCCAGTACGACCGCCCCTGGGGCACGCAGCCGCGCCAGACCCGGCTGGTGGTCATCGCCGAGCACGACCATGTCGATGCCCAGGCGATCCATGCCGTGCTGGCGGGCCGGGCCGCGCCGCAGGGATAACCGCCATGCACGTGGTCTTCCGCGAAAGCCACGGTCTGGACGAGACGGAAACGCCCGTCGACCTCGGCCAGAGCCCGGCCGATCTGGTGGTGCTGTCCTTCTCCGACAGCGACCTCGGCGCTTTCGCGGCGGCGTGGCACGCGGCCGGGGGCACGCTGCCCACCCTGCGGCTGGCCAATCTGGCGGCCCTGCGGCATCCGCTGTCGATCGACACCTATGTCGAGGCCACGCTCGCGCAGGCCAGGGGCATCCTGATCCGGCTGATCGGCGGAGTCGGCTACTGGCCGTATGGACTGACGCAGGTGGAGCATCTGGCGCGCCGGAAGGGCATCGCCCTTGCCGTGCTGCCGGCCGACGGGCGCGAAGACCCACGCCTCGACGCCCTGTCCACCGTGCCGGAGTCCACCCTGCGGCGTCTGGCGGCCCTGTGCGACAGCGGCGGCGCGGTGGCGGCGCAGGCGGCGCTGGCGCAACTGGCGCTGGCTTCGGGCCTCGACGCCGCGCCGGTGATCGGGCTGAAGACCATTCCCGAATGCGGCTGGTACGATCCGGACACCGGCGCGGGTGCTCCGGTGCCGCAGGGCGGCGCGCCGCTGGCCGTCGTCACCTTCTACCGCGCCTATCTGACGGCGGCGGACACCGGCCCGATCGACGCCCTGATCCGCGCCATGCGCGAACGCGGCTTTCGGGCCGTGGGGCTGTTCGCCCCCTCGCTCAAGGCGCCGGATGCGGCGCACTGGGTCCGCCAGGCCCTGCGTGACAACGATGCCGCCGTCGTCATCAATGCCACCGCCTTTTCCGCGCGGGGGGCAGACGGCGCCTCGCCGCTCGACGCCACCGGCTGCCCGGTGTTCCAGGTTGCCCTTTCCACGGCGCGGCAGCGCGACTGGGCCATGGCGGAACGCGGCCTGTCGCCGGCGGACCTCGCCATGCATGTCGTCCTGCCCGAAGTGGACGGGCGGGTGTTCGCCGGCGTGGTCAGCTTCAAGTCGGCGGACGAGCGCGATGCCCAACTCGAGTTTTCCCGGCTGATGCACCGGGCCGACGCCGACCGCGTCGCCGCCGCGGCCAACCGCGTGGCGTCATGGCACCGTCTGGGCGCAACCCCCGCGCCCGAACGACAGTTGGCGATCGTCCTCTCGACCTATCCCGGCCGCCCCGACCAGATGGCCCACGCCGTCGGGCTGGATGCGCTGGCCTCGACGGACGCCATCCTGGCCGACCTCGGGCAGGCAGGCCATACCGTGCCACCGGGCGACCGGCCCCTGGCCGACGCGTTGCTGACCGGCCGGCAAAGCTGGCCGCTGGACGCCTATCGCGCCGCCCTCGCCCGGCTGGCGCCGGAGTTGCGACAGGCGCTGCAAGAGGCATGGGGCGATCCGGCGGCCGATCCATCGGTACGCGACGGAGAATTCCATTTTCCCGCCGTCCGCCGGGGGGCGATACTGGTCGCCCTGCAACCGGAGCGCGGCGAGGCGCGCCTGCGCGAAGGGGAGTACCACGACCTCGCCCACACCCCACGGCACGCCTATGTCGCGTTCTACCTGTGGCTGAGGGCGCAGCGGTTTCATGGGCTGGTGCATGTCGGCGCGCACGGCACGCTGGAATGGCTGCCCGGCAAGGCGGTGGCCCTGTCCGGCACCTGCTGGCCCGACGCGCTGCTGGGCGGCCTGCCGGTCATCTATCCGTTCATCGTCAACGATCCGGGCGAGGCCGCGCAGGCCAAGCGCCGGACCGGCGCGGTCACGCTGGGCCACCTGCCGCCGCCCCAGCGCGGCAGCGCGGTGCCGGACGGGATGCTGCGGCTGGAGCGGCTGCTCGACGAATATTCCACCGCCGAGGGGCTGGATCCGGCCCGCCGCGACCGCCTGATCGAGGCGATCCGCGCCGAGGCGCGGGCCGCCGGTGTCGAACAGGACCTCGACATCCCGCAGGGCGCCGGCGCGGCCGAGGCCATCGTGCGGATCGACCGCTTCGTCTGCGACATCAAGGAAAGCCAGTTCGGCGATGGCCTGCACATCTACGGCCAGGGGGCGGGCGAGCGCGAAGGCCTGCTGACGGCGCTGTCCGGTCGCCGGGTCGCGCCGGGCCCGGCGGGGTCGCCCCTGCGCGGACGGGCCGATGTCCTGCCGACCGGGCGCAATCTCTACGCGGTCGATCCGCGCGCCGTGCCCAGCCGGGTCGCGCACGGGCAGGGCGTGCGCCTGGCCGAAGAACTGCTGCGCCGCCATCTGCAGGACCACGGCGACTGGCCGCGCGGCCTGATCGTCGATCTGTGGGGGTCGGCCACCATGCGTACCGCCGGCGAGGAATTCGCCATGGCCCTGCATCTGGCCGGGCTGGCCCCGCAATGGGACGCGGGGTCGGAGCGCGTGTCCGGCTTCGAAATCATCCCGCCGGCCCTGCTGGGCCGCCCGCGTATCGACGTGACGCTGCGGGTGTCGGGCCTGTTCCGCGATGTCTTTCCCGGCATGGCGCAGATGTTCGAGGCCGCCGCCGCCGCCCTGGCCGAACGGGACGAACCGCCGGAGGAAAACCCCTATGTGGTCCGTGGGCCACGGGTCTTCGGACCCCGGCCCGGCCATTACGGGGTCGGCATGGGCGCGGCGCTGGAAGATTACAGCCACGAGGGCCGCGCCGCCGCCGGCGAGGCCTGGCTCAGCGCCTCGGAATGGACCATCGGCGCGGGCGGCGACATACGGCGCGATCGCGACGCGCTGGAAACGCGGCTCCGCACGACGGACAGCGTCGCGCATGTGCAGGACCTTGCCGAAACCGACCTGCTGCTGTCGCCCGACTACGCCGCGCATGAGGCCGGCCCCGCCGCGGCCATCGCCCGGCTCGGGGGGGCTGCGCCCACGCTCTATCACATCGACGCCACCCGGCCCGAAACACCCCGCGCCCGCATCCTGCGCGAGGAAATCGCCCGTGTAGTGCGCGCCCGCGCCGGCAACCGCGACTGGGCCAGTGGCATGATGCGCCACGGCTTTCGCGGCGCCGCGGAAATCACCGCCACGCTCGACACCCTCGCCGCGTTCGCACACCTGACCCGCGACGTGCCCGCCCACCTGTTCGACATCTATTACGACGCCACGCTGGGCCGGGACGATCTGGCGGCGTTCATGGCGCGCGAGAACCCGGCCGCCCTCGCCGCCCTGCGCGATCGCTTTCGCGCACTCGCGGCCGCCGGCCTGTGGGCCACGCGCCGCAACGCCATCGCCGCCAGCCTGCGGGACGCGCCGTGAGCGCGCCGCTGGTCAAGGGCTGGTGCCCCGGCGCCCTGCGCCCGATGCCCTCCGGCGACGGGCTGCTGGTCCGCGTCCGCCCGCCCACCGGGCGGCTGACCCAGGCGCAGGCCGCCGGCATCGCGCATCTGGCCGCGCGTCACGGCAACGGGCTGATCGACCTGTCCGCGCGGGCCAACGTCCAGATCCGCGGCGTCACCGACCAGACCCATGCCCCGCTTGTCGCGGGTCTCGCAACGCTGGGCCTGATCGACCCCACGCCCGAAGCCGAGGCACGGCGCAACATCGTCGTCACCCCCTACTGGCAGGCCGGCGACGGCACGGCGGAACTGGCCGAACGCCTGACCAGCGCCGTGCTGGACGACCCGACGATCCGCCTGCCCGGCAAGTTCGGCTTTGCCCTCGACACCGGCGCGCACCCCGTCCTGCGGGAGGTATCCGCCGACATCCGGATCGAACGCGACGCCACGGGGGCCCTGCTCTGCCGCGCCGACGGGGCCGCCGGCGGCGCGCGGGTCACGCCGGACGGCATGGCGCACACCGCGCTGGCCCTCGCCCGCTGGTTCGTCGCCAGCGGCGGCCAGGGGCGCATGGCCGCACATCTGGCCGGCGGCGCGGCGCTTCCCGCCGCCTTTACCGAAATGGAGGCCGCGCCTGCGATCGGCGCGCCGGCCCCGGCCCCCCACAGGGCGGTCGCGGGCGTCCTGGTCGGCGTCGCCTTCGGGCAGATGCAGGCCCGCACCCTGGCCGCCCTCGCCGACCTGGCCCCCCTGCGCGTCACGCCGTGGCGCCTGCTCCTGCTCGAAGGGCAGACGCGCGCGCCGGAGATCGCGCACATCATCACCCGGCCGGACGATCCCCTGCTGCGGGTTGTCGCCTGCACCGGCGCGCCCGGCTGCACCCAGGCCCTGCACCCCACGCGGGTGCTGGCGCGGGCGCTTGCGCCGCATATCCCGGCCGGTGCATTGCTGCATGTCTCGGGCTGCGCGAAGGGCTGCGCGCATCCTGGGCCGACTCCGCTGACACTCGTCGCCCAAACGCATGGCTTCGACCTTGTCCGGGGCGGCACGGCCGCCACGACGCCCATCCGGCGCCACCTGACGGTCGAACAGATGCTGGTCACGCCCGGACTGCTGACGGAAGGTCCCGATGCCCCACCTCTATGAAACCGACGGCGCGGCGATCTACCGCCGGTCCTTCGCCACCATCCGGGCGGAAGCCGATCTGGCCCGTTTCAGCCCGGAAGAGGAGATCGTCGCCGTACGGATGATCCATGCGGCCGGCATGGTCGGCCTCGAACGGCACGTGGAATTTTCCCCCGGCATGGCGATCGCCGCCCGCGCCGCGCTGGAGGCCGGGGCGCCGATCCTGTGCGACGCGCGCATGGTCAGCGAGGGCATCACCCGCGCGCGCCTGCCCGCCGATAACGCCGTCATCTGCACGCTGAACGACCCCTGCGTCGTCGATCTGGCCCGCCGGATGGGCAATACCCGATCGGCGTCGGCGCTGGAGCTGTGGCGTCCCCACCTGTCCGGCGCGGTGGTGGCCATCGGCAATGCGCCCACCGCGCTGTTCCACCTGCTCAACATGCTGGAAGATCCCGCCTGCCCCCGGCCGGCGGCGATCATCGGCTGCCCGGTCGGCTTCGTCGGCGCCGCGGAATCGAAGGATGCGCTGATGGCGGCTCTCCCGGTTCCCGCGCTGGTCGTCAGGGGGCGGCTGGGCGGCTCGGCGATCACGGTCGCCGCGGTCAACGCGCTGGCCAGCCGGAAGGAATAGCCCCGTGCCCGGCAGGATCGTCTGCGCCGGCCTTGGCCCCGGCGACCCGGAACTGATGAGCGTGCGCGCCGACCGGCTGATCCGCACGGCCCGCCACGTGGCCTATTTTCGCAAGGCCGGGCGCGCCGGACAGGCCCGGCGGATCGTCGAGGGGATGCTGGCCCCCGGCGTCACCGAGTATCCGATGGAATATCCCGTGACCACCGAACTGCCGGTGGACAGCCCCGCCTATCGCGACGCGCTGGCCGGCTTTTACGATGACTGGACGAACCGCCTGGCCGATCTGGCCCGGACGCAGGACGTGGTGGTGCTGTGCGAAGGCGACCCGTTCTTCTACGGCTCGTTCATGCACCTGCACGCCCGCCTGCAGGGGCGCGTCGCGGTGGAGGTCATCCCCGGCATCACCGGCATGACCGGCTGCTGGAACGCCACCGGCATCCCGATCACCTGGGGCGACGATGTGCTCACCGTGCTGACCGGCACGATGCCCGAGGCCGACCTGGCGCGGCATATGCGGGCCGCCGACGCGCTGGTCGTGATGAAGACCGGCAGGAACCTGCCCAGGGTGCGCCGCGCCCTGGCCGCCGCCGGCCGGCTGGAGGACGCCTGGCTGGTCGAGCGCGGCACCATGCCCGGCCAGCGCGTGATCCGCCTTGCCGAAGCCGGCGACGGCGACTGCCCCTATTTCGCGATCGTGCTGGTGCACGGGCAGGGCCGCCGCCCCGAAGCCGGACAGGGGGACGCAGCATGAGCGGCACGCTGGTCGTCGCCGGCCTCGGTCCCGGCGACGAGGCGCTCGTCACGCCCGAGGTGGCGACGGCCCTTGCCGACGCGACCGATGTCGTCGGCTACATCCCCTACGTGGCGCGCATCCCGGCGCGCGACGGGCTGACGCTGCATGCCACGGACAATCGCGTGGAGCTGGCGCGGGCCACCCACGCGCTGGACCTGGCGGCGGCGGGGCGCAGGGTCGTCGTCGTCTCGTCGGGCGACCCGGGCGTATTCGCCATGGCCTCGGCGGTGTTCGAGGCGGTGGAACAGGCCCCGCGCCTGGCCCATGTCGATATCCGCATCCTGCCCGGCATCACCGCCATGCTGGCGGCCGCCGCGCGGGCCGGCGCGCCGCTGGGCCATGATTTCTGCGCGATCAACCTGTCGGACAATCTCAAGCCCTGGGAAACGGTCGCAAGGCGGCTGCGCCTGGCGGCGCAGGCCGATTTCGCCATGGCCTTCTACAATCCGCGCTCGGCCAGCCGTCCGCATCAATTGGCCCGCGCGCTGGAGATTCTGCGCGAGGAATGCGGGCCGGACCGGCTCATCATCTTCGCCCGCGCCGTAACGACGCCCGAGGAACGACTCAGCGTGACGACGCTGGCCGAGGCCCGCGCCGAAATGGCGGACATGCGGACCGTGGTGCTGGTCGGCAACGCCTCGACACGACGCGTCGGGCGGCATGTCTACACGCCGAGGCGCGCCGAATGACCTTCCGAACCACCCCCAAGCCATGCCATCACCTCGGCCGCCGTGCGCGCGACAGGGCGGGGCGGCGTGGCGGGCCGCTCGATCAGGATCACCGGCAGGCCCAGCATGCGCGCGGCATCCAGCTTGGCCCGCGCGCCGACCCCGCCGGCATTCTTCGCCACGACATGGGTGATGCCGTGCGCCTGCATCAGGGCCATGTCCCCCTCCTGCGTGAACGGCCCGCGCGCCACGACCACCGCCGCGCGGGGCAGCGGCAGGGCGGCGCGGGGCGGATCGACCAGACGCAGCAGGTAGTCATGCCGCGGGCAGGCCGCGAAGGCATCGACCAACTGCCTGCCGATCGCCAGGAAAACCCGTGCCGGCGCATCGGGCAGCGCGGCGACCGCGCCCGCCACATCGGCCACCGCGCGCCAGTCATCGCCCTCCGCCGGCACCCACGGCGCCCGCTCGAACGCCAGCAGCGGGATGCCGGCGGCGGCGCAGGCCGCCACCGCGTTGTGGCTCATCCGGACGGCAAAGGGATGGGTGGCGTCGATCACGTGGCTGATCCCCGCCTCCCGCAGATAGGCCGCCAGCCCCTCCGCCCCGCCAAACCCGCCGACCCGGACCGGCAGGGGCTGCCGGGCCGGCGACGCGGTCCGGCCGGCATAGGAAAAGAGGGCGTCCGTCCCCGCTTCGGCCAGAACATGGGCCATCTGGCTGGCTTCGGTGGTGCCCCCCAGCAAGAGGACGCGCGTCATGGCTGACTCCTGGGCTGACCCCTGGCTTGCGATCATCGGCATTGGTGAGGATGGCATGGCAGGTTTGCCGGCGGCGCGCCATGCCGAGCTGGCCCGCGCCGAGGTGATTTTTGGCGGCCCGCGCCATCTTGCGTTGGTGAACGCGGGCGACAGGGGCCGCGCCTGGCCGGTGCCCTTCTCGGTCGAACCGGTCCTGGCCGAGCGCGGACGCAGGGTGGCGGTTCTGGCGTCGGGCGATCCGTTCTGGTTCGGCGCGGGCGCCACCCTTGCCGCCCGGCTTGAACCGGGCGAGTGGCTGGCCCACCCGGCGCCATCCACCTTTTCGCTGGCGGCCAGCCGGCTGGGCTGGCGGCTTGAACAGGTGTCCTGCCTGGGGCTGCACGCGGCGCCGTTCGAACGGCTGACGCCTTCGCTGAGCGCGCAGGGGCGGGCGATCTGCCTGCTGCGCGACGGCCCCGCCGCCGGCGCGCTGGCGCGGTGGCTGGTCGGCCGGGGGTTCGGCGCCTCCGCCCTCCACGTCATGGAGGCCCTGGGCGGCCCGCGCGAGCGCATCCGCACCGTCGGCGCGGCCGATTTTGCCTTCACCGACGTCGCCGCGCCGGTTGCCGTGGCCATCGCCATGTCCGGCGCGCCGGGGCTTGGCCGGGCGTCGGGCCTGCCTGACGAGACGTTCATCCATGACGGGCAGATCACCAAGCGCCCGGTCCGCGCGCTCACCCTGTCGGCCCTCGCGCCGCGCCCCGGCGAACGTCTGTGGGATCTCGGCGCGGGATCGGGGTCGATTTCGGCGGAATGGTGCCTGGCCGGCGGGCGGGCCGTCGCGGTCGAAACCCGCGCCGACCGCGCCGCGACCATCCGCGCCAATGCCCAGGCCCTTGGCCTGGACCACCTGCTCCGGATCGTGGAAGGCGAGGCCCCGGCGGCGCTGGCGGGCCTGCCCCCGCCCGATGCCGTGTTCATCGGCGGTGGCGCCCATGCCGCCCTGCTCGATCACCTGTGGGCCCTGCTGCCGCCCGGAACGCGGATCGTCGCCAACGGCGTCACGCTGGAGACCGAGACGCTGCTGGCCGCATGGCACGGCCAAAAGGGCGGCGAATTGCTGCGTATCGAGCTGGCAACCGCCGCACCTCTGGGGTCGATGCGCGGATGGCGCCCGGCGCGCCCCGTCGTGCAATGGAGCGTGACGCGATGAGGGTCGCGGGCTTCGGCTTCCGGCAGGCCGCCAGCCTGGCGTCGCTGCGCGATGCGCTGGCGGCGGCGGGGGGCGCCAGGGGCATCGACGCCCTGGCCACGGTCGCGCAAAAGGCCGGTTCGCCCCCGCTTCTGGCGCTGGCGGCGGAACTGGGCCTGCCCATCCGCGCGCTGGCGGCCGAAACGCTGGCGCATGTCGCCACACCAACCCGGTCCAGCCGCGTCATGGCGGGTTTCGGGACCGGCAGCATCGCCGAAGCGGCCGCGCTGGCCGCCGCCGGAGCAGGCGCGCGCCTGCTCGCCCCCCGCGCGGCCTCGGCCGACGGGATGGCAATGGCCGCCATTGCCGAGAAAGCCGAGGGGAACAACGCATGACGATTCACTTCATCGGCGCCGGACCGGGCGCGCCCGATCTCATCACCCTGCGCGGGCGGGACCTGATCGCGGCAAGCCCCGTATGCCTCTATGCCGGATCGCTGGTTCCGGCGGCGCTGCTCGACCATTGCCCACCCGGCGCGCGCATCGTCAACACCGCGCCGCTCTCGCTCGACGCCATCATCGCCGAAATGGTGGCGGCACAGGAAGCGGGTCATGATGTCGCCCGCCTGCATTCCGGCGACCTGTCGGTGTGGTCCGCCATGGGCGAACAACTGCGCCGCCTGCGCGCGCTGGGCATTGCGTATGACGTGACGCCCGGCGTGCCGTCCTTCGCCGCCGCCGCCGCCGCGCTGGGCGCCGAACTGACCCTGCCGGGCGTTGCCCAGTCGGTGGTGCTGACACGCACCTCCGGCCGCGCCACCTCCATGCCGCCGGGCGAGACCCTTGCCGCCTTCGCCGCCACGGGCGCCACGCTGGCGATCCATCTGTCGATCCATGTGCTGGACCGCGTCATGGCCGAACTGACCCCGCATTACGGTGGCGACTGTCCGGTCGCCGTGGTGTGGCGCGCAAGCTGGCCGGACCAGCGCATCGTCCAGGCCACGCTGGACACGCTGGAAGCCGCGCTGGCCACCGAACTGGAACGCACGGCGCTGATCCTGGTCGGCCGCGCGATCGGGGCCACGGACTTCGGCGAAAGCCGCCTCTATGCCGGCGATTATGACCGCCGGTTCCGCCCCGTCGGCACCGCCCCCCGCTTTCCAGAGGCGGAATGAGCACCCCTGGCCTCATCATCTCCGCCCCCGCCTCGGGCGCGGGCAAGACCATGGTCACGCTGGGGCTGCTTGCCGCCCTGCGGGCGCGCGGCCAGGCGGTGCAGCCCTTCAAGAACGGGCCGGACTATATCGACCCGGCGTTCCATAGCGCCGCATCGGGGCGCGCCTCGGTCAACCTCGACACCTGGGCCATGTCGGCCGAGCGGATCGCGGGGCTGGTCGGCGCCCGCGCGGACGCCGAGTTGATGATCGCCGAAGGCTCGATGGGCCTGTTCGATGGCGTGGCATCGGCGGGCGAAACGGGCAATGGCGCCAGTTCCGACCTGGCGGCGCTGACCGGCTGGCCCGTCGTGCTGGTGCTGGATGTGTCCGGCCAGGCCCAGTCCGCCGCCGCCATCGCTCATGGCTTCGCGACGCTGTCGCCCCAGGTGAGGCTGGCGGGGGTGATCCTCAACCGGGTCGCCAGCCCGCGCCACGAGGCGCTGGTCCGCGCCGGCATGGCGGCCGCCGGGCTGCGCGTGCTGGGCGCCCTGCCCCGGCGCGAGGCCGTGGCCCTGCCCGCGCGGCACCTCGGCCTGGTGCAGGCCGAGGAGCAGCCGCACCTTGCCGCGCTGCTGGGCGAGCTTGGCGCATTCATCGCCGCGCATGTCGATCTGGATCACATTCTGACGCTGGCGGGCGGCGCCTTCGGCACAAGCGGCCGGCCGGTTGCGGTAGCGCCGCCCGGCAATCGCGTGGCGCTGGCCCGCGATGCGGCCTTTTCCTTCGTTTACCCGCATCTGATCGAGGGATGGCGCACGGCAGGGGCGGAAATCGTGCCCTTCTCGCCGCTCGCCGACGAAGCGCCCGACCCGGACGCCGACGCCTGCTGGCTCCCCGGCGGCTATCCCGAACTCCATGCCGGCACACTGGCCGCCGCCACCCGTTTCCGCGACGGGCTGCGACGCTTTGCCATGAGCCGGCCGGTGCATGGCGAATGCGGCGGCTACATGGCGATGGGCGCGGGGCTGGTCGACGCGCAGGGCACGCGGCACGAGATGGCGGGCCTGCTGGGCCTGGAAACCTCATTCGCCAGACGGCGGATGCATCTGGGCTACCGGCTGGCGACGCTGCTCGCGCCCATCCCCGGCCATGATGCGGGCAGGCGGCTGCGCGGGCACGAGTTCCACTATGCCACCATCGCCAGCCAGCCGGACGACGCGCTGGCGCGGACCGTCGACGCCAACGGCGCCGAGGTGCCCGAGGCCGGGTCCCGGCGCGGATTGGCCACCGGCACCTTCTTCCACCTGATCGCGCCGGCCGACCAACCCGACGGGAGCCACGCATGATCGACCTGGTTCTTGTCGGCATCGGCACGGGAAATCCCGAACATCTGACCCTGCAGGCCATTCGCGAACTCAACGCCGCCGACCTCATCCTCATCCCGCGCAAGGGCCGCGACACGGCCGACCTGGCCGAACTGCGCCGCGCCATCTGCACGCAGGTGCTGACCAACCCGGCCACCCGCATCGCCGAATTCGACATGCCGCGCCGCAACGCCGCCGACCCCGACTACCGCCGGGGCGTCGCGCACTGGCACGACGCCATCGCCGGCGTGTGGACCGAAGCCATCCGCTCGAACCTGCCCCAGGACCAGGACCAGGACGCTGCGGGCGGCGGCACGGTCGCGCTGCTCGTCTGGGGCGACCCGGCCCTGTACGACAGCACCCTGCGGATCGCCGCCCGGCTGACCCCGGCGCCTGCGGTACGCAGCATTCCCGGCATCATGTCGCTGAACATGCTGGCGGCGGCCCACGCCATCGCGCTCAACGACATCGGCGCACCGTTTCTGGTCACCACCGGGCGCCAACTCCGCGATCACGGCTGGCCGCAGGGGGCCGATACCGTGGCGGTGATGCTGGATGGCGACTGTTCGTTCCAGCACATCGCGGCGGACGACGTCACCATCCACTGGGGCGCCTACGTCGGCATGGCCCAGCAGATCCTGCTCTCCGGCCCCCTCGCGCAGACCGGGCCGCGGATTATCGCCGCCCGGGCCGAGGCCCGCGCACGCCATGGCTGGATCATGGACATCTACCTGCTCCGGCGAAGCACAGGCGACGGGCAACCGGACGGGTCGGCAGAGGGTGCGGCCGGCGCGTCCTTTCCCGCGCACGGCGGACAGGTGCGGGCGATCATGCGCCATTTTCCCGACGCGCCCCGCCCGTTCATCGACCTGTCGACAGGCATCAATCCGGACAGCTATCCGCTGGACATGCCCGCGCCCCAGGTCCTGGCCCGCCTACCCGAAGCGGACGAGGAAGACGATCTGCGCGCGGCGGCGGCGGCGGCCTACGGCGCCGCCGACCCCGCCATGGTCGCGGCCGGCCCCGGCAGCCAGAGCCTGATGTCCCTGCTGCCCCGCGTCATAAGCGCATCGGCCGCCTGCATCCTGGGGCCGACCTATTCCGGGCACGCCACCGCCTGGCGGCAAGCGGGGGCGGCGGTGCGCGAGGTCTTCGACCCTGACGGCCTCATGCGCCAGTCGGCGCAACCCGGCACGGTCTGTATCGTGTGCAATCCCAACAACCCCGACGGGCGCATCCTGCCGGCGACGATGCTGCGGGACCTTGCCGACCGGTGCGCGTCACACGGAAATCATCTTGTCGTGGACGAGGCTTTTGCCGATTTCGATGGAGAAAGCCTGATACCGGCCCTGCCGCACCCGGGCCTGATCGTCCTGCGTTCGTTCGGCAAGACCTATGGCCTGCCGGGGGTACGGCTGGGATTTCTCCTGGCCTCCCCGGAAACGGCGGAACGGGCGCGCAACCTGATCGGCGCCTGGCCCGTCGGCAGCCTGGCCCTTGCCGCCGGCCGTCAGGCCCTGCGGGACCGGCAGTGGCTGGAACATGCCCGCCTGACGGCGTCCCGCGCGCATGACCGCCTTGCCCGGCTTCTGGACGGGGCGGGACTGCGCCACGTGGGGCAGGCACGCCTGTTCACCCTGGTCCGGACAGACGGTGCGCCGGATCTCTGGGCCCATCTGTGCCGTCACGGGATCGTCACCCGTATATTCGACACGCAACCGGACGCCCTGCGCCTTGGCTTGCCGGGCACCGAAGAGGCCTGGACCCGCCTGGACGGCGCCCTGCGGACCTGGCGAAGGAAAGGCCCGAAGGCGGCAGGATGAAGCTATGGGGCATCGCATCCGGCCTGCCGGATGACGTACGACGGGGTATCATACCCGCACGCGACAGCACCGGCGGTCATGACAGCTCCATCGCCGCATGGCTCCACGCAACCGGCGATCGCCATCCGATCGTCGCCGGCCCGGACGTCGATCTGACCGCCCTGGGGCCCTGCCCCGAACGTCAGATCCTCACCCAGCCCGCCCTGCGCGACCGCGATCAGGGACAGTGGCACGGCTGCCGCCTCCGCGATCTGCCGCCGGACGATGTGCGCCGCTGGATCGACGACCCGGACTTTGCTCCGCCCGACGGCGAAAGCGGCCGCGCGGCATTCGAACGCATCGGCGGCTGGCTCGATCGTCTGCCCGGCGGGACGGGCGCCCTCATCGTCATCGCACGACCGGCAGTCATCAGGGCGCTGCTGATCCGCTGCCTGGGCGGCAGCGCCGAGATGATGCGGCGCCTGGATGTGCCGCCCTCAAGCCGCAGCGAGATGTCCCGCCATACCGGCTGGCGGATCTCGGCCATCGGCGCGCCGCTGGCCTGCCTCCCCCACAAGACGGGCGGCAGTCAGCCGACCTGACGGCGCCCGGTTGTCCCCCGCGCCAGGGCGGTGGTCGCCAGCGGTCCGAAAATCAGCCCCAGCGCCCCCCACAGGACGACCTGCATCCCGATGGCCGCCTCGCGAAACCGCCAGAGCACGACGGCGGGGAAATCCGCCGGCACCTCATTGATATCGGGCAGTCCACTCTGCACCAGCGCCGTCAGGGCCACGAACAGCCCGACCCCGCACAACGCGCCGTTCCACAGTCCGAAATGCTGCGTCAGGCGTCGCCCCACCAGCAGAGAGAGCGCCATCACGCACAGCGACAGCACGATCATCTCGAAATACGTCGCGGTCCGCAGCCCTATGGTACCAGCCTGTCCCACCGCCGGCGGATTGGGCGGATATTTCAGATCGGGTATCAGCACGAAGGTCAGGAACCCCGCCCCCGCCAGCAACAACGCCAGCGCGCGGGGCGATATCCGGCCCACCCGCCCATATGCCAATGCGAAGACAATGGCGAAAATCCCGCCATAGGCCGCGCCATACATCACCGCCGCCGTCAGCAGGCCGAACGATGCCTGCACGGTACGACTGACGATTTCGGGTTCCGTCGCCATGCCGGCGGCAGCATCCCGCGCACTTTCGAAGGCGATGGACAGATCGACCTGCGGTTCGCCGAACACGCGGGCAAACAGGAATGCAAGACACGCGGCGAAGACGCCGGCGATCATGCCACGCGCCAGAAGACGTCCGGCCATGATGGGTTTCCCGCGGTCAGTGGCAGGGAAAACCCAGAAGATGTCGCCCATCGTGCACGAATTCATGCACCGCATGACCCGAAACCAGCGACGTGGCGCCCTGCTCGGCGCCCACGAAGTACAGCAGCACCACGGCCAGGACCAGGCCGAATACCGCCCACGGCAGAAGCGCGCGCAACGGGATGGCTTCGGGCGCCACGGAAGATGCGGGAAGGGATGTGGAAAGACCGTAGCTCATGACGTACTCCGCTCGAAAAATCGCGTTCCGCGGTGGGACAGAAAGGAGGTGGGGGTCTGGCTTTCCATCACGCATGGCGTGGCGGCAATTACAGTGGCGCGACCGCGTCGGACTTTCACCGACTTCCCCTGCTTCCAAGGCTGCACCTTAATCGCGACGCCTGCCCTGTCAATGCTCGGCAAGCCGGCCTGCCGATCCGCCGCCCGGGCACAACGAGCCTCGGTAGAAACCATCCGTGCAGGATTGTCATCGCTACCTCATCCGCCTCGGCAGGGGAAGCCTGATAAGCATTTTTTATCAACAATCATAAGAACATAAAATTTCATTTTTGTTTCACCTTCATGTAGATAGGGAATCGAAACGACGCGAGAGCGGGAACAACGCCGGCCCGAGTGATCCCCCCAAAGGAAAATGAGAGAGATGACCCCGAAAATGCTGCTTTGTTCAACATTCTTTATCCGGAACGTTGCGCCTCGTTCGTGTTGGGTCGCTCTCGCGGTCTTCGGCCTGCACGCGTCTTCCTTCGCGGCGTCGGTGCACAAGGCGCCCGGTGAGACGAACCCCGTAGCCGCCACCCGGAAGCCGGCCTCCCAGACGATGTCGCATGGGGCACAGAGCCGCCGCCAAGCGCCTGGCCGGCTGATTTCCCATGCGAACGAAGCCATTTCCGTCCAGGGGGCGCGCCTGTCCAACTCGGTGTTTTCGCCTTCGACGCGCGAACACAGTACCGTGCAGGTCTTCCGCTACAGCGCCGAGCAGCTTCGCGAGACGGGGCAGACGAACATCCTCGCGGCGATCGCACAGCTTTCGCCTGCGGTCACGTCATCTCCGTTCGGCGGGATCGGCGGCAACGGCCTGAACAAGACCATGCAGCTCCGCAACCTGGGCGCCGACCAGACGTTGATGCTGGTCAACGGCAAGCGCCGTCACGTCGACGCCAATTTCAACTATTTCCAGTCTGGTCCGAACTACGGCACGGATCCGGCCGATCTGTCCCTGATCCCGATCAGCGCCATCGACCATGTCGAGATCATCACGGAAGGCGCAACGGCACTCTACGGACAGGACGCCGAGGCCGGGGCGGTCAATATCGTCCTGAAGCGCGACACGCGGGGCGGATCGATCAACCTCCAGAACAGCGGATATTACCTCGGCGACGGCCAGGCATTCGATGGAAACGCCGATTACGGCATGGCCCTTGGCCATGATGGAGGCTATTTCAACGTCGCGGCGCAGATTTCCAACCAGCTTTCCACGAACCGCTCCGGCAACTATCCGGGCAATCTCTATTTTCCGGGCGATCCCCGCAACCAGACGGCCAGCAAGGACGTGCAGCGCATTGCCGGCACGCCCAGGACGCTGCTCGAAACCCTCAGCACCAACACGGCCTATCCCGTCGGGGACAGGTTCGAGATCTACAATACGTCGACCTTCGCCCACAAGGACATGGTCCAGGCCCAGACCTATCGCGCGCCGTCGAACGACACGGTCGTGCGGGCGATCTACCCCAATGGCATGCAGCCCCTGGCGCTGGCGCAGGAATACGATTTCCAGGTGGACAACGGTATCCGGGCAAGAGATTTCCTGGGCATGCAATGGGACGCCTACGTCAATTACGGGCGCGATTCCATGGCGACCCACATCGCCAACACCGTAAACCCCACGCTCGGCACGGCCAGTCCGACGACGTTCCTCACCAGCCTGTTCATTTCCACCGAGCTTGCGGCGGGCCTGCGCGCCACCAAGTTCTTCCATCCTTCGGTTTTGCCCAAGCCCGTCAGCCTGTCCTACGGTTTCGAGTACCGCTTCGACACCTATCAGGTCGGGGCGGGAGATCCGGCATCCGTCATGGACGGCGGCGTGCCGATCCTGGACGGCCCGAATGCCGGAAAGGCCGCGGCGGCCGGAGCGGTGGACAAGTTCGGCGTGCCGCGCGAGGCGGGAAGCATCAACAACCGCGGCATCTACGACGGTTATGTCAATCTTGATCTCTACGCGACGCAGAAATGGGAATGGACGCTGGGCGGCCATGTCGTCGGCTATGACGACGTGGGCATTCATCCGACCGGATCCATCGGAACGCGCTATAATTTCAGCAGCAGGCTCGCCATCCGGGCGAACGCCAACACGGGCTATCGTGCCCCGACCCTGGGCGAGGAAGCCTTCTTCGCCGAGACGACCTATCCGACCTATCGCACGGCCCAGCTTCCGGTGAATTCCTCCTGGGCGAAGTCGCTCGGCGCAACCCCGCTCAAGGGCGAGCAATCGCGCAGCTTCAGCGTCGGCGTGGACGCCACGCTCCTGCCGAACTGGACATTGACGGCCAATCTCTATCGCATCTCGATCAACGACCGTCTTTTCAATACGTCCCAGTTCGGGGGCAGCCAGGTCGAGAACCTGCTGGCGACCGCCGGCCTGCCGGGGGTCTACTACGCGGCCTACTATAGCAACCCGGTCAATACGACGACCAACGGTGGCGACCTCGCCACGTCCTACACATGGAAGACCGCTCGGTCCGGAACGTTCCAGTTCCGCTTTTCCGTCAATATCGGCGATACCCAGATCAGCCATTACAATGCGACCCCGGCGCTTCTCGCCGGAATGGGCCTCAGCACTTTCAATCGCACCAACGAGGAATATCTCCTCCATTCCTCGCCACGGAACATCGAGAACCTGACGGTTCTGTGGAACAAGGGGCCCTATTCCATCAGAGTGGAGGAGCAGCGCTTCGGCTCCTACACCTGGGTCGCCTCGCCATCCCTCCAGCAGCCGCAATGGACTTATGCCGGCCCGTCCTACATCACCAACCTCGAACTCGGCTATGACATCCTCCCGAAATGGCATGTCGCAGCGGGCGCCTATAACGTCGGCAACCACTATCCGGCCCAGGCGAACGCCGCGTCCCGAGCGGCGCTCCAGAACGCATTCCTCTATGCCGGGAATTCTCCTTATGGCTTCAATGGCGGCATGTATTACGTAAAGACATCCCTGCGCTTCTGACGTGTGGCGACGGACACGCGCATACGGCGTGTCCGCCGCAAGGGATGGTCGCAATCTGGCGGAGTTTCATGACAGTCCTGCTCCCTGAATCCCGTGTCGCGCGTCATTCCATGACGCATGTCGCCCTTGCCAGCATGGTCGGGACCGCCCTGGAGTGGTACGATTTCATGATCTACAACACCATGTCGGCGCTCGTTTTCGGTCCGTTGTTCTTCCCGACGAGCTCGCCGATGGTGGGGACGCTGATGGCGTTTTCCACCTACGCCGTCGGCTATATTTCCCGCCCGCTGGGCGGCATGATCTTCGGGCAGATGGGTGATCGGATCGGAAGGCGGGCGGTTCTGACGATCACCCTGCTGCTCATGGGGATCTGCACCGGACTGATCGCTCTGCTGCCCAGCTACCGGACGGCCGGCCTGGCCGCCCCGGCCATCCTCGTCCTTCTGAGGTTCCTTCAGGGTATCGCCCTGGGCGGGGAATGGGCCGGGGCGGTGTTGCTTGGCGTGGAGCACGGCAGCGCCGATCGCCGCGGGCTCAATGCGTCCTGGGCGCAGATGGGCCCGGGGGCCGGGACACTGGCCTCCTCCGCCGTGATCGCGTCCATCGCCGCCCTGACGAGTGGAACACAGTTCATCGCGTGGGGATGGCGCATACCTTTCGCCCTCAGCGGCGTACTCGCCGTCATCGGGCTGTGGCTCAGGTCGGGCGTGCCGGAAACACGGACGTTCGAGACGATGCGCCAGTCCGGACAGACCCTGCGCTCGCCCATCCGGCACCTCCTGCGCCGCCACGGACGGTCGCTGGTGATTGCCGCGCTGTCGCGGATCGGACCCGACGTTCTGTACGCGCTTCTGGTGGTGTTCAGCCTCACCTATGTCACACAGATCGTCGGGCAGTCGCGCGTCGTGGTTCTCACGGCGCTTCTCGTCGGATCCGCTTTCAGCCTGCCCGCGACAATAGGCTTCGCTCTCCTCGCCGACTGGGTCGGCGTCAGGGCGGTGTATCTCGGCGGTCTTCTGGCGGCCGTTCCTTTCGCGTGCCTCTTCTTTCCGGTGGTCCGCACCGGACAGGAGGCGGCGATTATCGCGACGATCGCCGCGGGCCTGGTGATCCACGCGTCCATGTACGCCGTCCAGGGGGCCTTCATCACGGCGTGTTTTCCCGCCGAGATCCGCTACAGCGGATCCTCGATCTCCTACACCTTCGGCAGCCTGGCCGGAGGCGGAGCATTCGCGCCGCTCATCATGGCCGCTCTCTACCGCTCGACCGGCTCGGCGGTCGCGCTCTCTTTCTACGTCGTCGTGGCGACCGTCATCACGGCGCTCGGCCTCTTGTCGGCACGCGGCGTCGCCAAACAGGAATAACGAAAAATGGAATTTGAACTCAGCGTCGTCCCCATGATTTCGACGGTCGTCATCGCGGGATGGGCCGGACGTGACCGGGAGGATGTCGAGCATCACATACGAGAGCTGGAGGCGCTCGGCGTGGCCCCGCCCTCGGCGACGCCCCTCTTCTATCGCGTCTCCGCCGACCGGCTGACCCAGGCCGACTCGATCACGGTCGTGGGGGACAATACCTCCGGCGAGGCTGAACCTGTCCTCGTCCAGACCGATGACGGGCTATTCGTCGGTGTGGGGTCGGATCATACCGACCGGACGTGCGAGAATTTCAGCGTGGCCCTGTCCAAGCAGATCTGCCCCAAGATCGTGGGCCGCCGGTTCTGGCGGTACGAGGACGTGATCGACCACTGGGACGACCTCGTGCTGCGCTCCTACCGCCATGTCGGCGAGGACCGCGTGCTTTACCAGGAAGGCACGCTTGCCGCGTTGCTTCGGCCCGAACGGCTGATGGAACTGGGCCCGGCGTCGGGTCCGTCAGGTCGGGGACTGGCGGCGGGAGGCCTCATGTTCTGCGGGACGATGCCTGCGATCGGCGGAATCGTCCCGTCCGAGGGGCTGACAATCGAGCTGTCCAATCCGGTTTCCGGCCGGACGATCACCCACGCCTATCGCGTGGATCACCTCCCTGTCGTGGCATGAACCGCCCCGGTAGCGCGGGCGTGACGCCCCTGGTTTCAAGGGCCTCCCACATGTCGTGCGAGCAACGCGTCAGGGAGATCCTGGCGCGCCTCGCGCGCGACGAACCGGCCACCCGGAATGTCTTTCACGTCCTTTACGCCGACACGGCGCTGGCCGAGGCCCGCGCTTCGGACCAGCGCAGGACGCAGCAGCGTCCCCTGGGGGCGCTGGACGGACGGATCGTCTCGGTCAAGGATCTGTTCGATGTCGCGGGCAGCGCGACGATCGCGGGTTCCCGGCTTCTGGAAGGCGTCACCTCTCCCGCATCGGCCGATGCGCCGGCCGTCGCCCGCCTGCGGGCGGCGGGCTGTGTCGTAATCGGCCGCACCACCATGTCCGAACTGGCCTTCTCGGGTGTCGGGATCAATCCGCACTACGGAACACCCGGCAATCCGGTCGATCCGCTCCGCATTCCCGGCGGGTCCTCGTCCGGCGCGGCGGTCTCGGTGGCGGCGGGCCTCGCGGATATCGCGCTCGGCAGCGATACAGGCGGCTCGCTTCGCATCCCGGCGGCGCTCTGCGGCATGACCGGATTCCGCCCGACTTCCGGGTGGATTCCCACGCAAGGGGCATTTCCGCTGTCCGTGACACTGGACACGGTGGGACCGATCGCATCGGATGTCTCGGGATGCAGGGATGCCTTCGCGGTTCTCTCCGGCTCGGCTCCGCTGCCGGGTCAAGATCCGACCTCCCTTGCCGGGCGAAAGATCGGCGTCAGCGGGGACGCTCGCCTGATGAGCGAGATGGACGATACGGTTTCCGCCGCCTTTGCGAGAAGTTGCGGGATTCTGCGCGATGCCGGGGCCGAGGTGATGGAGGTAGACCTGGGCCCGGTCCTGGATATCCTCGCCCGGATCGACGCCATCGGCCTGTTTCCGGGCATCGAGCTTGCCGCCCGTCTCGGACCTCTGACGGAGGACGAGCGTGGGAAGCTCGATCCGATGATCTGGGATCGCGTTCGCGTGGGCTACGATGTCCAGGCGACCGATTACCTGAAAATGCATTGGACGCGCATGTCGGCGATCGAACGGATGGACGAACTCATGGCGGGACTCGACGCGATTGTTCTCCCGACGGTTCCGGTCGTCGCGCCTATGCGGGACGCGTTGCGCGACCCGGATGCGTTCCGGCGCGCCAACGGGCTGCTCCTGCGGAACACGCGGGTCGCGAACATGCTCGATCTTCCGACGCTTTCCCTGCCGATGCCGGGTCCGGGCCTGCCGAGCGGACTGATGCTCTGGGGCCGGAAAGAAAGAGACTGGCCGTTGCTCGCGCTTGCGGGTGCGATCGAGGCGGCGCTAGGACAGAGTGAGGTCCCGGGCGCCTGACGACAACGCGCCCTACTGGAAGGATGCCCCTGTCCCATGGATTTCAAAAGCCTCGAAGCAGCAATATGGGTGGACAGGCTCGGCAGCTTCAAAGCCGCGGCCGAGGCCCTGCGGATGACCCAGCCGGCTGTCTCGGCCCGGATCTTCCAGCTCGAGGAGATGCTCGGCGCCCAGATCTTTTATCGTTCCGGCAAGAGGGTCTCCCTCACGCCGGTCGGCGTGACACTGATCGACTACGCCGAGCAGATTCTCGGGCTGCGGGAGACCGCCATCGCGAAAATCAAGGGTCACAACGAGGAGCATGGAATCATCCGGATCGGCGCGATGGAAACCGCCGTCCATACCTGGCTTCCCTCCCTGATGTGTGCAATTTCCGAGAAATACCAGCATGTGGCCGTCGATTTCGACGTCAACGTATCCGACGAGATCCAGCGCAAGGTGCTCAAGGGGATGCTGGACATCGGTTTCTATATTGGCGCGACCAATTCTCCCATGCTGACCGAAACCCATCTCTGTGATTTCGAGATGGCCCTGATCTGCCCCGCCCATCTCATTTCCGAGCAAGGTGGCCGAGTCGACCTGAAGGCTCTACCGCCCATGCCGATAATGACTTTCTCCCGCAATACCGTTCCTCATGCGATCCTGGGCAGCCTGCTGTCCCGCGAGGGAATCGTCCATCATCGCGTCTGCGCCATGAACTCGGTTCCAACGATCATCGACATGCTTTGCAAGGGTGTCGGCCTGGCATTGCTTCCCGTCGAGGTCATCCGCCACCATCTCGAACAAGGCGTGCTGAGGATCATGGATATCGGATTGAGGCTTCCAGCCATGGAATGTGTCGCCGGACGTCTCGTCAAACATGGCTCGAACGTGGTTGAGGACATCGTCGCCCTTGCTGTCGAGTCCATCGAACGGACGAGAGGCAACGCCTCATCACCAATTCTGCCGTCGGGCTAATACCAACGGTTCAGTTCCATGATCTCCCACGCAGCCTCGTTCCTGGTATCCAAATAAATATCAACCAACCTTGGTGGCGTCATCATGCCTGTCAGGCTATGACGGGAAGCATCTGGACTCATCCCCTTTTCGTTTTCATGTCCGCGTCATGCGACGGCATATCCACCGGTTGTCTGTCCTGCGCCGACCAGATGCGATTCATGGGATAGATAACGGCCCCCCTGAACTGCGCGCGGCCGCCTTCACTGAAAAGAGAAACGCGATCGAATTTCTGGGAGGGAAAGAACGTTTCCGTCATCACCGTCCGACCTTCATCGGCGAATAGTTCCATCGAAGCCGCGTCCATCAACAACCGCAGTTTCATCTGCACGGTCGTCGCGTCACGCGGGGCGCTGTGAACCCCGGCGGCAAACCGGTCAGAGAAAGCCGGATCGCCGGCCTTGCGCCGATCGCTGAAATAGCGGCCGGTCGCGCCGTCATAACCGACCCGGAATTCCTCACCGCGCGCATTGGAAAAGATCAGGCCGAAGCGGACCGGCCCGGCGGGCCGGTCGAACCGCAACAGCATGTCCGACTGGCTGACGGTGTCCCGATCCAGGGCCAGGGCCAGCCTGCCGTCAACGCGGCGTGCGGACACGACATGAGGTGTCCCGCGCAGAGTCTCCATCTCCCGTACCGGATTGACGAAAAGGCGGAATCCTGCCGGCGTCTTGTGCAGGGCGAGCGTGCGCGGCACGGTCATGGCGCCCCTCCATCGCTCGGTTGGAACCTTTGCCGCATAGTCCCAGTTCGCCATCCAGCCGATCGCGATGCGACGTCCATCGGACGCCGGCACGTCCGACCAACTGACGACGGCATAATCGTCTCGCCCCCAGTCAAGCCACACGCCACCCAGTCTCCGCACGGCTGCCGCGAACTGGGGATCGAGGGTGAAATGCGTCCCGTCGAAATCCCCAATGAAATATTGCACCCCGGACCCGCCATTGGGCCCGCCCGCATTCAGGCTCTGCACAAGCACCCATTTCGTCTCGCCGCTTTCCCGAACCGTCAACGGGAACAGGTCGGGGCATTCCCACGTCCCGCCATGTCCGCCAATGCCCTTGCCGAATGCGCTGAGATAGCGCCAGTTCTTCAGATCGGGCGAACCGTAGAAGACGCTGTGGTCCCCCTCTGCCAGCGCCATCACCCATTGATGCGACGCGGCGTGCCACGCGACCTTGGGATCGCGAAAATTTCTCTCGTCCCCCGGGTTGGGCAGAACGGGATTGCCCGCATATTTCACCCAGGTCCGGCCCCGGTCGGTGCTGTAGGCAAGGTGTTGACCTTCAGGTTGCGTCAGCCCGGCCGCCTTGAATTCCCGATTATGCGCGGTATAGACCGCCACCATGGGTGGGGTCCCCTTGGGGCCAAGGCCACTGCTATTGCGCCAGTCAACAACGACACTGCCCGACCAGGCCTGGCCCCATTTGTCCGGCCCAAGCGCCACAGGCAGATTTTCCCAATGTATCAGATCGCGCGAGACCGCATGCCCCCAGGATATCGGTCCCCAGACCGCGGCATGCGGATTATATTGATAGAACAGGTGATATTCGCCGTCGAAGTAAACGAGCCCGTTGGGGTCGTTCATCCAGTATTCCGGCGGAGAAAAATGAAACTGAAGCCTATGATTTTCGGAATAGCGCGCCGGCGCCGGATCGAAGGCTGAAGCATGGCCGGGAGGGGATGCGTCGCGCGCCCCGGCATCCGGTTGCGCGGGGGACATATCGGCGCACGCGCCAAGCATCAGGCAACCGAAGGAAGCGCACAGAGCCGCAAGCAGACGAGTCATGGAATCCACTTTCTGTCGGTCGGACAGGCAGCCAGGCGTCGCAGGGAACGCGGCTATTCGCCCGACGGAGCGGGGGGAGCAGAACGCCTGTACGCCAGCCATCTTGATACAATCTCGTACTGAGGGCGCCAGACTGGACGGCCGTTCATTATGGCGATGGTTGCCGTCGATTGACATGGGCGACTGGCGAACTGCACGTAAAATGCAGCCCGCCAGCACCACCTTGGTCATAAAACCGATTTCCAGACGAGACCCTCCTGTGCCGACTGCGGCCTTCAGAACGTCATGTCGACACGACCGTAATAATATCCGCCCGTCATCGGAATACTTGCCGCGTTGGTATCGTAAATATTCGTCCCATTATAGCGTGTCGACTGCGGGATGTTACGAGGACGAATGTTGAAGATGTTGTTGGCGCCGACGGCCACATGCCAGTTGGAATTGACCCGGTAGCCGATCTGCAGATCGGTCAGCCAACGAGGCGCCCCCTTGAACTGATAGAAACATTTTGTCGAATACTGCTTGGGCGACCCGTCGGGACAGGTACCCGTCGCCCAGTCCTGATAGGTCAGCAGGCTGGTCGTTTCGCCGTAACGGCTCTGGCGGACGTTGATGTCGAAATTGCCGATCGTCCAAAGGGCGTTGAGGATCAGCTTGCTCCGCGGATATTCGGTCGTGAACTGCGAGATCGCCTGAGCATTGAGAAGCGGCGCGCCGTTCGCGCCGCTGGCGATATGACCGACGCGGGTGCGGTTCAGATCCAGCGCAGCCGTCAACGCCACATTGCCGTAGCGGTGCAGATGCAGCAGGTAGTCCGCCTTGATATCGACACCCTGGGTGCGCGTGCTGGCGCCGTTCGTAATGTAATTGGCTGTGACGTTCTGGGCCGGAATGGTCGACGGCACGCTGAAACCGAAGGATTCCAGGGCAGCGACCGCCGGCAACCCGTTATAGGAGCTGCTGCTGACCAGACGGTCCCGGATCGCGATCTGGTAGGCGTCGACTTCGACGTGGAAACCGTCGATCGGCTCCAGAACGAAGCCGCCCGACAGATTCCACGACCGTTCGGGCTTGAGCGGCGTGGCGCCCAGTTCACGCGCGGCCGCCGAATTTGCGGGCAGCAGTCCACCCGCAATCGTCGGTGACAGGCTGGCGGAACTGTAATGCTGTTCGGCCAGGGTCGGCGCACGGAAGCCGTTGCTGACCGTACCCCGGATCGCGATCCGTCGCGTGAAGTCGTAGCGTGTCGAAACCTTTCCGTTTTCGGTATTGCCGGAGTCCGTATAGTGCTCGAACCGTCCGGCCAGATCGATATCCCAGTGCGGAAGCGGCTTGATGTCGGTGTCGACATATCCGGCCCAGATGTCGCGGCTCCAGGACCCGGCATTGCTGGGCGTCAGTCCGACAATGGCCTGCGGCCCGCCGAGCTGATAGGACGAGGGCTCGCCCGGCGACAGTTCATATGTCTCAAGACGATGCTCCGCTCCGAAAGCCAGGTTGAGCGGCATATGGAACGGCAGGGTAAACCCGCGGCGAAAATCCAGCTTGTTATCCCACTGCGCGGCCGTGAAGCCCTTGAGGAAAAATTCGGTCTTCGCGTAGCCACACCCGTCCCCCGAGGCAAAAGGGGATGTCGGATCGACCGATGCGGGAACGCAGGTCGGCTTCAGCATGCCGAGATTGATGTTGTTGTTCGTCGAGATATTGATCTGATCGGCGCCGTACGTGGTGCTGAGGTTCCAGTCGAAGCCGAAGAAATCGTGCCCTTTCAGCCCGAGCGTGGCGGCGTAGTCGTTTTCATCGCCCGCATCGATCGGTTCGAAACCGTACGGATAGACCGAAGGCAGCACGGTGGGCAGGCGAAATTGCTCGAACGCCTGCGAATGACGGTGGGCGTACGTAATGAGGCCGTACCCGTCCACCTTCGCGGACAATGGCTTGCCGAAGGCGAGTGCCAGGGATTCCCGGGTTTCCTCGGGGACGTTTGTGACCTTGTTCGAATAGAGCGGAACCTTGAGATTGCCGGTATAAGCCCCCGCCGTGTAGGCGCCAGGCGGCGCCTGGTCTTCGATCAGCCGGTGATCGATGGCCTTGATGACGGAATAGTCACGGTGCATGAACTGCCCGGACAGATGCAGGTAGCCGTCATTGCCGAGCCTGATGCCGCCGTCGGCGTCGAGCTGGGCGGTCCAGCCGTCGCCATTATAGGCGTTGGCGCCGGTCGTCGCGCTGACATGCAGGCCCGAGGGCTTCTTTTTCGTAATGATATTGACCACGCCGGCGATCGCGTCGGAACCATACAGCGCAGCAGCGCCGTCTTCCAGCACTTCGATATGGTCGATCGAGGCTGCGGGGATCGTGTTCAGATCGGTCGGGGTGGACCCGAAATTCACCCCCGCGCCGGTGCTGATATTCGCTGTCGTGTGGCGGCGGACGCCATCAACCAGAACAAGCACGTGATTGGGGTTCAATCCGCGCATGCGAATGGACGACGTCAGGGCGTCCGCGTTCTGTCCCATCGCCTGGATGTTGATGGACGGATAGGTGCGCGCCAGCGCCTCGCCCAAATTCGGCACGCCCGTGCGCGCCAGCGCGGCCGCCGTGACGACCGTAATCGGGCTGGAACTCTGGCGCGCGTGGCGATTGGGTGCGCGCGTTCCTGTCACGATGACCTGCTCATCCGCGTCAGACTTGTGCTTCGAATGAGCGCCGCCTCGCGCCTTGCCCGTCGCAGCCGCGCGAGAGGGCTTCTTCGCAATATTGTCGTCCTGGGCTTCCAGACTTCCATCATTCGCACGTGCGGTCGCCGCCTGAGGAAGCGTTACGGCAGCGGTTGCGAACAGGCCAAAGGCTGCCAGACATGTCACCGGCCGCAAGGCAGTGCCGGCCTTCCACCTCGAAGTGGCCAAAAATTTCACCTTCTCGCGTCTATGAATTGCAAGTTTCGTTGAAAGAGCAACGTCAACATTGCCATGTGACCGCGACTCCGGGGAATGCTGAAGCAACATTTTCGTCCTCCTTACATGTAATGATGTAGGAATAATCCCGTTACGTAACGATATATTCAGGCCTCTACCGACGGCACACTCTCGCCGATCAGGCAATGATTTCAGTTTCGGAAAATTCAAGGCAGCAACGCCGGCTGCTTCGTTGCAAATTACGCCAGAGTCCGGAATATGGCAGTATAATTAAATTGTATGACCCCGCCGCTTCCACCGGACAGGCGCCTTATGCCCCCTCCCTCTCCGGGAGAGGCCGGAGACGCTCATGACATTACGAAATCGGAAATATTTTTTTGTGGTGTGGGGTCTGCCACGTACCCACCAGGCGTTTCCTCAGGCGCTCCCTGCGAATGCCGTCCTGTCATACAGCACACCCGACCCCGGCCGGCATTCCAGCACGAGAGCCGCCACCATGACCGACGCATGCCGCCCGTGGGCAAGCTGGGGACCGGCACATCCAGCCGCTGATTCATTGACTAACGAGGCGAGATTGCCTATTATCTAAGCACCACGCCCTTGCCGCCAGATGGAGTTTCACTTGGACATAAGACGGCTGCAGGCATTTGTAAAAATAATAGACCTTGGCAGCATCTCGCGTGCTGCCGACCTCCTCAATATTGCCCAGCCCGCACTCAGTCAGCAATTGGCGGCACTTGAAAGTGCTTTCAAGCAGAAGCTCGTCATCAGAAGCAAGAGCGGCGTCACCCCGACGACGGCCGGTCTGGAACTATATCGGCACGCGCAAACATTAATCAAGCAGCTCGACAGGGCCATGGTCGAAATCAGCAGCGGCGTCGGGCCACTGGTGGGCAAGGTGTCGGTCGGGCTTTCACCATACAGTGCCGGGTCGACCCTCGCCGTCGACCTCCTGCAGCGCGTTCGGTCGCGCCTTCCGGGTATCACCCTTCATTTAACCGAAAGCTTCGACGATATATACAGCGAGTTGATTATGACCGGCCGGCTGGATATGGCCGTCATTCATGGCTCCGGTCCGATCAAGGGTGTCGTCTTCACACCGTTGATGAAAGAGGACTTCTTTCTTCTTGCACCCCTATCGCTGGAATTTCCACAAGATTCGACTGGCGCGGTTCAACTGGCGGACATCGTCGATATTCCTCTCCTGGTTCCACCCAAGCATAATTTCGTCCGCAGCCGCATTGACATGGCTTTTCTACGCAAGCAGCTCAAGCCCAACATAATCGCGGAAATAGAAGCTCTGCTTACGTTGCAGGAATCGATAGCCGAAGGCATCGGCAGCACAATTCTCCCGTGGTCCGTCGCCAGTCGCATTGTCGTGCCCGACAGATCCAGAATTTATCCCTTGCGAAACCCGGTTATCCAGGAAGATGTATCTCTCTGCATTCCCGAAACGGTTCCGGAAACCGAAGCTTCGGTCGCCGTCCGGGAACAGCTGATCGATTTGGCCAGGGCGATGGCAACCTCGCGGAACTGGCCGGGAACGCAGGCATCCTAGCCGGCCAGTTCATCCCGCAGCCCCGCCAAGGTTGGGTCTGGTCAGGGCCTCGTGGCGCAAGATCTCCATAAGCCGTTCTCTGGACAGAAGATCTTCTTCGAGCACCAGGTCACCAACCTTCCGGTGCTCCGCGAGGGCGCGCTTCGCGATCGTTGAACACACGTCGTATCCAAGCACCGGCACAAGCGCCGTCACCACCCCGATATTATTTTCCGATAAATACTGGCACCTGGCGATATCGGCCTCGATTCCCCCAACGCATTTCGACTGAAGCGCATCGACGGCAGAGGTCAACAATTTCATCGAGGACAGAAGACAATAGCCGATCATCGGCTCGAACGGGTTAAGCTGAAGCTGTCCACCATCCGCGCACATCGTGATCGTCACATCATGCCCGGCGACGAGGTAGGCAACCTGATTCACCACTTCGGGTATGACCGGGTTGATCTTTCCGGGCATGATGGAAGACCCGGCCTGAACCGCGGGCAGCACGATCTCGCCCAGTCCGGCACGCGGTCCGCTCGACAGCAGTCTCAAATCGCTCGCAATCTTGGACAGCTTGAGGGCCAGCCTCTTCAACACGCCGGAAAACAGCGTGAACGCCCCGACGTCCGACGTCGCCTCGATCAGGTCGGCGGCAGACACCATCGGGCGTCCGGTCAATCGCGCCAGTTCGGCCGTGACCGCCTGCCTGTAGCGCGGGTCGGTATTCAGCCCGGTACCAACGGCCGTCCCCCCGAGATTGACCTGAAGAAACACGGCCGACTGGTCCTTCAGGCTCCGGATCTCCGCCTCGATCGTGCTCTTGAACGCGCCAAACTCCTGGCCCAGTGTCATCGGAACAGCGTCACGCAGTTGGGTACGACCGACCTTGAGGATCGATGCGAACTCCGCCGCCTTTACGTCAAGACCAGCCGCCAGTCTGGCGAGCGCGGCAACCAGAGGGTCGATAGCCAGAAGCGCCGCCAGCCTGAGAGCCGTCGGGTAGGCATCGTTGGTCGACTGCGCCATGTTGACATGGTCGTTGGGATGCAGGGCGGCATAGTCGCCCCGGAATTTGCCGGACATCTCGAGCGCGACGTTCGCGATGACCTCATTCGCATTCATGTTGGTGGATGTTCCCGCCCCACCCTGCATGGCATCCACGACGAAGTGGTCTCGGTAGCGTCCGTCGTTCAATATTTCAGTACATGCCTCGTCGATCGCCGTCGCACGCACGACATCCAGATGCCCCAAAGCGCGATTGGCGCGTGCGGCCGCCTGCTTGACGATCACCAGCGCCCGAACAAGCTCCTCAAACGCCCCGATGGGCGTGCCGCTGATCCGAAAATTCTCGATGGCCCGCTGGGTATGCACGCCCCAAAGGGCATCGGCGGGAATCTCGAGTTTCCCCAGCAGATCCCGCTCGACCCGATAGCCTGGCCGACAGGCGCGGCCCGAGGACAGGCTATCGCTGACTTCACTATCCCGCGTCATGTCGGCCATTGGGAATCCTGGGATGGGAGAATTGAGACGATCGACGTCACGCGCGGCGTTCGCGCCAACCGTCCTGGGATTGTAAGGTCGGCAGCCCCCTCCACCTCCATATAATTGTTGTATGGGGTCAGACTATTTTCGTCGGTATCTAAGCGAATACGAAACGATCTAGACTGGATCGAACCATAAGCAATATCGCGCTATCGAGACTGGAGAACCCATCGATGCCTGGCTTTGCAGACCGACTGAACGGGATTGCGATCTCCGCTTCCGCAGCCATGACGGACAAGGCGTCGGCGCTCAAGGCCCAAGGCGTGAAGATCGTCAGCCTCTCGTCGGGCGAACCCGACTTTCCGACGCCCGACCACGTCGTCGAGGCGGCCATCGTGGCCGCCCGCGGCGGGGACACCAAATACCCGCCGCAGGACGGCAAGCCGGCCCTGAAGAAGGCCGTGCAGAGCAAGTTCCTGCGGGATAACGGCCTTCATTACGAACTGGATGAAATCCTGATCGCGAATGGCGCGAAGCAGATCATCTACAACGCCATGATGGCCACCTGCAATCCGGGTGACGAAGTGGTGCTGCCGACGCCGTACTGGATCAGCTATGCCGACATCGCCCGGCTGGGGGGGGCCCGCATCGTGCAGGTCCCCTGCCCTGCCGGCAATGACTTCCGCTTGTCGGCCACGGATCTGGACGCGGCGATCACGCCGAAGACCAAATGGCTGGTGCTGAATTTCCCCAACAATCCGACGGGCGCCTGCTGCCCCCGTCAGGACCTGGAGGAGATCGCGGCCGTCCTGATGAAGCATCCGCATGTGTGGATCCTGACGGACGATATCTACGAACACCTCATTTACGACGACTTTGAATTCCGCACGCTGGCGGAAATCGAGCCGCGCCTGAAAGATCGGGTCCTGACGGTCAACGGCGTCTCCAAAGCCTATGCCATGACCGGCTGGCGCGTCGGATTCTGTGGCGGCCCGAGGGCACTGATCGCCGCCATGAACAACATGCAGGGCCAGGCCACCAGCGGCATCAACACGATCGCCCAGGCCGCCGCCATTGCGGCGCTTGAAGGCCCGCAGGACTATCTCAAGGATCGGGCGCGCGAATACCAGGCGCGACGGGACCTCGTCGTCGGCCTTCTGAACGCCATTCCCGGCCTGCGATGCCACACGCCGCAGGGCGCCTTCTACGTCTATCCCGAAATTGGCGCCTGCCTGGGGAAGACCACCAAAGGCGGCCGCCGGATCGAGACCGACACCGACTTCGTCATGGCGCTTCTCGAAGAGCAGCAGGTCGCCACCGTGCAGGGCGCGGCGTACGGGATGAGCCCCTTCTTCCGCATTTCCTATGCGACGGACACGGACACGCTGCGCGAGGGCTGCCGGCGCATTGCCGAATTCGTGTCCTCGTTGACGTAAGAATAAAAAAAGCCGGGGGAAGATATGTGCTTCCCCCGGCCGCGGCCCACGAGATCAATTCCCCGGCTAAAGGGGGCGAATCATCAATATTTCCGTGCCATATCCGACAAGATCCTCCGCTTGCCCGACGATTTCCACGACCTCGCCGTCGATCGGCGCCGTGACGGGAACCTGAAGGGTTTCAAGAGTCAGAAGAGCGACGATATCGCCCTTCCGGACAGTCGATCCGACAGGAGCGAACGCTTCTTCACCGAGCGGATTCACCAGACACAGACGGCCGAAGAATGGCGCCTTCGCGGCCACCAGTTCGGCTACCGCAGGTTGCGGCACAGGCTGGGCGATCATGCCTTGTCCCACCGCCGAGGGCGCCTGCGCGACCGAGAGTCGCAGCCGGCCGCCCATGCAGTTCGACAGTTCCACGGACTCCAGTCCCGCCTCGGCCAGCCAGGTCGCGATCTGGCCGATTTCCGCTATTTCCGGCAGCGTATCCAGGTCGGGGATCAATTTCGACGATCCGGTCATGACGGCGCCCTCTCCGCAAGCCATCGTTCGAGATAATGAATATCGACGCCTCCCTCCTGAAAGCGAGGGTCGGCCAGTACGTCCTGATGCAACCGCAGATTGGTGGAAACCCCCTCCACGCGCATTTCCGCCAGCGCGACGCGAAGACGCGCGATGGCTTCCTCTCGTGTCGCGCCGTGGCCGATAACCTTGCCGATCAGCGAGTCGTAATAGGGCTGAACCGTATAACCGCCGACAACATGCGTATCGACCCTGATTCCCGGACCGCCCGGCAGATCCCAGCGCGAAATCGTACCCGGTGAGGGCATGAATGAAAACGGGTCCTCGGCATTGATCCGGCATTCGATCGCATGACCGTACGTAACGACGTCTTCCTGCCTGATCGCCAGCGCCGCGCCTTGCGCGATTTTCAACTGTTCGCAGACGATATCGATACCGGTCGTCGCCTCGGTGATCGGGTGCTCCACCTGCACGCGCGTGTTCATCTCGATGAAGGCGAAAATACCGTCCTCATACAGGAACTCGAAGGTCCCGGCCCCGCGATATCCGATCTTGCGGCACGCCTCGGCACAACGGGCACCGATCTCGGCAATAACGGCAGGTGAAATGCCCGGCGCGGGCGCTTCTTCCAGCACCTTCTGGTGGCGCCTCTGCAGCGAACAGTCGCGTGCCCCCAGCCACAAAGCCGTCCCATGGGTATCGCAGAGCACCTGGATCTCGATGTGACGCGGCTTCTGCATGAAGCGCTCAAGATACAGGGTGGGGTTGCCGAATGCCTGCTGGGCCTCCTTCGCCGTCAGCGTCACAGCCTCGGCCAGATCGGCGGCATTCCATACGACACGCATGCCGCGACCACCGCCGCCGCCCGACGCCTTCACGATCACCGGAAAGCCGACGTCCGCGGCCAGGGCCTGAATCTCGTCCATCGAAGCGGGCAACGGTCCGTCAGAGCCGGGCACACATGGAACGCCTGCGTCCCGCATGGCGCGCTTGGCCGTGATCTTGTCACCCATCTGGCGAATGGACGCGCCGGTCGGGCCGATGAACGTCAGGCTTGCGGCTTCGACGGCATCCGCGAAATCGGCATTTTCCGAGAGAAATCCATACCCGGGATGAATGGCCGACGCCCCGGTGACTCTGGCCGCCAGCAACAGCGCATCGGTGTCCAGATAGCTCCGGGCCGCGGCTGCGGGCCCGATGCACAGAGCGACATCCGCTTCGCGCACATGACGGCTCTCAGCATCCGCTTCCGAATGAACAGCGACCGTTTCCAGCCCAAGTCGCCGGCACGCACGCTGGATCCTCAGGGCTATTTCGCCCCGATTGGCAATCAGAACCCGGTTGAAACGTTGTGTGTCGCTCATTTCAGACGAAACAGGGGCGAACCTGCCTCCACTTCCGCGCCATCCTGCACCAGAATCTCCACGATCTGACCCGACAGCGTCGCCTTGACCGCGTTGAATACCTTCATTGCCTCGACAAGCCCCACCTGCTGCCCGGCCTCTATATCTTGCCCGACCGTCACATACGGGGGTGTCCCCGGTGACGGAGAAAGGTGTAAAACGCCATAGGTAGGGGCCGTAATAACGCGCGGCTCTTCCGCCGGCGCGGCAGGCGGCGGTTCCGGGACGGTTGCCGTCTCCGCGCGATCAGTTGGCCGATGCACGACAACCGGCGCCGCGCCACCTGCGTTTCCACGGCTTATGCGGATCAGTTGACCGCCGTCTTCGATCTCCAATTCGGTGATCGGAGCATGCGCGAAGAGATCGATCAGGCGTTTAAGGCGCAGGATATCCACGGGCGTCACGCCGGATCAGTCGATTTCTTCGCGAAATTCAGCCCTCCGACCACCTGCATCGTCGGCAGTACTTCCATAAAGCTGACGTTCATGCGCTGCGGCGCCAGCACCGCAAAGGCAACCGAATTGGCAATGTCCACCGGAAGAAGAGACTCGTACTCGTCGAAAAACCTGCGCTTCGCTTCTTCCATGTCGCCGATCAATCGACCGAAGACTTCGGTCTCCACCCGCGCCGGCGAAATTTCGGTCACCCGCACATGCGACCCATACAGATCGCAGCGCAACTGTTGGGAAAGCGAATGCACCCCGGCCTTCGTCGCATGGTAGATCGTGTTGCCACCGGCGAACGCATAATGACCGGCGATCGAGCTGATATTGATAATATGCCCGCGATCACGCCGGATCATGCCCGGGACGACCAGATGGGTCAGCTGCAGGACAGCGCGCAGATTCACATCGACCAGGGCATCGATATCATCCGGGGTCGTGTTGGTGATATTGCCCGTGCGGGACTGCCCCGCGTTATTGACCAGAATATCCACGTCGAGCGTGCGGATCAGGTCTGCCATGCCGTCACGATCGGACACGCTCAGCGCATGGGGAATGCAGCCGGTCTCGTCGGCCAGCCGCGCCAGCCGGTCCTTGTCGCGGGCGACGGCGTGAACCTCGATCCCGGCCTCCCGCAGGCGCCCGACGATCGCCGCACCGATTCCAGATGAAGCTCCGGTGACGAGAGCGGTACGATACGGCTGGTTGCTCATCTGTTTGAATCCCGATCCTGCAAGGAATAAAGTCGCCGCCCGGCGCAGGACATCGTGCGTCGACCGGAAATTATCCGCTTGACGCTACTATCGTAACAATCAGAGCGCCAAGAGCAGTTCGTTCTTGCGTCATAAGATAATGCGATAGAAGGGGTTACCCAGATTGACCCATAAGATTATCCGATAGCCTCACAGCGAAAATGGCTCTGGCGAGCGCACCATGAACCGTCATATTTTCGATTATCGAATTGGAGAGTCTGAGCATATATCGTTGCGATATCGGTCTCAGATCCCGGTCTTTCACACCTTCGTGGCGTGAGCGGACATTGTGCTGGAGGCGGCGTACGGTGAACAGGGATACGACGCACAATCCGGGTCTGGAGGCCGCCATGCCGGCCGAGGCCGTGACCCATGCGGCGGGCGGCCAGCCAGTCGTCAGTATGATCGGGACACGGGCGATGCTGTTCGAGGCGCCGGGTGAATTCACACTCGCCCAGCAACGCCGGATCTGGGCATTGATGGAGGAAGCCGGCAGCCGCAACGACGTCCAGGAACTGATCCCTGGCGTAACGAACCTTATGCTGGTCTTTTCCGTTCCGCCGGAACGGCCCCAGACCGTGGCCGACTGGCTGCGGCACGCATGGGAGACATTGCCCGAACGGCATATCAAAGGACGCCTCTTCGAGGTCGGCGTGCGCTATGGCGGGGCATTGGGCGAAGACCTTGCCCATGTCGCCGCCCATACCGGGCTCTCGCCGTCGGACGTCATTTCCATCCACCATGCCGGCGAGTACACCGTCTGCGCGCTGGGCAGCGCGCCGGGGTTCGGATATCTGCACGGCCTCGACCCGCGCATCGCCACGCCCAGAAAGGCGGTTCCCTCCCTGAAAATGCTGGCCGGCACGGTGACGATCGGTGGCATGCAGGCCGGCATTTCCGCCCTGACGGGACCGAACGGCTGGAACTCCATCGGCTTTGCCGAACTCGCCCTCTTCGACCCGCAGAGGGACCCGCCCGCGCTGTTTTCGATCGGCGACCGTATCCGCTTCTATCCGGAAAGTATCGAACTGTGATAACCGTCCTCGAAACCTCAGCCCTGAATACGGTGCAGGATCTGGGACGATTCGGCTATCGCCAGTTCGGCGTCGGAACGTCGGGCGCCATGGATCCCCTGGCCCTGCAGGTCGGCAATATTCTTCTGGGCAATCAGCCGGATGACGCGGGCATCGAAATCCAGACCTATCCGTTCGCCGTTCGATTCGACGCCGCCGGCAGCTTCGCCGTAACGGGCGTCGACGCCGTTCTGGACCTCGACGGGCATCCCGTCCTGCCCTGGTCCGTCGAACATGCGGTGGTCGGGCAGGTTCTCACGGTGGGTCCCCCGCGCCGTGGCGCCCGCGCGTATGTATGCATCGCGGGTGGGGTGGATGTACCTCTGGTGCTCGGCTCGCGCAGCACCCAGTTGCGCGGCGGATTCGGCGGCCTGTCGGGCAGACCGCTCGAGGCAGGCGACAGGCTGAAAATCGCCGGCGGCCCGGCATCGTCGGGATATGGGGCCCTCCCGCCCGCCGTGGCCCTCAGCCGCCCGTGCGATCACGAAGGCAACGTCGTGACGCTACGCGCCATTCCCGCCACGGACTATCATCTCTTTACCGACGAGGCGCGCGACCGGTTCTGGCAGACGGAATGGCGCATCACGCCGCAGAGCGATCGCGTGGGATACCGCCTCAAAGGCGAACCCTTGACGCTCCAGCGCCCGATCGAACTGCGCTCGTACGGCATCGTCCCCGGTATCGTCCAGGTGCCTCCCGCCGGCGAGCCCATCGTGCAGATGGCCGACGCCAATACCGCCGGCGGCTACCCCAGGATCGCGGGTGTCATCGAGGCCGATCTGTGGCGCCTCGCCCAGGCGCGCATCGGCACCCGGATACGCTTCGAGGAATGCGATCATCACCAGGGGGTCGCTGCCATGCAGCCCATCGCATCCTATCTCGATGACCTCCGCATGATGGTCGCCCTCTACCGCGGATCCGCCCGACGGCGCGCTCCCCTTACGTCCGGAGCCCAGGCATGAAAATCGACCTCAATTCGGATATGGGCGAAGGCTTCGGCCGCTGGAGCATCGCCGACGACGACGGGCTGATGAACGTCGTGTCCTCGGCCAATATCGCGTGCGGATTCCATGCCGGCGATTACGCCATCATGGACCGCACGGTTCGGGCCGCGAAGGAACGAGGGGTCGGCATCGGCGCGCACCCCGGCCTGCCCGATCTCATCGGTTTCGGACGCAGGACAATGGCGGTATCCGACGCCGACATGGAGGCCATGCTGGCCTATCAGGTCGGCGCCCTGCAGGCGGTCGCGGCGCGGCACGGACACCGCGTGACGCATGTCAGCTATCACGCCGCATTCGGAACCATGGCCAATGCGGACGAAGGGCTCGCCCTGCGGCTGGCCCGCACCATCGCCGCATTGGACCGCGAACTGACCGTGTTTTCGATGCCCGGCCAGCTTACGGAACGTGCGGCGGAAAAGGCCGGCCTGCGTGTGCTGACCCTCTTTCTGGCCGATCGCGCCTATACGGCGGCGGGAACATTGGTGCCCCGCGGGCAACCAGGGGCCGTCATTCACGACCTGGCCGACGTCCGCGCCCGTGTGCGCCGGTTTCTGGAAGATGGGTCCGTCACGACCATCGACGGATCCCGCCTGCCGGTGAAGGCGCGTTCGATCCTGGTGCATAGCGATACGCCGGGATCACTGGAGCTTGCACGCGCCATTCGCTCGGAAATCGAAGCGACCGGCGCAGAGCTGACGCCCGCCCACCGGCTCATGGACTGATGCCCCGCAGGCATAAGAATTCCCTATCCGGGCGCAGCGAAGTTTTATGACCGAAAATGGAATCCGGAGCATTACACTATCGTGACGGTCCAGCGGCAGGACGCCAAAGGGCCATGATCGGTCCGTTATGAGGTGCACACGCGTCTGTGTCGTGCTTTGAGGTGAACATCGCTATGAAGCACGACCTGAAACGCGGAGCACTCCTGCTGGCATCGGCCACATTGTTTACGGCAATGCTGAATGCCCTCCAGAAATTGACCGGCTCCCAGCTTCCAGCACTTGAGATCATCTTCTTTCGGAATCTGTTTTCTCTGCCGTTCGTCATGATGATCGCCGCGCGAACGAAGATGACGCTGAAAACCAATCATTTTGGCGGCCATCTGACGCGCTCGGTCGTCGGCCTGGTCAGCATGATCATGGTCGTGGTGACGGTCACAAGGCTTCCGCTCGCGGAACAGCAGGTGCTCTCCTATACGCAGCCTCTCTTCCTTGTGCTGCTGTCGATCCCCCTGCTCCATGAAAAGCCGTCGCTTCATCGCTGGGTTGCGGTTTCGATCGGCTTCTCCGGGGTCATCGTTGTCGCGTTGGGAAAGGGCCTTCTGCATTCAGGGCCGGCATCCATCCCCAGTTGGGCCTACTTCGTGGCCCTTGCACAAGGCGCGGTCGGTGCATTGACCACCATGCAGATCCGGCAGCTTTCGGCGACGGAGTCGAGTACAACCATCGCCCTGTGGCAGGCCATCCTGATGACTGTCGCCACAGCCCTTCCCCTGCCTTTCCTCTGGACTACGCCACATATGACCGATGCCCTGTGTCTTGTCGCGGTCGGCGCCTTCGCCGGCATCGCGCAGGTCCTGCAAACCGAAGCATTCGCATCGGCTCAGGTGTCCGCCATCGGCCCCTTTGCCTACTCGGGTCTCCTTTGGGCGTCCATCATCGGTTGGTTCGGGTTTGGCGAAATTCCCGGCATCGCGATGCTGACTGGCGGGCTCCTGATTATCGGCTCGGGCGTGTGGATGCTGCGTCATGACCAACCGGCAAAACGGCCGTTAGCCGCCAGCGGAATGATGGCTCCCACCAACGTCAAAGGATTGTAGCCATGTCTGGTGAACGGACCGGCCCCGAGGGGCCATGCAGCACCGTATCCGGAGAATCGGCTATGGGCGCGCTGGCGCACGGAAAAGTCCCATCCCGATATGTGTTCTTTTCCCTTGTATTTCTGATGTACGTCATCAGCTACGGTGATCGCGCGGCCCTTTCCATCGCCCTTCCCGCCTTGGGGAAAGAATTCACATTGACCCCGGTCGAGATGGGCTGGGTGTCTTCAAGCTTCCTGTGGTCGTATTTTCTATTGAATCTGCCGTCGACGATCGTGCTCGACATTGTCGGTGCTCGCATTGTCGGCAGCGTCGCCGTTGCCCTCTGGTCCTGCGCGATGCTGCTGGGCGGCATGGTTCAAAATATTTCGCAGTTCCTGATGACCCGTGTACTGCTCGGCGTTGGAGAGGCGCCGACATTCGGCGTCGGGGCGACAGTCGTCAGGAACTGGGCGCTTCCGAAAGAGCGCGGATCGGTCATGACCGTCCTTCTGACCGGTATGCAACTGGGCCTGGCGGGCGGCACGATCGCGGGCGCGTATATGATTGCACTGTTCGGATGGCGCTGCGAGTTTATCGCGCTGGGCATTATCGGCCTGATCTGGGCCGCGGCATGGTGGCTGATTTATCGGAACCCCACTGACGGATTACGCCAGCAAAAAAGGACTCCCATATCGATTCGCGAGGTGCAAGCGCTCTTCAGATCGCCGTCCTTTATTGGAATCCTTGTCGTGCAATGCACGCAAAATTATCTCAACTTCCTGGTCATGTCATGGATGCCGCTCTACCTGATTCACGAACTGCATATTGACGTTACCGGGTCGGGAACCAACACGGCTCTTTGCTATTTGTCCGCTGCTGCCGGTGCGGTAATATTAGGGCGGATTTCCGAACGCATCGTGTTCCGGAATAGCCTGCATCCCCCACGCCGACGGTTCATTGTAGCAGCCTGCCTCACTGGGGCCGCGTCGATCGGGCTACTGCCCCATTTTCATACCATGACACCAATTCTCTTGGTTCTTTCGATCTCGCTTTGCTGCCTGATTGCTGCAAATGGCGCCAATACCGCGTTACTCACCGACCTTGTCGAAGACGGGCAAAAGATCGGCGCCGTAACCGGCGTGACCCTGACATTCAGCAATTCGCTCGGACTTCTTGCACCGATCGTGACCGGGTATATCGTGTCTTACACAGGACGCTTCGACATCGCCTGGTATATGTGCGGTGCGGCGCTGGTTGTAGCTGGCCTGCTGTCGATCATCACGGTACGCCAATCGATTACCATGCACGCGAGTGATGAGTGACCTTGCCCCCTGAAATGCCCTCGACTTGAAGTAAGGTCTGTCCATTGGAGACAGACGATGAAGAAGGCGCGTTTCACACAGGACCAGATCATTGAGATCCTGAAGGAGCATCAGGCGGGCGCCACGGCGACCGATCTGTGCCGCAAGCACGGGATCAGCGATGCGACGTTCTACACCTGGCGCTCGAAATACGGCGAGATGGAAGTGTCGGAAGCGCGGCGGCTCAAGGCTCTTGAAGAAGAGAACGCGAAGCTGAAGCGGCTCCTGGCGGAGAGCGTGATGGACGTCTCGACGTTGAAGGAACTGCTGGCAAAAAACTCGCGACGCCCGGTTTGCGGCGGGACGCCGTGACCTGGGCGATAACCGAACGGGATTACTCGCAGTGACCTGCTGTGGAGAATTTCCTCCGATTTGAAATAGAGTCTGGCCCATTGAGAGGACAGACTGATGAAGCGCAGCCGTTTCAGCGAAGAGCAGATCTGAATAGCCCCTAGTTTTCTAGACGCCTTGAACATTCAAAATCTGCTGTTGTTCGAATTGCACGGGTGACAGCATCCCGTTCCTGACGTGCTTGCGCACCGGATTATAGAA
>NZ_JABEQH010000002.1 GCF_014174305.1 Gluconacetobacter johannae | reverse complement strand
CGGTCTGCCTGTCACCGACCCGTCCCCTTCCTGATTTTTCCGGGGTGGCCACCCCGGAAAAATCAGTCCTTTGTCGCACGCAGCGACACGGAATGCATAAGACAAGCCTGTTTGAAAATGCGCGCTGGCGGCGATCCGACGCGCGTTTTCTGCGTTCCGCTCTCGCTCGCCAGCCCACATTTTCAAACAGGCTCTGAGCCCGCCCCCGGCGCGAGGACCATTCCCATGACCGCCCGAAAAACGCCCCCCGCGCGGGGCCGGAAATGGTCGGCCGAGGTCACGCGGCACAGCGACGCGCTGGACCTGGAACCCGGCGTCTTCGCCAGCGACGATCCGCGCCGGATCGCGGAGTCCCTGAAGCGCTCGGCCGAGGCCAGCACGCGGCGCAAATCCACCCCCTTCCGGTCGGCAATGTCGATGCTGGTGTTCTACACCAACCGCGCGGGGCGGCATCTGTCCCAGGGCCGGCGGCAGACCCTCGACCGCGCGCGGGTGGAACTGCGCCGCCTGTTCGGCCGCCCCGACGGGCCGGACCGCCGTCGATAGCGCAACGCCTCGACACGCCATTTGAACGCAGCCGAACGCACCCGCTCCGCAACGGACCGGAAAGTGCTGTCCGCCGTTCAGGCTGGCGTCAGGATTATGTGGCAAGACCAGTGACGCTCAACGTCGGCCGGGCATGGTGGACGCGCTGAATCCTGGACGCCGCGATGTCTCGAGACCCTGGCTTTTCCTTGTCCGTTCTGTTCCTGCTGCTTTCCGGCCTGTCCGGGTGCAGTCACGTCTCGTCCGAAGATCCGGAAGTCATTTGCACCGATATAGGGAAAGTGAATTTCGCGGCCTTCGTTTCCTCTTCCGACTATCCGGCCTCCGAATACAGGCGGATCGTGCTTGCCGGGCTGTCATGTCGGTCGGCAAGCGGGGATGCCCTGGTTGTTCCGCAAAACCGCTCCGGATTGCCGTATCTTCACGTGCATGTGGTTCGTTCGAGGGTCGATGGCTACATCTCGATGACGTTGTCCCGGGACGGGAGGCTGATTGCGTCGGAACGCATGATGCTGTCGGACCTCACAGGTCGTCTGGGACCGGCTGCGCTGACGGCTGATATTCAAACCCTGTCCAAAAAACTCTGGGTTGATTCATTGCCGGATCTGACGCCCGTGCCAGCGGATCGGTGATGTCATGAGGCAGGAATCGATCCAGGCGCGGCTGATGTTCCGCATGGCCGCAGCGTCGGGCCTTCTTGCGCTGCTCCTGTGGCAGCGCGTTCCGGCACGGGCGGAATCCCTGACATTTCACGAGGCGGTCAGCGCGGCCTGGGCGATCGACCCCGGACGATCCGCTCTCCTGGTCAACCGGAGTACGGCCGATGCGCGGGCCGATGCGGCGAAATCGTGGTTTCCAGGCGGCCCTACGGTCAACGGGCAATATTTCGACGATCATGCCGTGGGCAGCAACGAAGGCTATACGACGTATCAGGGCGGCGTTTCCGTTCCTCTCTGGCTTCCCGGACAAGGGAGCGCGACCGTTCGTGTCGCCCAGGCCGAATCCGCAACGGTGCAGGAGCGCCTGAATGTCGAGCATATGGCGGTGGCGGTCCGGGTTCTCGACGCCGCCGCGGCGGAAATCGTGGCCGAGCGGCGCGAGGCGATCGCGCTCTCCCTCCGTGGCGCGATGCAGCGGATCGAAGGCGCCGTGCGCGGCGCCGTGCATGCGGGAGAAGCGGCCGTGACCGATCGCGACGCGGCCGCCGCCGATCTGGCCAACGCGCGGACGGAAGTCGAAAACGCCCGGGAGCAGCGCATCACGGCGGCGTCCCTCCTCGCCGAATTGCTGGGCCGCCCCGGCCTGCCGGATATCATGTTCTACGACGATCGTTCTCTCGGGCGGACCCGGATCGGAACGCCGCAACTGGTCGAGGACAACGACCCCCGGGTCAGGGCGGCGCACCGGGCGGTCATGGCCGCCGAGGAAGGGCTGAAACTGGCGCGCGCGTCCTTCATGCCGAACCCCGAGGTGGGCATCGCGGCCATTCACGAAAAACAGTATGGAAGCCCCTGGGACAACCGTGTGGGCGTGAATGTCACGATCCCGTTGCCCAGCGAGGCGCGCAATGTGCCGATCATGGCCGACGCGCGCAACAAGGTCGCCGCCGCCGACAGCGACGAGCGCCAGGCGCGACGCATGGTCCGGCTCGAACTCGCGCAGGTGCGCGCGCGCGTGGACGCGGCGGCCGAGGCCCTGGGCAACGCACGCGTCGCGGCCGGCGCCCTCAACAAGCGGGCGAACGACATGGAGCGGTCGTGGCGCCTGCAGGAGACGTCGCTGGTCGAGGCCCTCCGGGCACGACAGGGCGCCTATACCGCCCTTCTGACGTTCAACCAGGCCGAGGTCGCATGGCACACCGCCATCCTGCGCGCCATGATCGCGACAGGATTCGTTCCATGACAGCACCGCGCCTCTCCTGGCTTCCGCCCGTCCTGCTGGCCATGCAGCTTGTCCGCGCGCACGTCGCCCTGGGGGCCGAGGAGCCGGTTGTGACCCTTGCGGCCGCCGTGCAGGCCAGCGAGGATCTGACGGTCGTGCCGGTCCGCCGGGGAACGGTCTCGCGGACGCTGACGGCGCTGGCCCATGTCGAGGCGGACGGGCGCCGCGTGGTTCATGTGCGCTCGGCCGGCTCCGGCAAGATCCGCGTCGTCGCGGTGATGCCCGGCAGCCACGTCGCGCGCGGCGATCGTCTGATCGACTATCAGGATCACGCGTTGCACGTCGCCCGCCTCCAGGCGGTGCAGATGCGCGCGGCCCTGGCCGAGGCGATCGCCGCGCGCGGCGAGGCCGCCGCCGGCTACGAGCGGGCGCGCCTCCTGTCCGGCAGCACCGTGTCGGCGGGTGAGGCACGGCGGCGTTTGTCCGTGCTTCAGCAGGCCACGGACCTGGTCAGGTCGCGGCAGGCCGATGTGGACACCCTGGACCATCGTTTCGCCGAGGAATTCAACTCGACCACGGAACGCGGCGGACAGGGCGAGATGTCCAGCCTCATCTCGCCCTTGACAGGCACCGTGCTCACGGTCGCGGCCGGGGTGGATGACGACATCGTTTCGGGTCAGGATCTGGTGACGGTCGCCGATCTCTCCAGGGTCTGGCTGGTCTCCGAGGTGACACCGGACGATGCGCGGCGGCTCGCGCCAGGCGCCGGCGTGACCGCCGTCCTGCCGGGAGAAGACGGAAACCCGCCCATATCCATGCCGGTGACGCGCATCGACACGATCGATGGCGCCGCCAGTCCCGCGACCGGACTGGTGCGGGTGATTGCGACCGTCGCCAACCCGGACGGCGCCCTGCGTCCCGGCACACTGCTCGATGCGCGTCTCGCCACGACCGAAAGCGCATCCGGCCTGATCGTGCCCACCGAGGCGGTGCAACGGATCGACGGGCGGGACATGGTGTTTCTCCGCACCGGCAAGGAAAGTTTCCGTCCGGTTGCTGTCCGCACCGGCCTGGGCAGCGACGACGAGACCGCGATCGTCTCCGGGCTCAGGGCGGGCGACATGGTGGTGTCGCATGGCGGTTTCGCGCTGAAATCCGTGATGCTGCTGGCCGCGATGGGCGGCGGGGACTGACATGGAGCGGTTTCTGTTTCTGCTGCAGCAGAACCGTTATGCGGTGCTCGGCGTGCTGTTCGCGATCGTGACGCTGGGCATCGCGACCGTGACCGGCCTGCCCGTGGAATCGGTGCCCGACATCTCGCCCAGGCAGGTGCTGGTTTCCGTCGTGGCCCCGGGGCTCGCGACCGAGGAGGTCGAGAAGCTCATCACCTTCCCCGTCGAGGCCAGCATGGCGGGCATCCCCGGCATGGTCGATCTGCGCTCGGTGTCCCGCTCCGGTGTCTCGGTCGTCTATGTGCAGTTTGCGGACGATACGGACATCGACCTCGACCGGACGCGCGTCGGCGAGCGCATGGCCCAGGCACGGGCCGCCATTCCCGTCGCGGGCCTGTCGGTGAACATGGGGCCGCTGGCGACCGGCCTGGGCGAGATCATGCAGTTCGAGATCGCGGGCCGGGGCTTCGACGCGATGGAACTCAACCGCATCATGACCTGGATCGTGGTGCCGCAGCTCAAGCTGGTGCCGGGGGTCGTGGACGTCAACGTCAATGGCGGCGCCGAGGAGACATTCGAGGTCCGTCTCGACGAGAGGCGCCTGAACGCCTACGGCCTTTCGGCCGGCGACGTGTTCCGCGCGGTGGACGCGAACAACGCCGCCTCGGGCGGGGCCTGGATCGCGCATTACGCCGAGCAGGTGGTCGTGGTCGGGCGCGGGCTGGTGCGCGATCTGACCGACTTCGGCGCCATTGCGGTCAAGCCGGGGGCGAATGGCGCGGTGATCCGGTTGCGCGATCTCGGGCAGGTCGCACTGGGGCCGCGCACACGGCTCGGGGCGGTGACGCGCGATGGGCGGGGCGAGATCGTCAACGGCGTCGTGATGATGGAGATGGGCGCCAGTTCGGAAAAGACGATCGCGGCGATCGAGGCGGCGTTGCCGTCCATCAGGCGGGCCCTGCCGGCCGGCGTGACGCTCGATCCGTACTACAGCCGCGCCACGCTGACGCACAAGACCATCGCCACCGTGAAGGAAAACCTGGTCATCGGGGCCGGGCTGGTGATCCTGGTGCTCGTCGTCGTCATCGGCGACTGGCGCGCGTCGCTGGTCATCGCCTCGGTGATTCCCTTCGCCCTGATCTGCGCGATGGTGGGGATGCGCGCGTTCGGCATCTCGGCCAACCTGCTCAGCCTGGGGGCCATTGATTTCGGGATGATCGTCGACAGTTCCCTCGTGGTGGTCGAGAACATGATGACGCACCGGCTTGCCGACCCGGATACGGATCTGCGCACGCTGGTGGTGACATCCGTCCGTCAGGTGATCCGCCCGGTGAGCTTCGCGATTATGGTCATCGTCATGGTCTATCTGCCGATCCTGACCCTGGAGGGGATCGAGGGCAAGATGTTCAGGCCGATGGCCCAGACCGTTATCATGGCGCTGCTGGCCTCGCTTGCCTACAGCCTGCTGTGCGTGCCGGTGATCGCCGCCCTCGCCCTGCGCCGCGCGGTCCCGCATGACGAGACACGGCCGGTCGCGTTCCTGCGCCGCTTCCATCGCCCGGCGGTCTCATGGTGCGAGGCGCATTCCTGGCCCGTCTTCGGCGCCACGATCGGTATTTTCCTGGTCTCCGCCGTCCTGGCGACGCGGCTGGGCGGCGAATTCATCCCGCAGCTTCAGGAAGGCGCGCTGGTCGTCACATCGACGCGCCTGCCCAGCGCGTCGCTGGCGACGTCGCTGCGTTCGGTCAACCGGGAGGAGCAGATTCTCAAGGGCTTCCCCGACGTGCTGACCGTCGTCAGCAACACCGGCACGTCGGCCATTCCAACCGATCCGATGGGAATCAACGAGACCGACACCTTCATTTTCCTGAAGGATCCCGACGAGTGGAAGACCGCGCGCACGCAGGAGGGACTGGTGGCCGCGATGGACGCCGCCCTGCGCGGCCAGGTGCCGGATGCCCTGTTTTCATGGAGCCAGCCGGTGCAGATGCGCATGGACGATCTGCTGTCGGGGGTACGGACACAGATCGCCGTCTCGATCTATGGTGACGACCTGGATGTGCTTTCCCGGCTGGGCGACAAGGTGACGGCGGCATTGAACGGCATTCCCGGCGCCGCCGACGTCGCCGCGCAGGGCGACGGCACGATCCCGTTCCTGCACGTCGATGTCGACCGCGAGGCCGCGGGCCGGCTCAACGTGAACATGCAGGACATACTTGATACGGTCGAGGCCGTGGGGGGCCATATCGGTCGCCCCGTCGTGGTCGACAATGCCCTGATCGGCACGCAGATACGCTTCCAGCCCGATCAGGTGGGCAGCCGCGACCGCATTGCCGGGCTTCGCGTCCGTCGGGGGGACGGCGCGGGCATGGTGCTGCTGTCGCAGGTCGCGCGCGTCACGATCGAGGACGGGCCGCCGCGCATCAGCCGCGACCGCATCCAGCGCCGCATGATCGTGCAGGCGAATGTACGCGGCCGCGACCTCGGTTCGTATGTCGCGGCGGCACAGGCGGCGGTGGCGCGCGACGTGCGTCTGCCACCCGGCTATCGCATGACCTGGGAGGGGCAATTCCGCAATCTGCAATCGGCGATGCAGCGGCTGGACATCGTGGTGCCGATCGCGCTGGCCCTGATCTTTGGCTTGCTGGTCATGGCGCTCGGCTCGCCGCTGCTGGCGTTGCTGGTGTTCGTCAACCTGCCCATCGCGGCGACCGGCGGCATCTTCGCGCTGGTGCTGCGCGGCCTGCCGTTCAGCATCTCGGCGGGCATCGGCTTCATCGCCCTGTTCGGGGTGGCGATCCTGAACGGCGTCGTCCTCATCAGCTACACCCAGGAGCGGCGGCGCACCGGGCTGACCGCGGCGCAGGCGGCGTTCAGCGCGGTGGAGGACCGGTTTCGGCCGGTGATCGCGACCGCACTGGTCGCCAGCCTGGGGTTTTTCCCGATGGCGTTCTCCACCAGCGCGGGGGCCGAGGTCGAGCGTCCGCTGGCGACGGTCGTCATCGGCGGCCTGGTCTCCTCGACGCTGCTGACCCTGCTGGTGCTGCCCGCGCTCTACGCCCGCTTCACCCGGACGCGCGGCGAGGACGGCACGGCGCCAGGAGTCATGTCATGACGGGGAGCACGTCATGAGGGTGCTCATTGTCGAGGACGAGCCCCTGCTCGGCTCCGCCGTGCGCGACCGCGTCCGCCAGGTCGGCCACGCGACAGACTGGTTCACGACCCTCGAAGAGGCGCGGGCGGCGCTGGAGGTCGCGACGTACGACATTCTCCTGCTCGATCTGGGTCTGCCCGACGGAAGCGGGCGGCAGCTTCTGAAAGCCGTCCGCCGGTCCGGCTCCACGATGGCGATCCTTATCATGACGGCACAGGACCAGATCAGCGACCGTATCGCCGGGCTGTCGGAAGGCGCCGACGATTACGTCGTCAAGCCCTTCGATCTTGGGGAACTGATCGCGCGGATCGAGGCGGTCGCGCGACGGTACGCGCCGCTTCCGGGGCCTTGCGTGCGGATCGGCGCGGTGGAGATCGACCTGTCGCGCCAGTCCCTGCGGCGCGACGACATCGAGATCGAACTGACGGCGCGGGAGTGGGCGGTGATCGAGCTGCTGGCGCGCCGGCCGGGCGCCATCTGTTCGCGCGAGAGGATGGAGGAGGCGCTTTATGGATTCGGCGAGGAAATCGAGAGCAATGCGATCGAGGTCTTCATCAGCCGCGTTCGCAAGAAAACCGGCCCCGGCCTGATCCATACGGTACGAGGACGCGGATACCGCCTCGCCGGGAATGGCCAGTCATGAAAAGCTGGAGCCTTGCATCGCATATCGTCGCCGGTGTCGTGGCGATCGTGTTCGGCGGCCTGGTGCTGCTGAGCGTCTCGATCGCGGCCTTCACGCGCCACGAAGTGACGGAGCGGCTCGACAACTCGTTGCAGGAGGTCTCCGAACGGCTCGGCTTCATCGTATCGATGCAGTTCCGCCAGGATCAGGTACAGGGCGGTGTCGCGCTGCCGCCGGGGCTGGACCGCGACGCGCTGGGGTATCAGATCACGGATCTGGCGGGCCATATCGTCCTGCGCTCGCAAAACGCGCCGCCGACCGTGCTGGTGGCGCCCCTTACGCCAGGATTTTTCGATCGGCCGCATTTCCGGGTCTTCGTCGCCCTGTCGGCGGCGCGGACGCATTACATCCTCGTGGCCGAGCCGGTCCTGCATCGCCAGGAGGCCATACGGCGTGCGATCATGATTTCGGTCTTGCCGATGATCCTCATCATGCCGGCCATATGGCTGCTGGTGCGCTGGACCGTGCGTCGCGCCTTGCGACCGCTGGTCGATCTTCAGAGGGAAATCGGCAGCCGGGGCGGCGCCAACCTCGAACCGATTCCGTCGCTGAATCTTCCCGACGAGGCCGCGCCCATCCACAAGGCGGTCAATTCCCTGCTGGACCGGCTGAGAAAGGCCCTCTCCACCGAACGGATGTTCGCGACCAATGCAGCCCACGAACTGCGTAACCCGATCGCCGCCCTGATGGCGCAGGCACAGGTGCTGTATGAAGACCTGCGGGACTCCGGCTATGCCGTCCGGCTGGATTCGGTGGTGGGACAGACGCGGCGGATCTCGCGGACGACGGAAAAACTGCTGCAACTCTCCCGTGCGACCTCGGGCGCATCGCCGCGAGGGATGCAGTTCGATCTTGTCGAGATCATTCTTGTTCTGACAGACGAATTTCAGGACATCATCCCGCCGGGCCGCCGCCTGGTCGTTGACAGCGGCGCTCTGGACCATCTCTACATCCTGGGAGACGTCGATACCGCCGGCATATTGTTCAGAAACCTCATTGAAAACGCCATTCATCACGGCATGTCCAACACGGACATCAAGCTCAGCATCCTGGCGAATGGTCAGGTCGAAATCGTCAATGCCTGCGAGATCATTCCCGCGTCCGTTCTGGACCGGCTTGCCGAGCCTTTCGTCAGGGGCGCATCTTCCGCCGAAGGGAGCGGCCTGGGACTGTCGATCGCGCATAATATCGTCACGCAGTCGGGCTACCAGATGGAGCTGCTCTCACCTGTTCCCGACCAGGTCTCGGGTTTCATGGCGCGGATTACCTTTCCGGTTTTCACCGCCGTGCTGTTTTCGGACCAGGAGGAGCCACGGGAAGACGCATAATCCAAGCCGCTCCCACGGTGGCTCCGGGCCTCAGAACACGACGCTGGTCGCGACATTGATCGTGCGGCCCTGCCCCCAGCTGTTGCGATAGGCCGAGCCGGTGGGGGCGATAATATAGCCCTGGTTGAGAAGGTTGATCGCATTCACCTGAAGGTTGACGCGCCGGCCCAGAAGATGGGGAAAGTTCCATGCCGCGAATGCGTCGAGGGTACCGTAGCCGGGGACCTGATAGCTGTTCGTGAGGGTAGCGGAACGCGTTCCCACCAGGTGCACGCCGCCACCAGCCCGCATTCCCGTGTCCTTCCACGGGAGTATCCCATGCCAGGTCGCATATATGCTGCCGGAGTTTTTCGGCACGCCGATAAGCTGCTTTCCCTGGTCCTCGGGCGTATCGCGCAGGGTTCGGGCGTCGGTCCAGGCGTATGCGACGATCGTGCTCCAGTGCCGGGAGAGGTTGCCGGTCAGGCTGAATTCGAGTCCTTTCGACCCTGCCAGACCTGTCAGACGCTGGATATTGTTTCCGTTTTCATCAAGTCCCGCGCTTTGCAGGACATTTTTCTTGTGAATATTGTACAGGGCGAGATCGCTGGTGAGCCATCCGTTGTCGTAGCGGGCGCCAACCTCGAACTCACGCCCCGTCGTGGGTTTGTAGCCGCCCTCCAGAACCGTGCCGGCCGACAGCAGATTGGCCCCGAACGACTGCGAATAGTCGCCATAGAACGAGACCGTCTTGAGCGGCTGCCAGACGATCGCGGCGAAGGGCAGCGGCTTGGTGTAGCCTGCGTTCGTCGTCAGGTCGAACGGAATTCCGCTGCCGTAGCGGATGTGGAACCACTGATAGCGCACGCCGCCGCTGAGGGTGACCTGCCGGGTGAGATGGATATTATCCTTCACATAGCCCGAGACGCAGTCGATATCCTGCTGCAGGTTGCTGCTGGCGTTGTTGGGCTTGCCGACCGGCTGGAGCAGGCCATAGACCGGGTCGGAGGGCAGGAAGCCCCCGACATTGGATGACTGGTAGAACAATCCCTGGTCCTGACGCCTGTTCTCGTAATCCACGCCTGCCGTGATCTCGTGGCGCATACCCCACAGGTCATGTGTGGCGATGTAATCGAGCGCTATGTTGCCATTGGCGCGGATCGTGCCGCCATTGGAGCGATAGCGGCGGGTGAGGATGCCGGTCGCGGGGTCGTAGCTGGACGGGTCGGCCTGGCGGTCGTGGTAGTCGTCATGGTTGTAGCCGCCCGAGAGGCGGAAACGGTCATGGGGCGTCATGCGGAAATTGACCTGCGACGCCAGAAGGTGGCGGTCGCCGAAGGAGGCGGTCCATGATTCGTCAAGGCGCTGCTGCGGGCCGGAGATGGGGTTGTTGCCGACGAAGACCGCACCGCGATCGAGAACATTGTCGTATTTGGCGAATTCGTAGGAGATGGAGGCATCCCACCGGCCATGTTTCCAGTCCAGCGTGGGGGCGACGAGGGTCTGGCGGTTGGCGCCGAAATTCCGCCAGTAATTCTCGTTGCGGTATTCGCCGATCAGGCGGAAGGCGATGTCCCGGGTGACGGGACCCGACACGTCGAAATGACCGTTACCGCCACCAAGGGAACTCCATTGCGTGCCGAACCCGCCGTCCCAGCGGCGGTGGTCGGGGGCCTTGGTGATGACGTTGATGACGCCGCCGGGTTCCTGCATGCCATAGAACAGCGAGGCGGGGCCTTTCAGGATCTCGACCCTTTCGGCGGTGGCGCCCTGGTAGTTGCGGCCGATGGGCATGCGGATGCCGTCGCGCAGGATGGAGCCGTCATCGTTGGCGCCGAAACCGCGTTTGATAAGCGCGTCCTGCGTGCCGCCGAAACTGTTGCCGTTGGCGATGCCGGGGACGTATTTGGCCATGTCGTCCATCGTCTGCGGCGCGAAATCGGCGAGGGTCTGGTGGGTGATGACGTGGGTGGTCTGCGTCTGCTGCAGGAAGGCCGTGGGCCTTTTGTCGCCCATTCCGCTGTCGGGTGCGGCGTAGGAGTTGCGTTCCCCGATCACGCGCAGGACTTCGGGCGCGCGCATGTCGCGTTTTTCAGCGCCCTTTGCCTTCTGCGGAGGGGTCTGTGGACGCGCGGATGCATGCGGCTGCCGGGTGGCCGGCAGGGGATCCCCGGGCGCGACGGGGGCCGCGTGCGCGCCACCCAGACCGACTGCTGCGATACCCGAAGCCAGAAGAAGGAAGCCGCGGGCGCACCGGCGGGTCCTGCGCGCTGCGTTGCGAATCGTTTTCATTCGCGCTTCTAAAACACAAATCGTTACGTTTGGAAACACGAAAAATGTTATGGGGGGCCGATGCGCGGCCTGCATGGCGTCGTGCTGTCCGGCCCCTTCCTGCTATGGGGGCCATCCGGCGGTCTGTCCTATCCCGCCTTCCCGCGCCGGGCCGCCGAGGCCGCGCCGCCCAGCGCGCCGCCCTTGCGCGACGGCGCGTGCGACACCGCATGCCCGCGCCCCGAACCGCTTTTCTTGCCGCCGCCGGTTTCCTTGTTCACCGTGGCCCAGGCGCGGCGCTCGGCTTCCTGCTTCCCTATGCCGCGCTGTTCATAGCCGGCCTCGATATGGGCCGCCTGCCGCTTCTGCTTGTCGGTATAGGACGATTTGTCTCCACGTGGCATGACACATGCTCCCCTCCGATTGCGGGCGCACGCCGGTCAGACCGCGTGGACCCGGCTTTCGCGTTCCCAGAACCGCAGCGCCCGGCAGGCCGCGACGAAACTCGCGACATCCCCGGCCTTCGCCAGCGGCAGAATCCCGCCGTCCATGTCCTGCGTCCGGATACCCGACCGTTTCATCAGCGCCACGGCGGCGGCGCCATAGCCGATGAATTTCGCATGGGCGAAGGCATCGGCGACAAAGTCGCGCGCCGTCGCTTCCTCGCACAGCACCGCGGCCCCCTCGGCGGAGGGCAGCAGGATCACCGCGTCATACAACACCGACGGCCCGCCCTTGATCTTCTGCCCCGCCGGGATCCGCACGCCGGCGCTGGTCCGGACGCCGCCAACCTGTGGCGCGACCAGTTCCACATCCGCCCCTTCGTCTTTCGCCGCCTTCATGACCGCATCCAGCAGGCCGGCATCGACGCCGTCCGTCACCAGGACACCGAACTTGCGTCCGGCGAAATCGGCCGGCCCGTTCTTCAGGATGCTCAACGCGGGCGATGGCGGCAGGCCATCCAGCACCGGGCGGGCCGGGGCCGGGGCCTCCGGCAGGCCGTCCAGGCCCAGCCCCTGCGCCACCGCGGCCGCCAGTCCCTGGTCCACATGGATCAGATGCCCCACCATGCGCTGCCGGATGGCCAGGGTCTCGACCTTGCTCAGTTCGAAGGTGAAGGCCTGCTGGATATGGACCTGCTCGATCGTCGTCTGGCTGAGGTAGAATTGCCGGGCCTGGCTGTAATGATCGCCGAACAGTTCGGACCGCACGCGCGTCTTCGCACCGCCCTCCTGCGCCGGAAAGGTCGTGAATCCCCTGGCTGCATCCTCACGCGGGCCGCCCTGCGCGCCACCCCAGGAATTGGGTTCGTAATTCGCCCGGCCCTTCGGGTTGTGCATCGCCATGTGCCCGTCCTGCTGAAAATGATGGAACGGGCATTTCGGCGCGTTGATCGGGATATGCGTGAAGTTCGGGCCGCCCAACCGCTTGATCTGGGTATCGAGGTAGGAAAAATTCCGGCCCTGCAACAGCAGATCGTTGGTGAAGTCCACGCCGGGCACGATATTCTGCGTGCAGAACGCAACCTGTTCGGTCTCGGCGAAGAAATTATCGACCACGCGGTCCAGCACCAGGCGTCCGACACGACGCACCGGAACCAGCTCCTCGGGGATCAGCTTGGTGGCGTCCAGCACGTCGAAATCGAAACTGTCGGCGAAATCGTCGTCGAACAGCTGGACGCCCAGCTCCCATTCCGGAAAATTCCCGCTCCCGATCGCGTTCCACAGGTCCCGGCGATGGAAATCCGGGTCCGCGCCGTTGATCTTCACCGCCTCGTTCCAGACCACCGATTGCAGCCCCATCTTCGGCTTCCAGTGGAACTTGACGAAACGCGACTGCCCCGCCGCGTTGACCAGGCGGAACGTATGGACGCCGAACCCCTCCATGAAGCGGAACGACCGGGGCAACGCACGGTCCGACATCGTCCACAGCGCCATGTTGATGCTTTCGGGGGACAGCGAGATGAAATCCCAGAAATTATCATGCGCGGATTGCGCCTGCGGAAATTCCCGGTCGGGCTCCGGCTTCACCGAATGGATGACATCGGGAAATTTGATGGCGTCCTGGATGAAGAAGACCGGGATATTGTTGCCGACAATGTCCCAGTTTCCTTCCTTTGTGTACAATTTGACCGCGAACCCCCGCACGTCGCGCGCCAGGTCGAACGATCCCTTGCTGCCTGCGACGGTGGAAAACCGGACGAAGGCCGGGACCCGCTCGCCGGGCCGTTGCAGGACGTCGGCGCGCGTCACATCCGAAAGCGACTCCGTCAGTTCGAAGAATCCATGCGCGCCATACCCGCGCGCATGGACCACGCGCTCGGGGATGCGTTCATGGTCGAAATGGAAAATCTTTTCGCGGAAATGAAAATCTTCCAGAAGCGTCGGCCCGCGCGGCCCCGCCTTCAGCGAATTCTGGTCATCGGCCACCGGCGTGCCCTGCTGGGTCGTCAGGACCGGAACCTCCCCCCCGGCCCCCTGGTGGGTTTCCCCACCCGCGCCACGCAGGATGTTTTCGGCCCCGATGCGCGCGCGCGTGCGGCCGTGATCCGGTGTTTTCGCGGTCATGAACGGTTCTCCGGTTCGGTCGGGCTGGCGGGCCGGAGCCGCGCCTGGCGCCCCATCATCGGGGAATAACGTGACGCGACGGGGCGGGTTGCCCTGTCGCAGGCATCACGCCGGTTCTGCCGTCACGCATGTGTGACCGTCTTCGTTCTTCCGGAACCATGATATCCGCATCCGGTTCGGGTCATGAGTCCGGCGTCGTCCGGCCACTTCCGGCCGGGCCGCGTCCTTACGAAAAAAGGAGAACCGTCATGGCCCGTTCCCATCCCATCGCAATCCTGATCGTCGCGGGCCTCGTCGCAGGCGGCGCGGCCAATGTCGTGCCCGCATCGGCGCAGCCCGCCGATACGTCCCCCTTCACACACACGCCCTCTGCCCCGTCCTCTCCTTCCGGGACGAGCCGGCCGGACGTCCCACCGTCGGAGAAGCTGCCCACCTGGCCCAACCAGAAGCGCGAACAGGTCTCCCCCACACCAGCACCCCCCGGCACCCAGCGGCAGCCGCTGTCCGCCGAACAGGCGAAACGGCGCGCGCGCCACCCTATCCCGGGCACGAACACTGTGCCGGGCACGACGGCCCAGCCGCGCACCACCATGCCGCCCCAACAGTAATGCCGGCGTGAAGGCCGGATTTCGTCCGAACCCGGCCGGTATCGCGGCCCTTGCGGCCCGCGCCCGGTCGAACGGGCGCCGGACGCGGCGAAGCCGCAAAAACGACGACGACGCCCGCCCGGACCGTGCCGGGCAGGCGCCGTTCGCCACGCCGCGTCAGGCGGCCATATGGGTCAGCCGTTCTTCGGAAATGGTCGACAGTTTCCTGTCGGCGTCCTTCTCCTCCTCCAGTGTTTCATGGAGGATGGCCGCGCAATCCGGGCGGCCGAGTTCCTTCGCCCAGGCGACCAGCGTCCCATAGCGCGTAATCTCGTAATGCTCGACCGCCTGCGCGGACGAGACGATTGCCGCGTCGAGGACGCTCTTGTCGTCGACCTCGCCCGATACCTCGTCGGCTTCGTCGAGGATGCCGTCGATCGCCGGACATTTGACGGTCGAGGGCGCCACGCCATGCATCTGGAACACCTGCTCCAGCCGCGCGATATGCGTGCGCGTCTGGTCGAGATGATCGCGCAGCCCCGTCTTGAGATCCATCGACGACGCCTTGTCGATCATCGCCGGCAGCGTGTTCGCGATTCTCTTTTCAGCATAAAGGATATCCTTCAGCTGATGGATGAACAAGTCGTTCATCGAATGAATATCCCGAGTGAAGAGTCCCATGGTCCGTCCTCCTGTCTGGCCGGAATACCTGGCGGCTTCCGTTTGCGACAACCAGGGCATGCTGCGTGCCCTGGCGGGAAGGTCATCATGATGCACAGGAAAGTAAAGACCTTTTGACGAACACGTGAAATACGAAACGAGGCGGCTGCCCGGCCGCGGGACGACCGCCTCCGGCAACCCCCCGTTTCAAATGGTTAATTATGATTGTTGGTTGTTATATCTTTCATTTTCACGATTTTTTTCATGTCCCCGTTCCGGAAAAATCCGGCCCGGCTGTATTGAAATTCCACACACGCCCTCAACTCTCCCTATGCTCGGGCGGCATGCACCCTCCCGAATGCAGGAGGATTTCGATCATGACTCGCTTTTTTCTCGATTTTTCCGATGATATGATCTCCCGCATGGCCGAACGCGGTCATGGCGCGGGCAAGGCCCGGCATCACCCCGGCAAATTCGCCCAGGACCGGGAAAAGGCGGCGCCGTCCGCGCCGCAGGGTGGCAAGCCCGGCCAGGCGGGCAGTGCTGCCGGGCACATGGCCGACACTCCCGCGCAGGGCCGCGACAAGGCGGCGCATACCGCCCACGGCCGGCATGGCCATGGCGGCGGTCACTGACGCCATGCCCACGGGCCGGGGGGCCGCGTGGCCGCCCGGCCTGCCTGGCCCGGACGAACGGGCGCCCTGCCTACTCTCCGCTTGCCTCGGCCGGCCCCGGCCGTTCGGCCTGGGCGACCAGGCGGATCACCTCCTGATCCTCCACCTGCTCGAAATCGCGATAATAGGCGCCGACGGCATAAAGCGGGCTCGGCCGCATCAGACAGACAATCTCGTCGCATTCCCCGGCAAGGTCCGCGATGCTGTCGGGGGGCGCCACCGGCACCGCCAGGATCAGGCGCGCCGGCTGTCCCCCGCGCACGGCCTGCAACGCCGCCCGCATGGTGCCCCCGGTCGCGATCCCGTCATCGACGACGATCACGACCCGTCCCGCCACCGGCATCGCGGGGCGTCCTTTCAGATACAGCCTGCGCTGGCGGGCGATCTCGCCAAGCTGGCGCTGCACGATCTCCCGGATCGCCGGGGTCCCGATCCCGAATTCCGCCACCCGCGCCCGATCCAGGACGATGCGCGGCGCGGCGCCATCCACCACCGCCCCCAGGCCGTATTCCTCGTGCCCCGGCAGGCCGATCTTGCGGACGAACAGCAGGTCCAGGTCGGCATCGAGTGCTTGCGCGACCTCGAACGCAACCGGCACGCCGCCCCGCGGCAGCGCCAGGACCAGGGGGTGGGACGCGGCATAGGGCAGAAGGACGGCGGCCAGCGCATGCCCGGCCTCCTGCCTGTCGCGAAACGGCTCCCGACGGTCGGACATCGTCATGTGATCCCTGTCTCATTGGCTCCTGCCGGTCGGCAGGCAGGCGTCTTACGTCACGCGCCTGCGCCGGTTCACAGGCCGAAGGGCCAGGTTTCAGGGGCGCCGTGCACAGGCGCGTGCCCCAGCGGCATGACGGCCCGCGTTTCCTCGAACCAGACCCAGGCATCGAACTGCTCGGCCAGCGACGCTTCGAAATAATGGCTCGCCAGCTCGGTTTCGGGGCGATAGATCACGCCGATCGCCCGCTCGCGCAACGGCCCGCGCAGATGCGCCCTCAGCGCCGCCCGTCTGTCCCGCCAGTCCGTCAGGCTCAGGGGATGGCCCGCGCGGGCGAAGGCATGTTCATAGCTGTCGAAGCGCGCCGGGCGCACGGTCTTCACCTCCATGTCCCCGTCCCAGTCGCTGGCGGCCGCGACGGTGCCGCGGTCGGTGCCGAAGCCGATCAGGACGGCCTCGTCCCCGTGGGCCATGCGGCACAGCTCGCCGATGTTGAACTGGCCCTCCCATCCCATCGCGGTCGCAGCCGCGTTGCCGACATGCGAATTATGCGCCCAGATCACCACCTTCGCCGCATCGCCCCGATGGGCCAGCAGCGCCTGGATGGTGCCGAACATATGCCGGTCGCGCAGGTTCCAGCTTTCGGTCGCGCCGCGATACATGATCCGGTAATAGAGTTCGGCGGCGCGGACGATGCGTGCATTCTGCACGGCGTCGAACCAGGCCTCGCCATCGCGGTGCAGGTAGCGCAGGCGATGGGCCAGCAGGTCGCGCAATTGCGCCACGACCGCGTCCTCGCAACTGTCCTGCCCCTGTCCCGCCACCGCTCGTCCATAGCGGGCCGGGTCGTCCTGCCACGGCGTCAGCCGGGCATAGCGCCGCCGGGCGGACGCCGCCGCGTCAGGGTCGACATGGTCCAGATAGGCTAGCACCGCGTGGATCGATTCCCCCAGGCTGTACAGATCGAGCCCGTGAAACGACACACGCTCGGCCTCGGCGCGGGTTTCGTTGTGACGATGCAGCCAATGCACGAAGGCGGCCACGTCCTCGTTACGCCACATCCAGGTCGGAAAACGGGAAAAGGCCGGCCCGCGCCACGGCCGGGGGGCCCGATGCCGGACATAATCGTCGATGCGCGCACCGTCCGGCCAGTCGGCCTCGACCGCGACGACGGTAAAGCCATGATGTTCGATCAGCCGGCGCGTGATGGCGGCGCGCGCCCGATAGAATTCCGACGTGCCATGCGTCGCCTCGCCCAGCAGGACCACCCGGGCATCGCCGAAGCGATCGAACGCCGCGCCGAACGCCTCTGCACGATCCAGGCCCGGCAGCGGTTCGCCATGGTCGCGCAATGCCGCGACCAGACCGGAAAAACCGTCCTTGCGATCCCGGTCCTGGTAGGATGTATCGGCCATCACGGGCCCCTTTCCCCGACCGCATATCGAGGTACATGCAGCACCTCCCGGAAGTGGGTATCCACCGACCGGAATGCAGGGGGTGGAGGCCCAAACCACCCCCTATCAACACGAAGTGATCGCGTAACCGGCGGACATGTTTTGTCTTGCTCTTTTTAAGCGTTGTCATTTACCGTTAAGAAGTGTTTGCTTTATATTTCTGAAATTTATTTTCATAAAATAGAGTTAATATAAATTTATTTACCCCCCATTTCAATACTTATGATTTCTCGGCTCCATGAGGAAGCGCGCCGAAATTTCCGCGCTTTACCTGAAAATTTTGCATCCCAAAATTTAAATGACCCGCGACCGGGAGTTAGCAGCATGAATAAGGAGTTCTCCGAAATAACAGGGGACGATACGTCACAGACATTCTCCACCGTCGCGTCGCCGAATATTTCGGCCCCTCTGGACGCAAACGCCCATATCGACCTTGCCACGGCGATCGAGACGAGGGCCGCCTTTCCATCGCTGCCGTACGATACGCTGGTCCGTATTGCCGATGACATGAACCGGCAAGGGTTCGGCGTCGCAACCGATTGCATCCACCCCGACGACCTGTCCGCGCTCCGCACTTTCATCGAACAGAAGGTCGCGGCGGCCGGCGGCGAGTATATCGCCTTCACCGGCCGCGACAGCGTCAGCGGCACCTTTCTCGATGCCCTGGGCCTGTCGCCCGAATTCATGCAGGCCTGCCAGACGATCTATCGGAAAGGCACCGGCACGGCCCCGCCCACGGCGCCTTTCTACCAGGTCCTGCGATGCCTTTCGGGAAAGACCGGTGAAAAGCACGCCTTTTTCTTTCACTACGATTCCTACGTCATCACGGCCCTCGTCCCGATCATCATGCCGACGGAAGGCAAGCGCGGCGACCTGATTATGCTGCCCAATACCCGCAGGATCAGGTCGTCCTATTTCCGCAATCTGGTCGACAAGATCCTGCTCGACAACACATTGACGCAGGTCGCATTGAAGCACCTGGTCCGCTCGGGATATCTGCGCCCGACCAGGGTACGTATGCTTCCGGGGAACGTCTATTTCTTCTGGGGCTATCGCTCGGTTCATGCAAACGAGCCATGCGATCATGACAAGACCCGGGCAACGGCGCTGTTTCATTACGCCAACCCCCACGCCGGCAGCCGCCTGCGCGGCATGGCGCGCGGCACACCCGCCGCGTAAGCCCGGTCCGCATCATGCTCGGGGTCCAGGGCCGCTCAACCGGGCCGGACGACGCCCGACCGCCGTCACAGAACCTTGTCGGCGGCGTCCGTCAACTTTCACCCGTGCGCTTCGTTCATAGGGCATCGTCAATCCATCATAATTTCATGGACCGGTGGATATATGCAAATCACACATCATCGGCACACGCACGATGACGATGTGCCGTTCGATCTCTGGCTACGGCGAGAACTCCATATGCTGTTCGACGCGGTCGCCGACGAACCCATCCCGCCCGACCTTGTCCGCCTGGTCGAACAGGGACCCGAGGACTGGCGCGCGCGAACCCTTGTTCAACAGAGGAACGGTCATGACGTGTCTCCGGGTTCGACGGCAGGCGCAGCGTTCCGGGTCTGACGTTCGATCCATTTCTGCGCGTTGATCTTTCCCGCCGGGTCGAGCCGTCGATAGAGCATCACCAGGTCGTTCTCGTCCGGCGACAGAACGGCCCGGATCTTCTCATCGGCCATGCCTGTCAGCAGCGCCTCGGCCTCCACGCCCAGAATCCGCGCCAATGCGGCAAGATGTTTCTGGATGCCGCCCTCGCGCCCGGTTTCCCAGAACGCGATGGCCGAGCGCGACAGACCAAGCCCATCGGCCAGTTGCTGCTGGCTGAGTCCCGCGATTTTCCGCAGGATCCGGATGCGCTTGCCCAGTTCGGCGCTGGGCGAAGCCTTCCGGCCGGCATCCGGATCAATACCCTGCAACCGGGCCTCGGCCCGCCTGATCCATTGTCGGAAGCCGCCCTGGCTGACCCGCGACAGACCCCTGTCCGGCCCATCGCCCTGCTCGCGATACAGCACGCCGTCGCGCAGCACATCGACGACGACACGCGACCGGGCACCAGGGCCGGCAGGCCCCCAGATCTGACCGGGCTGGAGAATGAAATAATGCATTGGCCGAAGCGATTTTCAGGAGCCGGCCCCGATCGGCGGACCGCTCCCTGACGCCTGTCCGCGCGCCGGTCAGCCGTGCCGGACGGTGGGCAGGCCCTCGCCGTCCCGGACGATATATGGACCCGCCGCCAGGATATCCACCGCCAGCAGCCCGATGGTGCTGGGCCGGCGCGTACCCAGCGGCAGCAGTGCATTGCCGTTCGTCCAGCGGCAGGGCGCGCTTTCCTGCACGTCCCATCCGGCCAGATCGCCGGTCGTCAGGTGGGCGTCCAGCCGACGGGTGATATCGGCGTCGAACAACGTGACCTCTCCCACCAACACCCCCAGTTCCCGACGATCATCGAGGAACGGCCCCACGACGTCCGACGGCCTGCTGGTCCGCGAAACGATGCGGACGTGCCCGACCTCGGGCGGGATCATGAACACGGCGCGGCCGTTGGCTTCGCGCGTCTGGCGGATGATCCGGCCGGTTTCCGTCACCAGATGCAGGCCGGCCTCCGACGTCGTTTCCGGCACGTCCGTCACGGCGGGAAGGCCCAGGGCCACCGCACGGTCCTCGATCCGGCGGAACAGCGGCTCCACCGTCTCGCGCGCGACGCAGAAAGGGGCCGCCGCGTCATGCGCCCACGTCTTGCGCGGGCCGAACAGGCCGACAACCACGCGACCATCCTGGACGGGACGGAAGGACCGGCGATTACCGGTGTCGAGATAGCTTTCGGTCGGCATGCCGTTGGCCGTGACGATGGAATGGTCCTCGGTCTCGATATGGTAGACATCGAAACTGTCCATGGATGCCTCGACAGTGATCGAGCGCCCGTTGACCAGCATGCGGGCCGGGATCAGCCGGCCATCGACATACAGGCAATGCTCCGGCGTCACCAGAAGGTCCATGAACGGCGCCCCCTCGGCGAAAGCGTCCTTGCGAATACGCACCGGATAATCGTCCCGTCCGTTCGCCGTCACATGCCGCGCGCCGACCCAGACAATCGTCCGAACGATATCCCGCCCCTCGACATGGGCCAGAACCGCATCGCCGGCCCGCATGTCCTCGACGGCGCATGTCCCGTCCGGCGTACCCACCAGCGTGCCGGGCAGGAAACAGGTAATGACACCGCCCTCCTTGTCAGATTGAGTGAAATTTTTCGAATAAGCGACGATAGGACCAAAATGCATGGGATCAAGGACGCCATATTGAGCCTGGCCCGTCGTCTTCAGATTGAACGGATCGCCTTGCAAGGTAATTGTCCGCCCGACGCCCAGAATGCCCAGAACACTGACACCATCCCCAATCGTCGTCGTGTCGGTCGACGGATCGTAGGTGGCGGGGATGGTCGTCGCGCTTGGAAAGTCCATCACGAAATTCTTGGGAATCGCATCGGTCGGATTTCCGCTCGAATCCACGAAATCAACAGGAATATTCAGGATGTTCGCAGACAATCCGGTCGGGTCGACCTTGATCTCCCCTCCGGCGGGCCCGACGGTGACGGTATTGAGGGTGCCCGTGCCGATCAGGTTGCCCTCGATTTCCAGGACGCCGCCATCCACGGTCAGGTTGGTTGCCGCGCCCACGCCGATCAGGCCGCCACCGACCTGGGCCGTGGCGCCGTTTTCGACGGTAACCGATGACAGTGCGTTGATGCCGGTGAGACTCGTCAGATTGACGACGACAGGATCCCCTTCCGGCGTGCCGGCATTTTTCGTAACGACAATGGCGCTGACCGCGCTTATCCCGATCACGCCGGACAGGTCACCGGAGCCGTATATGGTCGCGGTGCCGGCATTAATGCTGACCAAAGCCGTCATGGAGTTCTTCCTCGGATTCTGGGGGTCGCCGCATTGGTAGAAAAATACAAACAACGCCCGGAGTCAAATGATTCAATCCGAATATCGTCATTATTTAACTCATGAAATCGACAATGAGATAGAAAATGTTAATCGTATATTTACCTCTCCCTGATCGTGACGTCATCGAAGCGTCCTAGGCCCGCACGCCCGCGACATCGCCGCCGGTCTGGCGACGGCTTCAAGACCGCGCACCGTCCATATCCTGAAATTTATTGCGTAGTACGTTATTTTTCCGTCATTCCTGGATCACGACGCCATACCTCGGCACGGAAAGGCCCCGCTTCCACGATCAGCGCGGCCAGGCCCGCGACCTGGCCGCGCCATCGCGCGCCGGGATCAATCCGACAATCGTCGCCAGGATATTCGGTCGGGAACGCACCCGCGCCGCGCCGCCCTCCGCAGGCGGGTCAGGGCAGATCCTCATCCCGCTCGCGGGTCCAGGCGTCCAGATCCAGGAAGGCCTCGACCATGCGTTCTACCGCGACCGAACGGGTCGGCACGTCCAACTGCCGGGTCCGCCAGGAATCGACCAGGTCCAGGACCGGCTCCCCAAGGCGGACGCTGAGCGTTTCGGTGGCGGGGGACGGCGTCTGGGCGGGTTGGGCGATCAGGGCCGAATGCAGGCCCGAAACCTGCGCGCGCAGCGCGGTCAGGTGCGACAGGATCTCGATGGACGTCAGATCGGGCATGATCGTGTTCTCCGGAATGACGGGGCGTCGTGGACGACCCGCTATCCAGCCCCTATCGCCCCGCGAGACGAATGGTTCCCGCCCTACGGCCCGTCGACCGCCAACCGTCCGATCGCCGGATCGTCGGTAAAGAACCCGTCCAGGCCCAGGTCGAGGTACCGCCTGATCTCGGCAATCGCGCCTGCGGGGTTGCGGGCATTCTCCGCGGCGTCATTGCGTAGTTGCCGCGGCAGGAAATGATTCTCCGGCCGGGAGGTATAGGAATGGACCAGCAGGCCCGCCCGGTGCGCGTCGGCGACCAGTGTCGAGGGCGCCTGCCACGCACCGGTGGCGTCGCGCGGTATCAGGTCGATATTGGACGGCCCGATGACGTCGGCATAGCGTCTGACCTCACGCAGCCCGCCGGGTGTCATCAGGTCGCCGAACGAGGTCCGCTCGCCCCGCGCCGCGAGGTCGGGCGGAACCTCCTGACGGTCGCCCATCAGCAGCATCAGCCGCGCCTGCGGATTGATCGCCTGGACCCGATCGCGCAGCATGCGTAAATTCGCGGTCTCGAACGACTGGACTTCCAGCGGGGCGAAGCGCGTGTAGTCATGGGCGGCGATCACGCGCAGGAACGTCTCCTCGGGCGTATGGCCCAGCGCATGGAAATGGGTCGAATTCTTGATTTCGGGAATCAGCCCGACCACCCGGCCGCGCGCCGCGGACTCCGCGGCGACGAAATCAATGATCTCCTCGAAGGTCGGGATATCGAAATGGCCGTCATAGCGCGTGTTCTGCGGCCGCATGTCGGGCAGGCGCTCGCGCGCCCGCAGGGTCTTGAGTTCCGCCAGCGTGAAATCGGTGGTGAACCACCCGGTCTTGCGCGCGCCGTCGATGACCAGCGTGCGGCGGCGCGCAGCGAATTCGGGCCGGTCCGCAACGTCGGTGGTGCCGGTGATGTCGCTTTCATGGCGCGCGACCAGAACCCCGTCGCGGGTCGGCACCAGATCGGGCTCGACATAGTCGGCGCCATCGGCGATCGCCTTGGCATAGGACGCCAGCGTATGTTCCGGCCGCAGCGCCGACGCGCCGCGATGGCCGAACACCAGCGGCCGGGGGGCAAGCGACGCGGCGGCCCGCGCCATGGTCGCCCCTGGGATCGCCCCCCAGGCCGCGCCCACGCCCGCCGCGCCCATGGCCCCGAGAATATGCCTGCGTGTCAACATCAACCAATCCTTGGAACGTCGCGCCAGGCGCCAGCAAGACCATGCCCGGCGCAATTGAAAAAATGATATATTGTCCGGAATCCTGACGGATATTCAAGCTGGGCCACCCGCAATCCGGGACGGCACGAAACCGTCTTCATGCCGTCGCCAGGGCCGGCAGCGCGCGGAACAGCCGCAACGCGGAATGCGCGCATCCGATCGCAGGACGTCATGCTCGACAGTCGACCCCGGGAGAAAGATTAAAATTCGCAGCCTGATAGACGAAATCGGGCACCATGCGCGTGAAGGTTCGATGACACCGCGACACGGTCGCCGCCATCCTGCCCATGGCCAGGATGGCGCACGCCCCGACCAGCAGCCGCCGGCGACGGGCGAAATCGGCCCTGTCCGCCTTCGATTTCCTGATCCGCCCGCCCCACTCCCAAAAGCCAGGCCAAACCAATACCCGCGCGTTATCGAGGCATCGTGACATGACATACCAAACCTTCAGGAAACTTCCCGGATGCGGTCCGCGCTTGCAGCACGATTGTCTCAGGCCTATCGCAACAGCGGATGGTGCGCCGCCATCCGCAGCTTTGCTGACGGAGATGACCAGAAACGCCACGCCGGCACGAGGTTGAGCATGGTCATAGGACAGCATCCCGGCGGCATGCATGCAGTACGGTCACGTCGAAGCCTTTTCGGCCTTGCCGGAGGAGGCGCGGCCGCTGCCCTGTTGCCAGGGTGCGCCTTTCCGATGCGCGGGACCGCCGTGCCGCTGGCCCGGACCCTCCAGGCCAGCGTACTCGGATTGCCGAACGAACGCTTCTTCCCTTTTTACGGAACGGCGCCACTGGAAACTGAGTTCATGGCCGCCCTGGAGCGCATGCGGCGGGCACAAAATCTGGCCTCGACCGCATCGCTGCCGGAACTGCAACTTCTGGCGGTGTCCGGTGGCGGAGAAAATGGCGCCTTTGGCGCAGGCCTGCTGTGCGGCTGGTCCGAGCGGGGTACACGACCGACGTTCGAACTTGTTACGGGCGTGAGCACCGGTGCGCTGACCGCGCCCTTCGCCTATCTGGGCCCCAGCTACGATGGGCCGTTGCGCACCGTCTACACTGAACTCACCCCGGCCCATGTGCGGTTGAAACGCTTTTTCACCGCGGCGCTGTTTGACGACGCGATGAGCGACAATGCCCCGCTGTTCAAGACCATCTCCACCTACCTGGACAAAAACATGCTGGACGCATTGGCAAGGGCCTATGCCGACGGCCGACTGCTCTTCGTCGGGACCACCAACCTCGACGCCCAACAGCCGGTGATCTGGAATATCGGCGCGATTGCCGGAAGCGGACATCCACGGGCCCTGGAGACCATCCGTCGCATCCTGCTGGCCTCGTCCGCCATTCCTGGCGCGTTTCCACCCACCATGTTCGACGTCGTTCTGAATGGAAAGCCATATCAGGAAATGCATGTGGACGGTGGCGCCTTCGCACAGGCATTCCTGTACCCGGCGGCACTGACGCGGCAGCGGCGTTTGCGCATGGCATCCGGCCAGCATGTCCTTTCCGCGAACGCCTATATTATCCGTAACGGCCGCCTCGACCCCGAATGGGCCACCACGGAACGACGCACACTGGGAATCGCCGGACGCGCGATCGCCACGATGATTACGGCAAGCGGCATCAATGACGTGATTCGCCTCTATAACACGACCCGGCACGACGATATCGGCTACAATCTCGCTTATATCGGTTCCGATTTCGACCTGAAGCCGCCCAAGCCGTTCGACCAGAAGTACATGCGAGCACTGTTCGATTACGGCTACCGGCGCGGTCGCGCCGGGTACCCATGGGCCAAAGCCCCACCGATTTAATGAATCATCTTCACAAGACCACCATAAGCTGAAACCATCTTCCCGCCGAGCGTTATCCGATCAACGCACCTGCGGCTTGGCGCCGAATCCCCGGATGGTCCATATGAGCGGCGCGGCATCTGCCCGGATGCTTCCCAGACGCGGCTGATTCAAGTCCGCGATCAGGAGCATGCCACTTGACCACATCATCAATAAAAGCGTGGTCAGTACGACCTGACGATTGCCGGCAAGACCCTGCTCGTAACCCAGGGCGCCCATCGTCACGATCGACCCGACATAGAGCATCAGAAGGATATCCGGCGGCACCCGGCTCTCATACGCAAACTGCTGAGAAACCGAAACGTCGAACATGCCATTCAGTGCCGCGATCAATGCCGGCGTAGCCGGGTTTGGCGCGTGGTCTGCAATCGCTCGCGCCGATTGCCATATATCCGCCTGCAGTGCATTCGTCTGCGCGATCAGACCCGGGATGTCAGCATCCGAATCGGCGGTCGTGAAGGCCAGCCTGACGTGGGCATACTCTTCGATTCTGTCAGCAAGCGTGCGTGCTGCCGCATCATCGAACAACTGCGTCCGCAGCCATGCCGTCCCGATGGCATTTGCCTCCGCCAGCACCAGGTCGCGACGCGCCTCGAAACGGTTCTGTGCAAAATTGATGGACAAGCCCAGGGTGAATGCAAGCAAACCGACCATTCCGGACGTCAGTGTAGAACTTATCGTGATATCCGCGCTATTCTCCGACTTCGACGCAGTGACGTAACGCCCGAGACGGTAGCCGATTTCCGCAGCAAGCGTGAACGACAGGAATAGAAAAATACCTGCCACAACGAACCCCTGTGCGAACAGGTGCCGAAAAAACAGCAGGATCATCCGATCTCTCCAGTTACAGGGGCCTTGTGGCAGCGCGGCCTAGTCAGAACAAGATCAGAACATCTTACCTTGTCGGGGCTGGATATTTCAAATGATTCATGGATGTTCTCACAAAAGATACCGATGGAAAAATCACCACCACTTACAAATTCAGATGAAGCACATATTTGTCATGACGGGTCCACACGCGACTTGACGACGCACCGCCCCTTTTCTTTTCATCTCACCTGAAGCAGATAGTATGACATCTCGTATCAAGGACGACATTCCATGACCATGTCCGCGGTATTTTCGTTCATATTCAGAGAGTTCAAGAAAATCCTGCCTCCCACGATATTTTTTGGAATAGGATTCAATTTAATATTATTCACAACCAATCTACTTCTGGGCGACTATCAGATCCATCTATCCAGCTATGTGATCGCGACGACAGCAGCCCTGGTCGTCGGGAAGGCGGTGTTGGTGGCGAACGCCTTGCCATTTTTCCATCATCTCAACTCTGCGCCTTTGATTCAGTCGGTGCTTTTTAAAAGCGGAATCTACTTCACGGTCGTCGCCATAGCGCGCTTCCTGGAGAAGTTGATCGAATTTCTGCTCCATGGTGGTCGGCCAGACGGACTTCTGGCGTATGTCGCGACCCATTTTACATGGAACCGCTTTTTCGCGATCCAGATCTGGATCGCGGTTCTGTTTCTGATCTACACGTATATTTCCGAACTTTCCGCGCTGTTCGGTGACGGAGAACTGTTCAGAATTCTGTTCGCCAGACGATCAACCGGATTGAAGGAGGCGCACCGAATGCGGTTCAAAACCCTGGCAAAGCTCGGACGATTGATCGACACACACACGGCCGATGAACTGCTCGATCCGAAGACGGCCGTACACAGCGAGATGAATACCCTGATCCGCGGTCTCTCGGCGGCGGCGGCTCACGGACAGTTCTCTCCCGACACCAGAAGACTATGATCGCGGTGCGGGTCATATGTGTGTGAACACTTCAACCATCGAAGACCTGAACGCGTTTACCCGCAGCGTTTTGACCGGGTAGCGTCAAGCGTGTCCAGTTCGACCAGGGACATGAACGCTGTAAGGATCGTGTTGTGTCAATGCGCGTCAGAAAATGGTTCGTAATCGTAGCACTCCTCACCACCACGGCAGTTTCGCTTGGGGGGTGCGCGGACGATCCGAAGGAAAAACATACCGGCCAATCCGGGCGCATCCCGGATGCTTACGTCAAGTTGCGGGAGTTTCAGGTCGCGTTCGTCGGCAGTGGTGGCGGTGGAAATGGCACCATTACCTTCCGGGGGAAAACCTATCCTCTCAAATTCGGTGGCCTTGGCATTGGCGGATTCGGGGTTTCGTCTGTCGACGCCACCGGAGAGGTTTTCAACCTTCACGATATTCGGAAATTTCCAGGAACTTACGGCCGTGCGCGTTACGGCTTCGCCGTTGGAACGGCAAGTTCCGGCGAAATGTGGTTACAGAACGAGGCTGGCGTCATCATGCACCTGCGTGCCAAGCGCGCGGGCCTCATGCTCAGCATGGGCGGCGACGCCCTGGTGATATCCATGAAGTAATATTTCTCCATAAGTTTCATCTATCGGACCATACCGCAAATGGCGGCATCCATGATCTGGCCCGGTACCGCGAGCGCCCTGACAAGGGCGCGTCGGGTCGCCGCCAGCCCACATTTTCAAACAGGCTGCTAACGCGTTTCCGTCCTGTCACCGCCGACCTGCTCATTGATGGCCCTGGCGAGCAGGTTGTCACGTCCGCTCTCCAACAGGGCTTTGGCGTCGACGCGACCAAACAGATCCATCAGCGGGGCGACGAGGCCGCTCCATCCCGTCTGGTGACTGGCCCCCAGGCCCGCGCCATTGTCGCCATGGAAATACTCGTAAAACAGGATCAGGTCGCGCCAATGTGGATCGTTCTGAAACTTGGCCATGCTGCCATATACCGCCCGTTGTCCAGTGGCGTCGCGCAGGAAGATGCTCGTAAGCCGGCGGACGATCTCCTGAGCGACCTCGAACAATGTCATGTACTGGCCTGAACCCGTCGGACATTGGACTTTCAACTCATCGCCGTAAAATCCATAGAGATTGACCAGCGCACGGACAATCAGCGTATTGATCGGCATCCACACCGGACCGCGCCAGTTGGAGTTGCCGCCGAACATAGCTGTGTTGGATTCGGCGGGCAGATACTGCACCTTGTATTCCTGCCCGCCGGTCTGAAAGACAAACGGATGCTCCTGATAATGGCGGGACAGCGAACGAATGCCGCACGGCCCCAGAAACTCGTTTTCGTCCAGCAGGTACCCCAGCACACGCTCCAGTTTTTTCCTGTTGAGGATCGATAGCAGCTTTCGTCCCTTGTAGCCGCTGAAGCCCGCATCGGTCGGGGCCACCTGGGCAACCAGCTCAGGATGGCGCTTTCTGAACAGCGCGATCAATTCCATCAGTGCCGGATATCGCGCCACAGAATCCGCTTCGAACACCGTGGACGCGCACAGGGGCAGAAGCCCCACCAGCGACCTGACCTTCAACCGTATGGCCTGGCCATCGGGAAGCCGCAGCAGATCGTAGAAAAAGCCATCCTCCTCATCCCACATTTCGTCATGATGCTCCCCTATGCGATCCATCGCATATGAAATCCACATGAAATTCTGAAGGAACTTGAAGGCGGTTTCCTCGTAGACCGGATCGGTCTCGCTCAGGATGAGGGCAATCTCCAGCATGTTCTGGCAGTAGAACGCCATCCATGCCGTCCCGTCCGCCTGATCCAGCGAACCGCCGGTCGGCAGCGGCGCGCTTCGGTCGAAGACACCGATATTGTCGAGCCCCAGAAACCCCCCTGCGAAAATGCTGCGTCCTGCCGGATCCTTGCGATTGACCCACCAGTTGAAGTTCAGCATCAACCCCTGGAACGAGCGCTCCAGGAATCGCAGATCGGCACGCCCCAACTGCTTCTCATATTTGTAGAGCCAGAGCGTGGCAAAGGCATGTACCGGCGGATTCACGTCGCTGAAATTCCACTCGTAGGCCGGAATCTGGCCGCCGGGGTGGAAATACAGGCCACGCAACATCAGCATCAGCTGGTCCTTGGCGAAATCGAAATCCACCATCGCCAGGGAAATCGTGTGGAATGCCAGATCCCAGGCCGCGTACCACGGGTACTCCCATTTGTCCGGCATGGAGATCACGTCGGCGTTCAGCATATGGAACCATTCGGCGTTCCTGACGCCGGGCCGAGGGGAGTCGGTCATCGGATGGCCCTTGTGTTCACGCAGCCAGCGGTCCACGTCGAAGTAATAATACTGTTTGCTCCACAGCATTCCCGCAAGCGCCTGGCGATGCACCCGGCGCTGATCCACGGTCAGCGCCTTGGGGGCAATGCGCTCGTAAAACGCGTCGGCGTCGGCGATGCGGCTGGTGAAGATTTTCTCGAAATCGCCGAAGGGATTCCTTGCCCTCGGGGCGGCCAGGCGCAGCCGTATCGTTTCCTGTCCACCGCCGGGCAGTTCAAGGACATAGTGGGCGGCGGCCTTGGTCCCCGTCCGCGCCGGGTTGATCGCATCAACCTGACCCGCAATGACGTAGGCGTGGAATGCATCCTTGACATGGGCCGTGCTGTTTTCCTGACCCCACAGACGCTGTGTATTGCTTTCATTTTCGGTAAACAGCAACTCCGGCGCGCCATCGCAGTCGAGCCAGTATTCGCCCAGTTCGGGATGGGTGGCGCGAATGGCGCCCGGCGTCATTCCCTGCAGGGATGGCTTGCAACGATCGTTATCCCACGCCCAGGTGTTGCGAAACCACAGGGTCGGCAACACCCGCAACCGGGCGACCTCCGGCCCGCGATTATGCACGGTGATCCGGATCAGCACGTCCTCCGGGCCTTCCTTGGCGTATTCCACGAACACGTCGAAGTACCGGTCATTGTCGAAAACTCCGGTATCGAGAAGCTCGTATTCCGGCTCCTCCCGGGAGCGTCTTCTGTTCGTCTCGACAATGTCGCGGTATGGATATTCGCCTTGCGGGTACTTATAAAGATAATTCATGTATGAATGCGTCGGCGTGCTGTCGAGGTAAAAGTAATATTCCTTAACATCCTCGCCATGATTCGCTTCACTGTTGGTAAGCCCGAACATGCGCTCCTTCAGGATCGGGTCATGCTCGTTCCACAGGGCCAACGCAAAACACAGATGCTGCCTGTCGTCGCAAATCCCGCCGATCCCGTCTTCGCCCCACTTGTAAGCACGGGATCGCGCCTGATCGTGCGTGAAGTACCCCCAGGCATCGCCGTTCTCGCTGTAGTCCTCGCGGACCGTGCCCCATTGCCTTTCACTCAGATAAGGGCCCCATTTTTTCCAGGGGATTTTGAACGCGCGCGCATCGTTCAGTCGCTGTTGTTCCAACAGACTCCCGGTAGCGGAAACCATGTCCTGCCTCCATCATGAGCGCGCGAAGCAAGAGGCTGTTTTATAAAGTGGGCCGGACGCTGGCTGGCGTGCGGTTCGCATGAACAATCCACGCCTCGGGCGGACATCGCGTTACGCGCTATCATGCCTCGCCGGCAAAGCTTAGCACCGATATCCCCTGCCCCGCATCGGGGATCGCGATCACAATGCGGCGTTTCCGCCCTCCGGCGCACCTGTGTCTTTGCTGTCATCGGATGGCCGGGCCCGCGCCGCGAGACGCAACCCGTTGCGATCCCAATGCGTTAGACATGGGACGCACATGCAACACCGGCCGCCCTACGGCCCGGCCCGCCATCCTTCCGTCCCGCGAGACAGGCGGCACGCGACGCATGACGGGCCCCGACGCAGATGGAAGGCGGTCCCGCCATGGCCGATGTCCACCCCTCCTCCCGATTTCGCACAGGCAGGATCCTTGGCATCGGCCTCGGCGCGCTGCTCCTGATCGGCGTCCTGGTCGTGCTGCTGTGGTCGTGGGACTGGTTCGTGCCGATGGTCAATTCCCGCGCCAGCGCCGCGCTGGGCCGCCCGACCACGATTTCCCATCTGCATGTCCGGCTGGGGCGCGTCGTCACGGCCACGGTCGACGACCTGACCATTGCCCAGCCCACGGGGTTCGAGGACGAGAAGCAGCCCTTCGCCACCGCGCGCCATGCCAGCGTTTCGTTCGACGTCTGGCGCTATATCCGCCATCGCGCGGTCACGCTGCCCCTGGTCGCGTTCGACGCCCCCAGGCTGGACGTCGTCCGCCGCGCCGACGGCAGCACCAACGTCGCATTCGGCGCATCGAAAGGCCCCGGCGGGGCGCCCGCCCTTCCCGATATCGGGGAATTACGCATCACCGACGGCCAGGCGCGGGTCGCCGATGCCCGGCTGCGCGCGGACATGATGCTGGCGGTGCACACCACGCCGCCGCACGATGGCGAACGGGGCCAGATCGTCGCCGACGCGCGCGGCCGCTATGCCGCGCAGCCGATCGACGGACATTTCGTCGGCGGCGCGCTGCTCACGCTGCTCGATACCGCGCATCCCTACCCCGTCGACCTCACCGTGCATAACGGACCGACCCTGGCCACGCTGAAGGGCAGCATCGTCAATCCGCTGAAATTCGAAGGCGCGCAGCTCTCCCTTCATTTTTCCGGCCCCGACATGTCCCTGCTCTACCCGCTGACCGGCATCCCCATCCCCCGGACGCCCGATTATTCGGTCACCGGCACCCTCGATTACGACCGCAAGACCATCCGCTTCGGCAACCTGCGCGGAAAAATGGGGTCGAGCGACCTGGACGGCGCCCTCACCGTCGATCCCCGGCCCGCCGTGCCCTTCGTGCAGGCCACCCTGCATTCCCGGCGCGTCGATCTGGTGGATCTGGGCGGGTTCATCGGGGCCAACCCCGACAGGACGCCCACGGCGGCGGAGAAGAAAGCCGCCGAGGCCGACCCGAACGTGCTGCCCGACACGCCGATCAACATCCCCAAGCTGCGCGCAATCAACGCGCATCTGCTCTATCGCGGCGACCATATCGAAAACCGCCGCACGCCGCTGGACAATATCGACGCCGACATCATCATCCAGGACGGCGCGATCGACGTCCGCCGGCTGAATTTCGCCGTCGGCGCCGGCACATTGGCCAGCGTCATCACCCTGACCCCGACCGACGCCGGCTTCGCCACCCGGATGCGCATGGATTTCGCGCATATCGACCTTTCACGCATCATGCAGGCCGCCACGGGGTCGGGCGCGAAGGGCATCATCGGCGGTCATGCGACCCTCGAGGCCACGGGCAATTCGGTGGCCAGCCTGCTGGCGCGCGGCAATGGCGGGCTGACGCTGGTGCTGGACCAGGGCGGCGACATCTCCGCCCTGGTGCCCGACGTGCTGGGCCTGCAGGTCGGCAACGCGGTCCTGTCCGCGCTGGGCTTCCCCAAGCGGACGGACGTGCAGTGCTTCATCGCCGACCTGCCGCTGCGCGACGGCGTGGTATCGACCAGGACGCTGCTGCTGGAAACCGGCGAGGGCCGCACGCTGGGTCGTGGCACCATCGACCTGCGCCGCAACACCATCGACTATGCGCTGACCACACGCTCGGTCCATTTCTCGGTCGCCTCCCTGCCGGGGCCGTTCCATATCACCGGCCCGCTGAAAAACCCGTCGGTCCTGCCGGGGGCCGAGATCGTCGGCCGCGCGGCGGCCGCCGCCGGGCTGGGCTTTATCCTGCCGCCGCTGGCGCTGCTGCCGACGATCCAGTTCGGGGTCGGCGACACGTCCATCTGCGCCCGCGCCGTCCGCGCGGCCAACGAAAATCCCGCCGCCGGCATCGCGCCCGGTGCGCTCAGCCACCCGCGCGGCGGACGCCGGCCGGCCGGCCCGCGTGCCGCCCCTACGGGGCAAGGCGGCGCCCGGAAGATCGACCCCGCCCACATCCGCGCCGTCTGGGAGGCCCGACAGCGGCAGGGCCGCTAGGGGATATGCGCCAGCCTCAGGGCGCTGCCCTGAAACCCGCCAAAGGGCATCGCCCTTTGGAAACCCAGTCGTTTTATGATCTGGGTCCGGGGCCTCAGGCCAGCAGCGACCGCAGGTGCGAACGCACCGCCGGCCAGTCCGGCGCGGTGATGCTGTACACGCAGGTATCGCGCACCGTGCCGTCCTGGGCCCGTGTATGACGGCGCAGAATGCCGTCCAGCCGGGCGCCGATGCGTTCGATGGCGCGGCGGCTGCGCTGGTTCAGGACATGGGTCCGCAGTTCGACGGCCAGGCAGTCCAGATGGTCGAACGCATGGCCCAGCAGCAGCAGCTTGGCCTCGGTATTCAGGGCCGTGCGCTGCACCGCGCGAGCGTACCAGGTGGAGCCGATTTCCACGCGCGGCCCCGCGATGTCGATATTCATGAAGGTGGTCATGCCGACGATGCGCCGGTCGGGCAGGCTGACGACGGTGAAGGGCAGCATCGTGCCCACGTCCGCCAGGCGCAGACGCCGGGCGATTTCCGCCGCCATGCCGTCGGGGTCGGGCACGCTCGTGAACCACAGCTCCCACAGCGACCCGTCCCGTGTGGCCTCGACCAGCCCGTCATGATGGGCGGGCGACAGCGGAACAAGCTGGACATGTGTCCCGGTCAGGGTGACGGGGGACAGGCGGCGCGGCAGGCAGTCGGACACGGAAGCGGCTCCGGAAAAGGGAATCCCGGCGATCCTAGGACATTGCGGCCTGACGGACAGAGCCGGTTGTCCGATTTCCGCCAGACCACCTGGGCCGGCCGCCTCAGGGCGCCGCGTCGCCGTAATCGACCGGGGTCGCGTGCCAGCCTTGCGCGCGCTTCGCCCAGAACAGGTCGCGCAGCCGCATCGAGACCGGCCCCGGCCGGTCGTCACTCAGCACGATGTCGTCGATACGCGATACCGGCATGATTCCGCCGGCGGTGGTGGAGAGGAAGATTTCCTCCGCGCCGCGCAGTTCCTGCGCCGTCACCGGCCGTTCGCAGTACTCCAGGCCCAGGTCGCCGCACAGTTCGGCGACCGACGCGCGCGTGATCCCTTCCAGCGCGCCCCGGTCGGGCGTCACCACCGCCCCGGCGATCACGGCGAAGACGTTGAACCCCGCGCCCTCGGTGACATGGCCGTCGGCATCCAGCAGCACGCAGGTATCGGCCCCCCGATCCCCGGCCTCGAACAATCCCTGCGTCAGGTCGCCCCAATGGAAATTCTTGACGGTCGGGTCCACCGACCGGTCGGGGATTCGCAGGGGGGACGCAATAATCAGATGCGCGCCGCGCGCCTGGACCTCGGGCGAAATGACCCAGACCCACGGAATGGCGAAGGCCGCGATGTAGTTGCGGCAGGACGCCGGATGAAAACGCTGGCCCGGCAGCGGCCGCCCGCGCAGGCAATCCATGGCGACATAGGCGTTCCGCAGTCCGCTGAGGCGGACACATGTGTTGAGGATGGCCCCGATCCGCGCGTCGTCCTCGACGGGGTCCAGGCGCAGGGCCTGCATGGAGCGGCGAAACCGCGCGATGTGATCGTCCAGCCTGAAGAAACTGCCGTTCCAGACGCCGACCACGTCATAGGTGACATCCGACCGCCGGTAGCCCCAGTCGGTGATCGGAATGCGCGCGTCGCGCACCGGCATGAACGCGCCGTCGATATAGGCCGCGCCGTCCGCGAAGGGCGTATCGCGTGTGTCTGTCATTGCTGATCCATCGCTCGGTTCCCCGGGGGCTTCCGTCGCCGCACGATGTCATATTACGCTTCCAGAATAAACGAAATCATGCCGGCGACAGTCGGGGGAAAGGAAAAACCCCGCCTCTTGACACGCTTCATTCCCACCCCAGCTTCCTGAAACCGGACCGCCACTGCGGCCCGGCGGACAGGGGGCGCGCTCTCTGATCGCTTCCTGCCCCGACAGGCCGACGGGCCTGGACGTCGGCGACCACCCTGGCGGCGGTCGCTGGTCCCGGCCCTAACCGAGGGGAACGATCCAATGGCTATGCGTAATCTCATGCCCTGGGGGCGGGACGAGTCCAGGGCCCCGGCCCCGATCCAGGACCGGCAGGGCGGCCCGTTTCTCAGCCTCCACCGGGAAATCGACCGGCTGTTCGACGATTTCATGCAGACCTGGGACCCGCGCGGCCCACGCGGCGGCACCTGGCCCAGCGTCGAGGTCGCCGAGACCGACAACGAAATCCGCGTGACCGCCGAACTGCCCGGCCTGACCGAGAAGGACATCACGCTGAGCGTCGATAACGGCGTGCTGTGCCTGTGCGGCGAACGCCGGCAGGAAAGCGAGGACAAGGCCAGCGGCTACAGCGAGCGGCGCTATGGCCGGTTCGAGCGGCGCTTCACCCTGCCCCACGACGTGAAGGAGGACGAGGCCAGCGCCCGCTTCAACAACGGCGTGCTGACGGTGACGCTGCCCCGCAGCGCCGAGGCCGTCCACGGGCGGCAGATCCCGATCAATGCCGAGACCCAGCACTGAACCGACCCCGCGACAGGTCCGGTGCGATGCGCCCACCCGGGCGCATCGCACCCGGCCGGCGGGCCATCGGCGGCATGGCAGGGCGCGCGGATTGGGACTACAGTGACGGCATGACGGATTCCGACGCCCTTCATCATTCCCTCCTGACGGTCGATACGCATATCGACATTCCCTGGCCCGACCAGGGCGACATCGGGCAGGACACGGACACGCGGCATGTCGATCTGCCGAAGCTGCGGCGCGGCGGCATCTCGGCGGCCTGCCTGGTCGCCTATGTCGGGCAGGGCCCGACGGACGACGTCCGCCACGCGGCGGTGGGGCGGCAGGCGCTGGAGATGCTGGACGCGATCGGGCGGGCCGCCGACACCGGCATGGCGCGGATCTGCCCCCTGGCCGACCAGATCGAGGCCGCGCGCCGCGACGGCGTGACGGCCATCGTCCCGGCGGTCGAGAACGGCTACGCGATGGGCGAGGACCTGTCGCTGCTGGCGCAGTTCCGCGCCAGGGGCGCACGCTACATGACGCTGACCCATAACGGGCACAACGCGCTGGCCGATTCCGCCCGGCCGTCGGCGGCGCTGGGCGACAGCGCCGCGCGGCATGACGGCCTGTCGGGCCTGGGGCGCGAGGCCATCGCCGAGATGAACCGGCTGGGCCTGATGGTCGACGTGTCGCATACCGCGCGCAGCACCATGATGCAGGCCCTGCGCCTGTCGCGCAGCCCGGTCCTGGCCACCCATTCCTGCGTCCGCGCGCTGTGCGACCACCCGCGCAACCTTGATGACGAACAGCTCGACGCACTGCGCGATTGCGACGGGGTGATCCACATCACCGCCGTCGACGCCTTCCTGCGCCCGCGCGACATCCGCCAGCAACGCCCCGTCACGGTGGCCGATTACGTGGACCATGTCGATTACGTGGCACGGCGCATCGGCGTGCGGCATGTCGGCATTTCATCGGATTTCGACGGCGGCGGCAGCATCGAGGGCTGGCGCAACGCGGCGCAATCGCCCGCCCTGACGGCGGAACTGGTGCGGCGCGGCTATGACCCCGCCCAGATCGCGGCGATCTGGGGCGGCAATTTCCTGCGCGTCCTGCGCCGTGCCGAGGCCGTCGCCGGCCAGCCGGCCTAGCCCCCGGGCCGCCAAGCGGCTATATCCCCGGGCCAGATTCATTTGCAGACAGGACAGCACATGACCGCCAGCAGCACCGACTACAAGGTCAAGGACATCTCCCTCGCGGAATGGGGCCGCAAGGAAATCTCGATCGCCGAGGGCGAGATGCCCGGCCTGATGGCGCTGCGCGAGGAATTCGGCGCCAGCAAGCCGCTGGCGGGCGCGCGGATCGCCGGCTGCCTGCACATGACCATCCAGACCGCCGTGCTGATCGAGACGCTGACCGCGCTGGGCGCCACCGTCCGCTGGTCGTCGTGCAACATCTTCTCGACCCAGGACCACGCCGCCGCCGCCATCGCCGCCACGGGCGTGCCCGTCTTCGCCTGGAAGGGCCTGACGGAGGAGGAGTTCTGGTGGTGCATCGAGGCGACCGTGAAGGGGCCGGACGGCTGGACGCCGAACATGATCCTCGATGACGGCGGCGACCTGACCGTGCTGATGCACGACAAGTACCCCGAAATGCTGGCCGACGTGCGCGGCCTGTCCGAGGAAACGACGACCGGCGTGCATCGCCTGTGGGAAATGGCGAAGAAGGGCACGCTGGCCGTCCCGGCGATCAACGTCAACGACAGCGTCACCAAGTCAAAATTCGACAATCTGTACGGCTGCCGCGAAAGCCTGGTGGACGCGATCCGTCGCGGCACCGACGTGATGATGGCCGGCAAGATCGCCGTCGTCGCGGGCTATGGCGACGTGGGCAAGGGCTCGGCGGCGTCGCTGCGTAACGCCGGCTGCCGCGTGCTGGTGACCGAGGCGGACCCCATCTGCGCCCTGCAGGCCGCGATGGAAGGCTACGAGGTCGTGACGATGGAAAATGCCGCCCCGCGCGGCGACATCTTCGTCACCTGCACGGGCAATGTGGACATCATCACCGTCGACCACATGCGCGAGATGAAGCATCGCGCCATCGTCTGCAACATCGGCCATTTCGATTCCGAGATCCAGATCGACGCCCTTCGCAACTTCCCGTGGGACAACATCAAGCCGCAGGTCGACGAGGTCGTCTTCCCCGACGGCAAGCGCCTGATCGTGTTGTCCGAAGGCCGCCTGGTGAACCTGGGCAACGCGACCGGCCACCCGTCCTTCGTGATGTCGGCGTCCTTCACCAACCAGACCCTGGCGCAGATCGAGCTGTGGACCGCGCCCGCCGGCAAGTACGAGCGCAAGGTCTACACCCTGCCCAAGCATCTGGACGAGAAGGTCGCCGCCCTGCACCTGGCCAAGGTCGGCGCCGAACTGACGAAGATGTCGCAGAAACAGGCCGAGTACATCGGCGTTCCGGTCAACGGGCCGTTCAAGAACGACCTGTACCGCTACTAACCGACACCCCGTCCGGCGGCCTCGCGCCGCCGGACGGCCCAGAAGGGAGAGCCGACCATGAGCATTTTCGGCGCCATCATGTCCAAGATCTTCGGCCATGCCGAAGCCGCGGCCACCCCGGCCCCCGCTCCTGCCGCCCCCAGCCCGGTCCCCACCGCGCCGGCGCCCGTCGCCGCCCCCGCCCAGCCCGTCGATGTCGCCGCCATCCTGACCGAACTGGCGGCCAAGGCCGGCCAGCCCCTGAACTGGCGGCAGTCCATCGTCGACCTGCTGAAGCTGCTGGGCCTGGACAGTTCGCTGGCCGCGCGCAAGGAACTGGCGGGCGAGCTGCATTATACCGGCGACATCAGCGATTCCGCCGCGATGAATGTCTGGCTGCACAGGCAGGTCATGCAGAAGCTGGCGGAAAACGGCGGCAAGGTCCCTGACGATCTGAAATGAGCCGACGGACATGACCCGGCGGCCGGCGCGGCACGACCCCGTGGAAGAACGCCTGCCGCCCTGGCGGATGCTGGTCTGCGGCCTGCAACATGTCCTGGTCATCTATGCCGGGGTCATCAGCGTGCCGCTGATCTTCGGCGCGGCGCTGGGGCTGGGTCCGGCACAACTGGTCCTGCTGGTCAACGCCAGCATCCTGACCTCGGGCGTCGCCACGCTGATCCAGACGCTGGGCGTGGGGCCGTTCGGGGCGCGCCTGCCGCTGATCCAGGCGTCGTCCTTCATCGCCCTGCCGCCGATGATGATGATCGCCCGCGATTACGACCTGCCGACCGCCTATGGCGCGGTGATCGGGGCGGGTCTGGCCACCTGCGTGCTGGCCCCGTTCGCCAGCCGCCTGGCCCGTTTCTTCCCGCCCGTCGTCATCGGCAGCGTCATCACCGTGGTCGGGCTGTCACTGATGCCGGCGGCGGCCAACTGGCTGGGCGGCGGCCGGCCGGGCGATCCGGGGTTCGGCGCGCCGGCGCACCTGCTGCTGGGCTTCGCCACCCTGGCGCTGACCCTGCTGATTACCGCGCGGGCCTCGGGTACCGGCCGCACGCTGGCGATCCTGCTGGGCCTGGCCGGGGGCGCCGCCATCGGCGTGCTGACCGGGCAGGCCGATTTCGGCGCGGTCCGCCAGGTGGCCTGGGTCGCCCTGCCGCCGATCCTGCCGTTCGGCCGCCCGGCCTTCCATATCGCGCCGATCCTCATCATGACCGTGGCGATGATGGTGATCCTGGTGGAAACGACCGGCAACTGCCTGGCCGTGTCCCGCCTGGCCGGCCGGGCCGCCGGCCGCGACGTCCTGACGCGCACCTATGCCGCCGACGGGCTGTCGACCCTGCTGGGCGGGCTGTTCGGCGGCACGCCCTATAACGCCTTCGCCCAGAATACCGGCCTGATCGCCCTGACGGGTATCCGCAGCCGCTTCGTCGTCGCGACGGCCGGCGGGCTGATGGTCGCGATGGGCCTGTTTCCCCGCCTGGGGGCGGCGATCGCCTGCCTGCCCCGGCCGGTGCTGGGCGGGTCGGCCATCCTGATGTTCGGCATGACCGCGATGGCGGGCATCCAGGACCTGGCGCGCGTGCGCCTGGGCGGCGGGTCTGGCGGCGGGTCTGGCGCGCTGGTGCCGGCGGTGGCGATCGGCGCGGGCATCCTGCCGATGGCCTGCCCCACCCTGTTCGCGCATCTGCCCGGCCCGCTGCGGATCATGACCGGCAGCGGCGTGTTCCTGGCGGCCTTCAGCGCCGTGAGCCTGAACCTGCTGCTGTCGTCCGGCACGGCGGCGGAGGTGGAGGCCGATGACGGAGACGACCCCGCCACCTTGTCCACCCCGCTGACCTGAGGCCCGCCCCGCCATGCCCAATGCCCCCTCCGCCGCCGACCTGGACCTGCTGCGGCAGGCCATCGCCCTGTCGGAAACCTCCCGCGCCCAGGGGCGGCACCCCTTCGCCGCCCTGGTCGCCGACGCGCGGGGGCGGGTGGTGACCACCGCCCTGAACAACTCCCTGCCGCCCGAGGGCGACCCGACGCAGCATGCCGAACTGCGCGCGGTGGCGCAGGCGGCGCGGATGCTGACGCCGGACGAACTGGCGGGCTGCACGCTGTACACCAGCGCCGAACCGTGCTGCATGTGCGCGGGCGCGGTCTATTGGGGCAATATCCGCCGCGTGGTCTATGCGCTGTCGGAACGCCGGCTGCTGGCGCTGACGGGCGCGCATCCGGAAAACCCGACTTTTTCTCTGCCCTGCTGCGAGATCTTCGCCCGGGGGCAGCACACGACCGAGGTGCTGGGTCCGCTGATCGAGGACGAGGCCGCGCGCCCGCATGCCGGCTTCTGGTGCGACGGGCCGGCCGGGGGCTGACGCCCCTCGCCTCCCCGCCCGGCGCGGGATTGCAACAGGCAGGCGGTCATGGCAAGTGTGCCGTTGCGTCCCGCGCGGTCCCGGATGTCCCCCATGCCCGACACGATTGCCCCGACCGATGTCCCCTATGCCGACGGCCCCCTGGCCGACCCCGCCGACGGCCTGGTCTGGGCGGTGTCGTGCACGCCTGGCCGCCGGCCGGTCCAGTTGTCGTCCCGGCAGGCGGCCCAGCGGCTGGACGGCGAGGCCGCCCCCGAGGCCGACGGGGCATGGACCTGGCTGCATTACGACGTGGTGCATACCGCCAGCCGCGCCCGTGTCGAATCCATCGCCCGCCTGTCCGAAGAAGCCCGCGCCACCCTGACCGGAACCGATCGCGGCACCCGGCTGGAAGCCGAGGACGACCTGGTCTATGGCGCGCTGCCCGCCTTCGACGACAGCATGTCCGACGATGACACGAACGTGTCGGCCTGGCGCTTCGCCGTCCTGCCGGACCTGCTGATTACCACCCGCCGGCACCCCGTCCCGGCGCTGGGCGCGGCCTATCGCTGGTTGCAGCGCGACGAGGCCCCCCGCACGCCGGCTGAAATCGTGGACCGGACGCTGCTGGAATTCGCCGACAGCGTGCGGCGGAACATCGCGATGCTGGACGATCAGCTTGACCGGGCGGAAGATCTTCTGCTCACACTGGACCAGCATACCGATTTCGGCCGCATCAGCGGCCTGATCGGCAAGGTGCGACGCCGTTCGACGGAACTGCGCCGCGTCATTTCCCCGGTCGACCGGATTTTCCACAGCGAGGATCTCGAATTGCCGGAATGGGCCGAGGACGATATCCGCGACCGGTCGCAACGCCAGATCCACGCGGCCCTGGACGACCTGCTGGCGTTGCAGGACCGCGCGCGCTCGCTACAGGACGAACTGGCCTCGGGCCAGGCGGAGGAAACCAACCGGCGCCTGTATACCGTGTCGGTCGTGACCACGCTGATGCTGCCGGCCACATTCGTGACCGGTTTCTTCGGCATGAATACCGGGGGGATGTTCCTCGCCAGCGGGGCGATGGGCACCGTCGAGGCCGGGGGCGTGTGCTTCCTGTTCATGGTCATCACCTGGCTGCTGCTGAAATTCGCCAAGCTGCTGTAACCGCCGCGCCCCGATCGCCCCAGCCGGGCATCCGGGGACCCGCCCCAATCCAGACCAACCCGAACGACAGTCGGAAACCCGGGGCGCCCTGTCCCGGCAACCGTGAAGGGAAGACCAACATGGACAGCCAGACCGACACCGCGCAGCATCTCTCGCCCGACGAACTGGACAGCTTTCCCGTCGCGGCGAAATCGCTGCTGTCCGAACGACGCCTGCATACCCTGAAGCAGGGGGACATGTTCGGCGTGTTCGACCAGACCGGCGACATCCTGTTCGGCGACGGCATCGCCGACGGGCTGTATTTCCACGACACGCGCTATCTGTCCTGCCTGTCGATGACCTTGCAGGGCGAGCGGCCGATCCTGCTGTCGTCCACGGTGCGCGAGAACAACGTGCTGCTGTCGGTGGATCTGACCAACACCGACATCGACGGCCCCGACGGACGGATGGACCACGACCTGCTGCATGTCCGGCGGTCGCGCTTCCTGTGGAACCATGTCTGCTACGAGCGGGTCGAGATCCGCAATTTCGACGTCGAGCCGCGCACGGCGGTGCTGGATATCCGCTTCCTGGCCGATTTCGCCGACCTGTTCGAGGCCCGGGGCTCCACCCGCCCCCGGCGCGGCGCCCAATGCCCGCCCGAGGTCGCGGACAACCAGGTCACGCTGTCCTATGACGGGCTGGACGACCGGCGGCGGACGACGGTGCTGCGGTTCTGGCCGCCGCCGGCGTCGCTGGACGCGCGCCACGCCGCCTACCGGTTCGACCTGCCGCCGGGCAAGCGGGTGCTGGTGCATTTCGAGGTCGCGTGCGACCCCGAGGGCACGCCGGCCCTGCAACCCAACCGGCGCTTCCTGACCGGCGCGGTCGAGGCACGGCGGGCGCTGCGCCTGTCGTCCTCGCGCGCGGCGGCGATCGCGACCTCGAACGAGATCTTCAACGAGGCCATCCGGCGCTGCATCTGCGACATCTACATGCTGCTGACGGACAAGAAGACCGGGCCTTACCCGTACGCCGGGGTGCCGTGGTACAGCACCGCCTTCGGCCGCGACGCGCTGATTACCGCCATGCTGACCCTGTGGCTGGACCCGGAGATCGCGCGGGGGGTCCTGAACTACCTGGCCCGGCACCAGGCCCGCACCGAAGACCCGGCCGCCGACGCCGAACCGGGCAAGATCCTGCACGAGGTCCGGCACGGCGAGATGGCGGAACTGGGCGAGGTGCCGTTCCGCCATTATTACGGCTCCATCGATTCCACGCCCCTGTTCGTCATGCTGGCGGGCCAGTACCTGGACCGTACCGGCGACGTCGCGCTGCTGACCTCGATCTGGCCGAACATCGAGCGCGCGATCGACTGGATCGAGCAGTACGGCGACCGCGACGACGACGGCTTCGTCGAATATGGCCGCCGCAACAAGGACGGGCTGATTAACCAGGGCTGGAAAGACAGCTACGACAGCATCTTCCACGCCGACGGCACCCTGGCCGAAGGGCCGATCGCGTTGTGCGAGGTGCAGGCCTATGTCTATGCCGCGCGCCGCGCCGCCGCCGCCATCGGCCGCCGCCTGGGCAAGACCGCCTATGCCGAACGGCAGGACCATCTGGCCGAAAGCCTGCGCGTCGCCTTCAACGCGCGCTTCTGGATCGAGGATCTGGGCACTTTCGCCCTGGCGCTGGACGGCCGCAAGCAGCCCTGCCGCGTCCGCTCGTCCAATGCCGGGCATATCCTGCTGACCGATATCGCGACGCCCGACCGCATCCCCCGGCTGGTGGCGGGGCTGATGAACCGGTCGTCCTTCACCGGCTGGGGCATCCGCACCATCCCCGAGGGCGAGGCGCGCTATAACCCGATGGCCTACCACAACGGCTCGGTCTGGCCGCACGACAACGCGCTGATCGGACTGGGCCTGGCCCGCCACGGCTATCGCGACGAGGCCGCGCGCCTGTTTCGCGGCATGTTCGACGCCGCCTTCTATACCGACCTGCGCCGCCTGCCCGAACTGTTCTGCGGCTTCACCCGCAACCGGGCGGAAGGCCCCGTCCGCTATCCGGTCGCCTGCTCGCCGCAGGCCTGGGCGGCGGCGACCCTGCCGGCGCTGGTCCAGTCCACCCTTGGGCTGTCCTTCGACCCCGCCACGGTGGCGGTGCATTTCGAACACCCGCGCCTGCCCGATTTCCTGGACGAGATGACCCTGTACAATCTGGAGGTCGGGGGCGACCGGGTGACCGTGCGCCTGGTGCGCGTAGGCGACGAGGTCGCGATCAACGTCGTGGAGCGGACCGAAACGATCCGGGTGCAGATCGCCACCTGACGGCCCATTTCGGGCGTGGCGCGCACCGCCACGCCCGGCATGCGTCTACGAGGGGATTTCAGCGGTGTAGGCGTCCAGGACGGCGCCCGCCGGGCCGTCCATGCGGATGCGTCCATGTTCCATCCACAGCACGCGCGTGCACCATTCCCGCAGGATGGGCAGAGCGTGCGAGGTCAGGACCAGGATGTCCGCCCCGCGGATCACGCCGGTCAGCCGCGCCCGCGCCTTGTCGCGGAACAGCGCGTCGCCGGCCAGGAACCATTCGTCCATCAGCAGCACCTGCGGCGCGATGGCGGTGGCCAGGCCGAAGCTGAGGCGTACCGACATGCCCGAGGAATAGAGGCGGATCGGCAGGTCAAGGAACGGACCGAGTTCGGCGAACCCCTCCACATCCTGTTCCAGCCGGCGCAGGGCGGCGTTGTCCAGCCCCATCTGGCGCGCGCGCAGGACGATGTTCTCGCGCCCCGTCAGTTCCGGGTTCATGCCGGCCGAAGGTTCCAGCAGCGCGCTGACCGATCCGGTGACCGACACCCAGCCGTCCCCGGCCTCGTAGATCCCGGCCAGGGCGCGCAGCAGGGTCGATTTCCCGGCACCGTTGTGCCCGACCAGGCCGATGCGCTCGCCGGGCCGGACGGCGAAGCTGACATCGCGCAGCGCGTGGACCAGAATGCGCGACGGGGTGTCGGCCTGGATCTCGCCCCCCGTACGCAGGCCAGGCGACCGCAGGGCGGCCAGCGGCCGCCGGGCGCGGGCGAACAGCGTCTTCTTCAGCGACCTGGCCCCGCCATGAAAGACCGGGAACGACAGCGACAGGTTCCGGGCCGTGATCGAGGCCTCGGGGCGCGGATGTGCGGGGCGTTGGGACACGGCGCTACACCCAGAACGCCAGTTGCGACCGGCTGCGGGAAAACACGTACAGGGCCACCAGGCACAGCAGCGCGCTGCTCACCCCGGCCTCGGCCCAGATGCGCGGCGCCGGCACCTGGCCCAGCAGCGGGCCGCGCACGACCTCCAGCAGCGGGTAGAAGGGGTTGAGCTCGAACCACCAGTCGCGGCCCTTCAACTGGGAGGCCGACCACATCACCGGGGTCACGTAGAACGCGACCTGCACCACGCTGCCGACGATGGGGGGAATGTCGCGGAAACGCGCGCAGATGCTGCCCAGCAGCAGGGCCGACGCCAGCCCGTCCACCAGCCACAGCGCCACCCCCGGCGCCGCCAGCAGCATCGCCGCGCCATGCCAGATCCCGAACAGCAGGAAGACGCCCAGCGGCACGACGATATTGTGGCCGAAGACGATGGCGTTGCGGACCATCAGGCGCATCGCCTGCAGGAAGAACGGCAGGCGCACCGAGCGGATCGTCCGTTCGGCATCCGTGAAGCAGGTGCAGGCTTCGGCCAGGACGGCGCCCACGCCGACCTGCCACAGGATCATCGACAGGGCCAGGTAGGGCAGGTAGCCGCGCAGGTCCATGTGGAACAGCCGGCCGTAGATCACCCCCATCGCCCCGATCATGACCGCCGAGGACAGGGTCAGCCAGAACGGCCCCAGGGCCGAGCCGCGATAGCGCAGGCGAATGTCCAGCCAGCCCAGCGACAGCGCCAGACGCCACATCGCCAGGCCCGCCCCGATATCCCGCAGGGCGGCGACGACCGGCCGGACCGGCCGGGGCGCCGAGGGGGCGGTGGGCGGACGACACATGCCATCCGGCGCGGGGATCTCTGGCAGGATGCTCATGCCCGTTGGCGTTAGCCGATCGCCCGCCCGCCCGCAACCGCCGCGGAACGGGCCGGATTGGCGGCCCCCGAACGCGCCGCGCGCCAGCCGATGCATGAACGTGACGTTGTTGCGCCAAACTTCGTCCTTATGTAAAGACTTAGGAAGTGTTCCTTTCCATCGGCCTGAACTTCCGGACGGAATCCGAGGCGCAACCGCGATGCAGACCGGCTCTCCGCGCCAGATCCCGACTTTCGCCATAATCGGTCCCGAACGTCTGCCCTCTTCACGGCGTGGCTCCCGCGCCCGTTCCAGATGAGCATCCTGATGACCCGATCCGCACCCGGTTCCGCCCCTCGTCCCCCCCGGCGCCCCAGGGAAACAGCGGTCGAAACAGCGGTCGGAACGGCGGCCCGGGCATGCGGGGCCATCGGGCTGGCCGGCCTGCTGGCGGCCTGCGCGACGGCGCCTGGGCCCGGCCTGCCGGTCACGCAGGAGGCCGCGAATTATCGCGCCCATGCGAAATCCTACTACGCCCCGCCGGGTCCGCCGGACGACCCGTGGGGCCCGTATATCGAGGAAGCGTCCAGACGCTTCGACGTGCCCGACACCTGGATCCGGTCGGTCATGCAACGTGAATCCGGCGGGCAGTTGTTCCGCAACGGGCAGTTCGTGACCTCGGCCCCCGGCGCCATGGGGCTGATGCAGTTGATGCCCCCGACCTATGACGAGTTGAAGGGCGAGTACGGCCTGGGCGACGATCCGTTCAACCCGCACGACAACATCCTGGCCGGCACCGCCTATATCCGGCAGATGTACGACATCTACGGGTCGCCCGGCTTCCTGGCGGCCTACAATACCGGGCCGGGGCGACTGGACGACTTCCTGGTCCACAACCGCACCCTGCCGCGCGAGACCCGCAACTACGTCGCGGCGATCGGCCCGCAGATCGCCGGCATCACGCCCAACGTCCGCTCACAGGCCGACCTGATGGTCGAGGCCCATGACGCGGCGCGCGGCCACGTCTACCTGGCGGCGCAGACCAGCAGCCAGACCCGCTCGGTCCGCATGGCCTGGGCGCGGCGCAACGACCATGGGGCGGGCGACGACAGCCAGCCCATCCAGGTCGCCGAAGCCCCCCCCGAAACCGACCGCGTGCCCGCCCCCGCCTACACCGGATGGAAGGGCATGACCCCCGCCCGCGACGGGTCGCCGGCCGACGACGTGCGCGCCGCCTGGGCCGCGCGGACGAAGCAGGACGGCGGAGCCGAAGCCCCCGCCGCCGCGCCGCCGACCGAAATCGCCGCCGCCCCGCCCCCCGCCCCCATGCCCGCCGACCGGGGGTTCCATCTGGTAAATCCGGCGATGGCCGAGCCCGCGCCGCTGCTGCGCCACGGCAGCATGGCCCCGGCGCCCAGCGACTGGGCGATCCAGGTCGGGGCCTTCGGCACCTCGGCCATGGCGTCGCAGGCCGCGGGCCATGCGCGCACGCGCGCAGCGTCGCTGCTGGGCGCGGCGCGCCCGCAGGTCGCCAGCGTGCAGGTGACGCACGGGCATCTGTACCGCGCGCGGCTGACCGGCCTGTCGCATGACGCGGCGGTCGCGGCCTGCCGCCGCCTGGCGCAGGGCGCGGACAATTGCGTTGTCATTTCCCCCGATTCACGGTCCTGATCGCCGTGTCGTCACCCCGCCCCGGAGGGCGCCTGATGCTTCGTTCCCCGTTTCTGAGACGCTGGACCCGACTGGGCATGGCACTGCCGGCCACAATGGCGATGGCCTTCGTGGCGGCGACGTCGTTCACCCCGGCACGGGCCGCCCTGCCCACCGGCAGCACCGCGCCGCTGTTCGACACCCAGGCCAGCCTGGGCGGCAAGGAATTCCATTTCACGCTGGCCGACGCCCTGCATCGCGGGCCGGTGGTGCTGTATTTCTACCCCGCCGCCTTCACCCGGGGCTGCACCATCGAAGCGCATGATTTCGCCGACGCCATGGACGCGTTCAAGGCGCTGGGCGCCACCGTCATCGGCGTGTCGATGGACAAGATCGAAACGCTGGACAAATTTTCGGTCAGCGAATGCCGCAGCCGTTTCGCGGTCGCCTCCGACGCCACAGGCAAGATCGCGACGGCCTATGATTCCAAGATGCCGCTGGTCCGTTACGCCAGCCGGACATCCTACGTCATCGCGCCCGACGGGCACATCCTGTTCGCCTACAGCGCCATGGCGCCGGCGGGGCACATCACCGGCACCCTGGCGGCGCTGCGGGAGTGGAAGAAGACAGCCGGGGCAAACTGAGCCCGGCACCTGGCAGGATCGGGCTCTGCCCGAACCCGGCAAGGGCCTCGGCCCTTGCATCCCATTCGTTTTGTAAAGTCCTGGGTTTCCAAAGGGCTATGCCCTTTGGTGGGTCAAGGGCAACGCCCTTGCCTTCGCTTCACCGGCCCAAGACCGACAGGCAGCGGTCGCGCAGGCTCCGAAGCCCGCTGTCGCGTACGCGGCGCAGGGCGGCGCGGGCGCGGCGGGCATATCCCTTGATGTCGGGCACTTCGTCATGCCCGAACGGACGGGCGCAGACCGATTGCGGGTCCAGCGCCGGATAGCGGGCATCCAGCGTCCGCAGCACCAGCCGCGCGTCCTGCGGTAACGCCAGCGCCAGCGCCGTCGTCACCTGGGGGCCGCTGTCGGAATCCAGGCCCGGCGCCATCTGAGGCACCAGCGCCATCCAGGCCGGATCGGCCGCCGCGATCCCGGCGGTGACCGTATCGAAGTCGTTGGAATCGTTCAGATTTCCTATAGCCTGCGCCGCACCCTGGGCCTGGATCGCCGCCGCCACCCCGACCGGGGTCGGGTCGCCGGAATCCGGGGGAGCCGCCCACCCCGGCACGGCAGGGGCGGCCAGCAGGGCCGACAGGGTCAGGCAGAGGATCGGTCCAAACTTTCGCATCACATTATCATGAGCGATGCGGACGGGCTTGGGAAGCGAAGGCTGGATTGTTCCGGGAAACGAAAGATCGGGCGGTGCCCGATCACCCGCTGCCGGCCTGGGGTGCGGAATCGACCACCACCAGCTTGTCGCCGGTAATCGGGGTCGGCGTGCGGCCACGGGGCAGCAGCGCGCGGAAGCGGCCGTCATAGCTGGCCGCCTGCTCGTACAGCGCGTCCAGCAGGCCGTGACGATCCATGAAGACGTTCAGCGCCGCGGGAATCCGCACGCAGCCCTCGGATGCCGGGTGGCCGAGGCGGGATTCCAGGAAATCCGGGTCGGTGGCATGGATTTCCAGCCGGATCTGCCCCCTTTCCCGACTGGGCAGCCAGCCTTTCTCGGCCCACTGCCAGCCCATGTCCCACACCCGCATGCCTTTGGCGCCGATGCCGCGAATACCGTTTTCGTTGCGGGTACCCAGCGCGCGATAGCCGAGGCGATCAGGCGAATTCACGAACACGCCGGTGGGGGTGAGGTAATAATATTTGCGTCCTGTCCGCCCGGTCGAGACGCGGGTGCCGCCCAGCACCTGCCACGCCCCCTCCCCCGGCAGGGCCAGGATGAAGCAGACCGTCTGCACACGGGGGTTGCGGTCGACGACCATCAGTACCTGTGCCCGATCGACGATCGCATCCCCCCGCGTAAGCTGGTCCCGGGCCAGGCGGACCCACTCCGCCGCGCGGTCGGGTGGGGGGATCATGAAATGGGGAATGTCGCGCTGCATCGCCGCCGTCAGACGGACGGCCTCGGCCCGTGCCGCGTCGTCATCCAGCGATGGCAGCGGTGGGATGTCGATGGCGGGATTCTGTTCGGCGGGCAAGGCGATGGCGACGGGACCAGGTGCTGGCCCGCCCCCTGGCATGGCCGGCGATCCGGCGTGAACGGGTGGCGCGCAGCCCCCCAGACCGGCGGCCATGATGGCCCCCGCCACCGGATAGACAATCCGCATGCGCCCCTCGCCCCGATTGGCCCTCTGTCATGACGCAGAACGCGCGGCCGCGTTCCCGCCGACAGGCCGGGCGTTGCCCGAACCCACCAGGGCCTGAGGCCCTGGACCCCCATCATGGATACGAATGGGTTTCCAAAGGACTAAGCCTTTTGGCGGGTTCAGGGCAGCGCCCTGAGGCAGGCCGTATCAGATGTGGATCGCGCGCTTTTCCACGTCCAGGGCGGCTTCCTTCACCGCTTCGCTCAGGGTCGGGTGAGCGTGGCAGGTCCGGGCGACATCTTCCGACGACGCGCCGAATTCCATCGCCAGGGTAGCCTCGGCGATCAGTTCGCCCGCACCCGGCCCGATGATGTGCACGCCCAGAACGCGATCGGTCGTGGCGTCGGCCAGAACCTTCACGAACCCGTCGGTCATGCCCATGGCGCGCGCGCGGCCGTTGGCCATGAAGGGGAACTTGCCGACCTTGTAGGCCACGCCGGCGTCTTTCAGATTTTCCTCGGTTTGTCCGACGGTCGCGACCTCGGGCCATGTGTAGATCACGCCGGGGATGGCGTCATAATTCACATGCCCGGCCTGGCCGGCCAGGATTTCCGCCACCGCGACGCCTTCGTCCTCGGCCTTGTGCGCCAGCATCGGGCCGGCGATCACGTCGCCGATGGCATAGATGCCGGGCACGCTGGTCGCGAAATGGGCGTCGGTGACGATCCGGCCGCGCTTGTCCAGCGCGACGCCGGCCTCGGCCAGGCCCATGCCGCCACTGGCCGCCGTGCGGCCGATGGCCAGCAGGACGATGTCGGCCTCCAGCGTCTCGGCCTTGCCGCCGGCGGCGGGTTCGACCGTCAGGATGACGCCCTTGCCGGTCTTCTCGGCCTTGGTGACCTTCTGGCCCAGCTTCATCTGCAGGCCCTGCCTGGTCAGGATGCGCTGGAACTGCTTGGCGATCTCGTCATCCGTTCCCGGCACCAGGCGATCGCAATATTCGATCACCGTGACCTCGGCGCCCAGGCGATGCCAGACGCTGCCCAGTTCCAGCCCGATCACGCCGCCGCCGATCACCACCAGCTTCTTCGGCACGGACGACAGTTCCAGCGCGCCGGTCGAGGTCACGATCGTCTTCTCGTCGACCTCGACCCCCGGCAGGCCGGCGCTGTCGCTGCCGCTGGCGATGACGATGTGCTTGGCCGTCACCGGCTTGCCATCGACGGTGATCCGGCCGGTGCCTTCGATCTTGCCGGTGCCCTTCAGCCAGGTGACCTTGTTCTTCTTGAACAGGAACTCGACGCCCTTGACGTTGGCCTCGACCACCTCGCCCTTGCGGGCCATCATGCGGGCCAGGTCCAGCTTGACGCCGTCGATCAGGATGCCATGCCCGGCATAATCATGCGTCGCGGCATGATAGTTCTCGGACGATTGCAGCAGCGCCTTGGACGGGATGCAGCCGACATTCAGGCAGGTGCCGCCCAGGGTCGCGCGCTTTTCCACGCAGGCCACCTTGAAGCCGAGCTGCGCCGCGCGGATAGCGCAGACATAGCCGCCGGGACCGGCGCCGATGACGATGACGTCGTAATCGGTTTCGGCAGGCGGGGCCACGGCGGGCGCCGCCGCCGCAGCGGCGGGGGCCGGAGCAGCAGCCGTGGGGGCAGCCGGGGCCGCCGCCTTCGGCGCGGGCTTGGCCGGGGCGGCGCCGGCGGCGCCTTCGGTCAGCGTGGTCAGCACGGCGCCGACCTCGACCTCGGCCCCTTCGGCCACCGCGTGGGCGCCCAGCGTGCCGGCCGCGGGGGCCGCGACCTCGACGCTCACCTTGTCGGTTTCCAGTTCAACGACCGGTTCATCGGCAGCAACGCTGTCGCCCGGCTGCTTCAGCCACTTGCCGATCGTCGCGGTGGCCACGCTTTCGCCAAGCGTCGGCACCTTGATTTCAATAGTCATATTCATGTCCTGCATTCGATGCGTCAGATGGATCGGCGGGCCAGGCAAGGGCGCCCGGCCCGGCGCGGCGCATCAGACCTCGAGCAGCAGACGACGCGGATCTTCCACGTTCTGCTTGACGCGCACCAGGAAGCTGACGGCTTCCTTGCCGTCAACGATGCGGTGATCGTAGGTCAGGGCGATATACATCATGGGCCGGATCACCACCTGGCCGCCGACGGCGACCGGACGATCCTGGATGGCATGCATGCCCAGGATGCCCGACTGCGGGGCGTTGACGATCGGCGTCGACATCAGCGACCCGTAGATGCCGCCATTGGTGATCGAGAACGTGCCGCCCGACAGCTCGTCCAGCTTCAGCGACCCGTCGCGCGCGCGCTTGCCGAAACCGGCGATCGCGCTCTCGATGCCCGCGAAGCTGAGCGTGTCGGCGTCGCGGATGACCGGGACGACCAGGCCGTTGGGGCCGCCGACCGCGATGCCCAGATTGACGAATTCGCGATAGATGATGTCGTCACCGTGGATTTCCGCATTGATCGCCGGAAATTCCTTCAACGCCGCGATCGCCGCCTTGGCGAAGATCGACATGAAGCCGAGCTTCACGCCGTTATGCTTCTTCTCGAACGCTTCGCGGTATTCCGCACGCAGGGCCTTGGCCGCGCTCATGTCCACCTCGTTGAAGGTGGTCAGCAGGGCGGCGGTGTTCTGCGCCTCCTTCAGGCGGCGGGCGATGGTGCGGCGCAGGCGCGTCATCTTCACCCGTTCCTCGCGCGGGTCGTCGGTGCGCGGGGCGACCGGGGCCGCGGCCGGGGTGGCTGCGGGCGGCTGCGCCAGGAAGGACAGGACATCGCCCTTGGTGATACGGCCGTCCTTGCCGGTGCCGGTGCCGACCTGGGCCGGGGACAGGCCCTTTTCGACCAGCATCTTCTGCGCCGACGGCATCGGCGCGTGGGCCGCGCCCTGCGCCACGACGTCGGACGGCGGCGTCGCCGGGCGGGCGACCGGGCCGCTGGTCGTCGGCTGGGCCTGGACGCCGGCGGGGGCCTTCGGGGCCTCGGCCGCCTTCCTGGGCGCGGGGGCCGCGGCGGCGGGCTTGGCCACGCCGCTGCCGGCCTCGACCGACGCCAGCACGGTGCCGACCTCGACCTCGTCGCCTTCGGCGACCAGCTGCTGGCCCATCACGCCGGCCTCGGGCGCTGCGACCTCGACGCTGACCTTGTCGGTTTCCAGTTCCACGACCGGTTCATCGGCCGTTACCGCCTCGCCGGGCTTCTTCAGCCATTTCGCAATGGTGGCGGTCGTCACGCTCTCGCCCAAAGTCGGCACCTTGATCTCGGCAGACATCTTCTCTTCCCAATCCCCCTGCCGGACAGATCCGCGTGCGGGGCATGGACCGCGTGTCCCTCGCCCGTCGTCTGCCGGCTTGTGCATTCTCATACCAGACTGATGCCGGAACGGCACGCTGGCCGTCCCGGCGGACTTGCCGTGCCCCGGACCTCCGGCCGGGGCGCCCGTTCACCCGACGCCCAGCGCCTGATTGACCAGCGCCGCCTGTTCGGCGGCATGGATGCGGGCCAGGCCGGTGGCCGGGCTGGCCGCGGCGATGCGCCCGATATAGTCCGGGCGGCCGCCCTTGCGGCCCGCCTGGGCCATCACGCCTTCGATCCGGCGATCGACGAAGCACCAGCCGCCCATGTTCTCGGGCTCTTCCTGGCACCAGACGACCTGGGCCTTGGGGTAGAGCGCCAGTTGCTCGGCCAGCAGCTTTTCGGGGAACGGATAGAATTGTTCCAGCCGCAGGATGGCAACCTTGTCCAGCTTGCGCTCGCGCCGTTCGGCCAGCAGGTCGTAATAGACCTTGCCCGAGCAGATCACGACCCGTTCGACCGCGTCGCCATTGGCGATGGGGTCGATCTCGCCAATGACCGGGCGGAAGCTGGTGCCCGAGGCGAAATCCTCGAGGTTCGAGACCGCCAGCTTGTGCCGCAGCAGCGATTTCGGCGTCATGATGACCAGCGGCTTGCGGTAATCCAGCTTCTGCTGGCGGCGCAGCGCGTGGAAATAGTTCGCCGGCGTGGTGATGTTGCACACCCGCATGTTGTTCTCGGCGCAGAGCTGCAGGAAGCGTTCCAGGCGGGCCGAGGAATGTTCCGGACCCTGCCCTTCGTAGCCGTGCGGCAGCAGCAGCACCAGGCCGGACATACGCAGCCATTTCGTTTCGCCCGACGCGATGAACTGGTCGATGATGACCTGCGCGCCGTTGGCGAAATCGCCGAACTGCCCTTCCCACAGCACCAGGGCGTTCGGATCGGCCAGCGAATAGCCATATTCGAAGCCCAGTACGCCGAATTCCGACAGCAGCGAGTTATAGACCTCGAAGATGCCCTGGCCGGCGTCGATGTTGTTCAGCGGCGCATAGGTGTTCTGGTTGATCTGGTCGATCAGGACGGCATGGCGCTGGCTGAACGTGCCGCGCTGGCAATCCTCGCCGGACAGGCGCACCCGGAATTTTTCCAGCAGCAGCGAACCGAAACCCAGCGCCTCGCCGGTCGCCCAGTCGATGCCTTCGCCCGACTTGAACATCGCGGCCTTTGCCTTGAGCTGTCGGGCGATTTTCGGATTGATGTTGAAATCGGACGGCGCGGTGCTCAGCGCGTCGCCGATCTTACGCAGGGTCTCGACCGCGACGCCCGTGGCGGGCTCGGCGTCGATCTGGCCCACCGGCGGCGGCTTCAGCCCCTCCCACGACCCTTCCAGCCAGTCGGCCTTGTTCGGCTTGTAGGTCTGGGCGGCCTGGTAGGATTCCTCCAGCTTGTTGTGGAAGGCGTCCCACATTTCCGACGCCTGGGCCTCGGTCACCACGCCTTCGCGGACCAGGCGGTCGGCATACAGGGTGCGAACCGTCGGGCGGGCGGCGATGGCCTTGTACATCGTCGGCTGGGTGAAGGCGGGCTCGTCCGATTCATTATGGCCGTGCCGGCGATAGCCGACGACGTCCAGCACGATGTCAGTGGCGAATTTCTGCCGGAAATCGGCGATCAGCCGCGCGCAGTACACCACGGCCTCGGGCTCGTCGCCATTGACGTGCAGGATCGGCGCCTGCACGGCCTTGGCGATGTCCGTGCAGTACAGGCCGGAAAAGGCATGGGCGGAGACGGTGGTGAAGCCGATCTGGTTGTTCACCACGATATGGATGGTGCCGCCGGTGCGATAGCCGATCAGCTGCGACATCGCCATCGTCTCGTACACCAGGCCCTGGCCGGCGAACGCCGCGTCGCCGTGCAGCAGCAGCGCCATGTGGCGGCCGCGGGCATGCGGGTCGTCGCCGTCCTGGGCGGCGCGCACCTTGCCGACCACCACCGGATCGACCGCTTCCAGATGCGACGGGTTGGGCTGGAGCGAGATATGGACGGGGTTGCCATCGATATCGACGTCGGTCGAGGTGCCCAGATGGTATTTCACGTCGCCCGAGCCCTGGACGTCGTCGGGCTTGAAGGACGCGCCGGCGAATTCGCTGAAGATCGCGGTGTAGGGCTTGCGGACCACGTTCACCAGCGTGTTCAGGCGGCCGCGATGCGGCATGCCGATCGCCACCGACTTCACGCCGTCCTTGGCCACCTGGTCGATCACCGCATGCAGCGCGGGGATGGTGACGTCCTCGCCTTCCAGGCCGAAGCGCTTGGTGCCGACATAGCGCTTCTGGCAGAAGGCCTCGAAGCCCTCGGCCTCGGTCAGGTGGTCGAGGATGACCTTCTTCTGCTCGACCGAGGCGCCGGCGCGCCAGTTATCGCCTTCCAGGCGCGCCTGCAGCCAGTTGCGCTGCGCGGGGTCCTGGACATGCATGAATTCGGCGCCGATCGGACCGCAATAGACCAGGCGCAGCGCGTCGAGCACCTGCGCGATGGTCGCGGTCCGCGTCCCGATCAGGTTGGCGACGATATGTCCCAGATAGATGGGCCGGTCGAGATCCTGCGGCCCGAACCCGTAGGTCGCCGGGTCCAGGTCGGCATGGGGCTTGGGGATCTGCAGGCCCAGCGGGTCCAGCCGGGCTTCCAGGTGGCCGCGCACGCGATAGGCGCGGATCAGCTGCGTCGCGCGCAGGCTGTCGTCGGCGGCCGCATGCAGGCTTTCGACCGAAACCGGGGCGCCCGCCGCCGCCTTCGCCGCGACCGGGGCCACCTCGCCGCCGTCGATCATCGACAGGCGCGGCGACCACGAGGCCCCTTCGGCGTCGTGCAGGACCGCGGCGCCTTCTTCGTCCATCGCCGCGAACAGGGAGGCGAAGGAAGGATCGACGCTGCCGGGATCGGACACCCAGCGGGCGTACAGTTCGGCCAGGTAGGCCGTGTTGGCTCCGCTGAACGCGGTCGACAGGATATCTACGCCCGCCATCTTGAAGACATCTCCTCACTGACGGCCTTGCTGGCCGCGTCATTGTCCGATCGCGCCCCGTAGCCGCCGATCATGACGGAATTCGGGACACAAACCGGTTGTGCTCTCAACCCTAGCGTCACCTTTTGCGGTCCGCCGCCGTCTTTCGCCACGGTCAGGATTGCTCCACGCGCATACTCACCTTTATGTTTTCACCATGGCGCGTCCCGCGGACCGCAAAACGGGACCGCCCATACCCAAGCAAAGAGCGCACCACTTGCCTACCGCCCCGCCAGTCACAGCCACGCCATAAGCGTCACGATGCCGTGACCATTGGGAACGTTCGGCCGCGACCCGAACCGCGCCCGGGCGCGGCCGAAGGCAAATGGTGAATATGCAGGCATATTCTGCATGTTTTTTTTGCCTTGGCATTCCGCCGGCATGATTTTCGCCCCGACCGGGCCGCCGATGCGCCGCCTCCGCTCAGGACAGGTGCGGGAGGTCGAGATAGGCGACGCTCTGCATTTCCTCGAGGCGCGAGGCCGTGCGCTCGAACGCCTGCGCGCCTTCGCCGCGCTGGTAGATCGCATCGGGCTGGTCCTCGGCCGAGGCGAACAGTTTCACCTTCTGTTCGTACAAGGTGTCCACCAGCACGATGAAGCGGCGGGCGACGTCGAAATTATCGGGGCCCAGGCGGGGAATGTCGTCCAGGATCAGCGCCGGAAAGCGCGTGGCCAGCGCCAGGTAATCGCCGGCCCCCAGCGCCCGGCCGCACAGCGCGGGAAAGCTGAAGCGCGCGACGGGACCGGCGGCGACCGGAACCGCCAGCGACCGGCCCATGATGTCCAGCGTCACGGGGCGTACCGGCGCGCCGTCCGCCAGGCGCATGAAGATCGAATCCAGTTCCTGCGACGCATCGGGGCCGGGGGGGACGATCCACGTCGTCATGCCCCGCATGCCGCCGCGCCGGTAGTCGCGCGGGGAATCGAGCACCACCGTGTCCACCTCGCGCTGGATCACCGCGATGAAGGGGCGGAAGGCGTCGGCGCCCGGCCGGTTCTGGAACAGATCCTGCGGCTGGGTGTTCGACGTCGCGACCACGACCACGCCCTCGGCGAACAGATATTCGAACAGCCGGCCCAGGATCATCGCATCGGCGATGTCGTTCACCTGGAATTCGTCGAAGCACAGCAGCCAGGCCTCGTCCGCGATGGCGTGGGCCAGCGGCGGAATCGGGTCGGTCAGTTCGGGATGCGCGCGCTTCATGTCGTGCAGGCGCTGGTGCACGTCCTGCATGAAACGATGGAAATGCACGCGTTTCTTGTGCTCGACCGGCGCCAGCTCGAAGAACAGGTCCATCAGCATCGTCTTGCCGCGGCCGACCTGCCCGACCATGTAGACGCCGCGCGGCCGGGGCGCCGGGCTGGGCTGGCCCTGCAGGCCCAGCCGCGCCTTCAGCCCGCCCAGCAGGCCGCCCAGCCTGCCGTGGGGCGGGGCGGCCTGCCGCACCACGGGATGATAGCCCGGAAGTTCGCGCCACAGCCGGTCCAGCCGCGCGGCGGCCTTGGCCTGTTCGGGGTCCGGGGCCAGCAGGCCCGCATCCACCCGTGCCCGATACGCGGCGAGCGGTCCCGTTCCGGGCGGCAGATGCAGGTCGGAGGCGAAGGACGAAAGAACGGTTTCCATAACAACGCCGATAGCGCCAGCAACGGATGCCAGCAAGGGCATGCGCTCGCCAAACCGTGTCGTGACGGGCCTGCTCTCCATCTGGTGAACGCGAGACCCGTCCGATCGACCGAAAATGGAAGTATTTCGCAATGATCCCCGTTTGCCGGCGCCCCTTGGCGCGCCGGCAAACGGGGACTAGCATTCGGGCCCTGGCCCAACTGCCCGCGCAGGTTCCATGACCGTCCCCACCTCGATCCACCCCAACTATGCCGCGCTGGAGGCCGCCGCCGTCAGCACCGACCCGTTCGCGCATGTCGTGGTCCCGCATTTCGTCGGGCCGGACGATCTGGCGGCGCTGGTGGCGTCGATGCCGGACCTGTCGTCCGGCGGGTCGTTCCCCCCCGGATCGCTGACCCTGGCGCCACTGGTGCGCGGTCTGGTGGCGGAAATGGAGGGGCCGCGCCTGCGCGACGCCATCGCGCGCAAATTCGGCCTGGACCTGGACGACGCGCCGACCATGCTGACCCTGCGCGGCCGCACGCGCGAAAAGGACGGCCGCATCCATTGCGATTCCGTGGCCAAGCGGGTGACGGTGCTGCTGTACCTGAACCCGGCCCGCGAATCCTGGGCACGGCAGGAAGGGTGCCTGCGCCTGCTGCGCGGGCCGGACGATGTCGAGGATTACGTCGCCGAAATCCCGCCTGTCGACGGCACGCTGCTGATCTTTCCCAACGGCCCGACGACCTGGCACGGCCACCGGCAATATGTCGGCCGGCGCTATACCATCCAGTTGAACTACATGGAAAACGACGCCAAGGCCCGCAGCGAGATGCGGCGCCACCGCCTGTCGGCGCTTGCCAAGCGACTGTCTCGCGCGGCCTGATCTGTGCACCTGCCCCGAAGCGGCCGTGATTCGGACATGATCGCGGCCGATAGGGCAATGCCAAGATTTTTCTGGATAAAGGAGCCCCTCATGCGGGTTCGACCCCTTTCTTTCTTCCTGGCGACGCTGTGCCTGACCGGCACGATCGCGGCGACGAACGTGCCCGCGCCCGCCATGGCCCGACCCGACGGCCATGACTGGCGTGGCGGCGGTCGCGGCAACTGGGACCACGGCCACCGGGGATATGACAACCGGCGCGGCCCCGGATGGGGCGGTGGCGGCGGTGGCTATTACCATCACGGTTCCGGTGTCGGCATGGCCGTCGGCGCCGGCGTGGCCGGCCTGGCGGTCGGCGCGCTGCTGGGCGGGGCGCTGGCCGCGCAGGCCGCGCCGCCGCCCGGCGCCTACTATCCGCCGCAGCCGGAACCCCCGCCGCCGCCGCCGGCTTATTATCCGCAGGCGTCCTACGGGCCGCCGCCGTACTGATCTGGCCCCGCCGCCCACGTCCCCTTTTTGACCCGAATCACGGGAGTTGCCCTGTTCATGACCGTTCGCCGGTTCCCGATCCTCGCCGCCCTCGCCCTGCTCTCGTCGCCCGCCCTCGCGGCGGCGGCCGACGCGCCTGCCCCGGCTTCCGCCACCCCGCCGGCCCCTGCGCCGGCCGCCGCCGCGCCTGCTCCCGCCACGCCGGCCCCGGTCCCAGCGCCATCGGCGCCCGCGTCATCGGTCCCCGCGCATACACCCCACGACCAGACCCCCGATCAGGTGGAGACGCATATCGCGACCCTGCACCAGCAACTGGGCATCACGCCGGCGCAGGAGCAGCCCTGGGGGGCCTTCGCGCAACTGATGCGCGACAATGCCGAACGTTTCCGCGACTCCATCGCCCAGCGCCGGGACCGGCTCTCCAGCATGAGCGCCGCGGACAACATGCAATCCTATGCCGACCTGGTGACCCAGCGCGCGCAGGATCTGCAGGCGCTGAACATGGCGTTCCGCACGCTGTACAACGGCTTCACGGACATCCAGAAGAAACAGGCCGACACGCTGTTCCGCCAGTCCGACCAGCACGCCGCGACCCCGGCCAAATAAAGGCAAGGGCCTAGGCCCTTGCCGGGCTCGGGCAGGACCCGACCTTCCCAGGGCCAGCGTCAGGTCTGGTCCAGCGGGTACCAGGCCCGCCCGTCCCGCGCCAGCAGCGCGTCGGCCCCGGCGGGTCCGGTCGCGCCGGCGGGGTAGAATTCCAGGTCCTGCGCCGACTGCGCCCAGGCTTGCAGGACCGGATCGACCGCCGTCCAGGCGGCGTTGATGTTGTCCGCGCGCTGGAACAGCGTCGCGTCTCCGGTCAGGCAGTCATACAGCAGGGTTTCGTATCCCACATTGGGTTGCAGGTCGAACGCGTCCTCGTACCGGAAGCGCACCTGCACGTCGGCCAGATCCATCGCCGGGCCAGGGCGCTTGGCCCCCATCTCGATCGTCAGGCCCTGGGCGGGCTGGATGTTCACGATCATCCGGTTCGGCGGCAGGGCGGCGGTTTCGGTGCCCCGGAAAATCGCCACCGGCGGTTTCTTGAACTGCACCACCACCTCGGTGCGGCGGCCGCCCAGCGACTTGCCGGTCCGCAGGTAGAAGGGCACGCCCGACCAGCGCCAGTTATCGACATGCAGTTTCAGCGCGACATAGGTTTCCGTCACGCTGTCCTTCGCCACGCCGGCACTGTCGCGATAGGCCGCGACGGGCCGGTCCGCGACGACGCCCGTGCCATACTGGCCGCGCACCGCGTCGCGCGGATCTATGGGGCGAACGGATTCGAACAGCTGTTCCTTGGCGGTACGGACGGTCTCGGCGGAAAACGAGGCCGGCGGTTCCATCGCCACCATGGCGAACAGCTGGAACAGATGGTTCGGCACCATGTCGCGCAACGCGCCGGTGGGTTCGTAGAACGCGCCGCGCTGTTCCACCCCGATGGTCTCGGCGGCGGTGATCTGGACATGATCGACGTACTCGTTGCGCCACAGCGGCTCGAAGATCAGGTTGCCGAAGCGCATGGCCAGGATGTTCTGGACCGTTTCCTTGCCCAGGAAATGGTCGATCCGGTAGATCTGGCGCTCGTCCAGCACCGACAGCACCTGCTGGTTCAGCGCCCGGGCGGTCGCGAGGTCGGAGCCGAAGGGCTTTTCGATCACCACGCGGCGGAACATGTCGCCCTGTTCGCTCGTCAGGCCGGCCTGGCCCAGCATGGCCACCAGCGAACCGAAGAAGCGCGAGGGCACCGCCAGATAGAACACCGCGCTGCCCGGCAGCCGCGCGCCCAGGGCGCGGACCTGCTCCAGATCGCTGAAATCGGCCTGGACGTACTCCAGGCGTTCGGCGATCCACGACCAGGCGCCGGGGTCGATCTGCGGCGTGTAGAATTCGGCGTTCCGGTCGCGCGTGAACTCCTGCATCGTCGCGGCCAGCCCGTCGCGCCAGCCGGCGGTGTCGCCCGGCGTGCGATCGACCCCCAGGATGCGGAACTGCGCGTCCAGCAGGCCGCTGCCGGCCAGGTTGTACAGGGCCGGGATCAGCAACCGCTTGGTCAGGTCGCCGCGCGCACCGAAGATCACCAGCGTGCAGGGCGGGGCCGGATGGCTGCCCGAGGGCGGAATGGCATGCCGGCTGCGCGCCGGCGACGATATGTCGCGAGAAAAGGACATGGCGGAAACTCTCCTGAACACCCTGCCCGACCTTAGGACACCGGGCGCGCAGGGACATTGCGCCAGATCACGTCCGGCCATGTGACACCCCCCACCCCGGCGCGGCAAGGCATAATCCCGGCATCCCGCCCAGGTGAAAAAGGCAGGCGCCACGGCCGCCGAGCCGCGCCCGCCCGCCGGTTCGGCTTGCATAGCATCCGGGCAGGCACTACCTCTCTGCGTCTCTCTTTATCAGAGGCATTGGGTCGCCCGGACGGGCCGGGCGCACAGATCGGGGAATGGATCGATGGGGTACCGCGTTGCGGTCGTGGGCGCCACGGGGGCAGTCGGGCGCGAAATGCTGAAGACGCTGGCCGAGCGCGATTTTCCGGTGGACGAGATCGCGGCCCTGGCTTCGGCCCGCTCGGCGGGGCAGGAGGTCTCGTTCGGCGACAAAAGGGTTCTGAAGGTCCAGAACCTGGAACATTTCGACTTCACCGGCTGGGACATCGCCCTGTTCTCGCCCGGGGCGTCGGTGTCGGCAGTTCATGCGCCGCGCGCGGCCAAGGCCGGCTGCATCGTCATCGACAACACGTCGCATTTCCGCATGGAGCCCGACGTGCCGCTGGTGGTGCCCGAGGTCAATCCCGACGCGCTGAAGAAGGCGCGGCGCGGCATCATCGCCAACCCCAACTGCTCCACCATCCAGATGGTGGTGGCGCTGAAGCCGCTGCACGACCTGTTTTCCATCCGCCGCGTCGTCGTGGCGACGTACCAGGCCGTCGCCGGCGCGGGCAAGGAAGGCATGGATGAGCTGTTCGCCCAGTCGCGCGCCAGCTTCGTGGGCGACCCGCTGAAGGCCGAGCAGTTCACCAAGCAGATCGCCTTCAACTGCATTCCCCACATCGACCGTTTCATGGATGACGGCGCGACCAAGGAGGAATGGAAGATGGCGGTCGAGACCCGCAAAATCCTCGACCCTGACATCTCGGTTTTCGCTACCTGCGTGCGTGTTCCCGTCTTCATCGGCCATGCCGAGGCGGTGACGGTGGAGTTCGAGGAGCCGGTGGATCTGGAGCGCGCGCGCGACGTGCTGCGCGAGGCCCCCGGCGTCATCCTGCACGACCAGCGCGAGGATGGCGGATACGTCACGCCGATAGATTGTGTTGGCGAGGACGCCACTTACGTCTCGCGCCTCAGGGTCGACCCGACGGTTCCGAACGGCCTGGCCTTCTGGTGCGTGGCCGACAACCTCCGCAAGGGCGCGGCCCTGAATGCCGTGCAGATCGCCGAGGCGATGATTGCGCTCGACCTGATCGGCCGCAAGGCGGCCTGATCGACGGACCAGGAAACCGGAACGGTGCAAAACCGTTCCGGTTGCGGCCACCCACGCCGCTTTTGCACGTCTCGCGACCTCGTGTTCCCCCCTGCGTTGACCGCGCCCTTTCCCCGGCGTAGGACCGAACAGACACAAGGCAACGGAACAAACCGGAGCCATAATCAGGGAAATCGACGAGACGACCATGCAGGATGTCCGTGATGCGCTCTATATAGGGCACCGAAGCGACGGAACACTGACCCGGCGACCCATGTCCCCGCATCTCCAGGTCTATCGCTTCCGACTCTCCATGTTTCTTTCGATCGCGAACCGGGCGGCCGGCGTCGCCGCGGCGGCGGGTGCGGCGCTGGGCGTCTGCTGGCTGAACGCGGCGGCGAAAGGCCCCGAGTCCTTCAAGAAGGTTCAGAAGGTCACCCGACATCCGCTGGGCAAGCTGGCCCTGGTGGGCTGGACGCTGGCGCTGGTCTACCATTTCGTCGCGGGCCTGCGCCATCTTGCCTGGGATGCCGGCTACCGGTTCGAGAAGAAGAACATCAACGAGGACGGCCCCGTCGCCGTGGGCGTGACCGTAGGCGCCACGCTCGTGCTGGTCGCGACGATCTTCGGCCTGGCGGCCTGCCGTTCCAGAAAGAAGGCATCCTGACATGAACGCGACCCATATGCCGCGCATGGATGTCATGCGCTCCCAACTGTCCCGCGCGCGGGGGCTGGGCTCGGCCAAGACCGGGGTAAACCATTGGTGGATGGAGCGGATGTCCGCCGTCGCCCTGGTGCCGCTGTCCGGCTGGTTCGTGCTGCAGGTCATGCGCCTGGCCGGATCCAGCCAGGAAGACGTCGTGGAATGGGGCGGCAAGCCCACCAATTCCTCGATGCTGCTGGCCCTGATGGTACTGACCTTCTACCACATGCAGCTGGGCCTGCAGGTCATCATCGATGACTACGTGCATGGCAAGCCGCACCTGCCGGCCAGCCTGCTGATGAAGGGCGTGACGTTCCTGATCGGGCTGTTCGCCGTGATCGCCGTCCTGAAGCTGGCGCTTGCCCCTTCGCGAAAGGCCAGCGCCTGATCCGGCCCACCCGGCCGTCAGGCGCGTGACAGAGACAGTTCCGGCCCGGCGGCAGTCGTACAGCCGCCCATCGGACCGGACGAGAATCGGGACACGTCCAAGACATGAACGCGATCACCCTCCCTTCTTCAAATGCCTACAAGATCGTCGACCACGCCTATGACGTGGTCGTCGTCGGCGCCGGCGGATCGGGTCTGCGCGCCACGCTGGGCATGGGCGCCGCCGGCCTGAAGACCGCGTGCGTCACCAAGGTCTTCCCCACGCGCAGCCACACCGTCGCCGCCCAGGGCGGCATCGGCGCGTCGCTGGGCAACATGGCCGAGGACAACTGGCGCTGGCACATGTACGACACCGTCAAGGGGTCGGACTGGCTGGGCGACCAGGACGCCATCGAATATATGTGCCGCGAGGCGGTGCCCGCCGTGCAGGAGCTGGAACATCTCGGCGTTCCGTTCTCGCGCACCGAGGACGGCCGCATCTACCAGCGCCCGTTCGGCGGCCACATGCGTAATTTCGGCGAGGCCCCGGTGCCCCGCGCCTGCGCCGCCGCCGACCGCACCGGCCATGCCATCCTGCATACGCTGTACCAGCAATGCCTGAAGCATAACGTCGAATTCTTCGTCGAATATTTCGCCATCGACCTCATCATGGACGACGAAGGCGCATGCCGCGGCGTGATGGCATGGTGCCTGGAAGACGGCACCATGCACCGCTTCCGCGCCCAGACGGTGGTGCTGGCGACCGGCGGATATGGCCGCGCCTACCAGTCCTGCACCTCGGCCCATACCTGCACGGGCGACGGCGGCGGCATGGCGATGCGCGCGGGCGTGCCCACCCAGGACATGGAATTCGTGCAGTTCCACCCCACGGGCATCTATCCGGCCGGCTGCCTGCTGACCGAGGGCTGCCGTGGCGAGGGCGGATACCTGACCAATTCCGAGGGCGAGCGCTTCATGGAACGCTACGCGCCGACCGCCAAGGACCTGGCATCGCGCGACGTGGTGTCACGTTCCATGACCATCGAGATCAACGAAGGCCGGGGCTGTGGTCCGCACAAGGACTACATCATGATGCATCTGGAGCATCTGGGCGCCGAGCTGCTGCATGAACGCCTGCCCGGCATTTCCGAGACCGCGCGCATCTTCGCCGGCGTGGACGTGACCAAGGAACCGGTGCCCGTGCTGCCGACCGTGCATTACAACATGGGCGGCATTCCCACGAACTATCATGGCGAGGTCATCCGGCCGACGAAGGATGACGTCGACGCGGTGGTGCCCGGCCTGATGGCGGTCGGCGAGGCCGCGTGCGTGTCGGTCCATGGCGCCAACCGCCTGGGCACCAACTCGCTGCTCGACCTGGTGGTGTTCGGACGCGCCGCCGCCAAGCGCGCCGCCGAGATCATCAAGCCCGCCGAAACCATCGCCCCGCTGCCGCCCAAGGCCGGCGAGGCCGCGCTGGACCGGCTGGACAAGCTGCGCCACGCCAAGGGCGGCACCCATGTCGCGGCAATGCGCGAGACCCTGCAGCGCACGATGCAGAAGCATGCGGCCGTCTTCCGCAACACCAAGAGCCTTGCCGAAGGTGTCGAGAAGATCAAGGACATCTGGACCGGCGTGCCCGACCTGTCCATCGCGGACCGGTCGCTGATCTGGAACAGCGACCTGATGGAGGCGCTGGAGTTCGAGAACCTGCTGGCCAACGCCACCGTCACCATGGCGGGCGCCGACGCCCGGCACGAAAGCCGTGGCGCGCAGGCCCACGACGATTATCCCGATCGCGACGACAAGGAATGGATGAAGCACACGGTCGCCCATCTGGACGACAAGGGCGGCGTGGAACTGACCTATCGCCCCGTGCACATGAAGACCCTGACCGACGAAGTCCAGGTCTTCCCCCCCAAGAAGCGCGTCTACTGAAACGAAACGGCGGAAAAGGGACGAGACGATGGTCGAATTCAGCCTGCCAAAGAACAGCACGGTCGGGAAGGGTCGGATCTTTCCGGCCGCCCCGGGCGCCAAGAACGTCAAGTCGTTCGGGATCTATCGCTGGAACCCGGACGACGGCTCCAACCCGGTCGTCGACACCTACGAGATCGATCTGGACAAGATCGGCCCGATGGTGCTGGACGCGCTGATCCATATCAAGAACGACGTCGATCCGACGCTGACCTTCCGGCGGTCCTGCCGCGAAGGCATCTGCGGGTCGTGCGCGATGAACATCGACGGCGAGAACACGCTGGCCTGCCTGAAGCCCATCAAGGACGTGAAGGCGGCGGTGGCGATCTACCCGCTGCCGCACATGCCGGTGGTGAAGGATCTGGTACCCGACCTGAACGGCGCCTATGCCCAGTTGCGCTCGATCGAGCCGTGGATGAAATCCGACACGGCCCCGCCGCCGGATTCCGAACGCCGCCAGAGCATCGAGGAACGCGCGAAGCTGGACGGCATGTGGGAATGCATCCTGTGCTTCTGCTGCACGACCTCCTGCCCGTCCTACTGGTGGAACGGCGACCGCTATCTGGGTCCGGCCACCCTGCTGGCCGCCTATCGCTGGATCGCCGACAGCCGGGACGAGCACGCGGGCGAGCGCCTGGACGCGCTGGAGGATCCGCTGAAACTGTACGCCTGCCGCACGATCATGAACTGCACCCAGACCTGCCCCAAGGGCCTGAACCCGGCGAAGGCCATCGCCCGGATCAAGGAACTGCAACTGGAACGCAAGATCTGACCGGTCCATCCTGCGGGACAGATTGACGGGCGGGGCGTCGGATGGGACACATCCGGCGCCCCTTTTTCGTTTTTCACCCCGTGTCCCGAGGAGCCAGAATCCGGTGTTCGACGGAACCGCAGCCTCCGCCGCCGATCGGCGGCGCGCCTGGATCGACAGCCTGTTCGTCGATCACGCGATCTTCCGCCTGCCGTGGACCAATTTCGCCACCGTCGTCCCGGGCCGGGTCTATCGCTGCAACCACCCCACGCCGGCCCGGCTGGCGGCGGCCACGCGGCGCTACGGGCTGCGGACGCTGGTCAATCTGCGCGGGCACCGGAAATGCGGGTCGGACGCGCTGTCGCGCGACGCGGCGGCGCGGATCGGCCTGACCCATCTGGACATGGCGTTCGAAAGCCGGGGGGCGCCCCATCGCGACCGCATCCTGCGGTTCGAGGCAATGTACCGCACGCTGGATTTTCCGATGCTGATGCATTGCAAGTCCGGCGCCGACCGCGCGGGCCTGGCCTCGGGCCTGGTCATCCTGTTCGAAGGCGGGACGGCGGACCAGGCGCTGCGGCAGCTGTCCTGGCGGTTCGGCCATTTCAACCGGTCGCGCACCGGCATCCTGGACGCCTTCTTCCTGCGCTATCGCGCCGAGGCCGAGGGACGCCTGCCCTTCATGGAGTGGGTGCGGACCGAATATGACGAAACCCGCCTGCGCGGAGATTTCGTGGCCGGACGCCTGGCGTCGTTCCTGACCGACCAGGTGCTGCGGCGGGAATAGAAAGGGCGGGCTCCGCCCTGATATCAGGCCTGCGGCGCCATGGTGCGGATCAGGTCGAGCACCCGGCGGCGCACGGCCTGATCCTCGATCCGGTAATAGATCCGCACCAGTTCGATCGTCTCGCGCCGGGAAAACAGCGCCGCTTCGCTGGCCGGCAGGCCCGAGGTGGTGGCGCCGCCGAACGCTTCCTGCGCCTGGGCGAAGCCGGGCGTCTGCATGCCGCCCGTCGCCCGTCCGCCGACGGGGCGCTCCAGCCCGTCGAAGAAGAAGCTGACCGGCACATCCAGCACGCCCGACAATTCGAACAGGCGGGACGCGCTGACCCGGTTGACGCCGCGCTCGTATTTCTGGACCTGCTGGAACGTCAGCCCCACGGCATCGGCCAGCCGCTCCTGCGACAGGCCCATCAAAGTCCGGCGGAGGCGAATACGACTACCGACATGGACGTCCACGGGACTCGGACCCGCACTACTCTTTTCGGTCAAAAGCTCCGCCTGCCCTTCATACGCATCGTGGCCGCTATAATGCTGAATTAACGATTGATTTACCATTGAATGACCGTCTCCGTAATTAACATTTTGGAAAATTTTTCTTCGGCAGGCACCGACCGGGCAGATAAAAATGTTTTGAAACAATAACTTGAAGCACCGTTCAACGCACTCCGTGAGTGCGAATTGCTCTTATCTTCAATAACATAGCATAAAAATATGGCGAAATTCCGGGGATCTGCGGGATCGGTCCGCCATGCAGCCGCAGGCCCCGCTTCACTGGACGTCGATCGGCGCTGCCCGACGCGTCCTCACCATCCTCGACGGAAGGTGCTGAATCAGATGAAGATGCGCGCCATAACGCTCATGCGTATCGGCCTGCGCCACCCACGCGCCACAGCGCCGCAAGCAGGATCGCGCCCATCGCCAGCCCGAACGGAACCCAACGGCCGAACAGACCGAAGATCGTCACGGGCAGCGTGCCCGTCAATTGAACGACCAGGACCCCCTGCCGGTTCCATCCCAAGCGCACGATTTCGTGACCATGGGCGTCGAAAGCAGCGGAAATGCCGGTATTGGCGGCGCGCGCGATCGGCATGCCTTCCTCGACCGCGCGGATGCGGACGGCAGCCAGATGCTGGCGGGGGCCGGCGGTATTGCCGTACCAGGCGTCATTGGTGACGTTCACCAGCCAGTCCGGCCGATCCCGCCGATCGACGACCTGGCCGGAAAAAATGACCTCGTAACAGATCAGCGGCCCGACAGGGGCCACGCCGGGCAGATGCCAGGTCCGCAGCCCAGGTCCGGGGGCCATGCCGTCGCCGGGCACCACGTGAAAGGGCAGGAAGGGGGGCTGGTATTCGCCGAACGGCACCAGATGCGCCTTGTCGTAGAGGTCGGCCAGCCGGCCGTCGGGTTCGGCCACCGCCATCACGCTGTTGCGCCAGCGGTCGTTTTCGTCGCGGCGCATGCTGCCGATCACCCCCGCGCGCGCACCGGCGCCGGCACGCGCGACCATCTGCCGCGCCACATCGTCTTCCTGCAACAGGCCGGGAAAGGCGCTTTCGGGCCAGGCGAACACGACCGACCGCCCCGATGCCGCCGGCCCGGCCAGCGCCTGGGCCACGCCCTGCCGCGTCAGGGCCAGATAGCGCCGGAAGATCGCGATATCGTCCTCGCCCGAGATCTTCTGGGTTTCCGGCACGTTGCCCTGCACCAGGACCACCACCGGATTATGGCCCACCGGAAGGGGCCGCAGCGCCAGCAGCGCCCCGCCCAGAATCGCCCAGGCCAGGACCCCGCCAAGGGACACCGCCACGCCCCGCCGCCCCGCCAGCGGCAGCAGCGCCAGCAGGACCGTGCCCAGGGTCAGGCCGTCCACCCCCACCCAGGCGGCGGGCTGGATCATCACGTCGCCCGGCAGGCCCGGCAGTTCCCACCCGCTGCCCAGCGGATTCCACGGAAAGCCGCTGAAGATGAAGACCCGCGCCATGTCGAACAGGGTCCACAGCCCGGCGAAGGCCAGGCCGCGCCGCCAGCCGGCGGGCGCCAGGCGGCACAGGGCGGCCGGGGCGGCGGCCATCGGCGCCAGGATCAGCGCGCAGCCCGGCGCCGCCAGCGGCACCAGCCACCAGAAGGTGTCCACCCGCACCAGGATCGCGTCGGTCAGCCAGTACAGCCCCGCCGTGTGCAGCCCCAGCCCGAACATGAAGCCGCGCCGCGCAGCACCCCGCCACGACCCGGCGCGGTCGATCGCCCGCATCAGCAGCGGGAAGCACAGGGCCAGGACGGGCAGCAGATCGACCGGCGGAAAGGCCAGCGCCGCCAGCGCGCCCACCAGCAGCATCAGCAGGTCGGCCCGCCAGCCGTGACGGTCGGCCACGCGCGCCGCCACCCCGCGCCAGGACAGGGGCGGACAGACCAACCCGCCGGCGGCGGTCCTAGTCGAGAGCGTCACGCAGCCGGCGTTCGTAATGGCGGTAATATTTGTCGGCCAGCAGTTCGCTTTTGACGATCACCGCGACATCGGTGGTGTTGAACTGATCGTCCACCACCGCACCGTCCCCGACAAAGCCGCCCAGCCGCAGATAGCCCTTGATAAGGGGCGGCAGGCGCGCCAGGCAGCGCCGGTGATCGAGCCCGTGCGGATCGGTCCGCAGCATTTCCACCCGCCGGTCGGGCAGCGCGCGCAGCCGCAGCGCGGGCGGCGCCAGGTGATTGTGGTACAGATAGGTCAGTTCGTCGCCCAGCGGTCCGGGGTCGGTCCCCGGCAGGCTGGCGCAGCCGAACAGCACGTCGATCCGGTGCAGGAAGATGTACGAGGCGATGCCCCGCCACAGCAGTTGCATCGCCGCGCGCCCGCGATAACGTGGATCGACGCAGGACCGCCCGACCTCCAGCAGCCGTCCGGGGAAGTCGGTCAGGGGCGAGATATCGTACTCGCCCGACGTATAGAACCGGCCGACCTTCTGGGCCATGTCGCCCTGCAGCAGGCGATAGGTGCCCACCACGCCCTTGGCCCCGGACGAAATCGCGTGGTCGATCACCAGCAGATGGTCGGCGACCTCGTCGAACGCATCGATGTCGCGGCGCAGCCGCAAGGTGCGTTCGTCGGGGCGGGCACCCATTTCCTCGTAGAACACGCGGTAGCGCAGGGCCTGGGCCGCATCGCGCTCGGCCTCGTTGGCGGCGATCCGCACGCCCAGATTGCCCCCGCGCAGTTCGGGAAAGCCGTTTCGTTCGAGTTCCAGCGTCGACAGGGACTGGATCGATTTCTCGATGCTCACCGCCGTGGTCCATTCTTGCTGTCGGCCGCCGCCTGCGGCGCGGCCATGTCGGCGACCGGCACCCGTTTCCTGCGCGCGAACAGTTCCAGCCGATGGGACACCAGGTCAAAGCCCAGGCGCTCGGCGATGCGGTGCATCAGCGCGGTGTGCTCGGCATCCTCGAACTCGACGACCTTGCCGGTGTCCACGTCGATCAGATGGTAATGGTCGCCTTCCTCGGTCGCTTCGTAGCGCGCGCGGCCGCCGCCGAAATCCCGGCGTTCCAGGATTCCCTTTTCCTCCAGCAGGCGCACGGTGCGATAGACGGTCGCAACCGAGATCCGGGAATCCAGGATGGCCGCGCGGCGGTACAGCTCCTCCACGTCGGGATGGTCCGCGGCCTCGGACAGGACGCGGGCGATCACACGCCGCTGGCCCGTCATCTTGAGGCCCCGCTCGATGCACATGCGCCCGATGCGCGATTCCATTGCGTCGCCGGCCGCTACCATGTCAGCGGGCCCGGCCGAACATCAGTCGTCTTGTGCAACGAAGCTATCGCCTCCCCTCGATCGGGCCTTGCCGTCATCGGGCCACTCTCGTTCATTCCTCGCGCTTCGTGCCCAGTCCGATTTTCCGCGCCAGGGATGACCGATGGCTGGCGTAGTTCGGCGCAACCATCGGATAGTCATGCGGCAGGCCCCACCGCTCCCGATACTCGTCCGGGGTCAGGTTATAGGCTGTTTTCAAATGGCGCTTCAACATTTTCAGCTTCTTGCCATCTTCCAGGCAGACGATGTAATCGGGAAACACCGATTTCTTCGCCGGCACCGCCGGCACGGGCCGTTCCGGCTCGGGGGCGGCGCGCCCCACGCTGTCCAGCGTCGCATAGGTTTTCTGGATCAGGTCCGGCACCGCCGATGCCTCCATTGCATTTCCCGAGACATAGGCCGCGACAATCTGCGCCGTCAGTTCCCGCAGACCGCCAGTACCCGTTTCGTTGGCCATCACCACAATCCCGCCAGTAAAACAAACCCCGCCCCTATATAATTGAACCCGGTGCGCCCGCAACCGCATCCACGCAGGAGACACCACAACATGATCGATACTGAACCAGGGGCCATGGATATCGTGACGATAGACATCACCGGCGACATCTGCCCCATGACCTTCGTGCGGACCCGCCTGGCCCTGGACCGGCTGCCGCCCGGGGGGCGGCTGCGCGTGCGGCTGCGCGGAGCGGTTCCGCTGGACAATGTCACCCGCAGCGCCCGCCAGCTGGGCCACGGCGTGACCCGGCTGCCGGATGCGGGCGGCGACGTGCATGAGATCCTGATCGTCAAGGCCGCAAGGGAGGCTGCCCCGCGCCCAGGCTAAGGTTCCGGGTCGTCCAGCGCCGCCGCCAGGACGAAGGCATCCGACCCGTCGGGATAATAGGCCCGGCGACGCCCGGCCTCGGCGAAGCCGGCGGCGCGGTACAGGGCGCGAGCGGCCACATTCCCGGCCGAGACCTCCAGGAACAGGCGGCGGGCGCCGTGCGACGCGGCCTCGGTCCGCAGCCAGGCCAGCAGGGCGCGGCCCAGCCCCTGGCGGCGCGCCTCGCCCCGCACCGCCAGGGTCAGGATTTCGGCCTCGTCCGCCGCGACCCGGCCCATGACGAAGCCGCCGGGCGCCTCCGCCCCGCACCGCGCCACGCCGGCGAAGGTGCCGGGCATGGCCAGCAGCACGTCCATCGCCGCGGCGTCCCAGCGTTCGCCGGGCGGGAAGGCCTCGGCATGCAGCGCCGCCAGCAGGGCGGCGGCCTGCGGGCCGGCGCGGACGACCGGGGGCAGGCCCACCAGGGGCGGGCGCATCAGCGCGGGGCCGGGCGCAGGCCGGCGGCGGGCAATTTGGCCTCGGGCGGATCGACATACAGCGGCAGCGCCTCACGCATCGGCCCGCCACCCGCGCGCGCGGCCAGGGCGGCGCGTGCGATCATCGCGGCATCCGGCGCCGTCCAGTGCGACAGCGCGATATCGTCCCGCCCGGCGCCCCGCGCCGCGCGGATGTCGGATGCGGCGTCCCCCGCCAGCAGCAGCGGGCCTTCCGGCAGCAGCAGGGTATCCACCGCCGCCGCCCGGACCTGGCCGTCCTGCTCGACGAAGACACGCCCGCGACGGGCCGCCGACAGGCACAGCACCGCGCGGCCGTCTCCGGCCTCGGCCCGCAGGGCGGGGGCAAGGGCGTCGCCCGTGGTCACGCCGACGACCGGGCACCCCGTCCCCAGCGCCAGCCCGTGCGCCAGCGCCAGCGTCGCCCGCAGGCCGGTGAAGGACCCCGGCCCGACCACCGCCGCGATCAGGTCCAGCGCGTCGGGCCGCCAGGCGCACGCCGCCAGCAGGGCGGCGCAACGGGCCGGCATCGCCTCGGCCCCGCCCCGGCCGGGCAGGTCCAGCACCCGTACCGGCCGCGCCTCGCCGTCGGCCACGGTGACGCAGGCCAGCAGGGCCGAGCCGGCGGCCCCCGCCGGGGCGCCATTGAGAACGAGGATCCGCATGCCGAGGGGCCTAGAGCAGCAGGCAGGCTTCGTCGAAGGTCAGGCGCGGCGCGCGCGGCAACGCCGGCGGCCCGTCCGCATAGCCGAGACTGACAAGGAAATTGGCCCGCCAACCCTGGCCGGCCAGGAACGAATCCTCGACCGCATAGGCGTCGAAGCCCGAGATCGGCAGCACGTCCAGGCCCAGCGCCCGTGCCGCCAGGATCAGGTAGCCGCCTTGCAGCGTGCCGTTGCGAAAGGCGGTTTCCTCGGCCAGCCCCACATCGGCGGCGAACCACGCGCGCAGGCCGGGCTCGGGATTCAGCACGCCCAGCCGGTCGAAGAACAGCGGGTCATGGGCCACGATCACCGTCACCGGCGCGGACAGCACCTTGTCCACATTGCCGTCGGACAAGGCGGAGCGCAGCCGTTCGCGATTATCCTGCGTCCGCAGGAACACGAACCGGGCGGGCGAGCAATTGCCCGAGGTCGGGCCCAGCCGCACCAGATCGTACAATTGCCGCAGCGTGTCGTCCGACACCGGGGCATCGCGCCAGCCCTGGGGCGTGCGCGCCGTACGGAACAGCAGGTCCAGCCCCGCCTCGTCCAGACTCATCTTGTCTTCCTTTTCTGCCGTCAGGCGTCCACCTGCTCGACCGAGACCACTTCGGGCACATAATGGCGCAACATGTTTTCCACGCCATGCTTCAATGTCGCGCGCGACGACGGGCAGCCCGAGCACGCGCCCTGCATCGTCAGGCGCACGATCCCGTCGCGATAGCCCCGAAACACGATGTCGCCGCCATCGCCCGCCACCGCCGGCCTCACCCGCGTGTCAAGCAACTCCTTGATCTGACGAACGATTTCCTCGTCCTCCGGCGCGATTGCTTCCTCGTCCACCGCCGCATCGGCCTCGACCACCGGCAGGCCCGAGACGAAGAAATCGACCAGGATGGACAGGATCTGCGGCTTCAGCACCGCCCAGTCGGCCGTATCGTCCTTGGTCACCGCCACGAAATCGCCGCCCAGGAAGATGCGGGCGACGCCCGGCTGGCTGAAGACCGCGTCGGCCAGCTTCGACCGGCCGGCCACCGAGTCGGGGCTGATGAAGTCCGCCGTGGTGCGGCCGGGCATGATCTCGCGCCCCGGCAGGAACTTCAGGGTCGCGGGATTGGGGGTGTCTTCGGTTTCGATGAACATCGGGGGGCCTCGTCCAGCCTGGTCACGGGAAAGCGGACTGCACCAGTCCGGTTATTGTCCAGATGTGCCAAGAAGCCGGCCGAAACAAGCCCCTTCGTTGCATGGGAGGGACAAGCCGGCCGGCCGCCCGAACCCGGAAGACGCGCCTGGGCCGCGCGAACATCCGTGCAGGTGTTTGAGAAATGTCATGGCGAAATGTCGCGGACCCAGGTGAAATGCGTTGACATATCCTGCCCCGCTCTGGCCTTGCATGAACGGTCGCCCGACCGGCGCAGGCGTGCCGGACCGGGGCGTCCGCCCATCGTTTCCCGTGTTTCCGAGGCACCGTCCGCCGATGCGTTTCTCCCCATACCAAAGCCCGTCCCGCCCCACCCGCCGGACCGGCTGGCTGATGGCGGCCTGTGCCGGCGTGGCCATCCTGGCCGCAGGCCCCGCCCGCGCCGAGCGCCTGGCCTTCGTGCTGAATTCCGCCGACGCCACCATCGACGAGTACGACATCGACAGCCACCAGCAGGTGCGCCGGGTGCCGGTGCTGCGCGAACCGCATCACACGGCGCCGACGCCGGACGGCAAATATCTGCTGGTCGGCGACACCTCGGGCAACATGCTGTTCTTCCTCGACGCCGTGACGGGCGAGCGGGTGCGGCAGATCCCGATGGCCGACCCGTACCAGCTGCAATTCAGCCCCAACGGCAAATATTTCACCATCGCCGGCCTGGCCCGCAATCAGATCGATATCTACGACGCGTCGGACTACCACCTGCTGCATCGCGTGCATGCCGACGCGATGCCCAGCCACATGAATTATGCGCCCGATTCCTCGGTCGTCTATGTCAGCCTGCAGGACACCGGGAAGCTGACGGCGATCGAGACCGCGACCGGCAAGGTGCTCTGGACCTCCGACGTGGGGTCCACCCCCGCCGGCGTGCTGTGGCACAACGACCGCATCCTGGTGGGCGTGATGGGCACCAATTACGTCGCCGTCGTCGATCCGGCGGACGGGCATGTCGAACGCAGGATCGAGATGGCGCCGGGGCCGCACAACCTGTTCGTGTCACCGGACAACAAGCGCCTGTTCGTGACCTGCCGCGCCTCGGGCATCATCGAACGGCTGGATTGGGACAGCATGAACGTCGTGCAGTCCTATCACGTGGCGGGCGGGCCGGACGACATCGTCTTCGCCCCGGACGGCAAGATGTGGGCCACCCTGCGCTGGCGGCAGCATGTCGCGATCATCGACCCGACCAGCGGCGAGGTGGTGGACACCATCCGCACCGGCCGGTCGCCGCATGGCATCTGGCTGAACACCAACGAGCCGGCCCTTCATTTGTCGATGGCCGACCGCCCGGCCTTGCCGACCCCCTGATGGCCGCCCCCCTGGGCCGGCAGGCGCGGCAGGGCGACCTCGGCCCGCAGCCCGCCCTCGGGGCGGTTCTGCAGGGTGAATTGCCCGCCCTCGCGCGCGACCTCGCGGCTGACGATGGCCAGCCCCAGCCCCAACCCGCCCGTCGCGCGCGAGCGTGAGCCCTCGACCCGATAGAACGGGGTGGTCACCCGCGACAACTCGGCCTCGGGCAGGCCGGGGCCGTCATCCTCGACCCGGACGCGCAGCCAGTCCGCATCCATCGCAAGCCCGATCCGGGCCGCACCGCCATAATTGACGGCATTGTCGATCAGGTTGCCGAACACCCGCTTCATCGCCAGCGGCCGGACCCGGACCGAGGCATGGCCCGGCCCGTCATAGCGCACGTCGCGCCCCTGATCGGCCGCGTCGTCGGCCAGGGTCGCCAGGATCGACGCCAGATCAACCGGACGCGGCGGTTCGGGGTCGTTTTCGCCGGACAGGTAGGCCAGGACACCACCCACCATGGCCTCCATCTCGGCCACGTCGCCCTCGATCGCGGCCTGCAGTTCCGAATCCTCCAGGAAGCCCGCGCGCAGCCGCAGCCGCGCCAAGGGTGTCCGCAGATCGTGCGAGACCGCCGCCAAAGCCTCGGTCCGGTCGGCGATCAGCCGGCGGATGCGGTCCTGCATGGCGTTGATCGCCCGCGCCAGGTAACGCACCTCACGCGGGCCTTTTTCCTCGACCGGGATCCAGTGGCCCGAGCCCACGCCGTCCGCCACGTCCGCCAGGGCCCGCAGCGGCATGCTGAGGGTGCGGACCAGCATGCCCGCCGCCAGCAGCACCGCCCCCGCCAGTACCGCCGCCGAGGCGATACCCCGGGTCATATGGTGGGGTTGCAGGATGTCCGGCGCGACGAAGCCGATCCGGCTGCCATCGGGCAGGCGCAGGATGCCGCGAATATCGGCCGTGCCGATGCTGGTCGGCGACAGGTCCAGCACGTCGCCCTGCAGGATTTCGTGCGTGCCCGCCAGACGCAGATGCAGGTCGCGCAGGCTGGACGGTTCGGGGCGGGCGGGCCGGCCGGCCGTGGCCTCGGGCGCGCGCCAGTCGATCGACAGATCGGCGGTCGAAAGCATGACGGTCAGGATCGACCGCTGCGACACCGGCGTCGCCGCCACCACCCGCGCATCGACGGCCAGGCGTTCGCCGATCTGTTCGAGCTGCGTGTCGTCGACCGTGTAGGTCTCGGCTTCCTCGTAAAAGACCGAACTGCCGACGAAGACCAGGGCGACGGCGGCCAGCAGCACGAACATCACCCGCCCGACCAGCCCGCGCGGCCACAGCGTGATCCGCCGTGGGGGATGGGGATGCGCGCCGCCCCCCCGTCGCAGCGCGGCCAGACCGGTCAGAGGCGTTCCACCGGCGCCGTGAAGATATAGCCCAGGCCCCGGACAGTGCGGATCAGCGTGTCCGATTCCTCCCCCAGCTTGCGCCGCAGACGGCTGACCAGCACGTCCACGCTGCGATCGGACACCTCGCCCAGCCGGGTCCGCGACAGTTCCAGCAGCCGGTCGCGCCCGATCACCCGTTGCGGATTATCGAGGAAGCTGGCCAGCAGGTCATGCTCGGCCCCCGAGATTTCGACCACCGACCCCGAGGGATCGGTCAGTTCCCGCCGCCGCAGATCCAGGGTCCAGCCGGCGAATTTCAGGGTCTCGCGCCGGAGCGCGCCGGGGCTGCCGGTCGTCGTGCCCCCGGCGCCGCGCCGCAGGACGGCACGCACCCGCGCCAGCAGTTCCTTATGGCCGAACGGCTTGGCGACATAATCGTCGGCCCCCAGTTCCAGCCCCAGGACACGATCCAGTTCCTCACCCCGGGCCGAGACCATGATGACCGGCGTCTGGGTGTCCGGCGTCGGCACGCCGTTCGCGCCCACTCCACCGCGCCGCAGCATGCGGCACAGGTCCAGGCCGTTCGTGCCGGGCAACATGACGTCGAGAACGATCAGGTCGGCCGGCGAGGCCTCCAGCGCCGACCACATCTCGCGCCCATCCTGGACCCCGCGCACGCGGTAGCCGTCGCCCTGCAGCACACGGACCAGCAGCGTACGCATGCCCGGATCGTCCTCGACGACCAGAATGCGGGCGGGAAGATCGGCGTCGGAGGGCAGTTGGGTCATTGTCACTGGGGCGTCGACACTCTGCAAAACTGAAGGAACGGCGATGATAGCGCAAAAACGCGGCGCGCGAAATGGATCACCCGTACGCGACAAGGGCCGGGTGGACTGCCCCACCCGGCCCTTGCGCCGTGCCTGCCTGGGCCGATTGACCCACCAACCCAGGACTTCACAAAACGAACGGGATGCAAGGGCCGAGGCCCTTGCCGGGGTCGGGCAGCGCCCGACCTTCCCTTTCCCTATAACCGGGTGCCCGCCTATCAGTGCTTGGCGGCAGCCGTCAGCTTCAGGATCCAGAGCTGCGCGATATCCCGCGCGCCGTTGTCCCCCGCCACCGTCTTCAGCGTCGCGATCGCGTCGGCATTGCGGCCGGCCGCCACCTGGGCCAGGCCCAGATGCAGTTTCGCGATATTCACGTCCAGCGGGCCCTTGGCGATGCCCTGCTGCATCAGCGCCAGCCCCTTGTCGGCCTGGCCGAAGGTCACGTAATTGTAGCCGACGGTCAGCAGGTCGTTGCCGCTGGGCGCCTTGGCGGCCGCGGCCTCGTCGGCGGCGATGGACGCCTTCTTGTCGGCCACCGTCTTCACCACCAACGCCTTGAGCCGGGCCTGGCGCGCCGCGCCGGCATCCTTGCCCAGCACGCCGCCGGCATATCCGGCATTCATCAGGTCCAGGGCCAGTTGCGGCAGGCCGGCCTGCATCGCCAGTTCCGTCATATCCATGAAGTCGGCCGGCGCCGTCAGGACGCCCGCCATCAGGCGGATGCGATAGACGTCAAGCTGCAGGCCGGGCGGGATCCGCGGATTGACGATCAGCCCGTGGATAATCAGCGCCCAATATTCCGGCTTGGGGTAGGCGCTGACCAGCTGCACGTATGTGTGGTTCAGGCCGGACTGGTCCTTCAGCTGCGTCTGGCACGCGGCCAGAAGCTGGAGCTGCGATTCCGCCGGCACCTTGCCGGCCTTGAGTTCGGCGTCGATCTGGGCCTGCTGAACCCGTGCGGCGTTCTTGAAATCCTGCTGCAGGTAATAGGACTGGATCAGCAGCGTTTCCATGGCCGGGTTGCTGCCGGCGACCTTGAGGTAACGCTCGATCCCCGTCACGGCCCGGGGGTAGTCCTTCGCCGTGTAGGCCATGGTGGCCTCGGCCATCATCATCTGCAGCTTGGCGTCGCGCGGCGTGCGGCTGGATGCGATCAGCTTGTCGTAGGCCGCCGTCGCGGCCGCCACATCCCCGGACTGCGCCGCGACGGCCGCGCGCATCTGGTTGATGGTATAGTCTTCGTACTCAGTCTTGCCGGCGACGGCGGCGGCGGCGTTCACCGCGCTCATGGCCTTGGCGTAATCATGTGCCGCGAGGGCGGACTGGGCCTGCTGCAACGGCTTGCCGACCTTGACGGACAGCGTATCCGCGGCAAGCGCGGGCCGAATGGCGGAGACCGAGAGAGGGAGTGCAACCATCGCGCCGGCAAACAGACCGGCGCGGAACAGACGGGACGACATCAGCTCACTGTCCTTCCATGAACTGATCCTGACCTACGATACCCAGCTTGGTGATGCCAAGCCTCTGGGCGTCCGCAAGGACATGCGCCACGGTCTTGTAGTCGGCCAGGCGGTTCGGATGGATATGCATTTCGGGCTGGTCGGGTTCGGCGGCCGCGGCGGTGAAATGCGCCTGCAGCGAGGCTTCGTCGCCCACCGGCTCGCCATTCCAGCTGATGCTGTTGTCGAAATCAATGGCGACCGTCACCACCTTCGGCACCTCGGTCGACGGCGGCGGATTGCCCTGCGGCAGATCCAGCGCGACCGAATGGGTCTGCAGCGGAATCGTAATAATCAGCATGATAAGCAACACCAGCATGACGTCGATCAACGGCGTCGTGTTGATGTCGACCATGCCTTCGTCTTCAGTGGTGCCTTCGGAGCCGACGTTCATGCCCATGGCGGTGTACTCTCTAAAAAACGCGGGTCAGCAAACCGGCGGCGCCGTCCGACGGGGTGGTCGGAACGCCGCGCCGGTGCTGGCGCCCTGATGTGATCCCCGGGGATCCCCGGTTCCGGAAACCGGAACCGGACACCCTGTCGTTCAGTCGGAGTGGGGCTGCTCTGTAATGAAATCGACGTGGTAGATCCCGGCCTCCTGGCAGGTCGCGACCACCCGACCCACCGATTCGTAACGCGACTTGGCGTCACCACGGACCTGGATCTGGGGCTGCGGCTTGAGGACGGCGACCTTCTCCAGCCGATCCAGAAGATCGGCGTGGCCCTTGATCGGCACTTCGTTCCAGTAGACCTGTCCGTTCTCCGTTACTGCCAGGACCACGTTTCCGGGCTTGGTCTGGGTTGGCTGGTTTGCGTCCCGCGGCAGGTTCACCTTCACGGTATGCGTCGCGACTGGGATGGTGATCAGGAAGATGATCAGCAGCACCAGCATGACGTCGACAAGCGGAGTGGTGTTGATGGCGGACACCACCTCGTCTTCATCGCCGCCGCCTCCGACTTGCATCGCCATGTTCAGGCAACCCGGTTGGAGGTCGTCGTGGTGGTCGGCGAGTTATCGGGGCGCACCACGATGTCCGGCGTCACGCCATGACGGAAGCCACCCAGCAGGATCGACTGCAGGTCGGCGGCGAAGTTGCGGACCTTGTCCATCGCACCCTTGTTGCGGCGAACCAGCAGGTTGTAGCCCAGCACGGCCGGAACGGCGGTGCCCAGACCGATGGCGGTCATAATCAGCGATTCACCGACCGGGCCGGCAACCTTGTCGATCGACGCCTGGCCGGCGATGCCGATGGCGGTCAGGGCGTGATAGATGCCCCAGACGGTGCCGAACAGACCGACGAACGGCGAGGTGGAGCCGACGGTGCCCAGGAACGCCAGGCCGCCCTGCATGCGGTTCTGGATGGTGTCGACCGCGCGCTGGATCGACATGGACGTCCAGCTGTGCAGGTCGATCGATTCCTGCATCGTGCCTTCATGATGCTCGGCCGCGACAATGCCGGTATCGGCGATGTAGCGGAACGGCGAAGACGGCTTCAGGGCGGCGGCGCCTTCCTGGATGGACGACTTCGTCCAGAACGTCTTGGCCGCTTCCTTGGCGGCGGAGAACATGCGCGCCTGCTCGAAGAACTTGGTAATCATGATGTACCAGGTGCCCAGCGACATCACGACCATGATGAGCAGAACGCCACGCGCGATGATGTCGCCGTTCCGCCACAGGGCGTCGAGGCCATACGGGTTGCCGGCCGGCTTGGCGGGGGCGGCATCTTCGACCGGCGGGGCGGCCGGGGCCGGAGCGGCGGCGTCAGGAGCCGGAGCGGACGCATCCGGAGCGGGCGCGGCCGGGGCGGCTGCATCGGGGGCAGCAGGGGCCGCGGCGGCCGGAGCGGCGGCGTCGGGCGCGGGTGCGGCCGGGGCGGCGGCAGGCGCCGACGCATCGGGAGCGGGAGCGGCGGCCGGAGCGGCGGACTGTGCGTCCTGGGCGACCGCAATCACGGGCGACGAGAGGCTCAGAACAGCCGCCAGGGCCGAAGCGGCGACAACAGGAACACGGTGCAGTCTGGTCATGTACTCCAAATCCTCTGTGTAGATGGCCCGTTTACCGGAACCCCGGAACCGTCGGAGATATCCGAACGGTTCCGATAACCTCGATGAACTTCAGTCGTCGTTGCTGAGCCTGAAGGTGATCGTATACGGATGGTGGAATTCCTTGATGGGAACGCCATTCTTGACCGCAGGCTGATACCTGGCGCGGCGGACGTAATCCAAAGCCGCCTGGGCAAACGCCTGGCCACCCTGCACGCTGGTCACCGCGCAGTTGTTGGTCTCACCCGTCGCCTCGACGTCACACACCACGGTCACACGACCCTCGCGGTTTTCCTCGAGCATGTCCTCGGGGTATTCCAGCTTGATGTTGTTGACCGGACGCGCGCCCGCCAGATGATCCGGAACCGGGGGACCCACAGGCGCGTTGGGCGCGGGCGGGGTCGGCACGGCCGGCGGCATCGCCTTGGGCGGCGGCGTGTGCGTCACCTGCCGGATCACCTGCTGCGGCGGCGGCTGGATCTGGATCTTCGGCGGCGGGATGTACGGCGGCGGCGGCTGCGTCATCACCGGCGGCGGGGGCGGCGGCGGCGGCGGCGGCGGCGGCTTGGGCTCCGTGATAATCTTGGTCTGGATGGGCGGACGCAGTTCCTGGACAATCTTTGCCCCGAGACCGTTCATCAACGCCCAGATCAGAACCACGTGCAGGAGCACAACGACAGTGATCCCGATGATATGTTTCATCGGACTGCGTTGTTGTTCCGCGTAGTTCATGTCGAAACCTCCTTAAACCTCATCGTCCGCGCCGGTTTCGGCACTTAAAACCACCGCAAATCAGGACCACTGAAACAGCTTCCGGCCCCGGTCCGGATCACCCGGAACCCGTACCACGGCGCGGACCGTCGGCACGATAAAGGCACGTGAAAACCGCATCGGGAGATCGTCGATCCCCTGCGTTCCGACCTGGCCCGGCGGGCATCGAAATGCTGCCAAGCCGTTGAATTGGGCTATTGCCCCCCCCCTATGTCAAGAAAGATATTTATCGAATTTGAAACGAGCATTTTGTCATCAGAGGCTCAAAAAATACTCATATTAACAACATGTCATAAATGGCTAAAAACCGGCAATTTTTGGAGGGGGCGCCCAGTTTTTGCCGTTTTTCGCGCCGTGCCGCTTTTCGTTGCGTACACGGTATCCGATCCTGATCGGCATGTCGGGCAGCCAGGGATCACGCCACCTCGGGTAACGCGCGAAGCATCGCCTGGTTCGATTCCGCCTTCGCGCCGACCGTTCGCGCCACGAAAAAGGGCGGGAACGGTCCTGCCGTTCCCGCCCTTTTCCAGGCCGGTGATGCCGGGGCGCGTTACTGCGCCGAGGCGCTGGCCTCGGACCGGGTGGCGCCGACGCGGGCAGCCAGGGCGGCGGCCATGAAGTCGTCCAGGTCGCCATCCAGCACGGCGGACGGATTGCCGCGCTCGACGTTGGTCCGCAGGTCCTTGACCAACTGGTAGGGCGCCAGGACGTACGAGCGGATCTGGTGGCCCCAGCCGATGTCGGTCTTGGCGGCTTCGGTCTGCGCGGCGGCGGCCTCGCGCCGTTGCAGCTCCTGCTCGTACAGCCGCGCCTTCAGCATCGTCATCGCCGTCGCGCGGTTGCGATGCTGCGAACGGTCGGTCTGGCAGGCGACGATGATGCCCGAGGGCACGTGGGTGATGCGGATGGCCGATTCGGTCTTGTTGACGTGCTGGCCGCCCGCGCCGGAGGCACGGAACGTATCGACCTTCAGGTCGGCCTCGTTCACCTCGATCTCGATCGAATCATCGACCACGGGATACACCCAGACCGATGCGAACGAGGTCTGCCGCCGCGCCGCCGCGTCGAAGGGCGAGATGCGGACCAGGCGATGCACCCCGGCCTCGGTCTTCAGCCAGCCATAGGCGTTGGGGCCGGACACCTGGATGGTCGCGGACTTCAGGCCCGCCTGCTCGCCTTCCGAGCTTTCCATCAGCGCGACCTTGTAGCCATGCTGTTCCGCCCAGCGGGTGTACATACGCAGCAGCATCTCGGCCCAGTCCTGGGCCTCCGTCCCGCCGGCGCCGGCATTGACTTCCAGATAGCAGTCGTTGCTGTCGGCCTCGCCGGACAGCAGGCTCTCGGTCTCGCGCCGCTTGGCCTCGTCGGCCAGGGCGCGCAGCATCAGCAGCGCGTCCTTCTGGACGCCCTCGTCGCCTTCCATCTCGGCCAGTTCGCTGAGGTCGAGCGCATCGCGCACGTCAGCCTCCAACCGCTGCACGCCCTCGACCTGGCCGGCCAGCAGCGTGCGCTCGCGCATCAGCTTCTGCGCGACGTCGGAATCGTTCCACAGATCCGGGTCTTCGGCCCGGTTGTTCAGTTCCGCGAGGCGGCCAAGAGCGACATCCCAGTCAAAGATGCCTCCTCAGCAGCGCCACCGACTGCTTGATCTGTTCGTTGAGGGCCTCGGTCTCGGCGGACATGAAAATCGGTCTCCCGGTCAGGAAGGAAAAAGCTGAACGCGCGTCAATACAGGCCGCCCATGCCGATGTCACCCCCGGCAGGGGGGCTGGCCTCGGCAGGGGCCGCGGGCTGGCCCGGCGGCCCGGCGGGGGCGACGCCCGGCGCTCCTTCCGGCATCGACGCGGGCGAGGCCGCCATGTCGCTTTCGGAATCGGGCATGTTCTCGGCCCCGGTATCGGCGGCGGTCAGCGCGCCGGTCACGTTGGCGTACAGGTCGGAACTGATGCCCGGCACCTGGTCGGGCTTGAACGCATCGACCGTCACCCCCATCCCGGTGTCGTACCGCGCCAGCGTGACGCCCTCGGGCGCCGGGAAATCCAGCCGGGGGCGGTCGGCCAGCACCGCCTTCATCACCCGGTTCCAGATGGGTCCGGCGATCGCCGCGCCGGTTTCGTTCTTGCCCAGGGTCTGCGGCGTGTCGAAGCCCACCCAGACGATCGTCACGATGTCGGGCGAGAAGCCGGCGAACCACGCATCGTTGAAATCCTGGCTGGTGCCGGTCTTGCCGGCGATCGGGCGGTCGATCCCCGCACCGGCCTGCACGCCGGTGCCGCGCTGGATCACGTCGCGCATCATCGTCGTGATCTGGAACGCGCTGGCCGGCGAGGCCACCTGCGGGCGGGTGTCCGTCATCACCGGGCCGTCGGCCGGGGCGGGAGGCAGCCCCGGAAGCAGGACCGCGGGAATCGCCGGAGCGGCAGCAGGAACAGGAGGCGAGGCCGGGGCCGGGGCGGCAGGCTGCAGCCCGATCCCCTCCGGCCGCCACAGGATGTGCCCGTCGCGGTCCTGCACGTCGTCGATCAGGGTCGGCGTCACCAGCCGGCCCCCGGCGGCGATGGTGGCGTAGGCCCCGGCTTCGCGCAGGACGGTGGTTTCCACCGCCCCCAGCGCCGCCGGCAGGACATGGGGCATGGTGTCGACCAGATGCAGGTTGGCGGCCATCGCGGCCACCGACTTCATGCCGATATGGGCGGCCAGCCGGATGGTCACCAGGTTGCGCGACTCCCGCAGCGCGTCATGCAGGGTGGTCGGGCCCCAGAAATCCTTTTCGAAATTGTTGGGGTGCCATGTCCCGTACGAGACCGGGGAATCGTCGAATTTCTGCGACGGCGAGATCCCCTGCTCCATCGCCGTCAGATAGACGAACGGCTTGAAGGACGAACCGGGCTGGCGCAGCGCCTGCGTCGCGCGATTGAACTGCGACGCGTTGAACGACCAGCCGCCGACCATCGCCAGCACGCGGCCCGTCCGCACGTCCAACGTGACCAGCGCACCCTCGACCTTGGGGATCTGGCGCAGGGCGACGGTGCCGCCCTCGGCCTGCGGTTCGATCAGCACCAGGTCGCCGGCATGCGGCAGGCGCCAGCGCCGCATCCACGCCATGTCGCGCGCCAGCAGCCGGCCGGTACGCGGACTGGTGGCGCCGGGCCGCCCCTCGACCCAGCCGACCTCGCCGGTGGCGGGCGACAGGATCACCCCCAGGCGCCAGCTATCCAGCATGCCGGCGGGATGGGGCGCCGCCGCCAGGCCGGGCATCCATTGGCTCGACTCGGGCGCCGTCCGGCCGGCGCCGATGCCGGCCAGCTGGCCCACCGGCCCGCGCCAGCCGCCATGGTCGCGGTCATAGGCCGCCAGCCCGTCGCGCACCGCCGCGGTGGCGATCTGCTGCAGGTGGGGGTCGAAACTGGTGTGGACGGACAGGCCGCCCTGCATGGTGGTGTCGACGCCGTAGCGGTCGATCAACTGGCGCCGGACCTCCTCGGCGAACCATTCCGATCCGGGGACCGGGCCGGGCCGGGTGAAGGCCTGCGGCATCAGGGGTTCCTGCTGGGCGATACGCGCGGCCTCGGGCGTGATGTCGTGCACCTCGGCCATGCGCTGCAGCACCCAGTTGCGGCGCGCCCGCGCCGCGTCGGGATAGCGATAGGGGTTGTAGTTGGTCGGCGACCGGGGCAACCCGCCCAGGAACGCGGCCTCGGCGTCGTCCAGCTGGTCCAGCGGCTTGTTGAAATAGGTCTGCGCCGCCGCCCCGATGCCGTACGCGCCGGCCCCCAGATAGATCTCGTTCAGATAGATCTCGAGGATCTTTTCCTTGGACAGCGTCTGTTCGATGCGGATGGCCAGCAGGGCTTCCTTGGCCTTGCGCTGCAACGACACGGCGTTGGTGCCCAGCAGCATGACGCGAGCCACCTGCTGCGTGATGGTCGAGGCCCCAAGCGGCCGGTGCCCCTTGTGCATTGTCAGGTCGGTCAGGCCGGCGCGGATGATCGCGAACGGGTCGACGCCGCCATGGGTATAGAATTTCTGGTCCTCGGTCGCGATGAAGGCGTTCTTCACCCGGTCGGGAATGGCGCTGTAGGGCACGAAGATGCGCCGTTCCGCCGCCAGTTCGGCCATCACCCGGTCGTCGCCGGAATACAGCCGGCTCATGACCGGAGGCTGGTACGTCCGCAGGCCGTCGACCGTCGGCAGGTCGGCCACCAGCTGTTCGTATTTCGTCCAGACGACCATCCCGCCCGTCGCGGCGCCCAGCAGCAGCAGCGCCATCCCGCCGCCTGCGATGCGGCGGACCAGGCGATAGCGCGGCCGGCGCGGCCCGCCCGGCCCACCGAACCCCGACGCGCCCCCCGCGCCACCGGACGGACGCCGGCCATCCACGCCGTTGCCGCCGATGCGGGAGGTTACGAGCATCCGGCCATCCTGGCCTGATCCATTACGAAGCGTCATCCGGGGTCCAACGGGGCAAGGTCCAAGGGGCGGGGTGGTCGGTGGGATCTCCTAGCACTGTCCGAGGTGCGAGTCGCCCCTTGCTGGTACCGGGGCGGCGGACGGCGGCCCTCATGACGCCGCGAGACGCCGCCATTCCGCGCGTCCGTGCCGGTCCAGCAGGTCGAAGACCGAGGCATCAAGCACCAGTCCGGCGGCCGCCACATTGTCGTCCACATGCGCCGGGCTGCCGGTGCCGGGGATGGGCAGCATGACCGGCGACCGGCGCAGCAGCCAGGCCAGCGCCACCTGGCCGGGCGTGGCATTCATCTCCCGCGCCACCCGGGCCAGCACGTTGTCCCCCGTCGCCAGCCCGCCGGCGGCCAGCGGCGCCCAGGGGATGAAGCCGATGCCCTGGGCGGCGCAATAGTCCAGCACGTCCTCGGAGGCGCGGTTCACCAGGTTGAAGCGGTTCTGCACCGTGGCGACGGGGAAGAAGCGCGCGGCGCGTTCGATCATCCCGACCGAGACCTCGGACAGGCCCACATGGCGGATCAGCCCCTCGTCGCGCATCGCGGCGATCACCTCGAACTGCGCCTCGGGCGGGCAGTCGGGGCCGACACGGTGCAGTTGCCACAGGTCGATGCGCGCCAGCCCCAGGCGGCGCAGGCTCATGAGCACGCACTGCCGCAGATAGTTCGGGTTGCCGACCGGCCGCCAGATGTCCGGGCCGTGGCGCGTGTGCCCGCCCTTGGTGGCGATGACCAATCCGGCCGGATAGGGATGCAGCGCCGCGCGGATCAGATCCTCGCTGACATAAGGGCCGTAGCTGTCGGCGGTGTCGATCAGGGTCACCCCGCATGCGACCGCGCGGCGCAGGGTCGCCAGCGCCCGGTCGCGGTCGGGCGGGTCGCCCCAGATGCCCGGTCCGGTGATCCGCATCGCGCCGAACCCCAGGCGGGCCACCGGCAGGTCGCCGCCGATGCGGAACAGTCCGGCCTGGTGCGCGTCGGGAGGGGACATGGGCAGCCTCGTGGTTTCGGGTTTCCGGTGTCGGGACCGGGCTAGGAACAGAAGATGGCAGGAGCAAGGCGGCAGCCGGCAGGGGCGGCCAACCCGGCATGGAACAGTCAGCCCAGCATCCGGCCGATGACCCGCGCCGTGTAGTCCACCACCGGGATGATCCGGCCGTAATTGATCCGCGTCGGGCCGATGACGCCGATCGCGCCGACGATGCGGTTGCTGTCGGTCCGCGCCGGGGCGACCACCACCGACATGCCCGACAGGCCGAACAGCCCGCTTTCCGCCCCGATGAAGATCCGCACCCCTTCGGATTCCTGCGCCAGGTCCAGCAGACGCAGCATCGTTTCCTGGGTTTCCAGCCGTTCGAACAGCATCTGGATGGTCGACAGGCGTTCGATCTCGGTCACGTCGGCCAGCAGGCGGGCCTGGCCGCGCACGAACAGCGTGCCGCCGCGATCGACGTCGCTCCACGTCGCCAGGCCGCTGGCCACCACTTCGGCGGTCAGATGGTCCAGTTCGCTGCGGTTGGCCGTCATCTCGGCATTGACGTGTTCGCGCAGGTTTTCCAGCGTCCGGCCGGTCAGGTGGGCGTTCAGGTAGTTTCCGGCCTCGACCAGCGCCGAGGGCGGCAGGCCGGCGGGGGTTTCGATCACCCGGTTTTCCACCTGCCCGTCCGCGCCCACCAGGATGACCAGCGCGCGGCGCGGCCCCAGGGCCACGAATTCGATATGCTTCACCGCCCCGTCGCCCTTGGGCGCCAGCACCAGCCCGGCCGCCGAGGACAGGCCGGACAGCATCGACGAGGCCTCGGACAGCGTATCCTGCAGCGACCGGCCCCGCACCTCCAGCGCGCGGGTGATCGTCTCGCGCTCGTCCTCGGTCAGGCTGCCGAACTGCAGCAGGCCGTCGACGAACAGCCGCACGCCGCGTTCCGTCGGCAGCCGCCCCGCCGAGGCATGGGGCGAGAACAGCAGCCCGGCCTCGGTCAGGTCCGCCATCACGTTGCGGATCGTCGCCGGCGACAACGGCAGCGGCAGGCGCCGCGACAGGGTGCGCGAGCCCACCGGCTCGCCGGTCTCGACATATTGTTCCACGATTTCGCGCAGAATCGCGGCCGATCGCGCATCCAGCCCCGGTGGCAGGGCGGAACGCGACGCCAGCGCGCTGAGATCCATGACCATCTACCCCCCTTCCGGTTCGACCGCTGTCCGGCGAAAACACGCCGCCATGTTAAATCTGGAACCTCGCCGCCACCATGACAAGCAGGGCATCACAAGCAGGGGGTGGCAATCGCCCCCCGGCGCGGGCTATGCCCCGGCTGGTCCCGCCCACCGATCTGGAGTTCCCGCCGCCATGGCCACCCGTCCCTCGGGCCGCGCGCCCGACGCCCTGCGCCCCGTTTCCATCGAACCCGGATTCGCCCGCCATGCCGAAGGGTCGGCGCTGATCCGCATGGGCGGCACCGAGGTGCTGTGCGCCGCCAGTGTCGAGAGCCGGGTACCGCCGTTCCTGCGCGGACAGGGCAAGGGCTGGGTGACCGCCGAATACGGCATGCTGCCCCGCGCCACCCACACCCGTGGCGGGCGCGAGGCCGCAAAGGGCAAGCAGTCGGGCCGCACCCAGGAAATCCAGCGCCTGATCGGCCGGTCGCTGCGCGCGGTCGTGGATCTGAAGGCGCTGGGCGAGATGTCGATCACGGTCGATTGCGACGTGCTGAACGCCGATGGCGGCACGCGCTGCGCGTCGATCACCGGGGCGTGGGTGGCGCTGCGCCTGGCGCTGGAGACCCTGGTCCGCAACCGCGTGCTGGCCAGCGTGCCGCTGACGGCGCAACTGGCCGCCGTGTCCTGCGGCCTGACCGAGGCCGGGGCCGTGCTGGACCTGGATTACGACGAGGACAGCGCCGCCGCCGCCGACGCCAATTTCGTGCTGACCGAAGCCGGCGGCATCGTCGAGGTCCAGGGCACCGCCGAGCAGGCGCCCTTCAGCGAGGAACAGTTCCACGACCTGATGCGGCTGGCGCGGATCGGCACCGGCCGGTTGTTCGTCGCCCAGCGGGAAGCCGTGGACGCGGCCCTGCGCGCGACCGGGGGCGCACGATGAGCCCGGCCCGGACAACGGACCACCGCCTGGTGCGCGGCGCGCGGCTGGTGCTGGCCAGCCACAACGCGGGCAAGCTGGCGGAGTTTTCCGCCCTGCTGGCCGGATACGGCATCACGGTGCTGTCGGCCGGGGACCTGGCGCTGCCGGAACCCGAGGAAACCGCCGACAGCTTCACCGGCAACGCGGTGCTGAAGGCGGTCGCGGCGGCGACGGCGGCCGGCCTGCCGGCGCTGGCCGACGATTCGGGATTCTGCGTCGCGGCGCTCGGCGGGGCGCCGGGCATCTATTCCGCGCGCTGGGCCGGGCCGTCCAAGGATTTCCCCGCCGCCATGGCCCGCATCCATGCCGAGGTGGGCAACACTGCGGACCGGTCGGCCTGGTTCATCTCGGTCCTGTGCCTGGCCTGGCCGGACGGGACCGTCCAGACGTTCGAGGGACGGATCGACGGGCAGTTCACCTGGCCGCCGCACGGCGCCAACGGCCATGGCTACGACCCGGTCTTCGCCCCCGAGGGCGGCAGCCGGACCTTCGCCGACATGACCGACGCCGAGAAGAACGCCATCAGCCACCGCGCCCGCGCCTTCGACCTGTTCCGCACCGCCTGCCTGCCCCAGGAGTGATGCCGACCCACGAACGCGCCGCGTGACATATTGTTGCCGGGCGATATAGTCCCGCCGGCGCGCACAACGGACACCCTGCCGTCCGCAGCGCCCCGGAGAAGACGCCTGACATGTCCCGCACCGACGCCCCCGCATGATGGTCGATCGCCTGATCCGAGCGGGGGCAGGGCTGCTGATCCTGGTTCTGCTGCTGCCGGTGCTGATGATTCCGTACCGGATTTCCCTGAACTACAACGAGGGGTGGAACGCCTACCTGGCGCTGCGCGCGGTGGGCGCCGCGCTGCCGCTTTATCCCCCGGCCGGCGGCATGGTCTTCAACAACTATCCGCCGCTGGGCTTTTCCATCGTCGGGCTGATCGGCGCCCACCTCACCGGCGACATGATCGTGGCGGGGCGGATCGTGGCGCTGCTGGCGCTGCTGGCCAGCGGCGCGCTGGTCGCGTGCTGCGTCCGGCGGCTGGGGGGTGCGGGCCGGCCGGCCGTCGCCGCCGGGCTGCTGCTGCTGCTGAACGCCGCCACGATCTTTCCCGCCTATGTCGCAATGGACGACCCGCAATGGCTGGCCCATGCCCTCATGCTGGGCGGGCTGGCGATGCTGCTGGGCGACGCGCGCCACCCGCGCCATGGCGTCGCGCGCGTCGCCCTGGCGGCACTGCTGGTGGTCGCCGGCGGGTTCGTGAAACATAATCTGGTGGCGCTGCCGCTGGCGGTGACGGTCTGGCTGGCCTGCTGCGACCGACGGGCCCTGCTGGTGTGGTGCGGCGCCGGCCTGCTGGCCGGGCTGGCGGGGCTGGGGGTGACGGACTGGGCCTATGGTCCGGCGGTCTTCGCCGACATCCTGGGCCATCGCCGCGTCATGGACCCCGCGCACCTGCTGGTCGGGATCCGCAAATTATCGGAAATCCTGGGCCTGCTGGTGGTGGGGCTGCTGGCGGCCACACCCTGGGGCGGACGCCCCCCCGCCGATGCGCGCGACCGGCGGCCCGGCCTGTTCGCCCTGCTGTTCCTGGGGCTGGCGCTGGTGACCGGCCTGACGCAGCGGATGGGCGACGGCGTGAATTACAACGCGCATTTCGAAACCCTGATCGCCGCCTGCATCGCCGTGGGGCTGGCCCTGTCGCGCCCGCCCCGGACGGTGGGCCCCCTGCGCCTGACGCCCACGCGCCTGCTGTGCATCGCGGCGCTGCCGCTGGTCGTGGCGGTGCCGGTGCGGCTGATCCATGCATGGTCCGACCTGCGCCGCCTGCCCGACGCAACCGCGCGCTGGCAGGCCGCCATCGCCCATGTCGGCCACATTCCAGGCCCCGCGGCGTGCGAGACGCTGGCCCTGTGCTACTGGGCGGGCAAGACCGAAACGATTGATTTCTTCAACCTGACGCAGGCCATGCGGGCAGGCCGGCAGGCGTTTCCCCTGGACGACATGGCCCGGCGACGGGTCCTCGGCGTCATCGAGTACGATCCGCGCGCGCCGCGCCACCGCGACGCCATGGCCGCCGACGGTCATGACCCGATCGTCGATCCCTTCCGCGCGGCAGGCTACGACCCGGCCTTCACCGGGCCGGACCGCATCGTCTTCCTGACCCCGAAGGCCTGACCCGGCGCGAGGCGAATCCCGGCGGCTGACGGCCGGTGGGACGCACGGATCAGGGCGTCGGGGTCGTCCGGGCGTCGAAGGCCCGGCCGGCGGCGCCCAGCGCGGTCACGAAGGCGCGGGTCTTGGGCGGGACCACCTTCTTGCGGGGATAGACCACGGACAGGTCGCACGATTCGTCGGGGTCGGGCGTTACCCGCCATCCGGGCAGGATGCGCGCCAGCCCGAACGCGGCGGGCGGGCGGTCCATGAACATCCAGTCCGGCAGCAGGGCCAGGCCCGCGCCCGCGCCGGCCAGCGTCCGCAGCATGTCCAGCGAATCCGCCGCGACACGGGTGGGAAACGACAGGAATTGCGCCTGTCCCGCACGGTCGCAGCGCCACGCCGGCGCGGCGCCGGGCCGCGACAGGCACGCCACGCCGGACAGCGGCCCGCCCGCCGGCTCCTGGTCGTCCGTCAGGCCCATGTGCGCCACCAGGCCGGGGGCCGCGACCGCCCACCACGTCCCGGTCAGCACCGGGCGGAACAGCAGGCCGGAATCCGGCGGCCGGCCCGACAGCACCGCGACGTCCGCGCCGCTTTCGATCAGGATGTGCGACAGGTCGCCGAAGGCCGGGCCGCTGCGGATTTCCACGTCGATGTCGGGATAGGCCCGCAGGAAGGCCGGCAGCATCGGCGCGATCACCGCGCGCCCCACCGACGGCGAGGCCAGCACGCGCAGGCAGCCCCGGGGGGCCGCGTTCAGCGACGCGGCCTCGGCCCGGGCGTCGTCCAGATCGGCCAGGATCCGCCGCGCGCGGCCCAGGAACCGTTCGCCGATTTCCGTCAGATGCAGCCCGCGCGTCGACCGGTTGAACAGGGCGGCGCCCAGATCGTGCTCCAGCTCGGCAATCGCGCGCGAGGCCGAGGACACGTTCAGGTCCAGCACCGCCGCCGCGCGCGACAGGCTGCCCGCGTCGGCGGTGGCCAGCAGCACCCGCAGGCAGGTCACGTAATCCACGCCCATCCCCCACGCCGCATGCGCGCGCCGCGCCGCGCCGCGCAAAACTCTTTTCCATATTCCGGCGTTCCGCCGGGACCGCGACCCACCCTACTCTGCTGCGGCAGTCCGGCAAGACACAGAACCGGACGGGAAACCCAGGAGGACCAGACCATGCTCGATCGTACCAGCATCCCCGTCACCCGCGATGCCGAATGGTTCGAATACAGCCGCGCCGCGAACCCGATCCGGCCCGGACTGACGCCCCGCCTGCCCTTCATGTCCTGGGGGCCGGAAACCTGGGCCGAAGGGCCAAGCCGGGTCATCCCGCTGGATGTCTCCGACCAATTGCGCTGCCCCGGTCCCGCCACGTCGCCGGGCCTGTGCGCCGCCTTCGTGCGGATCGACGCCGGCGACACGCTGCGCCCCGACATCGCGGCGACGTCGCAGGTCTTCTACGTGATCCGGGGGGGGGGCCGCACCGAGCCCACGGCCGCCCACCTGCCGTCGGTGGAGTGGCAGCGCGGCGACATCGTCGCCCTGCCCGGCGGCACCGGCTACGCCCACACCGCCAGCGACGACGCGACGCTGTACCTGGTGCATGACGCCCCGTTGCTGGCCTATCTGGGGGTGCGGGTCGAACAACCCCGTTTCGAGCCCACGCTGTACCCCGCCGAGCGGACGATGGACGAATTGCGCGCCGTCGCCGCCAGCCCCGAGGCCCGGTCGCGCAGCCGCGTGTCCGTGCTGCTGGGCAACACGAATTTTCCCGGCACCCGCACCATCACCCATGTCATCTGGACGATGTTCGGCCTGCTGCCGGCGCAGTCGGTGCAGAAGCCGCACCGGCACCAGTCGGTGGCGCTGGACTACATCGTATCCTGCCCCGACGGGTGCTACACGCTGATCGGCGAGACGCTCGACGCCCAGGGCCAGATCGCCAATCCGATCCGCCAGGACTGGCAGTCGGGCATGGCCTTCATCACGCCGCCCGGCCTGTGGCACGCCCATTACAACGAAAGCGACGAGGAAGCCTTCCTGATGCCCATCCAGGATGCGGGATTGCAGACCTATCTGCGGTCGCTGGACATTCGGTTCGGCTGACGGGGGAAGGCAAGGGCCTTGGCCCTTGCCGCCCTTCCCTTCAGCGCCCCGTCAGAATCCGATCGACCAGTTGCCCCACCGTCGGCACGAAGCCGTCGGCATAGAACGGGTCGGTGGCGAAGCGCCAGGCGTTGGTGCCGCCGAACATCAGGTTGTTGTCCATCACCGCGTCGCCCCCGTCGTCATGGGCGTGGGCGATGGCCTGCAACGTCTTCTGGATGCAGAACGAGCGCGGGTCGGCCTTGTGCCCGTTGGTATAGCCCGGCCCGCGCTGGCTCCAGTTCGAGAAGCGGCATTCCGACAGGCAGCCCATGCAGGCGACCTGATCGGCCAGGATCTCCTGCGCCTTGTCCTTCGTCACGAAGATCAGCGTCGAGTCCGGGGTACGCATCGCCTCGGTATAGCCTTCGGCCTCCCACAGGCGCACATGCTCGCGGTCGGCCTCGGTCATGAAGACCTGGCGGGCGCGGGCGCCGACGCCGTAGGGGGCCGTGTGCTCGCCCACCGGTTCGCTGGAATAGGCGACCTGGCGTTCCGAACGGCCCTGCAGCTCCAGCAGGAACGGGTTGTTGACGGCCGAGGAATAGAAGCCGGTCGGCGAGAAGCGGTTGAGGAACACGTCCCCCTTGTGCAAGGTCCGCAGGCGGCGCTTCCACGCATCGGGGATCGGGCTTTCCCGCGTCAGCAGCGGGCGGGTGCCGAACTGGAAGGCGATGGGGCCGAGGTCGGGATTGTCGATCCAGTCTTCCCATTCCTCCAGCCACCAGACGCCGCCGGCCATGATGATGGGCGTGTCGTGCAGCCCGAACGTCCGCATCGTGCGGCGCAGCGCCAGCACGCGCGGCAGCGGGTCCTCGGGGGTCTGCGGGTCCTCGGTGTTGGACAGGCCGTTATGGCCGCCAGCCCGCCACGGATCTTCGTACACCACGCCGCCCAGCAGGTCGGCGGTCTTGTTGAACGACCGCTTCCACAGGGCGCTGAACGCGCGGGCCGAGGAGACGATCGGGTAGTAATGGATGCCGAAGCGCGCCGCGATGTCCGACAGGCGATAGGGCATGCCCGCACCGCAGGTCACGCCGTGGATCAGGCCCGGCGCGCCTTCCAGCACGCCGGTGATGACCTGTTCGGCCCCGCCCATTTCCCACAGGATGTTGGCATGGACCCGGCCCCGGCCGCCCGACAGGTCGTGGGCGATGCGGGCCTGGGCGATGCCGCCGCGAATGGCGTACTCCACCAGCTCGTCCTGCCGTTCGCGCCGGGTGCGGCCGTGATAGACCTGCGGCACCGGCCGGCCGTCCGCGTCGTACGAATCGGCATTGACGACCGAGACCGTGCCGGCGCCGCCGGCTGCCGCCCAATGCCCGGACGTGACCCCGGTCGAGACCGACACGCCCTTTCCGCCTTCGACCAGCGGCAGGACATCCACCCCACCCATGCGGATCGCATTGATCGCCTTCATCTCTACCCTATCGTCCACGACACCCGCATGGGGGCCGGCGTTTAACGGTTCTGTCCCCGCCCGGCCGGACGGGGGCGCCGCCACGGCCGGGCTGGGCGCAACGCGCCCCGCCCGGCCCCGGTCGGCCCTCAGCGCGCGGGCGGGCGGCCCGGCTTGGCGCCGACGGTATCGGTGATGTCGGCGCCGGTTTCCTGATCCACGACGCGCATCGACAGCTTGACCTTGCCGCGATCGTCGAAGCCCAGGACCTTGACCTTCACGGTATCGCCCTGGTTGACCACATCGGTGGTCTTGGCGACGCGGCCCGTCGACAGTTCCGAGATGTGGACCAGACCGTCCCGCGCGCCCATGAAGTTCACGAACGCACCGAAATCGGCGGTCTTGACCACCTTGCCGTTGTAGATCTTGCCGATCTCGGGCTCGGCCACGATGCCGCGGATCCGCTCGATGGCCTTTTCGGCCTGATCTTCGGACGTGGCGGCGATCATGATCGTGCCGTCGTCGTTGATGTCGATCTTGGCGCCCGAATATTCGACGATCTCGCGGATGACCTTGCCGCCCTGGCCGATCACGTCGCGGATCTTCTCCTTGGGCACCGAGATCGTGGTGATCTTCGGTGCGGACGAGGACACGTCGGCGCGGCCTTCGGTCAGCGCCTTGGCCATCTCGCCCAGGATGTGCAGGCGGCCGTCGCGCGCCTGGGCCAGGGCGATCTTCATGATCTCGGGCGTGATGGACGTGATCTTGATGTCCATCTGCAGCGAGGTCACGCCCTGCTCGGTGCCCGCGACCTTGAAGTCCATGTCGCCCAGATGGTCTTCGTCACCCAGGATGTCGGACAGCACGGCGAAGCCGCGATCTTCCTTGATAAGGCCCATGGCGATGCCCGCCACCGGACGCTTCAGCGGCACGCCGGCATCCATCAGCGCCAGCGAGGTGCCGCAGACCGTGGCCATCGAGGACGACCCGTTGCTCTCGGTGATCTCGGACACCACGCGCATCGTGTACGGGAAGGTGTCCTTGCCGGGCAGCAGCGGATGGATGGCGCGCCAGGCCAGCTTGCCATGCCCGATCTCGCGCCGGCCGGGCGAGCCCATGCGGCCGCACTCGCCCACCGAATAGGGAGGGAAGTTGTAGTGCAGCATGAAGTTGGTGCGGTACTCGCCTTCCAGCGCGTCGATCACCTGCTCGTCCTGCGCGGTGCCCAGCGTCGCCACGACCAGGGCCTGCGTCTCGCCACGGGTGAACAGGGCCGAGCCATGGGCGCGCGGCAGGATGCCGACTTCCGAGACGATCGGGCGGACCGTCTTCAGGTCGCGGCCGTCGATGCGGTAGCCGGTGTCGAGCACGGCGCTACGCACCACGTCGGCTTCCAGTTCCTTCAGCATCGGCTTGGCGGCGGCGGCGTCCAGGCCCTCGGCGGTCAGGGCGGCCAGGACGGCCTCCTTCGCGGCGCCGACCTTCTTGTAGCGCTCCTGCTTCACGCGCTCCTGATACGCCTCGGCGATGGGCGCGCGGCCCAGGGCGTCGATGCGCTTCTGCAGGGCGATGGCCTCGGCCGACGGCTCGACCAGGTCCCACGGCGCCTTGGCCGCGTGCTCGGCCAGCGCGATGATGGCGTCGATCACGACCTGGAAGGCCTCATGACCGAACGTCACGGCGCCCAGCATCACGTCCTCGGACAGTTCGCCGGCCTCGGACTCGACCATCAGCACGCCTTCCGACGTCCCGGCGAGGACGAGGTCGAGCGCGCTTTCCTTCATTTCCGCGATGGTCGGGTTCAGGATGTAGGCGCCATCCTTGTAGCCCACGCGGCAGGCCGCCACCGGGCCGAAGAAGGGAATGCCCGACAGGGTCAGCGCCGCCGAGCAGCCGATCAGGGCGGCGATCGCCGGATCGTTCTCCAGGTCGTGGCTCAGGACCGTCGCGACGACCTGGACCTCGTTGCGGAAATTGTCCGGGAACAGCGGGCGGATCGGGCGGTCGATCAGGCGGGAATTCAGGACCTCGATCTCGGACGGACGGCCTTCACGCTTGAAGAAGCCGCCGGGGATCTTGCCGGCCGCAAAGGCCTTTTCCTGGTAGTTGACCGTCAGCGGGAAGAAATCCTGGCCCGGCTTGACGCTGCGGGCGCCGACGGCGGTGCACAGCACGACCGTGTCGCCATAGGTCACGACGACGGCGCCGTCGGCCTGGCGGGCGATCTTGCCGGTCTCCAGCACCAGGGGGCGGCCGCCCCACTCGATTTCCTTGCGGTAGTAATTGAACATTCAGACATGTCCTGTCGGGCGGCCGGCCCGGACGGAGCGAAGCATCCCGGACAAAGGGATGAGAGACAGCGCCTCGGACGGCATGGAGCGATGACGGTCACCCGTCAAAACACCATGTGGCCTGAAACGCTGCGACCCGGTCCGGATGTCTCCACCGTCGTGGCGGCAGCATGTTGCCCGGCCCACGATTGGGCGACGGGGGTGGCCTGCCTGGCCAGGCAGGGTGGCCGGTGCCCCCCGCCCGCCGGGCGGACCGGCGCGATCAGGCACGGGCCATGACCATGAGAAACATGGTCACGCGCGCCCGATCGCGCAACGGGTCAGCGACGCAGGCCCAGACGGCCGATCAGGGTCTGGTACCGGGCGCTGTCCTTGCGCTTCAGATAGTCCAGCAGGCCACGGCGCTTGCCGACCATCACCAGCAGGCCGCGACGCGAATGGAAATCCTTCGCGTGGGTCTTCAGATGCTCGGTCAGGTTGGTGATCCGCTCGGTCAGCAGGGCGACCTGGACCTCGGGCGAGCCGGTATCGGTGGCGGCGGTCTTGTATTCGCCGATCAGCGTCGTGCGACGCTCTGCGGTAATCGACATCGTGTTCTCCATAAATACGAAGGTTAGAGCATGCGGTCCGGGCGCAGCCAGCCATCTTCCAGCCGGCACAACCCGATCACGCGCCCCCCGTCCATTCCCCGCACGACCCCTTGCGCGGGGTCGACGGCGTCCGGAATACGCCCCATCAGGTCGAGCAGGCTGATCGCCTGCCCGTGTGACAGGGCCCCCGCTTCTTCCTCGGTCAGGGCCAGCGCCGGGATGTCGGCCAGCGCGGTCGCAACCGGAAGCAGCAGATCCGGTGAGGCAGGCGCGTTGTCGTCGTTCAGGACAATTTTGTCCAGAAGAATTGCATTATCCTCGGAAAACGGGCCCACGCGCAGCCGGCGCAGGGCGGCGACATGCCCGACCGTGCCGCAGGCCCGGGCGATGTCGCGCGCCAGCGAGCGCATGTAGACGCCCTTGCCGGATTCCACCTCGAAGATCGCGGTGTCGGCATCGGGGCGGGCCACCAGTTCGAACCGGTCGATCCGCGCCGGACGCGGCGGCAGGTCGGGGGGGCGGCCATCGCGCGCCATGTCGTACGCGCGCTCGCCCGCCACCTTGATCGCGGAATAGACCGGCGGGACCTGCATGATGTCGCCGCGAAAGGCCGGCAGCGCCGCACGGAAGGCGTCGTCCGTCGGGCGCACGTCCGACGTTTCCGTCACCGCGCCGTCGGCGTCATCGGTGTCGCGGGCCTCGCCCAGGCGCAGGGTGAACTGGTACCGCTTGGTGCCGTCCATGATATAAGGCACCGTCTTGGTGGCCGCGCCGAAGGCGATGGGCAGCAGTCCGGTCGCCAGAGGGTCCAGCGTGCCGCCATGCCCTGCCTTGCGCGCGTCGAACAGACGCTTCACCCGGTTGACGACATCGGTCGATGTCATGCCGGACGGCTTGTCGATGACCAGCCAGCCATCAATCGGACGTCCGCGCTTGCGTCGCATGGGCAGAACCTTTTTTCAGAATCTCTGGGGAGGCGTGCGTTTAGACGAGCCCCGAGCGAGGAGCAATGCCGGATTGTGCGATGCCCCGTTCCCTCCGGCCCGTCCAGCGACGAAAACGAACCTCATCCTCTCACCCTCCGGCCGGAAACCACGCCCATGACGACATCCCCGCACGCGCCGGGCCCGCCCGACCGGGCGGGACGGGTAACGACCGCTTTGTTCGTCGCGGGCGGGCTGGCGATCGGGCTGGGTATCCTGGGTTCGATCGGGCAGTTCGGCATCGCCGCCCGGACCGAACGCGCCGTCATCGTCTTCGATACGCCGGTCGCCGGCCTGGGCCCCGGCGCGCCCGTCACCTTCCGGGGGGTGGCGCTGGGGCGCGTCGAACAGGTCGCGGCCCTGGTTGACCCGGCGCGAAGCAGCGTCGTGGTGCCGGTGACCATCCGCATCCAGCCCGACCGTATCCGCCTGGCGCCGCACACCCCACGGCGCGTCACCGTGGCCTATCTGGTGGAGCAGGGGCTGGAGGCCGAATTGCATAGCCAGAGCGTGGTGACCGGACGCATCGGGATCGACCTGGATTTCACCGCGCCCGACCCGTCGCGGCGCCCCCCGCCCCATCATCCCGGCCTGTCGTCCCTGGTGGAAATCCCGGCCCATCTGTCCGCCTGGCAGGTGCTGCGCCACACGCTGACCACCCTGCCGGTCCACGCCATGGCGGCCGAAGCCCGGCAGGCCGTCGCCCACGGCCGGCATCTCGCGGCGGACCTGTCCACCACCCTGCCGCCCCTGCGCGACAGGCTGGACGCCCTGCGCGCCGACGCAACCACACTGGGAAACACCCTGCATCGCACGGAACGCAGGCTGGGCCGCAAACTGGCGACAACCCGGACGAACCTGGCCCACATGTCCGCCACAGCCCGCCGGCAGGCCGACGCGCGCGGCGCGGACATCCACGCCCTGGCCGCCTCATCCCGCGCCGCCCTGGCCGAGGCGCGACAGACACGCGACGACCTGTGCACGCTGACGGACGCACACTCACCTGCACGCGCGGACCTGGCGGCCGCCCAACGCGACATCGCCGCCGCCGGCCCCGCCCTGCACCGCGCCGTCCGCGCGGTGGAACGGAATCCGGCCATGCTGGTCAGTGCGCCAAGGGGCTTTGCCCCTTGAACCCCCATCAAAGGCTTGCCTTTGAAATCCAGTCCTTAAGCGTAAGGCTCATCCTGTCAGCCGGGTGACGCGACGGACCCAGCCAGCAGACCCCCGTCAATATTCACTTCCGTTCCCGTCACGTAGGTTGCTTCGTCAGAGGCGAGAGTGACCGCAATCGCAGCCACTTCATCGGGCAGGCCGAACCGCTTGAGTGGCGTGTCGGCAACCAGCGCCCGCATCCTCGCTTCCCGGTCCGGTCCCGTGCCGAGCATCGGTTCCCAGATCGGCGTCAGTATCGCGGCAGGATGGATCGAATTGCATCGAATCTTCCACCCCTGCTGCGCGCAGTAGAGCGCAACCGTCTTGCTGTGATTGCGAATGGCCGCCTTGGACGACGCATAGGCCGCGGCGAGCGGAATGCCGACAAGGCCGGAGCGCGACGAAATGTTGATGATCGAGCCGCTGCCTTGCCCCTTCATCGCACCGATCGCGTAGCGGCAGCCGAGGAACGTCCCGTCGAGATTGACCCGATGAACGTCTCGCCAGTCCGCAAGGCTGGCGTGTTCGGGGTCGTGGGCGACCATCCCCTGCTCGAATCCCGTCACGCCGGCGTTGTTGACCACCACGTCGGCCATCGGAACACGTTGGGCCAGCCGAAGCCAGTCGGCCTCTTCCCGCACGTCGAGCTTTTCGAACCGGCACCCGATTTCCGCTGCTGTCGCGGCGCCGGCGGTTTCATCCAGATCGGTGACGAAGACGATGCCGCCTTCATGGTGGAAGCGGGCGGCAATCGCACGGCCGATGCCGCGCGCAGCGCCGGTAACGACGCATGTCTTTCCATTCAGTCTTTGCATGATATTCTCGAAATAGAGACCAGCCGGCGAGTTGCCCCGCATGCGAATGTCTTGCCGCCTTAGCGGTGACGCTGGATCATTTCGAAAACTCCCTGGTCACTTCAACGATAGCCGGTGGGGCCGGAGCGAGCAACGGTCTCAACCGTCAGCTTTGGTATGACACATCAGGGCTCTGCCCTGAAACCCGCCAAAGGCAGTCGCCTTTGGAAACCAATCTGTTGATCCACGATCGGGGTCCAGGGCCTCAGGCCCTGGTGGGTTCGGGCAACGCCCGACCTTCCCTGACACAGGACACCATCCCATCGCAGGAGGGGTCCGTCAGTCGAGGTCGCGGGCGACGTCCGGCTGCTTCAGCAGCGCGTCGACTTCCATGGCGTAATCCAGCGCGGTGTCCGGCTGGAAATGGATTTCCGGCACCTGGCGCAGGCGCACGCCCGAGGACAGGCGCGACCGCAGGAACGGCGCCGCGCGTTTCAGCGCCGGCAACAGCGATTCGACGTCGCTGCGGCCCAGCCGGGCGACGAACGCGGTGGCATGCTTGAGGTCGGGGGAAATCCGGACCTCGGTCACCGTGATGCGGGCGTCCGACAGGTCGGGGTCGCGAAATTCGGTGCGGGCGAACAGGTCCGCCAGCACGCGCCGCACTTCCTCCGCCACGCGAAGCTGACGCTGCGAGGGCCCGGAAGCAGCGTGGCCGGCGAGTTTCCCCGCCGGCCCCGCCGTAGTCACCTTCCCGCGTGTGGGATTGCGGCTCATGCAGGGACGAGCTCCATTTCGTAGCACTCGACCATGTCGCCTTCGCGCAGGTCGTTGTAGCCGGCGAAGGAGAGGCCGCATTCGTAGCCGCGCGCCACTTCCTTCACATCGTCCTTGAAGCGCTTGAGCTGGCTGAGTTCGCCCTGGTGGACCACGACGTTGTCGCGCAGCAGGCGCACGCCGCAACCGCGCTTGACCACGCCTTCGGTGACGTAGCAACCGGCGACCTTGCCCACCTTGGTGATGTCGAACACCTTGCGGATCTCGGCATAGCCGAGGAACTTCTCGCGGTGCTTCGGCGCCACCTTGCCCTTGACCAGTTGTTCGACGTCGTCCGCCACCTGATAGATGATCGAGTAGTAGCGGATGTCCACGCCCTCGCGCTGGGCGAGTTCGCGGGCCTGGGTCGTGGCGCGGACGTTGAAGGCGATGATGATCGCATCCGACGCCTTGGCCAGCTGCACGTCGCTTTCGGTGATCTGGCCGACGCCGGCCGTCAGCACGCGGACCTTGACCTCCTCATGCTCCAGCTTCAGCACCGTGGTCTGCAGCGCCTCGGCCGACCCCTGGACGTCGGCCTTAATCAGGACGGCGACTTCCTTCTGCGCGCCGGCCTGGATGCGGGCGAGCATCTGGTCCAGCGTGCCGCGCGCCGCGGTCTGGCCGGCGGCCATGCGGTCCTTGATGACGCGCTGGCGGAATTCCGAGATTTCGCGGGCGCGATTCTCGTTTTCCACCACCACGAAGGGTTCGCCGGCGCCGGGGACCCCGGTGATGCCCAGCACCTCGACCGGGGTCGAGGGACCAGCTTCCTGGATCTGGCGGTTGCGGTCGTCCAGCATCGCGCGGACGCGGCCCCACTCGGCCCCCGCCACCACGATGTCGCCGCGCCGCAGCGTGCCCTTCTGGACCAGGATCGTCGCCACCGGGCCGCGTCCACGGTCCAGGCGGCTTTCGATCACCGAGCCTTCGGCCACGCGGTCGGGATTGACCCGCAGGTCCAGGATTTCCGACTGCAGCAGGATGGCTTCTTCCAGCTTGTCCAGCCCGGTGCGCTTCAGCGCCGAGACTTCGACATCCTGGGTCTCGCCGCCCATCTCCTCGACCACGATCTCGTGCGACAGCAGTTCCTGGCGCACGCGGTCGGGGTTGGCGCCCGGCTTGTCGCACTTGTTGATCGCCACGATGATCGGGGCGTTGGCGGCCTTGGCGTGCTTGATGGCCTCGATCGTCTGCGGCATCACGCCGTCATCCGCCGCGACGACCAGCACGACCACGTCCGTCACCGACGCGCCGCGGGCACGCATGGCGGTGAACGCCTCGTGGCCCGGGGTGTCGATGAAGGTGATCTTCGCCCCGGATTCCAGCGTGACCTGGTAGGCGCCGATATGCTGCGTGATGCCGCCGGCCTCGGCCGCGGCGATGTCGGTGGTACGCAGCGCATCCAGCAGCGAGGTCTTGCCGTGGTCGACATGGCCCATGACGGTGACGACCGGCGGACGCGGCCGCAGGTCCTCGGGCAGGTCCTCGATGCCCTCGATGCCGATCTCGACATCGCTGTCGGCGACGCGGCGGACACGGTGACCGAATTCCTGCACCACCAGTTCGGCGGTGTCGGCATCCAGCGACTGGGTCACGGTCGCCATCACGCCCATCTTCATCAGGGCCTTGATGACCTCACCCTGGCGGGCCGCCATACGGTTGGCCAGTTCCTGGACCGTGATGGTTTCCGGCAGCACGACGTCGCGCACCACGCGCACCTGGTCGGCGCGCAGGCGCTCCAGTTCCGCCTGGCGGCGCTCACGCTCGCGCTGGCGGCGAACCGACGCCAGCGAACGGGTCTTGTCGTCGTCGCCCTCGATCGCCGCCTGGACGTCGATTCGGCCCGAACGGCGGCTGTCGCCACCCTTCTTGGGCGAGGCCGACGGCTTGCGGGGCGGGACCACGCTACCGCCGGGACGGCGCGCGGGGCGACGGTCGTCGTCGCCTTCCGCGGCGCGACCGGTACGCAGGCGCAGGGTCTCGCCGGGGGCCGCCGCCGGCGCCGGGGCCGCGGCCGGACGGCTGGGCGTGACCGGACGGGCCGGCATGATGGCGCGTTCGGCCAGCGGGCGCAGGCGCTCCATCGGCGGGGCCAGGGTGACCGCGCCGGGAATCGGCACCGCCGACACGACCGGACCGCCCACGGCGGGTTCGGGCTCGGGCTCGGGCCGGCCGGCAGCCTGCGCCGCACGGCGCTCGGCTTCCTGCGCGCGGGCCTCGGCCTGGGCTTCCTCCTGCGCGCGCGCCTCGTCCTCGGCGGCGCGGCGGGCGTCTTCCTCCCGCCGGCGCGCCTCTTCGGCGGCGGACAGGATCATGATCTTTTCCTGTTCGCGCCGTTCCTGTTCGCGGCGGACGGCCTCGGCCCGCTGCTCATCGAGGACGCGCTGGCGGGTTGCGAGTTCGGCCGCGGTCAGCGCGCGACCACCGCCGCTGCCACCCCGACCGCCGGCCCTGCCGCCGCCGGACGGACCGGAGCCGCTGCCCGCGGGGGCCGGACCGGGGCCGCGCTTCTTGCGCACCTCGACCTGAACCACCTTCGAACGACCATGGCTGAAACTCTGTCGCACGGAGCCACCATCGACCGTCCGTCCGACCTCCCTCCGGCCCGCCGGCCGCAGGGACAAGCGTCCCTTACCCTGATCCTGATCGTTGCCTTCGCTCATGTACCCGCCTGTTCACACCCGTCCGGCGGATCGGTCCGCCGAACCGGGGACCGTCCTGCCGGACAGCCCCGTAAAACGTTCATTATCGACGCGGAAACGCCGCGCCAGCTCGCCATGCGACATCGCCGCATGCACGACATGGTCGCGGCCGAATGCCGCCCCCAGACCCGCCGCCGTAGGAATTTCCACAACCGGAAGGTCCCGTGCGCCGGACAACAGCCTCGCCCTTTCGTCCGGGCTGCCGTCCTCGGCCTGGATGACCAGACCGGCGCGACCGCCCGCAATCCATTCCCGCACCTTGGCGAAGCCGCAGACAACCTGCCCGGCACGCCGCGCAAGCCCCACTGTGTCCATCATCCGGCGCAGAAGTCCGCTTTCCAGGATATCGGCCAAATCGGGTGGAACGACAACCTGTCCACGGGCGGCACGTGCAAACGCCCCCCGAGTCCGGGCCGTTTCTAGCACATCCCGCCGCGCGCTCAACCAGATTCCCCGTCCGGGCAGACGCGCGGAAAGATCAAGCGTCAAAACCCGGTCCGGGGAGACCACGAAACGCACCATGGTCTCGGGCGACGCGCGGTCACGGGTGACGATGCAGCGCCGCAGCGGCCCGCGCTCGTCCTCCTCCTCCCGCTCGATCTCCTGGTTCACGTCCAGGTCCCCGCCCATGCCTGTGTCCCGATCCATGCCGTCCCGTGCGATCGCGCGCCGATCAGGCGTCGGACGCCTCCTCCTTCGTGGCGGCGGCCGGCGCGGCCTCCTCGCCCTCGAACCAGTGGGCGCGGGCGGCCATGATGATCTCGTTCGCCGCTTCCTCGTCGATCACGTCGCCGCCCAGCATCTCGACCAGTTCGTCGCCCGCCAGGTCGGCCAGGTCGTCCAGCGTCTTCACGCCCTTCTCGCCCAGGGTGACCAGCATCTGGTTCGAGAACACACCCAGCACGGCGATGTCGTCCGACACGCCCAGGCCCCGGCGCTTTTCGTCCAGCTCGTCCTCGCGCCGGGCCAGGAAGCCCTCGGCGCGGCGGACCAGCTCGCCGGCCACGTCCTCGTCGAATCCTTCGATCTCGGCCAGTTCGTCGGCGTCGGCGTAGGCCAGTTCCTCGATCGAATGGAATCCTTCGGTCACCAGCAGGCCGGCGATGACGTCATCCACGTCCAGCGCCTCGACGAACAAATTGCTGCGACGGCGGAATTCTTCCTGCCGGCGCTCGGATTCCTCGGCCTCGGTCAGGATGTCGATGTCCCAGCGGGTCAGCTGGCTGGCCAGGCGGACGTTCTGCCCGCGCCGACCGATCGCAAGGCTGAGCTGCTCGTCGGGAACCACGACCTCGACCCGCCCGGCTTCCTCGTCCATCACCACCTTGGTGACTTCGGCCGGCGCCAGCGCGTTGACCACGAAGGTCGCGGCCTGCGGGCTCCAGGGAATGATGTCGATCTTCTCGCCCTGCAGTTCCTGCACCACCGCCTGCACGCGCGATCCGCGCATGCCGACGCAGGCGCCGACCGGGTCGATCGAGGCGTCGCGCGAAATCACCGCCATCTTGGCGCGCGATCCGGGATCGCGGGCCACGGCCTTGATCTCGATGATGCCGTCATAGATCTCGGGCACTTCCTGCGCGAACAGCTTGGCCAGGAACGCCGGATGGGTGCGCGACAGGAAGATCTGCGGGCCGCGCGGCTCGTCGCGCACGTCATAGATATAGGCCCGCACGCGGTCGGAATTGCGGAAGCTTTCGCGCGCGATCAGCTCGTCACGGCGCAGCAGCGCCTCGGAACTGCCGATCTCGACCATCAGGTTGCCGTACTCGGTCCGCTTGACGGTGCCGTTCACGATCTCGCCCACGCGGTCCTTGAATTCGTCGTACTGGCGCTTGCGCTCGTATTCGCGCACGCGCTGGACGATCACCTGCTTGGCGGTCTGGGCGGCGATGCGGCCGAAATCGATCGGCGGCAGCGGGTCGATCAGATGCTCGCCAAGCTGGATCTCGGGCTTGAACTTGCGCGCGATATGGAGCGGGATCTGCGTTTCCTCGTTCTCCACGACCTCGACGGCCTCGGTCCAGCGGGACAGGCGCACGTCGCCGGTCCGGCGGTCGATGGTCGCGCGAATATCCTTTTCGTGCCCGTACTTGGCGCGGCCGGCCTTCTGGATGGCCTGCTCCATCGCCTCCAGCACCTCCTCCCGGTCGATCGCCTTCTCGCGCGCGACGGCATCGGCCACCAGCAGCAGTTCAGGACGGGAAACGGACGTATCCATCAGAGCCTCCAAGGCGTCTCAGTGGGTCTTGTGCACCGGCGCGGGGCCGGGCTTCGGGGTCGATTCCGGGGCTTCGGCTCCGGGGGAGGGCTCGGCCTCCGCGGCGTCGGACGCACGCATCATATGGGCGCTGGCCGCGATCAGCTCATCCGTCAGGACCAGCCGCGCCTTTCGCAGGTCCGACAGCGGCAGCGCCGCCTCGGTCCCGTCATCCAGGCGCAGCCGCCCGACGCCGTCCTCGGCGCCCAGCAGGATGCCGGCAAAGCGCTTGCGGCCGTTGATGGGGATATTCACCTCGGCCTTCGCCAGATGACCGGCAAAGCGGTTCCAGTCCTTCGCCCGCGTCAGGGGGCGGTCGATTCCCGCCGAGGACACTTCCAGCGTCCACATGCCGGGCAGCGGGTCCTCGACATCCAGGACCGCGCCCACCGCGTGGCTGATCTGCTCGCAATCCTCGATGCGGATCAGCGTGCCGTCGGCGCGGTCGGCCATGATCTGGACCGTCGGGCTTTCGCGACCCAGGATCGCGACCCGCACCAGTTCGAATCCCATGTCCGCCAGGACGGGCGCCACGATGGCGGCCAGCTTGGCGTCCAGGCCGGTCAGGAAGGGCAGATCTTCGTCCAAGACAAAAAAGGCGGCCGGTCAGGCCACCCCCCAAAAAAGCGGAAGATGAAGGAATGGTGCGGATATAGGCCACAACGCGCCGCACCGCAAGGTCCCGGTGCGGGGCCGTCGCACAAGGCCGTGTGCGGCACATTACATTACAATAAGATCCCCCTTTCGATACTTGCACGCCGGCCACCGCCGCCCGCATGATGCGGGCCATGACGCAGGCGCCAGACCCCGCGACACGACCCGCACCGGACGAGTCCGGCCCCGGCAGCCGCCGGGCGCTGTGGTATGGGCTTGCGGCGGGCGTGATCGTCGCCGCGGGCTTCAGCGCCCGGATGGCGAACGAGGCCCCCCGGCCCGCGCCGGCGCCCGCCGTCAGCGACGCCACCGCCGGGGCCATGCCGGCCGCCGCCCACAGCCTGACCGCCGTCGAGCAGTTCGCCATGGTGTCGCCCGACAATGCCCCCCAGGCGTTGCTGCAATCGGGCCTGACGCCGGACCAGCAGGCGACGGTCCTGGCGGGCATCAGGCGCCGCGAATACCGGCTGGTACGCATGCCCATCTATGACGAGGCCGGGACCGGCGGGGTCGTCACCGTACGCTCGGGCGGCATCGCCCAGACCGTGCCGCTGGGCGCGCAGCCCCGTGTCGTGCTGCTGCCGATCCGCATGTCCGGCGAGGTCGATATCATGCCGGTCGCCGATCCGGGGCCGGCAGGGGTGGCGCCAGGGGCGATCACCGTGCTGGGCCCGACGCCGCTGCCCGTCATCCATCGCGATGAGATGCTTGTGCTGAATGTGATCGTCCAATGAAGGCGCTTCTGCCCGCCCTGAACCGGCTGATGCCGGTGATGATGGTGATCTTCCTGATCCTGGCGAGCCTGCAGGCCGCGGCGTCGCTGCATCTTTCACTCGCCAGCCTTTCCCATTTCATGGAATGGTGTGGGCCGGCCTTTCCCGTGCTGACGGCCGGGAGCAGCCTTCTGGCCCTGGCGGGACTGATGTTCGAGACCCGCGCCGAACGGCTGGCACGCAAGGGGCTCCGACGCCGACGGGGGTGGATGATGGATGTATTAGCCAGACTGACCAACCGCACCGCGCTGGAAGAGATGATGGCGCAGGAACGCAGGGAAACGGTCATCGACGCCGAGGAACTGGCGGCCGGGATGCGCGCGCGCGTCATCGGCCAGGACCAGGTGTGCGAGGACATCGCCGCCCAGTTGCGCCGCCGGATGGCGTTGCAGGTACGCGGCAAGCCGGTGGGGATCTTCCTGCTGGCCGGCCCGCCGGGCACCGGCAAGACCTACCTGGCCAAGCAGATGGCCCGGCTGCTGGACCGGCCGCTGCTGCATTTCGACATGACGCAGATGAGTTCGCCGCACGCCGCGACACAGCTGTTCGGCTCGCCCAAGGGCTATGTCGGGTCCGACACGTTCGGCAAGCTGACCGGCGGCCTGAAGGAAAAGCCCGATGCCGTCGTGCTGCTGGACGAGATCGAGAAGGCGCATCCCGACGTCTTCAAGAAATTCCTGACCGCGTGGAACGACGGCCATGTGACCGAGGCCTCGACCGGGCAGCAGGTCTCGACCGTGCGGTCCATCTTCGTGCTGACGTCCAACATCGCGACCGAGGCCCTGTCGGAAATCGCCGACCGGCTGGCGGATGAGCCCGACCGCATGCGCGCCGAGTCGGTCGAGGCCCTGCGCCAGGCCGGCTTCGCCCCCGAGGTCCTGAACCGCCTGGACCGGATCTTCGTCTTCCGGTCGCTGACCGGCCTGGATGTCGCCCGCGTCGCGGCGCTGGAGATCGAGGCGATGATCGACAGCTACGGCCTGAAGGTCGAGACCGGCGGCATCGACCCGACGCTGCTGTTCGAGGTCATGCGCCGGCAGAACCGGATGGGCGCGGCCGCCAGCGCCCGCGACCTGGTCCGCTCGATCGAGGACATGATGAGCGATTCGCTGATTTCCGCCCGGCAGCAGGGCGCCAAGCTGGTGCGCGTCGTGTCCGGCGAAAACGGCGTCACCGCCGAAATCGCGAATGATGCCGAGGCACAGCGGGCACGGATCGCCCGCTGATCCGTCCCCCCCATTCCCTTGTCCCGGTTCGTCTGAATGTCCGCTGCCTCCCGCCTGTGGCACCGTGCGCCGTTGTGGCGCACGTGCCTGTTTTCCATCCTGATCTTCACGGCGCTGACGCTGCTGTATCCGCCGGCGTACCTGACGCGGGCGATTCCGGCGCTGCAACCCGTCATCGACCGGATCAACCGGACGCTGGGCCGCAGCACGCCCCCACCCGCGCCGGCGCCCGACGCCGCCCCCGCGCCCGCGCCCGATGCGCCGCCGGACGCACCGCCGGGCCAGTCGGCCGACGGGGCCGGGGCGCCGGCGGCGGGCGGGCCGGGGGGCACGCAGGTCGCGGCCCCGCCGATCACGTCGGACCTGTCGGGGGCGATTCCCTTTGCGGGGCGCATCCTGCCGCTGCCGGCAGGGATCTGGCATCCGGTGCTGACGACGCAAAGCGGCCCGCACGGCGAATTGCTGAGCAACGTCCTGGTACGGGCCGAAGGCGGCGTCGTCACCGGCGTCATCATCGCGCGCGGCAGCACGCAGTCCCTGCCGCTTTCGACCGTCGACGCCATGAACAATGGCTGCCACGACGACCGGAACTACCTGTCGCGCGTCATTACGACCGACCCCAAGGTGATGGAATGCTGGTTTACCGGCCATGTCCAGATCGAGGGACAGCCGCTGAGCGACAGCATCGATATCCAGACCGCCTTCAACCGCCTGCACGTGCTGGGCTTCCCGATTCCCTACGTCATGCTGGTCGCAACCTGGGATTATGCCGAAATCGCCGCCGACCACGGCGCGAATATCGAGAACGTGACCATCCTGCTGAGCCCCGCGCGCAAGGGCACCATGACCCTGCCGGCCCCGCCCGACCAGTGGATGAAGCAGCTTCTGCCACAGAATCCCGGCGCCGAACGTTTCGTGCGCCAGGCCAATGACTGGATGGACGGCTGGACGACGATGCTGCGCCGGGGCTTCCACGGCACCCTGTCGGCCGGAGCGCCGGAGCTGGCACGCGCCGCACGCGACCCGGCGTCGGTCATGGCCGCGGACTGACGGCTGCCCGGGGCAGAAGGTCGGGTTCGGGGAGAGCCCGTCCTTCCTTACGCCTGGCGCAGGACGTCCGAAATATCGATCAGGAAATCCAGCACGGTGCGGGTACGCAACGGCAGGGTGCGGGGACCGGTATGCACGGCGTAGAAAGGCAGGTCGGGGACCGACCATTCGGGGAACAGATGCACCAGATGGCCGGCCGCGATTTCCTCGTGCACCTGGAAGGACGGAAGCAGGCCGATTCCCAGGCCGGCGACCACGGCCTGTAGCACCGCCTCGCTGCTGTTGGCGCGGAAGGGGCCGCTGGCGGCGACCACGCTTTCCTCGTTATTGCCTTCGAAATGCCAGTCGTGCCGGGTGCCGCCATAGGTATAGGCGATGCAGGGATGGGCCAGCAGGTCGCGCGGATGGTCCGGCGTGCCGCGCCGCGCCAGGTAGTCGCCCGACGCCACCGCGATGCGCTTGACCGTGCCCAGACGGCGGGCGATCAGCGACCCTTCGGCAATTTCGCCGACGCGTACCGCCAGGTCCAGCCCTTCCTCGACCAGATCGCCGAAGCCGTCGCGCATGATGAGTTCGACCGACAGGTCCGGATGCTTGTCCAGCAGTTCGCCCAGCCGGCCCGTCATGTACAGGCCGAACGCCGTGGTCACGCCCAACCGCACCAGGCCCGAGACCGACGCCCGCCGGCGGCCCAGCGCGGTTTCGGCGGTTTCCAGGATTTCCAGGACTTCGTAGGCGTGGGGCAGCAGGCTGCGCCCGTCCTCGGTCATCATCAGGCTGCGGGTGGTCCGGGCGAACAGGGTCGCGCCGTAATGGGTCTCGAGCAACGCGATGTGCCGGGAAATCGTCGGCTGGCTGGCCCCGGTTTCACGGGAGACCGCCGAAAATGAGCCCGTCGCCGCAACGCGGACGAAACTGTGGAGGGCAGAAAGCAGGTCCATGGCACCGATTTTCAGTATTTCACTGAACGCCGTTCTAAACTTTGGGTCATTTATGCACAATGTAGCATAAAACAGCGCCGACATGTGCCAGACGCATTCGCCACGCGCCGCCGGCCCGGATGATTACGGGTGCCCCCCATGGCCCGGGCGGCGCTGTCCCGTCACGAACCGGGCCTCGGCCATGCGCGCCAGGCGCACGAAGGGCAGGCCCAGCAGCAGGTAGGCCGCGCCGATCAGCAGGCCGGTGCCGAAATAATCGTAATAGGTCGAGGACAGCCGGACATAGGTCTGGCTGAGTTCGGTCAGGGTGATGACGCTGACCAGCGACGAATCCTTGAGCAGCGAAATGAAATCGTTGGTCATGATCGGGATGACCATCCGCACCGCCTGCGGCACGACGACGAAGCGCAGGGCCTGCATGTGCGTCATGTTCAGGGCCAGCGCGGCCTCGATCTGCCCGCGCGCGACGGATTGCAGGCCGGCGCGGTAATTCTCGGCCTCGTACGCCGCATAGTTCATGCCCAGCGCCAGCACGCCGGCGACGAAGGGCGACAGGCGCAGCCCCACGCCCGGCAGGGCGTAGAAGATGAACAGGATCTGGATCAGCAGCGGCGTGCCGCGCACGATTTCGACATACAGCGTCGCAAGCATGGCCAGCCAGCGCGGCCCGTAGCGCCGCGCCAATGCCAGCGCCAGCCCCAATGCCACCGCCACCACCATCGCGCAGGCCGACACCACCAGGGTCAGGACCGCCCCGTGCAGCAGCAGCGGCAGGAAGCCGACATAGCGCGCCAGCCGCGCCCGCCATCCCGCACGCGGCGCCGTGGCCTCCATGTAATGCCGCCAGGCGTCGGGGGCGATGTCGGAGGCGCCCCGATCGCCCGTCAGCTCCGCCATTTCGGGCGTCCATAACTTCCACCGCGCCAGGATCCGGTGCAGTTCGCCGTCGCGCATCATCGCGTCCAGCGCGCCGTTCACCTGGTCGCGCAGGGCGGTGTTGCCGGTGGCGACGGCGATACCGTAGGAAATGCGCCCGATCGGCCCGCCCACCAGCTTCAGCTCCGGGTCCGGCGCGCCGTAATAGAGCGAGATGGTGCCGTCCAGCAGCACGGCATCCAGCCGCCCGTTCTTCAGGTCGGTATAGGCGTTGGTCTCCTCCTCGTACGACCGGATGCGGATGCTGGGATCGGCCTGGAGCATCCTCTCGGCCGTCGTGTCCTTCAGCGTGCCGACGACATGGCCATGCAGCGCCGCCAGTGTGTCCAGACCCTGCTGGTCGCGCCGGACGGTGATGCGTTCCGACGTCACGTAATAGGGATGGCTGAACGCGACGCCCTGCTCATGCTCCGGCGTGATCTCGATCCCGTCGATCACCATGTCGTACAGCCCGCGCTGCAGGCCGGGGATCAGCCCGTCCCAATCGTTCTGCACGAACTGGGTCGGCCGGCCCAGGCGGCGGGCGATGGCCTGGGCGATGTCATATTCATATCCGATCAGGCGCGATTGATCGGCCGGATCGTGGAAGACGAACGGCACGTTCGCCTCGGCATCCGACGCCCAGCGCAGGGGGGCCGCGCGGGCGGCGCCCGCAAGCCCTGTCACCAGCAGGATGGCCATCAGGCACGCGAAAACCATAAATTTCGGCCCGAAGACGCGCTTTGCCGGGCACCGGGGCGGAGCGGCCTTGTCGGCCGTGAGGCCCGGAGCGCAGGAAACACGCGTCGGATCGCCGGCAAACCACATCTTCAGGCCGACATTCACAGGACGGACCTCAGGAAGCGACGGGTTCGCACATCCTGCGGCGATACGTACAGGATGTCGGGGTCGTCGATCTCCACGATCTCGCCGCCTTCCATGAACACGACGCGGTCCGACGCCGCGCGGGCGAAGCGCATGTCGTGCGTCACCACGATCTGGGTCATGCCGTCCTCGTCCAGCGCCCGCATGACGGACAGGACTTCCTCGGCCAGTTCGGGATCGAGGGCCGAGGTCGGTTCGTCGTACAGCATCACGTCCGGGCGCATCGCCAACGCCCGGGCGATGGCGGCGCGCTGCTGCTGGCCACCCGACAGGGTGTCGGGATAGCGCGCGGCAATGGCCGACAGGCCCACCTTGTCCAGCAGGGCCAGCGCCTCGGCCCGGGCCGTCTCGGCGGGCAGGCGCTTCACCCGCATGGGCGCCAGCATCACGTTGTCCAGAACGGTGCGGTGGGGAAACAGGTTGAAGGACTGGAACACCATGCCGACATGCGCGCGCAGGCGATGGGCCGCGTCCTCGTCCGCGCGGGTCCAGCGGCCGCCGGCGCGGGTGATGGCGACGTCGGCGATCGCGACCGCGCCGCCGTCGGGGATTTCAAGGAAATTGAGGCAGCGCAGGAAGGTCGATTTCCCGCAGCCCGAAGGCCCGATGATCGACACCAGTTCCCCGCGCGTCACCGACAGCGAAATGCCGCGCAGCACCTCGTGCCCGTCGAAGGTCTTGCGTACCTGCTCGGCGCGCACGACGGGGTCGGCAAAAAACGCCGGCCCGGAATGATCCGGGCCGGCGCGGTAATCGTCAGACAGAGAAAAAAGCGGCTCAGGCAGCTTTGGTCATCCCACGCAAGACGTACTGGAGGATGCCACCATGCCGGTAATACTCGACCTCGTCCAGCGTATCGACGCGGCAGAGCAGCGGCACCTCTTCCGTCGTGCCGTCGGCGCGGGTGATCGACATCGTCAGCGTCATGCGGGGCGTGATGGCGTCCAGGCCCTTGATGTCGATGACTTCGTCACCCTTCAGGTTCAGCGTCTTGCGCGTCATGCCGTCCTTGAACAGCAGGGGCAGGACGCCCATGCCGACCAGATTGGAGCGATGGATGCGCTCGAAGCTTTCGGCGACCACGGCGCGAACGCCCAGCAGCAGGGTGCCCTTCGCCGCCCAGTCGCGCGACGACCCCATGCCGTATTCCTTGCCGCCGAAGACGATCAGCGGCACGCCTTCCTGCTTGTACGCCATCGCCACATCGTAGATCGAGCCTTCCTTCCCGTCGGGGAAGTGCTTGGACAGGCCCCCTTCGGTGCCCGGCAGCATCTCGTTCTTGATGCGGATGTTGGCGAACGTGCCGCGCACCATGATGCGGTCGTTGCCGCGACGCGACCCGTAGGAGTTGAAGTCCGCCTTGGAAACCTGATGTTCCTTCAGGTAGACGCCCGCGGGCGCGCTTTCCTTGATCGCGCCGGCCGGCGAGATGTGGTCGGTGGTGATGTTGTCACCCAGCAGCGCCAGGACGCGCGCGCCGACGATGTCGCCCTTCGGCTTTGGCTCCGGCGTGATGTCCTGGAAGTACGGCGGGTCCTGCACGTAGGTCGAGGTCGGATCCCACTTGTAGGTCTCGGACCCGGTCGCGACCTTCAGGGCCTGCCATTCCTTGGTGCCCTTGCTGATCTGGCTGTAGCGGTTGATGAATTCCTCACGCGTGATGGAGGAACCGATCAGGTCCGCGATCTCCTTGTTCGTGGGCCAGATGTCCTTCAGGTACACCGGCTTGCCGTCCTTGGAGGTGCCCAGCGACACGGTGGTGATGTCCTCGCGCATCGTGCCCAGCAGCGAGTACGCGACCACCAGCGGCGGGCTGGCCAGGTAGTTGGCGCGCACGTTGGGCGAGATGCGGCCCTCGAAGTTGCGGTTGCCGGACAGGACCGACACCGCCACCAGCTTGTTGCCCTCGATCGCATCGACGATATGGTCTTCCAGCGGGCCGGAATTGCCGATGCAGGTCGTGCAGCCATAGCCGACGGTGTTGAAGCCCATCGCGTCGAGTTCTTCCGTCAGGCCGGCGCGGTTCAGGTAGTCGGTCACGACCTGCGAACCCGGCGCCAGCGACGTCTTCACCCACGGCTTCGGCTTCAGGCCCAGCGCACGGGCCTTCTTCGCGACCAGGCCGGCCGCGATCAGCACCGCCGGGTTGGACGTGTTGGTGCACGAGGTGATGGCCGCGATCACCACGTCGCCGTGGCCGATCTCGTAATTGGTGCCGGCCACCTTGGCCTTCTTGTGCGCGTCGGCGGCGGGGACGCCCAGGCTGCCCGTCAGCTCGGTCTCGAAGGCGCTGGTGGCGTTGTTCAACGGCACGCGGTCCTGCGGACGCTTCGGGCCGGCCAGCGACGGCACGACGGTCGACAGGTCCAGTTCCAGCGTGTCGGTGAACACCGGCTCGGCCGTCTCGGCGGTGCGGAACATGCCCTGGGCCTTCAGATACTCGGCCGTCAGCTTGATGCGATGTTCGTCACGGCCGGTCTGGCGCAGATACTCCAGCGTCAGGTCGTCGACGGGGAAGAAGCCGCAAGTCGCGCCGTATTCGGGGGCCATGTTGGCGATCGTCGCGCGGTCGGCGACCGGCAGGTGATCGAGCGCCGGGCCGAAGAATTCGACGAACTTGCCGACCACGCCCTTCTTCCGCAGCATCTGCGTGACGGTCAGCACCAGGTCGGTCGCCGTGGCGCCCTCGGGCAGCTTGCCGATCAGCTTGAAGCCGATGACGTCGGGGATCAGCATCGCGATGGGCTGGCCCAGCATCGCAGCCTCGGCCTCGATGCCGCCCACGCCCCAGCCCAGCACGCCCATGCCGTTCACCATCGTGGTGTGGCTGTCGGTGCCGTACAGGGTGTCGGGGTAGGCGTAGTCCTTGCCGCCGACCTGCGCGGTCCACACCGCCTGGGCGATGTATTCCAGGTTCACCTGGTGACAGATGCCGGTTCCGGGCGGCACGACCGAGAAATTCTCGAACGCTTCCTGGCCCCAGCGCAGGAAGGCGTACCGCTCGCCATTGCGCTCGAACTCGATGGTGACGTTCTTCTGCAGCGCCTCGGGCGTGCCGGCGACGTCCACCATCACCGAATGGTCGATGACGAGGTTGACGGGAACCAGCGGGTTCACCTTCTGCGGGTCGCCCTTCAGCTTCAGGATGCCGTCGCGCATCGCCGCCAGATCGACGACGGCGGGAACGCCGGTGAAATCCTGCATCAGGATGCGCGCGGGCTTGAACGGCACCTCCTGCGTGCTGCAACCCTTCGGCAGCCAGGCGGCGATCGCCTTGGCGTCATCGACGCTGTACGAGCGCCCGTCCTCGAAGCGCAGCACGTTTTCCAGCAGCACCTTCAGGCTGACCGGAAGACGACTGACATCGCCGATCGTCTTCTCCGCTTCGGGAATCGAGAAATAATGGTACGTCTTGCCGTCTACTTCGAGCGCGCGGCCCGTCTTAAGTGAATCGTGCCCAACCGACTTCATTGGTTTTTCCTCCGAGGCGTCAGCAACGGATTATCCAAATTGAAGCACGACATCCACATTCGGATGGCGGTGTGATCCACCTGGACAACCGGCTTGATCTCCCAACGGGGGTAGAACATACCCGGACCCGGTTTCGACACAAGCTGGCCCCGGTAACAAGAACGCGGGAACACCCCGTTCCGTCGCCGGACCGGTTCCGCCGCGAACGATCCGAGGAGCATCGTCATCTCTGCCTTTCCCCCCCTGGCCCGCCCGCTGCTGGACGTTGAAAATATCTCCGTTTTCCGCGGGGAGCGGCTGGTGCTCGACGGAGTCGGGCTGGCGCTGGACGCCGGTGACGCGCTGCTGCTGACCGGGCCGAACGGCGCCGGAAAATCGACCTTGCTGCGCGTCCTGGCAGGACTGCGTAAACCGGAAGGCGGCCATGTGCTGTGGGCAGGGATCGACGCCCTGGCCGACCGCACGGCCCACGCCGGCCGCGTCGCCTACCTGGGCCACCAGGACGCGCTGAAGGCGGGGCTGACCCTGCGGGAAAACCTGTTGCTGGCGGCCCGCGCGGCCGGGTCCGATCCGGATGAGGCCATGGCGGCTCTGGACCTTTCGGGACTGGCCGACCTGCCGGCCCGGATGCTGTCGGCGGGGCAGAAACGCCGCGCGGCGCTGGCGCGGGTGATGCTGGCGCGGGCGCCGCTATGGCTGCTGGACGAACCCAGCCTGGGGCTGGACAGCCGCGCGATCGGGCTGCTGGAGGGGCTGTTTCGCACCCATCGTGACACTGGCGGAATCGTGATCGCAACCACCCACGTTCCTCTGCCGCTGGCGCACCCGAAATCGCTGGTCCTGCCCGATCCGAACGACGCGGCCCGCGACGATGCGCGCACAAGCCTGGACGATGCGACATGAGCCCGCAGATCCCCGCCCTGATCCTGGCGGTCGTGGGCCGCGACCTGCGGCTGGCCGTCCGGCACGGGGCGGACACGCTGGGCGCCGTGCTGTTCTTCGTCCTGGCGGGCGCGCTGTTTCCGCTGGCGCTCGGCCCGTCGCCCGACCTGCTGCGCCGGATGGCGCCGGGCATCGTCTGGGTCTGCGCCCTGCTGGCCGCCCTGCTGCCGCTGGACCGCCTGTTCGGATCGGAACTGGAGGACGGATCGCTGGACCAGTTGATGCTGACCGGCCTGCCGCCCGCGCTGGTGGCGCTGGCCAAGATGGCGGCGCACTGGCTGACCACGGGCCTGCCGCTGCTGTTCGCGGCGGGGCCGCTGGCGATCATGCTGGGACTGCCCGTGCCCGTGCTGCCGGTGCTGCTGGCCGGGCTGCTGCTGGGCACGCTGGTGCTGTCGCTGATCGGCGGCATGGCGGCGTCGGTCGTGCTGGGGGCGCGGCGCGGCGGGGTGCTGCTGCCGCTGCTGGTCCTGCCGCTGGCCACCCCGGCCCTGATCTTCGGCGCCGCGGCGCTGGACGCGGCGCAGACCGGCCTGCCCTGGCAGCCGGACCTGGAACTGCTGGGCGCGTTCCTCGCCGCCGCACTGCCGCTGTGCCCGCTGGCGGCGGGGGCGGGGTTGCGCGCGGCGGTGGAGTAGCTTCTGCCGGGTTCGAACAGAGCCCGACTTTAATCAGGGCGCCACGGAGAACGGCAGGTCGCCCTCCGTCATCCGCCCGTCCCGCTCCCAGACCTGCCAGTGCAGCTTGTACGATCCGGGGGTGACCGGGGCGGTGGTCGAAATCGCATGGTCGTCGGTGGGCGGGGGCACCATCATCAGCATGGGCGCGCCGGACGGCCCGGTCAGCATCATGCGCGACCGCACGGGATCGAGCGCCGCGTCGAAATGCAATGACACGGCAAGGGTCCCGGCGGCGACGACGGAGCCCGCCGCGGGCGTCGCGGACAGCAGATGCGCCCGCGCCGAGGCCGAGATGGGCGCCAGCAGGACGGGCAGCACCACCAGCAGGGCCGGAAGCCGCCCGGACCGTACCCTGCCGGACCGCGCGACCCCCGCCATGTCAGATATAATGCTCGCTCAACGGCGCGAAGCCGTTGAAGCGGGTCGAGCAGTAGGTCGAGACATACGCCCCGGTGGACAGCAGTTCGATCCGGTCGCCGCTGGCGAGGTCCAGCGGCAGGGCGTAGGGCGCCTTTTCATACATGATGTCGGCGCCGTCGCAGGTCGGGCCGGCGATCGCCACCCGTCCGGTCGGCGACCCGTCATGGGGCGTGCGGATACCGTAGCGGATCGACTCGCCCTCGGTCTCGGCCAGGCCGCCGAACCGGCCGATGTCCAGATAGACCCAGCGCGTGTCGCCCGGCAGGCCGCGCCGGGTGACCAGCACGACCTCGGTCGACACCACGCCGGCGTCGCCGACGATGAAGCGCCCCGGCTCGACGATCATTTCCGGCAGGTCATTGCCGAAATGTTCGGTCATCGCGTGGCTGATGGCCAGCGCGAAGCGGTCGATCTCGGGCACGTCCTCGCGGTAGCGGATCGGGAAGCCGCCCCCCAGGTTGACCATGCGGAGGTCCAGCCCGGCCGTGGCCAGGTCGGTGAACAGCATGCCGACGCGCGCGATCGCGGCTTCGTAGGCGTCGGTCGTGGTCTGCTGGCTGCCGACATGGAACGACAGGCCATAGGGGTCCAGCCCCATGTCCCGCGCGCGCAGCATCAGGTCGCGCGCGCTGTCCAGCGTCGTGCCGAACTTGCGCGACAGCGGCCATTCCGCGCCCTCGTTCTCGACGATCAGGCGGCAGTAGACCCGCGCGCCAGGGGCATGGCGGGCCAGCTTTTCCAGTTCCTCGATGCTGTCGAAGGCGAACATGGTGATGCCGGCCTGATGGGCTTCGGCAATGGCCGAGGCCTTCTTGACGGTGTTGCCGAAGGAAATGGCCCCGGCGTCCGCCCCGGCCGCCAGGCACAGGCGAATTTCCTCGGCCGACGCGGCGTCGAACGACGAGCCGAGCGATACCAGCCGGCGCAGGATCTCCATCGCCGGGTTGGCCTTCACGGCGTAATAGACGCGCGCCAGCGGCAGGGCCGCGTGCAGTGCGCGGTACCGGGCCTCGACACGGTCGACATCGACGACCAGGCATGGCGTCGCGGGGGCCTGTTCGGCCAGAAAACGGGCGATTTTGGGGGTCATCGCACCCAAATCCCTTCTGTAGCGTCCATCCGGATCAAAGCCGGGCGGGAGTTGCGAAACGGTCTAACGGACCAGCGACCAAGACTGGGCCCCACGCGGGGATCCCGATTGCCAGAACGCTTGACGTCGTTGCGTAACCTCAGAGGGCCAGTGGCACGTGCGTTGTTGCGTGGGGAGCGCATATGAGGGCAATACGCCCCCGACGCAACAGAAAAATCGACCTGACCGCAGGTTTTTCGGTAGGAATGTCATCATGCTGGCGCGAAGGGCACACCCGACGCGATTTGCCGTGGCTCCGCCCGCCGCCAACCCGACACCCGACCCATGGAGCGCGCTTGATTACTTCCCGGCCGGATGATCCCCGCCTTGCCCCGAATCCGGCCGCCGGGACCGACGCCGAGGCGTGCCTGCCCTCGGTCCATACGTTGCGCCGCATCTGGAAGCCGGTCCTGCAGCGGATCCTGCGTAACCTGTCGTCCGATCAGATCACGCTGGCGGCGGCGGGATGCGCGTTCTACGCCACGCTGTCGCTGTTCCCCGCCATCAGCACCCTGATCTCGATCTACGGGCTGGTGTTCGACCCGCAGACCGTGGAACCGCAACTGGAGATGCTGCGGCTGATGCTGCCGCCCTCGGCCTTCGCGCTGATCGGCGAGCGGATCCACACGCTGGTCGCGCAGTCCCATTCGTCGCTGACGCTGAACCTGATCGTATCGACCGCCGTGGCGCTGTGGTCGGCATCGGCGGCCACGCGGTCGATCATCTCGGCCGTCAATATCGCCTATGACACGCAGGAAACCCGCAGCTTCCTGCGCTTCCAGCTGATGGCGATCGGCATGACGCTGTGCGCCATCTGCGGCGCGGTCATGGCGCTGGCGGTGCTGGTGGCCCTGCCGGTGCTGATCGATTTCGTCCCGGCCCGGCTGGGCATGGCGCCGCCGCCCTGGTCGGTCGAACTGCTGGTCCAGATGGGCGGCCCGCTGCTGCTGCTGCTGTTCGTGCTGGCGGCCTGCGCGCTGCTGTATCGGTTCAGCCCGGACCGCGCCATCACGCACTGGGTGTGCATCCTGCCCGGATCGGTCGCCGCCACGCTGATCTGGATCGTGTCGTCGGTGGGGTTTTCGTACTATGTCAGCGCGATCGCCAGCTACAACGCCACCTACGGTCCGCTGGGCGCGGTGGTGGCGACGATGATGTGGTTCTTCGTCACCGCCTACGTGATCCTGCTGGGCGCGGAGCTGAATGCCGGGCTGGAGGCCGAAATGCACCTGCGCCCCGGCAACGGCGGCCACGATGCGGGCCATCGGCGGGGCTATCCGGCCGGCTGAGCGGGCGCATCAGGGGCGGCGTGGCGCGCCCGGTTCGGCGGCGGCGATCGCCTCGGCGCTGGTGTCGTCGGGTTCGGCCTGCGCGACCTCGGTCAGGGGTTCGATGACGACATGGGCGGTGCCCGCATCCAGCATCCCGATCCGCGCGGCGGCGGCCGGGGACAGGTCGATGATGCGGTGATGCAGGAACGGCCCCCGGTCATTGACCGTCACCACCACCGAACGGCCGGTATCCTGCGAGCGCACCAGCACCCGCGTGCCCATCGGCAGGGTCGGGTGCGCCGCGGTCAGCGCATGCGGGTCGAACGGACGGCCCGAGGAGGTCGAACGCACTTGCCGCAGGTGGCCATACCAGCTTGCCACCCCATGTTCGGACCAGGACAGGGCCGAACGGCTGGCGGTCATCAGCCGGTGGGACCGCCGGGCCAGGGCCGCGCGGACCGATGCCGCCCAGGCGGTCACCGGATGGCCGGCCGTCGCATCGGCATCGGCCCCGTCCGCACCGGCGGCGAGGGGCGCCTTATTTTCCGCCGGGGCTGTCGCTTCCCGGCCACAGGCGGTGGACGCGAAGGCGAACAGGCACGCTACCATCGCCAGCAGCCGGCCGCCCGATCGTATCCGCCCCGTCTTCCGATCCTGTTCCAGCACGTTCCCCAATCCTGTTCGGCCAATCCGCCAATAACGACAGCCATACAATAAACCCGGGACCGGAAATTCAAGGATTTTCTGCCTCACACCGCGCGGCACCACCGGACGGCGTCCTGGCATTTCCTTGAATAAGTGTCGCCGATTCAGAGTTTTCGGGGTGGAATGTGGCAATTTTCAGTCATCATTATTGTGCGCCGCACCCTGCGATCGGCCCCCTTTGCCCGGCGTCCGCCGCGACGGCCCACCCAAGGTCGCCGGGGGGCGGGCGGCGGGGGCGGCGATCATTCTCTTGGAACGGGATGACGGTCGTGCTACGGCGCCTGTCACAATGGTGCGCCCTCTTATCGCGGTCCTCAACGGACCCAACCTCAACATGCTCGGACTGCGGCAGCCCGACGTCTACGGTCGGGCGACCCTGGACGACGTGGAGCAGATCTGCATCCAGGCCGCCGAACGGCTGGATGTGGCCATCGACTTCCGCCAGACCAACGGCGAAGGCGAGCTGGTGTCGTGGGTCCAGGAATGCCGGAACCGCGCGCGGGGCATCGTCATCAACCCGGCCGCCTACGGCCATACCTCGATCGCCCTGCTCGACGCGCTGCTGGCCGTCGACCTGCCGGTGATCGAGGTGCATATCTCCAACATTCATCGGCGTGAGGAATTCCGCCACCATACCTACTGCTCCCGCGCAGCCGCAGGCGTCATCTGCGGGCTGGGGGTGCGCGGGTATGCGCTGGCGCTTCAGGCGATGACAGACATGATTCTGGACGAGGACGATCGATGAGCCGACTGCTCGTGGACGCGGATGCCATTCGGGCATTGGCTGAAATCCTGACCGAAACCGGCCTGACCGAGATCGAGATCGCGGAGAAGGACAACCGCATCCGCGTCGTCCGCGCCGCCGCCGGCCAGGTCCATGCCCTGCCCGCCGCCGCCCCGGTCGCGGTCCCGGTCGCCGCCGCCCCGGCCGCCCCCGTCGACCCGGCCAAGCATCCGGGCGCGGTCACCAGCCCGATGGTCGGCATCGCCTACCTGACGCCGGACCCCGGCGCCCCGGCCTTCGTCACCGAAGGCCAGACGGTCGCCGCCGGCCAGACCCTGATGCTGATCGAGGCGATGAAGACCTTCAACCAGATCAAGGCCCCGCGCGCCGGCACGCTGAAGGCGCTGCTGGTGGCATCGGGCGATCCGGTCGAATTCGGCGAAGCCCTGGCCATCATCGAGTAATGTTCGCCAAGATCCTCATCGCCAATCGCGGCGAAATCGCCCTGCGGGTCCTGCGCGCGTGTCGCGAGCTGGGCATTCGCACGGTCGCGGTCCATTCCACCGCCGACGCGGACGCCATGCATGTCCGCCTGGCCGACGAGGCCGTGTGCATCGGGCCGCCGGCCACGCGGGATTCGTACCTGAACGTCGCCGCCATCCTGTCGGCCGCGACCATCACCGGCGCCGACGCGATCCATCCGGGCTACGGCTTCCTGTCGGAAAACGCCGATTTCGCCGAGACGGTCGAGGCCCACGGCCTGGCCTTCATCGGGCCGACCGGCGCCCATATCCGGATGATGGGCGACAAGATCACCGCCAAAACCACCATGAAGGCGCTGGGCGTGCCGCTGGTCCCCGGATCGGACGGCGCGCTGGCCAGCCTGGACGATGCCCGCGCGGTGGCCGAGCAGGTCGGCTATCCGGTGCTTATCAAGGCGACGGCAGGCGGCGGCGGGCGCGGCATGAAGGTCGCGCACACCGCCGACGAGCTGGAGGAGGCCTGGAGCGTCGCGCGGACCGAGGCCCGCACGGCCTTCGGTAACGACGAGGTCTATCTCGAAAAATACATGGACCGCCCCCGGCATATCGAGCTGCAGATCCTGGCCGATTCCCACGGCAACGTGGTGCATTTCGGCGAGCGCGACTGCTCGTTGCAGCGGCGGCACCAGAAGCTGCTGGAAGAAGCCGGGTCGCCGGCCCTGACGGCCGAGCAGCGCGACGCCATCGGCGCCACCGCCACGGCGGCACTACGCAAGCTGGGCTACCGCAACGCCGGCACGCTGGAATTCCTGTACCAGGACGGGCAGTTCTGCTTCATCGAGATGAACACCCGCCTGCAGGTGGAACATCCGGTGACCGAAATGGTCTGCGACGTCGACCTGGTGCGCGAGCAGATCCGTATCGCGGCCGGGCAGGCCCTGGGCTACGACCAGTCGGACATCCGTTTTTCCGGCCATGCGATCGAATGCCGGATCAATGCCGAGGACCCGGCGACCTTCCTGCCGACCCCGGGCACCGTCACCATGTTCCACCCGCCGGGCGGCCTGGGCGTGCGGATCGACAGCGCGCTGTACACCGGCTACCGCGTGCCGCCCTATTACGACAGCATGATCGGCAAGCTGATCGTGCACGCCCCGACCCGCGCCGAAGCCATCGCGCGCATGCGCCGCGCGCTGGACGAATTCGTGATCGAAGGCGTCAAGACGGTGATCCCGCTACATCGCCAGATCCTGGACGACCCCGCATTCCAGAAAGGCGAGTACACCATCCACTGGCTGGAACGCTTCGTCGCCTCCCGCACGTAACGGTCCGGGCACGGAAGGTCGGGCGCCGCCCGAACCCGGCAAAGGCCTCGGCCCTTGCATCCCGTCCGTTTCATGAAGTCCGGGGTTTGCAAAAGGACGAGGCTGCATACGATCAGAACGCCCCCGCAGCGCCCTTATTCCGCAGCCAGGGATGGAGATGGTCGAAATCGAATGTTCCGGCGGCATAGAGGCCGAGCATGAAGTCTTCCGTTTCCCCGGCACTGGCGGTCCATCGCGCGCCGTTGATGGCGAGGAAGGTCCAGGTCACGGCAAAGGCGGTGCGCTTGTTGCCGTCAATGAAGGGATGGTTCTGCGACAGGCTTTCCCACAGCGCCGCCGCTTCCTCGATCAGGTCGGCATAGTAGCCGGTCTGCGGCCGGAAGAGCGCCGCTTCCAGCAGGCCCAGGTCCCGTACCCCGCCCGCGCCACCATAGCGGGCAATCTGATCGTCATGAATGGCCAGCACTTCCGTGACGGCCAGATGGTCCGTCACTCCGCCAGCTTCCGGTAGAGCGGCGCGAACGCGTCATGGCTGGCCTGGTAGGCGGCCATGACATGCGCGCGCGGACGCTGCCGTTTCCGCTTCTCGATCAGATCGGCCAACGCCTCATCGACCAGGGCCTGAAGCTGCCGTCCCTCGCTACGGGCCAGATCGCGCACCGCCTGCAGGATCTGCGGATCGACCTGGGTGGCAAATTTCTCACGCTGCGGATTACCCATGACACCTCTCCTGTCAGGTGCATCAGGATATCATGACAGATCATGATTCATCAAGAAATGTCACCCTTCCGGAATGGGCCGCTCTTGCGGCCCATGCCCCCGGCGGGGCGGGGGATCAGTACCCCACGGTCAGCGAGATATTGCCGAATGCCCCCTTGCTGCCGAACCCATCGGCGACACGCTGGGCCTCAAGCCCGTGCAGCCGCCAGCCGACATTCAGCAGCAGGCTGGCATAGCGCCCGACCATGCTGTGCAAATCCAGCCCGATGCTGGACAGGTCGGTCTCGTTCACCGCCTGCGGGATCGCGTGCACCTGCGAGACATGGCCGTAATCGTAGAACACACCCACCTGTTCGCGGTCGGACACGGCAGGGTGCAGACCCATCGCCTCCACGATGCTGAAGGCCGGCGTACGCACCTCGTTGGTCACGCTTACCCCCTCGCTGCCCAGCGCGGTGTCGGTGTAATAGCCCCGCGCGTTATACAGCCCGCCCAGCGCAAGCTGGTTGCTGTACATCAGGTTGCTGCTGGAAACCTGGCCCGTCGCCTGCAAAATCCACGACACCCCCGCCGGCAGCCATGTGGTCCGCGTCAGGGTCATCGTGTCATACACGTACCGGTCGCTGGACCCGGGCACCAGAAGCTGGAAATCCCGCTTGCGGTTCGCCCCGCTCAGCCCGCCGGGGCTCAGCACCAGGTTGTTCTGGAAACTGGTCTGGCCATACGGGTCGTCCAGCACCGCGTTGTACAGGATCGGAAACTGGTCCACTTCCGCCTGGCCGGCATAGGCCTGCGTCCCGCCGAATTCCAGCGCGTTGTTGGTGGTCTTGAAATCGAAACCAACCTGGATGCTCTGGGTCATGCGCGTCCGCGCGCCGAACCGGAAGGACGGCAGGTCGTGGATATAACGCACGCTGGCCTGCCCGCTGTGCCCGCTTTCGTCCATTCCGGCGGTAGCCGACCGCAACAGCGGCCTTTCCCATGAATACGACCCGAAAACCTGCACCCGGTCATGCCACGGCAGCGGCGCCGTCCAGTTGACGGCATGGCCGCTGTAGCGGTCGCTGGCCGCATGAGTGAACTGGTAGGACAGGATCTGGTCCAGCCCCGCCACATTGCCCCATGTGCCGCCCAGCGCCCATTCCGACTGCCCCAGCATCGGCACGCCGGCATTGTCGTACGACCCGTACACATGAACCGGCAGCCGGTCCTGCGTCCGCAGGACCACATCGGTCGTCCCCTGCGTGCCCCCCGGCGAAAACAGCGCGTCCACGGTGCGGAACGGGTTGCCGTTCAAGCGGTCCATACCGGCCTGCACGTCGTCCAGCCGCAGGATCGTCCCCGGCACCAGCCCGCTTTCGTCGCGCAGCAGGTCGCTGGAAAACCACTTGTTCCCCTCGGGCCGCACCGCGCCCAGCCGGTATTCCGTCACCACCATCTGCACCACCCCGCCGCCGACATTCTGCGGCGGAATGGTCACATAGACGAACGGACGGCCATTGGCCTTGTACAGGGTGCTGACCGCCTGCGCGATGGCGTCCAGGTCCGCGAAGCGCACCGGCTTGCCCAGCCGGCCCGCCATCGCCTGCGCGAAGCCCGCCTGCCCCAGCAGCGGCAGCCCCTCATGGATGATTCCACCCACCCCGGCGGGCATGCCGCCGGGCCGCATGGCATGGGCGTCGGACACGAACACCAGCCCCTTCAGCACCGGCACCACCACTGCGCGCGACGGCGGCAGCCCGATCAGCCCGATGATCGCCAGCAAGCTGCTGGCGCGCTTTCGCCCGCATCTGCCCTCACCCGCCGAACGCCAGCCGTCGACCCTGTCGGAACGCGAAAGAAACGTGCTGCATCGCGTGGCCCAGGGCTTCACGGTCATCGAGGTCGCGCAGCAGCTCGATCTGTCGGCCCATACCGTGCAGACCCATATCCGGCGGATCTATACCAAGCTCGCCGTATCCTCGCGGATCGAGGCCATCACCATCGCCCGGCGCCAGGGATGGCTCGATGCCTGACGGGCCGGCCGGCGATATGTACCCCGCCGGGACCAGCTTCTATCTTCCACGCTGGAAGACCGAGGGACGGCTCGCCCTGTACCAGAACGGCCTGCTGGTCTGGCGCACGCATGGCGACGTCGTCTGGGACGGCGCCAACCGCCCGCTCATGGTGGACCTGCCGTTGTCCGGACCGTCGGTCGTGCTGCTACGCATGGACACCCTGCCCGGCCTGGGCGGCGGCATCACCCGGGCCTGGGCCGGTGCCCACGACGCGCTGTACTGGCGCTACCGTATCCGGCTGGTGCTGCAATGCGTCGTGCCGGGCGTGCTGGCGGTCGTGCTGCTGTCCATGGCCACGATCCTGTTCTTCGTCGCCCTGGCCAGGCCCGATCGGGACCCGTATCTGCTGTTCGTCGCCGGGGCCGTGCTCTATGCCGTGCGTATCACCCATCTGCTGGTACCGCTCGACCCTGCGGTGCTGTCCCCCGCCTGGTTCGGCTGGGCCACCGTCAATTCCATGGACTGGCTGATCGTCGTCAGCTGGCTGCTCTGCTGCCGCATGGCCGAGGTCACGTTCCCCCGGCTCCAACGGCTGCTCGTCGGGGGCATGACGGCCTGTACAGTCGTGGCGTCGCCGCTGTTCTTTTCATCGGCTTCCATCTCGGCCCTGGCGCTCGCCGCTTATGGCTTCTGCTTCATGCTGTCGCTGCCTACCATCCCGTTACTGCTGGCCGCCATGCGGCGGCGACGTTCGCGTTCCGGCATGATGCTGCTGTTCTGGCATTCGATCATGTTCCCCGTCGCCATTCATGATGCGCTGATGGTCGATTTTCGAATCAGCATCGAACATGTCTATCTGGTTCCCTATGTCGTGCCCGATCTGTTCCTGAGCTGCCTTTACGTGCTGTGCCGGCGCTATATCGACGCCCTGACCCAGGTGGAACGCAGCAACCTGGTTCTGGAATCGCGCCTGCGCGCACAGGAACGCGACCTGCGCGACAGCCACGAACATCTGCGCCAGATCGAACAGCGCGAACTGCTGGTGGCCGAACGCCAGCGCCTGATGCGCGACATGCACGACGGGCTGGGCTCCACCCTGACCGGCGCGATCAACATGGCGCACATGGCGGCCCCCCACGCCACGATCCGCCAGACCTTGCAGGACTGCCTGCATGACCTCAAGCTGACGGTCGATTCGCTGGAACCGGTGGATGCCGACCTGCTGATATTGCTGGCCAAGCTGCGCTTCCGCCTGGCGCCCAGCCTGCAGGCCCAGGGTGTCGCGCTGGAATGGGCGGTCGTCCCCCTGCCGCCGCTGGGATGGCTGACGCCATCGTCCGCCCTGCATATCCTGCGAATCCTGCAGGAAGTCGTCACCAACATCCTCAAGCACGCGCAAGCCGGGCGGATCGCGGTCTCGACGCTGGTCGACGGGTCGCGCGTCGCCGTGCTGGTCGAGGATGACGGCATCGGCTTCACCCCCGAAGAGTACCACGCCGAGGGGCGCGGGCTACGCAATATCCGCTGGCGTGCCGAAACCCTGACCGGCCGCGTGGCCTGGCAACCGGCCGCGGTCGGCACGTGCTTCACGCTATGGCTTCCGGTCGAACGCCCCAACGATACCGGACAGATTCGCGAAAAAGAGGAAAAAGCCGAACTCTTGACACTGGGCCGATGATACTCATGGCCTGATGTCGCAAGCCGTGTCAGGCAAGCAGAATCTCCGGAGAGCCATTTTCGACAACAAACCTGTCCGCCGTCCGCACCTGTCCGCCCGGTCTGTCGGTATGCGAAATCAGCCGCGTTTCCACCAGCATGCGCGTGGGCGTGAAGGTGCATCTCAGATAGCCCCGATGCAGAGAATCATAATGCTGGACATGCGGATTGTCCGGCAGCGCATTTCTGATGGGCGCCGCGAGTGGCTCCGGCCACAGGGAACTGATTGAGGTGCCCAGAAACTCCGGCATCACCCCCGACCGCGGATCATCGCCGGCGCGACGCACAACCCGCGATACCAGGGTGGAATGAAGATCGCCGGACAGCACGGCGGGGTTCGGTGTCCGGTATCGCTGGATCGTATCCAGGATCCGTTGGCGATTGGCGTCATAGCCGTCCCAACTGCCAAGGTAGCGGTAAACGTCATTGTCGTGGCGCATGTTGATCGGCGACATCATGACTGTCGAGCCGATAACGTTCCAGCGTGCCGGCGCATGGCGAAGCCTGCCCGTCAGCCAGGCCTCCTGAGGCAAGCCGAGCATCGTGCGGCGCGCATCGACGGCGGCCGGGCAGGCTTGTTCATAAACCCCGAAGCCGAAACGCGGGTCCGAATGACTCTTGCAGATCGTCTCGTCGCCCCGAAACTGCCGCGTGTCGAGCAGATTGAGCCGGACAAGACGGCCGAGATCCATCCCGCGATAAATCCGCATCGAAGGGTGACCGGGCCGCGCCGGATGGCGGACGGGCAGGAATTCGTACCACGCCTGATAAGCCGCCGCACGACGCGCGAGCAGGGCAGGGTCCCGCGAATCCTGTTCCAACGCGTCATGATTGTCGGGCAGCAAAACGAACGGCAGGGATTCATGCGCGGCGATCAGAGCCGGATCGGTCCGATAAAGCGCATGTCGCGCCCTGTACTCCGCCAACGTCATCGGGAGGCGGGACATCTCGTGCTGGCGAACGCCGCCGCCCCGCGTCACATCATAGATGTAATCCCCCAGATGCAAGACGAAGTCAGGGTCGTCCTCCACGATACCCCGGTAGGCATCGAAATAGCCATTTTCCCAATTCTGGCAGCTCACCAGGGAAAATTGCGCCGAGGCAAGATTTTGATCCGGGGACGCAAGAGTCTTGGTGCGTCCCACCGGGCTGCGTTCTCCCCCGAGATAAAATCCATAATAATAGGTCTGCGCCGCCTGCAATCCCTGGACATGGACATGAACGCTGAAACCCAGGGCCGGTCGCGCCAGAGCCACTCCCGACTGGACGACGTGCACCAGGTCCCGGTCTCTGGCGATCACCCATTCCACCTGGATGGGAGTGCGGGAGATGGGTTCGGGGTCGAACGCCGACCTTGCCAGGCGCGTCCAGAGCACGACGCTCGATGCAGAGGGGTCTCCGGACGCCACCGAAAACGGAAAGCTGGTGTAGTCAGACGCAAAAGCACGGCGCAAGGGCCTGCACAAGGCAGGGGCGGCCAGGATGCCGAGCCCGACGGAGCGTCTTGTCGGAAGATGTCGGGCGGCTCCGGAAACCGATTTCATCTCGTCATGTTCCGCCGCCGGAAGTTGCGCCGGCGTCTCGCCAGGAAGGGGCATGTCGTGATTGCTCACCGCGGGTCGGCGCGCATGACGGCACCGCAACGACCCCCTTGTCAACCCAGTGCGGAATCCAGATAGGGGCTGGCGGCGTCGAAGAACATCTGGTTGGTGTCGAGTTCGTACGAGATCACGTTCAGGCTCGACAGCGCGCGGTCCATTTCCAGCCGGGTGGCCAGGTTCGCCTCCCGCCCGGCTTCCGAGGTGATCCGCTGGATCGCCAGTTTCGCCGCCCGCGCCGTGCGCCCGTAGTGGCCGCCATAGCGGCCGCTGAACTGCGCCATGCGGCCCATCATTTCCTCGATCACCTGCCGGGCCTGCGGCGGCAGGACGTTGCGCGCCAGCACCGCGCGCAGGCGGATCACGTTCAGCCCGATGGTCATCGCCGACAGGATGCCTTGCAGGTAGGCGTCGATCACCGGTTCGGGCGTCTGTTCGGCATTGGTCAGAAGACGCACGAAGCGGTCCACGTTGCGTTCGACGACATACAGCGGCGACGGCAGCGTGTGCGAGCGCGCCAGCAGCCGCAAGCCCTTCAGGATGCCGGTACGCATCTGCCAGCGCATGCCGTTGGTGTCGAACGGCAGCACCAGCCGGAACGTCCACATCGCGTACCACAGCGCCAGGATCAGCGGCATGGCGGTGTTGAAGAACGTGATTTCATCCAGGCGGGCCTGGTTGCCCGGGCCGATCAGGATGGGCAGGAACAGATTGTACGACACCGCCGCCAGGATGATGGTGGGGTAGGCGAAGGCCAGCCCCCCCGCCAGCATCGGCAGGCTGAGGCACAGGGCCAGCATCTCGTAGGTCGAGGGGGTGGCCAGCACCCACAGCACCAGCACCCCCGACACGCCCACCGCCCACAGGGCCCCGGTCAGGAACGCCTGGGTCGCCAGCGCCGGCTTCTCCAGCGTCGCGAACAGGCTGCAGACGATCGAGACGAACATCAGGAACGTCAGCCCGTCGCGCCAGCCGGTGGCGATCCAGATCACCCCGGCGCCAAAGATCGTGACCGAGGCCCGCAGGCTGTTGGCCAGCGCCTGCTGCCAGTCGCGGAAGGTGCGGATGCGGTAATGGAAATGGTCGTGCGGCAGCGGATGGAGGCTGGCCTCGAACTGGATGATCGCCTGTTCCAGGTCGTCCAGCATCGCGTCCAGCGCGTGCTGCAGCATCCTCTGCCGTTGCAGGATCGCCGCCGCGTCGGCGGGCGCCGGCGGCCGGGTGTCGCTGCCCATCTCCTCGCCCAGCGAATCGGCGATGCTCTGCCGGCAGTCGGCCCGCAACGCCCCCAGCCGGTCCAGGACCGGACGGACGTCGCCGCCCTCCAGCCGGGCGGGCAGGTCCAGCAGGAACGTCCGTACCCCCTCGGCATTGGCGTGGAACCCGTCGGCAGGCGCGCCGCCCGGCATCTGCATCAGCGCCGCCAGGTCCAGCCCGCGCGACAGCAGCACCGCGATCCGCGCCAGGGCCGCCCGGGCATGATCGCCTTCGTGCCCGTGATGGCGGCCCAGTTCGACCTCGGCGAATTCGATCTGGTCGCTGAGGGTGGTGATGGTGGCGAATACGCCCCGCGCCCGCGTCAGCACCTGCCCGTCGCCGGCCAGCAGCGCCGCCAGCGACCGGGCCGCGCCGTCGATGGCGGTCAGGAAGTTGTGCGCCAGCCGGTCCCGCGCCCGTTCGCCCAGGCGGAACTGGAACAGCGCGGACACCGAGGTTTCCAGCACGATGCCCAGCACGATATAGGTCGCGCGGGCCATGGCGATCTGGAAGATATGCTCGGGGTCGGCGATGCCGTCCAGCGCGATGATGGCGTAGGTGAAGCCGCTGGCCCGCATGCCGTGGATGCGGTAGTTGGTCATGGTCGCCGGCCCGGGCAGCAGCGTGCCGACAAAGCAGAACAGGCCGATGCCCACCGCCAGCGCCACGATGAACAGCAGCGGCGACTGCGGCAGGGCGGCGACCAGCGCCACCGCGCAGATGGTGCCGACGACCATCCCGAACAGGTGCCAGCGCGCCTTGGCGACGCTCTTGCCCCGCGTGCCCTGGGCGACCATCCAGACGGTCAGGGCCGCCCATTGCGGACTGCCCAGTTCCCACCACAGGGCGATGCCCAACGCGACCAGCGACGTGATCGTGGTCCGCAGCGCGTAGCCGAAGGTGACAAGGTCGGGGGCGAACAGCCAGCGCAGATGGTCCTGCCGCCGGGGGCCGCCCGACCACAGGCGGGACCACAGGTCGCCGACGCGGCTCCGGGCCAGGGTCAGCGCAAGACTCCTCATCCCGGCATCCCTGCTCCCGCGTGCAACGCCACCCCCTGCGACGGTTCCCCTGCCTGTCTAGATCACGCGCCCGTCGCCCGGCAGGCAACGTTCCGCATAACAGACTTCTCCAAACCGAATTTTTCCGGCCGGAGGAAGTCTGTCCCGATCAGTCGTCGTAGGACACCAGGGATTCGACCGGGATGTCCAGGCGGTCGCGCCCGCCCAGCGCGCGGATCTCGATCAGGGTGGCGGCGCCGACGACGTTTGCCCCCACCTTGCGTAACAGCGCGACCGACGCCGCCAGCGTGCCGCCGGTCGCCAGCAGGTCGTCCATCACCACCACCCGCTGCCCCGGGCGGATCGCATCGGCCTGGATGTGCAGGGTGTCGCTGCCGTATTCCAGATCGTATTCGTGCGACACCGTCGCCCCCGGCAGCTTGCCCGGCTTGCGTAGCATCACCAGCCCGCAGCCCAGGCGGCTGGCCAGCGGAGCGGCCGTCAGGAAGCCGCGCGATTCGATGGCGGCCAGCATGTCCGGCGCCCAGGGCGCGACCGCGCGCGTCATCCGGCCCATGGCCACCTGCCAGGCGTCCGCATCCCGCATCAGGGTCGAGATGTCGTAGAACAGGATGCCGGGCTTCGGAAAATCCGGAATGCCGCGAATGTGCTGCTTCAGGTCCATCGTGGCGGTCGTCATGTCCGTGTCCAAATCCATCCCATGCGAAAAGCCGGCCCGGACCTGATGTCCGGACCGGAAAAATTCCGTCCTGCTGTAGCCCGCCGCCGCCGCCGCCCGCAAGCCCGCAGGGGCCGCCAGGGCCGGGACGCATCAATGAAGGACGGGCATGTCCGGCAGCGTCGCCGCGTCGTTGGGCGCGCGCGCGGGCCGCATCAGCACCATCATCAGCATGATGACCGCCCCCAGCAGCATGACGCCCGCCATCGGCACCGGGTTGCTGGCCGGCAACATGCCGACCACGGCCCCGGCAACGGCGCCCAGCACATATTGCAAGGTGCCGATGAAGGCCGCGGCGCTGCCCGCCAGGCGCGGATGGTCGGCCATGGCGCCCACCGTCGCATTGGGGCCGATGATGCCGGTGGTGCCCAGCGCCACCATCATCGTCAGGATCAGCGGGATCAGCGCCAGGCCGTGCAGGAGGGCGCCGCCCCGCATGGCGAAGGCCATGACGATCGACACCACCACCATCGCCACCGTGCCCAGCACGGCCGTCCCCACCGACAGGCCCAGGATACGGGTCGCGTCGATACGCCCCACCAGCATGCCGTTCAACTGGGACGCGCCGATCATGCAGACGGCGAACACGCCGAACAGCATGCCGAACTGCGCCGGCGAGAAGCCGAACAGGTGGATGAACACCGACGGCGCCTCGGACAGGTAGGTGAACGACATGAAGGCCGCGAAGCCCGCCACCAGGGCGTTGGTGATGAACCCCCGGTCGCGCGCCAGCGTCAGGTAGCGGCTGGCCAGCGCCACCGGCGGTATTACGCTGCGGTCGTCCGGCGCCAGGGTTTCGGGCAGCACGCGCGCGACCAGGAAGATGCAGATCAGCCCGTAGACCGCCGATGCCCAGAAAATGGACCGCCATGTGGTGAACGACAGCACGAAGCCGCCGAGGGTGGGGGCCAGGATCGGCACCACGCCCATGACCAGCACCAGCCGCGACATCAGGCGCGCGGCCTCGTTCCCATGGGACATGTCGCGCACGCAGGCGCTGGGGATGACCAGGCTGGCCGACGCGCCCAGCGACGCCAGCAGCCGGAAGCTGGAGAACGTCCAGATATCCGGCGCCAGGGCGCAGCCGGCCGAGGCCAGGGTATAGACCAGCGTGCCCACCAGCATGGGCATGCGCCGGCCGAACCGGTCGGACAGCGGGCCCATCGTGATCTGCCCCACCGCCAGGCCGACGAACCAGACGGCGAGCGTCATCTGCGCCGACCCCGCCGGGGCGTGCAGGGACGCCTCCAGCGCCGGGAAGGCGGGAAGATAGATATCCGTCGATACCGGACCGACAGCGGTCAGAAAGCCGAGCAGGATGGCGATCCAGCTCATGGGCGTGGCAGTCTGGACGGCGGCAGGGGCATCGTCGGATCTCGCGGCTATCGCGGAAGACGCCATGGCGGCACTCCGTAAGAGATCGTCGGGCCCTACTATCCCAGCGACCCTTCGCATTTCATCATCTAAATACAGTAAGGCTGCAATTCGCTGTACGCGGTGCATCTCCGCAACAGCCCGCCCACCCTGCCGTCCGTCCACAGGACCGGCCAAACCCGGCGGGAACGTGGCGATTTCAGGACATGTCGCGGGCGGCGCCCCCCACCATGCCGCCCCGCCGCATCAGCCACAGGCCCAGCGCCCCGGACGCCGCGAACAGCATCGCCGCCAGCGCCACCTGCCACCCGTGGCCGATCCGCGCGCCGCTGCCCAGCAGCACGAAGACAATGGTCTGCGGCAGGCTTCCGGCAAGGGTCGCCAGGACAAAGGACCGCGCCGGGGCGGCCGACACCCCGGCCAGCAGGTTCAGCATCAGGGCCGACCCCACCGGCAGCAGCCGCAGGGTCAGGATCGTGGCGAACGGATTGGCCGAAACCAGGCCATCCAGGCGCGCCAGCCGCCGGCCCAGACGCCCGCCCAGCCACCGCCGCACCGCCGCCCGCCCCACGCACCGCGCCCATGAAAACCCGGCTACCGCCCCCGCCACCGTCGCCGCCGTGGCGAATCCGACCCCGGCGAACGGGCCGTACGCCACCCCGGCCGCGAAGCAGACCACCTGGCGCGGCAGGCCCAGCGCGCAGAACAGGGTGCCCACCAGAAGGAAGATCGTCCGCCCCCATGCCCCGTCGCGCAGCAGGACGGTATCGGTCATCAGCCCGTGCAGGCCGGGGGCGAAGCGCAGCAGGGTGCCCGCCGCCATGAATGCGGCCACCATCAGGGCCGGCCGCGCCAGCGCGCGCATCCCGCCGGGGGCGTCCGGCGGGTCCTGGGGATCGGAATACGGCATGGCCTGCGCCCTAGCACCGCCTTGCGGCCGGCCGCAAGGGCGGTCTAAATCGACCGCATGTCCGCAAGCATTTCCTACCGTCGGGCCGGCGGCCGCGACGACGCAACGCCCGTGATCCTGCGAAACCGCCGCCGGGTGTCGGCCTGGCTGTTCGCCGTGTGCTTCATGCTGATCGGCATGATCGCGCTGGGCGGCTACACCCGCCTGACCGGTTCGGGCCTGTCGATCATGGACTGGCGGCCGGTCACCGGCATCGTGCCGCCGCTGACCCATGCCGAATGGGAACGGCAGTTCGCGCTGTACCAGACCATTCCGCAGTACAAGATCCTGCATGACGGCTTCGGCCTGTCCGGGTTCCAGAAGATTTTCTGGGCCGAATGGACGCACCGCTTCTGGGGCCGGATGATCGGGCTGGTGCTGCTGGTGCCGCTGGTGTGGTTCGCGGTGACCGGCGCGCTGACGCGCGGGCTGGTCGCGCGGCTGGTCCTGTTCTTCGTGCTGGGCGGGCTGCAGGGGGCCATCGGCTGGTTCATGGTGGCCTCGGGCTTCAACCCCGACAGCACGGCGGTGGCGCCGGTGCGGCTGGTGCTGCATCTGTGCTGCGCCTTCGCACTGTATATCGCGATCCTGTGGACCGCCCTGTCCGTCCGCACACCCGTCGCCCCCTTCATCCCGGCCACGCCGCCGGTGGTGCGGACCCGGCGGCTGGTGTTGACCGCCACCGTGCTGATCGGGATCACCATCATCGCCGGCGGCTTCACGGCGGGGACGCACGCGGGCTTCACCTACAATACGTTCCCGCTGATGGACGGCCGCCTGATCCCGGCCGGCTATGCGCGGCTGACGCCGTTCTGGCTGAACTGGTTCCAGAACATTCCCGCCATCCAGTTCGACCACCGGCTGCTGGCGACCGCCACCGCGCTGGCGATCGGGGCCTGCGTGTTCACGGGCCTGCGCGCGCCGCAGGTCGGCAAGCCGGTGCACGACGCGCTGATGCTACTGGGCTGGGCCGTGCTGATCCAGTACGCGCTGGGGGTCACCACCCTGCTGCTGGTCGTGCCCGCCTGGGCCGGAACCGTGCACCAGACCTGGGCCGCCGTCCTTCTGACCGTCGCCATCGTGACCCTGCACCGGCTGCGCGGCGTCGGCCGGGCCTGACGGACGGCCCGGCGCGGCAGGCGGGACCGGGGCCGGCGGCACCTGGGCCATGGGCACCGGGGCAGGATCGACGACCGGGCCTTTCACGTCATAGGCATTGACCGGCGGCAGTGGCCGGGCGGTCGGCTGGTCGGCGCGCGGATTGCGGTCCAGCACCACACGGGTGTCCTGCGGATAGCGGTTCATCAGGCCCAGCAAGGTGCCGTTGGTCCAGCCGAAGCCGACCTGCATCGGGTATTCGCCACCGCCCTTGCCGCCGGTCGGGCTGATCGCCGGGTTCACCACGTCATATTTTTCCAGCAGCACGCCGGATTTTTCGTAGGTGCCGATCACCCGTTCCATCCAGCGCGTGGCGATCTCCTGCGCCAGGTCGTCGATCCCGTACTGGTTCAGGCCCTTGATCGCCATCCATTGCGTCGGCGCCCAGCCGTTGGGCGAATCCCATTGCTGGCCGCTGACCCGGTCGGTGGTCGCCAGCCCGCCGATTTTCAGCAGCCGGGCGCGCAGGGTCGCGGCGACGGCCTTCGCCTGGTCCGGCGTCGCCATCTGCAGGAACAGCGGCATGACCGTCGCCCCCGACAGGACCGGCGACAGCGCGCCCTTCTTCCAGTCGTAATCGAAGAAAGCCCCCTGCCTGTCGTCCCACAGAAGGCGGCGGATGGCCTCGACCCGCGTCGCGGCCTCCTGCGTATAGCGGGCGGACAGGGCCGTGTTCCCGTTCAGGGCATAGGCATGCGACAGGGTCTGTTCCAGATGCGCGATCAGGCAGTTCAGTTCGATCGGCAGCAGGTCGGTGGTGTGGATGCTCGACAGCGTGTGTCCGTCGGCCAGCCAGCGGGACGAAAAATCCCACCCCGTCTCGCCCCCGGCGCGCAGGTCGCGATAGACCTCGGCCGCCGGGCGGTTGGTCGCGGCGGCGGTGGCGATGTCCTGGGGGTAGCTTTCGTCGCGCGGGGTCGACAGATCGTCCCAATGGCGGTTCATCAGCGTGCCGTCGGGCAGGCGCACGACATGGCGATAGGCCCCGCCCGGCGCCACCTGCGCCGCGCCGTCCATCCAGTAATCGTACTCGCGCTGCAGTTGCGGCAGGAAGGTGGTGTAGGCGACCTGCCCGTCATGCATCGCCAGCAGATCGACCATCAGCGCGAAGAAGGGCGGTTCGGACCGGCCGAGGTAATAGGTGCGGTTGCCGTTGGGCATGTGCCCGTACCGGTCGATCAGCGAGGCGATGTCGCGCACCATGCTACGCATCAGGTCGATCCTGCCGTCCTCGTACAGGCCGATCATGGTGAAATAGCTGTCCCAATAGTACATCTCGCTGAACCGGCCGCCGGGCACCACATAGGTGTAGGGCAGCGGCAGCAGCGAGGAATGGGCCACCAGCGTGTCGGGCGGGCGGCTGAGGACCTCCCACATGCCGGTGATGTAGTCGCGCACGCTTTCGTTCGGCCGGCGGCGGTAGGACACGGTCCGGCGCGGCGCGACCGAGAAATGCTGGGCCACGAAATCCTTCAGCACGAATCCGGGGCGGGCTTTCTGCGCGTCGTAGTCGGCCAGCAGCGCGTCCGGGGCCTCGTCGGGGATGGCGTCGGCCACGGTCTTGGCGTCGTCGAAGACATGGGCCGCCCCGATGGCGGCGAACAGTCCGTCCAGCGCGATGGAAGGCGGGCGCAGGTCCTGCTGGTCGGCCGAGGGCACCGCCACCGCCGGGCCGGCGGGACGCGGCGCCAGGGGGGCCAGATAGACCGCCGGCGGCGGAAGGGCCGCGCCGAACGGGGCGACGGCGGCGACCGGGGGCGGAAAGGGGGCGGGCAGAAGGGCGGCCTGCGCGGCGCCGTCCTGCATGACATCCTGGGCCGCCGCCGGCGCGACGACGGCCGGCAGGATGGCCAGAAGGCCGGCCAGACAGGGTGCGATGCGGACGCGGGACCATGCGGAGGCGAGGGGACGGGTCGGATCGGGCACTGTCACGGGGCGCGGATTCCTCGGTCGGTCAGGAACTTGGCGAAGTCAGGATGCCTTGCGGCGGCGAGATCGGAAAGAAAAACAGACCGGATGGAGGGAAGTTCACCCCTTCGGCGCCTGCCGGCGCTGGCCAATCGGACGGTTTCGCCCCATGTCGGAATACGACTATGACTTGCGTTGACCGACCGCCGTCCGGAGACCGCCCGATGCCCTCGACCGCTCCTATCCTGAATCCCCCCTTCCTGAATCCATTGACCGCCACCGACCGTCTGTTCTTCGACCGGGCCGGGGCCACCCTGGGGCGCACCGAGGCCGAAAGCCTGGTCCGCCGCACGCTGGAAGGCATGGATGACGGCGAGCTGTTCCTGGAATATCGCGAGAGCGAGATGATCTCGCTGGATGACGGGGTCATCCGGTCGGCCACCTTCGACACCTCGTCGGGGTTCGGCCTGCGCGCCATCCTGGGCGAGGAAACCGGCTTCGCCCATGCCGACGAACTGAGCGAATCGGCCCTGCTGCGGGCGGCGGAAACCGTGACGCAGGTCCGCGCCGGGCGCTCCGGCGTCATGGCCGCCGCCCCGCAGGCGACCAACCGGCACCTGTATGGCGACGCCAACCCGCTGGGCGAGACCGATTTCGCATCGCGCGCCGCCCTGCTGTCGGCGCTGGACGGCTATGCCCGGGGGCGGGATTCCCGCGTCGTGCAGGTCTCGGCCTCGCTGGCCGCGGAATGGCAGGCGGTGCAGATCATCCGCGCCGACGGCCAGCGCGTCGCCGACCTGCGGCCGCTGGTGCGGCTGAACGTGTCGGTGGTGGTGGAAAAGGACGGCCGGCGCGAAAGCGGCGGCCATGGGCTGGGCGGGCGCTATTCCTACACCCGCCTGCTGGACGAGGCCGTGTGGAAGGGCGCGGTGGACGAGGCCCTGCGTATGGCGCTGGTCAACCTGGACGCCGTCCCCGCCCCGGCGGGCGAGATGGAGATCGTGCTGGGGGCGGGCTGGCCCGGCATCCTGCTGCACGAGGCCGTGGGCCACGGGCTGGAAGGCGATTTCAATCGCAAGGGCACGTCGGCCTTCGCCGGCCTGATGGGCAAGCGCGTCGCCGCCCCCGGCGTCACGGTCGTCGATGACGGCACCCTGCCCGACCGGCGCGGCAGCCTGACCATTGATGACGAAGGCACGCCCTCGGGCCGGACGGTGATGATCGAGGACGGGATCCTGACCGGCTACATCCAGGACCGGATGAACGCCCGCCTGATGGGCGTGCGCCCCACCGGCAACGGCCGGCGGCAGTCCTACGCCCACGCCCCCATGCCGCGCATGACCAACACCATCATGCTGGGCGGCGACGCCACGACCGAGGACATGATCCGCTCGACCAGGCGCGGCCTGTACGCCGTCAATTTCGGCGGCGGCCAGGTGGACATCACCTCGGGCAAGTTCGTCTTCGCGGCGTCGGAAGCCTATCTGATCGAAGACGGCAAGGTCACCGCCCCGGTGCGCGGCGCCACGCTGATCGGCAACGGGGCCGACGCGATGACCCGGGTGACGATGATCGGCGGCGACATGGCCCTGGACCCGGGCATCGGCACCTGCGGCAAGGCCGGCCAGGGCGTGCCGGTGGGCGTGGGCCAGCCGACGCTGAAGATGACGGGGCTGACGGTGGGCGGGACAGGGAAGTAAAGGTCGGGCTCCGCCCGAACCCGGCAAGGGCCGCGGCCCTTGCATCCCATTCGTTTATAAGTCCTGGGTTTCCAGGTGGTTAAACCCTTTCCTTCCCCGGTCCATCTCCTGTCGCATTCGCGCGATGACGGCGGGCAGGCCGTCGAAGATCGCCTGGCCGATCAGGAAATGGCCGATATTCAGTTCCACGATCTGCGGCAGGGCGGCGATCGGGCCGACATTGTCGTAGGTCAGGCCGTGGCCGGCATGGACCTCCAGCCCGGCCGCGTCGGCCGCGAGGGCGGCGGCGCGCAGGCGGTCCAGTTCGCCGGCGCGGCCTTCGGCATAGGCGCCGGTATGCAGTTCCACCACCGCCGCGCCGATGGCGGCCGAGGCCGCGATCTGCGCCGGGTCGGGGTCGATGAACATCGACACGCGGATGCCCGCCTCGCCCAGCGCACGGACATGCGGCGCCAGGGCCGCGACCTGGCCCGCGACATCCAGCCCGCCCTCGGTCGTGACCTCGGCCCGGCGTTCGGGGACGATGCAGCACGCATGCGGCCGCAGGGACAGCGCGATGCCCACCATCTCGTCCGTCGCGGCCATTTCCATGTTCAGCGGGGCGGCGACGTCGGCGCGCAGGCGGGCGAGGTCGGCATCGCGGATATGGCGCCGGTCCTCGCGCAGATGGGCGGTGATGCCGTCCGCACCGCATGCCGCGGCCAGGCGGGCGGCCTCCACCGGGTCGGGGTGCGTGCCGCCGCGCGCGTTGCGTACCGTCGCCACGTGGTCGATGTTGACGCCCAGCCGCAGCCCTTTGGGCCGGAGCATGCGGGACGAAGTGGAATCGGTCATGCGGCCCCCCTGTTGCGCGCCATGTCATCCGCCAGGCGCAGGGCGGCCAGCAGGCTGGACGGGTCGGCGACCCCCTGTCCCGCGATGTCGAACGCCGTCCCGTGGTCGGGCGAGGTCCGGACGATGGGCAGACCAAGGGTCACGTTCACCCCACCCGCCATGTCGATGGTCTTCAGCGGGATCAGCGCCTGGTCGTGATACATGCACAGCGCCACGTCATAGCGCGCGCGGGCCGGCGGCGTGAACATGGTGTCGGGCGGCCAGGGACCGGTGACGGCGAACCCGTCGGCACGTAGCGCCGCGATGGCCGGGCCGATGATCGTCTGTTCCTCGTCCCCCATCACCCCGCCCTCGCCGGCATGCGGGTTCAGGCCGGCGACCGCCAGGCGGGGGGACGCGATCGCGAAGTCACGCCGCAGGGCCGCCGCCGCCGTGCGCCCGCAGCGGACGATGTCCGCCGTGGTCAGGCTGTCCAGCGCACGGCGCAGCGACACATGCACCGTCACCGGCACCACCCGCAGTTCGGGACAGGCCAGCATCATGACTTCCTGCCCCGCAACACCACAGAGTTCGGCCAGATATTCCGTATGGCCCGGATGAGGGAACCCCGCCTGCTTCAGCACCAGCTTGCTGATCGGATTGGTGACCATGGCCGCGACCTGGCCGGCCTGCGCCAGGCGCACCGCGCGTTCGATGCTGCCGGTGATGGCCGGCGCGTTGGCGGAATCGGGCTGGCCCGGCAGGGCGGGCCGCACCAGATCGACGGGCAGGACCGGCAGGGCATCGGGGAAGACCGAGGCCGCTTCGGCCATGTCGGAGACCGCGCGCACCGGGGCGTGGGCGGACAGCAGGGCGGCGTCGCCCGGCACGACGAAGGCCGGGCCGTCGCCGACACGCAGGGCGCGCCAGGCGGCGGCGGTGATCTCCGGCCCGATCCCGGCCGGATCGCCCATCGTCAGCGCCAGCATCGTACGCCTGCCGTCTGTCATGGTGCCACTATCCTATGAAATGGGGTCTCTTTCGGGCTCCGCCCGAACCCGCAAGGGGCCGGCGGCCCCTTGACCCCGATCTGTTTCAACGACTGGTTTCCAAAGGCGACTGCCTTTGGCGGGGTGCGGGGCAGAGCCCCGCTTACTTACGCATCGGCCAGCGCCCCCAGCACCCGCACCCACGAACGGATGCCGCGATGGAACGAGGTCAGGTCGTATTTCTCGTTGGGGGAGTGGATGCGGTCGTCCTCCAGCGCGAAGCCGATCAGCAGCGACTCCATGCCCAGGGCCTGCTTCACCTCGGACACCACCGGGATCGACCCCCCGCTGCCGACCGTGACCGCCGGATGGCCCCATTCGGCGCCCAGCGCGGCCAGCGCCGCGCGCAACGCCGGGCCGTCCGACGGCACGACGCTGGCGGACGACCCGCCGTGGGCGGCGAAATCGACGGTGCAGTCGGCCGGCAGCAGCCCGCGCACATGGTCGCGGAAGGCGGCGCGGACCTGGGCCGGGTCCTGCCCCGCGACCAGCCGGAACGACACCTTGGCCGAGGCCTGGGCCGGCAGCACCGTCTTGAACCCGTCGCCGGTGTAGCCGCCGGTCATGCCGTTGATTTCGAAGGTGGGGCGGCACCAGGTCTGCTCGATCGCGGAATAGCCGCGCTCGCCCGCCGGCACCGACAGGCCCACCGGGCCGAGGAAGCCGGCGTCGGACGGCGCGATGGCCTGCCATTGGGCGCGGACTTCGGCCGGGGGGTCCTGCACCCCGTCGTAGAAGCCCGGCAGGACGACGCGCCCGCTGTCGGCATCGCGGACCGAGGCCAGGATGCCGCACAGAAGTTCGATCGGATTGCGCGCGGCGTTGCCGTAGATGCCCGAATGCAGGTCGCGGTTGGCGCAATGGATGGTCACATCCTCGCCCACCATGCCGCGCAGGGCGGTGGTGATGGCCGGCACCCCGCCCTCGAGCATCGAGGTGTCGCAGATCAGCGCCACGTCGGCGCGCAGTTCGTCGCGATTGGCCTCGAGGAACGGCAGCAGGTTGGCGCCGCCGCTTTCCTCCTCGCCCTCGATGACGACCGAGACGCACAGCGGCAATGTGCCCCGTTCGGCCCGCAGGGCGCGCAGGGCCTCGACAAAGGTCATGACCTGCCCCTTGTCGTCGGACGCGCCGCGCGCGACGATCCGCGCCGTGCCGTCGGCATTACGGACCAGTTTCGGGTCGAACGGCGCGGAATGCCACAATTCCAGCGGATCGACCGGCTGCACGTCGTAATGGCCGTAGAACAGCACATGCGGCCCCTCGGCCGCGCTGCGGTCATGGGCGACGACCATCGGGTGGCCCGGCGTGTCGCGCACCGAGGCGTCGAGGCCGATCGCGGTCAGCTCCGCGCACAGCCACTCCGCCGCCCGGCGGCAGTCGCCGGCATGGGCCGGCTGGGCCGAGATGCTGGGAATCCGCAGGAAATCGAACAGCCGGTCCAGGCTGGACTCCAGCGTGCGGTCCACCCTGTCCAGCACCGGGTTCAGGTCGCGTCCGCTCGTCATGCCCATCGTCCCATCCTCGATCCGGCGTCGCGGCGCCTCAGTGCGGCACGACGATCGAGGGGAATGTGCGAACACGGCGCGGGAAATGCAATCCGTGGGCCGTCGGATCACCAGCAGGATGAATTTTAAACCAGCCTCTCAGGCAGCGGCGCGGCGGATGCGATACAGGGCGGCGAAATCCACCTGCTGCATCAGCACCGGCGCGAACCCGGCCTCGCGCGTCAGGTCGGCCAGCACGTTGCGCGCGGCCGGGAAGATCATGGCCGGCACCTCGATCAGCAGCAAAGGTTCCAGCGCGGCCGGGGTCGCGCCCTGCAGGGACACCAGGGCGGCGTAGGCGATATCGGCCTCGAACACCGCACGCGGCGGCCCCTGCCCGGCCGAGGCGTTTGCCCGGCAGCGCAGGGTCAGCGCGACCTCGAACAGGGTGGCCGATCCCTCCACCTGCCGGGCATCGACATCCAGGTCCAGATGCAGGGCGGGCAGCCCCTTGGGGGCGGCATGCACCCCCGGCGCGGCGGGAACCGCGAAGGCGACCGATTTGACGTACTGGCTGACGATCAGCGCGCGGGGCGTCGGCGGGGATGATGACGCCCCGCCGGGAAGGGTGTCGACGGCATGTCCTTCGGTCATGGGGTGCTGCTGCTCCTGCGCGTGAAGCGCAAGCCTGCCGGACGATCATGAACCGAAGGTTTAGGAAACGGGAATCCACCCCCGGGCGCGCACCAGCGCGACGGCGGCCAGGGTGACCATGCAGGTGATTTCGCCGTCGCGGATCATGCGTTCCATCTCGGCCAGGGGAACGGTGTGGCTGGTCATGTCCGCTTCGGTGGCCTCGCGCCGGGGCGGCCCCTGCGTCAGGCCGGTCGCCAGATAGACATGGCCCCGCTGGGTGGAATAGCCCGCCCCCTGGTACAGGATGCCGGCATGGCGCAGGGCAAAGGCGCGCAGGCCGGTTTCCTCCTCCAGTTCGCCATGGGCCACGATTTCGGGGTCGGTGTCGGGGCGGTGCTCCCACATGCCCATCGGCAGTTCCCACAGCCGCGCGCGCACCGGATAGCGATATTGCCGGACCAGCGTCACGGTCGGCCCCTCCGGCCCGTTTCCCAACGGCAGGACCACGACGAATTCGCCGCGTTCGACCACGCCGTACAGACCCTCGCCGCCATCGGGACGGCGGATGATGTCCTCGCGCAGGCGGGTCCACGGGTTTTCGTAGACGATGCGCGACGACAGCGTGACGAACCCGCCCGTGTCGGACCCTTCGGTGTCGTCGGTCATGCGTGCTCCTCTGCTCCGGGTCCGGACGATCATGACGCACGGTGGGGTGGGCGCGTCAACGCCGCGTCCGGTTCTCGCGCGGTCGTGACGGAGCACGGGCAGGTATGGGCGACGATTCCGCAAGACAGGGGGCGGATCGGCCGTCCCGCCACCTTGGCGGCGACCCGGCCAGGGCCCTATGATGTCCGGAAAAGAGACAGGAGCCTCCCTCTCGCCATGACTTCGCCGCGGACGTCCTCGGGTTCTCCCACGCTACGTATCCTGGCGGTCGTACTGTTCAATTTGGTCTGCTACGTCGATATCGGCCTGCCGATGGCGGTCGTTCCCGTGTTCGTCCACCAGACGCTGGGCTACAATACCGTCATCGCCGGCCTGGCGGTGTCGTTGCAATATCTGGCGACGTTCGCCTCACGCGCGACCGCGGGCCGCTACGTCGACAGCCGGGGGGCCAAGCCCGCGGTCGTGATCGGCCTTGCCACCTGCACGGCGGCGGGCGTGGCGCTGATGCTGTCGGGGGCGTTTCCCCACCGGCCGGGCCTGTCGGTCCTGCTGCTGATCGCCAGCCGCATCCTGATGGGCGTGGGCGAAAGCTGGACGGCGACGGGCGCGATCCTGTGGAATATCGGCCGCGTGGGGGCCGAACGCACGGCGCAGGTCATCTCGTGGAACGGCATCACCTCGTATGGCGGGATCGCCCTGGGCGCCCCGGTGGGCGAGATGCTGTCCCACCTACCCGCCCCCTTCGGCGGCCTGCTGGGGGTCGGCCTGCTGTCGGCGGTGCTGGCCTTCGGCGGCCTGCTGGGGGCGTCGCGCTACGCCCCCGTGCCGCCGATGCCCAAGGGCGGGGCGCTGCCGTTCGGCCAGGTCTTCTGGCGGGTATTCCCCCACGGCATCGTGCTGGCGTGCGGATCGGTCGGCTTCGGCGCGATTTCGGCGTGCCTGTCGCTGTATTTTTCGGCCCGGCACTGGCAGGGGGCGGCGCTGGCCCTGACGGTGTTCGGCGTGGTGTTCGTGCTGGTGCGGCTGCTGTTTTCGCGCCAGATCGGGCGACAGGGCGGGCTGAAGGTGGCCGTCGTGTCGCTGCTGGTCGAATCGGCGGGCCTGCTGATCCTGTGGCGCAGCACGGGCGTGCTGTCGGCCGACCTGGGAGCGGCGCTGACGGGGGCCGGATTTTCGCTGGTGTTTCCAGCCCTGGGGGTCGAGGCCGTATCGCGCGTCGGACCACAGAACCGGGGCGCCGCGCTGGGGGCGTTCAGCGTGTTCCTCGATATCGGCATCGGCCTGTCCGGACCGATGCTGGGACTGATGATCCAGAGCCTGGGCTACGGCCCGATGTTTCTGGCGTCGGCCCTGTTTACCGGGGCGGGGGTCGGTGCCACTGTGCTGTTGCGGGGGCGGACCCGGCCCGGCGTCGCTTGAGGCGCGCGCCAGCCCGGGACGCCGCGCGAAGGGTGCGGCCGGACCGCCTGCCTGCTCCGCGCCAGCCGTCCGGATCGTTTCCGCCGCCCGCCCCGAAATCTCGCTCAGGAGGATGAGGATTCATGTCCGTTGCCGCCGTCGCCGTATTCTGTGGATCCCGTTTCGGAACCCGCCCCGCCTTCCTGGCCGCGGCGCGCGAAATGGGGACCGGCCTGGGCGAGGCCGGGATGCGCCTGGTCTATGGCGGGGGCGATGTCGGGCTGATGGGCGCGGTGGCGGACGCCACGCTGTTGGCCGGCGGCCAGGTTTCGGGCGTGATCCCGACCTTCCTGCAATCGCGCGAGGTGATGCATGCGGGGGTGGACGACCTGACGGTCACCGATTCGATGCACAGCCGCAAGCAATTGATGTTCGCGCGGGCCGACGCCTTCGTCGTGCTGCCCGGCGGCCTGGGCACCTTCGACGAGACGATGGAAATCGTGACCTGGCGGCAGCTGAAGCTGCATGACAAGCCGATCTTCATCGTCAACGTCGCGGGATGGGCCGATGCGATGCTGGCGATGCTGGACGCGGCCGTCCACGACGGCTTCGCCGAAACGTCGGCGCTGGCGCTGTTCGAGGTCGTGCCCGATGTCGCCACGGTGATGGCGCGCCTGACCGCGACGCCCCGCCAGCCGACGACCGAGGACGTCAGTCGCCTGTGAATCGGCGGTCGGCGGTGTGATCCGGCGAAAAGAGAGCGGGGGGCCTTGCGGAGAGCCGGGATGGGTTGTATAGCCCCCTCAAGTTCGGAGTGTAGCTCAGCCTGGTAGAGCACTGTGTTCGGGACGCAGGGGCCGGAGGTTCGAATCCTCTCACTCCGACCAGATTTTTCAAGACGTTATACACAAAAGCCGCACTGGTTCAGTTATATAACTGAACCAGTGCGGCTTTCGGCTTGATGACCCCGCCATCCGTGCCCGGATGCGACGCCATCCCGTTGCCGGGTGTCCTGCCGCCAGCGCTGATCCACCGACGCAGTTCGGTCCGAAGCCCGGCGCTGGCCTTGAAGCCATCCCTGTGGGCGCATAGGCTTCAAACCGGAATATCCCCGACATCCGGTGCGGTTCATCCCGAACCGCAGACAAGGTGCATTGCCGTGACGTCACCCCAGAACGAGGACGTGCAGGACTCGATCGTCGTCTTTCCAGGACATGATCTGCCGCACCCTCCCACCGCTGAAAAACTGACCGAGGCGTGTGCGCTTTTCTGTGGCGAAGGGAAAATCATCGAGGCGGTTCGCCTGGTTCTTACGGTCGCGTCTTCTCATCCGGATAATGTCGCTCTCCTCAAGGCCGGCGCGACCGTGATCTGGACTCACACGGGCAGATACGACATCGTGGCGACCTTGCTGCAACAGGCCGTCACCCTTGAGCCGCATGATATGCAGGCGCAACAATTTCTGGCCGATGCGCTGGTGACGCAAGGCGACCTTGCTGGCGGATGCGCGGTTTTTTCCAGGATCATGGATCTGTGGCCCCAGCAGCGCGGCGATACGACCCTGCAAATTTCCAAAACACTCCTTGCCGCCGGATATCCGCTGGAGGCGCTCAAGATTCTTGCCTCGTGGCTTGAGACGGGTGAGCTGACGGCAGGTCTTCTGAACAATATCGCGGTGGCGTTTCTGTACCTCAATCGTTCGACTGAGGCGCTGTCCTGGGCCGAAAAAGCCGTGGCGGCAGAGCCCAAACATCCAGGCCTGTCCTTTACTTACGCGATCGTGCTGCTCAAGGCCGGCCACCATCGGGAAGGCTGGGAACGCTACGCCCTGCGGGAACCTGCCACCGACGACATGGCCCGTCGTTTCACAATGTTGCCGCGCCTGCGTCACGGTGACGATGTAGCCGGCAGGAAGATCATCCTTTATCAGGAGCAGGGGCTGGGGGATACGTTGCAATTCATCCGCTTCGTTCCCTTTCTTCTTGCACGAGGGGCGGATGTCACTATCGCGGTTCCGTCAAGTCTTGCCCGTCTCATGGCGATGTCTTTCCCGTCGGCATCTGTAAGATCGTTGCAGGACTGCGGCACGGCGGAGGGGTACGAGTACGCGGTACCCATTCCGGACCTGCCGTTTATCGCGGGTGTCGCGTCTGAAAGCGACATTCCCGCGCAGATTCCCTATTTGCGGGCTGATGTCGGCGACATTGCGCGCTTTGCCGCCCGGCTTCCGCCCCGCCGTCCCCGGATTGGCATCGTATGGGCGGGGGAACGACGCGCGCAGTACGAAAACGTGACGACCGACAGGCGCCGGTCCGTTACGCTGGCCGAGATGGGCGCGGCCTTCACCCCCATCGAGGCCAGCCTGGTCAGTCTTCAGTTCGGTTCCCTGCGGCAGCAAATTACAGACTGGCACGGGCAGCCTCTGTTCGACCCGATGGGCGACGTCCATGACATGGCGGATACGGCAGCCATTATGGAAAATCTGGATCTGATTATCTCGGTCGATACCTCCCCCGCGCATATCGCCGGCGGGCTGGGGCGTCCGGTGTGGCTTATCAGCCGGCGCGATGCCTGCTGGCGCTGGGGCGACGAGGGGGAGGCGACGCCGTGGTATCCGACCATGCGTCTTTTCCGTTCGCGGGAAAGAACATGCGCTTCCGTTCTGCCGGAGGTCGGAGCCGCACTGCGTCACTGGGTCGAGGCATGGCACACGGCACATGACTCAGGGGCAACGACGCGGGCCACATAGGCCCGTTGATCCATGACCGGGGTTCGGGACACGGCCATTTTCGGAACGGGGTTTTAAGAAAATCTCAACAGTGGGTGACCATGCTGCCGTTGTGCGGCGCGGCGGGCGGCGCGCCGATCCAGCCGATGGTCCACGACACGATCATGTTCCCTGCCTTCCTGCGACACAGCCACCGGGCGGAGCGATCCGGCCCCGACCTGATCGGGATCGCCGATGTCGCGGACTCCGTCACCTGTCTGGAAATCTGTCCCGTCCAACGCGCCCGGTTCGCAGGCGGCGACGCCATGCGGGACCGCGCGACGAATCCGTTTTCGACATGGTCCAGCATGCCGGTCGCGGTGACGCTCCATCATCTGCGCGACGTGGTCTACGATGTCGACCACCGGGTGCTGCTCAAGGATGGCTGCCTGATTGCCGAGACCTGCTACCTGCAGCCGGCGGAGGCGCTGGCCCGGATCGCCGTCCATCCGGCGCGGCTGGGCCGGCTGGCGGGGCCGGGGGTGGCGATTCCGTGCAGCGACCACTGGCCGGGCAATTACTATCACTGGATGACGCACACCCTGCCGGTCATCGCGGCCGTGTCCGACCTGCTGTGGTCCGACCTGCCGACGTCCGGCCTGCCGCACGGGGGGCCGGCGCGGTTGCTGCTGCCGCCGCTGCTGCCGTGGCAACGCCGGACGCTGGACCTGCTGCGGCCCGGACGCTGCGGGATCGAACCGATCGTCCCGGGCGCGCAATATCGGGTCGACCGGGTCGCCTATTGCAATATCGTGGCCGGGGCGGCCGATTTCGCGATGTCGCGGCTGTGCGGGTCGGTCTTCCAGCGCATGGCGGCGGCCGTTCCCGCCACGCGCCGGCCGGGGGTGCGCCTGTACGTGAATCGCGGCGGAACCGGCAATCGCGCCATCCCGAACGAGGGCGCGCTGGCCGCGCGACTGCACGACATGGGCTTCCTGGCGGTACGGCCCGAAACCCTGACGCCGGAAGCACAGATCGACCTGTTCCGGGCGGCGTCAATGGTGGTGGGGCCGCTGGGCGCCGGCATGACCAATATCGGCTTCTGCCGGCCCGGAACCGTGGTGTACGACCTGGTCCCGGACCATCACGCCAATCCCTGCTTCCTGGCCATGGCCATGCACGGAAACCTGGCCTATTGGGCGGACCGCTTCCCCACCGGGGCGGACAGGCAGGACCATGTCGCCAACTGGGCGCACGGGATTGACGTCGGGCAGGTGGCGCGACGGGTCGCCGAATTGATGCCGGCCTGAATGGACCCTTCGGCGGCCCGCTTCGAGGCGGTGTCCCATAGGTACCAAAGCTATATGGGAAAAGGCAGGTCGGGCGCTGCCCGAACCCGGCAAGGGCCTCGGCCCTTGCATCCCATTCGTTTCATGAAGTCCTGGGTTTCCAAAGGGCTTGGCCCCTTTGGTGGGTCAAGGGCCGAGGCCCTTGCGGGTTCGGGCAGCGCCCGGCCTGTCTGCCGGTGCGCCGTCCCGACACTCGGCCAGACGTTTCAGGCGACGGTGGTTTCCGTGCGGCGGCCGGGGACCAGAACGGTGGCGACGGCCACCACGCCGATATTGACCACCAACGCCAGCAGACCGGTCGAAACCGCCTGGTGCAGGCCGCCCAGGGCCAGGACATGGGTGGGTTTCAACCCGTCCTGGAAGCACAGGTACGTCCCGAACACCGTCCCGATCACCCAGCCCAGCAGCATCGCGCCGGCCGAGAAACGGATCCGCGTCAGGCCCAGCACCAGCGCCGGGAAGGTCTGCAGGATCCACAACCCGCCCAGCAATTGCAGGTCGATGGCGAACTGGGCATTCAGGAACAGCACGCAGGCCAGCGCGCCCAGCTTGACGCCGAAGGCGACGATCCGGGCGGCCCCGACGTCCTGCCCCCGCCCGGTGAGGATGTTGCGGGTCACCAGGTTCGCAGCGCCGATGGCCATGACCGCGGCGGGCACCAGCGCGCCGACGGCGACGGCGGCGAAACAGAAGCCGCTGAACCAGGAAGGGAAGATGGCCAGGAACAGCAGCGGCACGACCGACGAGGAATGGGTCGTCACGATTCCCGCGGCATGCGCCATCAGGCCCAGCATCGCGATCAGGCCCAGCAGCAGCGTATAGGCCGGCAGCATGACCGCGTTCTTGCGGATCGTATCGGCCGAGCGTGCGGCCAGCACGCCGGTCAGCGTGTGCGGATACAGGAATGCCGCCAGCGCCGACGACAGCGCCAATGTCGCGTAGGGCACGGCCTGCCCGGCCATCAGCGCGTGGTTGCCCTGGGGTTTGGGCAGGTGCTGCGCGGCGGTGGCGAACATCGCGGCATATCCGCCCAGATGCACCGGAATGACGATCACGGCGGCCAGCACCGCGATATAGATCATGATGTCCTTGATGAACGCCGTCAGCGCCGGGGCGTGCAGCCCGCCCAGCCACGTATAGGCGGCCAGCGACACGAAGGCGACGATCAGCGGGATTTCGCCCGGCAGGCCCAGCGCCGCGATCACGGTGCGGATGCCGATCAGCTGCAGGGCGATATAGGGCATGACCGCGACCAGGCCGCTGCAGGCGATCGCCAGTTCCAGCGGGCGGCTGCCGAAGCGCGCGCGCACGATGTCCGCCGCCGTGGCATGCCGGCCGGCATGCGCGATCCGCCACAGGATGGGCATGACCAGGAACACGAACGGATAGACGATGATCGTATAAGGCAGCGCGAAGAAACCGAACGCCCCGGTGGCGTAGACCAGCGCGGGCACCGCGATCACGGTATAGGCGGTATAGAAATCGCCGCCGACCAGGAACCATGTGACCCAGGTGCCGAATTGCCGGCCGCCCAGGCCCCAGTCCTCGGACTTGTCGGCGCCGTGCGCGGGCCGGTGGGCACGCCACCAGCTGACGGTGCTGCCCAGAAGGATCGTGGCGGCGAAGAACAGGATGAAGACGATCAGGGCCACGGGGCCGGGCGCCTGGGCGGTCATGAACGCGCGCCCTTCTTCCAGACCAGCAGGACCAGCAGCGACGTCAGCGGCACCCAGGCCAGCTGGTACCAGTAGAAGAATGGAAACCCCAGGAACGAGGGTTCGATCCGGTCATAGAATGGAAGCCATAACAGCCCCAGGAACGGCAGCAGCAACGCCAGACGGAGCATTTTCATCCCGATGCGCCTTTTTTCTTGTTGATTAGGGCAGACGTCGCCCATTCGCGTGGGCCTGTCAACCGGACAGGCGCGGGCGTCGTTGCGCCCGGATTGCCGGATTTCCCATGCCCCGGCAGGAAAAATCGGCGGCGTGGGCGGGAAGCAGCCCCCTGCCGCGCGGGGCATCGCGTCGGCATCGAAAGAACAGGCGTCCGGAAAGATCGTTCACAATAATGACGGCCGAAGATGCCCGCCCCGTACGCCCCATCCTGGCGCACGCCGGCCATGCTTGCCACGCAGTCCACATCGGCGCCGGCCGCCGCACCCCGCCCGTACGGCCGCGCAAGCCCAAAAACAGGTCAGGACCAGACAGGTTCCGTCATAATAAAAAGATCGAAATCCGCGATCTGAACAGCTAAGAAGGCAGGGCGGCGCCCGAACAAGCAAGATCAAGAAAAGTTCGGGCCAGAGGAATGCCTACGTTTCACGCAGAAAGAATACGGGGCGCAAGGAGATACCGAGATGACAAAGTGGGTCTATGGGTTCGGAAGCGGCGCCAACGAAGGCAGCGCCGGCATGCGCGATCTGCTGGGCGGCAAGGGCGCCAACCTTGCGGAAATGGCGGCGATCGGCCTGCCCGTGCCGCCGGGCTTCACGATCACCACCGAAGTCTGCACCAGCTTCTATGACAACGGCCGGACCTATCCCGCTGAACTGAAGGCGCAGGTCGACGCGGCCCTGCACGGTATCGAGGCCACGCTGGGCCTGCGCTTCGGCGACCCGGCCGCCCCGCTTCTGGTCTCGGTCCGCTCGGGCGCGCGGGTGTCGATGCCGGGCATGATGGACACCGTCCTCAACCTGGGCCTGAACGACAGCACGGTGGAAGGGCTGGCGGCCTCGTCGGGCGATCCGCGCTTCGCCTGGGACAGCTATCGCCGCTTCATCCAGATGTACGGCTCGGTCGTGCTCGGCGTGTCGCATCACCGTTTCGAGGACCTGATCGAGGAGACCAAGCGCGCGACCGGCGTGCAGGACGATACCCGCCTGTCGGCCGAGGACTGGCAGGACGTCGTCGCGGGCTACAAGGAGATCGTGCTGCGCGAGACCGGGGCCGCGTTCCCGATGGACCCGCACGAACAGCTGTGGGGCGCGATCGGGGCGGTGTTCGGGTCGTGGATGAACCCGCGCGCCAACACCTATCGCCGCCTGCACGACATTCCGGCAAGCTGGGGCACGGCGGTCAACGTGCAGGCCATGGTGTTCGGCAACATGGGCGAGGATTGCGCCACCGGTGTGTGCTTCACCCGCGACCCGTCCACCGGCGAGAACGTCTTCTACGGCGAATACCTCATCAACGCCCAGGGCGAGGACGTGGTGGCCGGCATCCGCACCCCCCAGCCGATGTCCGAGGCCCGCGCCCGTGGCGACGAGGTGTCGATGGAAAAGGCGCTGCCCGACGCCTATCGCGAGCTGCTGGCGGTGCGCGATATCCTGGAACGCCATTACCGCGACATGCAGGACATCGAATTCACGGTCCAGGGCAACCGCCTGTACATGTTGCAGACCCGCACCGGCAAGCGCACCGCCGCCGCCGCGCTGCGGATCGCCATCAGCATGGCCGAGGAAGGGCTGATTACGCATGAGGAGGCCATCCGCCGGGTGCCCCCCTCGTCGCTGGACCAGCTGCTGCACCCCACGCTGGACCCCGACGCCCCGCGCACGCTGCTGAGCCGCGGGCTGCCGGCATCGCCGGGGGCGGCGGCAGGCGCCATCGTCTTCACGGCCGAGGACGTGGAAATCCGCGCCGCCCGGGGCGAGGACGTGATCCTGGTCCGGATCGAGACCTCGCCCGAGGACGTGCACGGCATGCATGCCGCGCGCGGCGTCCTGACAACCCGTGGCGGCATGACGTCGCACGCCGCCGTGGTGGCGCGCGGCATGGGGCGCGTCTGCGTCGCCGGCGCCGGCGGGATCCATGTGGATTATCGCGCGCGCACGCTGTCGGTCGGCGGCACCGTTCTGCACGAAGGCGAGTGGATCACGCTGGACGGCGCGACGGGCGAAGTCTTCGCCGGCCGGGTCGGGACGATCGAACCCACCCTGTCGGGCGATTTCTCGACCCTGATGGGCTGGGCCGACCGCACGCGCCGGATGAAGATCCGCGCCAACGCCGAAACGCCCGAGGACGCCGAGACCGCGCGCCATTTCGGCGCCGAGGGGATCGGCCTGTGCCGGACCGAGCACATGTTCTTCGCCCCGGACCGCATCGGCTTCGTGCGGCAGATGATTATGGCGGGCGACGACGCCGCGCGGACGCGCGCCATCGACGCGCTGCTGCCGTTCCAGCGCGAGGATTTCACGGCGCTGTTCCGCATCATGGCGGGGCTGCCGGTGACGATCCGCCTGCTGGACCCGCCGCTGCATGAATTCCTGCCGCATGGCGATGCCGAACTGGCCGAGGTCGCGGCGGCGCTGGGCGAAAGCGTCGAGGCCCTGGCGGCGCGCAAGGCGGCGCTGTCGGAATCCAACCCGATGCTGGGCCATCGCGGCTGCCGCCTGGGCCTGACCTATCCGGAACTGTACGCCATGCAGGCCCGCGCGATCATCGAGGCCGCCATCGCGGTGTCCGGCGAGAGCGGACAGCAGGTGGTGCCGGAAATCATGATCCCGCTGGTGGGCATGGAAACCGAACTGCGCCGCACCCGCGCGAATGTCGAGGCCGTGGCGGCCGGGGTGGTGGCGGCGGCCGGCGTGGTGCTGGAATACAGCATCGGCACCATGATCGAACTGCCGCGCGCAGCGCTGACGGCCGACCGGATCGCGCAGGACGCGGATTTCTTCTCGTTCGGCACCAACGACCTGACGCAGACCACGTTCGGCCTGTCGCGCGACGACGCGGGCACGTTCATGCCGTTCTATCTGGAATATGACCTGATCCCGCGCGACCCGTTCATCTCCATCGACCAGGAAGGCGTAGGCCAGCTTGTGGCGATGGGGGTCGAGAAGGGACGCCGCACGAAGCCGGGCCTGAAGCTGGGCGTGTGCGGCGAGCATGGGGGCGATCCGGCCTCGATCGCGTTCTTCGAATCGGTCGGGCTGGACTACGTGTCCTGCTCGCCGTTCCGGGTGCCGATCGCGCGCCTGGCGGCGGCGCAGGCCGCCCTGGCCCGCCAGGACGAGCAGAAGCGTCCGCTGCACGCCGATAGCCGCTGACGACAGGCCGGCCGGGCATGCGCGCACCGCGCATACCCGGCCGCGTCGATCATCTCCGCCCCCACGGGGGTTCCGGGGCCATACACGCATGCCATCGCATCATATCGTGCTGCATCTGGCCTCGGACGCGACGGGGCAGACGCTGGATTCCCTCGTTCGCGCCTCGGTGGCGCAGTTCAGCCATGCCGACGTCACCTACCATCGCTGGAACCTGCTGCGGACGCGCTCGCAATTGCGGCGCGCGCTCGAAGGGATCGCGCAGGATCCGGGGCCGGTCCTGTCGTCGGTCGTCGACCCCCGGCTGCGGCACGAGCTGACCGTCGGGTGCGGGCATATCGGCGTCCGGCTGATTAACGTGCTGGACCCGGTCACCAACATCCTGCAGGACGAGCTGGGCGAGGCCGCCATCGCCCGGCCGGGCGGCCAGTATGTGATGGACGATGCCTATTTCCGCCGCATCGACGCCATGCATTTCGTGCTGGCCCATGATGACGGGCAGGAAATGGGCGGCCTGTCGCACGCCGACGTGGTGCTGGTGGGGGTGTCGCGCGCCTCCAAGACCCCGACCTCGTTCTACCTGGCCAATTGCGGCGTCAAGGCGGCGAACGTGCCGCTGATCCCCAACCTGCCGCTGCCGGACGAGCTGGAGCATCTGTCCCGGCCGGTGGTCGGGCTGACCATAGATCCCGACGTGCTGATCGGTATCCGGCGGCACAGGCTGGATGTGATGGCCGACCGGCGGATGGACCTGGTGATGCGTAACAACCCTTATGTCGACCCCGAGCAGGTCGAGGAGGAAGTCCGCTGGGCGCGGCGCGTGTGCGCCCGGCACGGCTGGCCCCTGGTGGATGTCAGCCAGCGTTCGATCGAGGAAACCTCGGCCGCCGTCATGGAAGTGATCGCCCAGTGGGAAGAGCGTCACCGGTCCTGACCCCCCGGGGCCGCGTTACATATCGATACCGGCGCAACCTGAATCGGCCCACATGACCACCTATATGAAGGGGCATGGAAAGGGAGGTCCGGTCATGCGGCGATTTCTGGTTCTGGGGGCGGCAGCCCTGATGCTCGGGACGACGGCCGGAGGGCAGATCGCCTGGGCGCAACATGGCGGCGGCGGTCATGGGGGCGGTGGCGGTGGCTGGCACGGCGGTGGGGGCGGTGGCGGCTGGCACGGTGGCGGCGGTGGCTGGCATGGTGGTGGCGGCGGCGGCTGGCACGGCGGTGGCGGCTGGCATGGCGGCGGCGGTGGCTGGGGATGGCGCGGGGGTGGCTGGCGCGGCGGCGGCTGGGGCTACCGGCCCTATTATGGCGGCTGGGGATGGGGCGGCTATCCGTATTACGGCGGCTATTATGGCGGCTGGGGCTGGCCGCTGGCATTCGGCGCGGTTCTGGGCGTGGCGGCCGGCGCGGCGGCGTCCTCGTACGGGTCGTACGATGGCGGGTATGACGATGGATATGACGGCAGCGCGGGATACCCGCCCGGCTATTACCCCTATTCCCCCGGCACGGCGGCCCCCGGCGCCTACCCGCAGCAGCCCTATCAGCCGTATCAGCAGCCCTACAGCGTCGCGCCGCCGCAGGGTGCGCCGATGCAGTCGCCCGTCGTCACCTGCAGCAAGGGGCTGGTCTTCAACCGCCTGACCGAAAGTTGCGACCGGCCGTGACACGCCACAGCCATGACATATTATGTTACATGATGCCTGTCCGAGGCACGGGACGGGCGGTTCCGTCCCGATGTCCGGCAATCGAAATTGGATACGAGAGATGATGAGTTTGCGGAAATGCGTCGCGCCCGTTCTGATGGCCGCCGGCCTGCTGGCGGCGGGCGTTGCGACCGACGCGCGGGCCGAACCCGGCGGCTGCCTGAAATATGGCGCGGTCGGCGCGGTCGGTGGGCATCTGGCCCATCATGGCGTCCTCGGGGCCGCCGGGGGGTGTGTCGCCGGCATGTATACCCGCCACGAATATCGCAAGGGCCTGCGCGAGAAGGCCGCGCTGTATGACAAGGAACATCCCGCCGACCCGCATATGAGCCTGGCGGAACGTTACCGGAACCGCAAGACGGACGAGCAGAAGGCCACGCTGTATGACGCCGAGCATCCGCCGGCTCCGCCGCCGGGGCATTGAGGCGCCGCGTCGGCCAAGCATCAGGGCGCTGCCCTGAACCCGCCAAAGGGCATTGCCCTTTGGGAACCCAGTCCTTGATCGGGGTCCAGGGCCTCAGGCCCTGGTGGGTTCGGGCAACGCCCGATTTTTCTTCAGGCGGGCTCCAGCCAGCCCGCCAGTTCCCGCCTTGCCAGGGCTTCCAGCAGGTCGATCGCGGCCGGGGCCGCGTTCAGGCAGGGGATCAGCGCGAAATCGGTCCCGCCGGCGGCGATGAATCCGGCGCGGACCTCGTTGCCGATCTCGTCCAGCGTTTCGATGCAATCGGCCATGAAGCCCGGCATGATGACCGCGACACGGGTGATGCCCTGCGCGGGCAAGGCGTGCACCAGCGGCGCGGTATAGGGTTCCAGCCAGCGCGCGGGGCCGAAGCGCGACTGGTAGGTCAGGGGCATGGTCGCCTCGTCCATGTCCAGCGCCCGGCGCAGGGCGACGATCGTGCGTTCGCAATCCTGGGGATAATGATCGCCCCGGGCGACGTAATCGCGGGGCAGCCCGTGGAACGAGGCCACGATCCGCTGCGGCGCGAACGGCAGGTTCGCCAGCGTCTCGCGCACCGATCGGGCCAGGGCGTCGATATACAGCGGATGGTCGGGGAACGGCGGTACGGTCCGGATGGCCGGCTGGTTACGCAGCCGCATCAGCGCGCGAAAGGCCTGGTCGTTGGCGGTGGCCGTCGTGGTGGCGCTGTACTGGGGATAGAGCGGCAGCAGCAGGATCCGGTCGCAGCCACGGCGCAGCAGCCGGTCGAGCCCCGACAGGACCGCCGGCTTGCCGTACCGCATGGCCCATTCCACCGCCACGCCGTCGGCGGCCAGCCGTTCGGCCAGCCCCTCGGCCTGCGCGCGGGTGTGGGTACGCAACGGGCTTTCGTCGCGTTCGGCATGCCAGATGCGGCGATAGGCGGCCCCCGTCCTGCGCGGGCGCAGGGTCAGGATGGGGCCTTGCAGGATGGGTTGCCAGATGGCGGGGCTGGCTTCGATGATGCGACGGTCGGACAGGAATTCCGACAGATAGCGCCGGATGGCCTGATAACCGGTTCCGTCCGGGGTCCCCAGATTGGTCAGCAGAACGCCGATGCGCGCTGGGCCGGGCGTCGCGGGCGCGTCGGGACGGATGGTCAGGAAGGTCATCAGGTCATTCTGCTACAGGATGGCGCGCGTCCTGGCAAAACACCCGCATCCCGACCCCTGCCCCGGCGACGGAGGGGACGGCTGAGACCTGCGCCGCGTCAGCGACGGTCGCGCACCCGCACGGGCACCGCACGAGGTGCGGGCTGGGCGCGCCACGCCTGGATCGCGGCACAGCCCATCAGCACGGACACGCACAGCAGCGGCAGGGATGACGACAGAAAGGCGGAAATGGCGGTCATCGTGCTCTCCATCCCGATCGGGGCGGTCCCCGAAGGCTTGCGCGGCGGAACGGGACCACGAAATCGGTCGTCCGGGCCGCACATTCCAGTGAACCGTGCCGGTTTACGCCCCGTCAACGAAAAAATGACGGGAACCTGTGGCGTATCCCCGACATGGGAACGGCGCGGCGATTCGTCAAGTTTCGCCAGGGTCCGCCCGGCCGGCGAGTTGCAGGCATTTACGCATCAGCGACGGCAGGGCCAGCCCGTCCAGCTCGTGTTCGCCGCAGACCAGTCCACCCTGTTCGGCGATGCTGTTGGGGAAGCGGTCGACGCGCGCCGCGTACACATCCACATGCAAGGTGAAATGGGTGAAGACATGCGTCACCCGCCCCATGGACCGCCATGGCGACAGCCCCCGCCTGGGGGCCAGCGGGACATGAGAGAAAGCCTCGGTCATGGTCCACGCCTCGGCCCGCCAGGCGGTGCCGGGCAGTTCCAGCATGCCGCCCAGCAGGCCCCGCTCCGGCCGGCGGCGCAGCAGGACGTTTCCCGCGGCGTCGGCCAGATGGAAATGCGCCCCGTGGCGGACCGGCCTGGCGGCCTTCGGCGCCTTGGCCGGCAGGCTGGCGGCGATGCCCAGCCGCGCCCCGGCGCAGGCCCCCTGCCACGGGCAGAGCGCGCAGGCCGGAGATTTCGGGGTGCAGATCCCCGCCCCCAGATCGAACAGCGCCTGGGCGAAGTCGGACGGCCGGGCACGGGCCTCGGCCGCGTCGCCCAATGTCGCGGCCCGCAGGGCCACGGCCTTGCGCGCGGCGGGCAGCGGGTCGGTCAGGGCGAACAGGCGGGTGGTCACGCGCTCCACATTGCCGTCGACCGGCACGACCGGATGGCCGAAGGCGATGGCGGCGATGGCGGCCGCGGTATAGGGACCGACTCCCGGCAGGGCCAGCAGTCCCGCCATGTCGCGGGGAAAACCGCCGGCACGGTCCACCGCCTGGGCGCAGGCGTGCAGGTTGCGCGCCCGCGCGTAATAGCCCAGGCCCGCCCACGCGGCCATGACGTCGTCCTGCCGGGCGCGCGCCAGGTCGGCCACCGTGGGAAACCTGTCGAGAAAACGATGGAAATATGGGATGACGGCCGCCACGGTCGTCTGCTGCAGCATGATCTCGCTGAGCCAGACGTGATAGGGGTCGGCAGCCTGGCCGGGCAGGGCCCGCCAGGGCAGCGTCCGCCGGTGGCGGTCGTACCAGCGCAGCAGATCGACGGGTAAGGGAGGCACGGTCCGCTTATGACGAAGGAACCGACGAACGGCAAGCGCGCACGCCCCGCCGCCCCGCCGCCCGAGCCCGCGCGCGCCTGGTCGATGCGCAGCCTGGGCGCGCTGATCCCCAACGTCGCCCGCCCCGCCTTCCGCAAGCAATCGCCGGCGGCGGTGCAGATCATCGCGGACTGGGCCGACATCGTGGGGCCCGAGCTTGCGCGCGCCACCGTGCCGCGCCGCCTGTCGGCCGGGGTGCTGACCCTGGGTTGCGCCGGGCCGGTGGCGATGGAATTGCAGCATCTGGCGCCTGCCCTGATCGGACGGATCAACCGGGCCTGCGGCCATGACGCCGTGCGGTCGCTGAAGCTGGTCCAGGACCTGGTGCCCCGCCCCGCGGCCGCAGCCCCGCCCCCACGGCAGGCCCCGCCGCCGCCGGTGGCCATTCCCGACATGCCCGAGGGGCCGCTGAAGGACGCGCTGGCGGCGCTGGGCGCGCGGGTGCGCGAGCGCGCCGGCCGGCGGTGACGAAACGTCGGCGCGGGGAAACATGACGATCGGCCCCTGCCACAAAAAGGCCGGGATCGCGGCGCTTCCTGCGCCCGGTAGTGACGGGGCGTGGATGGCATAATCCCGCGAATGTGCGCGGCGGACGGGTTTCCCGGACCGTCCGTCCCGCCGAAGACAAGAACGGTTTCTTGCTGAAAGGGAGCATTCCGATGCGCAAGATGGCTTTCCTGCTGGCCCTGTCGCTGGGCGTCGCCGGCACGCTGTCATCGACATCCGCCATGGCATGGGGCGGACGTGGCGGTTGGGGCGGTGGCGGCGGATGGCGCGGCGGCGGTGGCTGGGGCTGGCATGGCGGCGGATGGCGTGGCGGCTGGCGCGGTCCCGGCTGGGGCTGGGGCGGCTTCGGCGTCGGCATGCTGGCCGGGGCGGCGGCCGGCGCGGTGGTGGCGGCGCCGTATTATGGCGGATATCGCTACCGCTATCCGGCCTACGCCTATCCCGCGTATCCGGCGTATCCCGCTTATCCGGCCTATCCGTATCCGGTGTATGGCGCCCCTTATCCGGGCTATTATCCGGGCTGGTAAGAAAGGAAGGTCGGGCGCTACCCGAACCCGGCCTGTCGGGCCGCGCGGATAAACCGTGCGACCAGCGCCGGGTCCTTGCGGCCCGGCGCGCTTTCCACGCCCGACGACACGTCCACCGCGGTCGCACCACCCTGGGCGATGGCGTCGGCCACATTATCGGGGGTCAGCCCCCCGGCCAGGATCCAGGGCGCGGGCGCGACCCAGCCCCGCGTGATCGTCCAGTCGATGGCGTGGGCATTGCCGCCCGGCCGGTCCGAACCCGCGGGCGGGCGGGATTCGATCACCAGCCCGTCCAGGGCCGTTTCCGCCGGCAGGTCCCCTGGCGTCGCCACCCCATGGGCGTGCCAGACCGGCAGGCCGAACCGGTCGCGGATGGCGCGCGCGCGGGCCTGCGGGGCGTAGACCTGCAACCCGTCCAGTTCGGTCGCGTCCAGCACGGCGGCAATGGCGTCGTCGTCCGGCGCCACGAACAGGCCGATGCGCCGGGGGCCGCCCGCCGGCAGGCGCGCGATCAAGGCCGCCGCCTGCGCCGGCGTGACATGCCGGGGCGAACGCGCGAAGAACACGAACCCGACCCAATCCGCGCCATGCGTCACAGCGGCGTCCAGCCCGGCCGGTTCGGTCAGGCCGCAGATCTTGACGCCGATGGGCCGCTCCATCGGGCGGTCAGCCGGCAAGCTCCGCCGCGATGGCGGCGGCGGCGGCGGCCGGGTCGGCGGCGGTGGTGATCGGGCGGCCGACGACGATCCAGTCGGCCCCGGCGCGGCGGGCCTCGGCGGGGGTCATGATCCGCTTCTGGTCGCCGGCGGCGGCCCCTGCGGGCCGGATGCCCGGCACCACCAGCACCGGCCGGTCGCCCAGCCGGTCGCGCAGCGGCGCGATTTCGTGCGACGAGCAGACCAGCCCGTCGGCCCCGGCCGCCATCGCCAGCGCCCCCAGCCGCACCACCTGCCCGCGCGGGGTGTCGGACACTCCGGTTTCGCGCAATGCCTCGGCGTCCATGCTGGTCAGCACCGTGACCGCCAGCAGGATCGGCCGCGCGTCCACGGGAAAGGCGTCATCCACCGCCGCCCGCGCCGCCGCGATCATCGCATGCCCGCCGGCGGCATGGATCGTCAGCATCGCAGGCCGCATCGCCGCCAGGCTGCCGATGGCCGAGGCGACGGTGTTGGGAATGTCGTGCAGCTTCAGGTCCAGGAACAGCGGCCGGTCGCCCGCGACGTCCCGCACCGCGTCCAGCCCGCGCGCATAGGTGAATTCCAGCCCCAGCTTCACGGCGTCGGTGCTGGCCGCCGTCTGCGCGCGCCAGGCGCGGGCCTGCGCGGTATCCTTGGTGTCCAGCGCCACGATCAGGCGCGTGCGCCGCGCGGTCATCGCGGCAGCACCTCGCGATAGGGCGCCGCCGGGGGGGCGGGCGGCGGGACGGCGGGGGGATTGAAGGTTTCGGCCTGCTGGCGGCGCAGTTCGGCGATCTGCTCCTCAAGCGTGCGGATCTGCTGTTCGGCGCGGCGGGCGCGGCCGCGCTGGCGCAGTTCGGCGAACCACAGCGACAGCGCGCCCAGTGCGAAGAAGAACGCCGCGACGATCAGGGTCAGCACGCCGACCGACGATTTCCAGCCCCAGTCCAGGAACCACATCTGGATCGAGTCCTGGTTGCCGGCGCTGAACACGATCAGCGCCAGCAGGAAGGGGATGGTGATGAGAAGACGCAACATGCCTTGCCTCCTACAGTTCCGCATGGCCGGCGGCAAGAAAATCGGCCCCGCGCGTCCGGCGCAGATGGGTCTTGATTCCCGATGGACCGGCGTGGTCTCGTGACAGCAGCCCGAGGCGGAGTTTGCTCTTGAGTGAAATCATCGCGTTTCGCGGTACCGCGCGCAAGGACGACACGCTGTGGGCGGTCATCGCCTCCGCCGGCCGGACCATGCGGATCGCCGATGTCTATCCCGCCCGCGCCGCCGCGATGGCCGACCGGGACTGGCGCGAACAGCAGGTCCGGGCGTACGCGCAGTTCCTGCGCCAGACCCGCCAGCCCGCGCCACGCTACAGCGTCGCCCCCATCCGCCGCGCCGACCTGCCCCGGGCGTGGCGGCCACTGCCGGCGCTGGGCTTCCTGCGGGGGCAGTTCATCTAGCCCGCCAGGGGTCCGAGGGGCTCTGTCCCCCGGCCCCCTGCGCCCTGCTTCAGTGTCCCGTCGCGGGCGGCGGCGGCGGAGCCGCCAGGGTCAGCACATTGTCCGTCCGGTTCAGGTCGGGGATGTCGTGGTCCGGGTCCAGCGTCACCGTCTGCGGCGTGCGGGTGGTGGGGATGGTCAGTTCGATCTCGTTGCGTAGCTGCCAGGTCTCGGTCGGGATGACCAGGCGCGAGGTGGTGCCGTCGGTGTAGGTCAGCATCAGCGTCACCGGCAGGGGCAGCCAGCCCTTGTTGTCGACGGTGACCAGAACGCCGCGCGCCGCGCCGTCGCCGGTCGTCGTCGCGGATTTCACCGCATAGTCCGGGCCCCAGTTGTTGAAATACCAGCCGCGCCAGAACCACGACAGGTCCTCGCCGCCCTCGCTGCTCATCAGGCGGAAGAAGTCGGACGGCGTGGGGTGGCGATAGGCCCACAGCGCGATATAGCGGCGAAAGGCGCGGTCGAAGCGTTCCGGCCCCAGGATCTGCTCGCGCAGCAGCATCAGGCCATAGGCGCCCTTGAAGTAGGTCACAGGGTGGCGATAGCGTTCCGGCACCAGGTCGGACGGCGTCATCAGCCGGGGCGCGGCCGGGTCGCGCAGGACCGACAGGATGTCTTCCGCCGGCTTGCCGGTGGCGGGGGCGAATTCCGCATCGCGCTTGGGCGCGAATTCGCCATTGTTGAAATGCTGGGACGCATAGGCGTCGATGAAGGTGTTGAAGCCTTCGTCCATGAAGGCGTTGCGACGTTCGTTGGAGCCCACGATCATCGGGAACCAGGCATGCCCCAGCTCATGCGTCGTGATCCAGAACAGCTCGGGGTCCTTGTCATGCATCCCGTCGAAGACGATGCCAGGATATTCCATCCCCGCGCCGTGGCCGCCCAGATTGATCGCGTTGGGCCACGGATACGGGTACCATTGGCGCGAGAAATACTCGATCGCGTGCTTCACATAGGCGGTGGAGCGGTCCCACTGGTGCGGGCCCGCGCCCTCGACCAGATAGGCCGACATCGCCAGGCGCGGCGTCGCGGGGCGTCCACCCTCCCCGGCCAGGGGCGGCAGGTCCAGCCGCGCCGCGTCCCACAGGAACGCCGGCGACGCGGCGAAGGCGACGTCGCGCGTGTTGTTCATGCGGAAACGCCAGGTCCTGGTCCCGCTCTGCGCCAGATGGCTCTTGGGGTCGGCGATGTCGGCCTCGGTGCGGATCATCACCCGTTCGTCGCTCTTCGCCGCCTGGGCCAGGCGGTCGCGCTCGGTCTGGGTCAGGACCTCGGCCGGGTTCACCAGCGCGCCCGAGCCCACCACGGTGAAATTCCACGGCACGGTGATGCTGTAGTCGATGTCGCCATAATCCAGGAAGAATTCCTGGCCCAGGTACGGCGCGGTATCCCAGCCGCGCACGTCGTCATAGACGGCCATGCGCGGATACCATTGCGCGACCTCGTAGACATCGCCGTTGCGGCTGGGGGTGACGGCGGTGCGGCCGCCCCATTCGCCGGGGATCGTGTAGTGCCAGACGATCTTCACCCGGATCTTGCCGCCCTTGCCGTCCAGCGGGGTCGGCAGGGGCAGTTGCATCCGCGTGTCCGAGATCACGGGCGTCACCGCGACGCTCCTGCCGTCCTGTTCGACCGACACGCTCTCGATCGCCTCGCCGTCCGTATGGTTGGCGTGGCGCTGGGGGTTGGCGAACCCGCCGCGCGACCCGTCGCGATAGATGTTCTGGTCCAGCTGGACCCACAACACGTCCAGCGCGTCGGGGCTGTTGTTGACATAGGTGATCGTCTCGGACCCCGACAGCAGGCGGTTGGCAGGGTCGATGGCCGCCTTGATCTCGTAATCCGCATTGTTCTGCCAATAGGCGGGGCCGGGCACGCCCGCGCCCGACCGGTAGGGCCCGGACCCCTGCGGATAGGCCAGCGGGGCGAAGATCCGCGCCGGGTCGGGCGGCGGCAAGGCAGGCAGCGCCGGGGCGGATGCCGTGTCGGGGGCCGCATCGGCAGCCCCGGCGGGCGCGCCTCCCGCGCCGCAGGCCAGTATCGCGGCCAGCATCGCCCCGCCGGTCCGAAGGAGACGGCCGGCGGCGGGGCGGCGCGGATGCGGGCGGGAGTTCGGCAAGATCATGACCTTTCCGGAGGAGTCGGAGAACCGACGCTAACGGAATTGCCCGGCGGACGTAACCCACCCAAAGGGGGCCAAGGCCCTTGCCTTCAGGCGATTCCGTCGTGGATCGGGGCGAGATAGCGCGACAGTTTCACGCGCAGCGGCATCAGGTAGACATGCCCGCCCTGGGCGCGGACGGTGCGGATCGCATCGCAGGCGAAGGCGACATTGGCCTCGATCGTGGGGGCGAAATCGCGGGGGAAGACCACGTGATTGGTCGTTTCCCAATACGAGCGCGATTTCGGGCCGATGACCGGCGACAGGCCCCAGAAGACGGTCTCGCCCGCCAGCCAGCCCATGCAGACATCCAGCGTCCGGCGGTCGAACACCGGCTGGGTGAAGAAACCCATGGCCCCGGCGTCCTTCTTGCGCGCCACGGCCTCCAGCTCGCGGTACGGGGCGCGACGATAGGGGTCGAAGGCCGCGTAGACCGTCAGGTGCGGGGCCTCGCGCCGATAGCGGCGGATGACGCTCTCGCTGGAATTGGGGAAGGTACGGCGGCTGATGTCGGCGGGCGGATCGCCGCGCACCACCAGGACCTCGCGCAGATCGTCCTGCTCCAGGCCGGGCAGCGGGCCGTCGGGGTCGATGTCGATGGCGCGGACATGCGGCACCACGCGCGGCATCAGCGGATGCAGCAGCGGCACCGTGTCCCAGCTCCGCAGCGGAAAGCGCATCAGGTCCGGGACGTTGAGGGTGTCGGCGACGGGAAAGCAGTCCCGGACCTCGGCCGCGTCGCGCAGCAGCGCCTCCGCGTCGCGGGGGATCAGTTCGACCGAGATCCGCGTCATGCGCCGCCCACGATCCGCCGCGCGGCGGCCAGCGTGTTGTTCAGCAGGCAGGCGATCGTCATCGGGCCGACGCCGCCGGGCACCGGGGTGATGCGGCCGGCGCGGGTCACGGCCTCGTCGAACGCCACGTCGCCGACCAGGCGCGTCTTGCCGTTGGGCAGGGACACGCGGGTGATGCCGACGTCGATGATCGTGGCGCCGGGCTTGATCCAGTCGCCGCGCACCAGGCCCCGGCACCCCGTCGCCACCACCAGGATATCCGCCTGCCGCGCCAGGGCCGCGGGGTCGCGGGTGTCGATATGTGCGATGGTGACGGTGCAGCCTTCGCGCAGCAGCAATTGCGCCATCGGCCGGCCGACCAGGTTGGACGCGCCGATGACCATCGCATGCAGCCCGCGCAGGTCGCCCAGTTCGGATTTCAGCAGCATCAGGCAGCCCAGCGGCGTGCAGGGCACGATCCCCGGCTGCCCCAGCGCCAGGCGCCCGGCATTGACCTCGCCCAGCCCGTCGACGTCCTTGTCCGGGTGGATCGCGTTGGTCACCGCCACCGGGTCCAGCCCTGCGGGCAGCGGCAGCTGCACCAGGATGCCATGGATTTCAGGATCGGCGTTCAGCCGCACGATCAGCGCCTGCAACTCGGCCTGCGACGTGGTGGCCGGCAGCATGTGCATGAACGAGCGCATGCCCGCGCGATGGGTCTGCAACGCCTTGTTGCGGACATAGACTTCGCTGGCCGGGTCGTTGCCCACCAGCACCACCGCCAGGCCCGGCGTCACGCGATGGCGGTCGTGGAACGAACGGACGTCTTCCGCGATCGTCCGGGTGAGGTTCGCCGCGAACGCCTTGCCGTCGATCAGGCGCGCGGACGGATTGCGGACGGGCGCGGTTTCGGCGAAAGCTGGGTCGGTCATGAACGCTCCGGACACTGGCTTGACGAGGGACGACATCGTGAAAGAGCAGATACGCAAGAATTTCAGCAGCGACAATGTCGTTCCGGTCTGCCCCGCCATCATGACCGCGCTGATGGAGGCCAACGCCGACGCCGCCCCCGCCTACGGCGCCGATGCATGGACCGCACGCCTGCAGGACGCGGCGTCGGACCTGTTCGAGCACCGGGTGCGGGTCTTCCCCGTCGCGACCGGCACGGCGGCGAATGCGCTGGCGCTGGCGGCCACGACCCCGCCCTTCAGCGCCGTCCTGTGCGACGAGAGCGCCCATATCATGCAGTCGGAATGCGGCGCGCCGGATTTCTATACCGGTGGCGCGCGCCTGGTTCCGATCCCGTCCGAGGACGGGCGGATGACGCCCCAGGCCCTCGCCTACACGCTGGACCGCCTGCCGGTGGACGATACGCAGCAGAACCTGCCCGCGACCCTGAGCCTGACGCAGGCCAGCGAATGGGGCACGGTCTACGACCCCGCCACCGTCGCCGACCTGGCGGCAAGGGCCCGCGCCCGGGGGATGGCGGTGCATATGGACGGCGCGCGGCTGGCCAACGCCATCGCGCATCTGGGTTGCACCCCGGCCGAGGCGACCTGGAAGGCGGGCGTGGACGTGCTGGCGCTGGGCGCCACCAAGAACGGCGCGATGGCGGCCGAGGCCGTGGTGTTCTTCGACCCCGGGCGGGCCGAGCATTTCGCCCGGCGCCGCAAGCGCGGCGGCCATGACTGGTCGAAACAGCGGTTCCTGAGCGCGCAGTTGCTGGCCTATCTGCGCGACGACCTGTGGCTGCATAACGCGCGGCAGGCCAACGCGATGGCCCAGCGCCTGGCGGGCGGGCTGTTCCGCCATCCGGGCGCGCGGCTGCTGTACGAAACGCAGGCCAACGAGATCTTCGTCCTGCTGCCCGGCCCGGCGGTCACGCATCTGCGGGCGGCGGGGTTCGTGTTCCGTGACTGGCGCGCGCCGCTGGGGCTGAACGGCACGGTGGTGCGGCTGGTCACCAGCTATTACACGCGCATCGAGGACGTCGATGCGCTGCTGGCCACGCTGTCGGGCGCGTGATGGAAGGCGCCAAAGGGCATAGCCCTTTGGCAACCCAAGGCTTTTAAAACGTATGGGATGCAAGGGCCGAGGCCCTTGCCGGGTTCGGGCAAAGCCCGGCCTTCCCTTCCCGCCGACGGTTACTGGTTATCGTCGGACTCGCCGCTGCTCTCGCCCTCATCCCCCGACCCCGGCGTGACGGCCACGAAGATGTTCTGCCCGTTACGCAGGATCCGCAGCAGCACCGACTGGTTGGCCTTCAGCGCCGCGCGGACGGCGGTGACGGTGGCGCCGGGGTTTTCCACCGGCTTGTTGCCCACTGCCTGGATGACGTCGCCGGCATGGATTCCGGCCTGTTCGGCGGCCGAGCCTGCCTGCACGTCGCTGACGACGACGCCGCGCACCGTGCCGTCCAGGCCCAACTGCTGCCGCAGGTCCGACGTCAGGGGCGCCAGCGAGACGCCCAGGCGCGGCCCGCCCTCGTTCTTGTCGCCCACCGAGCCGTCCGGCGACGCGGCGCCCGACAGGTTGGCGATGGTGACCGAGGCCGTCTGTTCGGCCGAATTCCGCACGAAGCCCAGCGTCGCCTTGGTGCCGGGGGCCACCGACGCCACCTTCACCGCCAGATCGTGCGGGGTGTCGATCTTCTGCCCGTTCAGGGCGGTAATCACGTCGCCGGCCTTGATCCCGGCCTTTTCCGCCGGGCTGCCGTTGCTGACGCTGGCGACCAGCGCGCCGCTGGGCGGCGCGCCCTGCGCCCCGGCCTTCAGGCCCAGCGCCTTGGCCATCGCCGGCGTGATCTGCTGCGCCACCACGCCCAGATAGCCGCGCGTGACGTGGCCCGTCTTTTCCAACTGCGAGACGACGTTCTTCACCACGTCGGACGGGATGGCGAAACCGATGCCGATCGACCCGCCGCCCGAGGGCGACAGGATGGCGGTGTTCACGCCCACGACCTTGCCGTCCTGGGTAAACAGCGGGCCGCCGGAATTGCCGCGATTGATCGGCGCGTCGACCTGGATGAACGAATCATACGGGCCATCGCCGATGTCGCGCCCGCGCGCCGAGACGATGCCCGCCGTCACGGTGCCGCCCAGCCCGTAGGGGTTGCCGACCGCGACCACCCATTCGCCGGGCTCGATCTTGTCGGAATCGCCCAGTTCGATGAAGCGCAGCTTGCTCTGCGACGTCACCTTCAGCAGCGCCAGGTCGGTCTTGGGGTCGCGGCCGACGATCTTGGCCGGCAGGGTCGTGCCGTCATCCAGCGTCACCGTGACCTTGGTCGCGCCCTTCACCACATGGTTGTTGGTCACCACAAAGCCGTCGGCCGAAATGATGAAGCCCGATCCCCGGGCCTCGACCGTGCGGCGCTGCTGCTGCTGCGGCATCATCTGGAACGGGAAGGGGAACGGGAAGGGGGACTGGGGCTGCCCGTCCATGCCGCCTTCGTCGTCCATGGCGTCGGCGCGCAGGCTGGCGGTGATCGACACCACCGCGGGCTTCACCTGCTTCACCAGATTGACGAAATTCGGCAGCGTCTGGATCTGCGTATCCGGCCGGATCACACCGGTGTCGTCGGCGCGCGCACGTGCGACCAGCGCCCCGTCGGCCGCGCCGCCCAGCGCGGTGCCCGCGACCAGCGCGGCCAGCACCCCTGCCCGCAGCCGACGGACGCGGGGGAAAGAAATCGGCTGAAACTCGTCAGACATAGCGTTCCTGATTGTTGCCGGGGCGGCCAGACCGGCGATCCGCCCCGAATCCTCTCTCATCGTGGCAGGATGCGATACCGGAGCGCACACCACCCCTACCTGCCGATGAAAGATGCGTTAACTGCGCGCCGGCCGCAAATCACCGGCCGCGCAGGCGGGCGAAAAAATCGCGCAGCAGGGCGGCGGCCTCGGTCTCGCGCACGCCGCCGATCCATTCGGGGCGGTGCAGGCAATCGGGCCGGGCGAACAGGCGCGGCCCGTGTTCCACCCCGCCGCCCTTGGGGTCGTAGGCCCCGAATATGATGCGCCCGACGCGGAAATGCACCGCCGCCGCCGCGCACATCGGGCAGGGTTCCAGGGTCACCACCAGGGTGCAGCCGGCCAGGCGCGGGCCGCCCAGCCGCCGGACGGCCGCGCGCATGACCAGCATTTCCGCGTGGGCCGAGGCATCGTCCCCGGCCTCCACCGCGTTGCCGGCGTGGGCCAGCACCGTGCCGTCGGGTCCGACCAGCACCGCGCCCACCGGGACCTCGCCCCGCGCGGCGGCGGCCCGGGCCTCGTCCATCGCGATCGACATCGGGTCGCGCGGGTCGCGGGACGGGCTGTCAGCACCCATCGCGCACCGCGCCGAGACAGCAGAAAACCAGGATTTATCCCTCCCGCATCATGCAACCCGGATCGGGCCGGGGACGTTCCGATCCATACCGCAGGCGCCCGGTCCATGCGCCCGTGGCGGCGATACGGTGCAATCACAACATGTTACAGACGCTGCCACATCGCGTACGGCCTCAGGGGCACGACACCCGGAAAAGATATTGATTTTAATGGACAGACAGGAAAACGGGTGACACCCTCGCCGCAATCCGGGTAACGTTTCCTGTAACAATCGAAACCGATATGAACAGGAGGAAGACGATGAATACGCTCACGCTGATCCTGGCCGCCGCGGCAATCGTGATCGGTTTTTCCGCCTGCGAACCCGGACTGATGGGTCACCGCACCCTGACCGCGAGCGTGCATTCGGTCGTCTACGACGGCTGATCGGCCACCCCGGTTGCCTTGACGACTGGATTTCAAAGGCAATGCCTTTGATGGGGTCCAAGGGGCCAGGCCCCTTGTGCCTCGCGGTTCAGAAACGCTCGCCGACCATTTCCTCGCTCCGGCTCCACAGGGCCTCGGCATGCGCCGGGTCCAGGGCATAGCCGCGCACACCTTCGCTGATCGCACTGATCGTCACGTCGTCGGGTACGATCGTGCCGACATGACAGTTCTCGCAATAGCGGCCGCCGACGGCGTCGGCCGGCGCGACCACCCCCGCCCACACCGAGGTCGCGGCGCCCTGGGGGATGGTCTTCCAGGCGAAGGGTGCTTCGCCGCTGGCGGCGCGCTGCTGGTTTATCTGGGCGACCATCGCCTCGAGCTGGGCCGGGTCCATATGGCGGCCAAGTTCGGTCTGGATGCCACCCGGATGCACCGCCGTGGCGCGCACACCATGGGCCCGATGCCGCTGGTCGAAGGCGACCGCAAACAGGATATTGGCGGTTTTCGAGCGCCCATAGGCAACGAACGGGTCGTAGGGCGTGTGCTCAAAATTCGGGTCGTCCAGATCGACGTCGGAAAAGCGATGACCGGACGAGGCCAGAGTCACCAGCCGCGCGCCGGCGCGCATCAGTGGCGCAATCCGGTTGACCAGCACGAAATGGCCGAGATGATTGGTGCCGAACTGCGTTTCGAACCCGTCCGCCGTATGGCCGAACGGCGTCGCCATGACGCCGGCATTGGCGATAACCAGATCGAACGGTTCGGCCCTGGCGTTCAATGCATCCGCGCAGGCGCGCACGCTGGCCAGCCGGGCAAGGTCGAGTTCGACCAGTTCGAAGCCACCGCCCTGTCGCGCATCCGCGCGGACCTGTGCCGTCGCGGCCTGGGCCTTGTGCAGGTCGCGCGCCGCACCGACGACATATGCGCCATGGGCGGCCAGCGCGCGGGCGGTCTCTACCCCCAGGCCCGCCGAGACGCCGGTCACCAGCACGCGCTTGCCGGTCAGGCTCACGCCTGCCAGCACCTCGTCCGTCGTCGAGGTCGCGCCGAAATCGTCTGCCATGATGGCCTCCGTGATCTGTCCGGACTATGGATACGCGGCATGCGCGTTGAAAAGGCGGCGGCATGCGCGCCATGTGGAGAAAGTCTCCGCTTATTTATATACGGAGGATTGCTCCGCTTAACAAGGGGGACCCGCTTGGCCGAGGACAAGAGCGCGCGACGCCGGCCGCGCAGCGACGGGCAGCGCAACCGCGAACGGCTGATCGCCGCCGCCAAGGCCGCGTTCACCGAGGGCGAGACGGAGGTGCGGTTCGACGAGATCGCCCGCCGGGTGGGGGTCGGCATCGGCACGCTGTACCGCCATTTCCCGACCCGGGACGCGCTGATCGAGGCGGTCTATCGCACCGAGGTCGAACGGTTGGGCGCGGCGGCCCAGCATCTGGCCGCGACGCATCCGCCGCTGGAGGCCCTGCGCGACTGGATGCGGCTGTTTGTCGATTACATCGCGGCCAAACAGGTGATCGCGCCGGCGCTCAACTCGCTCGTCGGCGGCCCGTCCGCGCTTTATGCCGCGTCGGGCGACAGCGTGAAGACCGCAATCCGCGACCTGGTCGCCCGCGCCGTCGCCAGTGGCGAAATGCGCCCTGACCTCGACCCCATCGACCTGCTGCGCGCCCTGGTCGGTGTCGCCAACATCGCCTCCGACCCCGGATGGGAGGCCAGCGCCAGGCGTCTGGTGGATATCCTTATCGCGGGGTCGCGGCCGGGGGCCTGATGGGTCGATGCGGGCCGGAAGGCGCGAGAGGCACGCGCGTTTACGCCTTCCGCAGAAACTCGGCCTTGAGCATGTAGCTGCCGGCCTCAACCGCGTGGTCGCCGCCCCGCAGACGGATATTCTTGATCCTGGTGCCCACCTTCAGCGTTGTCGAGGACCCCTTCACCTTGAGGTCCTTGATAACAACGACCGTGTCGCCATCAGCAAGTATGACACCATTGGCATCGCGCACCACATCTTCGGCCGGTGCGGCTTCGGCGATGTCGGCAGGCCATTCGTAACCGCAGACCTCGCAGACATGGTTCGCCCCTTCGATGTGCGTTTCTTCCAGGGTGCATTGCGGGCAGGCGGGTGCGGTGGTGCTCATGAACGGGACTTAACCCCACGGGGCCTGGCACACAATCCCCCGCGCCTGTTGCGTATCCGCCCGCACCGCGTGCGTTTGCTGACAGGCAATACTCTTGTCTTGCTTCAGGCGATCCGGAATTTCTCATTCAGCTTTGCTCCCCATTCCGGCCGTCTATGCGTTCAGATATGAATCTCGTAAGCGGTCATAACCCCATTGCATTTGGACGACAGGTCTGGCGGGAAAGCTGTAGGTCGGCTTTGGGGCTCAAAAACCTGAAAGCGGAAACCCTGTAGATCTCGCGCGGTTCGCTAATAGCACTTAGGTCTAGGGTCAAAACTCCTGCCCCCATTGGCCTGACACCTATGTTGTCAGGAAGACGACTTAACGACAAACTGGTGTAGCTTATCAAGACCACTAAGTTGTCCGACCACGCGGGGGCACTAATTTGTGTTATTTGGTCACGTGCTTAGTCTTTATTGGAAAGACTTACGTGAAAACGTAAAGGGCATAGTTGCGGGGTATGAATTGTAATAAATTTATTATACGAACAGCTATTATATAGCTCTCACAAATCTTCGCAGTGCCGATTTAGTTTCAATTCGAATATTGTTTGGGAAGAAATATCTAGCAAAATCTATAAATAGATTTTCGAGAAATAGTAAGCCCTCTGGGGTGATGGAAGGGTCGTTTGTTACGTCAAAGAAGAAGAACCATAGAGGTGTACCTCTTTGGATTGCCAATGAAATCTCTCTGCTACCGCGACTCCTAGCGTGACGGCTCAATCTACCGCGAATTCCACTGCGTCTATCTCTACTCACTCCGATATATAAAGTTTCGGAGTTTTTTGGCCAATTATATCCAAGATATAAATCCGGATCGTGTGGATCTCCGGTAGGAATAGAACCGTTTTCGCCTGTGCATATGACGTAAAGGCCGGACCTGTTCGGGGCTAGATGATAGTCCCTTAAAGGTATTGGGTCTGACCAATTGATCAAGAAATTTACCCTAAAAAGCAATATTCGATATTATGGACTATTCTCTGAGTTATTTATCACTAACTGAACCAGAAAGAAACCTGATTGATTTTCCGCGGAACTTTGCGAATGTGAGCGATCATGAACCATGCATGGGATGAGGAGATGCTCGCCTCGACATCTCGGGTGAACCGCTCCGAGATTGACTGCGATTATTCCTCTCAAATCGTAAGCCACGTCCGCTTCGAGGAAACCTCACACCCCGTTCTGGCGTCCGAGAAGAAGGCGAAAGCTGCCGGCAGGTACCTGACGCCAACGTCCGCTACTGAGAATTTCGTGCCCGAAAGCGGGGGCGAATGTTCATATAAGACAGCCCAAAACTGCAAGCTGATGCCGCGTCCATGTTCATGACACGCGCAGGATTCAGGAAACCCGTTCCGGGACTGTCCGGCCCATCAGGCCTGACAGGGTCCCGTACGTTTCCGCGTCCTCCATCCGCGACACGTTGAACCGCATGAAGCCGCCCGCAGCACCGTTGGCGCTGAAGGCATTGCCGGGGGCGAGGACGATGTTGCGGGTCAGGGCGCGGCGGGCGAGGTCCGTGGCGTCGCAACCATCCGGCAGGCGGGCCCACAGGAACATGCCGGCCGTGGGTTCCAGCCAGGGGGTGATGCCGATCGCCTTCAGCCGCCGGATGGTCGTGGTCATCGCGCGGGCCAGGCGGGGGCGCAGGGCGGTCAGGTGGCGGCGATAGCCGCTGTCGGTCAGGACCAGGCGCGTCAGCTCGGCGGCCAGGCGACCGCCCGAGATGCCGGTCGCGACCCGCAGGTTGATGAGCCCGTCGATCCAGTCCGGCCGCGCGGCGATATAGCCGCAGCGCAGCGAGGCCGAGATGGTCTTGGAGAAACTGCCGATACGGATCACCCGGTCCAGCCCGTCGAAAGTCGCAAGGCGGGGCGCCGGGGTGTCTTCCAGATCCGCGAAGATGTCGTCCTCGGCGATAATCAGGTCATGGGCTTCGGCCAGTTTCAGCATGCGATGCGCCGTGACCGGCGACAGCATCGCCCCCGTCGGATTATGCAGCGCCGAATTGGTGACGTAGAGCCGGGGCCGGGCCTCCGCCGCCAGGGCCGCGAAACGGTCCAGGTCGGGGCCGTCCGGCGTGTAGGGCACGCCGACGACCCTCACCTGATGCGCGCGCAGCATGGCGTGGAAATTGAAATAGCACGGGTCGTCCACCATCACCGCGTCGCCCGGCCGCAGGAAATAGCGGCAGACCAGATCCAGCGCATGGGTGCCGGAATCGGTCAGCAGGATCTGCGCCGGGGCGGCCATGATGTCCTGGTCCGCCATGCGCCGGGCCAGCAGGCGGCGCAGGGCCGGCAGGCCGAGGGGCGCGTCATATTCGAACAGCCCGCCGCCGGTGCGGGCGATCGTCCGCAGGGCGCGGCGCATGGCGTCCTCCGGCATCCAGGATTCGGGCAGCCAGCCGCAGCCGGGGGCGATCCGCCGGCTGGCGTCCTCCAGCGACTGGCGCAGCACCATCAGCGGGTCGATGTCCCGGTCGCGGGGCGCCGGTTCCATGTCCAGCGACAGGGGCGCCAGCGGCGCGGTCACGAAGAAGCCGGCGCCGGCGCGCGCGCGGATCACGCCTTCGGCGGCCAGGCGGTCATAGGCCTCCACCACCGTGGATTTCGAGACTTCCATCGTCTCCGCCATCAGGCGGATCGAGGGCAGGCGCGCGCCCGGCGTCAACTGGCGGCGGTCGATACGACGGCGGACTTCATGGACGATCCGCGCCACGCGCGTGCCGTCCCGGGGTTGGGAGTTATCCATCCTTGTGCCAATTCGCGTTACGCGCGGCCTGCCTCAGGGCGCTGCCCTGAAACCTGCCAAAGGCCACAGGCCTTTGGAAACCAATCTGTTTATCCATGATCGGGGTCCAGGGCCTCAGGCCTTGGTGGGCTCGGGCAAAGCCCGATCTGTCCTGCCACCTGTGTCATTCCGTACTGTATCATTGATCGGTACAGTACAAGATAATCGTACCGGACTGTCTCTGGAAAGCCTGTTCCCTCCTGCCGCAGAAGGAGGGCGGGAAAGGAGACAGGCGATGGCGCTGAACAAGACGACCGAAGGATGGATCTGCGGCCTGGTCGGCGTGGCGATCTTCAGCGGGTCGATGCCCGCGACGAAGCTGGCCGTGACGGGGTTCGACCCCGTGTTCCTGACCGCCGCGCGGGCCGCCCTGGCGGCTGTGCTGGGGGCGCTGTGCCTGGCCCGCCTGCGCGCGTCGCCCCCGGCCCGCACGGATGGCTGGCCGCTGGTGACGGTCGCGCTGTGCGTCGTCGTCGGGTTTCCGCTGCTCAGCGCCATGGCGTTGCGGCACATGACGGCGTCGCGGTCGATCCTGTTCCTGGGCCTGCTGCCGCTGGCGACGGCCTTCTTCGGCGTGCTGCGCGGGGGCGAGCGCCCCCGTGCGCCGTTCTGGCTGTGCTCGGCCGGCGGGGCGGGGCTGGTGGTGCTGATGGCGGCGCGGCAGGGCGGCGGCGGGTTCGGCATCGCCGATTTGACGATGGGCGCGTCGGTGCTGCTGTGCGGGCTGGGCTATGCCGAAGGCGGCGCACTGGCCCGCCGGCTGGGCGGCTGGCAGGTCATCTGCTGGGCGCTGCTGGTGGCGGCCCCGTTCATGACCCTGGTGGCGCTGATGCTCTGCCCGCCGTCGCTGCACGGCATCCCGCCGGCGGCGTGGCTGGGGCTGGGCTATGTGACGGTGTTTTCCATGCTGGTGGGCTTCATCTTCTGGTATCGCGGCCTGGCGCTGGGCGGAATCGCCGCCGTGGGGCAGGTACAGCTTCTGCAACCGTTCCTGGCCTTCGCCCTGGCGGCCGTCCTCCTGCATGAGGCGATCGGCTGGCCGCTGGTGCTGACGGCCGCGGGTGTCGCCTGCTGCGTGGCCGGGGCGCGGCGTTTCGCCGCCCGCGTTACCCCCATCGAACCCACCAGGGCCTGAGGCCCTGGACCCCCGATCCCCGCATCCATCACGGAGGAAAACGATGTCCGACCCGACGACACGCTGGATCGCGCCCGCGCGGGCTGAAACGGGCGTCTACCTGGCCAACGCGGCCTGCGGCCTGGCCTCGGCCCCCGTGCTGGAAGCGGTGACAGGTCATCTGCTGCGCGAGGCCGAACGGGGCGCGACCTGGGCGGCGGCCGAAGCGCGGGAGCGGCTGGAGGCCGGCTACGGCCACGCCGCGCGCCTGATCGGCGCCCGGCCGGACGAAATCGCCTTTGTCGAAAGCGGCAACGGCGCGCTGCGCGCCCTGCTGCTGTCGGTCGGGCTGCGGGCGGGGGACCGCGTACTGGTCGATCGCGCCTGCTGGGGCGGAACGCTGGCGATGCTGCGGGGGCTGGACGGGGTCTCGATCGACGTGATGGCGACGGACGCGCAGGGCGAGACCGACATCGCGGCGACGCGGGCGGCGGTGCGGCCCGGCACGCGGCTGGTCCTGACGACCTGGTGCCCGGCGGTGAGCGGCCTGGTCAATCCGGCGGACGAACTCGGGGCGCTGGCGGCGGAGATCGGGGCGGTGCATCTGGTCGATGCCTGCCAGGCATTGGGACAAATGCCGGTGGATGTCGGCGCGCTGCGCTGCGACGGGCTGGTGGCCAGCGGGCGGAAATGGCTGCGCGGCCCCCGGGGCACCGCCGTGCTGTATGCGTCCCGCCGGTTCCTGGCGCGCACCCAGGCCGTCATGGCGGATCAGTTCGGCGCCGGACGCGAGGATGCGCGCCGGTACGAGGGCGGCGAGGCCTTCATCGCGGGGCGGCTGGGGCTGGCCGCCGCGATCGAGGGCGCGCTGACGCTGGGCCTGCCGTTCATCCGCGCGCGCATCGCCGACCGGGCCGCGCGCCTGCGTGACGGGCTGCGCGCGCTGCCCGGCGTGCGCCTGCAGGACTGGGGGGCCGTGCTGTCGGGAATCGTGAGCTTCACCATCGACGGGCTGGATGCGGCCGACATCGTGAAGCGCCTGGAGCAGGGCGGCGTGACCGCCAGCGCCGTGCCCGCGCCCTATGCGCCGTTCGAGATGGCGGCGCGCGGCCTGCCCGCGATCGTCCGGCTGGCCCCGCATGTGTTCACGACGGATGCCGGGCTGGATCGCGCGGTGGGGATTGTGAAGGCGCTTGCCTGACTACCCCTTGGGCCCGGATTTCGGCCACGGACCACCGGGGCGATTTCCTTCACCGCGATATTCCTCTAGGTCAGGCGGGATGACCCGATCCCGCCCCCTGATCGGCGTGACCCTGGACAGCGAGGACGGCGCCCCCGATGGCGGGGCCTATTCGCGCTATCCCTGGTATGCGCTGCGCCGCAACTACATGGATGCCATCGCCGACGCGGGCGGGGTGCCGGTGGCGCTGGCGCACCATGCGGCGCTGACGGACGACATCATGGCGCGGATCGACGGGCTGGTGATTACCGGCGGGGCGTTCGACGTCGACCCCGCGCTGTACGGCGACAGCGCGCGCCATGCCGCCGTGACGTTGAAGACGGAGCGGACCGGCGCGGAACTGGCGCTGGCGCGGGCGGCGATCGCGCGGCACGTGCCGGTGCTGGGCATCTGCGGCGGGCAGCAGCTTCTGGCCGTGGCGCTGGGCGGCACGCTGATCCAGCATATCCCCGACGCCCGCCCCGGCGCGCTGGCGCACGAACAGCCCAACCCCCGCGACCAGCCCGGCCATGAGGTCGATATCGTCCCCGGCACGCTGCTGGCGCGCGTGACCGGCGCGGCCCGCCTGGCGGTCAATTCCGCCCATCACCAGGCCGTCCGCACGCCGGGGCGCGCGGTGGTCTGCGCGACGGCCGACGACGGTATCATCGAGGCGGTCGAATATCCCCCCCATCCCTTCTGCCTGGGCGTGCAATGGCATCCGGAATTCGCCATATCCCCGGCCGATACACGCCTCTTTCTTGCCCTGACCGACGCCTCGGGATCCAGACGATGAACCAAGACGACCCCCAACACCCCGACCGCGGCGAACGGATCGCCAAATGGCTGGCGCGCTCGGGCGTGGCCAGCCGCCGCGATGCCGAGCGGATGGTCGAGGAAGGGCGCGTGCGCCTGAACGGCGAGGAGGTCACCCATCCGGCGACCTTCGTGGGGCCGGGCGACATCGTGCAGGCCGACGGCGCGGTGATCGAAACGCCCGAGCGCACGCGGCTGTGGCGCTATCACAAGCCGGACGGGCTGGTGACGACCCATCGCGACCCGGAAGGGCGGCCGACGGTCTTCGCGTCACTGCCGGCGGGCATGCCCCGCGTCATCAGCGTCGGGCGGCTGGACCTGAACAGCGAGGGGCTGCTGCTGCTGACCAATGACGGCGAACTGGCCCGGCGGCTGGAACTGCCGTCGAACGGCTGGATCCGGCGCTACCGCGTGCGGGTCTTCGGCGTGGTGGACGAGGCCCGGCTGAAGGCGCTGGCGGGCGGCAGCGTGTTCGAGGGCGTGCGCTACGGCCCGATCGAGGCCGGGCTGGATTCCCGCAAGGGCGACAATGCCTGGCTGACCGTGTCGCTGCGCGAGGGCAAGAACCGCGAGATTCGCAAAGTGATGCGCGGGCTGAACCTGCATGTCAGCCGCCTGATCCGCACGTCCTACGGCCCGTTCCAGCTGGGGACCCTGCTGCGGTCCGAACTGGAGGAGGTGCCCGGCAAGGTCCTGCGCGAACAGGTGCCCGGCCTGGCGGCGCCCACCCGCGCCGGACGCCGCCGCTAGGCCCCCCCCGGACCCCGCCGGGATGCGTATCGTCGCCGGAACCCGTCGCGGGCGCGCGCTGGCCGCCCCGCCGGGCCGCACGACCCGCCCCACCGCCGACCGCGTGCGGCAGGCGCTGTTCGACATGCTGCTGCACGCGCCCTGGGCCGGGACGGACGCGGTGGTGGGCGCGCGGGTGCTGGACGGATTCGCCGGCACCGGCGCCCTGGGGCTGGAGGCCCTGTCGCGGGGCGCCGCCCATTGCACGTTCTTCGAGACCGACCGCGCGGCGCTGGCGGCCCTGCGCGCCAATGTCGCCGCCTGCCGCGCCGAGGCCGCCGCCACCGTCCGCGCCATCGACGTCACCCGCCCGCCGCCCGCCGGCGCGGATGGCGCCTGCGGGCTGGTGTTTCTGGACCCGCCCTACGGGCAAGGCCTGCCGGCGCGGGCGCTGCAGGCGCTGGGGCGCGCCGGATGGATCGCGCCCGGCGCGCTGATCGTCGTCGAGACCGCCGCCGACGAGGAGGTGCCGGCCGGGGCCGGGCCGCTGCTGGCGGAACGCCGGCACGGGGCGGCGCGGCTGTCGATCTGGCGCGCCGCCACGGGTGGGGCCGACTGAGGGGAAGACAAGGATCTAACCCTTTGGAACCCCATGGATTTCTGAAACGAATGGGATGCAAGGGCCGCCGCCCTTGCCGGGTTCGGGCGGAGCCCGACCTTTCCTGATCCATGCCCCCCAGTGCCCATGGGGCGCTGATAGGTATAACTTCCTTCTGTATTCAGGGACCACGGGGCTATAGTTCATCCGGTTCCGCAGCCCCGGCCCGGCGTCGGGGCGTCCACCGGCTTCATCGCGCCTGCCGTCCCCACGGAAACACCCCGTTTCCGCAGGGACGACAGGCCCCCGCACACAGGATCCGAGCCTTTGCCGACCCTTGGCCGCTTCATCCCCGCCTCTCTGGTTTCTCCGCGCATCCGCTCGGCGGCGCGGCAGAGACTGGTCGAACTGGGGGGGATGACGCTGTGGCTGCTGGCGCTGGCGCTGGCCGCCGCGTTGTGGAGCTACAGCCCGCTCGACCCGTCGATGAACACCGCCAGCAGCCAGTTGCCCACGAATCTTCTAGGTATCGCGGGGTCGTACCTGGCCGACGCGTTGCTGCAGAATGTGGGCATCCTGTCGGCCCTGCCGGTGCTGGCGCTGGCGGCGTGGGGCTGGCGCGTCGTCCGTCATGCCGGGCTGGGGTCGGTGGCGCTGCGGATCATCGCCCTGTTGTGCGCCATGCCGGTGATCGGCGCGCTGCTGGCGGCGATGCCGATGCTGGTCCCGTCGCTGCCGACGCCGCGCTGGCCCACCGAATCCGGCCCAGGCGGGGCGTTCGGCCTGTCGATCGCCCATGCCGCGCTCCAGGCCGGGGCGTCGATCCTGGGCCCGGCGGGGCGGCTGGCGGTGTGGGGGCTGGGCCTGCTGCTGACGGTGCTGCTGGTGCCGCTGGCGATGGGGCTGTCGCTGGCCGAATGGATCGCGATCGGCCGGGGCGTCCGTGTGGCGGCCCGCCAGCCGATGCGCCTGGCCCGCCGCAGGTCCGCCCGGCCGGCCGCCGACATGGCGCCCGCCGGCGCCGGACGCTGGGACGGCGCGCTGGACAGTGCACCGGACCATGCCCCACCGCCGCCGCGTCCGGAAATGACCGCCACCGCCCACGCGCCCGCCCCGCCCCCCCGCACGATCCGGGTAGAGCGGCCCGAACCCCGCCCCGCCGCGCGCCCGGCCGCCCCCGCCCGGACGCCGGCCCGCCCGTCGCTGGGCACCGGCTGGGTGCAGCCGCCGGGCATGGGCGACGACGTCGCCGACCCGCCGCCCCTGCTGCTGGGCGGCCCGCGCGCGCAGGAAACCACGGCCTGGAGCACCGAGGAGCCGGCCTTCCCCGACGAGGACGAGGCGATCGCCCTCCCCCCCGCGGCGACCGCCGAGGGACCGCGCGGCACCTTCCTGGACCGCCTGTTCGGCGGCCGGCCCGCCGCCGGCGCGCGGCCGGCCGCGCCCGACACCCATGCCCCCGTCGGCGAGGACCGGCCGGCCGGGCACGGCGGATACGCCCCGCCGCCGCCCGCCGACGGGCGTGACCCGTGGCGCCTGCCCTCGGCCGCGCTGCTGCGGGCCGCCCCCTCGCGCACCGAGACCGGACCGTCGCAGGAGATGTTGCAGGCCAACGCCCGCCTGCTGGAAACCGTGCTGTCCGATTACGGCGTGCAGGGGCAGATCGGGCAGATCCATGCCGGCCCGGTCGTCACGCTGTACGAGCTGGAACCCGCGCCGGGCATCCGCTCGGCCCGGGTGATCGGCCTGGCGGACGACGTGGCGCGGTCGCTGTCGGTGCTGAGCGTGCGTATCGCCACCGTGCCGGGCCGCAACGTCATCGGCATCGAGGTGCCGAACGCGATGCGCGAGACGGTGTACCTGTCCGAACTGTTCACCGACGACGCCTGGCACCATGCGTCGTCGCGCCTGTGCCTGGCGCTGGGCAAGGATATCTCGGGCGTGCCGGTCTATGGCGACTTGGCGCGGATGCCGCATCTGCTGATCGCGGGCACCACCGGGTCGGGCAAGTCGGTCGGCGTGAACGCGATGATCCTGTCGCTGCTGTACCGGCTGTCGCCCGAGGAATGCCGGCTGATCCTGATCGACCCGAAGATCCTGGAACTGTCGATCTACGAAGGCATTCCGCATTTGATGACGCCGGTGGTGACCGAGCCGGCCAAGGCGGTCGCCGCCCTGAAATGGACGGTGCGCGAGATGGACCGCCGCTATCGCGCCATGTCGCACCTACAGGTCCGCAATATCGGCAGCTATAACGAGCGCGTGGCCGAGGCCCGGGCGCGGGGCGAGGTCGTGACCCGCCGGGTGCAGACCGGCTACGACCCCGAAACCGGCCGCCCGACCTTCGAGGAACAGCAACTGGCGCTGGATTCCATCCCCTACATCGTCGTGGTGATCGACGAGATGGCGGACCTGATGATGGTCGCGGGCAAGGAGATCGAGGCCGCGGTGCAGCGCCTGGCCCAGAAGGCCCGCGCCGCCGGCATCCATGTCATCATGGCGACCCAGCGCCCGTCGGTGGACGTCATCACCGGCACCATCAAGGCGAATTTCCCGACCCGCATTTCCTTCCAGGTCATCAGCAAGTTCGACAGCCGCACCATCCTGGGCGAGCAGGGGGCCGAGCAGCTTCTGGGCCAGGGCGACATGCTGTACATGCAGGGCGGCGGCCGCATCACGCGTGTCCATGGCCCGTTCGTCGGCGACACCGAGGTCGAGGACGTGGTGCGCTTCCTCCGCAGCCAGGGCGAGCCGATCTATGACGACGACGTCATCTCGTCCCAGGACGAGGACGGTGGCGGCGGCGGTAGTGGTGGCGGCCGGTCGTCGGGCAACGGGCTGGGCGGCGGCGGCTTCGACGAGGAGACGAGCCTGTTCGACCAGGCGGTGGCCATCGTGGCGCGCGAGGGCAAGGCCTCGACCTCGTTCATCCAGCGCCATCTGTCCATCGGCTACAACCGCGCGGCGAAGATCATCGAGCAGATGGAAAAGGAAGGCATCGTCAGCGAGGCCAACCATGTCGGCCGCCGCGAGGTGCTGCTGCGCCGTCCCGACGAGGAATGAGGACGCGCGCGCCGGGCGGGGCGCTGCCCCGCACCCCGGACCCGTTTCCGATCCTGTTCCGCGACAGCCGTTTCGTGGTGATCGACAAGCCGGCGGGGCTGGCGGTCCATCCGGGGCCGGGCGGCGGCCCGTCGGTCGAGGATGCGTTTCCCCTGCTGTCGCGCCGGCGGGACGGGCCGTGGCTGGCCCACCGGCTGGACCGCGACACGTCGGGCTGCCTGCTGATCGCGTTACGCAAGCAGGCGCTGCTGGCCGCCCAGCAGTGCTTCGCGACGGGCGCCGCCGCCAAGACCTACTGGGCGGTGGTGCATGGACACCCGGCCGCCACGCAAGGCACCGTCGACCTGGCGCTGGCCCGCCGGACGGACCCGGGCGGCTGGCGCATGGTGGCGGCGGCTGACGGCCAGCCGGCGCGGACCGGCTGGCGGGTGCTGGCGTCCGACGGGCAGGAAAGCTGGCTGGAACTGCGGCTGCTGACCGGGCGGACGCATCAGGCGCGGGTACATTGCGCCAGCCTGGGCTGCCCGATCCTGGGCGACCCGGTCTATGGCCGGCCGGACGGCCATCGCCTGCATCTGATGAGCCGCCGGCTGGCCCTGCCCCTGTCGCCGCCCGTCATCGCCGAGGCGCCACCCCCCGCCCACATCCGCGCCACCCTGGCCCGCCACGGCTGGACCATGCCTGAATAACCGGATTTCAGAGGCAAGCCTTTGATGGGGGTCCAGGGCCTCAGGCCCTGGTGGGTTCGGGCAACGCCCGACCTCCCTCGCCCAAAGTGAAGGAAGAAGCGTTACTGGCGCGCTTATGGGACAACGCCCCCTGGCTTGCTCAAGGCCCGTCGAGCAAACGCGGCGCAGTGGCCAGCGGCTGCGGATCATAGACCGCCGAAGCCGGCTGCGGCGGCACCGGCGGCGCGGAGAAAGCCGACACCGGGCCGAACGGCCCACCCTTGACGTGGCGCATCGTCGCCTCGGGCTGCCGGACGCAACCCCGGACGATGGCGGCGCACACGCCGTCCGTGCCGATGAACTTGTCGTCGTCGCCGGAATAATGGACTTCGCTGACGCGGTCGCCGACAAGGCGGATGACGGTCACGCAATAGCTGCCGCTGCCGCCGTAGCTCACTGTCGCCAGGTTCAGCGGGCTGATGCTGAACGAGCCGCTGGCGCCGGGCTTGTAGCTGTACTGGAACACCTTGGTCGTGTCGTTCAGCGTCACCGCCTTTTCGGGCGGGCCGGCGCAGGCCTGCAAATCGTTCGACGTCATGCCGATCATGCCAAGCTGTGCCCAATGGGCAGCGCGGGAATCATCATACCCGCACCCGGCCAGGGCGAGGGGAACGACGATTCCGAACAAAGGGTGACGATACGATCTCCGGGCCAAGATGCCTCCTTCCCTAACTGAAGTCCCGACATGCGGGGGCATCCTGGTACGGCAGCTCGGGCTGGCCTTGTCAAGAAACCGCCCGCATCCGCACAGAGCAGGAGGCGGGGAGGCCCTACGACCCCGTCTTGCCGTTGAGGGCGTTGAGGCAGTCCGCGCCCTGGTCGATCAGGTGGATATCGTGCAGGGCCTCGACCGCGCGGATCGCGCGGTGGCGCCAGGTGGCCGGCATGCCGGCGGGGGCGCAGATCGTCCGGCCGCCCCGCACCGGCCCGTTCCTGGGGTCCAGCGCCGCCACGACCGCGCGCGGATTGCGCGGCAGCGCCTGACGCAGGGCGAGTTGCAGCGACCGGGTGGTCGCGGGGTCGGTGGCCGACATCAGATCGGGCATCAGGTCGATCCAGTTCTGCCAGCCGGTCGCCACCGCACGGCGCATGCGGGGCCACTCCTTGTCCCGGGTCAGGTCCTGTACGGCCTTCCGGGGCCCGTCCTGCTGGATCTGCCGCGCCAGCGTGCGGGCTGTCAGGGTGCGCGTGGCCTCGGTGGGACCAAAGAGCGGCGTCACCGTCCCGGCATGGGCCGAAACGGCCACGACCAGGCAGGCGACACAGGCCAGGCCCCACGAGCGGGCGAAACGGATGAAAAGGGCGGCGCGCATCCGCAAGGCCATTCTCCATGCAGGGGACACAAGGCGAGGGAGCGGAGAAAAGCGGCGGATCATGGCGCGGTCCGGGCGGCAAGGAGACGTTTCGGGGGCAGGCGCGAACGCATGCGGGAATGGTTGCGGGTAGAGGCCCATGTGCCTATAGCGGGCGGCAACCCGGCCGGCACGCCGGATTTCGTCCACCCCGGCCGCCCACATAACAGGCCGGCGCCGGACCGCCATACCCCCAGGGAGCATAAAGTGATGAGCAGCATGTCAGCCTCCGAGATCGCCCGCCTGCAGGTCTGCCTGCGCCGGCTTCTGGGTTCGCCCGAACTGACGGTCAATCCCCCGCCGCGCGCTGGCCTGTCGGTCGAGGTCGCCGTGAAGGGCGAGGTCGTCGGCACGATTCACCGCGACGAGGACGAGGGCGAGATATCCTACGCCCTGCACATGACCATCCTGGAAGAGGATCTGCCCGCCGAGACGACCGCCGCACGGTCCCGCCGCTGAACGGGCCGGCCCTGGCCAGGGAAAGGTCGGGCGTTGCCCGAACCCACCAGGGCCTGAGGCCCTGGACCCCGATCGGGGATAAAGCGACTGGGTTTCCAGAGGGCGGCGCCCTAGCGGGCCAGCAGAACCTTCTGCGCGGACTCGGCCGACGCCTCCATGATCGGATGGTCGGGGTGGGCGGACGGCAGATCCACCCGTGTGATCTTCCAGCGCCAGCCCTGGATACGCATCTGCAGATGCAGGGGGCTTTCATGTTCGTGCCCCGGCACCGCGATGCTGGCCTCGAACATGTCGGGGCGCACGAAACGGACGTGGACGTGATGCAGGATGGCGACCCGTGCTTCCACCGGAATGGCGGGGGCCGCGGGCATGACCTGCCCGACCAGCGACCCGAGATTGTCGGGGTTCACGTTCAGGTCCACGGCGTTGGACACCGCCGCCGTGGCGAAGGACGACCCGAATTCCGGCAGTTCGTCGTCGGCGACCGGCTGGGTGCCGACGACGCTGTCGACAAGCTGCGTCTTCAGGCTGGTGCGGACCGCACGCCAGTTCAGGAAAGACCCCAGCGACCGCATGTCGTTGGCCTGGAGGGCCGAGGAGACGGACCACAGCGTCACGAATGGCGAGGCGACGAACAGGGACAGGGACATCACCAGCGTCACGGCGCAGATCCGGCGGGCCTGGTGCCGACGGACGGCGACCATGTGACCGACAGGCATCAGACGTCCCAAACGGTGCATCAAATCGTCCCCTGATCTTGCCTACGGACCATATCGTAAGCATATCGGGCATGCATGGTTTTCATGTCGCGCGACATAAATTGTCACAAAAAGGTGATCCGAAGGCCGTATTCGTCCGGGCGCGCCGGGTTCATACCATGCGGACAGGCCCCTCCGAGGCAGGACGCATGATCGCCGATTTTTCCGAAACCGAGATCCAGCGCTACGCCCGCCACATCCTGCTGCCTGAAATCGGGGGCGTCGGGCAGGCGGCCCTGCGCGACGCCAGCGTGCTGGTGGTGGGCGCGGGCGGCCTGGGTTCGCCGCTGGCGCTGTACCTGGCGGCGGCGGGGGTCGGGCGGATCGGGCTGGTCGATGACGACGTCGTCGATCTGTCGAACCTGCAACGCCAGATCGCGCATACCACCGACCGCATCGGCCGGCGCAAGGTCGATTCCGCCGCCGAGGCGATCCATGCCGTCAATCCGCTGGTCCGGGTCGACCGCCATCCGATGCGGCTGGACGCGGACAACGCCCGCGCCTTGGTCGCGGGCTATGATCTGGTCTGCGACGGATGCGACAATTTCGGCACCCGCTACCTGGTGGCCGACGCCTGCGCGCTGGAGCGGCGGACGCTGGTGTCGGCGGCCGTCCTGCGGTTCGAGGGCCAGATTTCGACATTCCGGCCGCATCGGGGGGGGCCGTGCTATCGCTGCCTGTATCCGTCCGCGCCGCCCGCCGGCACCGTTCCGTCCTGCGCCGAAGCCGGCGTGTTCGGCGCGGTGACCGGGGTGATGGGAACATTGCAGGCCACCGAGGCGTTGAAGGAGCTTCTGGAGATCGGCGAAAGCCTGTCGGGGCGCCTTCTGGTCTGGGACGCGCTGGCGGCGCGGTTCCATACCATCCGTCTGTCACCCGATCCGGCGTGCCCGCTGTGCGGCCCGCGCGCGACGATCCGCGACCTGTCGGCGCACGAGGCGACGACAATGGGGGCGACCGCGAGGGAGGCCTGCGACATCCATGCCGGATGAGGATTTCCGGGCCTCTGACGCCCCCTCCGCCGGAGGGCTGGCGATCCTGCTGCTGGACGGTGGGTACGAGCGCGCGCACTACGCCTTTGTCCTGGCGGCGGGGGCGCTGGCGGTCGATCGCCCGGTGGTCCTGTTCGCGGCGGGACGGGGGGTGCATGCCCTGGCCCGGGACTGGAGCGGCCTGCATGACGCGGCGCGCGATGCGGCAGTGCGGGCCGGCGGCGTCGCCGGGCTCGACACCCTGCGCGACGCGGTGCGCGAGATGGACGGCGTCCTGCTGGCCTGCGAATCCGGCCTGCGCCTCGCAGGCCTGCCCGCCGACGCGTTGCTGCCCGGGGTCGAGGTGGCCGGCGTTCCGACGTTTCTCGACGCGGCCCGCGGCCGGCAGATCGTCAGCCTGTGAGGCGGGATGACCTGTCCCTTTCCGGCGGATCCCCCTTGCCGAGCGGCGTGGGCCTTGGCAGGGATGCAGCCATGATCCTTTCCCTATTTCCCATCCCGTCTTCCGGCGCGCGCAGCCGCGTCGGCGGCGGTACGCTGTCGATGGCCGTGATGATCCCGGCCGTGCTGTGGGCGACGGGTGCGGCGGCCCAGGGCACCGCATCGGGGGGCGCGGCCCACCACCGCCATCACCATCATCATGCGGGGACTGCCGCGGCCGGGGCGGGCGCACACCGCCACCATCATGGGCCGACCGCGCATCCGGTGTCCGCGTCCGCCCACGCCCGGCACGCCAAGGCCCCGCCGCATCCCTATCACGGCCCGGCGCACCGGTCCGCCGCCGTGACACGGCATGCGCCGGCGATCGCCACGGGGGTTGCCGCCGGCGTCGCGGCGGGGGCGGCGACGGGAGCCGCCGCGTCGGCCGCCACCGCGAACGCGACGGCCCTGCCCGCCAGCGTGCCCCCGGCGGCGCCCGGCGCGCCCGACAGGGACCCGGACAAGGGCACGGTGACCAGCCTGCCGCTGCCGCGTTTCGCGGCGCTGCGCGCCGACGAGGTCAACATGCGCTCCGGCCCCGGGCAGCGTTACCCGATCCAGTGGGTGTACCACCGCCGCAACCTGCCGGTGAAGATCGAGCGCGAATTCGACGTCTGGCGGCTGGTCGAGGATTCGGACGGGCAGAAGGGGTGGGTCCATCAGGCCACCCTGGTGGGCACGCGGACCTTCGTGGTGCCCGGCCTGCCGCCGGTCGATCCGGCGCAGCCGGTCCCCGCCAGCGCGGCCGGCACCCAGCCGGCCGCTGCCCCGGCCGGCCATTCGGACACGCAGATCGTCGGCCGCCTGGCGGACCCGGCCGCGGCCGCCACGATTCCCGGCGCCGTCATGCTGCGCGCGTCGGCCGATGCCGCGTCGTCCATCGTCGCGGTCCTGCGGCCCGGCGCGGTGGGCACGTTCCACGACTGCGCCGCCGGTACCGGCTGGTGCCGGGTCGGCGTGCAACATTATTCCGGCTGGCTGGACCGCAGATCGGTCTGGGGCCTGCTGCCGCAGGAGACAATCCAGCCGTCCTGACTTCCGCGCCCGCCGGTCCGTTTCGAGGACCGGCGGGCCGGTCGAAGAAAAAAATCCAGAAGGAGAAAATGCCCATGACCATCGTCTCCGCGCCCCGGCCCCGGCGAACGAAGATCGTCTCGACGCTTGGCCCCGCCTCGTCCGACATGGCCACGATCCGCGCCCTGGCCGAAGCGGGCGCCGACGTGTTCCGCCTCAATTTTTCGCACGGGACGCATGCGGACCATGCCGCGCGCCACGAGATCATCCGGTCCGTCGAGGCCGAACTGGGCCGGCCGATCGGGATCCTGGCCGACGTCCAGGGCCCCAAGCTGCGCGTCGGCACGTTCGAGAACGGCCGCGTCACGCTGGAAACCGGGGCGGCCTTCCGGCTGGACCTGCACGACGCGCCGGGCAACGCCACGCGCGTGCGCCTGCCGCACCCCGAGATCATCCATGCCGCCACTGTCGGCAGCAACCTGCTGCTGGATGACGGCAAGCTGCGCCTGGTGGTCAGCGCGACCGGGCCCGACCATCTGGACACGATCGTCGCCGTGGGCGGCGTGCTGTCGGACCGCAAGGGCGTGAACGTGCCCGACATCGTCCTGCCGATCCCGGCCCTGACGGAAAAGGACCGCAAGGACCTGGACTTCGCCCTGGAGCTGGGCGTCGAATATATCGGCCTGTCCTTCGTCCAGCGCCCCGAGGATGTCGAGGAAGCCCGCGCCATCGCCGCCGGCCGCGCCTGGATCATGACCAAGGTGGAGAAGCCGCAGGCGATGGACAATCTGGACGAGATCGTCCGGCTGTCCGATGCGGTGATGGTCGCGCGCGGCGATCTGGGCGTGGAACTGCCGCCCGAGGCCGTGCCGCTGGCGCAGAAGCGGATCATCCGCCTGGCCCGCCAGATGGGCAAGCCGGTGGTGGTCGCCACCCAGATGCTGGAAAGCATGATAAGCGCCCCGACCCCCACCCGGGCCGAGGCGTCGGACGTGGCGACCGCCGTGTTCGACGGCGCGGACGCGGTGATGCTGTCCGCCGAGACGGCGGCGGGCCAGTTCCCGCTGGAGGCCGTCGGCATCATGAACCGCATCGTCAGCCGGGTGGAGGACGACGCGGTGTGGCTGTCGATCATGCAGGCAAGCTGCCCCGCGCCCGAGGGCTATGTCGCCGATGCGATCGCCGCGGCGGCGGGCCAGATCGCCACCACCGTCCACGCGCGGGCCATCGTGGCCTTCACGCTGGCGGGCGCCACGGCGCTGCGTATTTCGCGCGAGCGTCCGTCCTGCCCGATCATCGGCCTGACGCCCACCGACGAGATCGCGCGCCGCCTGTGCGTCGTCTGGGGCGTTCTGGCGCAGTCGGTCGGTCAGGAAACCCCCGTCCGCACCGTCGAGACGGTGGTCGACCAGGCGGTCGAAGCCGCCGTGTCCAGCGGCCTGGCCCGGTCCGGCGACAATGTGGTGATCGCCGCCGGCCTGCCCTTCGGCGTCGCCGGCAGCACCAACACGCTGCGCGTCGCCCGCGTGCCCTGAGGCCTCAGGGCGCTGCCCTGAAACCCGCCAAAGGGCATTGCCCTTTGGAAACCCGGTTGTTTTCATTCATGATCGGGGTCCAGGGCCTCAGGCCCTGGTGGGTTCGGGCGAAGCCCGATGCGACCCTTCAAAGCGGGCTGACGTTTTCCAGCCGTTCCAATAGCGGGTGATCGCGAAGATAGAGCAGGAACCCCGCGCCGGTGATGGTCAGCCCGACCAGCGCGATCGCGATCGGCACCGACCGGCTGGATGCCCACGCACCCACCGCCGCCCCGCCGAACAGGCCGAAGATGGCGGCAAGGCGCCGCCAGGTGCCGCGCGCGGGGCCGCCGGCCAGGCGGCTGTCGTGCACCAGCCCATGCAGCAGCAGCGTCGCCGCCGGCAGGGTCAGGTCCGTGACCTGGGCATGGCGGGTGGCCGAGGTCTGCAACCCCATCGCGACGGCCATGATGACCAGGGTGACGTAGTAGCGCCCTACCATGTCGGTCCACCAGACCGCCGCCGCCGCCAGGATCAGCACGCCCACCCCCATCAGCAGGTCGGCCACGGTACGCCGGCGCGAATGCGCGCGCCGCACCAGCCGCCCGCCCAGCGCCGCGCCGACCAGATAGGAGGCGATGGCCAGCAGCCCCGGGCCGAGGATGGATTGGGCCGAGACCAGGTGCACGGCGATCAGGATGACCGTCGCGGTCATATAGCCGGTGAAGACCTGCAGATGCGTCAGCGAAATGGCGTCCAGCGCCCCCATCGCGACGGTCACCATGATGACGGCGATGACCAGCCTGGGATCCTGGGGTTGGGTTTTCACGGCCTGCGTCTTTTCACTCCGGCGGGTTTGCTCGTCGGGGTTTTAGCGGGTGTCGCGAAAAATTGAACAAAAAAAGAGGTGCACCGCACTGCGATGCACCCCTTGTCTAATCAGGTCCCAGGGGCATCACGACCCCTGGCTTTTTTTGTTCCCGCGATCGCATTGCCGCAGGTTTCTTGTTCTCGGGAGCGGGGCCGTTCCGGTCTTCTCGCTCTGGTGAGCCTTTAATGACCGGTTTTTTTCTGGCCGTCAACGGAAATATATAAATAAACGTAGGTAACTGCTTTTGTTGCAGTGCACAATACATTGCACTGCACAATATACGCGGGTCGTGACCATCGGCTATTGCGTAACGTCCTGGCCCGAAACGCGAAAAGGCGGGCCCTGGGCCCGCCTTTGGCAATCGCGCCGTCCGGCACCCCGGCGGTCAGCCGGCGGTGGGACGAGTCCCCCCGGCCGTCCGGGCCGGGGTGGTGGCGACGGGGGCATGTTCCATCCAGCCCCCGCCCAGCGCCCGGTAGACGGTAATCAGGTTCTGGTAGCGCGCTTCCTGCACCACGATCTGGTTCTGCTGCGCGGTATAGAGCGTGCGCTGCGAGTCCAGCGTCGTCAGGTAGGAATCCACCCCCGCGTCGAAGCGCATCCGCGCCAGCCGGTAGGCGTCGGCCGACGATACGACCAGCGCGTCGATCTGGCGGGACTGGTCCAGATAGGTCGATCGGGCGGCCAGCGCGTCCGACACCTCGCGGAACGCGGTCTGGATCGCCTTTTCATACGCCATCAGCCGCTGGTTGCGCCGCGCCTTCGAGACCTGGAGCGACCCCTCGTTCTGTCCCCAGGTCAGCAGAGGCACCTGTATCTGCGGGTTGATCCCCCACGCGGTGCCGCCCGAGGTGAACAGGTTGCGGAACTGCAGGCTGGACACCCCGTCCGACGCCGTCAGGATCAGGCGCGGGAAGAAGGCGGCGCGCGCGGCCCCGATATCGTCATTGGCCGACAGCAGGGCATATTCCGCCGACACGACGTCCGGCCGCCGGTCCAGCAGGTCCGACGGCACGCCGGCCGGCAGGTCGGCCATCACGGTCTGATGGCCGAACGGCGCGGGCGGCGGCAGGTCGGCCGGCAGCGGCGCGCCCACCAGCAGCACCAACTGGTTTTCGTCCTGCGCCACCTGGCGCTGGTACTGGGCGCGGTTCGCCGCCGCCTGTTCGACCTCGGTCTCGACCTGCCGCAGGGTCAGCTGGTCGGTTTCGCCCCGGTCGAAACGCGCCTGGGTCAGGCGCAGGCTTTCCTGCTGCGAGGCCAGGGTCTGTTCCGTCACGCGCAGTTGTTCGTGGTCGGCCAGCCAGGCCACATAGGTCGTCGCGACCTGCGAGATCACGCTGATGAGCACACCGCGCTGGTTTTCCGCCTGGCTCATCATCTCGTCCGTCGCCTCGCGCGACAGGCTGCGGATGCGGCCGAACAGGTCGATCTCGTAGGATGAGAAGCCGATGCCGGCCGAATAATAGCGGAAGGTGCCGACATTGCGCCCCAGCCCCGGCGCGAAGCTGAGGCCCGCGTTGTCGGACGGTCCCTGGTATATCGCCTGGCCGGTCGCGCCGATCTGTGGGAACAGCGAGGCATGCTGCACCCGGTACTGACCCTGCGCCTGGATGACCGCGTACGCGGCCGAGCGCAGGTCGCGGTTTTCACGCACCGCCAGCGCAATGACCGCCTGCAGGCGCGGATCGACGAAGAAATCGCGCCAGCCCAGGTCGGACGCGGCAGTGCCGATCTGCCCAGGGCCAGTCTGGCCGGTACCGCTGGCGTGATAGGCCGCGCCCTGCGGCCAGGCTGCCGACACCGGCAGCGCCGGGCGCTTGTAGTCCGGAATCATGGTGCATCCGGGCAGGGCCGCCATCAGCAGCAGCGCCGCCCGGCGCGGATGGAGAACTCCCTTCATCGACTTATTTCTCCTGACCGGACGGAAGCGGGGCCCCGGACGGCGGCGCGTGCGGGTCCGTCCGGTCCTTGATCCGGGTCACCCGGAACAGCCGCAGCACCAGAACGAAGAACAGCGGCACGAAATAGATGGCCAGCAGCGTCGCCGACAGCATGCCGCCGACCACGGCGGTGCCGATGGCGACGCGCGCGCCCGACCCGGCCCCGGTCGAGATGGCCAGCGGAAACACGCCGCAGACGAAGGCGATGGACGTCATCAGGATGGGGCGCAGGCGTTCGCGCCCGGCCTTGACCACGGCCTCGAGCAGGTCGTCCCCGGCTTCGAAGAACGCCTTGGCGAATTCCACGATCAGGATGGCGTTCTTGACCGCCAGCCCCACGGTGGTCAGCAGCCCGACCTGGAAATAGACGTCGTTCGCCAGACCCCGCGTCAGGGTCGCCACCAGGGCGCCCAGCACGCCCAGCGGGATGACCAGCAGCACCGCGAAGGGAATCGCCCAGCTTTCGTACAGGGCTGCGAGGCAGAGCAGGATGACCGTCGCGGCCAGGGCATAGAGCGGCCCGGTGGACGAACCGGAGGCCATCTGCTCGAACGACAGGCCGGTCCATTCATAGCCGATGCCCGGCGGCAGCTTGGCCAGCGCTTCCTGAATGGCGGTGACGGCGGCGCCGGTGCTGTAGCCCGGCGCGGGCTGGCCCAGGATTTCGAACGCGTTCAGCCCGTTGTAATCCTCGACCTTCTGCGGGCCGACGATCCATTTGCCGGACGCGAAGGCGTTGAAGGGCACCAGCCCGTTCGTCACGTTACGCAGGTACCATTTATCCAGGTCGCCGGGCAGCATGCGGGCGTCGGGCTCGCCCTGGATGTAGACCTGCTTCACGCGGTCGTCGCGCATGAACTGGTTGACGTAGATCGAGGCCAGCGCGCCCTGGATGGTGATGTTGATCTCGGCATTGGTGATGCCCAGCGCGTTCGCCTTCTCGCGGTCGATATCCAGAAGGTACTGGGGCGCGTCCTCCATGCCGTTGGGGCGCACCGCCACCAGGCGCGGGTCCTTCGCGGCCGCCATCAGGATCTGGTTGCGGGCGGCCAGCAGCTTGTCATGCCCCAGATGCCCGCGATCCTCCAGTTCCAGGTCGAAGCCGGTCGCGTTGCCCAGTTCCAGCACCGCCGGCGGGTTGATGGCGAAGATCTGCGCCTCGGGGTCGCCCCAGAAATGCATCATCACCCGCATGGCCACGGCCGAGGACGTGCGCGCCGCCCCCGGGCGGACGTCCCAGTCCTTCAGCCGGATGAAGAACGCGCCGGCATTCTGGCCCTGCCCCGCGAAGTTGAAGCCGTTCATCGAGAAGACCGAGACGACGTTGTCGCCCTCGGATTTGAGGATGTAGTCGGTGACCTTGCGGTTGATCGCGGCCGTCTGCTCCTTGGTCGAGCCCGGTGGCGTCGTCACCTGGCCGAACACCAGCCCCTGGTCCTCGTCGGGCAGGAAGCCGCCGGGGATGCGGGTGAACAGGAACACCGTCAGGCCGGTGACCGCCACATACAGCACCAGCGACAGCACCGAGCGCTCCAGCATCCAGCGGATGCCGGACTGATAGCCGCGGTTCGTGCGCTCGAACGTGCGGTTGAACCAGCCGGCCGGCCCGTGCGTCTTCTCGTGCGTGCCGGGCTTGAGCATCGTGCCGCACAGCGCCGGCGTCATAATCATGGCGACCAGGACCGACAGCCACATGGCGGACACGATGGTGATCGAGAACTGGCGGTAGATCACGCCGGTGGACCCGCCGAAGGCCGCCATCGGCAGGAAGACCGAGGTCAGCACCAGCACGATGCCGACCAGTGCGCCCGAGATCTCGTCCATCGACACGCGCGCAGCTTCCTTGGGCGACAGCTTCTTTTCCGCCATCACGCGCTCGACGTTTTCCACCACGACGATGGCGTCGTCGACCAGCAGGCCGACGGCCAGCACCATGGCCAGCATGGTCAGGGTGTTGATGGTGAACCCCAGCGCCGCCAGCACTCCGAACGTGCCCAGCAGCACCACCGGCACGGCGATGGTCGGGATCAGCGTCGCGCGGAAGTTCTGCAGGAACACCAGCATCACCAGGAACACCAGGCCGATGGCCTCGAGCAGGGTGATGACGACTTCCTTGATCGACAGCACGATGAAGGGTTCGGTATCCAGCGGATAGACGACCTTCAGCCCCGGCGGGAAGAATTTCGACAGCTGGTCGATCTCGGCGCGCACGGCGGTTTCGGTCGTCAGCTGGTTCGCCCCGGGCGCCAGCTTCAGCGCCATGCCGACCGTGGGCTTGTTATTGTAGTACGAGCTGACGGTGTAGCTTTGCGGCCCCAGTTCGACCCGCGCCACGTCGCGGATGCGTACCTGCGAGCCGCCCTGCTGCACGCGCAGCAGGATGGCGCCGAATTCCTCGGGCGAGGTCAGGCGGGTCGGGCCGATGATGGTGGCGTCCAGGCGCGCGCCGGGCTTGGCGGGCAGGCCGCCGATCTCGCCGGACGAGACCTGGATGTTCTGGGCCACGATCGCCGCCTGCACATCATTGATGGTCAGGCCGTACTTGAACAGCTTGCCGGGGTCCAGCCAGATACGCATCGCGTATTCCGAGCCGAACAGCGTATGGTCGCCCACCCCCGAGACGCGGCTGATCGGGTCGGAGACGTTCGACGCCACGTAATCGGCGATGTCGAAGCCCGACATGGACCCGTCGGTCGAGATGAAGGCCAGGACCAGCATGAAGTTCTTGACCGCCTTGGTGACGGTCAGGCCCTGGGCCGTGACTTCGACCGGCAGGCGCGGCTGGGCGAGCTGCAGCTTGTTCTGCACCTGGACCTGCGCGATGTCGGGGTTGGTTCCCTGCTCGAACGTCAGGTCGATTTCCATCTGCCCGCTGGCATAGGACTGCGCCGAGACGTACTCGAGGTGGTCCAGCCCGTACATCTGCTGCAGGATGGGCCGCACGACGGTGTTGTTGACCGTTTCGGCCGACGCGCCGGGATAGGTGACGCTGATGGCGATCTGCGGCGGCGCGATGGAGGGGTACTGGGCGATCGGCAGGCGGAAGACCGAAACGGCGCCGACCAGCATGATGACCAGGCCGATGACCCATGCGAAGATGGGCCTGTCGATGAAGAAACGCGACATGGACGATTATCCCGCCTTCTGCCCCTGGGGGGCATCCGTTTGTGCGACCTCGCTGGGATTGACGGTGTCGCCGGGGTGAATTTTCTGCAGGCCGCTGACCACGACCTGCTCGCCGGGCTTCAGCCCCGCGGTCACGATCCAGTCGGTACCGACGGCCGGCCCCGTGGTGACGGGGCGGATCGACACCTTCTTGTCCGCGCCGACGACCATGACGACGGGGTCGCCGTGCGGGGTGCGCGTCACCGCCACCTGCGGCACGCGCAGGGCGGTGGGATCGACGCCTTCCTGCAATTCGGCGTGCACGTACATCCCCGGCAGCAGCAGGTGCTCGGGGTTGGGGAACACGGCGCGGACGACGACGGTCGCCGTCGTTTCGTCCACGTTGACCTCGGAGAATTCCAGGCGGCCCTGGGTTTCGTAGCTGCTGCCGTCCTCCAGCGTCAGGCTGACGGTCGCGGCGTCGGCGCCGGCGCGGCTCAGCCGGCCCTGCTTCAGCTCGCGCCGCAGTTCCAGCAGGCGCGTGGCGGGCAGGTTCACGTCGACATAGATCGGGTCGAGCCGGGTGACGACCGACAGGTTGGAGGTCTGGTTGACGGTCGCCAGCGCGCCCACCGTCATCAGCGACCGGCCGATGCGGCCGCTGATGGGCGACAGCACGCGCGTATAGGCCAGATTGACCGCCGCCCCGCTCATGGTGGCGCGGGCCAGGGCGATGTCGGCGTCGGCTTCCCGCGCGGTGGCCAGGGCGTCATCGTAATCCTGCCGGCTGACGGCGTGGGCGCGGGCCAGCGGGCCGTAGCGGTCCAGCCGGGCCTGGGCCGTGACCCGGGCGGCCTGGGCGCGCAGCAGTTGGGCATGCGCCGAATCATAGGTGGCCTGGTACGCGGACGGGTCGATCTGATAGAGCTGCTGGCCCGCGGTGACGTCCGAGCCTTCGACGAACAGCCGCTTCTGGATGACGCCGTTCACCTGGGGGCGGACCTGCGCGATCTCCACCGCCTCGGTCCGGCCCGGCAGGTCGGTGGTCAGCTCGACCGGGCTGGCGCGCAGGGTGATGACGCCCACCGCCTGCGGCGGCGGTGCGGGTGGGGCGGCCTTGCGGTCGCAGCCGGCCAGCGCCAGCGACGCGCCGGCGGCGAGAAGGACGGCACGGGAAGGACGAGGGTGCGTCATTGCGTATATCAACCCTGGAAAAGACGTGGTGCGGCACGAACTGGGGCACGGGAATTCGTGGGCCGGGCGGCCCCTGAACCGGACCCATGCATAAGCGGCATATGGAAACTGCGTGGTTTTCTTGATCGGAAACTATTTCGTTTCTAAAATCCGGTCAATGGCCCCCGAGGGGGTCCCCGCCGACCAGACCTGAATAGGAGAACCGGTAATGCCCGACACCAGGGCCACGATACCGGCCATGCCGCCCCTGCCCGCCGACGACGCCGTCGCGTGCCAGGAGAAGCGATGCCCGGGACGACCGCCCGTGCTGGAGGAAGGCGAACGGCGGGAACTGATCCTGCGGGCGGCCTGCAAGGTACTGCACGATCATGGCTACCATTCCGCGTCGATGGACAAGCTGGCGCACGTGTCCGGCATGTCCAAGAAAACGCTCTACCAGATGTTCCCGTCGAAGCACGATTTGTTTCGGAATCTGATTCGCGAGCGGCTGTTCGACGGAAAATACACCCCGCTCGTCGGCTGCTTCGCCACGCCGGAGGACGAACTGGTGGCGATCCTGATGTCGATCGCCACCAACGTGCTGCAACCCGACCGGATGTGCCTGATCCGCGCCATCGTGGGCGAAATCCGGGATTCGCGCGAGATCCGCAAGATCATGGACAGCATCGAGATCAGCGGCCACAGCAACCAGGTCGAGGCCTGGCTGTCCCGCCAGCAGGCCGCCGGCGGCTATGCGATCGACGATGTGGTGGAACTGGGCCGCGGCCTGTTCGGCATGACCATCGGCAAGATGATCCTGGCGGAACTGTTCCACTGCCGCGAACCGGCCACCCCGGCGGCGATCGAGGCCAATATCCGTCGCTGGGTGCGGTTCTTCCTGCGCGGCCTGTCGGGCGAGGGCGCTTGCGCGGGGCACCGGGCGGCGGCGCTTCCCGCGTGACGTCGGCCCGCCCGGCGTAGGCATCAATTTTTGAATCAATTTCGCGGGCCATCAGGCGGGACGTCGTCCTTGCCCCTACCCAAGGGCCTAGCCCTTTGGAAACCCGCGACTTTATAAAACCAATGGGAGGCAAGGGCCTCGACCTCCGCCGGGTTCGGGCGGGGCCCCACCTTCCAAGCGGGCTTCCGCCCGGCGGGAAAGCGGCTATCATCGAGGCGATGAGTGCAAGACACGTCCGGAAGGTCGCGATCCGGGCCGCCGGGGCGGCCGGCGACCGGGCCCCGGACCGCGAGAACACCGGATCGACCATGGAGACCGCGCGGTGACCGGCCGCCCAGCCCGATTCTGTTCCGGCGCCATCATGCGCCATGTGGTGGTCATGGCCGGGACCGGCGCCATCGGGCTGATGGCCGTCTTCGCGGTCGATCTGCTGAACCTGTTCTATATCTCGCGCCTGAACGACCCGGCGCTGACGGCGGCCATCGGCTTTACCGGGGCGGTCGGCTATGTCCAGATCGCCGTGTCGATCGGCATGTCGATCGGGCTGGGGGCCGTCACCGCCCGGCAGATCGGCTGCGGCCACCACGAGCGGGCGCGGCGGATCGCATCGTCCTTCCTGCTGGTGATGGTCGCCACGACCGCGCTCCTGGGCCTGGGCATGCTGCTGTTCTCGGACCCGATCCTGCATCTGTTCGGCGCGACCGGACGGGCGGCCGAACAGGCCGGGCGCTATATCCGCATCGTCTCGCCGGGCTTGTGGCTGATCGCGGTGGGCATGGGCTGTTCCAGCCTGCTGCGCGCCGTGGGCGATGCGCGGCGGTCGATGAACGTCACGCTGATCGGCGCGCTGGCCTCGGCGGCGCTGGACCCGCTGCTGATTTTCTGGCTGCATCTGGGGCTGGATGGGGCGGCGATCAGCACCATCCTGTCGCGCGGCTTCGTCGCGGCGCTGGGGTTTCACGCCGTCCGCCGGCACGACATGCTGGAATGGCCGGCCGCGCGCTACATCCTGCCCGACGCGCGCTTGGTCGGCGGGGTGGCGACGCCGGCCATCCTGACCAACCTGGCGACGCCGATCGGCGGGCTGTTCGTCACCCATGCCATGGCCACCTTCGGGCTGGCCGCCGTGGCGGGGCAGGCGACGATCGACCGGATCGTGCCGGTGGCCTTCGCCTTCGTCTTCGCGCTGACCGGATCGGTCGGCCCGATCATGTCGCAGAATCTCGGCGCCGGGCAGCTGGACCGCGTGCACCAGACGCTGGTCGCGTCGCTGAAGCTGGTGGCGCTGTGCGTCGCGATCACGTGGCTGATCCTGCTGCCGGCGCAGAATCTGGTGGTCGCGGGCTTTTCGGCACAGGGCACCACGGCGGCGCTGATCCGCCTGTTCTGCACCTGGACCATCGGCGGGTATGTCTTCATCGGCATGCTGTTCGTCGCCAACACGGCGTTCAACAACCTGGGCTTCCCGCTGTACTCCACCCTGTTCAACTGGGGCCGGGCGACCCTGGGCACGATCCCGTTCGTGTGGGTCGGCATGCGCTTCGGGCCGTGCGGCGTGCAGGTCGGCCAGGTGCTGGGCAGCGTCGTGGTCGGCAGCTGGGCGGTGCTGAGCGCCTTTTCGGTCGTGCGCCGGCTGAAGCCCGGACCGGTGATGCCGGGCCTGGCGACCGAACTGCCGGCCCGCACGGCCAAGGGCGCGATGGTGGAACTGGACGAGCTGGACGAGGAGCAGCAGATCGCCGACAATCTGGCGGACTGCCCCGGCGGCCGGACGACGACGCCCGCATAGGCGCGACGCAGGAAGGGACGCGGTGGAAAGCGATATGCAACTCGACCGGCGGCTCGGCCTCTGGTCCGTCGTGCTGTTCGGCCTGGCCTATATGGCGCCGATGATCGTCCTGGGCACCTTCGGCACGCTGGCGACCGCCAGCCGGGGCACGACGGCAATGTCCTACCTGGTCGCGGCGGCGGCGATTTTCCTGACGGCCCTCAGCTATTGCGTCATGTCCCGCGTCCATCCGGTCGCCGGATCGGCCTACAGCTACGCCCGGCGGGCCATCAGCCCCGGCATCGGCTTCCTGGTCGGGTGGGCGGTGCTGCTGGATTACATTTTCCTGCCGATGGTGATCTGGCTGATCGGGGCGGCCTATCTGACTTCGGCCTTTCCCGGCGTTCCGGGCTGGGTCTGGATCGTCGGCTTCATCGTGCTGACAAGTGCGATCAATGTCGCCGGCATCGCCTGCGCGAACCGGGTCAATATCGTCCTGATGCTGGTGCAACTAGCCGTGCTGGCGGCCTTCCTGGGGCTTGCGGCCCGCTATGTCCTGCTGCTGACCGGTCCGGGCGGGCTGCTGTCGGTCACGCCGTTCTTCGCGCCCGGCGTCCCGTTTTCGGCCTCGGTGGCCGGGGCCGCCATCGCCGCCTATTCCTTCCTGGGGTTCGACGCCGTGACGACCCTGACCGAGGAAACGCGCGATGCCCGGCGGACCATGCCGAAGGCGATCCTAATCATCGCACTGGGCAGCGGGCTGATCTTCGTCCTTTCAACCTATCTGACGCAACTGGCCCATCCCGGGGCGGCGTTCGCCTCGACCGACGCGGCGGCCGCCGAAATCGCCCGGGCCATCGGCGGCGACCTGTTCGTGACACTCTTCCTGGCGACACTGGTCGTCGCGCAATTCACCTCGGGCCTCGCCGCGCAGGCCAGCGTCGGCCGCCTGCTGTACGCCATGGGCCGCGACCGGATCCTGCCGCCGGCCGTCTTCGGCAGGCTGCATCCGCGCTGGCTGACGCCGGTGCCGAATCTGCTGCTGGTCGGCGGCATCGGGCTTGCGGCGCTGGCCATGGATGTCGCGACCTCGACCTCCTTCATCAATTTCGGCGCTTTCCTGGGGTTCACCGCCGTCAATCTCTCGGTGATCGCGCTGTATCTGAAAGGCGACAGGCGCATTCGCACGCTGGGGGCGCTGGCGGGTGTCGCCGTTCCGGCGCTGGGGGCGGTGTGCGATGTCGTGCTGCTCTGGCATCTCGACCGCCACGCGCGGATGCTGGGCCTGGCGTGGCTGGCGCTCGGGGTCGTCTATCTCGGCTGTCGCACGGGCGGCTTCCGGCGCGCGCCGCCTGATATGGAGTTCGCGGAATGAGGCACGCCCCGTCGTCATGACCCATCCACTGGACCTGACCGCGCGGGAGATCGCGCGCGGTATTCGCACCTCCGCGTTCAGCGCGGAATCCGTCGTCGCGGAATCGATCCGCCGCGCCCGGATCGTCGAGGGCGCGCTGAATCCCTTCACCCTGATCCGCGCGGCGCAGGCGATGGAGGCCGCACGCCGCGCCGACCAGGCGGTGGCGGACGGCGCGGCCACCGGGCCGCTGCACGGCGTGCCGTTCGTGGCCAAGGACCTGACCCCCACCGCCGGCGACCTGACGACGCTGGGGTCCTGGACGCGGCCGGACTGGGTGCCGGACGAAACCGCGCTGTGCATCCGTCGCCTGCAGGCAGCGGGCGCCATCCTGATCGGCAAGACGACGACGCCGGAATTCGCCTATGCCAGCTTTACCAGCAGCCCGCGCTGGGGCGTCACCCGCAACCCGTGGAACCCCGACCGCACCCCCGGCGGATCGTCGGGCGGGTCGGCGGTCGCCGTGGCGACAGGCGTGGCGCCGTTCGCCGAGGGCACCGACATGGGGGGCTCGGTCCGCATTCCCGCGGCCTTCTGCGGCGTCGTCGGGTTCAAGCCCAGCCTCGGCCGGATTCCGATGACCATCCTGCCCAGCCTGTTCGACAATATCTCCCATTTCGGCCCGCTGGCCCGCACCGTCGATGACGCCGTGACCTTCATGGAGGTGACGGCGGGTGGCAGCGACGAGGATATCTCCTCGCTGCCGATCGGCTTCGACGGCGCGGCGGCGCGGGCCGGCACGTTACGCGGCCGGCGCTTCGCGCTGTCGCTCGATCTGGGCTATTATGCGGTCCAGCCGCAGGTCGCGGCCCTGGTCCGGCAGGCCGCCGACGCCCTGCGCGAGGCGGGCGCGGTGGTCGACGAGGTGGCGATGGACTGGACGCGCGCCGTCAACGACCAGTGGTTCGACCTGTGGTGCGTGTTCATGTCGGCCTATTTCGGTGACGATCTGGCCGCCTGTCGTCCCCGCATGGACCCGGCGGTGGTTGCGATGATGACGCGCGGCCTGGCGATGGACGCCACGACCTACAAGCGGGTCGACCTGCTGCGTAGCGCCATGTGGCGGGACATGGCCCGGCTGTATACGCAGTACGATGCCCTGATCTGCCCCACCTGCGCCATCACCGCGCCCCCGGTGAGCGAAACCGACGACGATTATGTCGCCACCCTGCCCGACGGCCGCTTCGGGGGGCTGGACATGACCTGCCCCTTCAACCTGCTGCCGCAACTGCCTGCCCTGTCGGTGCCCATCGGATGCGCGGCGGACGGGCTGCCGGTCGGGTTGCAGATCGTCGGCCACCGTTTCGCCGACGAGCAGGTGCTGGCCTGGGGCGCCGCACTGGAGACGATACTGCCTGCGCCGCCCTGCCCGGTCGCCGGGGAGACATCGCGAACATGACAGTCTGGCCTTGGGCAGGAAGGGTGCTAGCGTGACCGACGCCGGCGCCGATCGGCCGGACCAGGAAGAAGAAGGAAATCGCAATGTTCAATCAGGGCGTTAAACTGTTCGCCGTTCTTGCGTGCGGGCTGGTGTCGATCCCGTCGCTTGCCTGCGCCGCCGATGTGGCCTCGGGCAACCTGACCGGTGCCGACGGCACGTCGAAAGGAACGGTTCAGGTGACGGCGGCGCCGCAAGGCGTGCTGCTTCGCATCCAGGCCAAGGGCCTGACGCCCGGCTGGCACGGCGTGCATTTCCACGAGAAGGGAAATTGCGCCACGCCCAAATTCACCAGCGCGGGCGGTCATGTCCACGCGGCGACGCCCGTCGTGCATGGCCTGCTGAACCCGAATGCGAATGACGCGGGCGACCTGCCCAATCTCTATGTCGGACCGGACGGCTCGGCGACGGTCGAGCTGTATTCGACGCTGGTCTCCCTCACCTCGAAGGGCAGCCATCCGCCCCTGCTGGACGCCGACGGCGCGGCCCTGGTGATCCACGCCCATCCCGACGATTATCAGACCCAGCCGATCGGCGGCGCGGGCGACCGGGTTGCCTGCGCCGTACTCCATTAGGAAACCCGAAGGACAGATCGGGCTTTGCCCGAACCCACCAAAGGGCCAAGCCCTTTGGAAACCCAGGACGTCATGAAACGAATGGGATGCAAGGGCCGAGGCCCTTGCCGGGTTCGGGCAGCGCCCTGAGGGTATAAGATGAACTCTCAGGCTTTTTGCAGGCCCGGTCGTCCACGTTCCACGGCAAAGCTTGCATAGGTGGAAATCTGGCCGTCGTGCTCCATGACCTTGTCGACCACTTTCAGGTCCGCATGCCAGACATCGCGCCCGACATCGCACAGCACGTAACCGCGCTTGTCCGTGGTCGCCTTGAGCTGCGGATTTTCGCGGCGGACGGACCGGCTGAACGCATCGTCGTCGCCCAGCCCGTCTGATCCGGACGAAATGGAGGTCGCCAGGAACTCGACCGAGACGGGTTTGGGGTGGTCGGGGTCGTACACCAGATCGCCTGCGAAATGACGGTGGGCATCGCCGGTCACGTTCACGACGTTGCCGGGGCAATGCTGTTCGATGAACTGCAGCAGGCGCTTGCGCGCGTAGAGATAACCGGACCACTGGTCCATGCTGTAGATCAGTTCGGAATGCGCCGACTTCCGATGGGCCAGATCCATCATCATGACCTGATGCGCCAGCATGTTCCACTGCGTGTCGGACCGGCCCAGCCCGTCAAACAGCCATTGTTCCTGCGGAGCACCCATCATGGTGCGTTCGGGCGACCAGACATCGGGCCCCTGCGGCGCGTCATGGTCGCCATAGAGCTGGTCGCTGCGGTACTGCCGCGTATCCAGAACGAAAATATTCATCAGGTCGCCGTACCGGAAATCACGATACATCTGCATATGGCTGCCATCCGGCAGGGAACGGATACGCAGCGGCATATGCTCGTAATAGGCCTGCATGGCGGACGTGCGGCGTTGACGAAAAACCTCGGGCGGTGTGCCGTCCTGGTCGGTATCGCCCGCCCAGTTGTTGTCGACCTCATGATCGTCGGAACTGACTAGCCAGGGGACGGCGGCATGGGCGGCCTGCAGGTCCGGATCCAGCTTGTACAGGGCATACCGGCGACGATATTCGTCCAGCGAGTAACATTCCGGGCCGACATGGCGACGGAGCGCCTTGAACGGACGGCCGTTCATCTTGTGAACGCCGTCGCCGCTGTCCTTACCCTCGTAAATATAGTCGCCATAATGGAAGACGAAATCGATCGGCTCGCTCGCGATGGCGCGCCAGGCGGTATAGTAGCCCTGTTCGTAATGCTGGCAGCCGGCCGCGGCGAAACGCAGGCGCCGCACCGACGCGCCCGGCAGCGGAAGCGTGCGGCTGCGCCCGATGGCGCTGTCATAACCGGCAATGCGGAAACGGTACCAGTACGGCCGGTCGGGTTGCAGCCCTTCGACCTCGACATGCACGCAATGCGCCAGTTCCGGATGTGCAATGGCCTGTCCGTTCCGGACGACGCGGGAGAAATGTTCGTCGTCTCCCACCTCCCAATCGACCAGAACCGGGCGCAGCGCCATGCCGCCGCCCTCTTGCAGGGGCGACGGCGCCAGCCGGGTCCACAGCACGAATCCATCGGGCGCCGGATCGCCCGACGCGATGCCCAACTGAAAAGGGGAGACATCGAAATGAGGTTTCTCATCGAGATTTCGCGGCGTTGCCGCCTGAAGATGTTTCAGCCGCGTGGACAGCAGCAGGCCCGCGCCCATTCCCGACAGCAGAGCTCTGCGCCTTAGAAACACCATCAAGAATTCCTCCCCAGAAGGCCGGTCGGCAGCCCGCCATGCATATCCATCAAGACAAACGAAATCCCGCCAGGCCCACACCGCCCCCTTTCTTTTCATAAAATTGTCACGGAACGGTCCCGGTAAATTCCGTAATGGACGGGCATCATTTTCCAGACATCGTTCTGAACCGGGAATGTAAGGCCCTTGGCGGAAGATTGGTTGCCTTGTCAGACGGAATGGCTTCGCCTCTATCGGCGGGTTCGCGCCCTCACGCGCCGGGACGACGCCGAGGATCACCTGCAAGCCGCTCTTCTGAACTATTTCGAGCGGCCCCAGGGCACCGTTGCGAGTCCGGAAGCCTATATCACCCGAAGCGCGCTCAATCTCTCCCTCAATGCCCGCAAACGCGAGCAGAACGGCTGCGTTGCGCCGGCGGACCGCAATGAGATGCTTGTGGAGGTACGGGACCCGGCCCCGTCGCAGGAAGAAGCCTATGCCGCGACCCAGCTCATGGCGCGCTTTCAGGAAGGCTGCGCGCAGCTGCCGGAAAAGACGCGGCAGGCCTTCCTGCTGAACCGCGTCGAGAAAATGAAATATCGCGACATCGCCGCCACGCTGGACATCAGCGAAAGCAGCGTTGAAAAACATATCGCCAAGGCGCTGGTCTTTCTTTCATCCTGGGTCAATCATTGAAATATCGCCCGAACACCTCCAACGTTCAGGAACGTGCCGCCGAGTGGATCGCGCGCCTGCATGCCGACGACTGCACGGACGGCGACAGGGACCGTTTTCTGCGCTGGCTTCACAGCGACCAGCGTCACGCAACCGTCTTCGAACATCTGACCGACCTGTGGGACATGGGCGGCGGGGTCGTCCTGCCGCACGCCGCCGTCGCACGCCCCAAAGAACGCGCGCACCGCTTCACCCGGCGGCATGCGCTGGCCTGCCTGGGCGCCGGTGGGCTGCTTCTGACGCCCCTGTCACGGTACGCGCATGCGAAGCGCGTTCTGGAAACCGGCGCCGGAGGGCTACGCAGCGTCACCCTTGCCGGGCGGACGCGATGCCAGCTCGACACCAATACCCGCCTCGTGCTGTCGGATGGCCGGCCTGCGGCCCTGGAGAAAGGACAGATTGTCCTGTCCACGGAAATCGCCGCCCATGTCTCCGCGCGAAACGTCGATCTGCGTCTTCGCGTCCATACGACGGCGGATATCCGCGTCGATCCGGGCTGCACGGACGTGACGGTCATTCGGGGCAGGGTCTTTCTGCACGACCCACGCCTTCCCCGGGACGGAACCTGGATCAACGCCGGCCAGCGCCTGCGGATCTTCCGCAACGGAAAGATGGACGTGGACAATCCCGACCTGGATGAACTCCTGTCCTGGCGAAGCGGGCGCCTGATCTTTCGCAACCGTTGCCTGCGCGACGTCATCGCGGAAATCAACCGCTACGCGTCGCGGCAAATCGTCCTGGCCGCGCCGGCCCTGGCGGAGCGGCGGCTGAGCGGCGTCTATTACGTGGCACAGGGCGACAGCTTCCTTCAGATGCTGCCCCGCCTTCTGCCCGTCAGGCTGGTGTCCCGGACGGAGGGTTTCGAAATCGTTCCAATGTGACGTTTTCATGAAACTCCGGTTCCGCGACGGAGGATTCCCGGTTTTCATCTGTCTTCCTGCCAAGACCACCCCGCACGCGACAGCAGGACACACGATTCATGACAGCCTACCGCCGGCCCATCCTTCGATCCGTTCTTCTTCTGACGGCAGGGGCCTCCATCCTTACGCCGCCGGCCCTGGGCGCGACGTCCGGCACCACCGCCGTGCATATTGCCCGGCAGCCGCTCGGTCAGGCGCTGGAGGCACTGGGACGCCAGACGGGGCAGAGCATCGTCTTCCCGCCCGAACTGGTCGCCCATCTTCAGGCCCCGGCGATCAACGGCACCATGACGCCCGACGAAGCCGCCCACCGGCTGCTGTCCGGCAGCGGCATGACGGTGGAGCCCATGCCGGGCGGCGGCCTGGTCGTGCACAAGGCCAGCGCCGCCCCTTTCAGGCGCACCGCGCGCAAAGTGCGCGCAAGCCGGGCCGATAGCATCGAGCAGATCGTCGCCACCGGCCATCACACCCGATCGGTCATGAGCATCAGCGGCGACCAGATGCAGGAGATGATGCCCGGCCAGAACCCCATGCAGGCGCTCGACCTGCTGCCCGGCGTGACCTTCACGAACGTCGATCCGTGGGGCAACAACGAACAGAATTCCAGCATTTTCGTGCATGGATTTTCCAATACCCAGCTGGGCTACACGCTGGACGGCGTTCCGCTGGGAGCGGGTGCGTACGGCAACTACAACGGTCTTTCCCCGCAGCGTGCGGCCATCAGCGAAGATATCGGGCGTACCTCGCTGTCATCGGGCGCCGGTGCGCTGGGAACGGCCTCGACCAGCAACCTGGGCGGGACGATCGAATTCACCACGCGCGATCCCAAGCAGAAGGCGGGGGCCACGATCCGTCAGACTTTTGGCGAGTACTCCACCTTCCGGACCTTCGCCCGTGTCGATACCGGCCGTTTCGGCAACGGAAATGCGGCCTATTTCGCGTTCGCCCGGCAGGATGCCCGCCCGTGGAACCTCGGCCCGGCCAATCGCCAGGGCGGTTATCAGGTCAATGGCAAGTTCGTCCACAAGGATGAAAACACGGCCGTCACCGCATATTTCGACTGGCAGAACAAGGCCGAGCCGAACACGCAGGGCCTGACCGCCCCCACCGATCTTTATGCCCGCGGCGCCTTCTATCCCGACCTCGATGCGGCGATGGCGAACTATCCCTCCGAGTCCTCGAAGGCGAAAGCGCCGGGCGCGCCGAACAACCTGTATTACTTTTCCGCCGCCCAGCGGACCGACTACCTGACTTACGTGAATATTTCCCACAAGTTCGCGCCGAACCTGACGTGGGACAACCAGCTGTATTTTCACTACGATGACGGCGCGGGGGTGGTCGCCACCTCGGTCCGCACGAATGCCATCCTGACCATTCTGGGCTCGTACCTCGATCCGACGGGCACGAAATACATCAAGAACGGCCAGTTCACCTACAGCGTCGCCGGTATCGACCCGAAGGTCTGGGACGCGACCGGCGGAACCGGCTATGCCGTCCGCACCACGGAATATGACGATTACCGTGGCGGCCTGATGAGCACCCTGCATTATCATATCGGCCACCATAATATCGAAATCGGCGGCTGGTATGAACGCAACAACAACAGCCAGGGCCGCTACTGGTACCCTCTGACCACCACGAATACGCTGACGCCGTACGAAACGCCGAAAAACCCGCTGTTCACGCAATGGAACAACGTGTTCTTCACCAATACGTTCGTCACCCACCTTCAGGATACCTGGCGGGTCACGCCCCATCTGATACTGACGGCGGGGTTCAAGTCGGAACTGGTCTATACCAACGGCACGCTGCCGGTCGCGGCATTACCGCAATCCCTTGCGGCCGCGGTGACGGGCGCCAAGACGCTGGTGGATACAAGCACCCATACTGTTCCGGGTGGCACGATCCCGTCCGTCGAGCCGTTCCTTCCCGCGTTCGGCGCGTTGTGGAGCTTCACGCCGCATGAACAGCTCTTCGCCAACATCCAGGAGAATATGAACTCCTTTGCCCAGACCGGGTACGGTTCGACCTCTCCGTGGGCCGTCACCACCCAGGATGCGTTCGAGGAATTCAGGCGGACAGGCAAGCCCGAGACGTCCTGGACCTACGAGACCGGCATCCGCACCAGCCATCCGCTGCGGGCCGGCCCGCTGACGGGCATCAGCGGACAGCTCGAATATTACCATGTGGATTTCTACAACCGTCTGGGCGCCATCAAGCCGCCGAACCAGGGCATTTCCGGCGTGGGCGGCACCGTCGCCAACCTGGGCAACGTCTCGACGGACGGCATGGACCTGTCCTTCACGCTCCGCTTCGGTCCGCATTTCTCCGTCTACGATACGGTCTCGTATATCAGCAGCATCTACGGCAACGACTTCATGGACGGCGCCACGCTGTATGCGACCAAGGGCAAGAAGGTGCCCGCCATTCCGGTCTGGTCCGACAAGTTTGTCGTCAGCTATAATCAGGGTGGTTTCAATGCCCAGTTGAATGGCAGCTACATGGGTGTGCGCCCCGGCACGCTGACCAACAGCGTCATGGTGCCGCCGCGCCTGCTGCTGGGCTTCAGCTCCGGCTACACGTTCCAGCATATTCCGCACATGGACAGCCTGAAGCTGCAATTCAACATCAGCAACCTGACGAATGCCCGCTCGTGGTCGTCCCTCACCCCCGGTGATGCCGACACCTATGTGGGATACCCCACCCCGCCGCGCATGTTCTTCGGAACGATCGGCGCGTCTTTCTGACGAACAGGCGCCCGGCCCCCTGGTGTGACACCCCGAGGTCGGGCGCCGCGCGCAAGATCAATGATGAACGTCGCCTGCCGTGTTATGCTGTGCCCTGCACAGCGGAGGCAGGCCCCATGTCCAGACTGACCGAGGAAGAACGCGCGGCGTTGCCGGACACGGATTTCGCGTTACCGGGGCGGCGTTACCCGATCCCGGACGCGGCGCACGCGCGCGATGCCCTGGCGCGGGCCAGCGCGATGCTGAACGAGGGGCATCTGAGCCCCGATGAGTATGAGACCGTCGTCCGCCGCGCCCGGGCGCGGCTGGGCGAAGAATAGGCCGGGCCTTCCCGCCAGAACCAGCTCGTTGATCCATGATCGGGTCCAGGGCCTCAGGCCCTGGTGGGTTCGGGCAAGGCCCGGCCTGCCTTGCGGGGCCCCGACGGAGAGGCGTTGGGGCTTTCGGGCAGCCGGAAGCGGTTGATGAGGGCCGCCAGTCTTTCCGTCTCGCCTGCCAGTTGGCGGGAGGCGGCGCGGGAGTGGTCGGCGGCGGCGGCGTTCTTCTGGGTCGTCTGGTCCATGGAACTGACTGCGGTATTGATTTCCGACAGGCGAGCGGATTGCTCCTGCGCCGCCACCAGGATGTGATTCAGGCTGTCGCTGATCCGGGCGATAAAGTCCGAAATATCCTCGAGCGTCTTTCCGGTATCGCTGACACATTTCGAACCCGTCCGGATCTCGGAACCGGTCTTGCGGACCAGGGTGCCGATGTCCTTCGCCGCCTCGGCGCAGCGCAGGGACAGGGCCCGCACCTCGCTGGCGACGACCGCGAAGCCCCGGCCGGCCTCGCCGGCCCTGGCGGCCTCGACAGCCGCGTTGAGCGCCAGGATATTGGTCTGGAACGCGATGCCGTCGATGGCTTCGACGATGGTGACGATCTGCCTGGAACTTTCCTCGATCCGCTGCATCGCCTGATGGGTCTGTTGCATGATTGCAGAAGAGGCGGTGGCGGAGCCGCGTGCCTGCAGGCCGATTTTCTGCGCGTCTCCGATCTGCGCGGCCGAACTGGCCACGCTTTGCGTCGTCTCATTGACCGCGGCGGCCGTTTGCTCCAGCGCGGCCGCCTGCTGTTCGGTGCGCCGGGCCAGGCTTTCCGCCCCGGAAGCGACGTCCGACGTTCCCGTGCGGATGACCCGGCCCGACCCGGCGATTTCCGATAGCGCATCGGCGAGCTGACGGACGGACTGGTTGAAATTCCGCCGCAGGGGCTCGAATTCCAAGGGCAGGCTGTCGCTCAGTTCAACGGACAGGTCGCCCTTCGCCAGCTTGCCCAGGCCCGCGTCCATCGTGCGGATGACCCGGTCGACGTTTCTGATCTTTGCTTCTTCCTCCTGCCTGGCCTTCTGTTCGAGCCGTTCGTGCCGGCGGCGGGTTTCCGCCGCTTCCGCCTCGGCATGCCGGGCCTTCAGCAGCGCGGCGCGGAAGCCTTCCAGGCCTTGGGCGACCATGCCGATCTCATCCCGCCGGTTCGTCCCCGAAATCCTGTCGTCATACCTGCCATGGCTGAGATCGGACACGGCGGCGAGCAGGTTCCGGAACGGCTTCCTAATCAGCTTCCCCGAGATGAGGTAGATGAGCAGCACCGACAGCATCATGAGGACGAAGCCCGACGTCACGAGCGCGACGACATTGTCGCGCACCGGGGTATTGAGGGCGGAGACCGGCACATCGACGACCAGGGTCCAGACATTGTCGAAGCCCGGTATCACGAAGGGGATCAGGATGCGCTCCTGCGTGCCGCCCTGGAAACCCCGGATGATCTGGACCTTGCGGGTGGAAACCGCCCGGGCAAGTTCGCCTGCCCCTTCCCCCTTGTAGGGCTGCATCAGCAGCGTCTCGTCCGGATTCGCGATCCAGAGCATATCCTCGGAGATCAGCGCGATGTTCCTGCTGCCGAATATGTGCGCGTTGCCCAGCAGGGTGACGATCCAGTCGAGCGGCGTGTCGATGCCGGTCACGCCGATCTTTTTGCCGTCGAAGACCACGGGATAGGCGAACGAGACCATTTCCACATGGTTGCTCTCCGCCACATAGGGGGCCGTCAGTATGCCGTTCCCCCTGGCCATCGGCAAAGTATACCAGGGATGGTCGTACTGTTCCTTGATGGCGTGATATTCGATGGATTTATCGGCCCTGCGGGTAAAATAGGGAAAGAATATCCCGTTCGCATTGCTGCCGATTGCGTGGGCGTCCCTGCGGCCGTCGAAACCCGAGGGCGTTTCCTCCATCCACATGCCAAAGCTGTCGGTGAAGCGCGTCTCGCTTTCATTGAGCAGGCTGAGGACTTCCGCCCGGTTGCCGGTCCCGGCCTTGTGGGAAGCCTCGAGCGAGCCGGCTGTGCTGCGGACTATCGCATTCTGTTGGGACATTCGCGTCACGATCTGGTCGACCAGGATCCGGCTCTGCGCGACGGCTTCCGAGAATACGCTTTTTTCGACCTGGGACTTCATCATCCATGCCGAAATCGTCACGGCCATCGCCTGGATGACGATGAAGGCGAGACCGCATATCAGGACAATTCGCGTGGGCAGGCTGTTCCAGGGACGATTCGAATGACCAAGCATCAGGAACTCTATCCTTATACTCTCATACAGCCTTCCAACGGGCAAATGTCATCGTTATTAACTCATATCGTTTCCAATGAAAAACAATTTACCGCGCGAAAAACCGCCGGAATGCTGCGGGAAGGTCGGGCGCTGCCCGAACCCGGCAAGGGCCTCGGCCCTTGCATCCCATTCGTTGCATGAAGTCCTGGGCTTCCAAAGAGCTTGGCCCTTTGGTGGGTCAAGGGCAACGCCCCATAGGCGCGAAGGTCGCATGTCGCAAGAATCTCAGGGCGCTGCCCTGAAACCCGCCAAAGGCCACAGGCCTTTGGAAACCAATCCGTTATCCATGATCGGGGTCCAGGGCCTCAGGCCCTGGTGGGTCGGGCAGAACCCGGAAATCAGCCGGCCTTGTCCAGCGCGGCCTCAAGCTGCGGCAGGACCTCGAACAGGTCGCCGACCAGCCCGTAATCGGCGACCTGGAAGATCGGGGCCTCGGGGTCCTTGTTGATCGCGACGATGACCTTGCTGTCCTTCATGCCGGCCAGATGCTGGATCGCACCGGAGATGCCGACGGCGATGTACAGCTCGGGCGCCACGATCTTGCCGGTCTGCCCGACCTGGTAGTCGTTGGGCACGAAACCCGCATCGACGGCCGCGCGCGACGCGCCGATGGCCGCCCCCAGCCGGTCGGCCAGCGGTTCGAGTCGCTTGAAATTCTCCTCGTTCTGCATGCCGCGCCCACCCGAGACGATGACGCGCGCGGAATCCAGTTCCGGCCGCTCGGATTTCGAGCGTTCGATGGACACGAATTCCGACACCGCCGGGGCTTCGGGCGCCGTCACATCGCGCACCGCGGCGCTGCCGCCCTCGGCCGGGGCCGGGTCGAAATTCGAGGCGCGGACCGTCAGCACCTTCTTCGCATCCGACGATCTGACCGTCGCCAGCGCGCTGCCGGCATAGATCGGGCGGACGAAGGTCTCGGCATCGACGACCGACACCACGTCGGGGATCGGCTGCACGTCCAGCAGGGCCGCCGCACGCGGCAGCACATTCTTGGCGGTGGCGCCCGACGCCGCGACGATATGGCTGTACTCCCCGGCCAGCGACGCGACCAGGGCGGCCAGCGGTTCGGCCAGGTCGTGGGCGCTGCCGGCGTCGGTCGCGCGCAGCACCTGCGCGATACCGGGGATCCGCGCGGCGGCGGCGGCAACGGCGGCGTCACCGGTGACCAGGGCGTGCACGTCGCCCAGGGCCAGGGCCGCCGTGACGGCGGAACGGGAGGCCTGCCTGATCGCGCCGGCCTCGTGGTCCAGCAGAACGAGTACGGTCATGGTCAGATCACCTTCGCTTCGTTACGCAGACGCGCCACCAGGTCGGCGGCGGACTCGACCTTGACGCCCGCCTTGCGCGCCGGCGGCTCGGCCACCGACACGATGGTCAGGCGCGGCGTCACATCCACCCCCAGATCGCCGGGGGCCACCGTTTCCATCGGCTTCTTGCGCGCCTTCATGATGTTGGGCAGCGAGGCATAGCGCGGCTCGTTCAGGCGCAGGTCGGCCGTCACGATCGCCGGCAGGGCCAGCGACACGGTTTCCAGCCCGCCGTCGATTTCGCGCGTCACCACGGCGCGGCCGTCGGCGATTTCGACCTTGCTGGCGAAGGTGCCCTGCGCCCAGCCCAGCAGGCCGGCCAGCATCTGGCCGGTCGCGTTCATGTCGTCGTCGATCGCCTGCTTGCCCAGGATCACCAGGTCCGGGCTTTCCTTCGCCACCAGCGCCTTCAGGACCTTGGCGACGCCCAGCGGTTCCACCGCCACGTCGGTCAGGACCAGGATGGCGCGGTCCGCCCCCATCGCCAGCGCGGTACGCAGCGTGTCCTGCGCCTGCTGCACGCCGATCGATACCGCCACGATCTCGGTCGCGATGCCCTTTTCCTTCAGGCGCACCGCTTCCTCGACCGCGATCTCGTCGAAGGGGTTCATCGACATCTTCACGCCGGCCGTCTCGACACCCGTGCCGTCCGCCTTCACGCGGGGCTTGATGTTGAAATCGATCACGCGTTTTACCGGGACAAGAACCTTCATTTGATGTCTTTGCCTGTTGCCTTCAGAGGGAGGGGATGTCCGTTCAGGACGCCCCCATACCGCATTTCACCGGAAAATCACATCCCGCCCGGATAGTTCGGGCCGCCCGCGCCCTCGGGCGTGACCCAGTCGATGTTCTGGGCCGGGTCCTTGATGTCGCAGGTCTTGCAGTGCACGCAGTTCTGCGCGTTGATCTGCAGGCGCGGCGCGGTGTCGGTATCGACGGCCTCGTACACCGCCGCGGGACAGTAGCGGCTTTCGGGCGAGCGGAACACGTCCCAGTTGACCGTCTTCCACAGGTCGGGGTTACGCACCTTCAGGTGGACCGGCTGGTCTTCCTCGTGGTTCGTGGCGGACAGGAAGACCGAGGACAGGCGGTCGAAGGTGATCTGGCCGTCCGGCTTGGGATAGGCGATCGGCGTCGAGACGGTGGCGGATTCCAGGACCTCGTTATCCGCGTGGCGGTGGTGCAGGGTCCACGGCGCGCGCCCGCGCAGCAGCATGGCGTCGATCCCGGAATAGAGCGCGCCGCCCTTCATGCCGAACCGCGCGAAGGCCGGGCGGATATTGCGGACCTCGCGCAGTTCCTGCCACAGCCACGACTGCCGCACGCGCCTGGTATAGGACGCGGGTTCGGCCTTGCCGGCCGCCATCGCCTCGGCCACCGCCTCGGCCGCCAGCATGCCGGATTTCATGGCGGTGTGGGTGCCCTTGATCTTGGGCACGTTCAGGAAGCCCGCCGCGTCGCCGACCAGTGCGCCGCCGGGGAAGGTCAGGCGCGGTACCGATTGCAGCCCGCCCTCGGACAGGGCGCGGGCGCCATAGGCGATGCGCCGGCCGCCCTCGAAGAACCCGCGGAAGGACGGATGCAGCTTCAGGCGCTGCATCTCGTCGAACGGCGACAGCCAGGTGTTGGGGTAGTCCAGGCCGACGACGAAGCCGTAGGACACCAGATTCTCGCCGAAATGGTACATCCACGCGCCGCCATAGGTCCGGTCGTCCAGCGGCCAGCCGAAGCTGTGCTGCACCAGGCCGGGGCGGTGCCGGTCCTTCGGGATTTCCCACAATTCCTTGATGCCCAGGCCGTAGGTCTGCGGGTCCACGCCCTTGCGGAGGTTGTACATCGCCATCGCCCGCTTGGTCAGCGAACCGCGGCAGCCTTCGGCGAACAGGGTGTAGCGGGCGCGCAGCTCCATGCCGGGCGCATAGTTCGCGCCGGGCTGGCCGTCACGGCCGATGCCCATGTCGCCGGTGGCCACACCCACCACGCGGCCGTCTTCCTCCAGGATTTCGGCGCCGGCGAAGCCGGGATAGATCTCGACGCCCAGTTCCTCGGCCTGGGCGGCCAGCCAGCGGCAGACATCGCCCAGGCTGACGATGTAGTTGCCGTGATTACGCATGTGCGGCATCACGCGGTCCAGCATCGGCACCGCGTAGCCCCGGCTTTCGGTGAGGTAGAGCATCGCCTCCTCGCTCACCGGGGTGTTCAGCGGCGCGCCGCGTTCCCGCCAGTCGGGCAGCAGTTCCGCCAGCGCCCTGGGTTCGATCACCGCGCCCGACAGGATATGGGCGCCGATCTCGCTCCCTTTCTCGATCAGGCACACCGTCGCGTCGGGCGCCAGTTGCCGCAGCCGGATGGCCGCCGCCAGGCCGGCCGGACCGCCGCCGACAATGACCACATCGAATTCCATCGTCTCGCGCGCGTGTTCGGTCATACCTCTCTCGGTCCTGCTGCGCCATGATCGGGGGGAGCCACGGCCTGGGTGGAAAATCCTGGATGCATTCCTAGAACCGAACCGGGCCGAAAAGCAAAAAAATGACCGTGGCGTGCCCGGCCGCCGGCCGGGAATCAGCCCGTCGGGCCGAAGGCCAGTTCATGGGTGGCGCACCATTCCGGGCCGACGAAATTGACGATCAGCGACCGGCGCAGGCCCCGGATGGGGCGGCGCACAAACCCGTGCCAGCTATCGGAAGCCGGCACGAACAGCAGGCCGGAATTGAATGCCCCGGACGCCCGGGCGACGGCGCGCCCATCGCCGGTCATCAGGTCGGTCCCCCAGTCGGCGGCATCGGCATCGGTCGACAGCGACACCAGAAGCGTCAGCTTCTTGGCCCCGATATCGGTATGGGGTTCCAGCCAGAACCCGTCCGTGTCCAGGCACAGTTCCAGCCGCAGCGCCGTCCCCGCCAGCCGCGCGCCGCACAGGCCCGCCAGCGCCTGCCGCGTCGCGGGGGCGTCGAACATGTCGGCCAGGACGGCCAGGCCAGGGACCCGCGCGCGTTGGGACGGGGTGACGAAGACCCGATCGGCATTCCGGGCCTCACGCCGGCCGCCGGTGTCGCCGCCCTGGGCCGCGCGGCCGGGGTCCCAGTCCAGCAGGGCCGCCACGCAGGCGGGCGGCAGCAGGTCGGCCAGCGTCCAGTGCGCGAACGGCCAGTCCCCGCCGCGCGCCGCAGCCAGCGACGCGGCGAGGCAGGCCCGCGCCGCCCCGGCCGGACTCACATCGCTCTGTTCAGATGGCGGCGGCATGCCGTGTCACGTCGGCGGGCGCGCGGTAGGCGTCGAACAGGGCGGCGACCGTACGCAGGAACGGCCGTCCGGCTTCGGTGACGCGGATCACCGGGCCGTCCAGCGTCACGAACCCGTCCGCCGCCAACTGTCCCAGCGCGGGCGCGGCGTCCGCGAAGCAATCGTCCGGCGCGGCGTGGCGACGGGCGATATCGGCCAGGTCGGCGCGCAGGTCGCACATCAGCGCCTCGATCACGTCGGCCCGCAGCCGGTCCTGGGCGGTGCGGCGCACGCCGCGCACGACCGGCAGGATGCGCTCGGGGTCGGCCAGCAGCCGGGCATAGGCGGCGGTGGTCGTCGCATTCTGGGTCAGGCCCGGCCCGAAGGCGGAAATCGCCGAGGCGCCGACGCCGACCAGCACCGACGCCGGATCGACGGTATAGCCCTGGAAATTGCGGCGCAGCGTTCCGGCCTCGGCGGCCAGGGCCATGCGGTCGGCCGGCCGCGCGTAATGGTCCAGCCCGATGGCCCGATAGCCCGCGCGGCGCAGCACCGCGTCGATCCGCGCGCGCTGGGCCAGGCGGTCGGCCGGGCCGGGCAGGGCGGGGGCGGGCAGCAGGGCCTGCCGCTTCTGCTTCCAGGGCACGTGGGCGTAGCCGAACACCGCCAGCCGGTCGGGGCGCAGGGCCGCGACCGAGGCGGCGGTGTCGCCGACACCCTGCTCGGTCTGGTGCGGCAGGCCGTAGATCAGGTCGATATTGACGGACCGGATACCGGCGTCGCGCACCCGCCGGATGCAGTCCGCGGTCTGTGCGTGGCTCTGGATCCGGCCGCAGGCGCGCTGCACCTCGGGGTCGAGGTCCTGCACGCCAAGGCTGACGCGATTGAAGCCCAGCGCCCCCAGCAGGGGCGGATAGTCGTCGGGCAGGTAGCGGGGGTCGAGTTCGATGGCGATTTCGGCGCTGTCCTCGACGCTGAACAGGCGGCGGATGGTCTGCATGACCTGCCGCAGGGTGCCGGGCGGCAATGTGGTGGGCGTGCCGCCGCCCCATTGCACATGCGACACCGGGCGCCCGGGGCCGAGCCGTTCGGCCACGCGCGACAGCTCGTCGATCAACAGCGCGCCGTAGGCAGCCCGCCCGTCGGGGTTACGCATCACGGCGGTGTTGCACCCGCAGAACAGGCACAGCGCATCGCAGAACGGCACATGCAGATACAGCGACAGCGCCGCCCCCGTCGGGACGGCGCGCAGCCAGGCATCGGCGTCCGCCGGGCCGATATCCCCGGTGAACTGCGCCGCCGTCGGGTAGCTGGTATAGCGCGGCAGGTTCCCCCCGTACCGGGACAGGAGGTCGGGAGAAACCACCGCGGTCACGGGATCAGAACCGGTATTCGATACCGGCGCCGACGACCGTCGGGTCGAGCGAATCATGCGCCCGGATGAACGGATGACCGGCGCCATCGACGCCGCCGCGATCGTTCGCCCAGGCATGCATACGCATGAACATCTGCTTGACGTCGAAGTTGAAGAACCAGTTGCCGACCAGCTGGTAGTCGAAGCCGGCATTGACCGACGGGCCGCCGGTGAAGCCGACATTCAGCTTCTGCACCAGGCCGCCGGCCGGAGAGACGTTGTGGAACCAGGCCATCGTGCCGCCAACGCCCACATAGGGGTTGAAGCGCTTGTGCGGACGGAAATGCCAGGCGAACGTCACGGTCGGCGGCAGGACCCAGGCGCTGCCGACATCGACATGGGCGGAGCCGCCCACGTCCTCGGCCGCGACCTCGTGCCGCGTGCTGGCGGCGATCAGGTCAACCGACAGGTTGTCGGTGAAGAAATATTCGAACGTCAGTTCCGGCATCACCTGGCGGGTGGTCTTGATCCGGCCCGGCACCGCCGCCCCGGCGACCCACAGCTTGCTGTCGCGGTCTTCGGGCATCACGCCCAGCGCCGACAGGCGGATCAGGAAGTCGCCCTTGCCCAGGCCGATCTTGGTGCTGGCGCAGGTTTCGAACAGCCCGCAGTGCCCGCCATGCGCGGACGGCGGCGCGACAACCGGGGCGACGACCGGCGCGTTCACGTAGGCCGACGGGGTGGCGGTCTGCGCGTATCCCGTGATGGGCGCCAGCATCGCCATGCCGGCCGCCAACTGGAAGGCAAGGCTACGGGTCAGTTTCATTCGTTTCAGGCCTCTTGATCTTTATAGCGATGAACACATCGTGTGGTCAGGCAAAGATCACGGGCACCCGCATGCCGCCTTGACATGAATCAAGATGCTCCGGCGGGTGGATCCGCCACCAGCCGCACCGTGACGGCGCCCGCTTCCCGGTGGCCCCGCGCCGCCAGGCCGGCCCGCAATGCCGGCGCGGCGCCCGGAATCATCGTCCGGACCGCGCCGCAGCGGGCCTGCCGCGCAAGGGCGTCCAGCGCCGGCAGGAAGGCGTCCAGCACCGCCCCGTCATCGCCGAAGGTCAGGACGATGAAATGCTCGGCCGTCAGAACCCGGCCGAAACGCATATCTGCGTCGCAATGAAAGGATATCAGGCCGCAGGGAAAGCCACCGGCGCCGTGGCGCGCCACCAGCATCCCCTGCCGCAGGCGGGGGCCGGGCCGTGCGGCGCGCCGCGCGGTACGCATCCACAGGCTACGGTCCATTGCCGGAAAGGCCGACCGGACGAGGGGATAGAGCAGGGCAATGTCGTCGGGCCGCAGCAGGTCGACGACAATGCGGGAGGCATATTTGTCCAACGGCGGCCCGGCCTTCTTCCTGTCATTGCCGGGGGACGCTCGCGATCACGGCCCTTTCGGGCATTGATTCAGATCAACTCTGGTCGCATCCTGCGCCGATGTCGTGTCCCGCCGGGGAGCCCTGCCCCCCGGCGGACCACTGGCCCGTCCACCCCGGACGGGTTTGAACCGGGAGGAGCCCGGAGCACAATGCCTGACCAGACCACCTGCCAGTTCGAGGCCCGGCCCCGCCGTATCGCCCTGGCTGGCGCGCATCGCAGCCCGGAATACTGCCTGACCTGCGGCGTCCGCGCCCGTAGCGTGTGCAGCGTCGTGGACGATGCCGATATCGCCCGGCTGGCGGAAACGGCGGTCGAGACGCTGGTGCTGCCGGGCCGCTGCTTCATCGAGGAAGGCGGGCCGGCGACCGATTTCTTCAATATCACCTCGGGGACCGTCAAGCTGTTCAAGGCGCTGCCGGACGGGCGGCGGCAGATCACCGGCTTTGCCGGGACGGGCCATTTCCTGGGGCTGGCGGTATCCGACCATTACGCCTTCGGGGCCGAAGCGCTGGACACCGTAAGGCTGTGCCGGTTTTCGCGCGCGCGGATGCGGCATCTGCTGGACGATTTCCCCCGGATGGAGCGCCGCCTGCTGGAGGAAGCATCGAACGAGCTGGTCGCGGCCCAGAACCAGATGCTGCTGCTGGGCCGCAAGACCGCGCGCGAACGGGTGGCGAGCTTCCTGCTGGACCGCATGCAGGACGCCCTGGACCCCACCGGGGTCGTCCCCCTGCCGATGACCCGCGCGGACATCGCCGATTACCTGGGCCTGACGATCGAGACCGTCAGCCGGACACTGAGCTGGCTGCGCCGCGAGGGCATGATCGCCATCGGCAAGGGCCACGCCATCCACATCGCCGCGATGCCGCGGCTGGAAGCCCTGGCCAGCGGCGACGCCTGAGAGCCTGTTGAAGATCCGCCCCGGGGCCTGTCACGTCAGTCCGCGTGCCATTTCGAGCGTCCGGGCATTATCGCGGACTGGACCGTGCGCGGGCGCGTGGGGCCACCGACGATATGGCCGATCGGCGTCAGCACGTCGACATGGTCGCAGATGATCTTGAAGACCGCCAGCAGCGGGACCGACAGGAACGCCCCCCACACGCCCCACAGCCAGTCCCAGAACATCAGCGAGCCCATGACCAGCACCGGGTTCAGGGTGAAGCGGCGGGCCAGCACCATGGGGGTGATCGTCTCGCCTTCCATCAGGTGGATGCACAGATAGACCGCCGGCGGCAGCAGCGCCTGCAGGATCGAGGGAAAGACGAACAGGCTGACCACGAAATAGACCACGATGCCGGTCATCGGCCCGATGATGGGGATATAGTTCAGCAGGAACGCGACCACCCCCCACAGCAGCGGGTTGGGCAGGCCGAACACCCAGCATTGCACCATGTTCGCCAGCCCCACCAGCACGTTGATGATCGTGATCGTGGTCAGGTACAACGAGACGTTGCGTTCGATCTGATAGGCGATCTGCACCGCGCGGCGCTTGTCGGCGAATGTCGGCATGATCTCGACGAAGCGGCGCAGCAGGCTGTCGCCCTGCGCCAGCAGGAAGAACAGCATCAGCATCATCGTGAACAGCTGCCCGACGAAGGCGCGGGTGCCCAGCAGGACGCTGGAACCGAACGTGCCCAGCCCCCCGCCGGGCGTCGATGACGGCGCCAGCAGCACGACCTGCGCGCCGCCGCCATGGCTGCGCTGGCCGCCGACGACCGACAGGAAGTTCGCGATACGGTCGTTGGCCGCCTGGATCATCTGGATCGGGCCGCGCAGCACCACCAGGTGGGCCTGCAGCGCCGCCATCGTCTGCGGGGCGCGGGCGATCCAGCCGGCCGCGGGGACGGAAATCGCCGTCCCGATGGCGCCCACGACCCCGAACACGCACAGGATCAGCAGCAGCGCCGCCAATGTCTTGGGCAGGCGCAGGCGGAAATGCAGCATCCGCATCGGCGCCGACAGCAGCAGGTTCACCACCAGCGCCAGCACGATGGGCAGGATGATCGCCGCCGCGAAATACAGGGTGTAGAAGACCGCCAGGATCGTCAGGACCAGCAGGCACACCGTCTGCACGCTCATGCGGCTGCGCCGCACGACCTCGATCGCGCGCTGCTGCTGATGCGCTTCAAAGGTGGCGGCGTCGTCGATATCGGGTACAGGCGGCATGGCCCTGTCTCATGGCTTGGCGCTCCGCCGGACCGGCCGGCGCCTTGGCTTGGGGGTAGTCTTCCGCCACCGCGCGCGCAAGGCACAAGTGACGGCGCATCGGTGCCCCGCACCGCGCGCAACGACAGGCCATATCACAGGAACGTGAGGCCGTACGCGCCCACGCAAGGTTGATTTGCACGCATCAGGCCTTGAATCTGCCGGCGATCGGGTCTCACATCCCGCAAGGAAGGGGGATCGTCCCCTGCACCGCCCCTGTGGGCAACCGGACGACGGAGGATATCATGGCCTGGACTGCACCCAAGATCACCGAAATTCCGCTGGGCGCGGAAATCAACACCTACGTTTGCGGCGAAAAGAAATAAGCCGTGCACGCCGCCCGTCTCGCGCGGGCGGCGATTTTCTTCTAGACCTGTCGGTCATGATCGACATCATTGTTCTCGGCGCGGCGGCGGGCGGCGGCTTCCCGCAATGGAATTCCAACGCCAACGGCTGCAGGCGCGCCAGGGCCGGAGATCCGGCGGCGCCGGCCCGCACCCAGGCCTCCATCGCCATCAGCGGCGACGGCCGGCACTGGTTCGTCGTCAACGCCTCGCCCGACTTGCGTACGCAGATCGGCCAGACCGAGGCGCTGCATCCGCGGGACGGCCTGCGCTCCACCCCCATCGCCGGGGTGATCCTGACCGGCGGCGAGGTCGATACCGTCACCGGCCTGCTGACCCTGCGCGAACGCCAGCCCTTTACCCTGCTGGCGACGCGGCCGGTGCTGGACCTGCTGGACGCCAACCCGATCTTCGAGGCCCTGGACCGGGCAGTCGTCGCCCGCGTCGCCCTGCCGCTGGACGTCCCCTGGGCGCTGACGCTGCCTGACGGCGCGCCGGCCGGCCTGACGATCACCGCGTTTCCGGTGCCCGGCAAGGTGCCGCTCTACACCGAGAGCGGGCCGGACCCGGCGGCGATCGTCGAGAATGGCGAGACGATCGGACTGGCGATTTCCGACGGGACGCGGCAGGCGTTCTTCATCCCCGGATGCGCGCGCATGACCGACGCCCTGCGCGCGCGCCTGCGCGGCGCCGAGCTGGTGTTCTTCGACGGCACGCTGTGGCGGGATGACGAGATGATCCGCGCCGGTGTCGGCCAGAAGACCGGCCAGCGGATGGGCCACATGTCCGTCGCCGACGACGGTGGCGCCATTGCCGCGTTCGCCGATCTGGACGTCCGGCGCAAGGTGCTGATCCACATCAACAATTCAAACCCCGTCCTGCTGGCGGACAGCCCCGAGCACCGGGCGGCCCGCGACGCCGGATGGGACGTCGCTTATGACGGCATGAGACTCACGACATAAGGATCGCGGCATGACCAGCCAGCCTGTTTCCCCCGACGCGCTGGAGGCCGCCCTGCGCGCCATCGGCGCCGAGCGGTACCACAACCTGCATCCGTTCCATCGGGCGCTGCATGGCGGGACGCTGACCCGGCCGCAGGTACAGGCCTGGGCGCTGAACCGCTATTACTACCAGTGCCGGATTCCGGCGAAGGACGCGACGCTGCTGGCGCGCCTGCCGACGGCGGAGCTGCGGCGGGAATGGCGGCGGCGGCTGGTCGACCATGACGGCGACGCGCCCGGCACCGGCGGCGTGGCCCGCTGGCTGAAGCTGACCGACGGGCTGGGGCTGGACCGGGCCTATGTCGAGTCCCTGGACGGGCTGCTTCCGGCGACGCGCTTCGCCGTCGATGCCTATGTCGATTTTGTGCGCGACCGGTCGATCCTGGAAGCCATTGCGTCCTCGCTGACCGAGCTGTTTTCCCCCACCATCATCAGCGAGCGCGTGGCGGGGATGCTGCAGCATTATGATTTCGTGACGCCCGAGACGCTGGCCTATTTCCAGCCCCGGCTGACGCAGGCGCCGCGCGATTCCGACTTCGCCCTCGCCTATGTCCGCGAGCACGCCCGCACCGCCGAGCAGCAGGCGGCCGTGCTGAACGCCCTGAAATTCAAGTGCGGCGTGCTGTGGGCGATGCTGGACGCGCTGGATTACGCCTATGTCGTGCCGGGAAACATCCCGCCCGGCGCCTTCCGCCCCGATCCGTCATGACCGACCGGCCCGCCATGGCAGCCGCCCCCACGGGGCCGGACATGGCCGAGGACGCGATCGTACGCTTCATGCGCGGCGTCCGCCTGCAGCATGACCGGGTGCGCGACCAATGGGTGATCCAGGCGCCGGAGCGCGCCTTCGTGCCCGACCCGATCGCCACCGCGATCCTGCGCCTGGTGGACGGGCAGCGGTCGGTGGGGGCCATCGTCGACCTGCTGGCCGCCCGGTTCGACGCCCCGCGCGCGACTATCGCCCACGATGTGCTGGCGATGGTCGCGGACCTGGCCGCGCGGCAGGTACTGACACGATGAGCACACCCGCCCCCTTGCCCCCGATGAGCCTGCTGGCGGAGCTGACGCATCGCTGCCCGCTGCAATGCCCGTACTGTTCCAACCCCCTGGCGCTGGATGGGCGGGAGGCCGAGCTTGCGACCGCCGACTGGATCGGCATCCTGGACCAGGCCGCCGAGATGGGGGTGTTGCAGGTTCATTTTTCCGGCGGCGAGCCGATGGCCCGGCCCGACCTGCCGGAACTGGTGCGGCACGCGGTCGCACGGGGGCTGTACACCAACCTCATCACCTCGGGCGTGCTGCTGAACGCGGCGACGTTCCGCCCGCTGGCCGAGGCCGGGCTGGACCATGTGCAACTGTCGTTCCAGGACGTCGATGCCGGCCCGGCCGAGCAGGTCGGCGGCATGAAGGGCGCGCAGGAAAAGAAGCTGGAGGCCGCGCGGATCGTCGTGGCGGACGGCATGCCGCTGACGCTGAATTTCGTCATCCATCGCGACAATGTCGAGCGCATCCCGCGCATGCTGGAACTGGCGCGTGCATTGGGCGCCCGCCGGGTGGAGATCGCCCATACCCAGTATTACGGCTGGGGGCTGGTCAATCGCGCCGCCCTGATGCCCAGCCGCGCCCAGCTGGACGAAGCCACGCAGGCGGTCGAGGACGCGCGCGCGCGCCTGGGGTCCAGCATGACCATTGATTATGTCACGCCGGATTACTACGCGGACCGGCCCAAGCCCTGCATGGGCGGATGGGGACAGCGGTTCGTCAATATATCGCCCGCCGGGCGGGTCCTGCCCTGCCATGCGGCCGAGACCCTCACGGGCGTGCCCTTCCCCGACATCCGCACCGCCACCCTGGCCGAGATCTGGCAAAACGCGCCGCTGTTCCGGCAGTTCCGCGGCACGGACTGGATGCCCGAACCCTGCCGGGGCTGCGAATTCCGCGAACAGGATTGGGGCGGCTGCCGGTGCCAGGCGCTGGCGCTGCTGGGCGATGCGGGGGCGACGGACCCGGTCTGCACCCGCTCGCCCCACCATGACCGGATCACGGCGATCCTGGACAGCCTGCCCGCCGACCCGCCGCCCTTTATCTATCGCCGGTTTGGCAACGCGCCCGGCGGCGAGCGATAATCGCGCAACGAAGGCAAGACGTTATAAAACGAATGGGATGCAAGGGCCGAGGCCCTTGCCGGGTTCGGGCGGAGCCCGACCTTCCCCAGCGGCCTGGGCCCGCGCGTCATCCTGTTGAAATTGACGTATAACCAGGGCTCTGCCCTGGACCCGGCAGGGCCTGAGGCCCTGCACCCCAAACATTTGATATCGAACGGGTTTCCAGAGGGCGACTACCCTTGGCGGGGACATCCCATGCGTCAGCGCCGCGTAAACACCCAGTACAGCGGCTGCCGCCCGGCGCGCAGGGCCTTGGCTTCGTAGCGGGTCGGGGGCCAGCCCTCGGGCCGTTCGGTGGCCGGGGGGGCGGTGTCGAACAGATCCTGCGCGCCCATGACCTCTTCCACCCAGGCCTGGTAGGTCGGGTCGTCGCTGGCGACGCGCCAGGTGGCGCCCGGCTTCAGCACGCGGGCGACCAGCTGGATCGTCGCGGGATGGACGAAGCGGCGCTTGGCGTGCCGGGCCTTGGGCCACGGGTCGGGGAACATCAGGAACATCCGGTCGATCGACTGTTCCGGCAGGGCGCGCAGCAGGGCACGCGCGTCCTCGTCCCACAGGCGCAGCAGGTCGGGGACCGGGGCCGTGCCTTCCTGCCCGTCCGGCACCAGCCGGGACAGCAGCGAGCACATGCCGTTCTCGAACACTTCGGAGGCGATATAGCCGACGTCGGGATGGGCCGCATGCTGGGCCAGCGAATGCTCGCCGCCGCCGAACCCGACCTCCAGCCACAGTTCCGAGGGCGAGCGGCCGAACCCACGCGCCGGATCGGCCAGCACGGAGGGGTCCAGCCGCAGACGCGGCAGCGTCAGGTCCAGCAGGCGCTGCTGGCGGGGACGCAGCGGGTGGCCCCGGTGCCGGCCGTACAGCCGGTCGGGCGACGCCTTGACGTCGGGGGCCGCCGGAGTCGCGGCGTCGTCCTGCCGTGCCGTCATGCTGCGCCTGGTGCGGCGATCAGCGGTTGAACGCGCCGCGCAGCGCGTCCACCAGGTCGGTCTGTTCCCAGGTGAAATTGTCGCGGGCGGCGTCCGGCGTCCGGCCGAAATGCCCATAGGCGGACGTTTCGGTATAGATCGGGCGGTTCAGGCGCAGGTGCTGGCGGATGCCGCGCGGCGTCAGGTTCATGACCTCGCGCAGGACGCTGCCCAGCTTCGCCTCGTCCACGTCCTTGCCGGTGCCGTCCAGATCGACATAGACCGACAGCGGATGCGACACGCCGATGGCGTAGGAGATCTGCAGGGTGCAGCGATCGGCCAGGCCGGCCGCCACGACGTTCTTGGCCAGGTAGCGGCAGGCATAGGCCGCCGAGCGATCGACCTTGGTCGGGTCCTTGCCCGAGAACGCGCCGCCGCCATGCGGAGCCGCGCCGCCGTAGGTGTCGACGATGATCTTGCGCCCCGTCAGGCCGCAATCGCCATCCGGTCCGCCGATGACGAACACGCCGGTCGGATTGGCGTAGAATTCGTCGTCCGGGCACATCCAGCCCTCGGGCAGGACGTCGCGCACGATCTCGCGCAGGGCGTCGCGGATCTCCGGCTGGCTGGCGCCCTCGTCATGCTGGGTGGAGATGACGACCGAGGTCGCGCCGACCGGGCGGCCATCGACATAGCGCAGCGTGACCTGGCTCTTGGCGTCGGGCTGCAGGTTGGCGACGCGGGCGTCGCCGGCCTTCCGCAGGTCGCGGATGCGGTGCAGGATGCCATGGGCGTAATAGAGCGGCGCCGGCATCAGCGTCTCGGTCTCGCGCGTGGCGAAGCCGAACATGATGCCCTGGTCGCCCGCACCCTCGTCCTTGTTCCCGGCGCTGTCGACGCCGACGGCGATGTCGGCGGACTGCGCGTGGAGGTAGCATTCGACGTTGGCGTTCTTCCACGAGAAGCCGGCCTGGTCGTATCCGATGTCGCGGATCGCGGCGCGCGCGCCCTCGATCAGGCTTTCGGTGGTGACCGAGGACGGTCCGCGCACCTCGCCGGCCAGGACCACCCGGTTCGTCGTCACCAGCGTTTCGCAGGCGACGCGGGATTCGCCATCAGCGGCCAGATAGGCGTCCAGAACGGTATCGCTGATCCGATCGGCAACCTTGTCGGGATGGCCTTCCGACACCGATTCCGATGTGAACAGAAAATCGCCTTTGTTACGCATGATGGTCCTGTCTACCTCGAAACGGTGAAAGATATGACGCCGCCGGGCATGCGGGGTCCAGGCGGGTCCGTTTGGCCGAATACCTACAGATCGTCAAGTGTTTTCACCGGATATCACGGTCCGATCCGGGGAATAGGGGCACCCGCCCGTCACGCCAGGCCGAGCACGTCTTCCATATTGTACAGACCGGGCGGGCGGTCGCGGACCCACCAGGCCGCGCGGACGGCCCCGGTTGCGAACACGCGTCGGTCGAACGCGCGATGGGTCAGGGCGATCTGTTCGGTGGCCGAGGTGAACAGCAGCGTATGTTCGCCCACGATCTGGCCGCCGCGCAGCACGGCGAAGCCGATGGCGTCCGCCCCGCGCGGGCCGGTATGGCCGGTCCGGCCGCTTTCGGTATGGGCGGCCAGGTCGATGCCGCGCCCGTCGGCCACGGCCTGCCCGATGGCCAGGGCCGTGCCGGACGGGGCATCGACCTTCTGGCGATGATGCATTTCCAGGATTTCGGCGTCGTAGCTGCCCGAGGGCAGGGCCGCCGCCATCTGGCGCGCCAGGCGCGTGACCAGCGTGACGCCGGGGGAATAATTCGCCGCCTGCACGACGGGGATGCGGCGCGCCGCGTCGCGCACCGCGTCCTGGTCGGCCGGCGACAGGCCGGTGGTGCCCAGCACCCAGGCCACCCCGGCCTGCGCCAGGATCGCGGCATGGTCGCGGATGGTGGTGGCATGGGTGAAATCAATCGCCACGTCGCAGCGCGGGGCCAGTTCGGCCAGGGTCGCGACCAGGCCGGGCGCCGCGGGGCCGGCGTCGCGCGTCGTGCCGCCAGCCAGCACGGCGCCGCTGGCCGCGACTTCCTCGCGCAGCAGGCGCCCGACCCGCCCGTTGATCCCGGCAATGCCGATCCGGACCGTCTGTGTCGTCATGTGCTTGTCCCGGACTCATGTCCCCGAAAAACGGTAGGCGGCGCGACCGGGGGATCGCGCCGCCTGGATATCCACGGTGCGAGTGGGGGGATCACCATGGACGACGTTTTCTACCGCTATCCCGAGCCCCTTTCAACAGCAGGAGCACGTCGGGCCTTGCCCGAACCCGATTCAGAGCTTGCCTTCGAAGAAGTCGCGGACCTTGCTGAAGAAGCCCGCGTTTTCGGGGTTGGCGCGGTCGTGGTCGCCGGCCTCGCCTTCGAATTCCTCCAGCAGTTCCCGCTGGCGCCTGGTCAGATGGCGCGGGGTCTCGACCGAGACCTGGATATACATGTCGCCGCGCGCCGACGACCGCAGCACCGAGAAGCCCTTGCCGCGCAGGCGGAAATTCTCGCCCGTCTGGGTGCCGGCAGGGATCTTCACCTTGGCGCGGGACCCGTCGACGACCGGCACCTCGATCTCGGTGCCCAGGGCGGCCTGCGCCATGCGAAGCGGCACGCGGCAATAGATGTTGGCGCCATCGCGCTGGAAAATCGGATGGGGTTCGACCGCGACATGGACGTACAGGTCGCCCGGGGTCGCGCCCTTGCCTCCGGCCTCGCCCTCGCCGGACAGGCGGATGCGCGTGCCGTCCTCGACCCCCGCCGGGATCGCGATCTCGAGCGTGCGATCCTTTTCCACCGTGCCGGCGCCATGGCAGACGGTACACGGGTTGCGGACCATCTTGCCGGTGCCATGGCAGGTCGGGCAGGCGCGTTCGACCAGGAAAAACCCCTGCTGGGCGCGGACCTTGCCGGCGCCGTGGCAGGTCGGGCAGGACACCGCCCCCTGGTCGCGGTCGGCCGAGCCGGTGCCGTCGCAGGACTCGCAGGTCACGCGGGTGGGCACGGTGATGGGCTTCTTCACCCCGGTGAAGGCCTCGACGAAGGAAATCGTCACCTGCACCTGGATGTCGCCGCCGGACCGGCGGCCGCCGCGACGCCCGCCCATCATGTCACCGAACATCTGTTCGAAGATGTCGCCCAGCCCGCCGCCGAAATCGAACCCGCCGCCACCGCCGGGGCCGCCGCCCTCGAACGCCGCGTGACCGAAGCGGTCGTAGGCCGCGCGCTTCTGCTCGTCCTTCAGGACGTCATACGCCTCGTTGATCTCCTTGAAGCGCGATTCCGCGGACTCGTCCCCCGGATTGCGATCGGGGTGGTACTGCATGGCCAGCCTGCGATACGCCTTTTTCAGCTCGTCGCCATTTGCATCGCGGGAGACTTCGAGAACGGCGTAGTAATCAAGCTTGGTGGCCATCATGGTCCTCACTGGCGGGGCCGTGCCGGAATGTCCGCACCGTCATGGGCAACGGACGCCCATCGGTTCGGCCCTGTCATACATGGAAAAAGCGCCCGCCTTCACAGAAGCGCGGGCGCCTTCGGTCGCTGGGGCGGCGCGGGGTGTGGTCCGCGCCGCCGGTCGTCGGGGTGTCTGTGCGACGGTCAGGCGGACTTCTTGTCGTCCACGTCCTCGAAATCGGCGTCCACGACCTTTTCGCCGTTCGGGCCGGTCGCGCCGGCGGCGCCGGCACCCGGGGCCGCCTCGGCCTGGCCGGCCTTGTAGACGGCCTCGCCGATCTTCATCGCCGCCTGGGACAGCGTGTCGGACGCGGTCTTCAGGGCGGCGGCGTCGCTGCCCTCAAGCGCCTTACGCACCGCGGCGATCGCGGCCTCGGCTTCGGCCTTGTCGCCGGCCGGGACCTTGTCGCCGGCCTCGGCCAGCGACTTCTCGACCTGATGCGCCAGGCTTTCGGCCTGGTTGCGGGCCTCGACCAGTTCCTTCTTGGCCTTGTCGGCCGACGCGTTGGCCTCGGCGTCCTTGACCATCTTCTCGATGTCGGCATCGGACAGGCCGCCCGACGCCTGGATCTTGATCTGCTGTTCCTTGTTGGTCGCCTTGTCCTTGGCGGACACCGACACGATGCCGTTGGCGTCGATGTCGAACGTCACCTCGATCTGGGGCACGCCGCGCGGGGCGGGGGCGATGCCGGTCAGGTCGAAATTACCCAGCAGCTTGTTGTCCGCCGCCATCTCGCGCTCGCCCTGGAACACCTTGATGGTCACGGCGCCCTGGTTGTCCTCGGCGGTCGAGAAGGTCTGGCTCTTCTTGGTCGGGATCGTCGTGTTGCGGTCGATCAGGCGGGTGAACACGCCACCCAGCGTCTCGATGCCCAGCGACAGCGGCGTCACGTCAAGCAGCAGCACGTCCTTGACGTCGCCCTTCAGCACCGCGCCCTGCACGGCCGCGCCGATGGCCACGACCTCGTCGGGGTTGACGTTGCGCGCGGGCTCCTTGCCGAAGAACTGCTTCACCGCCTCGATGACCTTGGGCATGCGGGTCATGCCGCCGACCAGGATCACCTCGTCGATCTCGGCGGCCGACACCGCCGCGTCCTTCAGGGCCGCGCGGCACGGCTCCATCGTGCGCTGGATCAGGTCGTCGACCAGGCTTTCCAGCTTGGCGCGGCTCAGCTTCAGCACCAGATGCTTGGGGCCCGAGGCGTCGGCGGTGATGAACGGCAGGTTGATCTCGGTCTCCTTGGAGGAGGAGAGTTCGATCTTCGCCTTTTCCGCCGCTTCCTTCAGGCGCTGCAGCGCCAGCTTGTCGGCGCGCAGGTCGATGCCCTGCTCGCGCTTGAACTCGTCGGCCAGGTAGCTGATGATCCGCGCGTCGAAATCCTCGCCGCCCAGGAACGTGTCGCCGTTCGTGGACTTCACCTCGATCACGCCGTCCGAGATTTCCAGGACCGACACGTCGAACGTGCCGCCGCCCAGGTCATAGACCGCGATGGTGCCGCCGTTCTTCTTCTGCAGGCCGTAGGCCAGCGCCGCCGCCGTCGGCTCGTTGATGATACGCAGCACTTCCAGGCCGGCGATGCGGCCGGCGTCCTTGGTCGCCTGGCGCTGTGCGTCGTTGAAGTACGCCGGGACGGTGATAACCGCCTGCGACACCGTCTCGCCCAGATAGGCCTCGGCGGTCTCCTTCATCTTGCCCAGCACGAAGGCGGCGATCTGCGACGGGGCGTATTTCTTGCCCTGCGCCTCGACCCACGCATCGCCATTGTCGCCGGCGACAATGGAATAGGGGACCAGGCCTTTGTCCTTGGTCACGGTGGGGTCGTCATAGCGGCGACCGATCAGGCGCTTGACGGCATACAGCGTGTTGGTGGGGTTGGTGACGGCCTGGCGCTTGGCGGACTGGCCGACCAGCATCTCGCCATTGTCGGCGAAGGCGACCATCGACGGCGTCGTGCGCGCGCCTTCGCTGTTCTCGATGACGCGGGTCTCGTCGCCTTCGCGGATGGCGACGCACGAATTGGTCGTGCCCAGGTCGATACCGATAACCTTGCTCATGAATGCTCTCCTCTCAGCGGCCCGACCCGGCCCGAAGCACCGGGTGGGACCCTAGATCCTGTTGTTCTGGCGGGTTGGACGGACTGTTTCACCACATCCGCGACCGTGCCGCCGAACCTGTCCTGCATGTATTCAGCCCCGTCCTTCGTTTCAAGGGGCGTTTCATGGGACAGGCGCCGGCCTGGCGCTTTCGCGGCCGGGGCGCCTCAGCCGCCGGTGTTGTCGGTCCCCGTCTTGTCCGGCGTCGGCGATCCCTTCGACACCACGACCATCGCGGGCTTCAGCAGGCGGCCGTGCAGGGTCCAGGCCGGCGTCCAGGCCTGGATCACGGTGCCATGGGGATGTTCGTCGCTGTGCTGTTCGGCCATCGCCTGGTGGTGGTTGGCGTCGAACGGCGTGCCGGCCGGGTCGGCGGCGGTGATGCCGTGGCGTTCCAGGATGCCGATGAACGAGCGCTCGGTGCTCTCGATCCCTTCGCGCATGCGCGCGATCAGCCGGTCCTCGCCTTCGGTCACGTGGGGCAGGCTGGCCAGCGCGCGCTTCAGGTTCTCGGCGGCCTCGACGACGTCGCGCGCGAATTTCTGGGTCGCGTACTGGCGCGCATCCTCGATCTCGCGCTTCGTGCGGGTCCGCAGGTTCTGCATCTCCGCCTCGGAGCGCATCCATTTCTCGCGCATGTCCTCCAGCGCGCTTTCCAGCTCCTGGATGCGGCTTTCGCCGCCTGCGCTGCCGGGGGCCTGGGCGGCGTCCTGGTCCGTTGCGGTACCGGACGGCTGGCCCGGCGGGAAGACGCCGGCCTCTCCGTTCGGAGAGTCGACGACGGGGGTGGGGTCTGTATCGTGGCTCATGCCTGATGAAGTAGGTGAGCCCGCGCCGATGGACAAGGCGTCGCGGGCGCGCGCGGCATGATGAATTTGCGGGGTTCGTCCGCCCTGCGGACAGGCGCCCCCCGGCCCGTGCGCCCGAACATGGACGGATGGTCAGGATCGCCGCCCATGACAGGGGGGCCTGGCTGGCGCTATGCTGTGGGCCACCCCGGGGCCGGCCAGCCCGCCCGGGCAGGAGCGGGAAGGCCGCAGACCGGCCGGCATGGAGCGAGAACACGGGAATGGAGCCGACGAAACACACCATCGCGCTGGTCGATGACGACCGGAATATCCTGACGTCGGTCCAGATGACGCTGGAGGCCGAGGGCTTCACCGTGCGGACCTACACCGACGGCGAAAGCGCGCTGCACGGGATCATGAGCCGCCCGGTGGACCTCGCCGTCCTCGACATCAAGATGCCGCGCATGGACGGGATGGAGCTGCTGCAGCGCCTGCGTAGCCGCTCGCAGCTTCCGGTGATCTTCCTGTCGTCGAAGGACGAGGAGGTCGATCAGCTGATGGGCCTGCGCCTGGGGGCCGACGATTACATCACCAAGCCGTTTTCCCAGCGCCTGCTGCTGGAGCGCATCCGCGCCCTGCTGCGCCGGAACGAGGCCAGCCGTGTCGAGGCCGCCGGCGGCCCGGCGACAGGCGGGACCATGGTGCGCGGCGACCTGTCGCTGGACGAGACCCGGCACCAGTGCCTGTGGCGCGGCAAGGACATCCAGTTGACGGTGACGGAATTCCTGCTGGTCAAGGCGCTGGCGGCGCGGCCGGGGCTGGTCAAGTCGCGCGACCAGCTGATCGACGCGGCGTATGGCGAGAACATCTATGTCGATGACCGCACCATCGACAGCCATATCAAGCGCGTCCGCAAGAAATTCCGCCAGGTGGACGACGAATTCAACCAGATCGAGACCCTGTACGGCATCGGGTACCGCTACAAGGAGGAATAAGGGTGCGTATCGGCAACAGGACCTTCGCCCTGCCCGATCCGTTCACCCGGTTCCGCGACATCGTGGTCCCGCGTGCCGCGGCCCTGAACCGCGACGCGGCGGCGGCCTACATGGAATACCGCACGCGGCTGGTCTCGCCGCTGATGCGCCGGATCCTGCTGGTCAACGCGCTGCCGCTGATGCTGCTGGCGCTGACGCTGCTGTATCTCAACCAGTTCCAGAACAGCCTGCTGGAGGCCGAGGTCACGGCGCTGCGCGAACAGGCGCGGATCTATGCCGGCGCGCTGGGGCAGAGCGCGGTCGCCTTCGGGCGCGGGGCGCAGCCGGTGCTGGACGCGCCGCTGGCCCGCCCGCTGCTGCTGCGCCTGACCGAACCCAGCCCCAGCGCCCATGCCCGCCTGTTCGCGCCCGACGGGCAGGTCGTGGCCGACAGCCGCGTCGAGGAGGCGGCGGTCCAGCAGGGCGGGGCGCGCGGGCGTGTCGATGCCCAGCCATTGCCCTCGCCGCTGGCCGGCGACGATGACACCGACCGCAGCCGGGCGGCCGACGAGGCCCCGGCGCGCGCCGGGTTCGCCGAACGGTTCTATGACGCGCTGCTGTCGCTGCTGCCCACCCTGTCGGGCGCGCGGATCGTGACCCTGGACACGCCCGACACCGACCCCAGCGTCCAGCCGGTGACCGGCCCGGGCGGCTCCTCGGCGCCGGAAATGCCGCCCTATATCCGCCGCACCGCGCATCGCCACCTGATCGTCACCGTCGCCGAGCCGGTGATGCATGACGGCCAGACCATCGGCATCATCCAGTTGACGCGCCAGGCACGGGATGTCGATCGCTCGGTCTTCGCGGTGCGGTCGTCGATCCTGTCGCTGTTCCTGATGGCGCTGGCGGTCACCGTGCTGCTGTCGTGGTACCTGTCGCTGACCATCGCGCGGCCGCTGCTGCGGCTGGCGGCATCGGCCCATGTGATGCGCGAGACGTCGGGGCGGACCGATACCGTACCCGTCCGCCTGCTGGCCCGCCGGGACGAGATCGGCGAGGTCGCGCGCGCCCTGCGCGACAGCGCCCGCGCGCTGTGGGCGCGCATGGACGCGATCGAACGCTTCGCCGCCGACGTCAGCCATGAAATCAAGAATCCGCTCTCGTCGATCCGCTCGGCCATCGAGACGCTGGGCCGGATCGAGGACCTCAACCGCCAGCGGCGGCTGCTGTCGATCATCACCGACGACGTCCGGCGGCTGGACCGGCTGATTACCGACATCTCCGACGCCAGCCGCGTCGATGCCGAACTGTCGCGCGCGCGGACCGAACCGGTCGCCGTCGTGCCCATCCTGGCCGTGCTGGCCGAAATCCACCAGGCGACACGCACGCCGGGCCAGCCGATCCTGAGCGTGACCAGCACCGGCGAGACGCCCGACCGGCCGCTGGCGGTGCTGGCGGTGGAAGACCGGCTGGTGCAGGTGCTGCGTAACCTGATCGGCAACGCCATCTCGTTCTCGCCGCCCGATGGGCGGATCGTGCTGGCGGCCGCCCCGGCCTCCGGCGGAATGGTGGAGGTCGCCGTGACGGACGAGGGGCCGGGCATCCCGGCGGCCAAGCTGGACGGCATTTTCGACCGTTTCTATTCCGAACGCCCGACCAGCGAGAATTTCGGCCAGCATTCCGGGCTGGGCCTGTCCATCAGCCGCCAGATCGTCGAGGCCCTGAAGGGCACCATCCGGGCGGAAAACCGCATTGACGCCGCCGGCGCGGTCATCGGCGCACGCTTCGTCGTCACCCTGCCGCGCGTAGGATAGGACCGCGCGGGATTTCCAAGGGGTTAAGCCCCTTGAAGGCCCCTACGACAGGGCAACACCCGTCAGCCGTTCCGACACCTCCCACAACCGCCGTGCCGCCGGCAGGTTGCGGGCCTGCGGCGGCACGCGGGCGTCGGCCACCCGGCCGCGCCGTTCTCCGCGTCCCGACGGGCCGTAATAGCCGCCATCCGATGCCTCGGCCCCGGCGGCGGCGAACAGGATCGGGCGGGCGCCGGCTTCGGCCGACTGTCCCAGCAGGCGGAAGGCCGCATGGGTCAGGCGGCGCATCAGCCGTTCGGCCACGCCCTGCGGCGCGTCCGAACGGCTGACCGCGATATCGGTCAGCGACCAGCCGGGATGGGCGGCGATGGAATGGAGCGCCCAGCCCGCCGATTGCGCCCGCCGGTCCAGTTCCAGGGCGAAGATCAGGTTGGCCAGCTTGCTCTGCTGGTATGCCCCGAAGGGGGTATAGCGATGGCGCGATTGCAGGTCGTCGAACACGATCCGCCCCCGCCAGGCCGCCAGGCTGGCGACGCTGACGACGCGGCCGCCGCCCGGCGCCCGGACCAGCAGCGGCCGCAGCCGCGCGGTCAGGGCGAAATGGCCCAGATAGTTGGTCCCGAACTGAAGCTCGAACCCGTCGGCCGTTTCCTGCCGGTTCGGCGCGCCCATCAGCCCCGCATTGTTCACCAGGATATCCAGCGACGCCGCCTGGTCCGCCAGGTCCCGCGCGAAGGCGGCGACCGACGCCAGGCTGGCGAGGTCCAGCGGCATGAACCGTGCCCGCGCGTCCGCCACCCGGCCCTGCAGGCGGGCCAGCGCGGCCGCGCCCCGGTCGGGGTTGCGGCCGGCCAGGATCACCATCGCCCCCCGCGCGGCCAGCCCGCACGCGGTTTCGTACCCCAGGCCGCCGGTCGCACCCGTGACCACGGCGACCCGTCCGGTCAGGTCGGGGGCGCGGTCGATCGTCCATTTCGCGGGTACGTTCATGCCGGCCTTTCCCCTCTCCGTTCGCGTTCGGCCGCCGCCATGGCCTCCTGGGTCAGGCGCAGCTCATTCTTCTTGAGAAAGAAAAACCCGCCGCCGATGACCGCGACCGCGACGAGCCCCAGCGCGATCCCCACAGGCCCCGAGACTTGCAGCACCTCGTGCCCCAGATAATAGGTGCAGAACGCATAGCCCCCCGCCCAGCCGATGCCGCCCAGGGCGTTGAACAGCAGGAACGTGTGCCACGGCATCCGGTTCGCCCCCGCCAGCAGGGCGACGAAGACCCGCAGCACGGCGATGAAGCGGCCGAAGAACACCACCTTGCCGCCATGGCGGCTGAACAGATAGCGTCCCAGCATCAGGCGCTGCGGCGTCAGGCAAACCTTCGCCCCATGCCGTTGCAGCAGGCGGTAGCCGAAGATCCGCCCGATCAGATAGCCGAAATTGTCCCCCATGATCGCACCGACCACAGCCGCCACCGCGACCCAGCCGATATCCAGCCGATGCGTGGCCGCGCAATACAGGGCGGACGAAATAATCAGCGTTTCGGCCGGCAGCGGCAGGCCCATGCTTTCCAGCATGACGACCACGCCGATCACGCCGTATCCGTACTGTATGAAAAGGGATTCGAACTGATGAAGCAGGGGACCGGACCTGTCCTGTTGCGAAGAACAGGCTGAGGAACCGTCTGGCCGGCGCGGTGTCAAGTCAATACGACGAACGGAACAGGCAAACAGGAGCATACACATGGCAGATCCGACCGTCGCGAATAGTCCGTCCGTCTCCGAGCGGCCCTACGGCACCTGGCCGTCCGCCGTCACCACGGCGCTGGTCGCGGGCAAGACGGTGGGATTGTCGGCGGTGCAGACCGACGGCGACGCGATCTTCTGGCTGGAAACCCGCCCGTCGGATGCCGGGCGGACCGTCCTGGTCCGCTGGAGGGCGCAGGAGGGCGCGGTCGATATCACCCCCGCGCCGCTGGATGTCGGCACCCGGGTGCATGAATACGGGGGCGGGGCCTATGCCGCCTCGGGCGGCCGCGTCGCCTTCAGCAACCGCACGGACGGCAGCGTCTGGATCGTCGAGGCCGACGCGCCGGCGCGGGCGATCAGCACGCTCGGCGGCCTGCGCTTCGCCGATTTCGCCTTCGACCCCGCGGGCGACCGGCTGTTCTGCGTGCGCGAGGACCATCGCGCGGGCGGCGAGCCGGTCTCGACCCTGGTGGCGCTGCCGCTGGCGGGCGGCGATCCCGCGACCCAGGAAGGGCAGGTCCTGGTGTCCGGGCCGGATTTCGTCAGTTCGCCCCGACCGTCGCCGGACGGGCGCTCTCTGGCATGGATCGAATGGGACCACCCGTCCATGCCATGGGAGGCGACACGCCTGCGCCTGGCCCGCCTGGCGCGGGACGTGGACGGCGGATGCGCGCTGGACGATGTCCGGACGCTGGCGGGCGACGGCGATCCGGAATCGGTCATCGAACCGGCCTGGGCCGACGCGCGGGTGCTGTATGCGGCGTCGGACCGCAGCGGCTGGTGGAACCTGCTGCGCTTCACCCTGCCGGACGGCGCGGCCGCGCCCGTCGCCCCGATGGAAGCCGAAATCGGCCTGCCGCACTGGGTGTTCGGGCAAAGCAGCTACCGTCCGCTGCCCGATGGGTCGATCCTGGCCATCGCCATCGACCATGGCGAGGGGCGGACGATCCATATCGCGCGCGGCACGGACCGGCCGGCGACGGTTCACACCATCAATCTGGGCTATCCGGCGCAGTGCCCGGCCCCGCTGCCGGACGGATCGCTGGCGTGGATCGACACCCCGCCGGATGGGCCGCCGGCAATCGTGCGCTGTCGCGACGGCGCGCCGCCGGAGGTCCTGCGCGCGGCCACAACCCTGCCGCTGACGCCCGGCGACATCGCGCGGGCCGAGACGATCCGTTTCCCGCTGCCCGACGGGCCGGGCGGGGCGCAGCACGGCCACGCCTTTTTCTACCCGCCGGCCAGCAGCCGCTTTCGCGGCCCGGCGGACGAGAAGCCGCCCTTGATCGTGATGGCCCACGGCGGCCCGACCGGCCGGGCGAGCGAGGCCTTTTCCTTCAAGGTGCAATGGTGGACCAGCCGGGGCTTCGCCGTGGTAGACGTCAATTACGGCGGATCGACCGGCTTCGGGCGTGCCTATCGCCGGCGGCTGGACGGGAAATGGGGCGAAATCGACGTGGCGGACTGCATCGCCGCCTGCCGCCATCTGATCGAGACCGGCCGCGTCGATCCGCACCGCATCGCCATTCGCGGCAGCAGCGCCGGGGGGCTGACGGTGCTGCTGGCATTGGCGCGCTCCAGCCTGTTCGCCGCCGGAGCCAGCCTGTACGGCGTCACCGACCTGCGTGCCCTGGCGCAGGAGACCCATAAATTCGAATCCCGCTACCTGGACAGCCTGGTCGGCCCCTATCCGGCGGCCGAGGCCATCTACCTGGCCCGGTCCCCCCTGACGCAGGCCAGCGGAATCCGCGCCCCGGTGCTGTTCCTGCACGGGCTGGACGACGCCGTGGTCCCGCCCGGCCAGGCCCGCGCCATGGCCCAGGCCCTGGCGGACAACAGCATCCCCCACGCCCATTACGAATTCCCCGGCGAAAGCCACGGCTTCCGCCGGGAGGAAACGATCCGCCGCGCCCTGGAACTGGAACTGGATTTCTATGGCCAGGTCTTCGGCTTCACGGTCCCGGACGTCGGCGAACGGGTGGTCATGCGGGCCTGACGTGCCGCAGGAAAGCCGGGCGCTGCCCGAACCCGGCAAGGGCCTCGGCCCTTGCATCCCATTCGTTTTATGAAGTCCTGGGTTTCCAAAGGGCTTGGCCCTTTGGTGGGTCCAGGGCAACGCCCTTGCCTTCGGATGCGCGGAAGACTGGTCCTTGCTATGGTACACCCATGAAACGCCACACCAGTCGCACAAGAGCGGATACCCGACGAAGCGGTGTCTCCGCGCAACAGGACCGGAAACTTATCTTTCTGATCGCAGGAGTGACCGTTGCCCTGCTGGCGGCGGCGGCAGCCTTCCGCACGCTGCTGACGTCGCAGAACCATGACACGGTTGGTGGTCCTTATGCGCTGACCGATGGGTACGAACGTGCCGTCACGCAGGATGATTTCCGGGGGCGATACACCCTGATCTATTTCGGCTACACTCATTGCGTCGATGTCTGTCCCTTGACGCTGGGAACCATGTCCGCGGCACTGGACGAACTCGGCCCCAAAGGCCGTGCCGTGACGCCCATGTTCATTTCCGTGGACCCGGAGCGCGATACGCCACCAGTCGTACAGGATTATGTGTCACGGTTCTCGCCCCGCATCGTGGGGCTGACCGGAACGGACAGGCAGCTCCGACCGGTGATGGACGCGTTCCACGTCTCGGCCGGACGCCATGCGGGCAACGGCTCGGGCTATCTCATCGGCCACAGTTCCCTGCTTTATCTGATGGACGGCCGGAACCATCTTGTGGGGATGATTCCGGTCGATTCCAGTTCTCATCAGATGGCGGCCGATCTCTCACGCATGCTGCCTGGGTCCTGAGCCGCTCACCCGCGTTCCCCCAAGCGCGCAAGGCGGGTTGCCAGAACCAGCAGAAGCAGCGAGACGCCAAGTTCGGGCAGAAGCACGCCCAGGACGCACAGGACGCCGATTGCCGCGACACCAGCCCGTTGCGATTCCAGCGGTGGAGGCGCGCCGAACCGACCGGCAGGCCGGCGTATCAGCCACAGGACGATCGCCGCGCCGCTCATCAGCATGAGGCCAAGGGCGACCAGCAGATTGAGCGCCTGATTGGCCCAACCGAACAGATGCCCCTCATGCGCCGCCACACCATAGCCCACGACGCGATCGACCCACCCCTTCCGGGCGAAAGTCTCGCGCGAGATCAGCCGTCCGTCCGCTCCGACCTTCACGCTTGCGCGCAAGGGACGATCCTGCGTATCGGACCGGACGGTCCACGGTGCGTCGGGGGACGCGGGCGGCGTTATAAGGACCGGGGGCGGCAGGGCAAGCGCCTCGGCGGCCTGAACCACCGCATCCAGCGCGGCAGGGCTCCCTTGGGCCGGCTCTGCCGGAATGGCGGCAGGCATGTCCATTCCGGGCATGTCCATACCGGCCATATCCATCGTCTTGCCCGGCATGGGCATCGGGCGACCGGCAATGGTGTCACGTGCTGGAACATCCCCGATTTCCCAGTCCTGCACCGAGGTCAACCGGCCGACTGCGTGTTCGACGGACTGGAGCGCATGCCCCCAGACAAACGACCAGGGCAGCCCCGAGACCAGGAACAGGGTAAGGAACAGGGACACCCAGACGCCCGTGACGGCGTGGAGATCCCGCCAGCGTGCATGACCGCCGGGGCTGAGGCGCGGATACAGGAGACCACCCCAATGACGCCGGTCGCGGGGCCACCACAGCCACAGGCCCGTCACCACCAGAACGATCGTCCAGGAGGCGACCATCTCCGTGATGACCGAACCGGCATTGCCAAGCAGGAGCTGTCCATGCAGGCGGAAGACCAGCCGCTCGAACCTCTTTTCTTCCGGGACGGTTTTCAGGATCGTGTGACGGTTCCGATCGACATAGACCCGAATGGCCTCCCCGTCATGATCCACAATCACGCGTGCCGCGCTCTGGGGTGAGCGCGGAAGCTCATACGCAAGAAAGCTGCTTCCGGGCACGGCGGCCAGGGCGGCACGGACGTCCTGCCGGGGAGAAGGCGCGGAGACCGCCATACGATGGTCGAAACGCCAGTCGATCAGCGCGTCGACCTGCGGCTTGAACAGATAGATGCTTCCTGTCAGCGACAGGAACGCAATGAAGGGCAGACAGAACAGGCCCGCGAAGAAATGCCAGCGCCAGACCGTGCGACGATCGGGCCCCAGGCCCGCGAGAAGACGTTTCATGGTCATGTGCCTCAGAGCCGGATCCGCACACCACCGAAATACGCCCGTGGCGATCCGGCGTAGATGGAGCCTGTGCTGTTCATGAGTGTGCTGCCGCCGGCCTGCCGCCCGTTGGCGAGCAGCGTATCGCTGATGTTCGTGGCGCCCGCGACGTAGGTCTCGTTGGCGACGTTCTGCACTTCGAAGTACCAGTGCAGACGATGTGTCCATCCGAAACGCTTCGGTGGATCATAGTGGATTTCGAGATTGAGCAGCGCATAGCCGGGCGCTTTCAGGCGGTTGGCATTGTCCAGCCAGTACGCGTCGCGCCAGGTGACTTCGGCATAGCCACCCAGACCTTCCAGCGGACCATCGGGCTGGGTGTAGAGAAAACGGGCGTTGAGGAAATTGGGAATGACGCCGGGAATACGGTTTCCCTTCCGGCTGAAGCTGCGTGACATCGTGCTGTTGGAAAGAACTTCGGCGTAGTTCGTGTAAACCTGATTATCGTAGGTATAGCCAAGGGTCATTCTGCCGCCCGGCAGCGTCTTGGGAAGCGGTTTCCAGTCCGCCCCCAGCACGATGCCGCGATGCTGCGAGGCGGGAGCGTTGAAGGTGTACGATCCGACCGTGTTCACGCCGGCGGACTGGCTGACCAGTTCGTCGTTATAGAACTCGTAAAATCCCGTCGCCTGGATATGGATGTCGGCGGTGGGACGCCAGTCGGCGCCGACATCGACGCCCACGCTGGTCTGGCTTTTCAGTTGCGTGTTGTTTCCGTATGTCCCTTGTGGTGTTATGAAAAGATTGGAAGACGAGGGCGTTCCGTAAGCCGTTCCGACACGGGTATGCAGCGTCCATGCCTGTGTGGGTGTGTAGATGAGCGCGCCCTCCGGGGCGAGGTTGAAGAAAAAACGGTTGGCGGTGATATCGCGTCGGGTCGCGCCTGCTTCGGAATAGCCGTAGAGCGTTTCCGCGGCGCCAAGGTCCGAATAGGTGCCTCCCAGCCCCACGACCGCATGCCAACGCGGGGCAAAGTGCCAGTCTTCCTGGAACCGGGCACCCAGATTCCATTGATGACCATAGGATTCCGAACTTTTCGCACCGCGTGTCGCGCCTCCGGACGGCATGACATTGTAGGTCTGATAACCGAAGTCGAGATAGTCGAAGTTCACCCCGCCGAATGTTTCCAGAGAGGTTCCGCCGATCCGCGCCTGGTGCGTCATATCGCTGCTGACGTTGTAGGAATTATAGGGGCCGACAAACGCCGTGGGGGATGTCGGCTGGTCGACGTGGCGCTGGTCGTAAGTGAACTGGTTGCGCCAGGTGAGGTGAGTGTTGAAGTCATGCTCCCAGCGCAGGCCGACCACCGTGCGGCGATCGAAGCGCCCCAGTCCGGCGGCTTGCGGGCTCATGGCCTCTTTTGCGCCATAGCGGCCGTTCACCAGAAGGTTGACGAAAGCGCACCCCGGCGCTGCATGCGATGCATCCTGGCAACCCTGCTGGAAGGGGTTGGCGCGGAACTGGCTGAGCGACAGGCGCACGGGCAGAAAGGCATCCGTGATATTATTGACGACCTTCAGGATCAGGCGGTCCGATGGCGTGACATTGACGCGCAGGCGCATGTTCTCGGTCGAGGTATTGTAGCTGCTGTTTGCGATGAAGCCCTGACCTCGGACATCGCTGCCGAAGACCATCAGATCGTAGGTTCGATTCCCGAGCCCCAGTGTGACGTAATTGTTGAACATCCCGAAGCTGCCGAAATCCGAGCCAAGTTCCAGGCCGTGGATATCGGCGCCCTTGCGGGTTCGGAAATTGATCGCGCCGTTGATGGCGTAGTTGCCGTAGACGGTGGAGGCCGGCCCTTCGAAGACATCCACCCCCTCGTAGGCGTGAGGGTCGATGAGATCCGCACGGGCCGTGCCATCCGACTGTGTCATCGGGAAGCCGTCCTCAAGGATCTGGAGGTTCTTGAGCCCGTAGGACTGACGATCACCGGAGCCTCGCACCGACACCACCGTATCGCGCGGACCATTGCCCTGTGTGAAACTGACGCCGGGGATGGTCACCACCATGTCGGCAACGGTCTGGCCGACCTGGTTCCCGAAGCTGCTGCGATCGGCGCTGTAAGTTGTCTGACCGGCGGGACGAATGGTCGCGGGGGCGCGGTTGGCGCCGGTGACGATGATGTTCTCTGTCGCGGGCAGTCTTTGCGACGTGGTGGCGGGGGTGCCGTCTTGCGGCGGCGCCGCGTGCGCGACGGTGCCGAGAAGCGCCGTCGCGCCGAGAGACCAGCGGGCGGCGCGGGATATATGGAACATTGATTGAAACCTGGACAAACAGCACAGAAAGCCCGCGCGCTTTACGCGCGGGCGGCTCGGTGGCGGTCAGGTCAGGCAGGTGGCCCCTGGGGACAAAGCGATGAACGCTCGCGGAATGGAGGGCCGCGCGCGAGCGGAAAGACCCAGCTCCGAGGGACGCCGTTCATGCACAGTGATGCGAAAAGGAATGCCGTGACCGCGAGGGGCAGGAGTTCCAGCGCATCTGTCAGAAGAAAGGAACCATCCTGATCGTCGAGGGAATGATGATGCTTCCCATCCGGATGAGACAGCGGAGCAGGCGCGTCGCAGAGAATGGAGAATTTTGCCAGCTGTTTGACGGGGTCGTCAAAGACGGCGGACGGCGCGACCATGCTGCCGAAAGAGAGGCGTGCCAAAAGCGCAAGCAGCACCAGTGGCCATATGGCCACCAGGTGAATCCCGCTGCGAGAGGACATGCTCATATGTAGCTGCTAGCGCAGCTTTTACCGCATGACCAGACGCAGCCATGTCCGCATGGGACATTCCGCCTTTTCCATGACGGGGCTCAAAGGGCCGAGGCCCTGTGCGGGTTCGGACAGCGCCCGGCCCGTCATGCCCGCGCGAACACGGCGGCGATCCCTTGTCCACCTCCGATGCACAGGCTGACCAGCCCGTTCCGCGCGCCTGTGCGGGCCAGTTCGTGGACCAGGCGCACGGTGGCGATGGCGCCGCTGGCGCCGATGGGGTGGCCCAGCGAGATGCCGCTGCCGTTCGGGTTGACCCGCGCGGGGTCCAGGTCCAGGACGCGGCTGACGGCGCAGGCCTGGGCGGCGAAGGCCTCGTTGATTTCCAGGATGTCGAGGTCCGCGACGCCCAGCCCGGCGCGGCCCAGCGCGGTGCGGGTGGCGGGCACGGGGCCCATGCCCATCTGCGACGGTTCCACCCCTGCGTGCCCGTAGGAAATAAGCCGTGCCAGCGGCGTCAGGCCCAGCCGGCGCACCGCGTCTTCGGACGCCAGCACCACCATGGCCGCGCCGTCATTGATCCCGGACGCGTTGCCCGCCGTGACCGTTCCGCCGTCCTTGAGGAAGGCAGGGCGCAGCCCGTCGAAATCGGCCCGGGCGGCGTCGTGACGCACATGTTCGTCGCGCTCGAACAGCGTGGTGCGGCCGCCGGCGCGGATTTCGATCGGGACGATCTGGCCGTCGAAATAGCCGGCGCGGATCGCCGCCGAGGCCCGGCGATGGCTTTCAAACGCCAGGTCGTCCTGCATGGCGCGGGTGATGCCGTGGCTGCGTGCGACATTTTCGGCCGTGATTCCCATATGGACATCGTCGAACGGGTCGGTCAGCGCGCCCACCAGCAGGTCCAGCAGGGTCTGGTTGCCCAGCCGCCGGCCGAAACGGGCGTCGGTCGCCAGATGAGGGGCGCGGCTCATGACTTCGACCCCGCCCGCCACGGCGATGTCGGCGTCGCCGAGGCGGATGGCCTGTGCCGCCGACAGGATGGCTTGCAGGCCCGAACCACAGATGCGGTTGACGTTCATCGCCGCCGTGCCCACCGGCAGGCCCGCCCGCACCGCCGCGTGGCGCGAGAGGTACAGGTCGGTCGGTTCGGTGGGGATGACCTGCCCCAGCACCACCTGCCCCACCGCATCCACCGGCACTCCGGCCCGCGCCACGGCGGCGGCGATCAGCCGCGCCGCCAGTGCCGAAGGGGCGGTGCCGCGCAGGGCGCCGCCGAAACCGCCGATCGCGCTGCGTACGGCCGAAACGACGAAGATGCTGGTCATGACAGAGGGATCCGGACGGTCTGTTGGTCTTGCCTGCGGCATGATGGCATGTTTCACGCCGACGCTCCACCGCCGGGCAGGAAAGAAGGCAAGGGCCCAGGCCCATAGGCGCGAAGGTAGCATTTCGCAAGAAATCTCAGGGCGCTGCCCTGAAACCCGCCAAAGGCCACAGGCCTTTGGAAACCAATCCGTTATCCATGATCGGGGTCCAGGGCCTCAGGCCCTGGTGGGTTCGGGCAACGCCCGACCTCCCTTGCCCAGAGCCAAGGAAGAAGCGTTACTTTTCGCCTATGGGGCCCAGGCCCTTTGCCGGGGGATCAGGCCTCGACGATCGCGGTGCGGCCGCGGGTGGGGCGGAAGCGTCCCTCGTGCAGGGCGGTTTCGATGTCTTCCAGGGACGCCCCCCGTGTCTCGGGCACCAGGAAGAAGATGAACGCGACCGACACCAGATTGACACCGGCATAGAACCACATCGTCCCGCCCAGCGAGATCAGGTTCACCAGGGTCAGCGCCGTGCTGGTCACCAGCAGGTCGCTGCCCCACAGGGTCGCGGCGTGCAGGCTGGTCGCGGTGCCGCGCATCGACAGCGGGAACATCTCGGCCCCCAGCAGCCAGCCCACCACCTGGATGCCGCCGGAATTGAACATCATGAACATCAGCAGGAATACGATAATCATCCAGCTGCCGACGCTGCCCTTGTCGGGATGGATGGCGAACATCAGCCCCAGCCCCAGCAGGCTGACGACCGACCCCGGCCCCATAAGCAGCATCAGGCGCCGCCGGCCGACGTGATCGACGATCGCCGAACCCAGCATCGTCATGACCAGGTAGACCACCGACACCCCCAGGCTGGCCAGCAGGGCCGACGAATGACCGAAGCCCGCGTCCGACAGGAAGGTCGGCGCGTAATAGATCATCATCTCCAGCCCGCCGCACTGGGTGAAGAAGGCGACGCCCAGCGCCGCGACCAGGGCCGGACGCACCCAGGGCTGCCGCAGGCCGCGCCAGCCGCGATCGGCATCGTCGACATTTTCGGCCGCCTCGCGGATCTTCCTGATTTCCTTGCGGATTTCCTTGCGCGAGGTCCGCACGCGCTTCAGTTGCGCGACCGCCGACTCCAGCCCCTCGTTTTCCGCCGTCCAGCGGGGGCTTTTGGGCAGGAAGAACATCGACACGAACACGAAGGCCGCCGGCAGCGCCGCCACGGCGATCATCGGCCGCCAGCCCCAGGCATCGCGCGCGGCGAAGCCGATGATGTTGGCCAGGAAGATGCCGATGCCGATCGCGACGTTGAACAGCGTGACCAGCTTGCCGCGCCGCGCCGCCGGCGCCAGTTCCGAGATATACATCGGAACCACCTGCGTCGATCCGCCGACGCCCAGCCCCAGATAGACGCGCGCCACGATCAGCATTCCGACATCCGGGGCGGCGGCGCAGGCCAGCGCGCCGGTGACGAACACGGCGGTGACGATCATCACCGAGGCGCGGCGGCCAAAGCGTTCCGACAGCCAGCCCGTGCCGATGGCGCCCACCACCGCACCCGCCAGGATCGCGGACGCGACCAGTTCCTGATACAGGCTGCCGAGATGGAAATCCTGCGTAATCAGCAGCAACGCACCCGAGATGATGCCGGTGTCGTAGCCGTAGAGGCCGCCACAGATGGCGGCCACGGCGGCTGCGAGCCAGAGGGTCCGTCCCGCGTTGTCCGACACCTCGAAGTCGGCCAGGGCGGGAAAGGCGGTCGATTGCGGCGAGAAATTCTGCATCCTGTTCTCCTTGTTCGGAAAAAAGCTTCACACGCCTGCCGCGTTGCGGGGCCTGGCGGGATCGCCTTCATGTCCCCGATCACGCCGGGCATGTCGTGCAACGTGCTCCCGTCGTGCCGGGTTGCAATCGGCTGCCATATCTTCTCCACCGTTTCGACCAGCATCGTGCAGGCGACGGCCCGGAAAAAAACAGGGACCGGAAAGATCCAGCCCCAGACGGGGAAAATAGGATTCGGTCCGTTGAGACAACGGCTCGAAATCCGCAATTCGCAGAGGCGGGCAGTGAGACTGTTCCGCCGCGCGATGCCTGCTCTGCGTTCCATCATACCAGTCGAAGAACAAAAATTCAAACCCAATGGCCGATCGTTCGAGAAAACGCCATGTCCCGGCCGCCAACGCACGGTCATGCGCCTCGGAAAGTGATGACAGGCCAATGAATTTCCCGATGACGCCGTTCACTTCATTCCCTTAACGATCGGGAAAATCGTCGAAGATCTTCTGCAGGTCATCAACATTCGCCAATGGAATCAGGCACTCCGCCAGGCGCTGGACGACTGGGTTTCCAAAGGGCGCTGCCCTTTGGCGGGTTTCAGGGCAGCGCCCTGAGGCAGGCCGCCGAGCCGGATCAGGGCGCGGGGAAGATCGGCAGGTCCAGCGTATCGGGACGCGGGACGAAGCAGGCCTCGATATCGGTGGGGGTCGCCGTCGCGGCATCGGCCCAGCGCGGCGCGTTGTCCTTGTCCAGGATCTTGGCGCGCACGCCCTCGGCGAAATCGGGATGGCGGATCAGGCTGGCGATCAGGCGGTATTCCTGTTCCAGCACCGTATTCAGGTCCGGCAGCCGGCGGGCGGCGTGATACGCCCGGAAGGTGACGCGCAGCGCAAAGGGCGAGGCCTGGCGCAGGGCGTGCAGGTCCTCCGCCGCCCAGGGTTCGGGGCAGGCGGCCAGGCGGCCCATGATGGCCTCGACGCCGGGGGCGTCATAGACGGCGTTCACGCTGTCGGGGCGCGGCAGGTCCGGCCGGTCGACCGGGCGGGCCATGTCGACGACCTGCCCCGCCGGCTGGCGGGCCAGGCGCTCGGCCAGTTCGGGCAGGGCGGCGGACGGCAGCATCCGGTCGGCGAAGCCCGCCGCCACGGCCTCGGCGCCGTGCATGCGCCCGCCCGTCAGCGCCATACGCAGGCCGTACAGGCCCGGCGCGCGCGACAGGATGAACGACCCGCCGGCGTCCGGGGTCAGGCCGATGGCGGTCTCGGGCATCGCGACGATGGTGCGTTCGGTCACGATGCGGTACCGGACATGGCCGCCCAGCCCGATGCCGCCGCCCATCGCGATGCCGTCCATGAAGGACACCACCGGCTTGGGAAAATGCGCCAGCACCGACACCAGGCGGTAGCCGTCGCGGAAGATCGCGGCGGCGGCGTCCGGCCCGTCGGCCGCCAGCGCCGCGCGGATGGCCCGCAGGTCGCCGCCGGCGCAGAAGGCGCGGGGGCTGGCGCTGTCGATCAGGATGGTCTCGATCCCGGGGTCGTCGCGCCAGGCGTCCAGACAGGCGGCGATGCGGTAGAACAGCGGACGGTCGAGCGCATTGAGCGCCTTCGGCCGGTTGAGCGTCAGCCGCCCGAGGCGGCCCTGCCGCCCGATCAGCAGCGTGTCGGCATCCATCTTGGTGGTTTCCTCCTGTTTTCCCCTGGGCGATAATATGACAGAAAGACGCACAAGGCGGGTCGTCGGCCGACAGGGTCGGACACCGGCAGGAAAGGTGCAAGAATGACGGTTGATTCCCAGACCTACCGGGATGCGATGGCGCGGCTGGGTGCGGCGGTCAACGTCGTCACCACGGGCACGCGCGACGATCCGGTCGGCTTTACCGCCTCCGCCGTCTGTTCGGTCACCGACGCGCCGCCCACCCTGCTGGTGTGCATGAACCGGGATTCGCGCGCCCGTCCGGCCTTCCATGCCGGCGGCCCGCTGTGCATCAATGTGCTCTCGGCCGGGCAGCGCGACATTTCCGGCGCGTTCGCCGGCAAGCTGGACATGTACGAACGTTTCACCTTCGGCCACTGGACGACGATGACAACCGGCGCCCCGGTGCTGGAAGAAGCCGTGACCTCGTTCGATTGCCGGATCGACCGCATCGTCGAGGTCGGGACCCACAGCGTCATCTTCGGCCTGGTCGAGTCCATCCGCATCGGCGGCGCGCTGGGCGGGCTGGTCTATTTCAACCGGGCCTATCACGCCCTGCCGCACGGCGGGGAGGACACGCAGGAGGGCACCTGATGACCGCATCCCGACGCCGTTCCGCCGACATGCCGCCCGTGATCGACGGGCGCGCGCTGGTCGCGCTGCATATGGGGCTGGCGCTGTTCATCGGGTTGATGGCGTGGTGGACCTGGTCGCTGCCGGCCTGAACCCGGGCGTTGCCCGAACCCGTCAGAGCGCAGAAAACGCGCGTCGGATCGCCGCCAGCGCGCATTTCCAGACAGGCTTGTCTTATGCATTCCGTGTCGCTGCGTGCGACAAAGGACTGATTTTTCCGGGGTGGCCACCCCGGAAAAATCAGGAAGGGGACGGGTCGGTGACAGGCAGACCG
>NZ_JABEQH010000001.1 GCF_014174305.1 Gluconacetobacter johannae | reverse complement strand
GATCCTCGGCCTCCAGCACCGGGCCCTGCTCGATATGGGCCTCGACATAGGCCACGATCTCGTCCCGCCGCCGGGCGGCGCCGGCCAGCTGCGCGACATCCAGCCCGAAGGACGCCAGGGCTTCGGCCAGCGTGGTACCCGCCCCGTCGCGCAGGTCCAGCTCCTGCCCGTCCAGCGCGCCCGCGACGGCGCGGGTCGCCAGCATCGAGACGGGAAAGCGCGAGCCCTCCTCGTCGCCGAAGCCGATCACCTCGATGGCGAAGGCAAAGCGCCGGCCCCGCGCGGCGAAGCCGGCCACCGCCTCGATGCCCAGCACCACGCCCAGCATGCCGTCATAGCGCCCGCCGTCGCGCACGCTGTCGACATGCGAGCCGACCAGCAGCGCCGGCGCGTCCGCGACCAGCCCTTCATAGCGGCCGACGATATTGCCCGCCGCGTCGATCCGCGCCGACATCCCGGCCTCGCGCATCCATGCCGCCAGCCGGTCCAGCGTCGCGCCATGGCCCGCGCCCAGATAGGGCCGGAACAGCAGCCCCGGCTCGTCCGAATAGGGCGCCGCGCCCAGTTCGTCGCACCGCGCAACCGCGCGCGCGCCGGAGGGCGCCCCCGATAGCGACGTCACCATGCCGCCACCGCCCCGTCGCTGCGCGGGTCCGTCGCCCCTTCGATCAGGCCTGAGGGATGCCGCACCAGCGCACCGGCATGGCCCATGGTGGACGTAAACGGCGGCATGCGTTCCAGCGCATGTCCGGCCTGCGCCATCCGCGCGATCATGGCCGGGTCGAAGCGGTCCTCGTATTTCAGGGTCACGCTGTCCTCGCCCCATGTGCGGCCCAGCAGCCAGCGCGGGGCCGTGACCGCCTGCTGCAACGGCACGCCGTAGCGGGCGTACCGGCTGAACACCGCCGCCTGGGTCTGGGGCTGCCCCTCGCCCCCCATGGTGCCGTAGACCATGGTCCGCCCATCTTCGAACCGCGCCGCGGCGGGGTTGAGGGTGTGGAACGGCTTGCGCCCCGGACGCAGGGCATTCCAGCCATCGTCGGCCAGCCGGAAGCTGGAGCCGCGATTCTGCCACATCACGCCCGTACGCGGCAGGACGACGCCCGACCCGTACTCGAAATAGACGCTCTGGATCATGCTGACGGCGACCCCATCGGCATCGACGGCGCCCATCCAGACCGTGTCGCCGGCCTGCGACGGATGCGGCCATGGGGCGGCCACCGCCGGGTCGATGGCCCGCGCCATGGCGTCGAGGCGCGCCGTGTCGTCCAGGATGTCCTGCGCCCCGACCGTCATGAAGGCCGGATCGCCGACATGGGCGTCGCGATAGCGGAAGGCCTGCTTCGTCGCCTCGACCAGGCCATGGACATGGTTGAACCCATCGACCTGCCCGGCGCGCAGGCGGTCGAACAGCGCCAGAATCAGCAGCGACGCGACACCCTGGGTGGGCGGCGCCATGTTGAACAGGCGCGCCCCGTCGATATCGACATGCAGCGGCGGCCGGGAAAGCGCGCGGTGCGCCTTCAGGTCGGCCAGGTCCAGCGGGCTGCCCAGCGCCCGCAGGTCCGCCGCCATGTCGTGGGCCAGCGCCCCGCGATAGAACGAGTCCAGCCCATCGGCGGCCAGGCGTCGGAAACTTTGTGCAAGCGCCTGATTGTGAAGAATATCGCCAGCGTCGGGCAGGCGTCCGTCCGGCAGGAACGTATCGCTGAAGCCGGGAACGCCGTCCAGTTCGCCGATCTTGGCCCGCGTGATGGCGGCCCCCCCTTCCGTCATGGGGACGCCCTGTTCGGCATAATAGATGGCGTCGCGCAGCAGGCGATGCAGCCCCAGGCCGGGCTGCGTCGCCTGGCTCCATGACAGGGCGAGGTCCCAGCCCGACACCGTGCCCGCGACCGTGTTGGCCGCCAGGGGGCCGCGCCATGGAATCGAGGAGACACCGGCCGCCTGATAGAACGACAGGTCGGCACGGGCCGCCGCCGCGCCGCAGGCGTCGATGCTCGCGGTACGGCCATCCGGCCACAGCACGAGCCAGAACCCGTCGCCGCCGATGCCCGTCATGTGCGGATAGACGACCGCGAGGGCGGCGGCCGTGGCCACCACCGCCTCGATCGCCGTGCCGCCGTCCTTCAGGACGTCCAGCCCGGCCTGGCTGGCCAGGTGATGCGGGGACGTCACCATCCCGCGCAGGGAACGCGGCGTGTGCAGCATGGCGCTACCGCCCCTTCGCCGGCAGCGGGACCCGGCCGGCCAGGCCCGCGCGTTCCAGTTCGGCGGCGATCGCGAACAGGGCGGCCTCGCGCCCCGGCGCCGCGACCAGTTGCAGGCCCAGCGGCAGCCCCCCCGTACCCGCCAGCGGCGCGCTGAGGATCGGCACCCCGGCAAGGCTGAGCGGCTGGGTATACAGGCCGAGATTGGCGCGCGCCGACACGTTCTGCCCGTCCACCACGATGGTCGGCTGGTCGATGCGCGGGGCCTCGCCGACCGTCGCGGGGGCGATCAGCACGTCCACATTGCGGAACGCGGCATGGATCTGCGTCCGGAACCACGACCGGAACCGATGGGCCTGGATGACCGTCGTGGCCGGCAACAGCGCGCCCGCGAACAGGCGGTCGCGCGTCGCCGGGTCATATTGCGACGCATGACGCCGCAGGCGCGGCAGATGCAGATTGCCCCCCTCGGCGGCGGTTATCAGGAACGACGCCGCCCTGGCCCGCGCGACCTCGGGCAACTGCACGGTCTCGGCCCCGCCCAGATGCGCCGCCACCGCGTCGATGGCGCGCGCCAGCGGTTCGGACACATTGTTGGCGAACCAGCCGCCCAGCCGCCCGACCCGCAGCGTGCCGACGGGCGGAAGATCCGGCATCGCGGCGCCGTACATCGTCTCGTAGACCAGGCGCAGATCTTCCAGCGTCCCCGCGAACGGGCCCACGACATCCAGGCTGGCGGCGAAAGGATAGGCGCCCTCGCGCGGAACGGTGCCGAAGGTGGGCTTCAGCCCCCAGACGCCGCAGAGCGACGCCGGCACCCGGATCGACCCGTTGGTGTCCGACCCCAGCGCGAACGGCATCAGGCCGGCCGCCACCGCCGCCGCCGACCCGCCGGACGACCCGCCGGCCAGCCGGGCCAGGTCGTGCGGGTTGCGCGTGATGCCGTGATGGGCATTGTCGGTGGCGAATCCGTAGGCGAATTCGTCCATGTTCAGGCTGGCGACGGGAATGGCCCCCGCCGCCCGCAGGCGCGCGACCACGGTGGCGTCATGCGTCGCCGGACGGGATTCGCGCAGGACGACCGACCCCGCCGTCGTCACCTCGTCGACGACATCGAACAGGTCCTTGACCCCGAACGGCACGCCGGCCAGCGGGCCGGGATCGTCGCCGGCGGCGATCTGCCGGTCGATCTTCTCGGCCGCGGCGACGGCGGCCGGGCCGAAGATCCGGGTCACGCTGTTGATCCGGGTATCGCGGACCTCGATATCGGCGATGACGGCGGTCACCGCGATCACGGCGGTCGTCCGGCCGGCGCGGATATCGGCGGCCAGTCTCATGGCGCTGGGGATTTCCGTCATGGGGCCGCTCATGGCTGGTAGTCGAACGCGGGTTCGCACGTGTCGGGCAATGCGAAGCCATTGACGAGGTCGGCGTACTGCCGAAGCAGGTCCCGATTGACCAGCACGCCCGGCAGGCAGGATTCGGGGATCGTCACCCCGATATCCCGCGCCAGGGCCGTGACGAACGCCCGCGCCGGATCGTCGTGAGTCTCGCTCATGGATATATCCTCATTCCGTTTGGCGCGCGCCGCCGGAGGGGCGCGCGCCGAACGGATCATGCATCCGGAGGATCGAGGCTGACCAGTTCCGGTGTCGTGTAATTGAGCAGGCTGTCCAGATGATACGCGCCGTCGGCGACGAACAGGTCGCGCCCCAGCCCCCGTGCCAGCCGTTCCACGCCGAAGCGCATGCCGCTGATGGACGCACCGGACAGGCCCATGCTGGGTGTGGCGCCGAAGGTGAAATTATGGATATGCGCCAGCATCGGCGCCAGCGGGTCGGCGGCGTCGCGCGGCAGGAACTGGTAGCTGTCGCCCAGATAGGGGTGGGCGGCCAGCAGCGCGCTGTCCTCGCCCTCGGGCGGGGTGAAACGGTCCTGCCACAGGGCCACCGAACCGGCGAAGGACGCCGTCTCCGGCCGGCGCCCCAGGTCGGTGGCGAAGCCGGTGCCGATGATGACGAAATCGAACCGCTTTTCGCCGTCGGGCGTTCCCACCACGACGTCCCCGCCCTCCATCCGCGCCGCCGTCCAGCCGCAGCCGGTGTGGTAGGAGAAGGTCGGATGCCGGCGACAGCGCCAGAACGTGTCCTGCGGCGGAGGCTGGTTAAGATCGTAGATCTGACGCATGAACCGCCAGCGCAGCACGTCCGGCAGAGACGGGAAATGCGCCAGGAAGCCGGTGTTTTCCATCCACCGGTAGGGGTTGACCGACGGAATCACCTTGCGGCGCAGGCACAGCGCCACCGAGGCCGCGCCGGCCTCCAGCGCGGTCGCGGCATTGTCGAAAGCCGACGCCCCGGCGCCCAGGACACCGATCCGCTTGCCCTTCAGGGTGGCGAAATCAATCGGGTCGGACGTGTGGGCGTAACGGTCGCGCGGCAGGGCATCGCGGATGAAATCGGGGACATGCCACGCCCCGTTGCCGTCGATACCCGTCGCCAGAACCAGCTTCCGCGCCCACTGGCGGTATTCCCGACCCGCCGAATCGCGAAATGTCAGCCGCAGCAGGCCGTCGTCCCACTCGACATGCTCGAACGACCGGTCGTTTTCGACCGGAAGGTCCAGCACCGCGCGATACCAGTCCAGATAGGCCTGCCAGTCCTCCCGGGGGATCTTGTCCAGGTCCTGCCACGCCTGCGCGCCGTAGCGGGCCTCGTACCACGCGCGCGGCGTCAGCGCGGGAATCCCCAGGTCCGGACCGGTCACGTATTTCGGGGTCCGCAGCGTAATCATGCGGGCGAAGGTGATCCACGGCCCCTCGCCGCCGCGCGGGGCGCGGTCGAAGATGCGGACATTCGTGATATTGCCGCGCTGCAGGGCGAACGCCGTCGCCAGCCCTCCCTGGCCCGCGCCGACGATCGCGACATCCAGCACGGGCGCGCCCTCGCGGGACAGGCGCGGTGTCCAGGCATGGCGCGGATAGTTGATGATATCGAGGTCACGGCGGACCGCGGCGTTCAGCGCCGCCAGCCCCCCTTCCACCGAAAGAGTTTCGCTATCGGCGGCCATCGCCACGCCTCCCTGACTGTGTCCCCGGTCCTTGAAGCGTGCTGCGAGGCCTACGCTCCACCACCCTGTTTTTTCCGAATATCTTCCTGCGTTCCACCGCAATCCGATCTGTCCGGACGGCCGGTCCGCGCCCCCCGGCACGGACCGGCGTTCCCACTCGCACCATCCTGACGTCGAAACTATCCGGGGGCGTCGGTGTTTCGTCCAGTATAATAAAATGACCAATCCGTTGTGAAATCGACAACATGATGACCGGTCGGCCCATCACCGCCGGGCGACGGTTTCCAGTTCGTGCAGGGCGTCGCACACCTGGGTAATCAGCATGTCCAGTGCCGGCGGCAGCCATCGCGCGTCGCGGACATAGACACCCAGATCGGTGGTGGCGCGCGGGTCATCCAGCGGAACATGCGCCAGCATCCCGCGTTCGATCTCGAATTCCAGCGCCAGCCGGGACTGGAAGGCCAGCCCGACGCCCGCCGCCACCATCCGATTGGTCAGCTCGATGGATCCCGTCTCCAGCGCCACGTCCAGCCGGTCGCGCCAGGGGCGCAGCATCGGCTCCATGACCCGGTGAAGCGATAGCGAGTCGGACGGCAGGATCAGCTTGTGGGCCACGCACTCCTCCACCCCCACGGCGTGGCGCGTCGCCAGCGGATGATCGGGACGCATGACGACCCCGACCGGGAAATGGGCGACCGCCACCTGTCGCAATTCATCCGGCGGTTCGAGGGAAAACGCGATTCCCAGGTCGGTCGTGCCCCCGCAGAGCGCCGTGATGATGGCGTCGGGCGATCCGGTTTCGGCCCACAACGCCACATCCGGATAGGTCCGGGCCATGCGCGACAGCAGGCGCGACAGCAGGTCGCCCGCGACGCCCTCCACCGCCATCAGGCTGACGCCGCCGCCGCGCAGGCCGCTCAGGGCCGCGATCTGGTCGTCGGTGCGGGCCGCATCCTGCATGACGGTGACGATATGGCGGGTGACGATTTCCCCGACGGCGGTCAGCTTCATCCCGCCCGGCAGGCGGTCGAACAGCGGCGACCCGATTTCGTCTTCCATCTGCGCGATCTGGCGGGTCAGCGCCGAGGGGGTGACGTTCAACTGCCGCGCGGCCTCGCGGATCGATCCGTTTTCACGCACCGCGTTGAAATACAGGATGCAGCGCGCATGCAGCCGCATCATACGGGCCGTCCTGTCCACCTTCATCACGCGCCCCCTTCCCGGACAGGACGTTCCTGCAACAGGGTCTCGACGATCTCGGCCGCGACCAGGGCGGCGATGATTTCAGGCCGCTTGTCGCGGATGCCGCGATCGCCGACGGGGCAGACCAGGGTTGCGATGCGTTCCTCGGAAAGACCCAGCGTCCGGAACCCCGATTCGAACCGGCGGCGCTTGGTCTTCGACCCGATCAACCCGACATAGCGGAAATCGCCGCGCTCCAGCGCCGCCGCGACGATCAGCGCATCCAGGGCGTGGCTGGGGGTCAGCACCAGCACCCCGGCGCCCGGCGGGGCGGCGGCGATCGCGCCCTCCCAGTCGGCCGTGATCCGGGCCTCCACGCCATCGGGAACCACGCCGAACTCTTCGCCGCGCGGGTCGATCCAGACCAGGCGCAGCGGCAGCGGCGCCAGGGCGCGCGCCAGCGCCCGCCCGACATGGCCGGCCCCGAACAGCAGCAGCGGCGGCCAGGCGGCGCGCACGGCCGCGACCTCGTGCGCCAGGGTGTCGAACACTGCCGGATCGGCGCGCTCGATCCGCACGCGCACCGCGCCACCGCAGCATTGCCCCATGTCCGGCCCCAGGACGATGTCCCGCTCGACGGCCGGTCCACCCGTGGCCAGCAGCATCCGGGCGTCGGCCACGCACTCCCATTCCAGCCGTCCGCCGCCGATTGTCCCGGCCTGCGTGCCTGGTGTCACCAGCATGAACGCTCCTTCCTCGCGCGGAGTGGACCCCCGCGCGGACAGGATGCGAACGTGCGCCACCGGCTGACCATCGGCCAGCCAGCAGCGCATGGCGGACAAGATCTCGTCCATGGCACGGCCGGTCAGGTCGCCTCGCCGCGCAGCCGGGTGGCGGCGCGCAGGATCGCCTCGGGCGTCGCCGGGGCGTCCAGGCGCGGACAGGTGCGATAGCCGTCGATACTGGCCAGCGCGTCGGAGATGGCATGCAGCACCGCGACGCCATGGACGAACGGCGGCTCGCCCACCGCCTTCGACCGGAAGATCGTCTCCTCCTGATTGGGCGCGTGGTCCAGCAGATGCACGTTGAAGACGCGCGGCCTGTCGGAACAGGCCGGGATCTTGTAGGTGCTGGGCGCGTGGGTACGCAGCCGCCCGGCATCGTCCCACACCAGTTCCTCGGTCGTCAGCCAGCCTGCCCCCTGGACGAACGCCCCCTCGACCTGGCCGATATCGATCGCCGGGTTCAGCGACTGCCCCGCGTCATGCAGGATATCGACACGCTCGATCCGCATCTCGCCGGTCAGCAGATCCACCGCCACCTCGGCGCAGGCGGCGCCGTAGGCGAAATAAAAGAACGGCCGGCCGCGCCCGGTTTCGGCATTCCACGAGATCTTGGGCGTCTTGTAGAAGCCGCTGGACGACATCGACACGCGGGCGAAATAGGCGGCCTTCGTCAGTTCGGGGAACGGCACGACGGTCGCGCCGACATGCACGCCGTCGGGCAGGAAGCGCACCTCGTCCGCCGCCACGCCCCACTGCCCGGCGGCGAAGGCGACCAGCCGCTCCTTGATCCGGCGCACTGCGTCCAGCACGGCCATGCCGTTCAGGTCCGCGCCGGACGAGGCCGCCGTGGCCGAGGTGTTCGGCACCTTGCCGGTCGTCGTCGCGGTGATCCGCACCCGCTCGGCCGGCAGGCCGAATTCGCGCATGGCGATCTGCACCATCTTGGTATGCAGGCCCTGGCCCATCTCGGTGCCGCCGTGATTCACCTGCACCGACCCGTCGGTATAGACATGCACCAGCGCGCCGGCCTGGTTGTAATGCGTCGCGGTGAAGGAAATGCCGAATTTCACCGGCGTCAGGGCGATGCCGCGCCGGATATGCGGGCTGGCGCCGTTGGCCGCGCGGATGGCGGCCCGCCTTGCGCGATAGTCGCAGCGTCGCGCCAGTTCGGCCATGATCGGGGCCGCGATCGAATCCTCGACCGTCATGTGATACGGCGTCAGGTCGCGCGTCCCGGTGCCGTAGACGTTGCGTAGCCGGACATCCAGCGGGTCCAGCCCGGTGGCGAAGGCGATGTCCTCGATCACCCGTTCCGCCGCCACGATGCCCTGCGGACCGCCGAAGCCGCGATAGGCGGTGTTCGACTGGGTATTGGTCTTCAGCGGTTCGGAGCGCAGGCGCACGTCGGGGTAGTAATAGGCGTTGTCGGCATGGAACAGCGCGCGGTCCGTCACCGGGCCGGACAGGTCGGCCGACCAGCCGCAGCGCGCGGCCAGCACCATGTCCACCGCCAGGATATGGCCGTCGTCATCGAAACCGACGTCGTAATCCACGACGAAATCATGCCGCTTGCCGGTCATCATCATGTCGTCGTCACGGTCCAGCCGGATCTTGGCCGCGCGGCCGGTCAGTTCCGCCGCCAGCGCCGCCAGGCAGGCCGGGGCGTTGGCCTGGGTTTCCTTGCCGCCGAACCCGCCGCCCATCCGGCGGATTTCCGTCGTCACCAGATTGCTCGGCCGGTCCAGCACATGGGCCACCATATGCTGGGTCTCGGTCGGATGCTGGGTGGACGACCAGACCCGCATCTCGCCTTCCTCGCCCGGCTGGGCCAGGGCTGCCTGCCCTTCGAGGTAGAAATGCTCCTGCCCGCCCATCACGATGCAGCCCGACAGGCGGCGGGGTGCCGCCGCCAGCCCGGCCTCGGCATCGCCGCGCCGCATGGTCAGCGGTCGCCAGACCATGGCGCCACCCGCCGCGCGCGCCTGGGCGACATCGAGAATGGCGGGCAGGTCTTCATATTCGATCCGCGCCAGCCGCGCCGCGCGGCGGGCCTGCCCGCGCGTTTCGGCCACCACGGCGAAGATCGGCTGGCCATAAAACGACACCAGATCGGTCGCCAGCAGGGGTTCGTCGTTCCTACCCACCGGGCTGACCTGGTTGTGGCCGGGGATGTCCGCCGCCACCAGCACCCGGACCACGCCCGGCGCCGCGCGCACCGCGTCCAGGTCCATCGCCACGATCCGCGCATGGGCCCTGGTGCTCAAACCGGGTACGACATGCAGCAGCCCCTTCGGTTCGGGCATGTCGTCGATATAGGTCGCACTGCCCGCGACATGCATCGCGGCACTTTCATGCCGCAGGCTGCGCGACGCCCCGCCGGCGACGATCGCATCCGGGGCAGTCCCCAGCCCGGCGCGCCCGGAGGCATCGCGGGCCATCGGGCGGTCCATGTGCGCGTCGGTGGTTGTCGGATCAGACATGCGCGGCCTCCATCCGGCCGGCCAGCCGGGTTTCGGGACGCGGGCCATCGGGGGCGGTTTCGGCGAACAGCCGGGTCAGCAGGTTCGCCGCCACCGTCCGGCGATACCAGTCGCTGGCCCGCATGTCGGAAATCGGCGCGAAATCGGTGGCGATGGCGGCACGCGCGGCCTCCAGCGCCGTCTCGTCCCATGCGCGCCCCATCAGGGCAGCCTCGGTCGCGTGCGCGCGTTTCGGGATGGCCGCCATGCCGCCGAAGGCGATCCGCGCGGCGGTGACGACCCTGTCCGCATCCAGCGTCAGGGCAAACGCCCCCAGCACCGCCGAGATATCCTGGTCGAAGCGTTTGGAAATCTTGTAGGCCCGGAACAGCATGCCCGCCGCCGGGCGCGGAATGGTCACGCCCTCGATGAACTCGCCCGGCTGGCGGTCCTGCCTGCCGTAGGCGATGAAATAATCTTCCAGCGCCATGGACCGGCGGACATCGCCGCGGCGCAGATGCAGCGTCGCCCCCGCCGCGATGAACACCGGCGGCCCGTCGCCGATCGGCGAGCCGTTGGCGATGTTGCCGCACACCGTGCCCGCATTGCGGACCTGCGTCGAGCCGATCCGCCGCACCACCTCCCCCGCATCGGGCAGCAGGTCCGTCAGGGCGGCGCGGGCGTCCTCGTAGGAAACGGCCGCACCGATCCGCAGCCCTGCGGGTGTGGGCGTGATCGTCCGCAAGTCGGGCACCCGGCCGATCGACACCACATGCGGCAGGGCGCGCAGCCCCTTGGTCACCCACAGCCCGACATCGGTGGCCCCCGCGACGATGGTGGCGGCGGGGTCGGCCAGCAGGACGGCCGCCAGGGCATCGGCATCCGCCGGGATGGTCAGCCGCCCCGCCGGCCCCGCGACCTGGACCGTCCGGCCGTCGCGCAGGGCCGCCAGGCGGTCGGCAATCGCGGCCGCCTGCGCGTCGAACCGGTCCGGACCGGCGGTCATGGCCTGCTTCATCGCGCGGACGATCGGGGCATAGCCCGTGCAGCGGCACAGGTTGCCCGCCAGCGCGTCGTCGATCGGCTGGTCCCCGGCCGTCGCCCCGGGCGCCTTGCGATAGGCGACCATCGACATGACGAATCCCGGCGTGCAGAACCCGCATTGCGCGCCGTGCAGATCGACCATCGCCTGCTGCACCGGATGCAGCGTGCCGTCCGGCGCCCGCAGGTCCTCCACCGTGAACAGTTGCGCGCCGTCCAGCATCGCCACGAACTGGATGCAGGCATTCACCGCCCGCCATACCAGCCGTTCGCCTTCCAGCCGCACCACCAGCACCGTGCAGGCCCCGCAATCGCCCTCGTTGCAGCCTTCCTTCGTCCCGGTCCGGCCGCAATGCTCCCGCAGCCAGTCCAGCACCGTCAGGGTCGGCGAAAAGCCGGACAGGGACTGGAGCGTGTCCCCCAGATAGAATTGGATACGGTCGCGCATCGTTCGGTTCCGTCGCTCATGTTGGGACGTTCTGGCTGCCTTTCCCCCGCAAGGCAGACAACCGGAACTTGGCCTGGAGCCTCCTCCCCCGAGGCGCTCCCGACCCCTCAGTTAATTCGATAGAACGGATTGGGCAAAAGAAATGTCCTCTCGGCGTGCCCGCCCGCCAGATCCGACGGCTGGTCGCCCATGTTGGCGATGATCGTATAGCCCCGGCCCTCGATCGCCGCCCGGACCGGCGCCTTGTAATCGGCGGCCGATGGCGTCGCAGGGCCGGGCGCGCGCAGATACAGGCCCGCCCATCCCCGATAGCCGGCATGCGTCAGATTGTCGGCCGTGGCGGCGCGTTCGGCCTCGCCCCTGCCGGTGACGAAGAACACCGCCACGCCATGGCGCTGCGCCGCATTGACCAGGGCCAGGGTTCCGGGCAGCACCGCGGCTTCGGCCAGGTTCTCCCACGCCAGATATCCGCACGGGCCGGCGGGCAGGCTGTCACAGGCCCCCGTCCGGAAATAGGCGAAATCGTCCGCCTTCATCACAGGCCAGTTCGACAGCGACGTTTCATCGATATCCAGCACTAGGGCCGGATGGGCCACCTGCCCCGCACGGTCTTCCACCCAGCGGCGGGCGGCCTCGGCCACGCGGACAAGGTCCCGGTCGTAGGCGCCGCTGTCGTGATAGCGCATTGCCGCCGTGCGGGCGTCGCCGACATTGACCAGTCCCCGCGACGCCGCGCCGTCCACGGGGGCCGGCACCGCGCCGCTGCATCCCCCCAGCAGGGCGACCACACAGGCCGCCCCCCACAGTCCCATCCGCACGCGCATCAGGCCGCCGATCCGCCCAAGGTGGCGTTCCGCTTCGCCTGGGCCGTCATGTCCGGGCTGAAACAGGGACGTTCGACATAGCGCCCCGCCCCGCGCGTCACGCGCAGGTCGCCGTCCGACCAGACGATCCGCCCGCCGCTGATGGTATGACGGGCCAGCCCGGTCAGGGTCATGCCTTCATAGACATTGTAATCCACATTCTGGTGGTGCGTCGCCGCCGACACCGTGCGGCTGCCCTCGGGGTCCCACAGCACCAGGTCGGCATCCGCGCCGGGCACGATGGCGCCCTTGCGGGGATGGATGTTGAAGATTTTCGCGGCGTTCGTGGAGGTGACGGCGACGAATTCCTCCGGCGTCAGGCGTCCGGTGCGAACGCCGTGGTGCCACAGCACGCTCATCCTGTCCTCGATGCCCGGCGTGCCGTTGGGGATCTTCGTGAAGTCGGTCCGCCCCTGCTGCTTCTGCCCGGCGCAGAAGCAGCAATGGTCGGTCGCCGTGGTCTGCAACTGCCCGGACGCCAGCCCGGCCCACAGCGCCGCCTGGTGGTGCTTCGGCCGGAAGGGCGGGCTCATGACATGCTGGGCCGCGCCCAGCCAGTCGGGGTTCGCATACACGCTGTCGTCGAGGACCAGATGCTGGGCCAGGACCTCGCCATAGACCCGCTGGCCGCGCGCGCGCGCCGCCGCGATCGCGGCCGTCGCCTCCTTGGTCGAGACATGGACGATGTAGACCGGCGCGCCCAGCAGGCCGGCGATGGCGATCACGCGCTGCGCGGCCTCGCCCTCGACGGCCGGCGGCCGCGACAGCGGATGGGCCTCGGGCCCGGTGACGCCCCGGCGCAGCAGATCCTGCTGCAGATATGCCACGGCGTCGCCGTTCTCGGCATGCACGTTGCACAGGGCGCCCAGTTCCAGCGCCCGGCCGATCGAGCGCAGCAGCACCCCGTCATCGACCATCAGCGCGCCCTTGTAGGCCATGAAATGCTTGAAGGAATTGACGCCGCAGTCCCGGGTCAGGGTCCCCATGTCGGCATGGACCCGATCGTCCCAATGGGTGACGGCGACGTGGAACGAATAATCCGAAACCGCCTTTTCGGCCTTTGCCCGCCAGTCCTTCCACGCCTCCAGCAGCGAAGCCCCGGCCTCGGGTATGACGAAGTCGATGATGGTCGTCGTCCCGCCCGCGACGCCCGCGGCGGTGCCGGTATAGAAATCGTCGCTGGCGACCGACCCCATGAAGGGCATTTCCATATGAGTATGCGGGTCGATGCCCCCCGGCATGACCAGCAATCCGCCGGCATCGACGGTGTCACACCCGGCGGGCGCGTCCAGCGCCGGGCCGACGGCGGCAATCCGCCCCGACTCGTCGCAGAGCACGTCCGCCCGCAGGGTGCGTTCCGCCGTCACGACCGTGCCACCACGCACCAGAAGCATCCGAATCCTCCATTCCTTCGATATCGGGCGATCCGCCCCGCGCAAGCGTGCGCCATCGGCCCCAGAAAATGCATGCCTTCCGACAGGACGTCACGTCGGGGCGATTGTAACCGTTTGCGACTTGCGCGCGGACAGCCAAGCCGGAACGATGCGGGCATGAGCAATACCCGCCTCCTTCCGTCCCAGTCCGCGTCCTCGCCCCCGCCGCAGGACAAGCCGGCCGGCGCACCGCGTCGGGCAAGCATGCAGCAGATCTTCCGCGCGGCGGAACATCTCTTTGGCCGGGACGGCTACAAGGGGACCAGCATGGCCGCGATCGCGGCGGGGGCGGGCCTGCCCAAGGCGAACATCCATTATTATTTCGGCACCAAGGAAGATCTGTACCGCGCCGTCCTGGAAAACATCCTGGTCGACTGGCTGGACGACGCCACCCTGTGGATCCGCGAGGACCTCACCCCGCGCGAGGGGCTGGAAGGCTACATCCGCGCCAAGATCGCCTTTTCCCGCGACCGGCCCGATGCATCGCGCATCTTCGCGCACGAGGTCCTGCAGGGTGCGCCGCATATCAACCAGTTCCTCGGCACGTCGTTGCGTATCCATGTCCAGAACCTGGATAAAATCTTCACCGCCTGGCAGCGGGCCGGACTGATGCGCCCGATCCCCACCACCCACCTCATGTTCTGCATCTGGTCGATGACGCAGACCTACGCCGACATGAACGCCCAGATCGTCGCGGTCCTCGGCACCCCCACACTGGAGACGCAGGATTACGAGGACGCCGCGGCGACCATAACGGCATTGGTCCTGGGTGGATGTCAACTGCCCGCGCATTAGGCTAAATGATTATTTTTTAATCATCAAACGAAGCATTTTTTCTTGGGAATGCCAAATATCGCTTATTTTTCCACCTAACTTGACCATTTGGTCAGATTTTATACTACCAAATTGTCGAAACCATCCCTAGACTGGGGGCAGTCAGATCGAGCGAGATCCCATGGACCAGACCCCCGACATCGCGGCCGCGCGCCTGCCCGGCGACGTCCTGGCGCGCAATTTTGCCGACGCCCACCCGCCGCTGACCGCCAACCAGGCGGTCAGCGAGGCCGAGCGCTGCTATTTCTGCCACGACGCCCCGTGCATCGAGGCCTGCCCGACCGGGATCGACATCCCCTCCTTCATCCACAAGATCGCAACGGGCAATCTGCGCGGTTCGGCCCGGACGATCCTGGAATCCAACATCCTGGGCGGATCCTGCGCCCGCGTCTGCCCGACCGAAATCCTGTGCGAACAGAAATGCGTCCGCAACACGCAGGATGCCCGGCCGATCGAGATCGGCGCGCTGCAACGCCACGCCACGGACTGGCAGATGACCCATGGGGGCCAGCCCTTCACGCGGGCGGCTGCGACGGGCCGGCGCATCGCCGTCGTCGGCGCCGGCCCCGCCGGCCTGGCCTGCGCCCATCGCCTGGCGATGCATGGGCATGACGTCGATGTCTATGACGCGCGCCCCAAGGCGGGCGGGCTGAACGAGTACGGCGTGGCGGCGTACAAGCTGGCCGACGATTTCGCCCAGCGCGAAATCGACTTCCTGCTGGGCATCGGCGGCATCGTCCTGCATCCCGATCACTGCCTGGGGCGCGACATCACGGTGCCCGCGCTGCGCGCGGATCATGACGCCGTGGTGCTGGCGCTGGGTCACGCGGGGGTCCGCTCGCCGGGCCTCGCGGGGCAGGACCTGGCCGGCGTGGCCAGCGCCGTCGATTTCATCGCCGCGTTGCGCGCCTCGCCCACCAAGGCCGACGTTCCCGTGGGCCGGCGGGTGGTGGTCATCGGCGGTGGCAACACCGCGGTCGATGCCGCCGTCCAGGCCAGGCGCCTGGGCGCGGACGAGGTGACCATGGTCTATCGCCGCGGCGCGGACCACATGTCCGCCACGACTGTCGAACAGGAATGGGCGCAGACCAACGGGGTGACCCTCCGCCACTGGGCGTCGCCCACCCACATCCTGGGCGCCGACGGGTCCGTCACCGGCGTCGCGTTCACCCAGGGCGCCCCCGGCGCCGACGGGCAGCCGGTCTATGACGGCCTGTCCTTCACCATTGCTGCGGACATGGTGCTGCTGGCCGTCGGGCAGGTCTTCGTCGCCGACCCGCTGGACGGATCGGGCGTCACCGTGGCCGGCGGGCGGATCGTCGTGGACGGCGGCGGCCGGACCTCGGTTCCCGGGGTCTATGCCGGCGGCGACTGCACGCCCGGGCCCGACCTGACGGTATCGGCGGTCCGCGACGGCCGCGACGTCGCCGAACAGATCCATGCCGACCTGATGTCCAAACCCTCCCTCCAGAAGGCGTGATTCCATGGCCGACCTGCGTACGACCCTTGCCGGCATCCGCTCGCCCAACCCGTTCTGGCTGGCGTCCGCCCCGCCGACGGACAAGGAATACAACGTCCGCCGCGCCTTCGAGGCCGGCTGGGGCGGCGTGGTGTGGAAAACGCTGGGCGAAGACCCCCCGGTGGTGAACGTCAGCAGCCGCTACGGGGCCGTCAGCTACAACGGCACGCGGATGGCGGGGCTGAACAATATCGAACTGATTTCCGACCGGCCGCTGGCCACCAACCTGGCGGAGATCCGCTCGGTCAAGCGCGACTACCCCGACCGCGCCGTCGTCGTCAGCCTGATGGTGCCCTGCCGGGAGGAAAGCTGGAAGGCCATCCTGCCGCTGGTCGAGGACACGGGCGCGGATGGAATCGAACTGAATTTCGGATGTCCGCACGGCATGTCGGAACGCAACATGGGTTCCGCCGTCGGCCAGGTTCCGGAATATGTCGAAATGGTCACGCGCTGGTGCAAGCAGTACACCCGCATGCCGGTGATCGTGAAGCTGACCCCCAACATCACCAACATCCTGGTCCCCGCCCGCGCGGCGCGCCGGGGCGGCGCGGACGCCGTGTCGCTGATCAACACCATCCAGTCCATCGTCGGCGTCGATCTCGACGCCATGGCGCCCATGCCGGTGGTCGGCGGCCTGGGCACCCATGGGGGCTATTGCGGCCCGGCGGTCAAGCCGATCGCCCTTCGCATGCTGGGCGACGTCGCCCGCGACCCCGAAATGGCGGGCCTGCCGATTTCGGGCATCGGCGGCATCTCGTCCTGGCGGGACGCGGCGGAATTCCTGGCGATGGGCGCCACCGGCCTGCAGGTCTGCACCGCAGCCATGCATTACGGCTTCAAGATCGTCGAGGACATGATCGACGGCCTGTCGAACTGGATGGACGAAAAGGGCTATGCCTCGCTCGACGCGCTGCGGGGGCAGGCGCTGCCGCGCTATGTCCAGTGGAACCAGCTCAACCTGAAATTCAAGACGATCGCCAGCATCGACCAGGATGCCTGCATCAAATGCGGCCTGTGCCACATTGCCTGCGAGGACACGTCCCATCAGGCGATCGCCAAGATCCGCGCCGGCGACGAACGCCGTTACGAGGTCATCGACGAGGAATGCGTCGGCTGCAACCTATGCGCCCATGTCTGCCCGGTCGACGATTGCATTACCATGACGCCGCAGCCGGTGGACGGTATGCAGACCTGGACCGAGCATCCCAACAACCCGATGCGCGGTCAGGCGGCGAATGCCGGCTGACCGGCGGTCATGGACGAAAATGCGACCAGCAGGAGCGACGACAGGGCGATGAACGATACGGGCGCGAATGGAACGGGCGGCCTCAGAGCCGGCGGCAACGTCACCGTGGACGGGGCGGCGTTGTGGAACGACATTCTGGAAACCGCGCGTTTCGGCGGCACGCCGAAAGGCGGCATCCGGCGGCTGACCCTGACGGAGGAAGACCGGCTGGTCCGCGACTGGTTCATCGCGGCATGCCAGGCCGTGGGCTGCACCGTGACCTATGATTCCATGGGCAACCAGTTCGCCCGCCGGCCGGGCGCCGACGACAGCCTGCCGCCGATCACGATGGGCAGCCATCTGGATACCCAGCCCACCGGCGGCAAGTTCGACGGCATCATCGGGGTTCTGGGCGGCCTGGCCGTCCTGCGCGCCCTGCACGCCACCGGCCATGAAACCCGGCACCCTATCGAACTGATTAACTGGACCAACGAGGAAGGGGCCCGCTTCGCCCCGGCGATGCTGTCCTCGGGCGTCTTCGCCGGCGTGTTCACCGAGCAGGAGGCCCTGGACAAGACCGACCGCGCGGGAATCCGCTTCGAGGACGCGCTGGTCGGCATCGGATATCGCGGGACCGAGCCGTGCGGGCAGCATCCGGTCGCGGCCTATTTCGAACTGCACATCGAGCAAGGGCCGATCCTGGAGGCCGAAAACAAGACCATCGGCGTCGTCACCGGCGTCCAGGGCATGCGCTGGTACGAGGTCACGCTGACCGGCCGGGATTCCCATGCCGGCAGCACGCCGATGACGATGCGCGCCGACGCCCTGCTGGCCGCCGCCCGGATGATCGAGGCGGTGAACGAAGTCGCCCTCGCCCACGGCCCCGACGCGGTCGGCACCGTCGGGCTGATCGAAAACCGGCCCAACAGCCGCAACGTCGTGCCGGGCGAGGTCTTCTTTACCATCGACCTGCGCGACCCCGACGATGCGGTGGTCGAGCGGATGGAGGCCGCCTTCCGCGACCGTGCTGCGGCCATCGCCGCCGAATGCGGCATGCAGATGGTCCTGGAACGGGTGTGGGATTCCCCCGCCGTTCATTTCGATCCGGCCTGCATCGACGCCGTCCGCCGCGCGGCCGGGTCGTTCGGCTATCCCGCGCGCGACATCGTCTCCGGCGCCGGGCATGACGCGGCCTACATGGCGCGGATCACCCCCACGACCATGATCTTCGTTCCCTGCGCCGGGGGGCTGAGCCACAACGAGGCCGAAAGCGCCGAATCCGCCGACGTCGCCGCGGGGGCCAACGTCCTGCTGCGCGCCGTGCTGGATGCCGATGCGCGGCTGGATGCCTGATCGCGAGGTTCGACGAATCATCTGTCCATAGCAGCGCACATGTTCCATCTTCGTCACGGTTCCGCAGCCGTGACAGGATGGCCTGCGTCGGGTGGACCCACATTGATCCTTGGGATGGAGTGCGCGATGTCGCAGAGCAACCACGACGCGTTCTGGATGCCGTTCACGGCCAATCGCCAGTTCCGCAAGACCCCGCGCATGCTGGTTTCGGCCGAGGGGATGTACTACACGTCCGACGACGGGCGGAAAGTGCTGGACGGCTGCGCCGGCCTGTGGTGCGTCAACGCCGGCCATGCCCGCCCCCGCATTACCGAGGCGGTGCAGAAGACGATCGCGACGCTGGATTTCGCGCCGACCTTCCAGATGGGCCACCCGCTGAGCTTCGAGGCCGCCGACCGCATCGCCGCCCTGGCGCCGGGCGACCTGAACCATGTGTTCTTCTGCAATTCGGGGTCCGAGGCCGCCGATACCGCGCTGAAGATCGCCATTGCCTATCACCGCGTCCGCGGCGATGCGTCGCGCACGCGTCTGATCGGGCGCGAGCGCGGCTATCACGGCGTGGGTTTCGGCGGCATTTCCGTCGGCGGCATTTCCGGCAACCGGAAGCTGTACGGTTCGCTGCTGACCGGGGTGGACCATCTTCCGCACACGCTGGACATGGAACGCAACGCCTTCACCAAGGGGTTGCCGGCCTATGGCGCGGAACTGGCGGACAATCTGGAACGCATCGTCGCCCTGCACGACCCGTCGACGATCGCCGCCGTGATGGTCGAACCCATGGCGGGATCGACCGGCGTCCTGCCGCCGCCCGTCGGCTATCTGAAGCGCCTGCGCGAGATCTGCGACAAGCACGGCATCCTGCTGATCTTCGACGAGGTCATCACCGGCTTCGGCCGCCTGGGCGGCACCCCCTTCGCAGCCGAGAAATTCGGCGTCCTGCCCGATATCCTGACCTGCGCCAAGGGCGTGACCAACGGCACCATTCCGATGGGCGCCGCGATCGCGCGCGAACATGTTTATGCCGCCTTCATGAACGGGCCCGAGGCCGGCATCGAACTGCCGCATGGCTATACCTATTCCGGCCATCCCGTCGCCTGCGCCGCGTCCATCGCCACCCTGGACACCTATGCCGAGGAAAATCTGTTCGAGCGCGCGGGCGACATCGCCCCGTATTTCGAGGAGGCCGTGCATGCCCTGCGCGGCCTGCCGCATGTCATCGACATCCGCAATGTCGGTCTCGTCGCGGGGATCGAGCTGGACTCCCGCCCCGGCGCGGTGGGCGCGCGCGCGTATGAGGTGTTCGACCGGGCGTTCCGCCAGGGCGTCCTCGTCCGCTACACCGGCGACGTGGTCGCGGTGTCACCGCCCCTGATTATCGAGAAATCGCAGATCGACCAGTTGTTCGGCACCCTGTCGGACATCATCCGCACGGTCGAATGACCGCGTGGGCCAAGGCCCGTCCCCAATACCCGTCCCTGCCCGATCCTGACCGAGGCCCCGACATGACAGCAGCGCCCGTAACCGCCGACACATCATCCGATCTGCCGCCCGGCTACGATCCCGCCCTGTACAACGCGGACCTCGCGCCCGTTCCCGCCGCCCGGCGGGACTGGAGCTGGGTCAACATGGCGACGGTCTGGATGGGCATGGTCCACAATATCGTGGTCTATGAAGCGGCGTCGGGACTGATGGCCCTGGGGTTCTCGGCCTGGGAATGCCTGGAAATCGTCGCCGTCGCCTATGCCGTCCTGTTCGTCGCCATGTGGTTCAATGCCCGCGCCGGCACGAAGTACGGCATTCCGTTCTGCGTCCTGATCCGTTCGGCGTTCGGGCCGTACGGCGCGCAGATCCCCGTGGTGCTCCGGGGGTTCTGCGCGGTGTTCTGGTTTTCGGTGCAGGCCTATGCGGCGGCGCAGGCCGTGGACGCCGTGATGTCGACCCTCAGCGGCGCCTGGGCGGGCATGACGGCATCATTCCTGGGCATGCAGGCCCGCACCTGGGTGGCGATGGCCATCGTCTGGGCCCTGCATGCATGGATCGTCAGCCACGGGGTGCACCGCATCCGCAATTTCGAACTGGTGGCAGGCCCGCTGGTCATCGTCGTGGGGCTGCTGGCCACCATCTGGGGCCTGCATGTGGGGCATGGGCTGGGCCCGCTGTTCGCCCAGCCGTCCCGCCTGCACGGGATGGCCTTCTGGTCCACCTTCGCCATGGGCGTCACCGGGATGATCGGGCTGTGGGCGACGTTCGCCGTCAACATCCCCGACCTGTCGCGCTTCGTGAAGTCGGAACGCGACCAGGTGGTCGGACAGGCCATCGGCCTGCCGGTCACGGCCCTGGTGTTCACCCCGATGGGCATCATCACGACGTCGGCCACCATCATCCTGTTCGGACATCCGATCTGGAATCCGGTCGATCTGCTGCTGGCGCTGAACTACCCCGTCGTCACGATCCTGGGCGGGGCGACGCTGGTGCTCGCGACGCTGTCGGTCAATGTCGTGGCCAATATCATGCCGGCATCGTACGACCTGGTGAACCTGATGCCGCGCCGGCTGGATTTCCATCGCGCGGCGCGGCTGGTGCTGGTGCTGGGCGTCTTCTTCATGCCCTGGCTGTGGTTCAACCAGGCGGACAGCATCTATCGCGTCCTCGACCTGATCGGCGGCATGCTCGGCCCGGTGACCGGCATCATGCTGGCCGATTTCTACGTCGTGCGGAAACAGGCCCTGGACGTGGCGGCGCTCTACCGCCTCGACGGACGCTATGCCGGGCGGAAAGGCTGGAATCCCCCGGCCCTGGTCGCTTTCGCCGCAGGCGGCGGCCTGGCGTCCATCGGCCATGTCGTGCCGGGGCTGGAGGGGCTGAATGCCGTGTCCTGGTTCATCGGCGTGGCGATCGGTGGCGGCGTGTACCTGGCCCTGTCCCGCCGGCAGGGCCAGGATATGTGGAATGGCGCCGACGACACGGCGTCCCTGCCGAGCACCGCGTCATGAACCGCCCTACAGATGGTCGGATGGCCGGATCGGGCGGCCCGGCTCGAACGCCGCGATGTGGCAGGCATGGTCCTGCAGTTCCTCGCCCGACGCACGGTCGCCGGACAGCGGCTTGACCACATCGTCCAGCAGGATGAAGCCGGGGCGGCCGTTGGGCCAGACCGTCCCGACCACCACCAGCGTATGTTCGTCCATCTCACGCGCCGGATCGGCCAGCGAGGCGGCAAGACGGCGGAACGGATAGGCCCCGTCCAGCGTATCCCCGTCGATCCGCGTGGCACGATAGACATGTCCGTCCAGCACCAGCGGCGTCCATCCCGAGCCGATTTTCGGCCGCGCCCAATGCAGCGCCACCCGGATGTTCGGGGCCAGGCAATCGACATGGATATGAAGCTGGTTCTGCGACCGGCCGAATTTCGAATTGATCGCCAGCGCCATCGTCTCGCGCGGCATGGTGTGGCCCAGGCGGGCCAGCGACCGGTCGATCTGGCGCCATGCCGCCGCGAAATAATCGGGCGCGTCCTGCGCCAGCAGGGCGCGGTCTTCGATTCCGGTGACGCGGGCGGTGGGGATCACCAGGTACTGGGCGCGGCCGCTCTTGTCCTTCAGGACCGCGTAGCCCCGGTCGGTATCGACCACCGCGCAGGGGCTGGGCGTCTCCTCCCCAAGCTGGTTGGGCACGCAGCGATCATGCACGATGGTCCAGAGGACGTTCGGATTTTCCCCGGCCTTGTGCGGGCCGTTGGCCCGCGCCACCGTCAGCAGCACCCCCGCCGCAAGCAGGCCCGGAACGCCGAACGCCAGCAGCACACGCCTCATGCCGCACCGCCTTCGACGATACGCGCCGGCAGGGACAGCATGCCGCCCAGCCGGTCGAGGCGGCGGCGGACGCTTTCGCCCCGCACCGCGGTGCGCCCGGCGGTCAGATGCAGCGCCAGTTCCTGGTCCGTGATCTCGATCCCCGTCCCGTCCAGAAGTTCCTCGGTGCCGCCGCAGACGGTGTAGGCCAGACGCAGCGCCAGGCCCAATACGACGGCACGGCGGAACTGGGCATCGGTCAGCAACTGCCGCGACGGGTGCAGGAAATCCTGCCCCAGTTCGGCCTCGTACCGGATGGCAAGCGTCAGGGCCACGAACGCGCGCGCGGGATGGTCGAAGCCCACCCCCTGCATCCGCAGGACACGCAGATAGGTCTGCTCGGCCCGGTATTCCGGGTGGTCGTACGACCCGATGTCGGACATCAGGCACGCCGCGCGCCGCAGGCGCCGGTCGATCTGCGCCTCGTCCGGGAACAGCGGCGCCGTCCAGTGCATCAGCCGGTCGGGCAGCGTGACACTGCGTCCCAGGCGGGAGCACATCTCCTGCGCCACCGCTTCCTGCGGGTCTATTCCGCCGACCGAGGCGGCGACGCGACGCATGTACCAGCCCTCGCGCAGGCCATCGACGCAGAACACCAGGCTGCTCGGCTGGACCCGGCGCATCAGGCGACGCAGCACGGTCGCGGCGAACGGCACGTCCTCAAGGCGCTTGCGCGGCGCGCCGGGCAGGCGTTCCAGGGCCCGGCGCGACGATCCGGCGATCCAGTCGGTCATCTCGCGCGCGTCGTCCTCGCCCAGCGTATAGAGATGGACGATATTGAGCGGATAGTTCGTACGCGCGATCTGCAACCGCGCCAGCGCCCGGAACGCCCCCCCTACCAGATAGAGCGGCCGGCCGCGCATGGCGTCCAGCCACCCGACCTGCGCGATGTCGGCATCGGCGATGCTGCGCGCCTTCTGCAAATCCCCCCCGGACCGGTCGTTCAGGCGGATAACCCCCAGGCGCAGGGTACAGGCGTCCATTTTCTGCCCGCCCGACAGCCGGATCAGTTCCAGCGATCCGCCCCCGATATCCGCAACCAGGCCTTCGGCCTCCGGCAGGCCGCACAGGACACCGGTGGCGGAATAATCGGCCTCCTCCTCGCCCGACAGGATGCGGATGGGAACGCCGGGCATGCGCGCGCGCAGGGCGGCGACGAATTCCGGACCGTTGGTGGCATCGCGCACCGCCGCCGTGGCGAGAATCTCGAACGGGTCGGCCTCCATGCCGCGGGCAATGGCGTGAAAGCGGTCCATGACCTCCATCGCCATGCCGACGCCCTCCTCGTTCAGGCGCCCCGTCGCATTCAGTCCCCGCCCCAGCCGCAGGACCGATTTTTCATTGAAAATCGGGATCGGGTTGCGTGAAATCCCGTCGAACACCACCAGACGCACGGAGTTCGAGCCCAGATCGACGACGGCCGAACGGCGATGCGGCGCGACAGTCATCGGACGCCGCGCCAGGTCGGTAGCTGCGTCATGGCGACCTCCTCAATCATCGAGAATACGGTCCTGATGGCGGGGCATCGGGGTGCTGACGCGGATGGTGTTGTCCTGGGCCGCCAGCCCCCGGCCCGACAGGGACGGATTGGTCATGAAGTAGTCATGGGCCGAAAATGGTTTCGTACCCGGTTCCAGCCGTCTCCATACACCGTTTTGCTGCAGGATCCACGATTGCAGATTGTCTTTCAGGTCCGTCACCATGATCTGGTCCAGGACCTGGGCATGCACCGTCGGGTCGCGCATCGGCACCATGCTTTCGACCCGCCAGTCCATGTTCCGGACCATCCAGTCGGCCGAGGAAATATACAGCTTGGCCTGGCGCGACGGCAGGCGGTGGCCGTCGCCGAAGGCGAACACCCGGGCATGTTCCAGGAACCGCCCGACGATGGATTTGATGCGGATATTTTCCGACAGGCCCGGCACGCCGGGACGCAGGCAGCAGATGCCACGCACGATGCCCATGATCCGTACCCCCGCGCAGGAGGCCTGATACAGCCGGTCGATCAGGTCCGGATCGACCAGGGAATTCATTTTCAGCCAGATCTGGCCCGGACGCCCGGCGCGGACATGGTCGATTTCCTGCTGGATCAGTTCTTCCAGCGTCCGGCGGATCGTGACCGGCGAGAAGGCGATGGCCTCCATCCGCGTGGGAAGCGCGTAGCCGGTCATGTAATTGAACAGGCGGGCGGAATCGCGGGCCAGTTCGGGGTCGCAGGTGAAGAACGACAGGTCGGTATAGATCCGCGCGGTGATCGGGTGATAATTCCCGGTCCCGAAATGGGCATAGGACCGCAGGGACCCGCCCTCGCGCCGGACGACCAGGCTGAGCTTGGCATGGGTCTTGAGGTCGGCGAACCCGAACACGACCTGCACGCCCGCGGCCTCCAGCGCGCGGGCCAGGCGGATGTTCGCCTCCTCGTCGAAGCGGGCGCGCAGCTCCACCATGGCGGTGACCGATTTGCCGGCCTCCGCCGCCTCGATCAGGGCCTTGACGATGGGGCTGTCGCGCGAGGTGCGGTACAGCGTCTGCTTGATCGCGACCACCGCCGGGTCCAGCGCCGCCTGGCGCAGGAACTGGACGACGACATCGAAGCTTTCGAACGGATGATGGACGATCATGTCCTTCGCCCGGATGGCGGCGAAGGAATCCCCCCCGAAGTCAATGATCCGTTCGGGAAAGCGCGGCGCGTACGGCGGAAACAGCAGATCCGGCCGGTCATCGCCGATCAGTTGCTTCAGGTCGACCACGCCGATCAGTCCCGGCTGGATCTCCACCTCGTCGGGCGGCACGTCCAGGTCGGTGGCGACCGCCTGGCCCAGGTCGGCCGGCATCCTGGAATCGATGTCCAGATGAATGACCACGCCCCGCCGCCGACGCTTCAGGGCGGTTTCGTAGGACCGGACCAGATCCTCGGCCTCGTCCTCGAATTCCACGTCCGTGTCGCGGATCACCCGCAGGACGCCCCACTCCCCGGCCACCAGGCCCGGGAACAGCCGCCCGATGCACAGCGCGATCAGTTTTTCCAGAACGATGAACCGCGCGACCCCGTCGGGCGACAGCGACGACGGCAGACGGATGAAACGTTCGATCTGCGCCGGCAGCAGGATCAGCGCGCTCATGACGAAGCGGCCGGTCTCCGCGTTCATCAACCGCAGGGACAGCGCCAGCCCCATATGGGGAATGAAGGGCAGCGGATGGGCCGGATCAATGGCCAGCGGCGTCAGGACCGGAAAGACCCGGTCCATGAAGCAGATGTCCAGCCAGTCGCGATCGGCGTCGCTCAGGCTGTCCGCATCGCACAGCACGATGCCGGCCTCGGCCAGCCGCGCGCGCAGGTCCTTCCAGATGCGCTGCTGTTCGCGCAGCAGCCGGGTCGTGCGTGCGCGGACCGCCGCCAGTTGCTGGCCGGGCGTCAGGCCGTCGGGCGAACTGGCGACCAGCCCCTCGCGCACCTGCCCCACCAGGCCCGCCACGCGGACGGAATAGAATTCATCAAGGTTGCCCGCGCTGATCGACAGGAAGCGCAGGCGTTCCAGCAGCGGGTTGCGGGGGTTGTCGGCCTCCTCGACCACGCGCTGGTTGAAATCCAGCCATGACAGTTCGCGATTGATGAACCGCGCGGGAGAGCGGATGTCGATCGGCGGCGTCGGCGTCGCGCCGTTCGTGGCGATCCGGCGCCGTTCCGGCGAGGATGTCGTCCGCTTGCGAACCGTGCGCCCGGCCGGCGACCGCGCTGGGGATTTCCCCGTCGGTTTTGTCAATCGTGTCTCCTGCCCCGGATCTGCCGTGCTTTCGCCAAATTTAGCCATGAACCGCCGGCGTTGCCAACGCGGCGCATGATGAAGAATATCGGTCAGTCCGCCACGGTGACGCCTGGCCCCGTGTCACGGGCCAGCATGTCGCGCAACACGGTCATCGCGACGGCGCGTGTGACGCCCCTTCCCGAAACCAGCCCCGCGTGATCCAGGCGGATTGCGGCCTCGCGCACCGAGGACGCCGTTCGTGGCAGGCGCCGCAGAAGCCAGTCGGTCACCGGCTGGCTGACGACGATCTGGCGTTCCGCCAGATGGCGCAGCAGCAGGATCCGCAACAGCGAATCCTCGGGCTGGCGGACCTCGACGGCCATGGTCGCGCGCAGGCGGCTGGCCAGGTCGGGCAGTTCCACCCCCCATCGCGCGGGCGACAGGCGGGCCGCCAGGGCCACCGGCACGGCATGTTCGCGCGCACCGTTCAGCAGATGCAGCATGGCCCGCCGGTCGGCATACTGGTCCGCGTCATCCACGGCCACGGCCCTGACCGGCGGCTGGATATCACCGCCGAACAGGCGTCCCACCGTCGCTTCGCACACGTCGCGGCCCGCCAGCAGCACCGCGCCGCGCTCGTGGGCCCAGACCTCCAGCAGATGGGTCTTGCCGGTGCCGGCGGCCCCCCACAACGCCAACCGGTGCTCCGGCCATCCGGTTTCGCCCAGCAGCCAGGCCCGCGCCGTGCCGTTGGACGGCGCCGCCACGAAATCCGCGCGGGTGAAGCGCCGTGCGTGCGCGAACGGCAGGACAAGCTGTCCGGACGACGCCGGCCCGTCGCTTTCGTGCTTATTCTGTGCCGTCCATTCAACCACCGCTTTGCGCGCCGCCCCGCCTGCCGTAAAGGAACCCGGAGACCGTTTACCTTACCTTGCCCCATTCTTCGACCCCCACCGCATCGGGCGGCTCGACATACGGGGCGCCCTGACGACGAAGGCCCGACCGAAATGACCTCCGCCCCCTTGCCCCCTTCGCCCGGAACCGGCGCCACCTACCGCGACGCGGGCGTGGATATCGAGGCCGGTGACGCGCTGGTCGATGCGATCAAGCCGGCGGCGAAGGCCACCGACCGGCGCGGCACCATGGGCGGGCTGGGCGGCTTCGGCGCCCTGTTCGACCTCAAGGCCGCGGGGTTCACCGATCCGGTGCTGGTGTCCTGCACCGACGGCGTCGGCACCAAGCTGATGGTCGCCATCGAAAGCGGCCTGCATGAGACGGTCGGCATCGACCTTGTGGCGATGTGCGTCAACGACCTGGTCGTGCAGGGGGCGGAACCCCTGTTCTTTCTGGATTATTTCGCCACGGGCCGCCTCGCGGTGGCCGACGCGGCCAAGGTCGTGCGCGGAATCGCCGAGGGCTGCCGCGAATCGGGCTGCGCCCTGGTGGGGGGCGAAACGGCTGAAATGCCGGGCATGTATGGCGCCGGGCATTACGACCTTGCCGGCTTTTCGGTCGGCGCGGCCGAACGCACCGCCCTGCTGCCCGCCGACATCCGGGCCGGCGACACGCTGATCGGGCTGCCGTCCAGCGGCGTGCATTCCAACGGCTTCTCGCTGGTGCGGGCGATCGTCCGGCAGACGGGCCTGGGCTGGGACGCCCCCTGCCCCTTTGCCGATACGACGACCGACGCGGCCACGCTGGCACAGGCGCTGATGACGCCCACGCGACTGTATGTGAAGACCGTGCTGGACCTGCATCGCCAGGGCCTGCTGCAGGGCGCCGCCCATATCACCGGCGGCGGCCTGCCGGGGAACCTGCCGCGCGTCCTGCCGCCGGGCATGACCGCCGTGGTCGATGGCGCAAGCTGGTCCATTCCGCCGGTCTTCCGCTGGCTGGCGCAGGCCGGACAGGTCGATGCCGACGAAATGCTGAAGGTCTTCAATTGCGGCATCGGCATGGTGCTGATCGCCCGCGACGGGGACGCCGCGATGCGCCGCCTGGCGGAACTGGGCGAGGACGCCTGCGTGATCGGCCATCTGGAGGCCGGAGCCGACGGGGCGGCGGCGGGCCTGCGCTTCACCACCCGGCCCGATTTTGTCGGCTGAACCCGTGACGCACGACATGCGCGCCACGAAACGCCCCGTCGCGATCCTGATTAGCGGGCGCGGCAGCAACATGCGCGCGCTGATCGACGCCTGTGCCGCGCCGGATTTCCCGGCCCGCATCGCGCTGGTGCTGAGCAACCGGCCCGATGCCCCCGGCCTGGCGGTGGCGCGGGCCGCCGGGCTGCCGACCGAATCGGTCGATCACCGTCCCTTCCGTGGCGACCGCGAGGCCCATGAGCGCGCCATCGACGCGACCCTGCGCGCGGCCGGCGTCGAACTGGTCTGCCTGGCGGGCTACATGCGCCTGCTGACCCCGTTCCTGACCGGGGCATGGGCCGGACGGATGCTGAACATCCATCCCAGCCTGCTGCCCGCCTTCCCCGGCCTGCACACGCACGAACGCGCGCTGGCCGCGGGGGTGAAGCTGCATGGCTGCACCGTGCATCTGGTCACCGAGGTGATGGATGACGGACCGATCATCGGCCAGGCCGCCGTCCCGGTGCACGCCGACGACACCCCCGACCGCCTGGCCGCCCGCGTGCTGCAACAGGAGCATCATCTGTACCCGGCGGCGCTGCGGAAAATCCTGGAGCCGCATGGCGAGGCCGCTCCGGCGACGGATCGCCTGCTGTTCCTGTAGGGGCCGCACATGAAAAAGGCCGGCCCTGGTGGGGCCGGCCTTTTTCATGCCGATGGTCCGGGGACCAGGGGACGGATCAGGGCAGGATTTCGGTCTGCGCGAAGAAGAACGCGATTTCGTTCGTCGCGTTTTCCAGGCTGTCCGAACCATGGACCGAATTCGCCTCGATGCTCTCGGCGAACTGGGCGCGGACGGTGCCCGGCGCGGCCTTCTTCGGGTCGGTGGCGCCCATGACGTCGCGGTGCTTCAGCACGGCGTTCTCGCCTTCCAGAACCTGCAGCACGACCGGGCCGGAAACCATGAAGGACACCAGGTCGCCGAAGAACGGACGGTCCTTGTGCACGGCATAGAACGCGCCGGCCACGGCCTCGGTCAACTGCACGCGCTTCTGTGCGACGATCCGCAGGCCCGAATCCTCGAACACCGCATTGATCTTGCCCGTCAGGTTGCGCCGGGTCGCGTCCGGCTTGATGATCGACAGGGTACGTTCGGTCGCCATGGGGTGGCTCCTTCTTGCTTCTCGAAATACGTCGCCAGGACCCCCTGCCCGTCCGGACCGGCGCCCCTTGCGCGCGCCATCTAGAGCATATTCCGCGAGACTGGTAGGTACAGCGTCATGAATCCTCGTCCATCGCCGCATATTCCTGGAGCCACCGGTCCGTGAGCCTGCTCGTCATTTCCGACCTGACCCTGCGTATCGCGGGACGCACGCTGCTGGACACCGCCAGCCTGACCGTCGATCCCGGCCGCAAGATCGGCCTGGTCGGCCGCAACGGTGCTGGAAAATCCACGCTGCTGGCCGCCATCGCCGGCGACATCGCCCCGGACGGCGGGTCCATCCACCTGTCGTCGCGCGCGCGCATGGCGCGCATCCGCCAGGAAGCCCCCTCGGGCGACGCCAACCTGCTGGATACGGTGCTGGCGGGCGATGCGGAACGGACCGCCCTGCTGGCCGAAGCCGACCACGCGCGCGATCTGGCCCGGCTGGCCGACATCCATGAACGCCTGCGCGCCATCGGCGCCGACAGCGCGCCCTCGCGGGCCGCGACCATCCTGTCCGGCCTGGGGTTCGACAGCGACGCGCAGGCGCGCGCGGTGTCGGATTTTTCCGGCGGGTGGCGCATGCGCGTGGCGCTGGCGACGGCGCTGTTCCTCAACCCCGACCTGCTGCTGCTGGACGAGCCGACGAACCATCTGGACCTGGAAGCCACGATCTGGCTGGAAAACTGGCTGGCCCGGTTTACCGGCGCCGCGCTGATCGTCAGTCACGACCGGGGCCTGCTGGACCGCGCGGTGGACGCCATCGCCCATCTGGACCAGCGCAAGCTGTCGCTTACGCCCGGCGGATACAGCGAATTCGTCCGCATCCGGACGGAACAGGCCCTGCAGCAGGCCCGCGCGGCGGAACGCATCGCGGCCCAGCGCGCGCATATGCAATCCTTCGTCGATCGCTTCCGGGCCAAGGCCACGAAGGCGCGGCAGGCCCAGGCCCGGCTGAAGGCGCTGGAAAAGCTGCCGGTCCTCGACACCGTGATCGAGGACGCGCCGACCCGGTTCGCCTTTCCCGAGCCGGCCCCCCTGCCGCCGCCGATGCTGGTGCTGGACCGGGTGTCGGTGGGATATGACGGCCGCCCGATCCTGTCGGACCTGTCGCTGCGGCTGGACATGGAAGACCGGATCGCCCTGCTGGGCGCGAACGGCAACGGCAAATCCACCTTCGCCAAGCTGATCGCCGGTCGGCTGGCGCCGATGCGCGGCACGGTGTCGCACAGCCCGCGCCTGCGCGTCGGCTATTTCGCGCAGCATCAGGCCGAGGAATTGCTGCCCGACGAAACCCCGGTCGATCACATGGCCCGCGCGATGCCCAAGGCGCCGCCAACCGCCGTGCGCGCGCAACTGGCCCGCTTCGGGCTGGATGCCGATCGCGCCGACACCGTGACCCGCGACCTGTCGGGCGGCGAGAAGGCCCGGCTGCTGCTGGCGCTGGCCACGCGCGACGCGCCGCATCTGCTGATCCTGGACGAGCCGACCAACCATCTGGACCTGGACGCGCGCGAAGCCCTGATCCGCGCCCTGGCCGAATTCGAGGGGGCCGTCCTGCTCATCAGCCACGATCCGCACCTGGTCGAACTGGCGGCCGACCGGCTCTGGCTGGTCGGCGACGGCGCCGTCCGTCCGTTCGACGGCGACATGGCGGAGTATCGCGTCTGGCTGACCGAACGCGCCCGGGCGGCCACCCGCCCCGCCGTCGCCGCGCCCGCGCCCAAACGCGAGGACCGGCGCGAACGCGCCGAGGCCCGCAAGGCCATCGCCCCCCTGCGTCGCAAGGCCCGCGATGCCGAGGCCCGGATGGCCGGCCTGGCCGGCGAACGGGCGCGGCTGGAGGCCCGGCTTGCCGACCCCGCGCTCTATGCGGCCGGCCGCGCGGACGAGGTCACGTCGATCAATACCCGCCTGGCCGCCATCGGGCGCGAGGAAGCCCAGGCCGAGGAAGAATGGCTGGAAGCCGAAGCCGCGATCGAGGAGAGCGCGGCCGAATAGGCAGGTCGCGGATCAGGCCCCGGCCGCGGCCGCGCGCCGCCGGAGGGTCTGGGCGGCCAGCGCCGCCAGGAAGATGACCAGTCCGCCGGCCGACAGCATCGCCCCGGCCCAGCCGACCGCCTGTTCCCCCTGCCCGGCGGCGATCACCACGCCCCCCAGCCACGCGCCCAGCGCGTTGGCCACGTTGAAGGCGGAATGGTTCAGCGAGGCCGCCAGGGTCTGGGCGTCGGCCGCGACATCCATCAGCCGGGTCTGCAAGGCCGGCACCAGGGCGATGATTCCGCCCAGCAGCAGGATGACCGGGGTGACGACCCAGGGGCTGGATGCGGTCAGGTAGAACAGGCAGAGCGTCACCATGCTCCAGACGAACGCCAGGATCACCGTCATGTTCAGATTGACGTCAACCAGCCGTGCGCCGATCAGGTTGCCCGCGACCATGCCGACGCCCCACAGGGCTTGGACCAGGGGCACCGTATAGGCCGGATAGCCGGACACGTTGATGAGCACGTCCGACAGATAGGTATAGACGCAGAACATGCCGCCGAATCCGACGGCCCCGGTCGCCAGCGTGAACCAGACCTGCGACCGGCGGAGCGCCCCCAGTTCGCGCAGGGGCGACGCACCCGGATGCGGCGGATCGGCAGGGATGTTGCGTACGATCAGCAGCAGGCTGGCGACGCCCAGCACCCCGATCAGCGCGTAGGTCAGGCGCCAGCCCAGGAATTCGCCGCCCCAGGTCGCGAACGGCGCGCCAAGGACGCTGGATACGGTCAGCCCGGCCATGACGCGCCCGACCGCGCGGCCCCGATGCGCGCGGTCGACCAGCGAGGCCGCGACCAGGGCCGCCACGCCGAAGAAGGCCCCGTGCGGCAGGCCGGTCAGGAAGCGCATGCCCTCCAGCGTGCGATAGCCGGGCGACAGTATCGCCAGCACATTGCCGACGACGAAGACCGCCATCAGGACCATCAGCAGCGTGCGACGCGGCAGGCGTGCGCCGGCCACCGCGATCAGCGGCGCGCCGACGACGACGCCCAGGGCGTAGGCGCTGATGATGTGGCCGGCCACCGGGACGGAGACATCGAGGGACGACGCCATTTCCGGCAGCATGCCCATGATCGCGAACTCGCCGGTGCCGATGGCGAACGTGCCCAGCGCCAGCGCGAATTCCGCCGCGCCGACGCCATGCGGCGCCTCGACATGCCCCACGGAGGTGTCGGTAGGCGCGTTCCTTCCGGTCTCGGCATTCATCCCGCATTCCTTTTTGTTTACGAATTCGATCCAGTATGCCGTTGCCGGCTGGCGGCGGTCACGTCGATCTGTCCGACATCTGTCATCGGATTTTCCGGAGAATTGCTGTGGCCCCATGGAATCGACGCGCGCCGGCGGATGTGCCTACCATCGGGTCCCGACACCAATCCGGATGCCCCATGCCCCTTTCCCCCGCGACGGATCACCAGCCCGCCACGTCCCCGCAGCCGCCCGAGGCGCAGGAGGATGCGCGTGCTGTCCAACTCGGCAGAATTTACCAGCTGTTGCAGATCACCATCCTTCTGACCGTCCTCGTGGTCTCGATCTGGCTGATCGGCGACGTGCTGATGGTCATATTCGCCGCGACCTTGATGGCGGTGATCCTGCATAATCTGGCCGCCATCGCCGAACGACGCCTGCGCCTGCCGTACTGGCTGGCCCTGAGCCTGGTGGTGGTCGTCCTGCTGGCCGCGATCGTCGGCCTGTTGTGGAGCAGCGGCCCGGCCATCTCGGAACAGGCGACCCGGCTACGCATCGCCCTGACGACCCAGGCCCACTCCCTGCGCGACCAGTTGAACGCCAGTTCGCTGGGCAGAACGGTGCTGGACCATCTGCCGCAATCGCTCGGCGGCAACCAGGCCGAAGGCGGCGACAGCGGCATGGGCACGCGCATCGCCGGGTCGATGACGGGCTTCCTGTCGTCGGCGTTCGGCGCGGCGGGCACGCTGGCGGTGATCCTGATCGCGGGCCTGTATTTCGCGCTGGCGCCGACGCTGTACGTCAACGGCGCGTTGCGCCTGATCCCGCCGGCCCACCGCCCGCAGGCGCGCACGCTGATGCTGACGGCCGGGCGGACCCTGTGGGCCTGGACGGCCGGCCAGGCGCTGGACATGCTGGTGGTGGGCATCCTGTCGTCGGTCGGGCTGTGGTTCATCGGCGTGCCCCTGGCGCTGGCCCTGGGCATCGTCGCGGGGCTGGCCAATTTCATCCCCTATATCGGGGCGTTCATCGGCGCGGTTCCCGCCATCCTGCTGGGCCTGTCCCTGGGAACGCGCGAAGGAGTGATGGTCGCGGCCCTGTACGGGGCCATCCAGTTCTTCGAAGGCAATGTGATGGCGCCGATGATCCAGCGGCATGCCGTGCAGATGCCGCCCGGCCTGACCATCCTGTCACAGACCGTCTTCGGCACCATCCTGGGCATGCCCGGGCTGATCCTGGCCTCGCCCCTCACCGCCGCGCTGCTGGCCGTCATGGACGAGGCCACGCCGAAGCTGGAGGATGACGAACGGGTGTAAGCCCCTCGCCCGGAATTCAGCCCCTGGATGGGGCGATGAACACCCGGACGTCCAGGCCGCGCATGCCGGCATGCGCGGCGGCGGCCAGCCCTTCCGTGCTGTCTTCCAGCACCAGGCAGGCGGCGGGGGAAACGCCCAGCCGTCGCGCGGCCTCCAGAAACAGGTCGGGCGCGGGTTTCGGACGCGCCACATCGTCGATCGTCACCACGCTGTCGAACAGCGGCAGCAGGCCGGTGCAGGTCAGCGACGCGGTCACGACTTCGCGCGATCCGCTGGACGCGACCGCCATCGGCAGCACGGTCCGGAACCGCCGCGCGACATCGGCGACGACCGCGATTTCGGTCAGCCTGTGCATGTCCGCCAGCACGCCGGCCCGCGCCGCACGCACCACGGCCGGCCGGTCCACCGGACGGCCGATCTCGGCCTCCAGCACGTCCAGCACCATCTGTTCGGACAGGCCGCCCCGGCCCCGGAACCAGTCAGGCGGTACGGAATGGCCCACCACCGTATCGAAGGCGCCCAGCCAGGCGCGCAGGTACAGCGGCAGCGTGTCGACCAGCGTGCCGTCGCAATCGAAGATCAGCGCCCCGGTCTCCGGCGGAACGACGATCATGGGAAGGCCGAGCGTTCATAGGACTGCTGATCCACCATCCGGCGCAGGATGGCGAAATCGTGGTCCGGGAATTTCTGGATCCGGATCACGCTGCCCGGCCTGTCTTCCAGGAAGACGGTGTCGTTCCAGTCCGCGGCGCTGATGCCGGTCCACAGGGTGATGGTGTACGGCTCCGCCTTTCCTGCGCTTCCGGCCGGACGATCCGTCGTCAGGACCATCGTCGCATCGCCGCTGGAGGGCGGCGTCTGGCCCAGCGGTCCCCAGCCGCCATGATGATGGTCCAGCCAGTCGTTGACCGTCCGGATCTCGTCGGCCGACAGGGCGCGCTGTGTCCGCATCGGCCCGACGCTGATGGTGCCCGCCGTCATCCGGGGAAAATTGAGCGGCCGGAAATTCGGAACCGCGAACGACCACAACACCGCCGACGTACCGACTGTGATCGCCAGGAATCCCAGCAGAAATGCCGTTTCCCGTTTCATGTCTCGTCTCTTCTCTCGTCTTATCCGCGAACAGCCGCGATGACCCTGGCGACCTCTGCGTCCGTCAGTTCGGGGTGGATGGGCAGCGCGAGAATACGGGCTGACAGATCTTCGGCAACCGGCAAAGACGTCCCGTCATGATGGGCCTGATATGCGGGCTGCAGATGCAGGGGGCGCGGATAATAGATCGCGGACGGCACGCCCTGCGCGCGCAGGCGGGCCTGGAGGGCCGTACGCGCGGCCTCGCCCTCCGTCAGGATGGCATAGATGGCCCAGGCGCTGCGCGAATCCGGCACCCGCGCGGGCGTCAGCACCACGCCTTCCAGCCCCGAATCGTAGGCCGAGGCGATGGCCTCGCGACGGTCCAGCTCGTCCTCGAACCCGTCCAGCTTCGCCAGCAGGACGGCGGCCTGCAAGGTGTCCAGCCGCCCGTTCATGCCGGTACGCAGGACCTCGTAGCGGGTCTTGCCCTCGCCATGCGTGCGTAGCGACCGGTAGAGATCGGCCCGTTCGGCATCGTCCGTCAGGATCGCGCCCCCATCGCCATAGCCGCCCAGCGGCTTGGACGGGAAGAAGGACAGGGTCGTCGCGGTCGCCTCCCGCCCCAGCTTGCGTCCCGCCAGGGCGCCGCCGAACGATTGGGCGCAATCGTCCATCAGGAACAGGTCCTCGCGCGCGGCGATCGCACGTAGCGCCGGCCACGGCGCCGGCTGGCCGAACAGGTCGACGCCGATGATCGCCCGCGGGCACAGTTCCCCACGCGCGCGGACCTCGGCAATCCGACGCTCCAGGCTGGCCGGGTCGATCTGGAAGGTCCGGGGATCGACATCGACAAAGACGGGCGTCGCGTTCAGCAGCAACGGCACCTCGGCCGTCGCGGTGTAGGTGAACGCAGGCAGGAACACGGCATCGCCCGGCCCGATTCCCTCGGCCATCAGCACGATCTGGATGGCGTCGGTGCCCGAGGACACGCCGACGCAATGCCCCGCCCCGGCATAGGCCGCCAGCGCGCGCTCCAGTTCCTCGACCTCGGGCCCCATCACGAAACGGCAATGATTCAGCACGGTGTCGATCCGCCGGCGGATCGCCTCGCCCAGACGGGCCTGCTGGGCCGGAAGGTCGAGAAAGGCAATCGCGGGCGGGCAGGCGGACGGATCAGGGGCGGTCATGTCGTCATGGTCCTTTCGGCGTCGGTGCGCCCGGCAAGGTTATCGCGCGCGTCCCCTGACGGGTTATGGGCGAATTCGGGAACGAGGCCTTCGATCAGCGCAAGGATCCGCGCGGTGTCGCCACCGTGGCAGGCGGCTTCCAGCCTGTCGATCACCGCGCCGACATCACGGCGGTCCACCATGCGCGGGGTCGCCATCTTCAGGCCCGGATGGTCGGTGGGCACCGGGGCCTCGCGCCCATGGAAAAGTTCCTCGAACAGTTTTTCCCCCGGCCGCAGGCCGGTGAAGCGGATCGGCACGTCCTCGTCGGGGCGCAGGCCCGCCAGGCGGATCATCTGGCGGGCCAGATCGACGATCTTGACCGGCTTGCCCATGTCCAGCACGAAGATCCCGCCCTCACGCAGCAGCGTATCGGTCCCGCTGCCCTCGCGCGGGCGGATGGTGCCGCGCACGCTGGCCTGCAGAACCAGGCCGACCGCCTCGGGCACCGTCATGAAATAGCGTTGCATGTCGGGATGGGTGACCGTCAGCGGCCCACCGTGCTCCAGTTGCCGGCGAAACAGCGGCACCACCGATCCGGTCGATCCCAGCACATTGCCGAATCGTACCGTGACGCAGCGCATCGCATCGGCGCGCCCCCCGGTGCGAGCCTCGACATCCAGGGCCTGGCAGTACATTTCGGCCGCCCGTTTGGACGCCCCCATCAGGCTGGACGGGTTCACCGCCTTGTCGGTGGAAATCATCACCATCGCCCGGGTGCCGTTCCGCGCGGCCGCGTCGGCGACGATCCGCGTGCCCACGACATTGGTCAGCACGCCCTCGCACGGGTTGGCCTCGACCATCGGCACATGTTTCAGCGCCGCCGCGTGGAAGATCAGCTCGGGACGGTACAGGGCGCAGACCTGCTCGATCCGGTCGCGATCGCGGACATCGGCCAGGATCACCTCCCGCCGGATCTTCGGCGCACGTTCCGACAGGTCCAGATCGACCTGCCACAACGCGAATTCACCATGATCCAGCAGCATCAGACGGGCTGGTGCGTATTGGGCGATCTGCCGGGCGAGTTCCGAACCGATCGACCCCCCGGCGCCCGTCACCATGACGGTACGGCCCCCCAGGAGCGCCGCCATGCCCATGTGATCGAGCTCGACCTGTGGCCGGTTGAGCAGGTCCTCGATCGCCAGCGGGCGCAGTTCCAGCCGGTCGGCGGGGGTCAGGTCGGTCAGCACCGGGGTGCGCTGGACCATGATCGCATGGCGTTCGGCGACCCGCATGACCTCCGCCAGATTCTGGCCGCGAAAATCGGTGTCGGTCACGACCAGCCGCTCGGGCGCGCCGCCATCGGCGATCACCCGCTCAAGGATCTCGTCGATCGCCTGGACATGGCCCAGAATCGGAATGCCGTGGATGCGCCGTCCCGCCTGCTGGCGGCCCTGGGTCAGGATACCGGTGACGCGGAATCGGGGGGCCGGGTCGCGCTCCATGGCGCGGATGAACAGGTCGGCGGACACGTCCGCGCCGATCAGGATCACCTGACTCGACGCCTCGTACCGGGATGGGCGGCGATGGGCCAGCCGATAGACGATTCGCACCCCCCCCATCAGCACCAGCAGGACCAGGGCATGGATGACCGGAAATGTGGGGCTGGGAATCGGAAAGCCGGTCAGATGAAGACCCAGCGCAAACAGGACGGCGCTGGCGATCGACGCCCCAGCGATCCCCAGCAGGTCTCCCACGCCGGAAAACCGCCAATATTGCAATGGAACCCGGAACGGCAGGCCGCTGATGACCAGCGTGATCGCCCCGCCGGCCAGAAACCACAACGGGTGCAGCAGACCGCCATGCGGATCGGCCAGCCATCGCGCAAGCGGCGCCGACAGCGCGGCGAGCACACCATCCAGCAGAATGTTGACGACGATTCGGTTGACCGGTCGCAGCCTGTCAGCGGACTGCCGGGTGTCAGGGCATTGCGAGGCCATTATCGCGTCCGTATAGCCCAATCCCATCCATGCTAGAAGCAGCCATCATGACAAACTCCCGCGACGCATGAACGATCCATCCTGCCTCCCCCTCATGCCCTTCGCGATTCTCCTGGTCGCCACCTGGGCATCCGCCGCCCTGATGGTCCTGGGCGCGACCCGGCTGAACGTGCTGGATCATCCCGGCCATCGCAGTTCCCATACCCGGCCGACCCCGAAGGGCGGAGGTCTCGGCATCATCGCCGCCGTTGTCATGGCGGTTCCGATTGCACGGCACCTCGACGGCCTGCCCGTCCTGTCGGTCGCCACGTTCGGCATGATCGTGGCGACGATCGTCCTGGCCGCCGTTTCGTGGCTGGACGATGTGTATCAGTGGCGCCCCGCCATCAAGCTGGCCGCCCAGTTCGCCGCCGCCGCGATCCTGGTCGGGACGGGAACCCGCCTGTCCGGGGTGGCCGGCCCGGCGGGGGATATCATCCTGTCGGTGATGTGGCTGGTCTATGTGACCAACGCGGTCAATTTCATGGATGGGCTGAACGGCCTGGCGTCCGGGGCGATCATGCTTGCCTGCCTGGTCATCGCCTGCGTGGCGCCGTCCGCCGCCGTCGCCCTGCCGGCCCTGTTGCTGGCGGCGGCGATCGCGGGCTTCATTCCCTTCAATTTTCCGTCCGCGCGCATTTTCATGGGCGATGTCGGAAGCCAGGGCTGCGGCGTGCTGATCGGCGCCTTCGGCTTGATGCTTGCCGACACCGCACCGGCGTTCGGGGGCTGGAGCGGCGTTCCGCTTCTGATGTCGGGCCTGCTCTATGACGTCACCCTGACCCTGTTTCGCCGCTGGCGGGCCGGGGCGCGCCTGACCGAGAGCCACCGCGACCATCTCTATCAACTGGCGACCCGGGGGGGCATGGCCCCCGCCCTGGTGACCGTGATCCATTGGGGGTTCGTCATATGGGGCGGGACCCTCACCGTCGCGGTGGCGCGGGGCTGGTGCGGCCCCGCCCCGGCCCTGCTGCTGGTCCTGCCGCCGCAGATCCTGTGGACGTGGCAGGTCCTTATCCGGATGCGGCGCGGCGCCCCCGGAAGGGCATGAGCCAGTCCGCACCGAATGTTACTTGACCAGCGTCAGTTCCAGTCCCTGCGCCGCGCCGGCCAGCCGCGCGCCCTTGGTGACCGTGTCGATGCTGATCGTGACGCCGTTCCCGTTATGCAGCAACGACCCGCCGACCCCGCTGCCCAGCGTCGCCTCGCCACTTCCGGCAACGTAGGTGCCGTTGAAATCATGCAGGTGCTTCAGATTGTAGACCGTACCCGTTCCTTCGATCGTGGAATAGCCGACCGCCGCGATCGACCCGCCCTTGATCGAGAACCGGTAGCTATGATGCCCATAGGTCAGGGTGCCGGTCCCCCACGTCCAGCCGACGCCGACATCGGCGGATTTGGCGACCAGCCGGATATGCCCCGAAGGGGTGCCCAGCGTATCGGCCGCCAGCGCGGGCGCGGCCAGAGGCGGAGTCGCAAGAATAGCCATGGCGGCCAAGCGTGATGCCAGTCGCATGTTCATATACCTTGGATGTCTTGGGGATGCCTGGATAATCAGACCTGGACGACGCGCGAACGCCACGCCCGTTCGTCAGGCGGCCCGATCAGGCGACCGGACCGGCGGCCATCCGTCCCGCGTGGGGAACGGATGGCCGATACCGGCGCAATCAGCCGGCGGCGCGACGCGGCGCGCGTTCCTCGCCACGGGCGGCCTTGGTGGCGCGGCCCGTGGCCGGCACGCCGGCCGCCTCGTTCATGATGGACCGCAGTTCCCGCAGATAGGCTGCCCCCTTCAGCGTACGCTGAACCAGGACCGAGCGGCGGTCCATCGGGTCGACCTTGCGGCGCGCGAGGTCCAGTTCGCCCAGACGGTCCAGGGCGCGCGTGATCGCGGGCTTGGACACGTTCAGGGTCGAGGCCAGCCCCCGCACCGTGTGGGCGCCTTCGTGCAGGTAGCAGGTCAGGAAGACACCCAGCTGACGGGCGGACAGATCGGGCCCGTCGCGGCGCACCATGGACACCACGGTATCGCGGAGCGTGTTAATCAGCTGGTCGGAGGTCGTCGAAGTCTGTGCCATTGTAAAAAACCTTTTCCTGTCGGGCCACCAACAGGCCCGGTTTGTCGCAGATCGGAACGCCCCGTGGGCACGCCGTCGTCCTGTCCTGACGGCTATATAGTTTCAGATTGCGGCACATATAAGTCGCCGGAGACGGTTTAGTTCGTTCTCCATATCGTTACTTCACTGTTGCTGCCTGTCCGCGACATTAAGGATTCGCAACAATGAGGCATATAAGGCCCTCAATGCGGGTGTTTCCCCCCCTTCCGGCCGGCCGGAACGGTAATTATCATTCCAGGCATATGTGTCGATATGTGCCCAGCGCACGCCTGTTTTGACGAAATTCCGCAAAAAAAGTGCCGCCGTGATGGCCCCGGCCATGGGTTTGGCGGACACATTGTTCAAATCCGCCACCGGACTCCGCAGCCAGTCGCCATATCCATCCCACAGGGGCAGCCGCCACAGGGGGTCGTCACACGCGCGGCCGGCCTGCAGAATCATGTCGGCCACCCCGTCGTCGGTACTGAACAGCGCCGGCAGGTCCGGGCCCAGCGCCACCCGGGCGGCGCCCGTCAGGGTAGCGGCATCCACCAGAAGGTCGGGCGACATCTCGCAGGCCTCGGCCAACAGGTCGCACAGGACCAGCCGCCCCTCGGCATCGGTATTGCCGATTTCCACCGTCAGGCCGGATCGTGTCGTTACAACATCCGACGGGCGCATGGCCGCGCCCGAAACGCTATTCTCCACACAGCCCAGCCGCAATTCCAGCCGCAGCGGCAGGTCGCGGGTCACGATCAGCTGGGCCAGCGCCAGCATCAGCGCGGCCCCGCCCATGTCCTTTTTCATACGCAACATCGACGACGCGGGCTTGATATCGTAGCCGCCGGTGTCGAAGCACACCCCCTTCCCCACCAGGGACAGCAGCGGCGCATCGTCGCCCGCCTGCGTGCCGCGCCAGCGCGCCATCACGACCCTGGGGGCACGGGCCGACCCGGCCCCGACATGGGCGATGGTCGGATAGGCCTGCGCCAGGTCCCGCCCCTTCACGATCCGGACCTCGGCGCCCAGCGGCTCGAGGACCCGACGCGCGGCCCGCGCCAGTTCGGTCGGCCCCATCAGGTTCGGCGGGGTGTTGATGAGATCCCGCCCCAGCCGGATGGCCCACGCCACCTCCGCGCCGGCAGCCCCCCCGGCGGGCACGACCAGGCGGGCGATATCGGCCGCGTCCTCCATCTTGCGACCGAAGGCAGGCATCCGATAGGCGCCCAGGCAGAAGCCGAGCACGGCGGTGGCCGGCGCCAGCCCGTCGGGCAGCGCGATCGTCCAGGGGCCGGGCGGCAAGGCCTTGGCCAGGCCGCCGAACAGGAACGGATCGGTGCGATCGCCGGCCCCCAGCACCGCGGCCGCCACGCCATTGCTGCCGGGCACCAGGGCCAGTTCCCCTGCCCGTCCCCCAAACCCGGAATCGCGCAGGAAGGCCGCCCCGGATTCGCCGATTCGGGGTGTCAGGTCATCGCCGTCGCCCTGGCGAATCACATGCACCGTCCGCATCCGTGCGCGCCTGCTCCGGCCGGCCGGCAGCAGGCACGGGAACCCTTCAACGGACATGACAAACCTCCGCGACCCTGTTGGACATCGTTTGGGCGCAGCCTGCGTCCATGCGGGCGCGGGCGCAACCATCCGGGATGGCAATTCCACGGAATCGCACGGGTTTTGCTTGCATTCCGCCCGGCGTCATCTGAGCATACGGACATGACGGGTGTACCCACGGGGGCAGGCCCCCTTCGCGCCGCGCGCCGCGCCTCCGACCCTGCTGTCGCCTCGCGCGTCAGGGCGGTTCTCGGCCCCACCAATACCGGCAAGACCCACCTGGCGATCGAGCGGCTGCTGGCCCATTCCAGCGGCGTCATCGGTTTCCCCCTGCGCCTGCTGGCCCGCGAGAATTACGAACGGATGGTGGCCGCCAAGGGCGCCGGCGCCGTCGCCCTGATTACCGGCGAGGAAAAGATCATCCCGCCCGGCGCGCGCTGGTTTTCCTGTACCGTCGAGGCCATGCCCCTGGACCGGCTGGCGGAATTCGTCGCGGTGGATGAAATCCAGCTTTGCGCCGACCCCGATCGCGGACATGTGTTCACCGACCGCCTACTGCACGCGCGCGGCCTGGTCGAGACGATGTTCCTGGGCGCCGAGACCATCCGCCCGCTGCTGCGCCGCCTGGTCCCGGGGGTGGAAATCGAAAGCCGCCCCAGGCTCTCCCAGTTGGCCCACATCGGGGCAAGCAAGCTGACGCGCCTGCCCCCCCGCTCGGCGATCGTCGCGTTTTCGGCGACCGAGGTCTATGCCATCGCCGAACTGATCCGCAGGCGCCGGGGCGGATGCGCCGTGGTCATGGGACAGTTGTCGCCCCGCACGCGCAACGCGCAGGTCGCCCTCTATCAGGACCGCGAGGTCGATTATCTGGTCGCCACCGACGCCATCGGCATGGGCCTGAACATGGACGTCAACCATGTCGCCTTCGCCGGCCTGTCGAAATTCGATGGATCGCGGGCGCGGCCCCTGACATCGGCCGAAATCGCCCAGATCGCCGGGCGCGCCGGGCGCGGCATGCGCGACGGCACATTCGGCACGACCGGCACCTGCCCCGCCTTGCCCGACGAGGTGACCGAGGCGGTGGAAACCCATCGGTTCGACCCGATCGAGCGCCTGTTCTGGCGCAGCAGCGCGCTTGATTTCACCAGTCCCGAGGCCCTTCTGGCCAGCCTGAACCGCCCCCCGCCGACGTACGGGCTGACCGCCGGCAACGAGGCGTCGGACTTGCTGACATTGTCCAGCCTGTCCGCAATCCCCGATATCCGGAGCCTGACGCGCTCCTCCGGCGCCACCCGGCTGTTATGGGAAGCCTGCCAGATCCCCGATTTCAGGAAGCTGGGGGATGAAACCCATACCCGCCTGTGCGCGCGCATCTTCACCCATGTCATCCGCGACGGCCATGTTCCCGCGGCCTGGATGGAATCCCAGATCGCGGCGTTCGCCCGCCCCGACGGCGATATCGATTCGCTGATGCACCGCCTGTCGGGGATCCGCGTCTGTTCCTATATCGCGGCACGCCGGGACTGGGTCCGCAATGCCGAGCACTGGCAGGCCCGCGCCCGGGATGTCGAGGACCAGTTGTCGGATGCGCTGCACGAACGGCTGACGGCCCGTTTCGTCGACCGTCGCGCTGCCTCGCTGATACGGCGGCTGGACGAATCCTCGGGCGGCGACGACCTGCTGTCCGCCGTCACCACCCAGGGCGAGGTCGTGGTCGAGGGCCATCCGGTCGGCCGGGTGGCCGGGCTGGATCTGGCGCCCGACCCGGAATACGACCATCCCGATCGGCGCCTGCTGCTGCGCGCCGCGCGGCGGGCGCTGCGCGCGGAAATCCCCCGTCGCGTGCACAGCCTGACCACGGCCGGGGACGACGCATTCGATATCTCGCCCGACGGGCGATGCCTGCTGTGGGACGCCGCGCCGATCGCCCGGTTGCGCGGCAGCGACGACCTGCTGCGCCCGCGGATCGACGTGCTGGACAATGCCTTCCTCGACGGCGCGCAGCGCGAAAGGATCCGCGCCCGCCTGGCCGCGTGGCTGGATCGGCAGGTCCAGGACATCATGGCCCCACTGTTTGCCGCCCGTGCCGCGGTCGAGCACGATCCGGCACTGCGCGGCATCGTGCATCGCCTGATGGAACAGGGCGGGGTGGCGATCGGCGGCGACCCCGTGGCCCCCGTGCTGCGTGGGCGGCTGAAGCCGCTGGGCATCCGGGTGGGGCGTCATGCGATCCTGATGCCCGGCCTGCTGCGCCCCGCCGCCATGCGACTGCGCGCCGTGCTGATGGCCGCACGGGCGGGGCGACCCCTTCCCGACCTGCCGCCCGTCGGCGCGGTGTCCGTGCCGGTAGACACCCATCGGGACCCGATGCTGACCCGCATGGGCTGGATCGTGGCCGGCCCGGTACGGCTGCGCCTGGACATCGCGGAAAAATTGTCGGCGGAACTGCGTTGGCGCGCACGCAACGGCCCGGTTCCCCTGCCCGACGGCCTGCCGTCGCGCCTGGGCGTCCGGCCCGAAGCCGTGGCCGCCATCCTGAAGGCGCTTGACGTCCCCGTCCGTGCCGCCCGTCCGCTGAAGGCGTGCGAATATGGACCGGCGGCCCCCCCGATGCTGGCCGCGACCCCCGAGGCCCGGCGGCGCCAGCGTCACCAGAATCGTGCGTCTGCCGCCCCGGCGAGGGCACCCGAGATGGCCGACGAGGTGATACCGGTGGCGATCGTCGCCCGGCCCAGGGCGACCAGCGGACGACGCGCCCCCCCCATCCCCGATGGCCCGTTCGCCGTCCTTGCGACCCTGAAGAAGCGTCAGTCGTCGTGAGGCGCGAAGCACACGGGGACGCCGCCCCCCAGGAGGCGCAGAGGCTGGATCTATGGTTGTGGTGCGCGCGTTTCGCCCGCAGCCGCCCCGATTGCGCCCGCATCGCCCAGGCCGGAGCGGTAAGGATCAATCGCCAGCGCACCGAGAAGGCCCATGCCCTGGTGCGGCCGGGGGATATTCTGACCTTGCCCGCCCCCGGCGGACAGGGCGTCATGGTCCTGCGGATTGTGGCCCTGGCGTCCCGGCGCGGCCCGGCCACCGCCGCCCGGCTGCTATACGACATCTTCCCGGAACAGGCGTCATCGCCATCATTTGCGGCCGGATAGAAAGACCGCGTCGGTGGTGCGCGGTCTTTGACTTGCCACGACGTCAAAAGACTTTCATATCTGCGCGCATTGTAGGCGAGGACCAGCATGGCCGGCCCCTCGCAGGCCCCCAAGGCTGGCAACCTCATGCCAGCCTCCAGATGATCGGAGACGAACGATGACCTACGTGGTCACCGAAAACTGCATCCGCTGCAAATTCATGGACTGTGTCGAGGTGTGCCCGGTCGACTGCTTCTACGCCGGCGACAATTTCCTCGTCATCAATCCCGACGAGTGCATTGATTGCGGCGTGTGCGAGCCCGAATGTCCGGCGGAAGCCATCGTTCCCGACAGCGACGACCGTGCCGCGGCCTGGGCCGAGATCAACGCCAGTTATGCCGCCAAATGGCCCAACATCATTCGCAAGGGCACGCCCCCGGCCGACGCCGAGGAATGGAAGGACAAGCCCAACAAGAAGGATCTGCTGTCGGCCGAGCCGCATAAGGACTGAGGCGACACCGCATTCCGACCGGCGGGTCATCTACCCGCCGATCAGCCCCCGTTTGGGGCCTGGGATAGAAACATGAAAAAGGCCGGTGAGGATGATCCTCACCGGCCTTTTTTCGTATCCCGTATCCGAGGCGCCGCAATGCCCCGGACAAATGGGCCTGTGGTCGCAACCACAGGCCCCATGAGGATCAACGCGACATCATGTTGATCGCGGTGTCATGCATGATGAACACCGTGCCGGCAATCAGGATCGCGACGGCCAAGACCGTGAAGATGAAGGCCATGTTGTTCCAGCGCTGCTCGGACGATCCGTTCATGTGCAGGAAGAACACCAGATGAACGACGACCTGCACGGCAGCCAGGACCGCGATCGCGATCGCGGTGCCGGCCGGAGAGAAGCTGTGGGCCATGACCAGCCCGAATGCCGCCACCGTCAGCAGAACGGCAATCACGAACCCGGTAAGGTAAGACCCTACGCTTCCGTGGCTCTCGCCCGAATGGGCTGTATGTGCATCAGCCATCAGATCACACTCATCAGATAGACAAAGGTGAAGACACAGATCCAGACGATGTCCAGGAAGTGCCAGAACAGGCTCAGGCAGGTGAGCTTGTTTATCATCCTCTCGGACAGGACCGTCTTGCCCATGGACTGGACCATCACGACCGCCATCCACAGAAGGCCGCACGTAACGTGCAGGCCGTGCGTGCCCACCAGCGTGAAGAACGCCGACAGGAAGGCGCTGCGATCCGGGCCGTTGCCCTCGGCGACCATGTGAGAGAACTCACGGATTTCCATGAACAGGAAGCCCAGGCCGAGGAGGAACGTGACGGCCAGCCACGTCCGCATCGTGCCCACCTTGTTCTGGTGGGCCGAGATCATGCCGAAACCATAGGTGATCGAGCTGAGCAGCAGGATCGCGGTTTCAACTCCGACGCCCGAAAGGTCGAAGATCTCCTTGCCGGTGGGACCACCGGCAAACTGGTTCCGCATCACCGCGAACACTGCGAACAGCGTTCCGAAGATGAGGCAGTCCGTCATCAGATACAGCCAGAACCCGAACACCACGGGGGATTCATGGTGTTCGTCGTGGGCGTGGGCCGCATCAGCTGTCATATCGTGCGCCATTATTCCGCCGCCTGTGCTGCCATGAGGTTACGAGTATGCTCGTTCTCGATACGGGCAACTTCCGACACCGGCACATAGTAGTCGATATCGTTGTCGCTGCTCCGCGCGATCACCGTCGCGATGACGCCGATCAGGCCGAGAGCCGCCAGCCACCAGATATACCAGATCGCGGCAAAGCCGAGGACCAGGCTGAACATACCGATGAAGAAGCCAGCCGACGTGTTCTTCGGCATGTGGATCGCCTGGTAGTCCGAACCGGCCGCACGCGTATCAATGCCGGCTTCCTTGTCGTGGGCGAAGGCATCGAGGTCATGCACCGTCGGGACGACGGCGAAGTTGTAGAACGGCGGCGGGGACGAGGTCGACCATTCCAGCGTGCGCGCATTCCACGGATCGCCCGTCAGGTCGCGGTTTTCCGCCAGGTTGCGGTCACGAATGGACACATACAGCTGCGTCAGCTGGCAGACCACACCACATGCGATCAGCGTGGCGCCGAAGGCGGCAACCAGCATCCACGGATACCAGTCCGGGTTGTCGTAGTGGTTCATGCGACGGGTCATGCCCATGAAGCCCAGGACATAGAGCGGCATGAACGCGAAGTAGAAGCCAACGAACCAGAACCAGAACGCCCGCTTGCCCCAGGCTTCGTTCAGCTTGAAGCCGAAAGCCTTCGGGAACCAGAAGTTCATGGCGGCGACATAGCCGAAATACACACCGCCGATGATGACGTTGTGGAAGTGGGCGATGACGAACAGGCTGTTGTGCAGGACGAAATCGGCGGCCGGGATGGCGAGCATCACGCCGGTCATTCCACCGATCGAGAAGGTAATCATGAAGCCGACCACCCAGTACATGATCGCGTGGTACTCGACGCGGCCCTTGTACATGGTGAACAGCCAGTTGAAGATCTTCACGCCCGTCGGGATCGCGATGACCATCGTCATGATGCCGAAGAACGCATTGACGTTCGGGCCGGCGCCCATGGTGAAGAAGTGGTGAGCCCACACGATCAGCGACAGCACCATGATCGAGCAGGTCGCGTAGACCATGGTGTTGTAGCCGAACAGCGGCTTGCGCGAGAACGTCTGCGTGACTTCGGAGAACGCACCGAAGGCAGGCAGGACCAGGATGTAGACTTCCGGATGGCCCCAGGCCCAGATCAGGCTCAGATAGAGCATCTGGTTGCCGCCGCCATCATTGGTGAAGAAGTGCATGCCCAGATAGCGGTCGAGACCCAGCAGGCCCAGCGCCACCGTCAGGATGGGGAACGCCACCATCACCAGCACGGCGGAGCACAGGACGGTCCAGGTGAAGACCGGCATCTTCATGAAGGTCATGCCCGGCGCGCGCATCTTCACGATGGTGGTGAAGAAGTTCACGGCGGTCAGCAGGGTGCCCACGCCCGACAGCTGGACGGCCCAGATATAGTAGTCGACACCGACACCAGGGCTGAACTGCGATTCCGACAGCGGGGGATAGGCCAGCCAGCCGCACTGCGAGAACTCACCGATGAACAGCGAGATGTTGATGAGCACGAAACTGACCGTGGTCATCCAGAAGCTGAGCGAGTTCAGGAACGGAAAGGCCACGTCGCGCGCACCGATCTGCAGCGGGACGATCACGTTCCAAAGCCCCGTCATGAACGCCATCGCCATGAAGAAGATCATGATGGTGCCATGGGCGGAGAAGATCTGGTCGTAGTGATGCGGCGGCAGGTAGCCCGGGTTGCCGGCATAGGCCAGCGCGAGCTGCGAGCGCATCATGATGGCGTCCGCGAAGCCACGGAACAGGGCCACCAGCGCCAGGACGATATACATCACGCCCAGACGCTTGTGGTCGACCGAGGTCAGCCACTCTTTCCAGAGGTAGCCCCACTTGCCGTAATAGGTGATGAGGCCGAACACCGCCAGGCCCGCGATCGCGGCGCCAGCGAATGTTCCAACAAGAATCGGCACATCAAACGGGATGTCCGACCAGCTTAATTTTCCTAACATCTGTCCTATTCCTTCATGTTCATGTCGGACATCGCGGACTGCACATGCAACATCTTGCCGGTGCTCTTATCCATGACCATGCCGTTGTTGTACTTGGCAACGATCCCGTCAAAGAGGCCCGGTTCGGCATGCGAGAAATATTCGACCGGGTTCGCCTCGCTCGGCGCGGCCAGCTTCGGATAGTTGGAGCTGTCGAGCTGTTCGGACGAGGCCTTCACCTTCTGAACCCAGGCGGCGTAATCGTCGTTGCTCATCGCCAGCGCCCGGAAACGCATGTCGGAGAAGCCGCGGCCGCTGAAGTTCGCGGACTCGCCGGCGTAGTTTCCGACTTCGTTCGCGCTCAGGTGGATCTGCGTCTGCATGCCCGCCATGGCATAGACCATCGAGCCCAGCTGCGGGATGAAGAACGAGTTCATGACCGAATCAGAGGTGATCCGGAATTCGACCGGCGTATTCACCGGGAAGGCGATCTGGTTGACGGTGGCGATCCCCTCGTCGGGGTAGACAAACAGCCATTTCCAGTCGAGGGCCACGACATCGACGTGGATGGGCTTCACGTTCGCCTCTTCGTCGAGCGGGCGATACGGATCCAGCGAAATGCAGGTCTGGTAGGTCAGGACCGCCAGAAACAGGATGATGAGGCTGGGAACGACCCAGATCACGACCTCGATCTTGTTCGAATGCGACCATTTCGGCAGGTATTCGGCGTTCGTGTTCGACTGCCGGTACTGCCATGCGAACAGCAGCGTCAGGACGATGACCGGCACGACGACCAGCAGCATCGCATAGGTCGCGGTCAGGATCAGGCTCTTTTCCTGAATGCCGATCACGCCCTTGGGGTTGAGGGTATCCCAGTCACATCCCGCCAAGAGGAACGCTGAGGATAAACACAATAAATTCGATAATCTTGGCAAGATTTTTTTCTTCATCTCACGCCTCGTTGGTTTCGACATCACCCTTGCTCACATGCTCGCTTCGTCCACGGGCTCAAAACAATCACGGTCACGCTTCATGTACGTTACGGGACCGGAGTCCCGGCCCCGCCATCCCGCAGTGCCTCACATCAAGTGACATCCAGCCTTCGTCCACCCATCATATTGGAATATGAGGTCTCCGTCGGTTCGGTCCCGTCATGAGTATCCTTCTGCCTTTCGGCCATGATCTCGATCAAGGATTTCCGACCCGACAGCGGCCTCGTCCCTCAGTTTGGACGCGAACGGGTGCAGTGCCGCCTTGTGGTCTGAAGCGTCTCTCTGCGCAGTTACCCTTTCGTACAGTTCTCTATCTGCCTTATCCGACCGGAACGACCCCGCAGGCAAGACTTCACGCAATGTTTCAGTTTATTTCGAAGATAGGCAGGGAGATTTTATAAACCGTTTTAATTCAATAAATTATGCACAGTGATCGCCGATCACATACGCGTCATCAAACTCTTTCCCGCGAAGAATAAGTCTTATTTTTGCCGATTTTCCGACCCTGATTTTCAGATTTGTTTTGTGTTTGTTCAGGTTGCCGCGCCGACCAAAAAAAAGCCCCGCCGGTCTGGCGGGGCTTTTCGCTGAGTCGCGGTGAATGTCGCGGGGGCTCAGTTGTCCTGGTTGCTACGCATGCCCATGAACTGCAGCAGGAACTGGAACAGGTTGATGAAGTTCAGATAAAGCGCCAGCGCGTCATACACGCCGCGCTTGGCAGCACCTTCCGGCCCTTCGTAATAGGCGAACTGCTGGTAGCTCATCTTGATGCGCTGGGTGTCGAACGCGGTCAGCCCGACGAAGATGAAGACCCCGACGATGCTGTAGAGGAACGCCAGGCCCGCACTGTGCAGGAACATGTTGACGACGCCTGCGATCACCAGGCCGAACAGGCCCATGAGCAGGAAGGACCCGAACCGGGTCAGGTCGGTCTTGGTGACATAGCCCCAGATCGACATCGCAGCGAACGTCCCCGCCGTCACGAAGAAGACGCGGACCACCGACACACCGGTGAACGTCATGAGAATGCTGGACAGGCTTGCCCCCATCACGGCGCAGAACAGCCAGAACAGGGTCTGGACCGTCTGGCGCGACAGGCGGTTGACGCCCAGCGACATCACCAGCACGAACCCCAGGGGCGCGATCATCGCCAGCAGGCCCAGGCCGGTCGGACGCACGGCGACGCCCATTTCGGTCACCACCTCGCTGAAGAACGCGGCGCGCAGACTGGTGTTGGCGATCAGGAACGCCACGATTCCGGTCAGCAGCAGGCCGGACGCCATCCAGTTATAGACGCGCAGCATATAGGCACGCAGTCCCAGGTCGATCGCCCCGGCGCCTGCACCGGCGCCGGCGGGTCGGGACATCGTTCGAAAATCCGGGCTGAAAGCCATGTTATCCTTCCTTGTCCGGACAGTCCGGACCTATTGCTCTTGTGATGTGGGACCCGAAACGATCAATTCAAGGAAAAAAGGGCCGCCATCCGAATTACAATCCGTAAATCTCGGCAGCTTCCGTCACGCATTACGACCTGACCGCCCGCCTCGATAGATATATTATATATGCGCCAGGCAGGCGAGTGGAGCTTTTCTCCTGCCGTATCAGAAGGCGGAGCCGGCCGATGAGACTTTTCGTCGCCCTCGAGATCGCATCCCCGCTGCGCGAGGCCATCGCGGCCCTGCGCGGAAGCCTTCCCGACGTCAGGTGGGTCGATCCCGAATCATACCACCTGACCCTGCGCTTCATCGGCGAGGTGCGCGGACGCCCCGGGCAGGAGGACATCCACCATGCGCTGTCGGCCATCCGTGCCCCCGCCTGCCTTCTGATCCCTGAACCGCCCGGTCTGTTCGAACAGGACGGGGGGCAGGATACGCTTTGGGTCGGCATCGCCCGCACCGACCCGTTGCTGCATCTTCAGAAGAAGATCGACACGGCCCTGCGCCGTGCGGCGGGGCTGCAGGTCGAACGCCGGCGCTTTCTGCCGCATGTCACGATCGGCTCCTGCCCGCGGCGCCCGGACGGGAGGATGTCGGCGTGGCTGGCCCACTATGCCGCAACGCCGCTCCCGGCCGTGGAAGCGACCCATGTGACGCTTTTCCGATCGCTGCGCGGCGCCGGGCATCCCGTCTATGAGCCGTTGGCCGAATATCCGTTCGCGTCCTGAGGCCCGATCTTCGGCGGATTCCCAGTCATGCGTCGTTCGCAATCTTCGCATTCGCGTGACGCCCGAACACTAAAACGTCAGGAGACTGTCGAAATAGTCACATTATGGTCTGACGGGTCGGATACGCCCAATTTCGGGACCGTCCAGAACCGGGAACTATCCGGTTTTTCTTTCTGTCACGAGGACTTCGGACATGATGCGAGCCGTTTTCGGGAAAAGACGCTCTCTGCGAGGAGCGCTTGGCGCCGGGACGATATGCGCGGCGCTGGTTTGCGGCCACACGGTATCTACCCTTGCCGCCGACGCCGGTTTCGGCGCGACGGGCGAGGCCATCATCCACGCCGATGACCACCCCGGAAACTGGCTGACCTATGGCCGCACTTATTCCGAGCAGCGTTACAGCCCGCTGGACCAGATCAACCGGTCCAATGTCGGCAATCTGAAGCTGGCCTGGTATTACGACCTGGACACCAACCGGGGGCAGGAAGGCACGCCCCTGGTGGTCGACGGCGTGATGTACGCGACCACCAACTGGAGCAAGATGAAGGCCCTGGACGCGGCGACCGGCAAGCTGCTGTGGGCCTACGATCCGCGGGTTCCCGGCAACATCGCCGACAAGGGGTGCTGCGATACGGTCAATCGCGGGGCCGCCTACTGGAACGGCAAGGTCTATTTCGGAACGTTCGACGGCCGCCTGATCGCGCTGGACGCCAAGACCGGCAAGCTGGTCTGGAGCGTGAACACCATTCCCGCGGACGCCACCCTGGGCCACCAGCGGTCCTATACCGTGGACGGCGCCCCGCGCATCGCCAAGGGCCGGGTCATCATCGGAAATGGCGGCGCCGAATTCGGGGCGCGCGGCTTCGTCTCCGCCTTCGATGCCGAGACCGGGAAGCTCGACTGGCGCTTCTTCACCGTGCCGAATCCGGAAAACAAGCCCGATAACGCGGCGTCCGACAGCGTGCTGATGAGCAAGGCCTACCCGACCTGGAGCCCGACCGGCGCCTGGACGACCCAGGGCGGCGGCGGAACGGTGTGGGATTCGATCGTTTATGACCCCGTCACCGACCTGGTCTATCTGGGGGTGGGCAACGGATCGCCCTGGAACTACAAATACCGCTCCGACGGAAAGGGCGACAATCTCTTCCTGGGCAGCATCGTGGCCATCAGGCCCGAGACCGGCGAGTATGTCTGGCACTTCCAGGAAACGCCGATGGATCAGTGGGACTATACCTCGGTCCAGCAGATCATGACGCTTGACCTGCCGATCAACGGGCAGACCCGGCACGTCATCGTCCATGCGCCGAAGAACGGATTCTTCTACATCATCGACGCGAAGACCGGCGAATTCCTGTCGGGCAAGAACTATGTCTACGTGAACTGGGCCAGCGGCCTCGATCCCAAGACCGGTCGCCCGATCTACAACCCGGACGCGCTGTACACCCTGAACGGCAAGGAATGGTACGGCATCCCCGGCGATCTGGGCGGCCATAATTTCGCGGCCATGGCCTACAGCCCGCGGACCGGCCTAGTGTACATCCCCGCGCAGCAGGTCCCGTTCCTGTACAAGAACCAGGTCGGCGGCTTCAAGGCCCACCCCGACAGCTGGAACCTGGGCCTGGACATGAACAAGGTCGGCATCCCCGATTCGCCGGAGGCCAAGCAGGCCTTCATCAAGGACCTGAAGGGCTGGATCGTCGCCTGGGATCCGGTGAAGCAGCAGGAAGCGTTCCGCGTCGATCACAAGGGTCCGTGGAACGGCGGCATCGTGGCGACGGCGGGCGACCTGCTGTTCCAGGGCCTGGCGAATGGCGAATTCCACGCCTACGACGCCACGAACGGCGCCGACCTGTTCCACTTCGCAGCACAGAGCGGCATCATCGCCCCGCCCGTCACCTATCTGGCCAACGGCAAGCAATATGTCGCGGTCGAGGTCGGCTGGGGCGGCATCTATCCCTTCTTCCTCGGGGGACTGGCCCGGACCAGCGGATGGACGGTCAACCATTCGCGGGTGATCGCCTTCTCGCTGGACGGCAAGGCCAAGCTCCCGCCGCAGAATGACAAGGGCTTCCTGCCCGTCAAGCCGCCCGCCGATTATGACGGCAAGCGGACCGATAACGGGTATTTCCAGTTCCAGACCTTCTGCGCGGCCTGCCACGGCGACAATGCCGAAGCCGGGGGCGTGCTGCCCGACCTGCGCTGGTCCGGCGCGATCCGCCATCAGGATGCGTTCTACAACGTGGTCGGACGCGGCGCCCTGACGGCCTACGGCATGGATCGTTTCGATACGTCAATGTCGCCCGAGCAGATCGAGGATATCCGCCAGTTCCTTATCAAGCGCGCCAACGACACCTACCAGAGAGAGGTTGATGCCCGGAAGAACGATGCCGGCGTGCCCCAGCAATGAGGCCCCTCATGCCGGATTTCCTTCTTTTTTGCATCAATGCGACGCACGGTGAACAGAATGCTCAACAGGCTTAAAGTTGCGATCGGCACGACGGCGTTCGGCCTTCTTGCCACGGGGGCGATGGCGCAGACGCCCGACCAGGCCCTGATCGACAAGGGCGCCTATGTCGCGCGACTGGGCGACTGCGTCGCCTGTCACACCGCCCTGCATGGACAGGCCTATGCGGGCGGGCTGGAAATCCGGAGCCCGATCGGCACGATCTATTCAACCAACATCACGCCCGACGCGACCTACGGCATCGGGCGCTACACGTTCGAGGATTTCGATCAGGCCGTTCGCCATGGCGTACGCAAGGATGGGTCGACGCTTTATCCGGCGATGCCCTATCCGGCCTTTTCGCGCATGACCAGCGACGACATGCATGCGCTCTATGCCTATTTCATGCATGGGGTGACGCCGGTGGGCCAGCCCAACAAGCCGGTCGAGATCTCGTGGCCGCTGTCGATGCGCTGGCCCCTGTCGATCTGGCGCACGCTGTTCTCGCCCTCACCCGCCGCGTTCAAGCCCGCCCCCGGGACCGATCCCGTCATCGCGCGCGGCGAATATCTGGTGACCGGCCCGGGCCATTGCGGCGCCTGCCACACCCCGCGCGGTTTCGCCATGCAGGAAAAGGCGATGGATGCCACTGGCGGGCCGGTATTCCTGTCGGGCGGGGCGCCGATCGACAACTGGGTCGCCCCCAGCCTGCGTAACGACCCGGTGGTCGGCCTGGGCCGCTGGTCGGAGGATGATATCTATTATTTCCTCAAATCGGGACGCATCGACCATTCGGCGGTCTTCGGCGGCATGGCCGACGTGGTGGCCTGGAGCACCCAGTACTTCACCGACGACGATCTGCGCGCCATCGCCAAATACCTGAAGAACCTTCCGCCCGTGCCGCCGTCGCAGGGCGCGTATACCTATGACCCGTCCACCGCCGACATGCTGGCATCGGGCAAGACGGCCGGGTCCGCCGGCGCCGAGGTCTATCTGCAGCAATGCACGATCTGCCATCGCAATGACGGCGGCGGCGTGCCCCGCATGTTCCCGCCGCTGGCCGGCAACCCGGTGGTCGTGACGGACAACCCCACCTCGCTGGTCAACGTCATCGTCAATGGCGGCGTGCTGCCCCCGACCAACTGGGCGCCGTCCGCCGTGGCCATGCCGGCCTACGGCAAGACCCTGTCGGCGCAGCAGATCGCCGATGTCGTCAATTTCATCCGATCCAGCTGGGGCAACCGCGCGCCTGCAAGCGTCACCGCGGCCGATGTCACCAAGCTGCGCGCCACCGGGGCGCCGGTTTCCAGCAGCGGATGGAACGCCTCCAGCAGCGGGTGGCTGATCTTCCATCCGCAGCCTTACGGTGCCGGATGGACGTTCGCGCCGCAGACCCATTCGGGGGTCGACCAGGCCCAGTAACCGGCCTCCGGCCTGTCGCCTTGCCGATTGCCGCCGCGGGAGGGTCCTCCCGCGGCGGTTTTCTTATGCGCCGTCCTTTGGCACAGTCGGGGCGTTACCATCCGGGCGTGACGACACCGAACGGAGCAACATCATCCCATGGAACGCATCGTGGTCCTGACCGGGGCCGGCATCAGCAGGGAATCGGGCCTGGACACCTTTCGCGACGCCGACGGGATCTGGAGCCGATATGACATCGACGATGTCTGCACGCCCGCTGCATTCCGGCGCGATCCGGCGCTGGTCGACCGGTTTTACAATGACCGGCGGGCCGAACTGCACCGCGTGCGACCCAACGCCGCCCATCTTGCGCTGGCCCGGCTGGAGGAAGCGGCCCGCACGGGGCAATGGCCCGGCGAACTTCTGATCGTCACGCAAAACATCGATGATCTGCACGAGCGTGCGGGCAGCCGGAATGTCTGGCACATGCATGGCGAATTGCTGCGCGTGCGGTGTACCTCGTGCGGCGGCACGCCCGAATGGCACGCCGACTGCCTTCCCCATACGCCCTGCCCGCTCTGCGGCCGGCCGACCCTGCGGCCCGACGTCGTCTGGTTCGGCGAGATCCCGCTGCACATGCCCCGGATCGAAGCCGCACTGGGGGCGTGCGACCTGTTCGTGGCCATCGGAACGTCCGGCACCGTCTATCCCGCCGCCGGTTTCGCGGCCCTGGTCGAGGACCATGCGGACACGCTGGAAATCAATCTGGACCCATCGGCCGTCTCCGGGCGCTTCGAGCGGTTCATGACCGGTCCCGCCACGCGCATGGTGCCGCGCTGGGTCGACGAGATCCTGGCCGGATGAAAGAGCCGCGACGATGACGGACGGCTCGGGGGACCGCGACCTTGACGATTTCCTCCGACGGGTCAGGGCCTGCACGGCCTGTGCCGACCTGCCCCTGGGGCCGCGTCCGATCCTGCATATATCGCGGACGGCGCGGATCCTGATCGCAAGCCAGGCCCCCGGCACACGGGTGCATGAGACCGGCATATCCTTCAACGACGCCTCGGGCGACCGCCTGCGCGGCTGGCTGGGGATCGACCGGGACACGTTCTACGACACCCGCCGCATCGCCCTCGCGCCGATGGGGATGTGCTATCCGGGACGGCTTCCGAAGGGGGGCGATCGCCCCCCGCGCCCCGAATGCGCCCCACTCTGGCGCGACCGGATCCTGGCGATGATGCCCGATATCCGGCTGACCCTCCTCGTCGGCTCCTATGCCCAGGCCGCCGTGCTGGGGCCTGGCCGCGTCGAGGACCGCGTCCGTAATTTCCGCGACGTCATGCCGCGCTATTTTCCCCTGCCCCATCCATCCTGGCGCACCGGGGCATGGGAACGGCGCACTCCCTGGTTCGCGACCGACGTGCTGCCCGCCCTGCGGGCCGCGATCCGCCCCTTGCTGGCGGCGGACGGCACGTCAGGATGAGGCCGCGCGGACGATCGTCAGCGCCAGCCCCTCGATCCCCGCCGACAGGATCTGCACCCCGATGCACAGCAGGATCAACGCCGCCAGCCGCGACACGATCCGCGCGCCGGTCACGCCCAGCAGCGCCATCAGCCGTTCGGCATAGGCATAGGCCAGCCAGATCGTCGCGGCCACCAGCACGGCGGCCGCCGACAGCGCGACATAGAACAGGATGCCGCCGGACGATGCCGGCCGGGCAGCACTCAGGGCGATTGCCACCGAAATGGTGCCGGGGCCGACGGTAAACGGCATCGTCATGGGAAAAAACGCCATTTCCGTCCAGCTCGGCGCCGCGATGGTCCGGCCCCCCTGACGGGCCTGCTCCTCCTTGCGGGCCGCCACCGCTTCGGGGGCCTGCAACAAGGCCCACGCGCGAACCGCCACGACCAACCCGCCGGCGATCCGCAGGGAATCGATCGTGATGCCGAAAAAGGCCAGGATGGCGCTGCCGATCCAGATCGAGGCGATCAGCAGGCAGGCCGAATACAACGCGACGGTGCGGGCCAGCGCCAGGCATTCGGACCGCGTCCGCCCGGCCGTCACCTGCGTGAAGATCAGCGCGGCGCCGATCGGGTTGACGATGGAAAACAGCGCCGGAAACGCCAGCAGGAAAATGTTGGTCAGGGCGGCGAAATCGCTCGGCCCGCCCGGGGGCAAGGCAGCGTGAAGAGCTGGCGGCATCATCTTCGTTCCCGTGGGGGCAATGGCGCCCGAGGACGCCACGCGGGATGAGCCCTACCGTTTTTCCGAAGGCCGTCCGCCCGTCAAGACCTGTCGGGAATGCGGGCGACGACCGCCAGCGAATGCCCACCTTCCGCCGGCTGCATGATCGCCCGGACCGCCGCCACGCTCTGCGGAACGCAGCACAGATAGCTCGTGGCCTCGACCCCCACGCCATCCAGGGGCCAGGACGTCAGGCCCAGGTCGTTATACACGTCCAGCATCGACGTCCCGACCCGCCAGAAGACCGGCTGCCGTCCCTCCTGCACCGCCAGGTCGCGCAGCCACCAGATGGCCGAGGCGCAATCGTCCCATGCGCCGGCGGGGTCGCCCAGGCCGACCAGAAACCCATGGGTCCGCAGGAACGGCAGCATCGCCCGTCCGGCGGCGCCGGGGATCAGCCCCGCCGGCGTACCGGGGCCAGGATCGTCCAGCGCGTGGTCCAGCGCGCGATACTGGGCCTGCCCGTCCTCGTCCCACGGCAGGACGATGATCTGGCCGGGGCGGACCAGGCGCCCGATCATGACCAGCCCCAGCACGACGGCCAGCCCCATCGTCCATCGCGCCACGCCGTGGGTCGAGGTAAAGAGCATGACCTCCCACCAGCTTCCGCCGACCTCGTCACGCGGGCCGGAGCAGACCAGCACCAGCACGCAGCCGATCAGCAGGACCAGCGACAGGATCGTGCGGAACGCCAGCGGTTCGCTGAGGATGCGCGCATGGCGATAATAGGAACTGCGGAACGGGGCGATCAGGATCGTCACCAGGCCCAGGATCCCCGGAACGGCCAGCGACGCCCCGCGCAGCAGCGTCAGGGCGGCGGCACAGACCAGAAGGCCCAGCGTCACCTTCCACGCCAGGGTCACGCGCTGCGACAGGCCGACCGCCAGGCCGATCAGCGCCACCCCGATCAGCGACAGCAGGTAATCGCCCGCCACCCCGACCAGATGGTGCAGGCCGCCTGCATTCGTCCACGATGCGGGGTCCAGGATCGTCAGCGCGACCAGCAGCGCGCCGCAGATCGACACCGCGCCGGTGGCCACGACGACCGAGAAATCGGCCTCGCTCTCGCGGATCACATGGCTGGGGCGGGTTTCGCGCGGGCCGCGGCGCGGGGCCTGGGGCGCGGCCTTGCGGGCCAGGGCCGCATCACCGCGCAGGAACAGCTCGTGCCCCGCAAACATGATCCCGGCCAGAAACAGCGGGATGATGTAATAGAACAGGCGGAAAACCAGGATCGTGCTGATGATCTGCGTGGCTTCCAGGTACGGGCTCAACGCCAGCATCATCGCCCCGTCGAACACGCCCAGCCCGCCCGGCACGCTGGCCATCAGCCCCGCCGTGTAGGACGCGATATAGATCGCGAGGAAGACGCCGTACCCCAGGCCGGTACCCGGCGGCAGGAAGATATAGGCGATGCCGGCCGTGGCGGCGATTTCGGCCGCCGCGACGGCCGTCTGGGCCATCGCCATGCCCGGCGATGGAAAGGCGATGGTATAGCGCCACAGCCGCACTTCCGACAGCCGGAGGCCCAGCAGAATATAGGCGGCGACCCCCAGCCACATCAGCAGCCCGATCCCCCACAGCAGGGCATGCGGCAGATGCCCGCCGACGATCGGCACCGCACCGGGTTCCATCAGCAGCACCGCACCCACCAGCGCGCCCGCGCCCAGCAGATAGGTGGCGGAACAGAAGGCGATGATCTGGGCGATGGCGAAGGGGCCGAGGCCCCAGTTGCCATACAGCCGAAAGCGCACGGCCGCCCCGGAAATGGCGGAAAACCCCAGGTTGTGCGACAGCACATAGGAACAGAAGGAGGCGAACGCGGTACGTCGGAACGACACGCGGCATCCGACCTGCACGACCGCCAGGCAGTCGTAGAAGGACAGGATGAAATAGGACAGGACGGTGCAGCCCATCCCCAGCAGCAGGGTCGAGACCGGAATCGTCTTCAGCGCCGCACGGATGTCGTTCCAGTGCAGGTCCCGGACCTCGCGCTGGACCACCACGATCGCGGCGATCATCAGCACCAGGCCGATGGCATGGGGCACGTGGCGCAGCATCCGCCGCCAGCCATGCGGCGGGGGGGGCGGTGCTTCTGGCATGATGTTCCGGTTCAAAGGCATGACGGGTCCAGGAACGTCATGTCACGATCCGCCGGAGCCTCAGGCCGCGCCGGCGCCCGTTGACGCGGCCATGGATGCGCGGGCCAGCGCCGCCTCGATCAGTTCGACCGTTTCGGACACGCCGTACAGCCCGATGAAGATGCCGAAGCGCGGTCCTTCCTTCTGGCCAAGCAGGACCTCGTACAGGCACCCGAACCAGTCGCGCAGCGGCTCGAACCCATGGCGCTTGCCGATCTCGAAGACCAGGTTCTGCAATGTGTCGGGCTCGGCCGGCCCGTCCACCAGGCCGCGCAGATTGTCGGCCAGGTCGGCAAGCGCCGCGCGCTCCCGCTCGTCGGGCTGGCGATAGGTTTTCGCCGGCCGCACGAAATCGGCATAATAGACGATCGCATGGTCCACCAGGCGGGCCAGCATCGGGCATGAGTCCGGGGATGCGGCCGAATCGTAGCGGCGGATGAACTTCCACAGCACGTCCGGGGTTTCGGCGTTGGCGACGCTGGCCAGGTTCAGCAGCATGCCGAAGGTCAGCGGGCTGCCGGCATCCGGACCGATCCGGCCGGCATGGATGAACCAGGCCGGGTTCGCCGGCAGCGCCGGATCGTCGCCGGCCAGGGTGGCCGCGCGGCCGACATTGGCCAGATACTCGTCCGCCGCCTTGGGGATGACGTCGAAGAACAGACGCTTGGCCCGCTGCGGGGCGTTGAACATGTACTGCGACAGGCTTTCGGGCGGCGCGTAGCGCAGCCATTCCTCGACCGAGATCCCGTTCCCCTTGGATTTGGAGATCTTCTGCCCGTTCTCGTCCAGGAACAGTTCGTAGGTCAGGCCCGCCGGCGGCTCGCCGCCCAGAATCCGGCAGATCTTGCCCGACAGCTTCACGCTGTCGATCAGGTCCTTGCCGGACATTTCGTAATCCACGCCCAGCGCGAACCAGCGCATGGCCCAGTCGGCCTTCCACTGCATCTTGGCGCCGCCGCCGGTCACCGGGGTTTCAAACACCACCCCGTCCTCGTCGGTCCAGCGGACGGTGCCGGCATCGGCGTCGATCGCGTCCATACGCACCTGCATCACCAGGCCGGTGCGCGGGTGGATCGGCAGCACGGGGGAATAGGTCGCACGGCGATCCGGCCCCAGGGTCGGGGCAATGACGGACACGATTTCGTCATGGACCTCGAGCACCCGGCGCAGCGCGGCGTCGAACCGCCCGCCGGTATAATAGTCGGTCGAGGAGGCAAATTCGTAATCGAAGCCGAATCCGTCCAGGAAGGACCTCAGCCGCGCATTGTTATGGGCGGCGAAGGAGTCATGGGTGCCGAACGGATCGGGGATCCGCGACAGCGGCTTGCCCAGGTGCTGGCGCAGCATGTCGCCGTTCGGCACATTGTCCGGCACCTTGCGTAGGGCGTCCATATCGTCGGAAAACGCCAGAAGACGCGTGGGGCGCCCCGTCAGGCGGGTATAGGCCTGGCGCACCCAGGATGTCCGCGCCACTTCGCCGAACGTGCCGATATGCGGCAGGCCCGACGGGCCGTACCCGGTTTCCAGCAATGCCGGCCGGTCGTCGGCCCGTTTTTCGACATGCGCGGCCAGCCTCGCGGCTTCCTCGAAGGGCCAGGCCTTGGGCAGGGGAACGGGGTCGGGACGGTTCTGTTCGGACATGATGCCGGGAAGCTATGAACTGGAATGGCATGGGTCAATCCAAACCATACATCATCTTCATGCCGGAATAATGGATGATGATGCCGGTAACGGGCGACAGGCGGCCATATGTCCCCTATATGTTCCTCTGATGGCCGCGTCACTTCCCCCTTCGGACATGCCGCCCGCGCTGGTCGCGCGTCATGGTTCGTGTTCGATTCTGACCCCGGACGGCGAGCTCCTGACCCTGTCATCCGAAGAGGCGGTGCGGGAGTTGCGCCAGTGGCCGGCGCCGCTGGTGGTCCATGCGCCGCTGACCGCGCGACGGCTGGGCCTGCCGCCGCTGCCGCAGCCCACGCCCTGGCTGGACCTGCTGGAGCTGTTCGTCTTCGCCCTGCCCGGCCGCACGATGCCGCCCACGGTGCGCGGCCTGGCGCAGGCGCTGGACCTGGGCGACAGCCGGATCGGATCGGCCGACGCCGACCTGCTGCCGGAGCTTGCGGATATCCTGCTGGACCGGATCGCCGCCCTGCGCGCCACCCCGGCGGGCGAGGAAATGGCAGCCCTGGCCGTCAGGATGGAACGCGCCGGCTGGGCCTGGGGCCGCAGCGTGCTGGCGGCATTGGGCACCGGGACGTCCCTGCCCCCCGAGGCCCTGCAACCGGGCGATGCCATCCGCGTCTGGCGACGCCTGCCGAAATGGGAGGACGCCGCCCCCCGCCCGCCACCGGCCAATCATCCGGTGTCGGCCGCCGACGCCCGCCGCCGGCTGGGCGAGATTCTGGGCCCCGATGCGGAAACCCGGGTCGGGCAGGCCGATTTCGCCGGCGCGGCGTCCGCCGCCTTCGCACCGCGCCTGGTCCGGGGCGACCCGCATATGGTGCTGGCCGAGGCCGGCACAGGCACCGGCAAGACGCTGGGCTATGTCGCGCCCGCCAGCCTGTGGGCGGAACGCAATGGCGGCACGGTCTGGATCAGCACCTATACCCGCCATCTGCAACGGCAGATCGAGGCCGAACTGGCCCGGCTCTATCCCGACGCCACCGAGCGGCGCAGGCATGTCGTCCTGCGGAAGGGACGGGAAAACTATCTCTGCCTCCTGAACATGGAGGAGACGGTGAATATCGCCGGCGCGCGCGGCGCGGCGCATGGCAGCCTGATCGGCCTGTCGCTGGTCGCGCGCTGGGCGGGGGTCACGGCCGACGGGGACCTCACGGGGGGCGATCTGCCCGGCTGGTTCGGCGACCTGTTCGGACGCGGGCTGCTGGCGGGCATCGCCGACCGGCGGGGCGAGTGCATCCATGGCGCCTGCCCCCATTACCAGCGCTGCTTCGTCGAACATTCCATCCGCCGGGCGCGGGACGCCGACCTGGTGATCGCCAACCATGCCCTGGTGATGAGCCAGGCCGCCTGGCACGCCATGGACGGCGACGAGGCGGCGGATGAGGACAATATCCCCACCCGCTACGTCTTCGACGAGGGCCATCACGTGATGGACGCCGCCGACAGCGCATTCTCCGCCGAACTGTCGGGGCTGGAGGCCGCCGAGTTGCGCCGCTGGCTGCTGGGCGCCGAAGGCGCGCGGTCCCGCGCGCGGGGGCTGAAACGGCGGCTGGACGATCTGGTCGTGGGCTATCCCCGCCTGGAAGCGCCACTCGAGGCCGCGTTGCAGGCCGCCCACGCCCTGCCCGCGCCCGGCTGGTCCGGCCGTCTGGCGGATGCGTGGCATGCGACGACCGAAACGGCGGAGATGTCGGTCGGCCCTGCGGGCTTGCCCCGGTCCCCGCCGGCGCTGCCCGGTCCGAATGACGCCGCATTGCCCAATCCGACCGAATGGCTGCTGCATCTTCTGGGACAGCAGGCGCTGGCCCGGTCCACGACGCGCGCCCCTGATGGCGGACACCGGCCCGGCGCGATCGAATGCGACCTGCACCCCGTGCCCGACGCGGTCCTGCCGGCCGCCGCCGGCCTGGCGCGCTCGCTCGACCGGCTGGCCACGGCGCTCCGCACGCTGGTGGACCGCCTGCTGGAGCGGCTGGAGGACGACACGGCCGAACTCGATTCGGCCACCCGCGAGCGAATCGAGGCCGGAGTACGGACCATTCGCCGCCGGGCCCTGAGCCGGGTGGACGGGTGGGTCTCCATGCTCCGCGGCCTCGGCGCGCCCGCCGACGAGGGCGCGACACCGCAGCATGTCGACTTCATCCGGCTGGACCGGCGCGAAGGGCAACGCGCGGGCGAGCACGATGTCGGGCTGCATCGCCACTGGCTCGACCCCACCATTCCCTTCGCGACCGTCCTGGCCGCCCCCGCCCATGGCATCCTGGTGACGTCGGCGACCCTGCGCGACGAGAACGGGCGAACCGACGGCGAGGAGACCGAGCGCGCGTGGGAGGCCGCCGAGGCCCGGACCGGCGCCAGCCACCTGCCCTCGCCCGCGATCCGGGCATCGCTGGCAAGCCCCTTCGATTATCAGCGCCAGAGCCGCGCCTTCATCGTGAACGACATTCCCCACGACGATATCGGCGCGCTGGCCGGCGCCTACCGGACATTGTTCCTGGCGGCCGGCGGCGGCGGGCTGGGCCTGTTCACCGCCATCTCGCGCCTGCGCGCCGTCCACCAGCGCCTGTCGCGGCCGCTGGAGGAGGCGGGCATTCCACTGTACGCGCAGCATGTCGACGGCATGGACAACGCGACGCTGGTCGACATCTTCCGCTCGGAAGCCAATTCCTGCCTGCTGGGAACGGATGCGATGCGCGACGGGGTGGACGTGCCCGGCCGGTCGCTGCGCCTGGTGGTGTTCGAGCGCGTGCCCTGGCCGCGCCCCGATATCCTGCATCGCGAGCGGCGCCTGCATCTGTCGCACGGCGCGCCCGGCGCGTATGACGACCGGATCGCGCGCCTGCGGCTGCGCCAGGCGTTCGGCCGCCTGATCCGCAGCGGCGGGGACCGCGGGGTCTTCGTCCTGCTGGACCGGCGCGCGCCCACGCGCCTGCTGTCGGCCTTCCCCGAGGGCGTGGCCGTGCGCCGCGCGGGGCTGCGGGACGTCGCGCGCGACCTCGCGGCCTTCCTGCATCAACATGAAAACGGGGAGGACGGCATCCCGTCCTCCCCGCCTGCATTGTCTTAACGCGTCCAGGTCGAACGCGTTAAACCCTGGAATGCCGGATCAGAGCGGCTTCAGGTTCGACGCCGCCGCCTTGCCGCGCTCGGTCACGACGTCGTAGCTGACGCGCTGGTTCTCGTTCAGCCCGCGCAGGCCGGCGGCCTGGACGGCGGTGATGTGAACGAACACATCCTTGCCGCCATCTTCAGGCATGATGAAGCCGAAGCCCTTGGTCGCATTGAACCATTTCACAGTTCCGGTAGCCATAGTCGTCTTTCCTTATTCGCCTTGTCCGGCCGCTTGCCCGACATCCGGGTTCTCGGACCATCGACGCTCGAAGAACCGGAATCCGGGTTCCACCCGCTCCGCGTTCACACGCCGATCATGCCAGTGTCCATGGGCGCATGGATCGTGGTGCCTTGTCAATTCGCAGACGGGCGAGCACGAAATTCGATGGAATCAAAAAAAGAGGGGACCGCCCACGCATGGACGGTCCCCTCTTTCCGTACGTCCGGACGCTGCCCCGGCGATGGTCCGAAGACCGTCGCCGGGGCAGGCTCCATGGATCAGAAATCCATGTCGCCCATGCCGCCCATGCCACCGGCCGGCGCGGCCGGGGCCTTCTTTTCCGGCTTCTCGGCCACCATCGCCTCGGTGGTGATCAGCAGGCCGGCCACCGACGACGCATCCTGCAGCGCGGTACGGACGACCTTGGTCGGGTCGATGATGCCGGCCACGACCAGATCCTTGTAGTCGCCGAGCTGGGCATCGAAGCCGAAGTTGTAGTCGTTGTTCTCCAGCACCTTGCCGGCGATGACCGCACCGTCTTCACCCGCGTTGTGGGCGATCTGGCGCAGCGGAGCCTGCAGGGCCTTGCGGATGATGTCCGCACCGACGCGCTGGTCGTCGTTGTGGAAATGCAGGTGGCCCAGGGCGGCCGACGCGCGGGCCAGGGCCGTGCCGCCACCCGGAACGATGCCTTCCTCGACCGCGGCGCGGGTCGCATGCAGCGCGTCATCGACGCGGTCCTTGCGCTCCTTCACCTCGACCTCGGTCGAGCCGCCGACGCGGATGACGGCGACGCCGCCCGCCAGCTTCGCCAGACGCTCCTGCAGCTTCTCGCGGTCGTAGTCCGAGGTGGTTTCCTCGATCTGCGCGCGGATCTGGCCGCAACGGCCCTTGATGTCGTCCGACTCGCCGGCACCCTCGACGATCGTGGTGTTTTCCTTCTCGATGCGGACCTTCTTCGCACGGCCCAGCATCGGAAGCGTCACGGTCTCGAGCTTAATGCCCAGATCTTCGCTGATGACCTGGCCACCGGTCAGGATCGCGATATCTTCCAGCATCGCCTTGCGACGATCGCCGAAGCCCGGCGCCTTGACGGCGGCGATCTTCAGGCCGCCACGCAGCTTGTTGACGACCAGGGTCGCCAGCGCCTCGCCATCGACGTCCTCGGCGATAATCAGCAGCGGACGGCCCGACTGCACGACGCTCTCGAGCAGCGGCAGCATCGGCTGCAGCGACGACAGCTTTTTCTCGTGGATCAGGATGTAGGGGCTGTCCAGATCGGCGATCATCTTCTCCGCGTTCGTGATGAAGTACGGGGAGATGTAGCCGCGATCGAACTGCATGCCTTCGACGACGTCGAGTTCGGTGTGAAGGCCCTTGGCCTCCTCGACCGTGATGACGCCCTCGCTGCCGACCTTCTGCATGGCCTGCGAGATCATCTCGCCGATCTCATGCTCGCCGTTGGCCGAGATCGTGCCGACCTGCGCCGTTTCGGCCGGGGTCGTGATCTTCTTGGTGTTCTTCTTCAGTTCCTCGACGACCGCGGCGACGGCCTTGTCGATGCCGCGCTTCAGGTCCATCGGGTTCATGCCGGCGGCCACGGCCTTCGCGCCCTCGCGGACGATCGCCTGCGCCAGAACGGTCGCGGTGGTGGTGCCGTCACCGGCCACGTCGTTGGTCTTCGACGCGACTTCGCGCAGCATCTGCGCGCCCATGTTCTCGAACTTGTCGGCCAGCTCGATTTCCTTGGCGACCGACACGCCGTCCTTCGTGATGCGCGGTGCGCCGAAGCTCTTGTCGAGCACGACGTTCCGGCCCTTCGGACCCAGCGTCACCTTCACGGCGTCGGCCAGAATGTCCACGCCACGCAGCATGCGCTGGCGCGCGTCACCGCCGAACTTTACGTCCTTGGCTGCCATATCAGAATTCTCCTGTAGGAAACTTGTCGATCAGAATGGAAAGGAACAGAAACGTCAGGCGATCACGCCCATGATGTCGCTTTCCTTCATGATCAGCAGCTCCTCGCCGTTGATCTTCACTTCGGTGCCGGACCATTTGCCGAACAGCACCTTGTCGCCGGCCTTGACGTCCAGGGCCACGATCTGTCCCTGCTCGTTCCGCGCGCCGGGGCCGACGGAGATGACCTCGCCCTCCATGGGCTTTTCCTTGGCGGTGTCGGGAATGATGATGCCGCCAGCCGTCTTTTCCTCGCCGGTCAGGCGACGGACGACCACGCGGTCATGCAGGGGCCGAAAATTCGTCATTATGGATCGCTCCACATCAAAAAAGGTAACGCCCTTGAATAAGCGACGCCACCGGGTTGGCGCGCGCGCCAGGCCGCATCGCTTTGGCACTCTCCGCACGAGAGTGCCAGCAACAGGTAGGGTCCGTCCCCATTCCTGTCAAGGATCGGCAGCACTTTCTTTCGGGCGCTGCCAAGGTTCTGGGAATAAAAGAATTTTTGTTGAATATGTCAGGGGCTTCCCGCACGCTCGGCCCATCAGCAACCGTCGATCATGCAGCGAGGCGTCCATGACCCTTCGGCTTCAGCTCCGCGACTACCGCCTGACCACGGCCGAAATCCTGTATTGCCTGCCCGATCATCCGGCCCTTCTGCAATCCTATGTCTGGCAGGACATGGACCTGGCCCCGTCCTATCCCCAATTGCGACGCTTCCTCGACTTCTGGTCGCGCACGCTCGAGGGACGCCTGCATTCGGTCCGCGTGGCGTCGCAGACGCTGATCGCGCCGCCCTCGGTCACCTGCGCGCGGGCCTGCCTCACGCTACATTGATCGGGCCGCGCCATCCCGGGCCTCAGCGCGGGCCGGGGTCCGGTTCGCGTTCCACGCGCGCGCCGTCCAGCGTGCGCGTGGCGCGCCCCGCTTCCTGCGACTGCCGGTCGCGCTCGGTGCGGGTCCGGCCGTGCAGGACCCGGTTTTCGGCCGCGACCTGCGCCTGTTCGGCGCGCGCCTTGCGTTTTCGGACCTGCCGCAAATTGACGATTTCGGCCATGGTTCCCCCTCATTCGCGCAACAGGAGGACCCTGCCCATGGGCACGACCACGACCCTGACCGCATCGGACGGCCACACCCTGTCGGCCTACAGGGCCGGCGCGCCGGACGCCCCCCGCGCCCTTGTGGTGGTGCAGGAAATTTTCGGTGTCAATCACCACATCCGCGCGGTGTGCGACGGCTTCGCGGCGGACGGCTATCGTGTCGTGGCCCCGGCACTGTTCGACCGGGCGGAACGCGATGTCGAACTGGCGTACGACACGCAGGGGGTGCAGACCGGGCTACGGCTTCGCGCGGCCATCCCGGCGGACAAAACCCTGCTGGACGTGGTGGCGGCCGCCGACGCGCTGGATGATGGCAAGGGCGGCGGCAAGGTGGGCATCATCGGCTATTGCTGGGGCGGCACCGTGGCCTGGATGGCGGCGGCGCGGACGCGGGCCTTCGCCGCCGCCGTCGGGTGGTATGGCGGCGGCATCGCGGCCCAGAACGACCTGGTTCCGCATTGCCCGGTGCAACTGCATTTCGGCGAGACCGACGGGTCGATCCCGCTGTCGGACGTCGCGGCCATCCGCGCCGCGCATCCGAATGTGGACATCCTGACCTACCCCCACGTCGGCCATGGATTCGGCTGTTCCGAGCGCGACAGCTTCAACGCCGCCGCCACGCAACTGGCCCGCACGCGCAGCCTGGCGTTCCTGGCCCGCCACCTGTAGGCGGGCCAGCATTCCGTCAGGCGCGTTTCAGCACCCGGCCGGCGACGGCGTCCAGCTTGGCCAGCAGGGCCGGGTCGCGGCGGTCCGGCGCGGTAATCAGCGCATGTTCCAGCGCCCGGTCGCACCCCGCGCGGCACAATCCGCGCGGCTGGCCCAGGGCGGGGATGACCGACGACACCAGCGCCCTGGCCCGGTCGGCGTTGGACTGCATGACCTTCACCACCGCATCGACCGTCACGCTGTCGTGGTCGGGGTGCCAGCAATCGTAATCGGTGACCATCGCCACGGTCGCGTAGCAGATCTCGGCCTCGCGGGCGAGCTTGGCCTCGGGCATGTTGGTCATGCCCACGACCGAACAGCCCCACGAGCGGTACAGGTTGCTTTCCGCGCGGGTCGAGAACTGCGGCCCCTCCATCACCAGGTAGGTCCCGCCCCGGGTCACGTCCAGGCCAAGCCCCCGCGCCTTGTCTTCCAGCGTGTCGCCGATGCGCGGGCACAGCGGGTCGGCCATCGAGACATGTGCCACGCAACCGGTATCGAAGAAGCTCTTTTCCCGCGCGAAGGAGCGGTCGATGAACTGGTCGATGATGACGAAATGACCCGGCGGCAGTTCCTCCTTCAACGAGCCCACGGCCGACAGCGACACGATGTCGGTCACGCCCGACCGCTTCAGCGCGTCGATGTTCGCGCGGTAGTTCAGGCGCGACGGCGGGATCGGGTGACCACGCCCGTGGCGCGGCAGGAACACGCACCGCACGCCGGCCAGGCGCCCGAACAGCAACTGGTCGGACGGCATGCCCCACGGGGTTTCCACCGTGCGCCACTCCTTGTCTTCCAGCCCGTCGATATCATAGAGGCCCGACCCGCCGATCAGCCCGATCACGGGTTCGACGGCAGGCGTGCCGGACGAAGGGGAGTTAGTGGACATCGGACCAGACTTTCCGTTTGAGGATGAACGCCAGGATGGCGAGGAACAGAAGATAGAGCGTGACCTGAACGCCCAGGCGGTGACGTTCGGCCAGATGCGGCTGCGCCGCCCAGGCCAGGAAAGTGGTGACGTCGCGCGCTTCCTGCGCGGTGGTGGCCGTCGTGCCGTCGGCGTACTCCACCTGCCCGTCACGCAGCGGCGGCGGCATCCCGATTTCGAAATTGGCGGCGTACGGGTTGTAGAATGCCCCGGCATTGGTCGGCACGAAACCCGGCGGGGCCGGGCGATAGCCGGTCAGCAGCGCATAGATCCGGTCCGGCCCGCCGGGATAGACCAGAGCCAGCCGCGACTGGTCGGGCGGCGGGGCGCCGTTGTTGGCGGCCGCGGCGGCCTCGACGCTGGCGAAGGGCTGGCGGAAATGATCGGCGGCGGTGGCCGGTCGCATGACCGCCGCCCCCTGCGCGTCCACGCCCCCCGGCACGCTCTGGCCGGCGGCGATCTGGCGCACCTGTTCGTCCGTCAAGCCGATCGACGTCAGGTCCCCATAGGTCATGCCGTTCAGCGAATGGCAGGCCGAGCACACCTGGGCATAGACCGCATAGCCGCGCTGGACCGCAGCCATGTCGAAACGGCCGAGCGGGCCGGCGAAGCTCCACGCCTGCGGCGCGGCGACCTCGTGCCGGCGTTCCTGGGCACGGGCGGAACCGGGGGCGGCCGCCATCAGGATTGCGCCGGCCGCGACCGACGCCAGAATGACGGCCCTCATGCGCCCGCATCCAGGCCGGAGGAGATACTGCGCGGCAGGATGACCCCGCGCTCCAGCCGCTTTGACAGCGGCAGCAGAACCAGGAAATGCGCGAAATAATAGGCCAGCGCCACACGCCCCACGATCATCCATCCCCCTTCGGCATGATGCCGCCCGACCAGCCCCAGCAGGACGAAGGAAGCGACCAGCGCCACCATGCCCACCCGATAGACCGGGCGAAACCGCGCCGAGCGGATCGGCGAGGTATCCAGCCAGGGCACCAGGAACAGGACCAGGATCGACCCCACCGCCGCCAGCAGGCCGCCGAACTTGGACGGCACGGATTGCAGCATCCCGTAGAAGGGCAGGAAATACCATTCGGGTTCGATGTCCGCGGGGGTATGCAGCGGATTGGCCGGGCGGAAATTCTCGGCCTCGAACATCAGGTTCGGCAGGAAGAATACCAGCACGGCGAACAGCAGCGCGAACAGGATCAGGCCGACCGCGTCCTTGCTTGTATAATAGGGGTGGAAGGTCAGCGTATCGCGCGGCTCCTTCGGTTCGATCCCCAGGGGGTTGTTCGATCCGGTGACATGCAGGGCCGCGACATGCAGGACAACCACGCCCAGCACCGCGAACGCCAGCACGAAATGCAGCACGAAGAAGCGATGCAGCGACACGTCACCCGGCGCGTCCCCGCCCTGCAGGAAATGTTCCAGCCACGGGCCGATGCCGGGGATGGCGTCCACCGCCTTGCCCGCGACGTCGGCGCCCCAGTACGACATCTGCCCCCACGGCAGGACGTACCCCGCGAACGCGGTGAACATCACCATGACCAGCAGCAGCAGCCCGGTCAGCCACAGCACCTCGCGCGGGCGCTTGTACGACCCGTAATACAGCCCACGGAACAGATGCACGTACAGCGCCGCCAGAAACAGGCTGGCGCCCGTGACATGGATCGAACGCAACAGCCACCCGCTGGGCAACTGGCGCTCGATCGCCTCGACCGACGCGAAGGCGCCGGCGGCGGTCGGCGTATAGTTCACCGCCAGGAAGATGCCGGTCGCCAGCATCACCAGCAGCACGACCGTCAGGATCGCCCCGAAATTCCACAACCCGTTCAGGTTCCTGGGCGTCGGATAGTCGATATATTCCTGCCGGAAGCCCGATACGACCGGAAGGCGCGCGTCCAGCCATGCGGCCGCCCCTTCGCCCTTCCCGCCCGTCACGTCACCGGAACCCGCGTCCGTCATCCATCCATCCTTCCGTGCCGTTCCCGCACCCGCGGGCCGGCGCGTTCACCATACGCCCGGCCGCCGTCCGGGCGGACGGCTGGCTTTTGCCCTCCTTACCGGCGAGGCCCCCCTTCTTGCAATCGTCCGCGCAAACAGGCACCCGTAGGCCATCGACCGACGCAGACGCAGAAGATGGCCCGATAATGACAGTACCCCGCGCGCCCGTACCCCATGACGGCCTGAAGGACGAAGCCCGGACGTGGTTCGAAAACCTGCGCGACCGGATCTGTTCCGCCTTCGAACGGATCGAGGACGAGGCCGGCGACGTCCAGACGCTGCCGGGCCGGACGCAGCCCGGCCGATTCGAACGCCAGGCCTGGGACCGGACGAACGAGGACGGCACACCCGGCGGCGGCGGCGTCATCAGCCTGATGCGCGGGCGGGTGTTCGAGAAGGTCGGCGTCAACGTATCGACCGTGTCGGGCAGTTTCAGCCCCGAATTCCGCACCACCATCCCCGGCGCGATGGACGATCCGCGCTTCTTCGCGACAGGCATCAGCCTTGTCGCCCATATGTGCAGCCCGCTGGTGCCGGCCGCGCATTTCAATACCCGCATGATTATCACCACCCAGGGCTGGTTCGGCGGCGGCGGCGACATCACCCCGATGTTCCCCGACAGCGCCGAAGCCCAGGCCGACGCGGCAGTGTTCCACGACGGGTTCCGCCTGGCCTGCGACCGGCATGACCCGGCCTACTACCCGCGCTTCAAGGACTGGTGCGACCGCTATTTCTTCCTGCCCCATCGCGGCGAGGCGCGCGGCCTGGGCGGGATCTTCTACGACCGGCTGGACAGTGGGGATGTCGGGGCCGATTTCGCCTTCACCCGCGATGTGGGGCTGGCGTTCCTCGACACCTATCCCGCCATCGTGCGTGGGCGCATGGCCCAGCGCTGGACGCCCGCCCAACGCGAGGCACAACTGGTCCGGCGCGGGCGATACGCGGAATTCAACCTGATCCACGATCGCGGGACGCTGTTCGGCCTGAAGACGGGCGGAAACACCGAGGCGATCCTGATGAGTCTTCCCCCCGAAGTCCGCTGGCCGTAAAGTCCCGCGCAAGCGCCATTCCGCGCGGGTCCCCACGCCCTGCCATAGACTTGCCCCATTTCGGCGCCAGACCGGCGGCCGGACCGGCCTTTGCCACGGAGTTCCAGATTTTGCCGTCTGCCCGACCCGCCGACATCGTTTGCAAGCCGTCCGGCCGGTCATAGATGACGCTGCGCCGCCGCCACTTCCTGACGTCCGCCGGGCTGGCGCTTGCCGCCGGCCTGTCCCAGGCGCACGCATTCGCGCGGATGACGCAGATCGCCAGCGTGATGCCGGCCGGCAATACCATCCCCGACCCGACCCTGCTGGTGGCCGGCAACGCCGAAAGCACGGCCGGCAGATGGAGCACGGTGCTGTCCCCCGCCCTCATGCAGGGGCTGGAGGCCCCGGCGCCCCTGACCATCCGCATGACCAGCGGGCAGGACGGCGTGACCGGCGCCAATCTTTTCGACACCCAGACCGTGCCGGACGGGACGACCGCCCTACTGGTGCCCGGTGCGGCCCTGGTGGCGTCGCTGGCCGGCGACCCCCGCGCCCATTTCGATTTCGGACGCTGGGTTCCCCTGATGCTCAGCCTGGTCTCGCCCGTCGTCGTGGGACGCGCGGACCTGCACCGCACCCTCCGCGACCTGATGCGCGACAGGCCGGTGCGCGTCGCCGTATCGTCCTTTACCGCGATCGAACTGGCCAGCCTGCTGGCCATGGCGGTTTTCGGCCTGCGCCCGGTTCCCGTGGCGGGCTTCGCCAACCGGGCGGAGGCGCTGGCCGCCCTGCGCGACGGCAAGGTCGATATCGTCCAGATTTCCGACCCCCTGTCGCCCGACGCCCTCACCTCGACATTCGATGCGCTGGGCCAGGACGGGGTGACGCCTCTGTTCACCCTGTCGGACACCGTGCGGAGCACCTACCACGGCCAGACGGTGCCGACCCTGGCCGAACGCTTCGCCCAGGAACGCGGACACGCCCCGACCAGCATGGCCTACGACGCATGGAAGGCCGTCGCGGCCGCCGCATCGCTGGATGTCGCGCTGGTGCTGCCGATGCTGACCCCACCGGCGCAGGTCGCGGGATGGCGGCATGCCGCCGACGTCGCGGCCTCCAGCAGCGCGGTGGAGGCGCTGGTCAACGGCCGTGGCCGCAAGCTGGTCAGCGGCCCCGACTGCGGACCTCATCTGCGGGAAATGACCGGCGAAATCCAGGCGATCCTGACATTGCGCCGCTGGCTGGCGGTCCATTCCCCGGAATGGCGGCTGGGATAGCCGGCGCCATGTTCGCCCCGGACCGACGCGTGAGGATTTCGCTCTGATGCACCCGCGACCCCCTCGATCATGAGGATTCTCCGATCGGCGGACTATCGCCGGATGAAATGGAAGAATGGCGGCGGAGAGACCGTGGAAATCGCGGTGTTTCCCGCGCATGCGACATTGGACAATTTCGCCTGGCGCATCAGCATGGCGACGGTTGCATCGGACGGTTCGTTCTCCATTTTCGATGACTGCGACAGGACATTGTCCATCCTGTCCGGGAAGGGCATGACCCTGGCAGGCGCCGGCGGCGCTGGGGTGCACCTGACGACCGCCGGCGCGCCGTATGCGTTTCCCGCCGATGCCGCCACGACAGCGACGCTGACGGACGGCCGCGTGACCGATCTGAATGTCATGAGCCGCCGCACGATCATGTCCCATTCGATGACGCGCATGACCGTCGATGGCGAAGCCAGCGTGCAGACGACCGGGGGAACGATCGCACTGTTCTGCCACGACGGCCGGCTGGCCGCGACACGCGGCGGAACCGTGGTCAGCCTTGCCGCCCAGGACTGCCTGATCGTCGACGACATGGCCGGGCAATCGTTGAACCTGTCCGGCAAAGCATCGTTTTTCACGATAAGATTTAACGAAATTCCGCAATAAGGCCGTTTTCCGGCCCGTGACGGGACGCCGTTCAGTCCACCCCGTCCACCACCACATGGGGCCGGCCGCGCGAACAGGTCTCGACCCGTGCGCGCACGCCATAGACCTGATGCAGCATCGGGGTCGTGATGACCTCCCGCGCGTCGCCCGCCCCTTCGATCCGGCCGCGCCGCAGCATGACCACATGGTCGGCCTGCTGAAGCGCGATATTCAGATCGTGCAGCACTACGACCGTCACCATTCCCCGCGCGCGGGTCTCCTGCCGGACGAATTTCATGACCGCGAACTGGTGATGCAGATCGAGGGCGCTGAGGGGCTCGTCCAACAGCAGGATCTCCGGTTGGCGGACCAGCGCCTGCGCCAGCCCGACAAGCTGCCTCTGCCCGCCCGACAGTTCGTCCATGTAGCGCAGCGCCAGTTCGTCCACCCCCAGGCGGCCCAGGACCTCCAGCGCCTCGCTGACCTCGTCGTCCTCCCAGTCGCCGGCGGGCGCGGCCGCGCGACGGGCGGCGATCACAGATTCCAGGACCTGGAGATGCACCGGCGGCGGCAGGGCCTGCGGCAGATAGACGCAGTGCCGCGCGCGCGCGGCCAGGCGCATGCGCGACAGTTCCAGTTCGCCGAACCGGACGGTCGCCCCCGACGGCTCGATCCCCGCCAGGGCGCGCAGCAGCGTCGATTTGCCGCTGCCGTTCGGCCCCAGCAGCGCCGACACCGCGCCCGCCGGCAGCGGCCCGACCGACAGATCGTCCAGCACCGTGCGACGTCCGTAGCGCACGGTGACATGCGTCGCCGTCAACCCGCTCACGACGCCACCTGCCGCCGCAGCACGATCGCCAGGAAAAACGGGATCCCGACCAGCGCCGTGACGATCCCCACCGGCACGATCACCCCCGGCAGAACGGTGCGCGCCGCAACCGCCGACAGCGACATAATCAGGCACCCCACCAGGACGCTGCCCGGCAGATAGAACCGATGGTCCTCGCCCAGCAGCCGGCGCGCGATATGCGGCGCGACCAGCCCCACGAACCCGATCGTGCCCACGAAGGACACCGCCAGCGCCGACAGCACGCTGATCCGCAGCAAAGCCATGATCCGGACCCGCCTGACGTCGATGCCGAAGCTGGCCGCCCGCTCCTCGCCCATCCGCAGCGCGGTCAGCGACCAGGACGACCGGAAGGACAGCGGCAGGATGACCGCGCAGGCCGTGGCCAGGATGCCCAGCTTGGACCAGTTCGCCCGGGTCAGGCTGCCCATGGTCCAGAAGACCAGATCCTGCAACGCGTCCTCGCTGGCCACGAACTGCACCAGCGATACCAGGGCATGGAAGGTGAAGACGAGCGCGATGCCGAACAGCACCACCGTGCTGGTCGAGGCGTCGCGCAACCGCGACACGAGGTCGAGCAGGAAAGCGGACCCGATCGCGAAGGCGAACGCATCGGCCGACACCACCCATTCGGCGGGAACGCCGGGGATCCGCCATTGCAGGACAATGGCCAGCGACGCACCGAACGCCGCCGCCGCCGACACGCCCAGGGTGAAGGGGCTGGCCAACGGATTGTTCAGGATCGTCTGCATCTCGGCCCCCGACAGGCCCAGCGCCGCCCCGACGCAGACCGCCATCAGGGCATAAGGCAGGCGGATCTGCCAGACGATCACGCTCTGCCCCGCCGGTCCGTCATGCGGGTGCAGCAAAATCCGCAGCAGCGTCGCGGGCGACATGCCCGATGGCCCCAGCGCGAAATCCAGCACCACCGACGCCACGATCAGAACCCCCAGCACCGCCAGGATCGTCACCCGCCGCCGCAGCAACCGCCGATAGGCGTCGCGGACATGCCCGACGCGCTCCGCCGGCAGCAGGAGGCGCGGCCCCGCGTCCCGCCCGGCCGGGGCGCGGGCGCCCGTCATCGTGGCCTGGTCGTTCATGGGGCGCCCGTGGCCTGGGCATCGACCCAGTAGGTGCCGCTGGCGGGTACCGGCAGGAAACGGGAATAGAGTTCCGCCCGCGTCGCCTGCGGATCGACGTCGCCGAACAGGTCGGGATGGAACCATTTCGCCATGACTTCGACGGCGAGGATATTGTATGGCGAGTCATAGAACGAATGCCACAGCCCGTAGGCATGCCCATCGCGGACCGCGCGCAGGGTGGAAATGCCCGGACGTTGCAGCACCGCCTGTACCGAGGCGCGGGCCATGGCCGCGTCCACTTCGGCGCCCATATGCACGGCCAGCCCGTTGAAGGCCGGCCCCTTCGTTCCATCGACGATATAGATGTCGGGATCGGACGCGATCACCTGTTCCAATGCGATGTCGCCGATATAGCCGGGCAGCAACGGGGCCGCGATGTTGCGGCCGCCCGCCGCCTCGATGAATGCCCCCATGTTGCCCTTGCCCGCCGTATGGCAGCAGGCCTCACGCGTGCCGGCCAGCATTTCCAGGAACACCGTCGGGCGCGACGTTTCGGGCAGAGATGCGACGCGGCTGCGGATCCGGTCCAGATGGGACTGGTAGAACGCGATATACGCCTCGGCCTCGGCCCGTCGATCCAGGACCTGACCCAGGATACGCATGGACGGAACCGTGTCGTCCAGCGGATGGGCGCGGAAATCCACGAACACCACCGGGACATGTGCGCTTTCCAGTTGCGCGACCAGCTCGCTGGAGGCTCCGGGACCATGCCCGCTGACCGACAGGATGGCCAGGTCGGGGCGCAGGTCCAGTACCTTCTCGGGGCTGACGGTGTCGGCCGTCGTCTTGCCGATCAACGCCACCTTCGCCGCGGCGGGGAACGCCGCCACATACCGGTCATAGCTCTGGACGTCGGCTTCGCGGAATTCGCCCTGCCAGCCGACGATCCGGTCGAACAGATGCTGCTTTTCCAGCGGCGCCAATGCGTAGATCAGGCGCCCCTCGCCCAGGACGATGCGATGGACCTGAGCGGGAATCTCGACCTTGCGTCCGGTCAGGTCGGTAATCGTCTCCGCCCTGGCGCCGGTCGAAACCGCCATCGCGACCGCGAGGCCGGCGATCGTCCGCAGGAAACCGCGCCGGTGCTTTCGAATGGATACGACCATCAACATACTCTCCCGCCTGTCACCCGCCACAGTCAGGCCGCCTTGCGGAAGCGGGCCTCCAGCTCGTCGGCTTGACGCCCCGGTTTCTTCGGCCAAGCATGACTACGCCATCGGGCGCGTCACAATGTCTTACCCCCATCATCAGTCATTGAGAAGCATTCGCGGTAAAATTGTCCCTCCCCGCATGCCTCATATGCCCACGGCGCGCCGCCATTTCCGCACCCCTCAGGGGCGTCCGGACCGGCGGAGCAGGATACGAACCGCCCCCTGGTTCGCGGCATGCGGGTGAACCACCGCCAGGATCAGCGGGCGCAGGTCGGACCGTCCCAGCCAGAGCGGCAGTTCGCGCCGCAGCACCCCGCCGCCATGGCCGGACCCGAGGCCGGTAATGACCTCCACGCACCTGACATTGTCGGCGCGGGCCTGGGTCAGGAAGGCGTGCAGCCGATGGAATGCCGTCTGGGCGTTCTGTCCATGAAGGTCCAGCATGCGGGCGGGGCGCAGCTTGCCGCTGACCAGCGACCGCCAGCTTGTATCGTCGATCCCCGGCCGCCGGATGCCGATTTCCATGCTCGCATTCGACAGGATCCGCGCCTGCGACGGAGCGGGCGGCCGAACGGAGACTGACGGGAAAGCGAGATCCCTGGTCCCCGGCGCCTTTGCCTTGCTGTCCGGCACGGGACGGGCTGGCGCGGCCACCGGTTCCGGCGTTCGGACGGCCACGGCGTCCCGCCGGGGCAGCGGCGTGATGCCCCGCGCGAAGGCCGTCCAGAGCGCCTGCTCGTCTTCCCTGAGAATCCGCCGACGGCGCACGCGCGTCCCCTCCACCCCGCCGATCGGCGCGGCCCGGCGCCGTCACATCCGTGCGGGTGCTGTCTTCTTAGCGGGTCGACCCGCCGGAGACAAAGTCCGAAGCGGATAGCGCCGGGGGAATGCCCCCCGGCGATGCCGGTCAGGGCGCGGCGTCGGTCAGCGTCCGGCCCTGGTACGTCCCTGTCAGGGTCTTGAGGAACGCGACGATATCGGCAACGTCGTGATCGGACATATCATGGTCCGGCGTCTGGTAGCGCGCCATCTCCCGCACGGCCTGTTCCAGCGTCTTGACGCTGCCGTCATGGAAGTACGGGGCGGTCAGGGCGATATTACGCAGGTTCGGCACCTTGAACCGTTCGCGATCATCATCCGAATGGGTCACCATGTAACGCCCCTCGTCGGCATCGGTCAGCTTGCCGCCGCGGTCGGCGAAATAATTGCCTTCCAGCCCCATGACCTCGAACGCCTGCCCGCCCATCGACGCACCGGTGTGGCAGCCGGAACAGCCGACGCTCTTGAACAGGGCATAGCCGTTCTTCTCCTGCGCGTTCAGCGCCTGCGCGTCGCCCTTCAGGTAACGGTCGAACCGGCTGTCGGGCGTAATCAGCGTCTTTTCATATTCGGCGATCGCGGCGGTGATCGTGTCCTTGGTGATGTCGTCCGACCCGAAGGCGGCCTGGAACGCCGCGACATAGGTCGGGTCCTGCTTCAGGGTGCCGGCGACCTGTCCCCAGTCGTGCGATCCCATTTCCAGCGGGTTCATCACCGGGCCGGCCGCCTGGTCGGCCAGGGTGGCGGCCCGACCGTTCCAGAACTGGCTCTTGTTGAACGCGGCGTCAAAGACCGTCGGCACATTGATCGGACCATGCTGGTTGTCGATGCCCAGCGCGGTCACGCGCCCGTCCGCCCCGCCACGATCCAGCCCATGGCAACTGGCGCAACTGACCGTGCCGTTGCCGGACAACTGCTTGTCGAAGAACAGGCGCCGGCCCAGCGCAACCTTGTTGTCATCGACCGGCAGGGCGTCGGGTACCGGCTGGACCGGCTCGGCCGAAAACTGCGCGCTGACGCCCGGTGTGGCGTAATGGGCGCGCCGTTCGTCGGCGATCCACGCCAGCAGCGCGTCACGCTGCGCCTGCGACATATGGGCGTGCCAATGCATCAGCAGGTACAATGTCGGGGGCATGCGGTTCTGGCGCACGACTTCCTCGATCCGCGCCAACTGCTCCTCGGACGGCGCCGTGCCGTTCTGGAACGCCTCGATCACCGGTTCGATCCGGAAGTGACGCAGGCCCTGGTCCAGGTCGCGCTGCATCAACTGGTTCGCCACCGGCACATGGAAATAGAACGGCAGGTCGGTATTGCGCGCGTGGCAATAGTCGCAGCGGGCCTCGCGGATCACATTGAACGCGGCCAATGCCGTCGGATTGCCAAGTGTCGGAGAGTGCATGCCCAAATTCGGGGCGCCCTCATGATCGAAATGGGTCAGATATCCAACAACACCGCCATAGGCGACGCAGCCCAGAGCCGCGACCGACAGAATGACCTTGCGTACCGACACATCCACTCTCCTTCTCGCGTCAGGAGACTGCTCTGGCCCATCGGTTGTTAGACTGTCAAAATAATAATTTCTATCAAAACGATCGAACGGCTCGATGATACCGCCGCGATGCAGGTCATTTCATCGCCTCGACCAGCCGTTCCCGCGCCACCTTGACATAGGCGGCGTCCAGTTCGATCCCGATCCCGCGCGCCCCTTCCCCGGCCGCCGCGACCAGCGTCGTGCCGGTGCCCATGAACGGGTCCAGCACCACCGCGTCCGGCCGGCCGTGCAGGCGGATGCACATCTGCGGCAGGCGCACCGGGAAGGTGCCGGGATGGTTGAATTTCTGCGCCTTTCCCTGCACCGTCTCGTAGGGGATGAACCAGGTATCGCCCCGGCAGCGCCGATCCTGCGCGTGTCCGCGACGCGCGATGTTCGACTTGTCCTTGTACGGCACCCCGATCTCCAGCCTGCGTAGCGCCACGGTGCCCGAACGCGTCAGATGAAACAGGTGCTCATGGTTCCGGTGAAGGTAGCGCGCGCTGTTCACCGGCTTGAAATGCCCGAAGGTATCGTCCTCGACCGAGACCGACTTGATCCAGCTGATATGATTCTGCAGGTGAAAGATCGCGCGCAGGCGCACCGCCAGTTCGAACGGAATCCAGGGCTGCGCCGACGACCCCGCGATGTTCAGGAAGAACGACCCATCCGGCCGCAGCACGCGATGCAGTTCGGTCGCGACCTCCATCATCCAGTCCAGATACTGCGTCTCGGCCAGGCGGTCGCTGTAGGTGCGATAGTCCAGGCCGATATTATAGGGCGGCGACGTCACCACCACATCGACCGAGGCCGCCTCCATGCGGCGCAGCACCCGCAGGCAGTCCCCCCGGACCAGCAGATGCGGCCCGACGGAATAGCGCTGGGTGCGGACAGGGCGCGACGCCACGGGGGCCGCACCATCGGCCGCGGCCTCGGCCTTGGGTCGCCGTCCGGTCATACTGCGCCAATCGCCGCCTGCGTCACGACCCGCCACTCTCGGACCGGGTCACGACGGGACGCGGCAGGAACACCACCATCCGCCCACGCTGGCGCAGCCTGCCGGCCGTCTGTTCGGCATCGGCGCCCCAGCCCAGGAAAAGATCCGCCCGCGACGCTCCCTGGATGTCGGTACCGATATCCTGCGCGAACACCAGGCGCCGCCATGCGGCGGCCGACGGGCCGGGCAAGTCCGTCTCGACCCAGATCGGCGCCCCCAGCGGAATGATTTTCCGGTCGATCGCCGCCGATTGGCCCGGACTCAGCGGCACGCCCATCGCGCCAGGCGCGCCCTGGTCGACATAGACATTGTCCAGCATGGTGAAGAACACATAGTTCGGGTTCTCCTCCATCGTCGCACGGGCCTCGCCGGGATGGGCGGTCAGCCATGCGCGGATCGACTGCATGCTGACATCGTCCTCGGCCATCGCTCCATCGCGGACCAGGACCCGGCCCAACGGCACGTACTCCAGCCCGTTCTTGCCGCCGAACCCCAGCCGCGCGACCTGCCCGCTGGGCAGCCGCACCCGGCCCGATCCCTGGATCTGCAAAAAGAACAGGTCGGCCGGATCGGCAACCCACAGCAATTCCAGATTGCGGCCCGACAACACGCCGGCGTCGATCTGCGCCCGCGACCAGTACGGCACGAACTGCCCGCCCTGCCAGCGCCCCGTCACCATGCGCCCATCGGTGGCCCGCGTCCGCACCAGATCATCGGGCACGCGATAGACCGGGGTCTGGTAGACGCCGCCCCGCGACAGCGCCCCCCGGATTTCGGGTTCGTAATAGCCGGTGAACAGCGTCGATCCGTCGCCGGCCTGGACCGGCTGGAACCAGCGTTCGTAGAACGCCCGCGCCGCCTGGGCGTCGCCCGTGGGCAGCGCCGTGGCCGCCCGGCAGGCCGGCAGCCAGTCGCCGACATGCGCGCCGGGGCCGCTGTCCGCCCCCAGCGTCGCATCCGCCGGCAGGCGGCCCAGATGGTGGCATTCGGTCAGGAAGACCGGAAGCGACTGCTGGGCGGCATCCGCCCCCCATCCTTGCAGGTCGGAGAACGCGACAGGCTGATGCCCGCCTTCGGTCTGCATGGCGCAGGCCGACAGCAGGGCGATGGCGGCGGCACCAGCGCCCCGCAGGATTTTAGAGATAAGGGTGTGGGACAACGACAGAGCCAGACCGTTCGTAAAAGGAAAGCGCGCCAGAGGGCGAAAAATAAAAGAAAATCAGGCGCTGCGGCTTGCGGCCAGGCGCCAGGCCGCACCACTGACCGCCGCCCCCAGCAGACGCTCGAACGTCCACAGGTCCGAGAACTCGGTCACCGAATCGGTGCCGGATACCGGTTGGCCATCCTTGTCCAGGGTCAGGCTGATCTGGTCGGAGACGATGCGGACATCAATGCGCGCATGGGCGGCGCCGTCCCGTTCCTCGACCGCGGCATCGACGATCGCCAGGCTGGCGATGGCGCGGACCTCGGCCTTCTGGGTTTCGCCCAACTGCTCGCGCGACCGGATGGCCCCCTCGAACGCCGCCAGCGCGTTGGCGGTCAGGCGCTCGCGCAGCAGGGCAACGTCTCCGGTGCCGAAGGCCTGGACGATCTGCCGGAACGAGGTCTCGACCCCCTTGAGAAACTGGGCCGGCACGAAATCGCGCTCGCGCCGCGCAATCTCGCCCAGCACCTGCCCCACCCGGGTTTCGGGCGCCGGCACGTCATAATCCGTCAACGGCGCCGGGGCTTCGGCCCGCCCTTCGATCACCGGCCCGGGGCGCGGCGCCGACACCGGCTGGGGCCGGGGTTCGGCCCCCACGCGCGTCCCCAGGATGCTACGCAGCCGCAGCGCCAGGAAGGCGGCGATCAGGCCGAACAGCACCAGATCGAACGGAAAATGACTGAACGAGAAATCCATCACCAAGCCCATCAGAGGCGACCCGGACAGGCCGGCCCGCAGGTCAGAAGTCGCCCCTACACATAAGCAACGCCCCGGTCGGACACAATGCGGCACCCGGCGTAAACGGGGATATCGGGAAAATCCGCATGGGCGGTCCATCGAGGTTGGCGAACGTCGCCGGGCATGCTACCGCCGGAACCTGTTTTCCGTTTTTGCGTGCAAGGAAATCCTCGTTCATGTCCGACACGACTCAGCCCCCCACCGACGGCGCCCAGGGCGTTCCGCCGGCGTTGCCGCTGACCATCAACCTGCAGTACACCAAGGACCTGTCGTTCGAAGTCCCGGCCGGCGCCGAGATTTTCGCGACACTGCGCGCGAACCCCCAGATTTCCGTCAACATCGACGTCCAGGCCAACCGCCTGCAGCAGGACCATCCGGTCTTCGAGGTCGTGCTGGCGATCAAGGCCGAGGCCCTGGAAGCCCCCGAGAAGGAAGGCGCCGCCCCCGGCCGCGCCGTGTTCATCGCGGAACTGGCCTATGCCGCCATCGTCACCCTGACGAACGCGCCGGACGAACTGGTCGAGCCGATCCTGCTGGTCGAAGTGCCGCGCCTGATCTTCCCCTACGTCCGCAACATCATCAGCGAAGTCACGCGTGACGGCGGGTTCCCGCCCGTCGTGCTGCAGCCGATTGATTTCGTGGCCCTGTGGCAGGCCAAGCGCAGCAGCTTCCCCCAGACCGCCGGCAACGCCTGATCCCTCCGGGGACTGATCCGTGGCCGGCGCGCCGGCGCGGATCAGCCCCGGACGATCTGCCGATGCTGCCCCAGCCGGGACAGCATCGACCCGCTGTCCGGATGGTCGGCGACGTCGATTCCCCGCCATGTCGCCTCGGCCAGGGCCGAAGCCGTGGCGGCGGATATCGCAACCGCCCTGACCCCGCACAGCCTGGCTGTCGCGTCCTGTGGCAGGGCCGCCAGGAACTGGCGCGCCGTCTCGGCGGAATAGAACAAGGCAGCCTCCACCGCCCCCTGCGCCAGGGCGTCGAGGACATCGCCCCCCAGCCTTCCAGCGGGCTCCACCGTATAGACACATCGGCGATTGACTCGGAATCCCGCCTGCCGCAGGCCCGATACCAGCGCACCGCCATATCCCTGCGCCGTCGCCAGCAGCAGCGCGCCGCGCCGTGGGTCCAGCCGCGCGCGGGCCAGGTCCAGCAGCGCCCCAGCGGTTCCGCCCGCCGCCATGACATCGCCAAATCCGGCCTCGCGCGCACGCCGCGCCGTCGCCTCCCCCACCGCCAGGACCGGCATGTCCGGCGGCATCCGTCCCGCCAGGGCGGCGATCGCCTGGCCGCTGGTCAGCAGCACGGCCTGCGGCCGGCCGACCGGCAGGGCAAGCGGGTGGGCCCCGATCCGCAGCATCGGCGCGGCGTAGGGTCGCCATCCCAGGGCGCGCACGGCGGCCAGGGTCTCGCCGAGGCCGGGTTCGGGGCGGGTGACCAGAACGCCGGGCCGAAGCGGATTATCAGTCGGCAAAAATATCCGACGGGCTGTCCGCCCGCAGGCTGCGTCCCAGCTCGCGCCCCAGCCGCTCGGCATCGGCCGGGGCGCCGGTCGCGACACGCCGCAACAGGAACGACCCGTCCTCCCGCGCCACCAGGCCCGTCAGGCGCAGGGTCGGATCCTGGCTGGATTCATCCCAGACCAGGCGGGCATAGCCCCCGATGGGCGTGCGGCAGGACCCGTCCAGTTCGGCCAGCAGCGCCCGCTCGGCCGTGGCCACGGCGCGGGCCTCGTAATCCTCGATCGCCGCCAGCAGTTCGCGCAGCTCCACGTCGCTCTCGCGGACCGTGACGCCGACAATGCCCTGGCCCGCCGCCGGCACCATGACCTCGGGGTCCAGGACGATGTCGGCACGGTCCTCCATGCCCAGGCGACGCAGCCCGGCCAGGGCCAGCAGCGTCGCGTCGCACTGCCGGGCCGCCAGCTTGTCCAGCCGCGTCTGCACATTGCCACGCAGCAGGCCGAACCGCAGGTCGGGGCGGACATGCAGCATCTGCGCCTGCCGCCGGACCGAGGCGCAGCCGACCAGCGCGCCGGGCGGCAGCGCCGCGAACGGGTCCGACGCCGTCCCTTTTTCGAGGCCCGGCCCCAGGATCAGCACGTCGCGCGCGTCTTCGCGGCGCAAGGTGCAGGCCAGCACCAGCCCAGGCGGCAGGGTGGTTTCCAGGTCCTTCAGGCTGTGCACGGCGAAGTCGATGCGGCCGTCGGACAGCGCATCGTGAATTTCCTTGGCGAACAGGCCCTTGCCGCCGATCTCGGCCAGGCGGCGGTTCTGGACCTGGTCGCCGGTGGTGTTGATCTGGTGTTCCTGGAACGCCCCCATGTCGCGCAGCACCGGGCAGAACCGCGTCAGCACCGTCAAAAACGCGCGCGTCTGCACCAGCGCCAGGGGCGACGCCCGCGTGCCCACCCGCAGCGGCAACTGCCGGCGATGATGGGTTTCAGGGCGCTGTACGCCCTGCTTCTGACGCGCGGCGGCTTCGGCCGCAACCTTCTGCAGGGCGGATGACGGATCAGGGGCGGGAGATCGGGCAAAATCCATGGTCTGTCTCTATTACCGCGACGAGACGAAGGAAAGATGACATAACGCCCGACGGAACTGTATTTTATGCAATGATGATGTCGCCCTCGTCCGCCCACCCCGTACCGACGCCGGTACTGGCCATCGAATCGTCCTGCGACGATACCGCCTGCGCCATCGTCGCCTCCGACGGCGCCATCCTGGCCGAGGCCGTGCTGTCGCAATCGGGGCATATTCCCTTCGGCGGCGTGGTGCCCGAAATCGCCGCCCGCGCGCATCTGGCCGCCCTGCCGGCGCTGGTGCGCCACACGCTGGACCGCGCCGGCCTGCCACCATCCGGGCTGGGCGCCATCGCGGCCAGCACCGGGCCGGGGCTGATCGGCGGGCTGATCGTCGGCGCGGGGGTCGCCAAGGGCCTGGCCGTCGCGCTGGACCGGCCGTTCGTGGCCGTCAACCATATCGAGGCCCATGCCCTGACCGCCCGCCTGCCGGGCCTGGTGCCGGGGGGCGCGCCGTTTCCCTACCTGCTGCTGCTGGTGTCGGGTGGGCATTGCCAGTGCATCGCCGTCGAGGGCGTGGGCCGCTACCGCAAGCTGGGCGGCACGATCGACGACGCGGCGGGCGAGGCCTTCGACAAGGTTGCCAAGATGCTTGGCCTGGGCTGGCCCGGCGGCCCGGCGGTCGAGGCCCTGGCCGCCGAGGGCGATCCGGCGCCCTACCCGCTGCCCCGCCCGCTGTTCGGCCGGCCGGGGTGCGATTTTTCGTTCTCGGGCCTGAAGACGGCGGTGGCGCAGAAGCTGGCGCCGTTCGCGGCCGGCGCGCTGCCCCGGTCCGCCGCCGCCGGCATCGCGGCCAGTTTCCAGGACGCCGTGGCCGCTATCGTCGCCGACCGCGTCGCCCACGCGCTGGACATGATGCCACAGGCGACGCTGCTGGTCGCGGCGGGCGGCGTCGCGGCCAATACCCGCCTGCGCGCCTGCCTGACCGACCTTGCGGCGTCGCGCGGCCTACCCTTCGCGGCCCCGCCGCTGCGCCTGTGCACCGACAATGCCGTCATGGTCGCCTGGGCCGCGATCGAGACGTTGCGCGAACGGCATGCCCGGGGCCTGCCCCCCGCCGACGATCTGGACCTGCTGCCCCGCCCCCGGTGGCCGCTGGAACAGATGGCCGAACGGTTTCCCATGACTGCCCCGCCGGGCTAGACCCTCGGCATGAACTATCGCCACGCCTATCACGCCGGCAATTTCGCCGACTGCATGAAGCATGTGCTGCTGGTCCTGCTGGTGCAGGCCCTGCGCCGCAAGCCCGCGCCGTTTTCGGTCCTGGACACCCATGCCGGGATCGGGCGCTACGATCTGACAGGCGATCCGGCCGGGCGCACCGGCGAATGGCGGGCCGGGATCGGGCGCCTGCTGGAGAGCACCTCAACGGACGGCCCGCTTGCAGCCTACCTGGACCTGGTCCGTCAGGCCGGGGCGCCGGCGTCCTATCCCGGATCGCCACAGATCGCCGCCATGATGCTGCGTCCGCAGGACCGTCTGGTCTGCTGCGAACTCCACCCCGAGGACAGCCGGACGCTGCGCGCCCTGTTCGCGGACAACCGCCAGGTGTCGGTCCATGCGCGCGACGGCTATGCCGCGCTGGGCGCCCTGCTGCCCCCGCGTGACGCGCGGCGCGGACTGGTGCTGATCGACCCGCCGTTCGAGCAGCCTGACGAATTCCAGCGCCTGGCGGCGGGTATCGTCACCGCGCGCCGCCGATTCGCCTCGGGCATCGTCGCGGCCTGGTATCCGATCAAGCACCGCGCCCCGGTCCGGGCGTTTCACGATTCGCTGCGCGATTCGGGGCTGCGGGACCTCATCGCGGTGGAACTGACCCTGCGCCCGCCGCTGGACCCGTCGCGCCTGAACGGCTGCGGGGTGCTGGTGGCAGGTCCACCGTTCGGCTTCGCCGAACAGGCCCTTCCGGCGATGCGTGCCCTGACCCACCTGTCGCCTGACGGAACGGGCGAAGCCACCCTCACCCGCATCGCCGAGGAATAGGATCATGACCGTTTCGCGCATCGCCGTCATCGGCGCCGGGGCCTGGGGCATCGCACTGGCGACGCAGGCCGCCCGTGCCGGGGCGCAGGTTCACCTGTGGGCCCGGCGACCCGAGACCCTGACCCCCGAACGCACCCTGCCCCGCCTGCCGGGGGCCGTGCTGCCGGCCTCGGTCACCGTGACGTCGGCCATGCCCGCGCAGGCGGACGCCGTGCTGCTGGCGGTGCCGATGCAGCACCTGCGCGCGGTGCTGGCCCACGTCCCTCCGGCCGGGCCGATGGTCGCCTGTTGCAAGGGGGTGGAACGCGACAGCCTGGCCCTGCCGCTGGATATCATCGCCGACGCCCATCCCGATCTGCCGCGCGCCGTCCTGTCCGGCCCCAATTTCGCGCATGAGGTCGCTCAGGGCCTGCCGACCGCCGCCGTGCTGGCCTGCGACGACGGCGGGCTGGCGCGCCGCCTGGCCGACCACCTGACCACCCCGACCTTCCGCCTCTATGCCAGCGACGACACGATCGGCGTGCAGATCGGCGGGGCGGCCAAGAACGTGATCGCCATCGCCGCCGGCGCCACCATCGGCGCCGGCCTGGGCGAAAACGCGCGGGCCTCGCTGATGACCCGGGGCCTGGCGGAACTGGGCCGCCTGGCCGAGGGGCTGGGCGGGCGCATGGCCACACTGTCGGGGCTGGCGGGCGTCGGCGACCTGATCCTGACCTGCACCGGCCCGTCCTCGCGCAATTTCAGCCTTGGCCTGGCGCTGGGGCGCGGCGAAACGCTGGACGCGATCCTCGGCCAGCGCACCACGGTGGCCGAGGGGGTCGCGACCGCGCCGGCCATCCTGGCCCTGGCCCGCGCCCATGGCATCGCCGTGCCGGTGATCGAAACGATGTCCCTGCTGCTGGCGGGCGACATCGACCTGCCGGCGGCGCGGGACAGGCTGCTCAACCGGCCCGTCGGAACGGAATAGGCGCGCGCCCTACAGGACGAACATGCCGGCGATGGTCGCGCTCATGAAATTCGACAGGGAGCCCGCCAACACCGCGCGCAGGCCCATGGAGGCGATCTCCGCCCGTCGTTCCGGCGCGACACTGCCGAATCCCGCGATCAGGATCCCCACCGACGACAGGTTGGAAAACCCGCACAACGCGAACGAGGCGATGGCCAGTGACCGCGCGTCCAGCGTCGCCTGGTGGAAATGCGGGGCGAGCGACAGGTAGGCGACGAATTCGTTGAAGACCAGCTTCTGTCCCATGATCGCGCCGACGACGCCGCATTCGTGCCACGGCACCCCGATCAGCCACGCCAGCGGCGCGAACAGGACCCCGAACAGGCGTTCCAGCGACAGTCCGGCGATGCCCAGCCAGTCGCCCAGCCCATGGATCATGCCGTTGGCCAGCGCGATCAGCCCGATGAAGGCGATCAGCATGCTGCCGACCGCCACCGCCACGGTGACGCCGCTGGCCGAGCCCACGGCGATGGCCTCGAACACATTCACCGGATGCTCGTGCCCGAAGGCAAGGTCGAGGCGCGTGACCCGCGTGTCCTCGCGGGTGGGCATGATGATCTTGGCGAACAGCAGGCCGCCGGGGATGGCCATGACGGACGCCGCCAGCAGATAGTCCATGGGCACGCCCAGCCCCGCATAGCCCGCCAGCACCGATCCCGCGACCGAGGCCGTGCCGCTGGACATCACCGCGAACAGCTCGGCGCGGGTCAGCAGCGGGACGTAAGGGCGAAGGGCCACCGGCATCTCGCTCTGGCCCAGGAAGATGGTCGTGACGGCGGAAAACGACTCGATCGTCGAGGTCCCCAGCACACGCCGCACCACACCGCCCAGGAAGGCCGCCAGATGCTGCATGATCCGATAATAATACAGGATGGCGATAAGCGCCGAGATATAGACGATCTGCGGCAGGATCCGCAGCGCGAAGATGAATCCGTTGCCGGGGAACAGCGTGTTCATCCGGTCGTCGACCAGTCCGCCGAACAGGAAGGCGGTACCCTGCGTCCCATATCCCAGCACGGTGTTCACCACGGTGGAGACGGCGTGCAGCGCCTGCCGCCCCACCGGGACGAACAGCACCAGCCCGCCCAGCGCCACCTGCATCGCGACCGCCGCCGCGACCACCCGGATACGTATCCCCCGCCGGTCCGTCGACACGGCGAACGCCAGGCCGATCAGGACCGCAATACCCAGAACTCCCCGAAGGACGGCCATTCTACCCCTGCCAATACAATTCCGTAACGACACTGTGCGTTGCGGATTACGCTGTCCAGACCGTCCGTGAACAGGTGGGCACGCGGGGGAAACTGCTCTAGGCTTTCCTTGAGAAAAGATGGCGAGAGACAGAATCGGTTCCATGACGACCGCATACGACTTCACCCTACCGGCCCTTGACGGCGGCACGATCGACCTTGGCACCCTGCGCGGCAAGCCGGTCCTGATCGTGAATACCGCGTCGAAATGCGGCTTCACCCCGCAATTCGAGGGCCTGCAGGCGCTGTGGTCGTTCTATCGCGGCAATGACCTGACCATCGTCGGCGTGCCGTCCAACGATTTCGGCAACCAGGAACCCGGCACGGCCGAGCAGATCGCCACCTTCTGCAGCCGCAATTACAACGTCACCTTCCCCATGGCGGCGCGCAGCCACGTCAAGGGCGACGGCAGCCTGCCGCTGTTCCAGTGGATCGCGCAGGAAGGCGGATTCCTGTCGCGGCCGCGCTGGAATTTCTACAAATACCTGATCGGGCGCGACGGGCACCTGGCCGACTGGTTCGTCAGCACGACCTCGCCCGAATCGCGCCGCGTGCGGCTGGCGATCGAACGCACGATCCTGGATCACTGAATCCCGGATCGCCGCGCGAAACGCCCGCGCCCCGCGCGTGGCGATTGCGTCCGGCCCGCGCCCATAGGACAGTGCATCGCCCGCCCGGCCACCCATGGCCGGCGACGTCGTGCCGCCCGGAGGTCCCCCTTTGCTCAGAGGTTTTCTTACCGTCGGCGGCTGGACGATGCTCAGCCGCGTGCTGGGCCTGGTGCGCGACCAGCTTCTGGCCGCCTTCCTGGGGGCCGGGCCGGTGCAGGACGCCTACCAGATCGCCTTTCGCCTGCCGAACATGTTCCGCCGCCTGTTCGGCGAGGGGGCGCTGAACGCGGCGTTCGTCCCGCTGTTCTCGGCCACGCTGACCGCCGAGGGCGAGGAACCCGCCCGCCGCTTCGCCAGCGAGACGCTCAGCGTCCTGCTGGCCTGGCTGACCCTGATCGCCGTGGTGGGCGAAATCTTCATGCCGCTGGTCCTGCGCGTCATCGCGCCGGGATTTTCGCATGAGGGCGCGCGCTACGCCATGGCGGTGACGCTCAGCCGCATCACCTTTCCCTATCTGGTGCTGATCTGCGGGGCGGCGCTGGTCTCGGGCGTGCTCAACGGGTTGCACCGTTTCGGGGTCGCGGCGGCGGCTTACGTAACGTTCAACGTCATCGGCATCGCCGCGATCTTCCTGCTGACGCCGCTGACCGGCGACGTGGCCCAGGCCTCGGCCTGGGGCATCACGGCCTCGGGCGTCGTGCAGTTCGGGCTGCTGCTGGCGGCCACCCGCCGGGCGGGTTTCCGCCTGACGCTGGTGCCCCCGCATCTCAGCGCGCGCATCCGTATCCTGATCGGACGCATGGCCATCGGCTGCCTGGGCAGCGGCATCACCCAGATCAACCTGATGGTCGATACGATGATCGGCACCCTGCTGCCCCCCGGCAGCGTGTCGCTGATGTATTTCGCCGACCGCGTGAACCAGCTTCCGCTGGGTGTGCTGGGGGCCGCCGCCGGGACCACGCTGCTGCCGGTGCTGGCCCGCCACGTCACGGCGGATGACGCCGACAGCGCCCACGCCACGCAGAACCGCGCGATCGAATACGCCCTGATCCTGACCCTGCCGTCGGCGCTGGCGCTGGTGGTGCTGGCCGAACCGATCATGGCCACCCTGTTCGGCCATGGCGCGTTCACCGCGCGGGATGCCGCGCTGTCGGCGCAGTCGCTGCGCGCCTATGCCGTGGGGCTGCCGGCGTTCGTGCTGGTCAAGGTGCTGTCCCCCGGCTTCTTCGCGCGCGGCGACACCGCAACGCCGGTGCGGATCGGCATGGCGACGCTGCTGCTGAATTTCGGCCTGAACCTGGCCCTGATGCGGCCGCTTGCCCATATGGGCCCACCCCTGGCCAGCAGCATCGCCGCGACCGTCAACGTGCTGCTGCTGGTGGTGCTGCTGGCGCGCCGGGGCGCCCTTCGGGTGGGCGGCCCCACCCTGTCCCGCGTCGCGCGGATGGGCGTCGCGGCGGTGGGCATGGTGGCGGTGCTGGCGGCGCTGGACATGACGCCGCTGGGCCGCCTTTCCATCCAGCCGGGTCCCCAGCGCATCGCCTGCCTGGGGCTTCTGGTCGTAGCCGGCATGGCGGCGTACGGGGCGGGGCTTCAGGCCCTGGGGGTCATCGACCACCGCGCCGTCGTCGCCGCCGTGCGGGCGCGGCTGGCCCGCCGGCGGCGGCCCGCCTGACCGATCAGGCGGGCTTGCGGAATCGCAGGGTCATCCGGTCGCTTTCGCCGATCGCATCGTATTTCGCATGGTCGAAGGCCGGATCGGGCTGTCCGCCGGCGGAACTGGCGCGGGTCGGCGGCAGGGTCCAGACGCCGAACGGATGTTTCTTGTCGTCGCGCGGGTTGGCGTTGATCTCGGACGACGCCTCCAGCCGCAGTCCGGCATGGGCCGCCGCCTGCACCACCGTCGCCATGGCGACATAGCCGCTGGCGGCCCCGCCTTCCTGCGGGACGGGGTCGGCGCGATGCTCCTCCACCGCCAGGAGTCCGCCCGGCTTCAGGGCCATGGCCACCACGCCCATCGCGTGCGCCAGATACCCGCCGCCGATCCAGTTATGGATTTCCCGCGCCGTCAGGATCAGATCGACGCTGCCGGGGGCGGCCAGTGGCCCCGAATCCGGGCCAAAGGCCACGTCGCGGATATGGCCGTACCGCGCCACGTCGCCGAACTGCCCGTCGAATCGCGCCCGCCCGGCCCCCATGTCGCCCAGGCCGGCGATGTACATCCCCCCGGTCCGCGCGGCATAGGGGGCAAGGATGCGCGTCCAGTATCCGGCCCCCGGTTGCAGGTCGATGACCGTCATGCCCGGCCGCAGCCCCCAGAAGCGCAGCGACGCGTAGGGATGCCGCCAGCGGTCGCGCACCCGGTCGGCGGCCGGCCGGTCGGGCGAGGCGATGATCCCCCGCAGCATCAGCGCATCGCCACCCGACGCGGCCCGCGCCACCAGCGACGGCGCCGCCGCCAGCGCCGTCCAACCCAGCACCGATCGCCGGCCACATGATCCCGTCATCGCTCAACCGTCCTTTTTTCGTTTCCCGGCCCGTCCCCAAGCCGCCTGTCCGACAGGATGCACGGGATCGCCGGCCGCGCCAGCCGCGAAATCCGGATCGGATACGGTTCGATTCGTGGCTGGCACATCAGGCGCGCGCCCTGTACACAGAACCTCATGACGCTCCCTTCGCCGGACGGCGCCACCCCGGCAATGGCGCAATGGTTTTCCCTCAAGGCCGAACATCCCGAAGCCCTGCTGTTCTTCCGCATGGGCGATTTCTACGAGCTGTTCTTCTCGGACGCCGAGGCCGCGTCGGCGGCGCTCGACATCGCGCTGACGACGCGCGGCACGCACGGCGACATGCCGATCCCGATGTGCGGCGTGCCCGTGGGCGCCGCGTCAGCCTATTTGGCGCGGCTGATCCGGCGCGGCTTCCGCGTGGCGGTGGCCGAACAGACCGAACCCCCGCGCAAGCCGGGTAAGGGTGTGCCCAAGGGGCCGCTGGCCCGCGCGGTGGTGCGCCTGGTCACCCCCGGCACCCTGACCGAGGACGAACTGCTGGAAGCCGGACGGCAGAACCTGCTGGTAGCCGTCGCCCCGCAATCCGGACGCGCCACGGCCGCCCGCGGCTGGGGCGTGGCCTGGATCGACATTTCCACCGGCACGTTCGAAACCGCGCATGTCGCGCCCGATGGGTTGATGACCCTGCTGGGCCGGCTGGACCCCGCCGAAATCCTGACCAACGGCGAGGTCGATCTGGGCGATTTCGCCGCGCGCCGCGCCCCCGACACGCTGGCGCCGCAGGCCGCCACCGCCCGCCGCCGCATGGCCGAGACGTTCAACGCCGCCAGCCTGGACGCCTTCGGCACCTTCTCCGACGAGGAAGCGGTCGCCGGCGCCATGGCGCTGGAGTACATCCGCCGCAGCCAGGCCGGGCAGATGCCCCGTCTGGCCCGGCCCCGCCCCCATGACGACGGCGGCACCCTGGGCCTGGACCCGGCGACGCGCGCCAGTCTGGATTTGCTGCGTACCCGCGAGGGCGGCAGCGACCACACGCTGTTCGCCAGCGTCGGCCGCACCGTCACCGCCCCCGGCAACCGCCTGCTGGCCGAATGGATCGCCGCCCCGCTGACCCGGCCCGACGCGATCGCCGCCCGGCAGGACGGCTGGTCGTGGATGCTGGAGGAAGGGGGCGTGCGCGCGGCCCTGCGCCAAGCCTTGCGCGGCACGCCCGACATCGCCCGCGCGCTGGGGCGGCTGTCGCTGGGGCGCGGCCTGCCGCGCGACGCGGCGGCGATCCGCGACGGCGTGGCCACCGGGCGGCGGATCGCCCGTCTGCTGTCCGACGGACGAACACCGCCCCCGCCGCTGCTGGCCGGGCTGCTCCGCCACCTGGGCGAGGCCACGGCGCTGGAGGCCCGGCTGGACCAGGCGCTGGCCGCCGACCTGCCTGCCCGGCTGGAAGACGGCGGGGTCATCGCCGCCGGCTTCGACCCGGAGCTGGACGCCGAGCGCGCCCTGCGCGACGACAGCCGCCGGGTCATCGCCGGCCTGCAGAACGACTATGCCCAGAAATTCGGCCTGGCCAGCCTCAAGATCCGCCATCACGCGCAACTGGGCTATGTCGTCGAGGTTCCGGCGGCGACGGCGGGCCGCCTGCGCGAGCGGACGGACCTGATCCTGCGCCAGGGCACCGCAAGCGCCGCGCGCTTTTCCACCGAGGAACTGGTCAGCCTGGACCGCCGGATCGCCGAGGCCGCCGAACGCGCCGCCGCGCGCGAACGGCTGGTGTTCGCCACCCTGGTCCGCGACATCCTGGACGAAGCCGCCCTGCCCCCGATCGCCGAGGCCCTGGCCCTGCTCGATGTCCTGCAATCCTGCGCCGACCTGGCGGCCGGGGGAATGTGGTGCCGGCCCGAGGTCGGGGACGACGCCTCCTTCGTGCTGGAGTCCTGCCGCCATCCGGTGGTCGAGGCCGCCCTGCCCCGCAGCGAACGCTTCACACCCAACGACTGCTCGCTGGACCCGGCGCGACGGGTGATGCTGCTGACCGGCCCGAACATGGCCGGCAAATCGACCTTCCTGCGCCAGAACGCGCTTGCGGTCATCCTGGCGCAGGCCGGTCTGCCGGTGCCGGCCAAATCGGCGCGGATCGGCATCGTCGACCGCCTGTTTTCACGCGTGGGGGCATCCGACGACCTGGCGCGCGGCCGTTCGACCTTCATGGTGGAAATGACCGAGACCGCCGCCATCCTGAACCAGGCCGGCCCGCGATCGCTGGTGGTGGTGGACGAGATCGGGCGCGGCACCGCCACCCTGGACGGGCTGGCCATCGCATGGTCCGTGCTGGAAGCCATGCATTCCACATTGCGCTGCCGTTCCATTTTCGCAACACATTTCCACGAACTGGCGGAACTGGCCGAAAGCCTGCCCCGCCTGTCGCCCCATACGATGAGCGTGCGGGAATGGAAGGGGCAGGTCGTCTTCCAGCACGAGGTCGTGCCGGGGTCGGCGCGGCGAAGCTGGGGCGTGCATGTCGCGCGGCTGGCCGGCGTGCCCGAACCCGTGGTGCGCCGTGCCGCGCGGCTGCTGGCGGTGCTGGAAAGGGAGCGCGCGGCCGGCGCGCGGCCTCTGCCGTTGTTCGCGCCCACGGACGGCGACGACGGCCGGAATACCACCGCCGGATCGGGGCAGGACCTGCCCCGGCCGGTCCGCGACATGCTGGACAGCCTGGACCCCGACGCGCTGACCCCCCGCACCGCGCTGGATGCCGTCTACGCGCTCAAGAAACTGATGCTTGAAGAATCCGGGCATCTGGACCACGGATAATAGAGTGTCGGACATCCGTCCGACCGCAAGCCTGTGCAGGACACCGATCAGCCCGCGATGTCGACCCCGTCTTCCCCGTCCCTGTCCGTCAGGGACCTGACCCAAAGCCTCGCGACCGCCCTCCGTCCCGCGGATGGACAGGCCCCCCTGTCGCGCGAGGAGGCGATCGGCCTGTTCCGCCGTCACCTTGCCCGCTTCCAGGGCGCGGTGCGTGAGGAGTTCGAGGCCGACCGCCTGCGTGGCGCCAACGCCGCCAAGCAACTGGCGCTGCATACCGACGGCATGATCCGCACGCTGGTGGATTTCGCGCTGGACCACGCCCTGGCCGATTCGGTCGGCCCGGCCGGCCGCACGCTGGCGGTCGCCGCGACCGGCGGATACGGGCGCGGCATGCTGGCCCCGTTCAGCGATATCGACCTGCTGTTCCTCACACCCGAGGACCCTTCGGCCGACGTCAGCCGCGTGGTGGAATATATCCTGTATTTCCTGTGGGACCTGGGGCTGAAGGTCGGCCACGCCACGCGGTCGATCCCGCAATGCATCGCCGAGGCCGAGGCCGACACCACCGTCCGCACCACCCTGCTGGATGCCCGCCTGCTGGCGGGCGACACGTCGCTGTTCGCGATGTTCGAGGCCCGCTACATCGTCGCCTGCGTCGAGGCCGGGGCCGCGCGCTTCATCGCCGACAAGCGCCAGGAGCGCACGGCCCGCCACCATCGCTTCGGCGACAGCCCGTACCTGGTCGAACCCAACGTCAAGGAAGGGCGCGGCGGCCTGCGCGATTTGCAGACGCTGTACTGGATGTGCCGCTATACGTTCGGCACCCGCCATGTTTCCGACCTGCTGGCCCCCGGCTTCAGCAAGCTGGGCCTGCTGACCGAGCAGGAGGCCAAGCGCGCCCGGCGCTCGTGGAATTTCCTGTGGAGCGTGCGGCTGCATCTTCACTACATCTCCGGCCGGGCCGAGGAACGCCTGACCTTCGACGTCCAGCCGGTGGTCGGCGCCCGCATGGGCTACACCCGTCATGGGCGGCAGGTCGGCGTCGAACGGTTCATGCGCCATTATTTCCTGACGGTGCGCGAGGTCATGCGCCTGACGCATGTGCTGGAACCGGCCGTGCTGCGCCAGGCGCTCGGCCCGTCGGCCAACGCGCCGCAGGCCGACAGCGCGATGCGCGACGCGGGATTCACCGTGCAGGACGGCCAGATCCTGCCCGAACGCGGGACGTCCTTCGACGCCGAGCCGATCCAGATGATGCGGCTGCTGGAATGGGCGCGCACGCGCAAGCTGCCGATCCACCCGATGGCGATGCACCAGCTGATCCGCTGGGAACGCCGGGCGGCCAGCCTGCGCGGGGACGCCGAGGCCTCGCGCATCTTCCTCGAACTGCTGTGCGGCGCCCCACCCGAACGCGCGCCCCGCATCGGGCACGCGCCCGAGGGCGAGCATTCGCCGGCCGACGAGGCCCCCAGCTTCCACGCCACGGCGCAGGACCGCCGCCAGGGCAATGCCTACTGGCTGCATATCCTCAACGAGACGGGGATCATGGGCCGGCTGCTGCCCGACTGGTCGCGGATCGTGGGCCAGATGCAGTTCGACACCTATCACGTCTTCACCGTCGATGAGCATACCATCGAGGCCATCAGGATCCTGGGCCGGATCGAACACGGGGCGATGGCCGACGAAATCCCGCAGGCCTACGACCTAGCCCGCAACCTGCAATCGCGCCGCGCCCTGTACATGGCCGTGCTGCTGCATGACGTCGCCAAGGGGCGCGGCGGCGACCATTCGGAACTGGGGTCGGAGATCGCGCTGGAGGTCTGCCCCGAACTGGGCCTGAGCGGCGAGGAGACCGAGACCGTATCGTGGCTGGTGCTGCATCACCTGCTGCTGAGCCATACCGCCTTCCAGCGCGATATCGACGACCCCAAGACCATCCTGGACCTTGCCGACACCATCCAGTCGCCCGAGCGGCTGCGCCTGCTGCTGCTGCTGACCATCGTGGACATGCGCGCGGTCAGCCCGCGCGTGTGGAACGCCTGGAAGGCCACCCTGCTGCACGAGCTGTACATGCGCGTGGCCGAGGTCCTGGAAGGCGGGCTGGCCACGACCGAACGCGACGTGCGCGTGGCGCGGGCCAAGGACGCGGCCGCCGACATGCTGGACGAAGGCGGGTTCACCCGCGAACAGGCCGAGCATTTCCTCGGCCTGGGCTACGGCAGCTACTGGCTGTCCTTCGACCAGGACACCCACGCCCGCCATGCCCGCCTGATCCGCGAGTCCGAATCCCGGAACGCGCCGCTGACGGTCGAAACCCAGCCCCTGCCGGCGCGCGGCGTGACCGAGGTGACGATCTACACCGCCGACCATCCGGGCCTGTTCTCCCACATCGCCGGCGCGCTGGCCATCGCCGGGGCGTCCATCGTCGATGCGCGGATCCACACGCTTATCAACGGCATGGCGCTGGACACGTTCTGGATTCAGGATGCGGGCGGCGAGGCGTTCGAGGAGCCGCACCAGCTTGTCCGGCTATCCACCCTGGTCGAGCAGGCATTGTCGGGCCGGGTCGATATCGGCAAGGAAATCGTCTGCACCGGGCGGTCGCGCTACGGGCGGCGCATGCGCGCCATCCATGTGCCGCCGCGCGTCGTGATCGACAACCGGGCGTCGAACACCTACACGGTCATCGAGATCAACGGCCGCGACCGGCCCGGCCTGCTGCATGACGTGACCAATGCCATCAGCGACCAGAAGCTGCAGATCGCCTCGGCCCACATCACGACCTACGGCGTGCGCGCCGTCGACGTGTTCTACGTCAAGGATCTGTTCGGCCTGAAGATCACCGACGAGGGCCGCCTGCACGAAATCCGCGAGGCCCTGCTGGCCGGCCTGCGCCAGGCCGAGGAGGCCGCCCTCGGCGACGTGCCCCAGGTGCTGGAAACCATCATCTGAAGCCGTCGCGCCAGCGGGCCAGCGCATCGCGCATCCGCGCGACCGGTTCGACCCACGCGTGCTCCGGCGGGTCGGGCCGCGTCTGCCGGAACTGATGCAGGGACGGGTACCAGCGACTGCCCCGGTTTCCCCACGGCGACGGCGTGGGCAGGTCGAAACAGGCCGACCAGCGCCAGTCGCCGCCAAAGCGGTTCAACAGCCAGACCGGCCACCCCATCGCCCCGGCCAGATGGGCGATCGCGGTATCGACCGTGATGACCAGGTCCAGCCCCGCGATGGTCCGCGCGGTGGTCAGCAGGTCGCCCCGCGCCGGCCGTTCCAGGGCAAACGGCGGCCCCTCCCCGGCCCCCTCATGCTGCAACGACACGAAGGACACGCCTGCCACCTCGCCCAGCGGGGCCAGCATGCCCGGCGGGACCGAGCGCCGGCGGTCGAACCGGTAGGACGGGTTGCCCGCCCAGCACAGGCCGACCCGCAACGCACCGCGCGCCTGCCCCGTGCGCGCCGCCGTCGGCAGCAGATAGGGCGAGAAGGCCGGCGCATCGCCTATCCCCAGCCGGTCCGGCAGGCTCATCAGCCCGCATCGCGCCACGATGTCGGGCGGCGGCGCCGCACCGGGCGGCAACAGGCGGCAGCGCGGCCAGAACGTGCCGTCCGGGTCCGGCATGGTCCGCACCAGACGATGCAGGGACGCCGGGATATCGAGCTCCAGGCGCGCCCGCCGCGCGGCCTGCGGCAGATAGCGCAGGAACTGGATCGTGTCGCCCAGCCCCTGTTCGGCGCGCAGCAGGACCGCGCCCGATTCGACGGCCGCCCCGTCCCAGTCGCGGGTGTCCCCGCCACGATCGTCCGCAACGGGAATCAACCGCGACCGGGCCTCCAGGCACCGCCATCCCTCGGCCATGGCCCCTCGGGCCAGCAGCAGCGTGCCAAGATTGAATTGGGCCCGTGCGGCATCCAGGTCGGCCCCCGCGTCCGCGCGGGCCAGCACGGCGCGGCATAGATCCTCGGCCTCCCCGGTCCGCGACAGGTCGGCCAGGACGGTCGCCGCGTTGACGGCAATCCGCGAATCCTCCGGGCGCAGGGCGCGCGCCGCCGCCAGGGCCGCATGGGCCTCGGGCAGATGGCCCAGCGCCATCAGCACCAGGCCCAGATTGTTCTGTGTCTCCGCCACCTCGGGCGCCAGGCGCGCGGCATGGTCCAGCGCCGCACGGGCGGCCTCATGCCGGTTCAGCCCGAACAGGGCCGCGCCGTGATTGGCCCAGGCCGCCGGGTCGGTCGGCCGAAGGCGCAGGATGTCGCGATAGACCGGCTCGGCCTCCTCCGCCTTCCCCGCGCCGGCCAGCAGGGTGGCCAGGGCGTCCAGGCTCTCGACCCGGTCGGGCGCCAGGGCGGCGGCCTGGCGGGCCAGGGCGATGCCGCCCATCCTGTCCCCGCTCCGGGTCCGCAACTGCGCCAGCTCCAGCATCAGGGTGGGGTCGCGCGGGCGCAGGGCGATGGCGCGGCGCAGGCTGGCCTCGGCTTCGGCCCGCGCCCCCTGGGCCTCCAGCACGCCGGCCAGCGCGGCATGGGCGCGCGGATCGCGGGGCTCGCGCAGGGTCGCCACGCTCAGGGCCGCGCGCGCTTCCTCCAGATGGCCCTGTTCGTGCAGCGCGCGGCCCAGAGTGATGTGAAAATGCGCCGCCGGCAGCACGGCGACCGCCTTGCCGGCCAGCCCGATGGCCAGGTCGGGCCGGCCGGCGGCGCGGGCCACGCAGGCCATTCCGTGCAGGGCCTCGGGGTCGCCGGGCGTGCGCGCCAGGGCATCCCGGAAATGCCCCAGCGCCCCGTCCCGGTCGCCCGCTTCCAGGCGGGCCAGCCCCAGGGCCACCGGATCGCCCCCATGATGACGCTCATCTGCCGGCATGACGCCTTCCCCCGGTTGCACGCCCGCCGCGCCATCGCACAGACTGTCCGTCGTGACGACCACGCCGGAGACCAGAACATGCCCCAGCAGGCTTATGCGGACCTCGAAACCCATTTTGCGCGCATCGGACGAATCCGCAACGCACTGGGCATCCTCTGCTGGGACAAGGACGTCATGATGCCGTCGGGGGCCGCCGAGGGCCGGGCCGAAAGCATCGCAACCCTCAGCGTCCTGTGCCACGAACTGACGACCGCACCGGTCATGGGCGACCTGCTGGCCCGTGCCGAAGCCCCGGCCGGATCGTGGCAGGAGGCCAACCTGCGGGAAATGCGCCGGGCCTTCATCCACGCCACCGCCGTGCCGTCCGACCTGGTCGAGGCCACGTCCCGCGCCACCTCGCGCTGCGAGATGGCGTGGCGGACCGCGCGGCGGGACAGCGATTTCGCAAGCCTGCTGCCCCTGCTGGCCGAGGTGCTGGCGCGCACCCGCGACATCGCGGCGGCGAAGGGCGCCGCGCTCGGCCTGTCGCCCTATGACGCGCTGCTGGACCAGTTCGATCCGGGCACGCGCCGCACCGACATCGACCCGGTCTTCGCCGAACTGCGGCGCGACCTGCCGGGCCTGATCGAGGCGGCGCTGGCGCATCAGGCCCGCCAGCCCGCCCCTCTGCCGCTGGCGGGGTCGTTCCCCGTGGCCCGGCAGGAGGGCCTGGGCCGGACGATGATGACGGCGCTGGGATTCGACATGTCGCGCGGGCGGCTGGATGTCAGCATCCATCCCTTCTGCGGCGGGGCCGAGGACGACGTCCGCATCACCACCCGGTATGAGCAGGACGATTTTCTCAACGCCGTCATGGGGGTGGTGCACGAAACCGGCCATGCGCTGTACGAGCAGGGCCTGCCGCCGGAATGGCGGGCGCAGCCGGTCGGCCAGGCCCGGGGCATGAGCCTGCACGAAAGCCAGTCGCTGCTGATGGAAATGCAGGTCGCCCGCTCGCGCCCCTTCATGGACTGGGCAGCGCCGCTGCTGCGCCGGACATTCGATATCGCGGACGACGATCCGGCCTGGAGCGCCGAAAATTTCTATCGCACCGTCACCCGCGTCCGCCCCGGCTTCATCCGCGTCGACGCGGACGAGGTCACATACCCCGCCCATGTCCTGGTCCGGTACGATCTGGAAACGGCGCTGATCGACGGACGCCTGGCGCTGCGCGACCTGCCGGACGCCTTCAACGCCGGCATCGAGGCGCTGCTGGGCCTGACGGTGCCCAGCGACCGGCTGGGCTGCCTGCAGGATATCCACTGGCCATCGGGGTCGTGGGGGTATTTTCCCACCTACACCATGGGCGCGATCCTGGCCGCGCAACTGCGCGCGGCGGCGTTCCGCGATGATCCCACGATCCCGGAGGCGATCGGCCGGGGAGATTTCGCGCCGCTTCTGGCCTGGCTGCGCCCGCGCGTCCACGCGCAGGGCAGCCGCCTGTCCACCCCCGACATCATCCGCGCCGCGACGGGCGCCCCGCCTTCGACCGACGCCTACCGCGCGCATCTGCGCGACCGCTATTGCGGCCAGGGTTAGGGGATGGCGGCCATTCGCCGGGCGGATGTTGCCTTCGGCGACGGAACATGGCGACATGACGCCGATGTCTCACGTTCGCTCGATCCCGACCCGCCTCGCGCCCGGCGCGCTGGCCGCCTCGCTCCTCCTGTTCGCCGGGTCGGCGCTGGCCGCCAAGCCGGCGCCGCCGCTGGACCCTTCGGCGCCCCTGACCGAAGTCGCGCGCTCGACCTCCCGCGTCTGGAACGGTGTCGTGGTGCTGCCGGACGGGCGGATGATCCTGCAATACCCCGCCTGGGCGGGCACGCCCGGCCCCGCGCTGACGCTGCGCGACGCGGACGGCACCGAACACCCCTATCCCGACGCGGGCTGGAACGATGACGCCACGGCGGACGCCGCCCATCGCCTCACGGCGGTCGAGGGGATGCACCTGACCGACGACGGCACCCTGTGGGTTCTGGACAGCGGCATCGCCACCGACGGCCGGCCGGCCGCGCCGGGGGGGACGAAGCTGGTGCGGATCGACACGCGGACCGGCGCCGTCGTCAGGACCTATCCGATCGACCCCGCCGTGCTGCATCCGGGCAGCCACCTGTCGGGCGTGCGGGTCGGCCGCGACCATGCCTTCATCGGCGATTCCGGCGTGCCGGGCCTGATCGTCATGGATCTGGGCCACGATGGCGCCGGTCCGGTCACCCAGCGGCGGCTGCTGGACCGGCAACCGTCGCTGACCGCGCAGCACCCCATCACGGTCGGCGGCCAGGTGCTGCATGACCGGGCCGGGCACACCGCCGTCATCAACGTCAACCAGATCGAAATCAGCCCGGACGGCCAATGGCTGTACTATCAGACGGCCAGCGGCCCGCTGTACCGGATCGGAACCGAACTGCTGACCGATACCAGCATCACCGACGTCGAGCTCGATGACGGAACGACCCTCTGGTACAACACACCGCCGCTGGGCGGCATGGCGGTGGCGCGCGACGGCACGCTCTATTTCGACGACGTGTCGACCGGCAGCATCTTCCGCTTCACCGCCGGGCGGGTGTACCAGCGCATCATCGTCGATCCGCGCCTGCGCTGGCCCGCCAACCCGTATGTGACGGCCGACGGCAAGCTGTACGTCCCTGTCGCCCAACTGGACCGCACGCCCCCCTTCAACCAGGGGCGGCTGGGCGTCGCGTGGCCCCTGTCGCTGTACCGGGTCGATGTCGGCGCCCTGCCCCCGCCCGTGCGCTAGTAGCCCCCTTCGCGCGGGGGCCGCTTGGGACTATAGTTGGCGCCATGCGCTACGTTTCTACCCGGGGACAGGCCCCCGTCCGTGATTTTTCCTCCGTCCTGCTGGCCGGGCTTGCCGAGGATGGCGGCCTGTACCTGCCGGAAACCTGGCCGGTCCTGACCGCCGAGGACTGGCGCGCCCTGCGCGGCCTGCCCTACCCCGAGCTGGCCGCGCGCATCATCGCGCCCTACGCCGAAGGCTCCATTTCGTTCGATGTCCTGCTGCGCTTGTGCCGCGAGGCCTATGCGTCGTTCGACCACGCCGCCATCGTCCCCCTGACGCAGCTCGAGGACGGATTGTTCGTCCAGGAACTGTTCCATGGTCCGACGCTGGCGTTCAAGGACATGGCGATGCAGCTTCTGGGCCGCCTGTTCGACCATGTGCTGGAGCAGCGTGACGAACATGTGACCATCGTCGGCGCGACGTCGGGCGATACCGGGTCGGCGGCGATCGAGGCCTGTCGCGGCCGCGCCCGGCTGAAGGTCGTGATCCTGCACCCCGAAGGCCGGACGTCGGACGTGCAGCGGCGGCAGATGACGACCGTGCTGGAACCCAACGTGACCAATCTGGCGGTCCAGGGCACCTTCGACGATTGCCAGGATTTGGTGAAGGCGATGTTCGCCGACGCACCCTTCCGCCAGGACATGCGCCTGTCGGCGGTCAATTCCATCAACTGGGCCAGGATCGCGGCCCAGATCCCCTATTACGTCTATGCGGCCCTGGCGCTGGGCGCGCCCGACCGCGAGGTGTCGTTCGCGGTGCCGACCGGCAATTTCGGCAATGTCCTGGCCGCCTGGGCGGCCCGGCGCATGGGCCTGCCGATCCGCGCGCTGTGCGTGGGGTCGAACCGCAACGACATCCTGACGCGTTTCCTGCACGACAATGACATGAGCGTCCACGGCGTGGTGCCCAGCCTGTCGCCGTCGATGGACATCCAGGTGTCGTCGAATTTCGAGCGCCTGCTGTTCGAACTGCTGAACCGTGACGCGGCCGCCTGCGCGCGGATCATGACCGGATTCCGCCAGACCGGGCGGATGGATGTGCCCGACGCCGTCTGGCGCCAGGCCGCCGGCCTGTTCCACGGCCTGGCCCTTGACGACGAGGCGACGAAGACCGAAATCCGGCATCTGAACGATGCCAGCCTCTATCTGGCCGACCCGCACAGCGCCATCGGCATCGCGGCCGGCCGGATGTTCCGCGAACCCGGCATCCCGATGGTGGCGATGGCGACCGCGCATCCGGCCAAGTTCCCCGACGCGATGGAACAGGCCACCGGCACTCGCCCGGCCCTGCCGAAGCGGCTGGGGGATCTGTTCGACCGTCCGGAGCGTTACGAGGTTGTCCCCGCGCGCCTCGAGGCCGTCGAGGACAAAGTCCGCGCGGCCGTGCTGAAGAACTTCGCCTGACCCCGACTCTCACTCTCCCGACGCCCGGCCGCCGCCGGCCGGACCGTCACGCAGGATCGTAATGACCGAGCAGATCAACGTCACCCGCCTTCCCTCCGGCCTCACGGTCGTTACCGAACGCATGGACCGCGTGGAAACGATATCCTTCGGGGCCTATGTCGCCGCGGGCACATGCAACGAGCACGCCGAGGAAAACGGGGTTTCGCACTTTCTCGAACACATGGCCTTCAAGGGGACGGACAGCCGCACCGCCGCCGGAATCGCCGAGGAAATCGAGAATGTCGGCGGCCATATCAACGCCTACACCGCGCGCGAGCACACCGCCTACTACGTCAAGCTGCTGAAGGAAGACCTGGCGCTGGGCGTCGACATCATCGGCGACATCCTGACGCACAGTAGCTTTGCCCCCGACGAGGTCGAGCGCGAGCGCGGCGTCATCCTGCAGGAAATCGGCCAGGCGAACGACACGCCCGACGACATCATCTTCGACCATTTCCAGGAGACGGCATTCCCCGGCCAGGCCATGGGCCGCCCCACCCTGGGCACCGAAGCGCTGATCCGCGACATGAGCCGCGACACGCTGATGCGCTACATGCGTACCCACTACACCACGGCGAACACGGTCATCGCGGCGGCGGGCAATCTGCATCATGCCGACGTGGTGGCGCTGGTCGAACGGCATTTCCGCGACTTGCCGGCGCCCGAGACCGCCGCCCGGTTCGAATCCCGCTACCTGGGCGGCGAGTTTCGCAAGGAAAAGGAACTGGACCAGGCCCACGTCGTGCTGGGCTTCCCCTCGGTCGGGTATGGCGACGCGGATTACTACCCCGTGCTGCTGCTCTCGACCCTGCTGGGCGGGGGCATGTCCTCGCGCCTGTTCCAGGAAATCCGCGAGAAGCGGGGGCTGGTCTATTCGGTCTATTCGTTCAACGCGCCGTTCCGCGACGGCGGGCTGTTCGGCATCTATGCCGGCACCGGCGAAGACCAGGTCGAGGAACTGATCCCCGTGACGCTGGAGGAACTGCGTAAGGTGCAGCTTCAGGTGGGGCAGGAGGAACTGGACCGGGCGCGCGCGCAGCTGAAATCGTCGCTGCTGATGTCCCTGGAAAGCACCGGCAGCCGGTGCGAGCAACTGGCCCGCCAGCTTCAGGTCTTCGGCCGCCTGATCCCCACGGCCGAGACCGTGGCGAAGATCAACGCCGTGACCATCGCCGACGTGCGGCGCGTCGCGACCCGCCTGTTCCGTGGAACGCCCACACTGGCCTCGCTCGGCCCGATCCGGAACATTCCCTCGGTCGCCACGATCGCGGAGATCCTTGCGGCATGACCCACGACCCGCTCGACCTCATCGGAACCCTGATCGGCAAGGCCCGGTCCGCCGGAGCGGACGCGGCGGATGCGGTCTACATGGCCCGCACGTCCCACGCCGTGCAGGTCCGCAACGGCAGGACCGAGGACCTGGAACGGTCCGAAACCACCGACCTGGGCCTGCGGGTCTTCGTCGGCCGGCAGTCGGCGATCGTCTCGGCGACCGGGCTGGACCCCGAGCGGTTCGACCAGCTGGTCGAACAGGGGCTGGCCATGGCCCGCGTGGTGCCGGAAGACCCGCATTCGGGCCTGTCCCCCCAGGCCGAATCCGGATTCCTCGATGCGGCGGGGCTGGATCTGCTGGACCCGGCACAACCCGGAACCGCCGAATTGCTGGATCGCGCCCGCGCGGCCGAGGACGCGGCGATGGCGGTCGGAGGCGTCACCAACAGCAATGGCGGATCGGCGTCGGCCGGCCTTTCGGAAATCGTGCTGATGACGTCGGCCGGGTTTTCCGGGCGCTACGCGCGCAGCAGCCATTCGGTGTCGGCCAGCGTGCTGGCCGGCCAGGGCACCGGCATGCAGCGCGATTACGATTTCCATGCCACCGTGCACCTGCAGGACCTGGACGACCCGGCCGTCATCGGGCGCAGCGCCGGCGAACGCGCGGTGGCGCGCCTGAACCCGACCCGGCCCCGGACGGGCAGCATGCCGGTCGTCTTCGACCCGCGCGTGTCGTCCAGCCTGCTGGGCCATCTGGCGGGCGCGGTGAACGGCAGCGCCATCGCGCGGGGCACGTCCTTCCTGAAGGACCGCATGGGCCAGCGGATCATGCCCGCCGGCATCCATATCCTGGACGACCCCACCCGGCCACGCGGCCTGACCGCCCATCCGTTCGACGGCGAGGGCGTACGCACGGGCGAACTGGTCATCGTCGAAGACGGCATCCTGCGGAACTGGGCGCTGGATTCCCGCAGCGCGCGGCAGATCGGGCTGCCCGGCAACGGTCGCGCCAGCCGCGGCGCCTCCGCCCCGCCCTCGCCGTCCCTGGGCAGCCTGTACGCCCGCGCCGGCGCCCCGACCCCCGAGGAACTGATGGCGGACATCGCCGAGGGGCTGTATATTATCGAGATGATGGGATCGGCCATCAACGGCCTGACAGGCGATTACAGTCGCGGGGCCGCGGGTTTCATGATCCGCAACGGCGTCCTTGCGGAGCCGGTCGCCGAACTGACCGTCGCGGGGAATCTGAACGACATGTTCGCCCGTCTGATCCTGGCCAGCGATCTGGAATTCCGTCGGGGCATCAATGCCCCCACCATCCGGATCGACGACATGATGATCGCCGGTTCCTGATCGGCAAGCACAGGAATAAGCTGACACCCATGACCAGAACGACCAAGACCGTCGTTTCCCGCCCGGCGCGCCGGACGTCCGTCCTGCTGCTGGGGGCGGCCCTTGCCCTGCTGCCGTTGACGGGCATGTCGCATCGCGCGGACGCCCGTCCGGGCGGCGGTTCGTCGTTCGGCAGCCGGGGGTCGCGTACCTACAGCGCACCGCCGCCGACAGCAACCTCGCCTTATGGCGGCACGCCGATGCAGCGTTCCATTACGCCACAGTCGCCCGGACCGGGCTATGGCGGGTACGGCGCGGCCGCGCCCTCGGCCTTTCCGCGTTCGCCCTACGGCACCCCCTATGCCGCGATGAGCCGGCCGCATCCGTTCGCCAACGGCTTCCTGGGCGGCCTGCTGGGTGCCGGCCTGTTCGGCGTGCTGTTCGGCCACGGGATCGCGGGCGGCCTGCACGGGGGCGGCAGCTTCCTGGGCTTCCTGATCCAGATCCTGCTGCTGGGCCTGCTGATCGGGTGGCTGGTCCGCCGGTTCGGCGGCGGCAGGCGCACCGCCGCGCCGATGCCGGCGGGTGCATATGGCCAGGGGGCGTACGGCCAGGGCATGCCCGGCCCGGCCTCGGCGCAGGTCACGATCACGCCCGACGATTATCGTGCGTTCCAGAGGCTGCTGCTGGACATCCAGGCCGCCTGGAGCCAGCAGAACCTGCCGGCCCTGCAACACATGGCCACGCCGGAAATGGTTGGGTATTTCAACGCCCAGCTTTCGGACCTGGCCAGCCGGGGGGCACGCAACGTCGTTTCGGACGTGCGGTTCGAACAGGGCGACCTGTCCGAAGCCTGGAGCGAGAACGGGGCCGACTACGCCACCGTCGCCATCCGCTATTCGATGGTGGACATCACCACCAACATGACCGGACATGTCATCGACGGCAGTTCCACCGAACGGGTCACGGCGACGGAACTGTGGACCTTCGTGCGGCCGTCGCGCGGCGGCGCATGGCTGCTGTCGGCCATCCAGCAGACCCGCTGACCGGAAGCCGGGGGCCGGTGTGAAACCGGCCCTTACATCCGGACCAGGGCCAACCCGTAAAACACGGCGGCCAGGGCGATCAGCGTGACCGCGACGCCATAGATGCGTCCCTTGTGGCGGCGGGCGTATTCCGTCGCCTCGCCGGGCGACAGGATGGCGGGCTGGCGCGTCATCGTCTTCGTCTCCGTCTTCCGGATCAGGGCTCTCGGCCCTTGGAAACCAGTCTGTCGATCCATGATCGGGGTCCAGGGCCTCAGGCCCTGGTGGGTTCGGGCAACCCCGACTTAATCAGCCTATCAGGAAATGATCGGCCAGAAGGCCGCAGAACAGCAGGAACAGATAGGCCAGCGAGTAGCGGAACGCGCGACGCGCGGGACCGTCCCCGGTCAGGCTCACCCCGTTGTCGTCCTGGCGGTCCAGCAGAACCCGGACGGCGCTGTAGACGAACCCGGCATCCAGCAGAGACGCCGTGGCGGTATAAAGCCAGCCCGACAGATGCATGACCGACGGAACCAGCGAGACCGCCGACAGGATCAGCGTATACCACAGGATCTGCCAGCGCGTATGCCGCGCGCCCCGGACGACCGGCAGCATGGGAATGCCCGCGCGGCCGTAATCCTTGCAGGCATACAGCGACAGCGACCAGAAATGGGGCGGCGTCCAGAGGAAGACGATGGCGAACATCACCACCGGCAGCACGTCGATCGACCCGGTTGCGGCCGCCCAGCCGATCATCGGCGGAAACGCCCCGGCAGCGCCGCCGATCACGATGTTCTGCGGCGTCGAGCGCTTGAGCCACATCGTATAGATCACGGCGTAGAAGAAGATCGAGAACGCCAGCACGAACGCGGCCAGCGCATTGGTCGCCAGCCACATCAGCAGCACCGAGGCCACCGACAGGCCGATGCCAAAACCCAGCGCCTCGTCCGCCCTGATGCGACCGTCCGGGATCGGCCGGGTCGCGGTACGCGTCATCACCGCGTCGATATCGCGGTCGTACCACATGTTGATCGCACCGGCGGCGCCCGAGGCCATGCAGATGCACAGGATGCTGACGGCCGCGACCAGCGGGTTCATCCCGCCCGGCGCCATGGCCAGCCCCGCCGCGCCGGTGAACACCACCAGCGAGATGACGCGTGGCTTGAGCAGGGCGAACCAGTCCCTTGCCTCGGTCCCCACCACCGCCGCGCTGAACCGCGCGTCGGGGTCGGCCACGGATAGTCCGGCGCTCATGCCCGCGCCCCATAGGCGGGGAAATCGGTGAAGGAATGGTGCGGCGCGGGCGACGGCAGGGACCATTCCAGGGTCCGTGCGCCGGCCCCCCAGTAATTGCCCCCGATCGCCTGGGTGCCCCGCCGCAGGGTCACGGCGATCACGGCAATGAAGGTCAGCATGGACAGGCCCAGCAATGCCGCCCCCAGCAGCGCGCAGGCCAGCTGATGGGGCACGAGGCACAGCAGCGTGCCCGCCGCCGCCAGGGCGACGTGCAGCCGCCCGCCCGCCTCGGGGCAGGCATGGCCCGACATCTTGCCGACCCAGTAATAGAAACCCGCGAAGGTGGCGAACAGCGCCGCCGGCAGCGCCACCGCGTGCCCGTCGGCCGCGCCCGACAGGGCCGACAGCACCGGCCCCACCACAAGCAGCCCGACAAAGGCGCAGGCCCACAGCATCGGCACGCGCAACACCGGCCGCCCACCGGCGATGGTGCTGCCCCAGGCCACCAGCAGGGCCAGCATCGGCGCCATGACGGCCATCTGTTCGATCATCGGGCGCGTTCCGGCCGCCGCCGCCAGACCGGCCGCGAACATATCATGCGTCCAGACGGTGGCGCCCCCCACGGACATGACCGCCATCGCGCCCAGGGCAACCCGGCGCAGGCGCATGGGAACGCCCGAAAACGTCTCGATGACCTGGCAGACGATCCCCGACGCCGGCAGCAGCAGCAGCGCGATCTCGGGGCCCGAAAAGGCCCGCAGCGCCAGATCGACATCCCGCAGGCCGGTCCCCGCCAGCACCCCCTTCGTCAGGGCGGCAGCCAGGACGGGCAGCACGATGACCATCATCATGGCCGTCAGCGCCTGCGCCCAGACGAACAGCGGCATGTCGCCCAGCGACAGCCCGGCGCGACGCATGTTCAGCACCGTGGCCACCATGTTGATCGACAGGCCCAGCATCGCGGCGCACCACAGCAGGGTCGCCCATTGCGGCAGCGACGACCCCGCCCCCGACGGCACGCCGGACAGCAGCATCAGGAAACTGGCGGTGACGCCGGCCCAGCACAGCAGGTTCAACCGCGGAAACGCCATGGAGGGCGCCCCCAGCAGCAGCGGCACGAACCAGCTTCCGAAACCGCCGACCAGCGCCGGCAGGGCGCAGAACATGACCATCATCGCGCCATGGTCGATGGCGACGCGATCCCACGGGCCCGACACCGGCCGGGGCAGGTCCGCCTGGCCCAGTTGCAGCAGCAGGGCCAGCCCCCCGCCCACAAGCCCGGCAAGGACAGCAAGCGCCAGATACAGGGTCCCGATGTCCTTATGGCCGGATGCGCGGACACATCGCGCCAGAAAGCCGCCGGTTCCGATGTCCATCCGAACCTGCCCTTCTGTCGGCATTCGCCTGTTCTCCTGCGGTAACGGACCGCCCGGGGCGGTCTTCCTGAAATCGCGGATACTTTACTCCCACGATCAGGGAATGACGACCCCCGACCGCCGTCGCATCAGGCATGACCGTTATTCGGGTCCCGCCGGGCGGCGGGCGCGGCGGTCAGGCGACCAGCGCCTCGACCGGCTGCAACTCGCCGTCGCGGCGCAGCGACACCAGCGTGAACAGGCCGGCGGGCGGGACCGGCCGGATGGTGGCCTGCGCCAGGTCGGCCGGCGGCAACAGCGATTCGATGGCGAAATCGGGGTGCCAGCCCAGCGAGCGCGACGCCCGCGCCATGCCGCGTTCCACCGCCAGGCGCACGCCGCCGGTCGCCAGGAAATGGTTCACGAACAGGATATGGCCACCCGGACGGACCACCCGCTTCAGCTCGCACAGCAGGCGGCGGGGATGGGGCACCACCGATGCCACGAACATCGCCACGGCAATGTCGAACGACGCATCGGCGAAGCGCGTTTCCTCGGCGTCCATTTCCAGCAGGGCATCGACATTACGCAGGTTCATCCGGGCGACGCGCTGGCGCGCGCGATCCAGCATGTCGCCCGACAGGTCGATGCCGGTGATGCGCTTGTCGGACCGGTAGTGCGGCAGGGCCAGGCCGGTGCCCACCCCGACTTCCAGCACCGCCGTCCCCGGCAGGGCATTGACCGCCGCCACCGCGCGCTTGCGTCCGAAGGCGGAAACACCGCCGAACAAGGTGTCGTAGACGCCCGCCCAGCGGCGATAGGCGGCCTTGACCGCCTCGGCGTCCAGTGCGGTACGTGGGGTCGGCACGCAACCGCCCGCCACCCCGGTACCCGTCTCGGCGGGTGCTTCTTGAAGAACTTCGCTCATCAGGCTTCCTCTCTGCCCTGCCGGGCGGCTGTCTTCAAGTGGCAGTCGATCCAATGTACGCTTGCGCACGGAAATGACCTGTCCTCCCGCCTGTCACGGTGAAGACCACGGGGAATGTCGCGCATGCCGTCGCTAAGATCGTTCCTGATCGTCCTGAGCAGCATCCTCTGGTGCGGACTCGTCATTTTCCATTGGCGCAGGGCGCTATGGGAATGGGTCGACAACCGCTTCATCCGCGAAGATCCCATGCCGGAAAAAACGCGCCCGCCCTCACAGGATCAGACCTGACCCGCCAGGCGACGCAGGATGCAATCCCAGATCAGGCCGGCGGAACTGATCCCGTCGAACCGGTCGATTTCCTGCAGGCCGGTCGGCGAGGTCACATTGATTTCCGTCAACCAGTCGCCGATGACGTCGATTCCCACGAAGATCAGGCCGCGTTCGCGCAGCATGGGGCCAATGGCGGCGCAGATCTCGCGATCGCGGGCGGTCAGTTCGACCTTCACCGCGCGGCCGCCCACATGCATGTTCGACCGGGCTTCGCCCTCGGCCGGCACCCGATTGATCGCGCCGATCGGCTCGCCGTCGGCCAGGATGATCCGCTTGTCGCCGCGCCGGACGGCAGGTTCGTACCGCTGGATCATCAACGGCTCGCGCGAGCGGGCGAAATGCATCTCCAGCAGGGAATTCAGGTTTTCGTCATCCTCGCGCAGGCGGAACACGCCGGCCCCGCCGTTGCCGAACAGCGGCTTGACGATGATGTCGCGCCATTCGGCCCTGAAATCGCGGATCGCCTGGACGTCCCATGTCACCAGGGTGGGCGGCATCAGGTCGGGATAATGCGTGACCAGCAGCTTTTCCGGCGCGTTGCGGACCGATTCCGGGTCATTCACCACCAGCGCGCGGCCGGGGCCCGTGCCATGCACATGTTCGAGCATATGCGTCGCGGTGATGTAGGCCATGTCGAACGGCGGGTCCTGCCGCATCAGGATCACGTCCATGTCCGACAGGTCCAGGATCTGCTCCTCGCCCAGGATGGCATGGTCGCCGGCCACGCGCTGCACGCGCGCCGGACGCGCCCGGGCCGTCAGGCGTTCGGCGCGCGCGCCGCCCACACGCGTCTGTCCCTCGCGCAGGCTCAGGCCCTGGACCTGGTAGACGAACAGGTCATAGCCCCGCGCCTGTGCCTCCAGCATCAGGGCGAAGGTCGAATCGCCGTTGATGTCGATCCCGCCAAGCGGGTCCATCTGAACGGCAACCTTCAACGGGCGGGACATGGACGAAACCTCCGGACGCGATTCGGGCATGGGATGACGGCGCCCGTCATCCGCCCCTGCCTTTTAGTCGAGTTTCGGGACACTGAGAAACCTCATACCGCCGCCACCGCCGCACGCCGGTCCGGCACATCGCACGCAGGGTAGGCAATCCGCAGGATTTCGATCATTTCCGGGCCGGACGGGGTCAGCAGCCGGACCTCGTCGCCCACCCGTCCGCCCAGCAGCGCGCGGGCCACCGGCGACGCCAGGCTGACCTGGCCGGCGGCCAGATCGGCCTCGTCCACGCCGACGATGGAGACAGTCCGCTCCTCGTCCGCTTCGGTCACGTAGGATACGGTCGCGCCGAAGAACACCCGGTCGCGCTGCGTCTGGGCAGCGGGATCGACCACGATGGCGTTCTCGACCCGTCGGGTCAGGAAGCGCACCCGGCGATCAATCTCGCGCAGGCGCTTCTTGCCGTAGAGATAATCCCCGTTTTCCGAACGGTCGCCATTGCCGGCCGCCCACGACACGATATCGACGATCCTGGGCCGTTCCTCGCGCAGCAGCGCGGCCAGTTCCGCGCGCATCGCCGTCATGCCCGCCGGGGTGACGTAGCGCGACACGCCGTCCAGCCGGCGCGGGACATCGTCCTCGTCATTCGCATCGTCAGGCGTCTCGTCGTGCGTCATGGGGCGGCATTCTGCCTCAGCACGCCGTCAGCACAAAGCGGATATGTCCTTCCAGCTTCGCGCCGGGGGCCAGCACGCGCACGCCGCGATCGACGATGCCCGGATGGTTCAGCCCGTCGTTCATGTTCGAGACCGGTTCGACCGCGATGTAGGGTTTATCCGGCGGGGTGAACAGGACCAGATGGCGGAAGGGCTCGTCGGCCTCGACCGTCAGGGCCAGCCCCTCGTTCGGCCAGCGCAGGAAGGCGGCGCCCGGCCATTCGGCATAGCAGTTGTCGATCGCCTGCCCGTCGATCGCGCGCATATGCTCGAACGACCACGCGCCCGTGGCCGGCACGCGCAGCGACGGCAGGTTCCGCTCGTCGCTGGTCCAGACGGTGTCGGCGGAAAACCCCAGGCGCAGCCCGCTGCGGCGGGGAAAATAGGGGTGGAATCCCATCCCCACGGGTTGCGGCCGGCTGTCGGTATTTTCGATCAGCATGCCGATCGACAGGCTGTCTTCCCGCAGGTCGAAGCGCAGTTGCGCGCAATAGGCGAACGGCCATTCCACCACCTCCGCGCCATGCGGCGGGTGCCAGGACAGCACCAGGGTCGCGCTGGCATCGGACAGCAGTTCCAGCTCCCAGGCGTGTTCCCACCCGTTGCCGTGGATGGCGTGGGTCTCGCCACCGAAATTGGGCGAGAGCCGGTAGTCCTCCCCTTCGAAATGAAACCGGCCGTCGGCCACGCGATTCGAAAACGGCAGCAGGGGATAGCCCGCGACACGCCGCCCCTTCTGGGCCAGCAGGTTCAGGTCGCGGACGGGATGCAGCAACTGGGTCGCGCCGCTGGTCCAGTGGGCGATCGCCCCGCCCAGGTCGGGCAGCAATCCCAGCCGGGCATTGCCGGCAGCCAGTTCGATCATTCCATCCCTACCTTCTTTTCCGTTGGCGGCCGCGCCGTGACCTCAGCGCGGCGCCCGGCGGCCCCCGCCCGGCCTGCGCGCCCCACGCCCCTTGTCGGGATCGTAACCGCCGCCCCCCGGCCCCAGCGGTTCCGGCCCCTTGCCCTTTCCCCGCCGCGGGGGGCGCCCGGTGCTGCCCGCGACGCCGGCGGTCGATACCGGCGGGGGCGGCGCTTCCAGGCCCAGTTGCAGGGCCTCCAGCCGCTTGATCTCGTCGCGCAGACGCGCGGCGGTTTCGAATTCCAGGTCGGCCGCCGCCGCGCGCATCCGCTTTTCCAGTTCGGCTATGGTGCTGCCCAGATCCCTGCCGACAAATTCGCCGATGGTCTCGCCCTTCACCGGGGCGACGGTCACGTAGTCCTGCTCGAACACCGAGGACAGGGCATCGCCGATGTGCTTGCGGACCGATTGCGGCGTGATGCCGTGGGCCGTGTTCCAGTCCGACTGCTTCTCGCGCCGGCGCGCGGTTTCCTCGATGGCGTAGCGCAGGCTGTCGGTCATCTTGTCGGCATAGAGCAGCACCCGCCCATCCACGTTGCGCGCCGCCCGGCCAATGGTCTGGATCAGCGACGTCCGCGACCGCAGGAACCCTTCCTTGTCCGCGTCCAGGATCGCGACCAGGGAACATTCGGGAATATCCAGCCCCTCGCGCAGCAGGTTGATGCCGATCAGGACATCGAACGCCCCCAGACGCAGGTCGCGGATGATCTCGATCCGTTCCAGCGTATCCACGTCGGAATGCAGGTACCGGACGCGGATCCCGGCCTCGTTCATATAGTCGGTCAGGTCCTCGGCCATCCGCTTGGTCAGGGTGGTGACCAGCACGCGCCCGCCGGCGGCGATGGTCAGCCGGCATTCGGCCAGAAGGTCGTCCACCTGCCGCTCCACCGGCCGCACGTCGGTCACTGGGTCGATCAGGCCGGTCGGGCGGATGACCTGCTCGGCAAACACGCCGCCGACCCGCTCCATCTCCCACGGCCCCGGCGTGGCGCTGACGAACAGCGTCTGCGGGCGGAACTTGTCCCATTCCGCGAATTTCAGCGGCCGGTTGTCCAGGCAGGACGGCAGGCGGAAGCCGAATTCCGACAGGATGGATTTCCGCGCATAGTCGCCCCGTTCCATGCCGCCGATCTGCGGCACGGTGACGTGGCTTTCATCGACGATCAGCAGCGCGTCCTCGGGCAGGTATTCGAACAGGGTCGGCGGCGGCTCGCCCGGCTTGCGCCCGGACAGGTAGCGGGAATAGTTCTCGATTCCCTTGCACACGCCCGTGGTCTCGATCATTTCCAGGTCGAAGGTGGTGCGCTGTTGCAGCCGTTCGGCCTCCAGCAATTTTCCCTCGGCCGTCAGTTCGGCCAGCGTCTGGCGCAATTCGTGCTTGATGCCGATGACGGCCTGGTTCAGCGTCGGGCGCGGCGTCACGTAATGGCTGTTGGCGTAGATGCTGACCTCCTGCAGGTCACCGGTCTTGTCCCCGGTCAGGGGATCGAATTCGGTGATCGCGTCGATCTCGTCCCCGAACAGCGAAATCCGCCAGGCCCGGTCCTCGTTCTGCACGGGGAACACGTCCACGCTCTCGCCCCGGACGCGGAAGGTGCCGCGCTGGAACGCCGCATCGTTGCGCCGGTATTGCAGTTCCACCAGCGCCTTGACCAGCTTGTCGCGGTCGATCTCGCCGCCCGCCTCCAGGCGCACCACCATGCGCGAATAGGTCTCGACCGAGCCGATACCGTAGATGCACGAGACCGAGGCCACGATGATGACGTCGTTGCGTTCCAGCAGCGCCTGGGTCGCCGCGTGGCGCATCCGGTCGATCTGCTCGTTGATCTGGCTGTCTTTCTCGATATAGGTGTCCGACCGGGGCACGTAGGCCTCGGGCTGGTAGTAATCGTAGTAGCTGACGAAATATTCCACCGCATTGTCGGGGAAGAACTGCTTCATCTCGCCGTAAAGCTGCGCCGCCAGGGTCTTGTTCGGGGCCAGGACCAGCGTGGGCTTCTGCGTCGCCTCGATGATCTTGGCCATCGTGAAGGTCTTGCCCGATCCCGTGACACCCAGCAGGACCTGGTCCCGCTCGCCGGCCTCGACACCCGCCACCAGTTCGGAAATCGCCTGCGGCTGGTCCCCCGCCGGTTCGTAGGGCGAGACGATCGACAGCCGTCGCGTCTTTTCCTTGGGCGGCTGACGTTCGGGTTGGAAGGTCACGATGTCTTCCGACGGATCGGGACGGCGCGTCTTCTTTCGGGCGGATGGGGCCATGGCTGTAAAATCTGGCGACTGCCGCGATCCGGCGCAAGGGCCATCGCACGCATGCCCCTCCCCGCCACCACATGCCGATTCGGCCTTGGCTTCCCGGCAGGTCCTCCTACACTGAAAGGATGAGCGCCTCTTCCCCAGATGCCGACGGGCCAGGGGGGTCCATCATCCGCGTCATCGACCTGGAAACCAGCGGCCGCGATGCGTCCGACGGCGGCATCGTGGAAATCGGCTGGCAGGACCTGCGGCGCGCGGCCGACGGGGCATGGGCGCTGTCAGGCCCGCCTTTGGCCCGCCTGACCCATCCGGGCGGCCCCATCACGCCGGCGACCTCGGCGATCCATCACATCACCGACGACGATGTGCGCGACGCCCCGCCGTTCACCACTGTCGCACCCGCGATCCTGCGTCCGCAGGCCCCGCTCGTCGCCTTCGCCGCCCATCGCGCGGCGTTCGAGCAACGTTGGATCCACGGCAGCCTGCCCGCCCCGCGAGGCACGGGGCCACGCTGGATCTGCACCTATAAATGCGCGTTGCGGCTGTGGCCGGACGAGCCGGGTCATTCGAACCAGGGCCTGCGCTATTCCCGCCGCCCCGCCGGACTGGACCGCGCGCTGGGCCATCCGGCCCACCGTGCCGGACCGGATGCCTATGTCACCGCCCACCATCTGCGCGACATGCTCGCCCTCGCGCCGGTCGAGACGTTGCTGCGCTGGTCGCGGGAACCCGCCCTGCTGGTGAAGGTGCCGCACGGCCCGTTGCGCGGACGGCGGATCCGGCAACTGGACCCGCAGGAACTGGACCGCATCCTGCGCGACGACCGGGGACGCAGCCCCGACCTGGCCTTCACAATCCGGACCGAACAGGCCCGCCGGCGCGGCGCGGCGGACGCCGGGACAGCGGATCGACCGGTCCAGCCTTGCCTGCCGCTGTGACAGCCGATTCGGACGTTCAGGATTCGATGGGGGGCGGCACCCGGGCCTCGCGCATGGCGTCCTGCTGGCGGGCGGCAAGCTGCGCCGCATCGAAATCGGCGATCAGTTCCTGGAACATGCGGTACCAGTTCAGCCGCGCGCCCAATCGCAGGAAGACGCTGCCCAGCCCGATCGCGGACCGGTCGACCAGAACGAACTCGCGCGGCGGACGCACGCCGCCCGTGCGCTTCAGCCCCGCATAGACCCGTTCGGCCACGGCGCGGCCGAATTGCGGATCGTCGTCTTCCTGGATCGGGCGGACACGATCCTGCATCAGCGGTTCGTAGATGAAGCGCGCCCATTCGTTCAGCACACGCATCGTCTCGCGCGACATGTTGACGAAGCCCCAGGCCTGGTAGGCCTGATAGGCCAGATCCTCGTCATTCCGCTCCAGCGCGCGATAGAGGTCGATGATCCCCTGCACGAAATGCGGCTGGAAGATGCGGATCGCGCCCAGGTCCAGCAAATTCAGCCCGTAATCGTCCCGCACGGTGAAATTGCCCATATGCGGGTCGCCGTGAATGACCCCGTAGCGGTAAAGCGGCACGTACCACGCATGGAACAGGGCGCGCGCCATCGCATTGCGCTGATCCTGCGACGGGTCGCTGTCCAGGACCGACTGCACGCCCCGCCCGTCCAGCCAGTCCATCGTCAGCAGGCGCCGCGTCGACAGGCCCTCGACCGGCGCGGGCACGCTGACATCCGGCCGGCCGGCCAGCATGGTACGGTACAGGCGCAAATTCGCGGCCTCGCGCGTGTAGTCCAGTTCCTCGCGCAGACGGGCCGTCAGTTCCACCAGCACGTCGTCCTGCTGGATGGTGCTGTCGATCCGGTAATAGAGGCCCACGGCCATGCGGAACTGCCGCAGGTCGGAATCGACCGTGGCCTGCATGTCCGGATATTGCAGCTTGCACGCTACCCGTCGCCCGTCGGGCAGGACGGCGCGATGCACCTGCCCCAGGCTGGCCGCCGCCGCCGCGTCACGCTCGAACGAGCGGAACCGGCGTTCCCAGTCGGGGCCCAGTTCGGTGGCCATGCGGCGGCGCACGAAGCTCCACCCCATCGGGGGGGCATTGGCCTGAAGCTGCGCCAGTTCGATGGCGTATTCCTCGGGCAGCGCGCCGGGGATGGTGGACAGCAGCTGCGCGCCCTTCATCAGCGGGCCTTTCAGGCCGCCGAGAATGGATTTCAGGTCGCCCGCATACGCGCTGTGGTCCGAGCGGATCCCCATCTTGTGCCCGGCGATCCGCGCCGCGATGCCGCCCACCGCGCCGGAGGTACGCACCATCCGGCGGATTTCCCCGAACAGGCCGGTGTTGTCGAGATCCCGTTCTTCCGCCACGTCAGGCACGCTCCAGCTCATCGATAAATCCGGCAATCACGTCCAGCCCCTTGCGCCAGAAGCCGGGGTCGGCGGCATCCAGTCCGAAGGGAGCCAGCAGGTCGCGATGCCGCTTCGTCCCGCCCGCGCGCAGCATGTCCATGTACTTGTCCTGGAAGTCCGGATGTCCGGACCGGAACACACCGTACAGCGCATTCACCAGGCAATCTCCGAACGCATACGCGTAGACGTAGAACGGAGAATGGACGAAATGCGGGACATAGGTCCAGTACACGTCATATTCCGGCGCAAAGGTGAACGCCGGCCCCAGGCTTTCGGCCTGAACCTGCCGCCACAGGGCGCCGAGACGCTCGGGCAGCAGCTCGCCCGACCGCCGTTCGTCATGCACCAGGGTCTCGAACCGGTAGAAGGCGATCTGCCGCACGACGGTGTTGAGCATGTCCTCGACCTTGCCCGCCAGCATCAGGCGGCGGCGGGTCGGGTCGGTTTCGGCGTCCAGCAGGGCGCGGAAGGTCAGCATCTCGCCGAATACGCTGGCGGTTTCGGCCAGGGTCAGCGGGGTGCCCGACATCAGATACCCCTGCGGCGCGGCCAGGACCTGATGCACGCCGTGACCCAGTTCATGCGCCAGCGTCATCACGTCGCGCGTCCGCCCGTGATAGTTCAGCAGCAGGTACGGATGGGCCGACGGCACGGTCGGATGGGCGAAGGCCCCGGACGCCTTGCCCGGCGACGGCACCGCGTCGATCCAGGGACGGTCGAAGAACCGGCGCGCGATCTCGCCCATGCGCGGGTCGAAGCCCTCGTACGCCGACAGGACCTGGCGCGTGGCCTCGTCCCAGGGAATCATGCGGTCGTCGGCCGCCGGCAGCGGGGCGTTGCGGTCCCAATGCTCCAACTTCTCCAGCCCCAGCCATTTCGCCTTCATCAGGTAATAGCGATGCGACAGGCGCGGATAATCGGTGGTGACCGCCTGCACCAGCGCGTCGACGACCTCGTCCTCCACCATGTTGCTGCGGTTGCGGTAGGACCCGGGGCGCGGATAGTGGCGCAGCGAGTCGGAAATCGCCTTGTCCTTGGCCAGCGTGTTGGTAATCAGCGAAAACAGGCGGATATTGTCGCCGAAGACCGTGCCGATGGCCTTCGCCGCGCGCTCGCGCACCGCGCGGTCGGGGTCGGACAGGCGGTTCAGCGCCTCACCCACCGTCAGGTCGCGCCCGTCCAGCGGAATACGCAGCGCGGCCATCGTCTCGTCGAACAGGCGGCACCAGGCCGTGGCCCCGGTCACCGATTTCTCGTGCAGGACCTGTTCGACCTCGTCGGACAATTGATGCGGGCGGAAGACGCGCAGGTCGCGCAGGAACGGCGCCCACACCGCAAGCTGCGGATCGGCCAGCCGCGCCGCCAGATCGTCATCCCCGATCCGGTTCAGCTCCAGCGTGAAGAACAGCAGGTGGGTCGAGATCTCGGTCAGCCGCTCGTTGATCGACTGCGAGAACCGGCCGATTGCCGGATCGGACGAATCGCCCGCGAACAGCAACTGGGCATAGGAGGCCGCCCGCCCCAGGATTTCGTCGATTCGCTGGTATTCGGCGATCGCCTCGGCCAGCGCGGCCGGCGACGCCCCGGCCAGGCGACCCCGCCAGGCGGAGGAAAACGCCTCGGCATCCGACGCGGCCTGGGCCAGGTCGGTACGCAGCCTGTCCGAGTCGCGTCCGTCGTACAGGTCCGACAGGTCCCAGCGCGGCAGGTCGCCCACCGGGGCCGGCGCAGCCCCCTCCCCGCCGTCACGCACCAGGGCCATGCGAACCGGGGCCGCGCGGACCGGGAACCCCTCGACCCACGGGGAAAGAAGCGTCTGTTCAGGCATCGGAGCCCCCAACCTTGCAAGCGTCGCGCATCGGCATGCGGCGACCATCATGATGGGGGGAATCTAGTGCGTAATCCCGTCCGGCGCGACCCCGCCGCGCGGGCTACATGAAAACGGCCGGGGAAGATCCCTTCCCCGGCCGTCCGATCAGGCGCTGCGGGCGGCTTCGGCCGCCGGGCTGTAGCCGATGATTCCGGCATATTCCCGGGGCACGACATGCCAGAAGCGCGGCAGGATCTTGTCCCATTTGTGCAGCAGCAGCGCCGCATAGCGGCTGTGCGTCTCGCGCGCATGGGTTTCCACCAGTTCGCGCAGCGTCGCCTCCCATTTCGGGTCGGTGACGCGGCTCCACAGCAGGGTGTCGGGGTTGATCCGCTGCTCGAACGTATCGTGCTCGTCATAGACGAAGGCCATGCCGCCGGTGAAGCCCGCGCCGAAATTGTCGCCGGCCTCGCCCAGGATCACGACCGTGCCGCCGGTCATGTATTCGCAGCCGTTCGACCCGCAGCCCTCGACCACCGCGACGGCGCCGGAATTGCGGACCGCGAACCGCTCGCCCGCCTGGCCGGCCGCATACAGCGCCCCCGCCGTGGCCCCATACAGCACCGTGTTGCCGATGATCGCGTTCTCGTTCGACACCAGGTTCGAGGACGGAGACTGCCGCACCACGATGGTCGCGCCCGACAGGCCCTTGCCGACATAGTCGTTGGCGTCGCCCAGCACCTCCAGCTTCAGCCCCTGGACCGCGAAGGCCCCCAGCGACTGGCCGGCCGAACCGCGCAGGCGCACCGTCAGATGCCCCGGCGCCAGCCGGTCCATGCCGTACTGCCGCACGATCAGCGAGGAAATGCGCGTGCCGATCGCCCGATGCGTGTTCTGCACGTTGTAATGCAGTTGCATCTTCTCGCCATGGTCGAACAGCGGCCGCGCGTCGGCGATCATCTGGGCGTCCAGCGTCTCGGGCACCTCGTTGCGGCCTTCGCGCGTGCAATAGCGCGCATGCGGCCCCGGATCGGCCTGCGCCAGCAGCGAGTTGAGGTCCAGGTCGTCCAGGTAGTCCGCGCCGCGCGAGACCTGCCGCAGCAGGTCGGTGCGGCCGATGATCTCGTTCAGGCTGGAGAAACCCAGCGACGCCAGGATGTTGCGTACGTCCTCGGCGATGAACGAGAACAGGTTGATGACCTTTTCCGGCGTGCCCTCGAACTTGGCGCGCAGATCGTCGTCCTGGGTGCAGACCCCCACCGGACAGGTGTTGGAATGGCACTGCCGGACCATGATGCAGCCCATGGCGACCAGGCTGGCGGTGCCGATGCCGAATTCCTCGGCCCCCAGCATCGCCGCGATCACCACGTCGCGGCCGGTCTTCAGCCCGCCGTCGGTACGCAGCTTCACCCGGTGGCGCAGGCGGTTCAGCATCAGCACCTGATGCGCCTCCGCCAGGCCCAGCTCCCACGGCAGGCCGGCATATTTGACCGAACTCTGCGGGCTGGCGCCGGTCCCGCCGCTATGACCCGAAATCAGGATCGCATCGGCCTTGGCCTTGGCCACGCCCGCCGCGATGGTCCCGATCCCCGACCGGGCGACCAGCTTCACCGTCACCGTCGCCTCGGGGTTGATCTGCTTCAGGTCGTAGATGAGCTGGGCCAGATCCTCGATCGAATAGATGTCGTGATGCGGCGGCGGCGAAATCAGCGTCACCCCCGGCGTCGCGTGACGCAGCCTGGCGATCAGGCCGGTGACCTTGAAGCCGGGCAACTGCCCGCCCTCGCCCGGCTTGGCGCCCTGCGCCATCTTGATCTCGATCTCGCGGCAATCGTTCAGATACTGCGCCGTCACGCCGAAGCGGCCCGAGGCGATCTGCTTGATGGCCGAGGATGCGTTGTCGCCGTTGGCGCGCGGACGCGCCCGCGACGGGTCCTCGCCCCCCTCGCCGGAATCGGACTTGGCGCCGATCCGGTTCATGGCGATCGACAGGGTCTCATGCGCTTCGGGACTGAGCGCGCCCAGCGAAATACCCGGTGCGATCAGCCGCTTGCGAAGCTGCGTGATGCTTTCGACCGCCTCGACGGGGATCGGCGTCCGGCCGCCCCGGAAATCCAGCAGGTCGCGCAACGCCACCGGCGGCATGCGCCGCACCGCGTCGGCATAGCGCCGATAGATCGAGAAACTGTCGGTCGCCACCGCCGTCTGCAGCATGTGGATCAGGTTGCCGTCGAAGGCATGCACCTCGCCGCTGCGCCGCAGCTTGTACTGCCCGCCGACCGGCAGGGCCGTGACCGTCCGGTTCCACGCGGTTTCGTGGAAGCTGAGCACGTTGGTGGCGATGCCGGACAGGCCGATGCCGGAGATGCGCGACGGCATGCCGGGGAAGAACTCCGCCGCCAGGGCGCGCGACAGGCCGATCGCCTCGAAATTATAGCCGCCGCGATAGGCCGCGACGATCGAGATGCCCATCTTGGACATGACCTTCAGCAGGCCCTTGTCCACCGCCTTGCGATAACGTTCCACCGCCTCGCGCAGCGAGATGTCGCCGAACAGGCCGCGCCGCTGGCGGTCCGCGATGCTTTCCTGCGCCAGGTACGGGTTGACCGACGTCGCGCCGACGCCGATCGTCACCGCAATGGCGTGCACGTCCAGCGCCTCGGCCGACCGCACGTTCAGCGAGGTGAAGGTCCGCAGCGACTGGCGCACCAGGTGGGTATGCACCGCCGCCGTCGCCAGGATCATCGGGATGTATGCCCGCTCGGCCGACTGCGCCTCTTCCGTCAGGAACAGGTGGGTGCAGCCTTCGCGCACGCGGTCCTCGGCCTCCTGCCGGATCCGGGCGATGGCGTCACGCAGCCCGGCCTCGCCGTCGGCCGCGGGGAAGGTGCAGTCGATGACGCAGGCGCTGTCGCCGCAGAAGGCCCGCAGGGCCTCGAACTCGCCCGTCGTCAGGACCGGGCTGGGCAGTTGCAGCAGGTCGCACTGGCTCTCGGATTCGTCGAGGATGTTGCCCAGGTTCCCCAGCCGCGTGACCAGGCTCATGACCCGGGTTTCGCGCAAGCTGTCGATCGGCGGATTGGTGACCTGGCTGAAGGCCTGGCGGAAATAATGCGCCAGCCCCCGGTAGCGCGAGGACAGCACCGCCAGCGGCGCGTCGTCGCCCATCGACCCGATCGCCTCGGCCGCGGTCTCGACCATCGGGTGCAGGATGGTTTCCAGCTCCTCCAGCGTGGTGCCCACCGCAAGCTGGCGGCGGCGCAGCTCGTCGCGGCCGTACAGCACGGGTTCCTGCACGTCGGCGCGCACCACCGACCCGATCTTCTGGATATGCTTGACCCAGGCGCCGAAATCCTGCCGTCCGCAGATCTTGTCCAGCAGCGCCTCGTGGCCGTAAAGGCGCGCCTCCTTCATGTCCAGGCCGATCATCTGCCCCGGCCCCAGGCGCCCGCGCCGGACGATATCCGCCTCGGGCACCTTCACCATGCCGGTTTCCGAACCCACGATCAGCAGGCCGTTCGACGTCAGGGTGTAGCGCAGGGGGCGCAGGCCGCTGCGGTCCAGCCCGGCGACGATCCAGCGGCCGTCGGTCGCGCACAGGGCGGCCGGGCCGTCCCACGGTTCCATCACCGCGTTGCAGTACGCGTACATGTCCTTGTGCTTCTGCGGCATGGCCGAGTTTTCGCCCACGCTGGCCGGCACCATCAGCGCCTTGACCATCGGCGCGTCCCGCCCCGCGAAGGTCAGCAGTTCGAACACGTTGTCCAGCGTCGCCGTGTCGGACCCGCTGGCCTGCACCACCGGCTTCAGATCCTCCATGTACGGATCCAGCATCGGGTCGGCCAGCCGCGTCTCGTGGCTCTTCATCCAGTTGATGTTGCCCGAGATCGTGTTGATTTCGCCGTTATGCGCCAGGCGGCGGAACGGCTGGGCCAGCTTCCAGGTCGGGAACGTGTTGGTCGAATAGCGCTGGTGGTAGATCGCGAACCGGCTGACGAACCGCTCATCGAGCAGGTCCGGATAGAAATCCGTCAGGTTTTCCGCCAGGAACATGCCCTTGTAGATCATCGACCGGCAGGACAGCGAACAGATGTACAGATCGACCTGATGGGCGATCGCGCTCTTTTCGATCCGGCGGCGGATGACATACAGGTCGCGCTCGAACGCCTCCTCGTCGGTGCCGAGCAGGTTGCGGATCATGATCTGCTCGATCTCGGGGCGGGTGGCGTTCGCCTTCTCGCCGATGCAGGCGGTGTCGATGGGCACCTGCCGCCAGCCATAGATGCCGTAGCCGAACGCCAGGATCTCGGTTTCGATGATCTGGCGGCACCGCTCCTGCGCCGCCAGGTCGGTCTTGGGCAGGAAGATCATGCCGACCGCGATCTGGCTGTCCACGCAGCCCTCGCCGCCGCTGTGGATGGCGTCGACGAAGAAATCCTGCGGGATCTCGACATGGATGCCCGCGCCGTCGCCGGTCTTGCCGTCGGCGTCGACCGCGCCGCGATGCCACACCGCCTTCAGGGCGGCGATGCCGGCCTCGACCACGTCGCGCCGTTTGGTGCCGTCCAGGGACGCGACCAGGCCGACGCCGCAGGCGTCGTGCTCCTGCGACGGATCATACAGGCCGCCGATCGCCCGCGCGTTGTCGTGCCAGTCGGCGACGAATGCGTCGTCCCGATCCCCGCTGAATCGATCCATGTCCATCACTCCGCCGCCTGGGCGCGCGCCGGCGCCCTGTTTTCCAGCCAGCGATGCATCTGCGCCGCGGCATCCCGTCCATCGCGGATGGCCCAGACCACCAGGCTGGCCCCCCGCACGATATCGCCCGCGGCAAAGACCCCCGGCAGGCTGGTCATGAAAGTCTCGTGATCGACGCGCAGCGTCCCCCAGCGCGACACCGCCAGGTCCGGCTGGCGCCACAGGGCGGGCAGCGGCTCGGGGTCGAAGCCCAGCGCCTTGATGACCAGGTCGGCCTCCAGCGTGAACGAACTGTCCTCGACCGGTTCCACCGACTGGCGTCCCGTCGCGTCCGGCAGGCCCAGCTTCATCCGCACCGCGCGCACGCCGCTGACCGTGCCTTCGCCCCGGAAGGCCTCGGGGGCCGCCAGCCACACGAACTCCACCCCTTCCTCCTCGGCGTTCTTCACTTCGCGGATCGAGCCGGGCATGTTGGCGCGGTCGCGCCGGTACAGGCACTTCACCGATTTCGCGCCCTGGCGGATGGCGGTGCGGACGCAATCCATGGCGGTGTCGCCACCGCCGATCACGACCACCGACTTGCCCGCCGCATTCAGCGCGCCGCTCTCGAACGCCTCGACCCTGTCGCCCAGCGACAGGCGGTTCGACACGGTCAGATAGTCCAGCGCCTTGACGATCCCGCCCAGCCCGGCGCCGGGGCCGCCGATATCGCGCGACTTGTAGACGCCCGTCGCGATCAGCACCGCATCATGGCGGTCGCGCAGGGTGGCGAAGGCGATCTGCCCCTCGCCGTCCCGATCGCCGACGCCAAGCCCCAGATGGAACTTCACCCCGGATTCCTCCAGGTACAGGTGGCGGCGGGCCACGATGTCCTTTTCCAGCTTGAAGCCCGGAATGCCGTAGATCATCAGCCCGCCGACCCGGTCATGCCGGTCGTAGACGTGCACCTGGTACCCCAGTTCGCGCAGCTGCATCGCCGCGGCCAAGCCGCCGGGCCCCGCGCCGACGATGCCGATCGACATCGCGCGCTCCACCGGCGGGCGGATCGGCTCGACCCAGCCGTTGGCGAACGCCGTGTCGGTGATGAAGCGTTCGACCGCGCCGATGGTGACGCTCTCGAACCCTTTCTCGATCACGCAATTGCCTTCGCACAGGCGGTCCTGCGGGCAGATCCGGCCGCAGATCTCGGGGAAATTGTTGGTCGCCGACGACAGGGCATAGGCTTCTTCCAGCCGCCCCTCGGCCGTCATCTTCAGCCAGTCCGGGATATTGTTGCCCAGCGGACAGTGAATCGAGCAGAACGGCACCCCGCACTGCGAACAGCGGCTGGACTGCCGTTCGGCCTGCGCCACGGCGAAGGACCGGTAGATCTCGTCGAAATCGGTGCTGCGCTCGGCGGCTGGACGTTTGTCCGGCTGGCCCTGCGCCACAGAGACGAATTTCAGCATGCGCTCGGCCATCGGCTTTCCCCCGGCAAACGGCAGGCGCTCGATATGGCCGGCGCCCATTGGGCGGAACACCTACGACAGGCGACCGATCCATTAAAGACAGCAATACTGTCCTTTTAACAAAAAAGAGCCCACGCCGAAAAAATCAAAGCCCGGACATTCCCCTGAAAAAGGTCCGGTTCGGTCCGAATATCATTTTAATGCACTGTTATGGCACCCTTATATGGCTTTGTATCGCTGCAAGTAGGATGGCGCAATCAATTCGACCGGAAGCGCCTCGATCCCCAGCAGGCTCAGCCCCCGCGTGCCCTCGGCGATCACATTATCCACCGACAGCATGGCCAACTGGTCGCGCGTCAGCAGCCGGCCGGGCAGATGCTCCAGCCACATCGCCTGCCACCGGGCCAGGAGGTCCGGCACCCGGAACACCGGCCGGCGCCGCCCGATCGTCGCCATCACCCAGCGCGCGATCCCCTCCATCGTCCAGACGGCCGGACCGCCGAATTCGTAGATTTCGCCGGCATGTCCGCCGGTCGCCAGGATCCGGCGGATGCCTTCGGCGACATCACAGACATAGACGGGCTGGATCCGCGTGGCCGCGCCATAGACCGGCAGGATGGGGCTGTAGCGCGCCAGCGTGGCGAACAGGTTGGTGAACCGGTCCTCGGCCCCGAACAGGATGGACGGGCGAACGATCGTCGCCTCGGGCATGTTGCGTAGCACGGCCACCTCGCCAGCCGCCTTGCTGCGACCATAGGCGGATGGACTGTCGGGCGAGGCCCCGATGGCCGAGACATGCACCATCCGTTCGACCCCGGCGGACGCGGCCAGCCGGGCGATGCGCCCCGCCCCCTCGACATGCACCGCCTGGAATGTCGCCCGCCCGCGTTCCGCCAGGATCCCGACCAGGTTGACGATCACATGCGCGCCCTCCACCACCGGGATCAGCGACTCCTCCTCCAGGATCGAGGCGCGCAGCGGGACGATCTGCCCGACATCGCCCAGCGGACGCAGCGACGCCGCCCGGTCCGCGCGGCGGGCGGCCACGCGCACGACATATCCGTCCTCGGCCAGCCGCCGGACCACATGACGCCCAAGGAAGCCGGTTCCGCCGACAATTGCGGCCACTTTTCGCGTCGCCATCTCTCGTCCCCCAATCGCCCGCCAGGATGGGCAGGACAGCATAACGCCTGTCCCCGTCATCGGACACGCCCCCCACACAGCCCTGCCGGTCATCTGGCGTGTGGGACGCGCCCACCCACCCGGCGCAACAAAAATGACACGAATCGCCGAAGCCATGTTGACCACCCCCATGCAGCGGGGTAAACGGCCTCACCACCCCGGAAACGGGGGCTTTCTGAGCCCAGATGGCGGAATTGGTAGACGCGCAGGTTTCAGGTACCTGTGGCCGAAAGGTCGTGGAAGTTCGAGTCTTCTTCTGGGCACCATCCTTCAAAAAAAGCATAACTCGCCGACCGGCGGCCGCATCCCAGGCGGTTCGTCGGCGTTGTCGCGTCCACTCCATGCGTGCGCGATCAGGATGCCTGCCGGACGACCATGGTTCGGATGCGGAACGATCTGACAGGCCCTGTTGACCCCCCTGTCGTTCCGGAGTAAACGCCCCTCACCACCCCGGAAACGGGGAGCCTCTGAGCCCAGATGGCGGAATTGGTAGACGCGCAGGTTTCAGGTACCTGTGGCCGAAAGGTCGTGGAAGTTCGAGTCTTCTTCTGGGCACCATCGTTTTCCGACAGCATGATATGGCCTGCATGGCCCCACCCCGGCCGGGTGGCGGCTGTCGGCGGCCGCATAACAGCATGTGCGCCCCGGACGATTTGGTGTACACGGCGACAGACAGGGTTCCGTGGCCCCTCCTTCTCGCGGAACCGCCGTCGCCTGTTCGGATGAGGTTCATGGTCTTCCCCCCCGTTTCACATTGTCGCCCCACCCATGCCCCGGCTGCCCGCCGCACCTGGGGGACACGGGCATGAGCGCCGCGACATCGGCCTCCATCCTGCTCCACCGTGGCGACCTGCCGGACAATGTGACGTTCGGCGGCTCGATCGCCGTGGATACCGAGGCCATGGGCCTCAACCCCCATCGCGACCGGCTGTGCCTGGTCCAGATCTCGGCCGGCGACGGGCAGGCCCATCTGGTGCAGATCCTGCCGGGTACGGCCAGCCCCAACCTGGCGCGACTGATGTCGGACCCGTCGGTCACCAAGCTGATGCATTTCGCGCGCTTCGACGTGGCGCTGCTTCAGCACACGCTGGGCATCACCGTGGCGCCGGTCATCTGCACCAAGATCGCGTCCAAGCTGGTACGCACCTTCACCGACCGCCATGGGCTGGCCCAGCTCTGCCGCGAATTGCTGGGCGTCGACCTCAGCAAGCAGCAGCAGACGTCCGACTGGGGCGCGCCCGAGCTGACGCCGGAACAGCAGGCCTATGCCGCCTCCGACGTGCTGCACCTGCACGCCCTGTGGGCGAAGCTGGAGGCCCTGCTGCACCGCGAGGGACGCCGCGAGCTGGCGCAGGCCTGCTACGATTTCCTGCCCGCGCGGGCGCGGCTGGACCTTCTGGGCTACGAAGAGCCGGATATCTTCGCCCACCGTGCATGACGCGACGCGCGCGGCCGTGCCGTCCGGTTCCATTTGACGGTAGGCATCTTCATGGCGATACACACGCGGCATGACCCATTCCGCCTTCCCTGATGGCATCGCCGGCCCCGTCCCGGACCGGGACCGGAGTCCGTCGGACATCGACGCCGCGTGCCGGGTGCTGGCCAGCGAAGGCGACGGCCTGTCCCGCATGGCCGTGGCGCTGCGCGCCATCGGGGCCGAAGGGAGCGGGCCGGCGCTGGGGAACGCCTTCCTGCGCGTCGTCGAGGCGTTTTCGGCGTTGACGGGGCGGGTCGTGGTGACCGGGATCGGCAAGTCCGGCCACGTGGGGCGCAAGATCCAGTCCACCCTGGCCTCGACGGGCACCCCGTCCATCTTCGTCCATCCATCCGAGGCCTCACACGGCGACCTGGGCATGATCCAGCCGGGCGACGCCATCCTGGCCCTGTCCAATTCGGGCGAGACGCCGGAACTGGCCGATATCGTGGCCCACGCCCGCCGTTTCGGCCTGCTGCTGACGGCGATAACGGCCCGGGCCGATTCGACCCTGGCCCTGGCGGCCGATATCACGCTGCTCATGCCCCAGGCGCCCGAGGCCTGCCCCATGGGCCTGGCGCCCACGACCAGTTCGACGATGCAGATGGCGCTGGGTGACGCGCTGGCGGTGGTGCTGCTGGAGCGGCGGCGCTTCACCGCCACCGATTTCGGCGTCTTCCACCCCGGCGGCCGCCTGGGCGCGCGGTTGCGCCGGGTCGGCGACCTGATGCACCGGGGCGCGGCCATGCCGATCGGCGCGCCGGACATCACGCTGCGACAGGTCATCATGGAGATGACGCGCAAGGCGTTCGGCTGCATGGGCGTGGTCGCGCCGGACGGCCGGCTGTGCGGCCTCATCACCGACGGCGACCTGCGCCGGGCGCTGGACCGGGACCTGGAGCGGACCCGTGCGGCCGACATCATGAATTTGTCGCCGCTCACGACCGACCCCGATGCGCTGGCCGCCGACGCGCTGCGCCTGATGAACGCGCGGGCGCGCCCCATCACCAGCCTGTTCGTCCTGGACCAGTCCAGCGCGCCGATCGGCATCCTGCACATCCATGACCTGCTGCGGGCTGGCGTGGCATGACCGGCTCCCCCACCGACACCCAGCCCCCGGACGACGGGCGCATCGCACCGCAACGCAGCGATTTTGCCCGGTCGGCCGCCGATATGGCCCGCCAGCGCAGCGCCCTGCATCGACAGCCGACCAAGGCCCGACGCCTGCCCGACCCCGCCACCCTCGCCCGCCGGCGCAAGCTGGTGCGATGGGCGAAGTGGGCGTTGCCGGCCACCGCGCTGGCGCTGCTGGGGTCCATCGCCGCGTGGCCGGCCATCGACCGGCTGATGAACGCCCAGCGCAGCGCGCTCCAGGAAATGGAAAGCCTGCGTGTCGAAAGCGGAAACATGCTCGGGGCGACCTATCGGGGCCTGGACGACCACGGGCGGCCCTACATGATTACCGCCCGGCAGGCCCAGCAGGTCTCACCCGATCGGATCAACCTGACCAGCCCGACCGCCGACAGCCTGATGTCGGGCGCCGACTGGATCATGATCCGTGCGGATAACGGCGTATACATGCAGCGCGAACAATTGCTGGACCTGACGCATGACGTGGTGCTCTACCGCGCCGACGGCGCGATCATGAACGGCCCCACTGCCGACATGGACCTGAAGCAGGGCATTGTCGCGTCCGACCAATGGGTCCATGCCGAAGGTCCTTTCGGCGTGCTGGACGCCCAGGGCTTCCTGCTGTCCCAGCATGAAGGGATCGGCCAGTTCCGTGGTCCCGGACGGCTGATCCTGAATGACGACGCCCACGCCCACCCCCCCACGACGGAGCCCCCCCGATGACCGCCCACCTCAAGGTCGCCGCCGTGTTCGTGCTCGGCGGCCTCGTGGCCTGCGCCCTGCCGGCCGGTCCGGCGCGGGCCCAGGCGATCGACCTGTCGCACGGCGGGCAGATCACGGTGACCGCCGCCGGGGGATTCGACTGGGACCAGAAGGCCCAGACCGTGACGGCCTACGACCGGGCGCAGGCCGTCCGGGGTAACGTTACCGTGACAGGGGACCGGCTGATCGCCTTCTACCGCAAGAAGGCCGCCGCCCCCGCGCCTGGGGCCACGACGCCCCCGCCCGCCCCGGCCGCCGGCACGCCCGGACCGGGCAACCAGGAAGCGGGCGGCGCCGATTCCGGATCGAACGAAGTCTATCGGCTGATGGCCGTCGGCCATGTCCACGTCTTCACCGACACCGACCAGGCCTGGGGCGACAAGGCGATCTACGACATCGACCAGGCGGTCCTTGTCATGACGGGGAAGGCCCTGAAACTGACCACGCCCCAGGATGTGCTGACCGCGCGGGATTCGATGGAATATTATTCCCAGACCCGCATGTCGGTCGGGCGCGGGGATGCGCTGGTCACCACCAATGACGGACGGCAGATCAGGGCGGACGTGCTGGTCGGCTACAGCGCGCCATCCCAGCCGGCGAAGCCGGGGGCGCCGGCCGCCGCCCCTGCGAAACCCGGATCGGACCCATTGACCAGATCGGGGAAGCTGGAAAAAGTAAACGCATTCGGCCACGTCTTCGTCCGCACCCAGACCGAGACGGTGACCGGGGACCGGGGCGTCTACGTGCCCGACACCGGGATTGCGCGGATTGTCGGCAATGTCCACATCACGCGGGGCCAGAACCAGATCAACGGAGCCGCGGCAATCGTGAACATGCATACCGGAATCGCCACGATGACCGAACGGCCCGGCGGGCGTGTCAGCGGCCTGGTCGTCCCCAACGAGGCCGGCAGCACCGGCGGGCCGGGCCGATGAACGACATTCCGTACGACCTGGCCGGCGACGCGCACATTCTGTCCGCCCAGGCCGATGGCGCGGCGCCGGCCCTGCCCGGCCTGATCGCCAGCGGAATCGGCAAGACATACAAGAAACGTCCGGTGGTCCGGAACGTGTCGCTCCAGGTCCACCGGGGCGAGGCCGTGGGCCTGCTCGGCCCCAACGGCGCGGGCAAGACCACCAGCTTCTACATGATCGTCGGGCTGGTGCAGCCGGATACCGGCACCATCACGCTGGACGGCGCCGACATCACGCAATTGCCGATGTATCGCCGCGCCCGGCTGGGCATCGGCTACCTGCCGCAGGAAGCCAGCATCTTTCGCGGCCTGAATGTCGAGCAGAACATCATGGCCGCGCTGGAGGTCGTGGAATCCGACCCCGACCGGCGCGAGGCGCTGCTGGACGGGCTGCTGGGGGAATTCGGCATCTCGCACCTGCGCCGGGCCCCGTCGCTGGCCCTGTCGGGCGGCGAGCGGCGGCGTCTGGAAATCGCCCGCGCCCTGGCCAGCCAGCCGCACTACATCCTGCTCGATGAGCCCCTGGCCGGCATTGACCCGATCGCGGTGGGCGAAATCCGCGACCTGGTGTCGCACCTCAAGGATCGCGGGATCGGCGTGCTCATCACCGACCATAACGTGCGCGAAACGCTGGAAGTCATCGACCGGGCCTATATCATGCACAGCGGCCAGGTCCTGATGGAGGGCCGGCCCGAGGAAATCGTCGCCAACGAGGACGTCCGGCGGGTGTACCTCGGGGAAAATTTCTCCCTCTGATTCCCCGCGCCATGGCGATCGGCCCCAGGCTGGCGCTGCGGCAGGCCATCCTGTCGGACGATGCAATCGTGAACCTGCTGCGCGAGGAAGGAATAGACATCGCCCGGCGAACCGTGGCCAAATACCGGGATGCACTGAAGATACCCAGCTCGGTGCAGAGAAAACGGGAAAAGGCTTTCAGGGCCTGACGCCCGACGGACGGCCTCGGCAGAACGGGCCTCCGGCCCGGCTTCCCCGGCTCTGAAGGCATCCTCCATGCAAGGAGTGACGTCACTATGCAGATCAGTGTCGCTGGAAAGCAGATCGACCTCTCCGACGCCTTGAAGCACAGGGTCACTGCCCATCTCGACCATCTTGCCGACAAATATTTCGGCCGGGCGCTGGATGCCCAGGTCACGTTCAGCCGCGCCCGATCGTTTTTCACCTGCGACATCAATCTTCACGCCGCGCCGGGGCTGACCCTGCGCGGCGAAGGCGAGGCCAACGACGCCCATGGCGCATTCGATGACGCCGCCGAGCACATGGCCCGCCGGCTGCGGCGCTATCGCGGCCGGGTGAACGACCATCTGCGCGCGCTTCCCCGGCGGAAATCGCCCGAAGTCGGTCGCAACTACATCCTGCGTCCCGCCGATACGGGACCGGTGCAGAATGGCGCCGCGGCCGAGGAAACCGGCCCCCACGCGACCATCGTCGCGGAACGGGTCGCCGAAATCGCGACACTGAGCGTCAGCGAGGCCGTCATGCGCCTGGATCTGGCAGCCTGCACGCTGCTGATGTTCCGCAACAGCACCAGCGACCAGATCAACGTCATCTACCGGCGCGAGGACGGCAATATCGGGTGGCTGGACCCCAGCCCCGCCTGAAGCCGACGGAACCCGTCAGGCCGGCGCCCCGGGGGATTTAGCCCCCGGGGCCACCAGACCGGTCAGTGCACCAGGGCCGGCACCATTTCATGTTGCAGGATCGCTTCGATCGCCGTGTCCTGATCGTCGGTCAGGGCCATCGGCGTGCCGTCGGCGGCATGGATGGCGAAGACATCCTGGCCTTCGATCACCACGGCCTTGATATAGGCCACCCGCGATACGCCAAGTGACAGAAGCTGGGTATCCGTCAGGTGGCGGACGTCGCCGGGAAGCTGCGCCTGATCCGGCTGAAGCACCACCCGGCCGTTCTGGGTCGTAATTCTCATGATTTGGAACCTCCGGACCGGACCATCCCGCCATGAGGCGATGCCCCCGTCCCGTTATGGCCGCGACGCCGCGCGACCGGTCGGTCATTCAGCTCGGTCATTCTTCCTCGATCACGCGCACGACACGTGGGGCACGCGGCTTGGGCGCGCCGATTTCGCCGACGCCCACACCGCCCCGTCCCTGCGTGATCTCGATCCGCCGGACCCGCACTTCGGGTTCGGGACGCAGAAGGTCAATATGGAGCAGCCCATTATCAAGCCACGCGCCGCCGACCTCGATTCCCTCGGCCAGCACGAAAGCCTTCTGGAACTGGCGGGCGGCGATGCCGCGATGCAGGAAGATCCGACCCTGGGAATCGTCGGTCTGCCGTCCCCGGATCACCAACTGGTTGTCTTCCTGGGTGATCTGCAGATCGTCCATCACGAAACCCGCCACCGCCAGCGTGATCCGCAGCGCCGTCGGGCTGATCTGTTCGATATTGTAGGGCGGATAGCCGTCAGACGTTCCTTTGGATGCACGTTCCAACATTTGTTCCAGATGGTCGAAACCAAGAAACATGGGGGATGTAAAAAGTCTTCCCGACACGCAGGCCTCCTCAACCGAGCGAGACAATCATGCGGACCCGTCATGGCGCCCGCATGCACGATGATATGGGAGGCCATGTCGTTTTCGCAAGGGATGGCGTCCGCCGCGCCATTTTCCCGCACCTGCGGACTGGCGCAGGCGTGATGCTGTCGCTACATCGCCTGCATGATTGATCGTGATGCCATCGCCGCCGCCGTTCCGATGCCCATCCTCGTCGCGCCCCAGGCGATCCTGCGCCAGACGGCGCGCCTGGTCCGGCCGGAGGACACCGCCACCCTGCGCGACATCCTGCCGCGCATGTTCTCCGCCATGTACCAGGCGCCGGGCATCGGCCTGGCCGCGCCGCAGGTCGGCCTGGGGCTGCGCTTCGCCATCGTCGACCTGGGCGAGAACGAGCAGCGCGACCCGATGGTGCTGATTAACCCCGAGATCGTCGAGGAGTCCGAGAGCCTGTCGTCGCGCGAGGAAGGGTGCCTGTCGCTGCCGAACCAGTATGCGGACGTCATCCGGCCGGAAAAGGTGCGCGTCCGCTTTCGCACGCCCGACGGCGCCGAACAGGAAATCGAGGCGGACGGGTTGCTGGCCACCTGCATCCAGCACGAGATCGACCATCTGGACGGTATCCTCTTCGTCGATCACCTCTCCACCCTCAAGCGCAACATGATTATGCGGCGCCTGGCCAAGGAACAGCGGCAGAAACGCTGAGGCAGGAATGGTACGCATGCGTCTGGCCTTCATGGGAACACCGGATTTCGCCGTTCCCGCCCTGCACGCCCTGCATGCGGCGGGGCACGAGATCGTGGCCGTCTACAGCCAGCCGCCCCGGCCGGCCGGGCGCGGCCAGGCGCTGCGGCCCTCGCCGGTCCAGACGGCGGCCGAGGCGCTGGGCCTGCCGGTACGCACCCCCGCCCGCCTGCGTACCAATGTCGCCGAACATGACATCTTCCGCTCGCTGGAACTCGATGCGGCGATCGTCGCGGCCTATGGGCTGATCCTGCCCGCCGCGATGCTGGACACCCCCCGTCGCGGATGCCTGAACATCCACGCAAGCCTGTTGCCGCGCTGGCGGGGCGCGGCGCCGATCCAGGCCGCCATCCTGGCCGGCGACGGCGAAAGCGGCGTGACCATCATGCAGATGGACGAGGGCCTGGATACCGGCGCCATGCTGCTGTCCGACCGCATCGCCCTGACCGGACGCACGACGGCGACCAGCCTGCATGACGACCTGGCGGCGATGGGGGCCAGGCTGGTCGTGTCGGCGCTGGCCGATCCGTCGCTCGTCCCCCGCCCCCAACCCGAGGGCGGCGTGACCTACGCGGCCCGCCTGACGCGCGAGGACGGCCGCATCGACTGGGGGCATGACGCCGCCGCGATCGACCGCCAGATCCGCGCCATGACCCCGTGGCCCGGCAGCTTCACGACGGTGGACGGCATCGTTCTGAAAATCGGGGCCGCCGGGCTCGCCGGCGCCACAGTCCCGCCGGGCACTCATCCCGGCACTGTGCTCGACAACGAACTGACGATCGCCTGCGGGCGGGGCGCGCTACGGATCACGCGCCTCCAGCGCCCCGGTCGCGGCATGATGGACGCGGACGCCTTCCTGCGCGGCCAGCCCGTTCCCCCGGGCACGCGGCTGGGCACGTGACCGACCCCGCCCCCCTCCAGCGCTGGGCCGTACGCATCGAATATGACGGGCGGGACTTCGTCGGCTGGCAGCGGCAGACGACCGGCCTGTCGGTCCAGCAGGTGCTGGAAGAAGCCGCATCCCGCCTGGCGTCCGGCCGCACGGTCGCCAGCATCACCGCCGGCCGGACCGACGCCGGCGTGCATGCGACCGGCCAGGTCGCACATCTGGATTTTCCGGCCGAAGTGAGGCTGAACGCCTCCGTCGTGCGCGACGCGCTGAATTTCCACATGAAGCCGCACCCGGTGGTGGTGCTCGACGCCCGTTCGGTCGATCTGTCATGGAACGCCCGGTTTTCGGCCATCCGCCGCGCCTATCGCTACCGGATCCTGAACCGCCGCAGCCCGCCTGCGCTGGATGACGGACGGGTGTGGCTGGTCAAGCGCCCCCTGGACGCCGAGGCGATGGGCCACGCAGCCCGATATCTGCTGGGACGGCACGATTTCACGTCCTTCCGCGCCAGCGCCTGCCAGGCCAAGAGCCCCCTACGTACGCTGGACCGCCTGGACGTGTCGCGATCGGGCGAGGACATCATCATCGTCGCCGAGGCGCGGTCGTTCCTGCACCATCAGGTCCGCAACATGGTAGGCACGCTGAAGCTGGTGGGCGAAGGCCGCTGGCCACCCGCACGCGTCGGCGAGGCGCTGGCCGCCTGCGACCGCCGGGCCGCCGGACCGACCTCGCCGCCCGACGGGCTCTACCTGACGGCGGTCGGCTACGACCCCGATCCGTTCGTCACCTGAACGGCGGCCGGCCCTTATCCCACCCCATGGCTGGTCGGCAGGGCCAGGAAATCCTGCCAGGGCGCGTAATGCGGCGGCAGCAGGGCCGACAGTTCGCCCAGGCCCAGAACGGCCGACGCCACGGCGATCACGACGACAATCGCGCGCCACACCCCCAGCGCCAGCCCGACCCGCGCCACGAACCATGTCAGCCACAGGTTGTACCCCAGCACGACGCCATTCAGCAGCAGCACCGCCTTCAGCGTATTCGTGCCCGAAGGCAGGACAACGGCCAGCAGGGCGACCGAGCCCAGCATGACGAACAGCACCAGCCAGTCGCACCACAGCGCCGCCGTCATATATCGCGGCCACAGGGCTTCGCGCCCCCACAGCCGCGCCAGAAGATGGGTCACGACGGCCGGCGCCAGGACCAGGCAGAGCGAAAACACGACCTTGGTGCCGCTCAGCCCGCCAGGGGCCTGGGCGATGGTCAGCAGGCCGCCCACCAGCCACAGGGCGATTCGTGGCGCCAGGGCCGTCAGAACGGCGTCCGGCGTCGCGCCGAAGCAGCCCATCCCGTCGCGTCGCCCGCGGCCCAGAAGCAACATGCCCCGAAAGATGTTGCCGGCCCCGCCGGGCAGCGACCCCTGCGGCAATCTGCGTCCCTGCATTATCCCATCAGCCTTTCAAGAAAGGACGCATAGATGTCCGTCAGTTCCTCAAGGTCGGCGACGGACGCATGTTCGTCGACCTTGTGCATGCTGGCGCCCACCAGGCCGAATTCCGCAACCGGGCAATAGCGGCTGATGAACCGGGCGTCGGAGGTTCCCCCCCCGGTATCCAGCCGCGGTTCCCGCCCCGTTACCGCGCGGATCGCCGCGACCAGCTTTTCGACCTCGGCGGTGGGCTGCGTCAGGAAGGCCTCGCCGCTGATCCGGACATCCGCCTCGGCCGCCGGGGCATGGGTGCGGCAGACGGATGCGATCCACTCCGCCAGCCCCTGCCCGGTGTGCAGGTCGTTGAACCGGACGTTCAGCCGCGCCTCCGCCCGCCCCGGAATCACGTTGGTGGCGGGGTTGCCGACGTCGATGCTGGTGACCTGCAGGCTGGACGCCTCGAACCAGTCGGTGCCGCTGTCCAGCGGCGCGGCCGTCAGTTCCCCCAGGATCGCCAGCAGGCGATGGACCGGATTGTCCGCACGATGGGGATACGCCACATGCCCCTGAATGCCGGGCACGACGATGTGGGCATTCAGGCTGCCACGACGCCCGATCTTGATGACGTCGCCCAGATGTTCCGGATTGGTGGGTTCGCCCACCAGACAGAAATCGGGAATCTGGCCATTGTCGCGCATCCATTCCAGCACCCGCACGGTGCCGTTGGTGGCGGGGCCTTCCTCGTCGCCGGTAATCAGAAGGCTGATCGACCCCGCAAGCGCCCGCCCGCCGGACAGATAGCGGTCGATCGCGCCCACGAAGGCGGCGATTCCGCCCTTCATGTCGCAGGCCCCCCGGCCGTACAGCCGACCGTCGCGGATCGCCGCATCGAACGGGCCGGTGGTCCAGCCCTGCTCGCCCGCCGGGACGACATCGGTATGGCCCGCGAAACACAGATGCGGGCCGCCCCGGCCCAGCCGGGCAAACAAATTGGGCGTGCGCGCGGCCCCCTCGCCGAAGGGCAGATCGACGATGTCGAAGCCCAGTCCCCGCAGGGCCGTGGCCAGGACCCCGATCGCTCCGCCATCGTCCGGCGTGACCGACGGCGCGCGAATCAGGTCGCGCGCCAGCGGCAGGGTGGCGGACGTGCGCCGCTGCATCGCCGGTCCGGTCAATCCCGCAGCAATTCGTTGATCGAGGTCTTGGACCGCGTGCGCTCGTCCACCCGCTTGACGATCACCGCGCAGGCCAGCGCGGGCAGCGGCGCGCCATCGGCCGACGTCGCCTGACGCGGCGGCAGCGTGCCGGGGACGACGACCGAATAGGCCGGCACCCGGCCTACGAACACTTCGCCGGTCGCACGGTCGACGATCTTGGTCGAGGCGCCGATGAACACCCCCATCGACAGCACGCTGCCCCGCTCGACGATCACGCCCTCGGCCACTTCCGAACGCGCGCCGATGAAGCAATCGTCCTCGATGACCACCGGGGCGGCCTGCAGCGGCTCCAGCACGCCGCCGATGCCGACGCCGCCGCTGATATGGCAGTTGCGGCCGATCTGCGCGCAGCTTCCGATCGTCACCCAGGTATCGACCATCGTGCCGCTTTCGACACGCGCGCCGGCATTGACGAAGCTGGGCATCAGCACCACGCCGGGCGCGATATAGGCCGAGCGGCGGACGATGGCGCCCGGCACCGCGCGGAAGCCGGCCTGGCCGAAGCGCGCCTCGTCCCAGCCGTCGAACTTCAGCGGCACCTTGTCGAAGGACGGCGCACCGGCCCCGCCACCCGCCATCAGGTGGCTGTCATTCAGCCGGAAGGACAGCAGCACCGCCTTCTTCAGCCATTCGTTCACCACCCAGCCGGCCTGGCCCGGCGCCGCGACACGCAATTCGCCGGCGTCCAGCCCCGCCAGCGCGACCTCGACGACCTCCCGATCTTCCCCGGTCGTCGCGGACGACAGCGTGTCGCGCCGCTCCCACACGGCCTCGATGCGGCTCTGGAGGCTCTGGTCGGTCATATCCTGGCAATCCTGTCGGTGGTTGGCGACGGGCACGCGGCCGCGTCGCAGTGTCATCATGTCGCGGGACCATGCGAAGGAAGGCCCGCCCTGTCAACGCATCTCGGCAGGCCGGCAAGGCACCGGCGACCGGGCGTCATTCCCCCCGGATCAGCGTTCCGGGGCCGGCCTCGGTGAACAGCTCCAGCAGGCACGCATGGGGCACGCGCCCGTCCAGGATCACCGCCGCCCGGGCGCCCGCGCGCACAGCCTCCAGGCAGGTTTCCACCTTGGGGATCATGCCGCCGCTAATCATGCCGCTGGCGATGCCGCGACGCGCCTCCTCGGCCGTCAGTTCGGGGATCAGCGCGCCGTTTTCGTCCAGGACGCCCGGCACGTCGGTCAGCATCAGCAGGCGGGTCGCATGCACGGCCCCGGCGATGGCCCCAGCCGCGGTGTCGGCGTTGATATTATAGGTCTCGCCGTCCTCGCCGCCGCCAACCGGGGCGATGACCGGGATCAGGCCCGAACCGGACAGCGCATACAGCACCCGCGGGTCGATCCGCACCGGTTCGCCGACAAACCCCAGATCCAGCACCCGCTCGGTCCCGCTGTCGGCGTCGCGGACCGTGCGTTGCAGACGCCGGGCGGTAATCAGCCCGCCATCCTTGCCGGAAATCCCGACGGCCAGCGCACCGGCCCGGTTGATGAGGCCGGCGACCTGCTTGTTCACCTTGCCCGCCAGGACCATCTCGATCACGTCGACCATGGCGGCGTCAGTGACGCGCAGCCCGTCCACGAAGGTCGACTGGATCTCCAGCCGCTTGAGCATGGCGTTGATCTGCGGCCCGCCGCCGTGGACCACCACCGGATTGACGCCCACCAGCTTCAGCAGGGCGATGTCGTGGCCGAAGGCGTTCGACAGCGAATCGTCGACCATGGCGTGACCGCCATATTTGACCACCAGCGTGTCGCCGGCATAGCGGCGCAGATAGGGAAGCGCCTGGGCCAGTACGGCGGCCCGTTCCTGCGCGTCCTTCACGGTCTGTGCGATGTCGGTCATCGGATCGTGCCTGTCTTCCTCATGATCGGCTTCCTCATGATCGGGCCTGCCTGGCCCTGCACCGTTCAACCCGCCTGCGGCAGGGCCAGGGCAGCCAGTTCGGCGCGCAGTTCGGGGATGCCCATTCCGTTGTCGCTGCTGGTGGCGATGATGTCGGGAAAGGCGGCGGCGTGCTGGCGGGCAAGGTCGGTGGCCTGGGCGCATTTGGCCGCCAGCGCGCCGGGCTTCAGCCCGTCGCACTTGGTCAGCACGATCTGGAACGTCACCGCCGCGCGGTCCAGCAGCTTCATGATCTCGCGGTCCGATGGCTTGGTCTCGATCCGCGAATCCAGAAGCAGGATGACGCGCTGCAAGGTCGGTCGCCCCCGCAGGAACGAGAACATCATGCCCTGCCAGTCTTCCTTCACGTCCTTCGCAGCCTTCGCGTACCCATAGCCGGGCATGTCCACCAAGGTCAGCCGCTCAGGGAAATCGAAGAAATTCAACTGCTTAGTCCGGCCGGGCTCGGACGATGCGCGGGCCAGGGCCTTTCGCCCGGTCAGGGCGTTAATCAGGCTGGACTTGCCGACGTTCGACCGGCCGGCGAAGGCGATCTCGGGCAGGTTGGGCGGGGGCACCTGTTCCAGCTTCTGGGCGCCGAAGACGAAGTCGCAGGCGCCGGCGAACAGCAGGCGTCCGGCCTCGACCAGCCTCTCCTGTTCCTCGGGCGTGCGGGGGCTTGCTTGGAAATCCGACATGCGGTCAGGCGCTCACTTCCGTCCGGTGGCCGGAATGGCGGGGGTCTTCTCGATCTCGCCCTTCATGCGGTGCTGGATCAGCAGTTGCTGCGCCATCGTCAGCAGGTTGTTCCAGCAATAATAGATCACCAGTCCCGAGGGCTGACGGGCCATGAAGAAGGTGAACAGCACCGGCATGAGTTGGAACATGCGCTGCTGCGCGGGGTCCATCGCCGCCGGGTTCAGCTTCTGCTGCACATACATCGTGGCGCCGAACAGGATCGGCCAGATGCCCAGTTGCAGGAACGGCGACAGCACCGTCGGATCCCACGGGATCAGGCCGAACAGGTTGAACAGGTTGGTCAGGTCCGGCGCGGACAGATCGTGGATCCAGCCGAAGAACGGCGCATGCCGCATTTCGATGGTGATGTACAAGTCCTTGTAGAGGCACCAGAAGACCGGGATCTGCACCACCATCGGCAGGCAGCCGCTGGCGGGGTTCACCCCTTCGGCCTTGTACAGCGCCATCATCTGCTGGTTCATGGCCATCTGGTCGTCTTTGTAGCGTTCCCGCAAGGCCTTAACCTTGGGCTGGAGCTGGCGCATCTTGCCCATCGAGCGGAACTGGCGCGTCGCCAGCGGGAAGAACAGCGCCTTGACCAGCAGGGTGAACGCCATCAGCGCCAGGCCGAAATTGCCCAGAAGCGTATTCAGCCAGTCCAGCACGTAGAAGATGGGGCGGGTCAGGAAGGCGAACCACCCGAAATCGACGGCCTTCCAAAAATCGGGGATGTGCAGGCTGGCTTCGTAGCGCTCCAGCAGATCGACTTCCTTCGCGCCGGCAAAGACATGGCTGCTGGTCGTGGCCGTGGCCCCGGACGCAACCACCGTCGCCGCCTGCGCGATGAAGCCCACCTGATAGATGCCGGCCCCGCTGTTGGCCTGGTAGCCGTAGCTGCCCGTCACCGCCATGTCCTGCTGCGGGATCACGGCCGTCAGCCAGTATTTGTCGGTGATGCCGGCCCAGCCGCCCTGCCCGGCCTTGCTCCACGCCGTGTTGGCGGGCGGCGTCGCCCCGGTACGCAGCGTCTTGTACGAACTTTCGTCAAGCCGCCCGTCGATGACCGAAATCGGCCCCTCATGCACCAGATAGCCGCCGGTTTCGGTCGGCGTATAGGCCCGGTCGACACGGGCGTAGGGGTACAGCGACAGCGGCTGGCCGGACTGGTTGGTGACCTGCTGGTCGATCGCGAACATGTAGTGGGCGTCGATCGAGACCACGATCCGGAAGATCACGCCCTGACCGTTGTCCCACGACAGCGTCACCGGATGGTCGGCGGTCAGTTTCGGGGCATCGCTGCTCCAAACCGTCTGGGCGTCCGGCACCCGCACCTGGCCGCCCGGCAGGTTCATCCAGCCGATTTCGACGTAATTGGGCTGCGGGTCGTGCGCGGTCTCCAGGATGCGGACCTGCGGGCTGCCCTTCTGGACGGTCTCGTGATAGTCGCGAAGGACCATGTCATCCAGGCGGGCACCCAGCAGGTCGATCGACCCGCTGACCTTCGGCGCGTCGATCGGCAGCCGGGTCTCGGCCTGCGGCGGCGGCACCGCGACGGGCTGCGAGCTGAGGCCGGCAAGCGGCGCGCCCGCACGGGCGCCATTCGCCGGCGGGGTCTGCCGATCGGTCTGGCCTGCCTGCTGCGCGACCTCCTGATGGCTCTGCTTCGGCATGAAATATTCGAAGCCAACCAGAACCAGGGCGGACAGCAGCGTCGCCACGATAAAACGCTTGGTATCCATCAGCGACCAGCCAGACTCTCGTTATCTATGGGAAGAACAGCAGGGGGCACGCGGGCGCTCCTCTGACGGCACGGGATCGTATCCGCCGATATTCCACGGATTGCAACGCAAGATCCGCCACCCGGCAAGAATGGCGCCGCGCACGGCGCCGTGGCGACGCAGGGCCTCCAGCGCATAATCGCTACATGACGGGACGAATCGGCAATTGGGGCCGAGAACCGGCCGGAAGACCCATTGATAGAGGCGAATCGTCCCGATCAGCGGCCAGGCCAGGACGGTCCGGGGCATCGTCACTCCCCCTCCCGTACGCCGGCCTTACGCAAGGCCCGCCGCAGGTCGCCGACCAGCGCGGCAAACGCGCGGCCGCCCGTGGCGCCACGCCCGATCAGCACAAGATCGACGCCGCGCAGGGCTTCTTCGCGCTCCACGACGCGCACGGCCTCGCGCAGGCGCCGGCGCGCGCGATTGCGTACGACGGCGTTCCCGACCTTTTTTGTCACGGTAAAGCCGATCCGCGCCGGATCGGAATCCTCCCGGCCCAGGGCCTGGAGCACAAGCCCGGGAGAGGGCACCTTCCGTCCCCGGGCGGCAACCCGCAGGAATTCAGACCGCTTCTTGAGACGGACGGACCGGTCGGCCACTGTCAGCAGCCCCCTGCAACATCAATGTCCCGGATCGCGATCCGGGAGCATGACAGGCCTGACAATCAGGCGGACAGGCGCTTGCGGCCCTTGGCGCGACGATTGGCGATCACCTTGCGGCCACCGACGGTTTCCATACGTGCGCGAAAGCCGTGACGGCGCTTGCGGACCAGCTTAGACGGTTGATACGTGCGCTTCACGACGGCACTCCCCGATTGACAGCAATAATTTCATCGCGGATTAAATCCACGACATGTCCGGGCGACCTGACGGCACCCGACCTGAGGCGCGCCTTATACTGCCCGTTTTCCAAGGCGTCAATGTGGAAGAACCCCAGCCATGGCCGGCCATGATACGCCACCGCATTCCGCCTTTTCCGCGCACCGCATGGGATATGACGCATGACGGACGATACCGAATCGACCATCGGGCCGCACCAGACCGCGCGCGTGCTGCACGACGTGCGCGGGCTGCTGTCTCCGGCGGTGCTACAGGCCGACAAGCTGACCACCCATCCCGACCCGCAGGTCCGTGACGCGGCAGAGTGCATCCTGAACGCGGTGGAGCAGGCCGTCCAACGGCTGAAGGACCTGTCCCCCCCCAAACCCGGCTGACCGGGCTGCGATCAGCCGCGCTGGATCAGTTCGATCTTGTAGCCGTCCGGGTCCTCGACGAAGGCGATCACCGTCGTGCCGAACTTCACCGGACCGGCCTCGCGCGTCACCTTGCCGCCACCGGCGCGCACGGCCTCGACCATGGCCGCCACATCGGGCGCGCCGACGGCGAAATGTCCGAATCCGGTGCCGACCTCATACCCGTCGTCCTGGCCCCAATTATAGGTCAGCTCGATTTCCGCCTGCCCGGCCGCGTTGTCGCCGTAACCGATGAAAACCAGGGTATATTTGCCCTCGGGGACCTCCCTGCGCCGCAATTCGCGCATGCCCAGCAGCGCATAGAAGGCGATGCTGGCCTCGAGATTCCGGACCCGGACCATCGTATGCAGATATGAACCCATCTCGTTTCTCCCGTTCAGAAGGACACAGGACGACGGATCGCGGCGAATCCGCCGTCAAAACAGTTTCTTGCCGTCCTCGGCGGAAATGCCGACCAGGAACAGGCCGGCGGCATCCGCCGCCGCGACGCAGGCCTGCGGATCGGTCAACAACGTCGCGCCAGCCTGAAAGGCGATTCCCCGCAACCCGACCGCCGCCGCGCGATGCACAGTATCCGGTCCGATCGTCGGAAGATCCGCCCGGCGATCCTGCCCGGGCTTGAGCATCTTGACCAGCACGCCACCGGGGCGGCCGGGCTGGCGACAGTCGCCCGCGCGCAGCAACATGCGGTCCGTGCCCTCCATGGCCTCCACCGCCAGGACCAGACCGTCCTGCACCACGCATCCCTGTCCGATATCCAGGCGCCCGATGGCCTCGACCACCGCGCGGCCGCGCCGGATATCGGATTCCGCCCCCGCGTCGGGGCGCGCCATCCCCAGTACCCCCCGCCGGCCGACCGACCCGGCAAGAAATTCATGGGCGCCGTGGACCGCGAACCCTTCCTCGCCCAACACCCGCACGATCGCGGCCAGCAGGCCGTCATCGCCCGAAAACAGCGCCCGGCCGATCCGCGCCATGATCCGCGCACCCGTGGCGTCAGGCCGCAGGTCGGAAAAGGACGGCCGACGGACCGGGCCGATCAGCACCAGGTCGCGGCACCCCTCGGCCCGCAGGCAGGACAGGATATCCCCGGCGGCGGCCAGCCGGATATAGCGATGCGGCCACGGGCCGATCACCGCCGGGTCGGCGAAATCGAGAAATCCCACGATGAAGGGACGCAGGCCCAGCGCCTGGATCGCGCGCGCGACCTGACCGGGCAGCGGGCCGCCACCGGCCAGAATCCCGACGCAATCACCCGACAGGGCCGGCCTGCCCGCGTCGCGGCTCCGCCCGTCGTCGTCCTGGTTCCCCGCCATCCCCGCAGCCTAGACGCCGTCGGTTTCGACCAGCCCCGCTCCGCCACCCGCGACGCGCACCAGGCCGCGCCGGCTGGGAGCCTCGATGAAATCCAGGATTTCATCCACCTTGGCGTCCCCGCCATATTCGGCCCGCACCGCCGCAAGCCGCAGGCTGAATGCCGTGGATTCGTCGTCCATGTTGCGGGGATACAGGGCGCGGAACGCCCGCCGCAGGCGATGCATCTCATCGGACTGCACGCCGTTGCGCTTCAGCCAGATCCAATGCAGCCCCACCAGCCGGGCGCGATTGCCCAGCACGCTGCCATAGGGAATGACGTCGGCCTCGACGCCGCAGACACCGCCCACCAGCGCCGCGCGGCCGATCCGCACGAACTGATGCAGCGCCGCGGCCCCCATGATCCGGGCATGATCGCCAATGCTGACATGCCCGCCCATGACGACGTTGTTCACGATAATCACCCCGTTCCCCAGGGTGCAGTCGTGCGCCACATGGGCATTGGCCATGATAAGGCAATCGTCGCCGATCTGGGTCAGGCCGCTGCCGGTGGCCGTGCCCCGATGGATGGTCACGTTTTCCCGGATGACGGTTCGCGCGCCCACGACGCAGCGCGTGGGCTCGCCCCGATATTTCAGGTCCTGCGGCGCCATGCCTATGGTGGTGAAGGGGTAGCACACAACCCCCGGCCCGATCCGCGTCGCCCCGTCGACGATGACGCTGGCGATCAGATGGACCCCGTCCTCGATCACCACCTCCGGTCCGATCGAACACCACGGACCGATCCTGACCCCCCGACCGATCCGCGCCCCGTCCGCCACAATGGACGAGGGATGAATTTCGGCGGCCCTCAGCCCGGCATCCAATCCTGCCACGTCGGTCAATACGATCTCTCCCAGAACCGCCTCGGCCCCGCCAGGGCCGGGAATGGGGCGACGCAGGCTCCGGGACCCAGCGTCCCGTCAGCCCGCGCGCCGGCCTACCCCATAATCATCGCGCTGAACGTGGCCTCGGCCACCGATACGCCTTCGACCCGCGCGACGCCCTTGAATTTCCAGACATTACCCCGGCTGCGCTCTTTTTCGACATGGATCTTCAACTGGTCGCCCGGCCCGACCGGACGCCGGAACTTCGCCCCGTCGACGGTCATGAAATAGACCAGCTTGCCCTCGAACGCCTTTCCCAGGGTCAGCACCACCAGCGTCGCCGCCGTCTGGGCCATCGCTTCGATGATAAGCACGCCCGGCATGACCGGACGCGCGGGAAAATGACCCTGGAAGTGCGGCTCGGTCGCCGTGACGTTCTTGATCCCGACGGCGGACGTACCCAGCACGATGTCGACCATCCGGTCGATCATCAGGAACGGATAGCGATGGGGGATCGCCTCCATGATCCGCATGACATCGATCGCCTCGATGCAGATGGGGCCGTCGCCCGCCGGAGGAACCTCTACTTCTTTATCCACGTCGTCCAACCATCTTGCTCGGGATAGCGGGACACGTCATCCTTGCGACCGTCTGCCCGTCTGTCCCGGTTGAATTCCGGGGGCCTGGAGCCTCAGGCCTCTCCCCCCCCATTTTGCGTCGCCTTCTTCGCCAGGCGCCGCAACACCGCCACGTTCCGGAAGAACTCCCGAAACGGCATCGCCGGGCTGCCGATCACGTCAGCCCCCGCGTCAACGTCCGACATCACCCCGCATTGCGCGCCGATCCGGGCCTTGGCGCCAATGCGGATGTGCCCGATCAGACCGGCCTGGGCCGCAACCGTGACGAAATCACCCAGTTCCGTGGAACCGGAGATCCCTGCCTGAGACACCACAATGCAGCATCGCCCAAGGCGCGTATTATGGCCAATCTGCACCAGATTGTCGAGGCGCGAGCCCGCGCCGATCACCGTATCCTGAGATGACCCCCGGTCGATGGTCGAATTGGCGCCGACCTCCACCCCGTCCTCCAGCACCACGCGCCCCAATTGGGGAACCGTCTCGAACCCGTCGGGCCCCACGGCGAAGCCGAAGCCCTCCTGCCCGATGCGCGCCCCGGTCAGAAGGGTGACACGGTCGCCGAGCAGGGCATGCGACACGCAGGTGTGGCTTCCCAGCCGGCACCGCGCGCCGATCCTCACCCCGTCGCCGATCGCGGCATGGGCGTCGATGCGGGTTCCTGCCCCGATCTCGACATTCGCGCCCAGCACGACGAAGGGTCCGATCTGCGCCGTCGGGTCGATCACCGTCCCCGCGCCGATGACCGCCGTCGGGTGAATCCCCGGCTCGACCGCCGGCAGCGGATGGAACAGACTGGCGACCCTGGCCCAGGCCAGATAGGGCGTCTGCGACACCAGCCCGATCGTACCCTTGGGCAATTTGTCGACAAAAGCCGGCGACAGGATCACCACCCCCGCCTTCGTCTGCTCCAGCAAGGGCGCATAGCGCCGGTTGTCCAGGAAGCTGACCTCCTGCGGGCCGGCGGACTGAAGCGGCGCGATGCCGACATACGGGGTGTCCGCGCCCTCGACGCCGCCCGCCTCGATCCTGGCCCCGGCGCAATCGGCCAGGACCTGGATCGGAAACGGGCCGTTCCGCTCGAAAAATCGCCGGTCGCCCGGCAGGGCGGACACCTGCCTGTCCATCGGAAGGCGTGCCGTTACCGGTGCGGCACGGCGGCGGGCGCCGCAGCCGCAGCCGGGGCAGCCTGCTGGCGTTCGGCATCGGCCGTCGTCGGCATGGTGCCGGATTTCGCCAGTTCTTCCGGATCGACGTTCGCCGCCGGGATGAACACCGTCGGCAGCACCGTGTTCAACTGGTTCGCGACCTGCTGAGTGATGTCCAGTCCATCCTGGCTCAAGGCCACCTGTTCGCGGTGCAGGACCAGGTTCATACCCCGGCTGGCCGCGACCTGACGGATGATCTGCACCAGTTCCCGCTCGATCTGGCCGAGCGAGACCTGTGCCGCTTCCTGGATGATCCGGTTGCGGTTGCGGAAATCGCGTTGCGCGGCGATCACACGCTCCTGCAGATGGCGTTCGCGCAACTGGATCTGGTCCGACGCCATGTTCTTGGCCTGGGCCTGCAGCTTCTGCTGTTCGTCACGCCAGCTGCCCTGCTCCTTCTGGGCATCGCGGGCCAGTTCGTCGCGTCGGGTGCCCAGCACGCGCTCGGCCTGCTGCGCCGCCGTGGACAGGCGCATGACATCGGGCACGCTGATGACCCCGATCACCGGCGTGGGGGGGGCCACGCCACGCGGAATATCGGGCGAGGCCGGCACCGGCGGCAGCGGCAGGACCGGCGGGGTCTGGGACTGGGCCTCATCACTGTCGGCGGGCGCCGGGGGCAGCGGGACAGGCGCGGGCGTGGCACGCGGGGCCGCGTGCGGGGCCGCGCCGCCGGCGGCCGGCTGCGCGGTCTTGGGCACGAACCAGCCGGCATTTCCACCCGACGATCCAGCCGCCTGCGCGAAAGCGCCGGTCGATGCAAGATCGGCGCAGGACATCACAACGACAGCGAGTAGCGCGGATACGCCACGGGAACGAAGCATTGTCACCTCAGAATTGCTGGCCGAAGCCAAAGCGGAACAATTGGGTCCGGTCATGTTTCTGCTTCAGGACCGGGATACCAAGGTCGATGTTGATTAACCCGAACGGGCTTTTCCACGAGAAGCCGACACCGGTACTGACACGCGGCGTCAGCGTATCGCCATAGACCGGGGTGTAGCGCGGCATGTCGTTCAGGGAGGTATAGCGGTTCTTCACACGCAGCCCGTCCAGACCGCCCGCATCGACGAAATAGCGTCCGCGAATGCCCATGTCCGCACCCAGCGGCATCGGGAAATTCACCGTCGCGGACGCGGTGTAGAGGAACCGGCCACCGATGAAATCCTCCTGGGAGTGCATCGGATAGGTCACGCCGTTAAAGGTATAGGCCGGAATACCCATGGTGCGCGGCCCGGCGCCGCCGTCGAGGAAGCCCCGCAGCGTACTGCCGCCAAGATAGAAGTTGTCGATGACGTCGCTGCGTCCGCCGCCCCAGTTCGCCAGTTCACCGGCGCCGGCGGTCAGCGCGACCGTCCAGTCGTGATTGCCCATCAGGTCGTCGAGGGGGATGTAATAGGCTGCGTCCACCTTGCCGCGGACATATTTCTCGTTCCCGCCCAACCCGGCGAAATCGCCACCGAGACGCACGACATACCCGCTGTGCGGCTGCGCCCGATTATCGCGCGTGTCGTAGGTCAGGGTGGTGCTGAGCTGCGACAGGAGCGACCAGCCCGTCTGGTCCAGGATGTACCACGACGCGTCGCTATAGGTATTACCGACGTTTCGATCGGTCAGCGAATAGCTCCAGGACTGCGACAGATGGTTGTTGTAGGCGTATCCCATGCGAAGGCTGATACCGTACCGCCCCTCGGAATAGTTCTGGTAGGTCTGGTAGTTGTTCTCGATCGCGAAGATATCGACGCCCGCCACCAGGTTGCGGTTCAGGAAGTACGGGTCCGAGACCGAGATATCCGCCTGGCGCTGGTAATAGGCCATCGTGCCCGAAATGCCGGCATCGACGCCCGACCCCAGAAGGTTATGCTGCTTCAGGCCGATATTGCCCAGAATGCCGACGTCGGTCGAATAGCCGCCACCCAGCGAGAATTCGCCGGTCGGCTTCTCGACCACGTTGGCCGCGACGTTCACGCGATCGGGCCCCGACCCCGGCGACTGGTCGATGGAGACCGAGCTGAAGTACCCCAGGTCCTGCAGGATCGCCTTGGAATATTTCCGGTCGGCCGGTGTGTACGGGTCGCCCTCGGCCATCGGCAGCTGCCGCCGGATGACCTTGTCCTGGGTGATCGTGTTGCCGTTGATGTCGATGCGTTCGACATAGACGCGCGGACCTTCGCTGACGTCGAACAGCAGATCGACGATCCGCTTTTCCGGATTACGCGCGATTTCCGGGCGCACCATGGCGAACGGATGACCCTGCCCCTGGAGGATTTCCTCCATGTCCGTGGCATTATGCTGAACGGCGGAACCGTCGTACCATTGATGCGCGAACAGTTCGATATACTTACGCAGGGACGCCGCGCTGACATGCTTCAGCGACGAGCGGATATTCAGCCGGCCCAGACGATAGCGCGCGCCCTCCTCCATCGTGAAGGTGACGTAGAACGACTTGCGGTCGGGCGACAGTTCGCCGGTCTGGTTGCGGACCTGGAAATCGACGAAGCCGTTGCGGAGGTAGAAGCGGCGCAGCAGCTCGGCGTCGTACCGGATGCGCTCGGGATTATATTCGTCGGACGAGGCGAAGAACCGGTACCACGCGGTTTCCTTCGAGGACACGACCTGCGCCAGCCGGGCCTCGCTGAACGCATGGTTGCCGACGAACGAAATCTTCTTGATAAGCGTCTGCTGCGCCTCGTTGATCTGGAAGACCACATCGACGCGGTTGTGGGACAGACGAATGATCTGCGGCGTCACCGTGGCCGCATAGCGCGCCTTCTCCGCATAGACGCCCAGGATCTTCTGGCGGTCGGCCGCCGTGGTCTGCGTCGAGAACACCGCGCGGGAACGCAGCGAGATGACCTTACGCAGATCCTCGTCCTTGGCCGCGTGATTGCCCTCGAACACGATGCGATTGACGATCGGGTTCTCGACCAGGCGCACCTGCAGGACATTGCCCGCGCGATGCAGCGTCACGTCCTTGAACAGGCCGGTTGCGTACAGGGTCTTGAGCGACCGGTCCAGCTGGTCCTGATTGAACGGATCGCCCGGCTGGACGACCATGTACGACAGGACCGTGCTGGTCTCGATCCGGTCATTGCCGCTGATGTCGATGGATTCGATCGTACCGCCCGACGGTGCACGGACCGCCGACGCGCGATGCGCGGCCGCGCCGGAACGCGGCTTCGCGCTGTCCTGCGCCTGGGCGGTTCCGGCAAGAAAAACGGGTACGAGACAAACCGACGCAAGCAGCGCTGAACGTTTACTCGACAAAATCGGCTTCCCCCAACCCAGACGGTCCGCAGACCCGACATACGCCTGCGCGAATGGATTCGGCATGGCCTGCTGTCGATGATACCCGCTTGGCGGACGTATCCGAAATCCACCCCGTCACGCAAGCACCTCTATGACCTTGCCATGATGGCATCATCCGGTCAGGGAAGCGACCCAGCGAAACAGACCGAAATGTGACAGGTCATTGAAAGTCGAGAACAGGAACAGGCCCGCGATCACCGCGAAGCCGGCCTGGAAACTGATATCGCGCACCCGGCGGGACACCGGCCGGCCCAGAATGGCCTCCAGGGCGTAGAAAACCAGCCGCCCGCCATCCAGCATCGGAATCGGGAACAGGTTAATCAGGCCCAGATTGATCGACAGCAGCGCCATGAACGACACCAGGCTGGCCAACCCGTACTGGGCGACCTGTCCCGACATCTGGGCGATCCGCAGCGGGCCGCCCAGGTCCTTGGCGCTGTGCTGGCCGGTGACCATCTGCCACAGGCCGGCCAGCGTCTGGACCGACAGGCGCCACGTCTCGTCCACCGCCGAGGCAATCGCCCGGGGCAACGGCTGTGGCTGACCGACAGTGGCGGTGAACATCACGCCCAACTGGCCGCTGGGGTTGCCGGACTGATCCTTGACGGTGCCGATCGTCACCGGCAACTCGATATCCCGGCCGGCCCGATGGACGGTGACCGCGGTCTTCGCCCCGGGCTCCGCCGCGATTCGCGACTGGATGTCGGCCACGCTGCCCACCACGTGGTCGCCAAGCCGCACGATGACGTCGTCGGGCCGGATTCCCGCATCGGCGGCGGCGCTGCCGGCGACGACCTGGCCCACCACATTGCGGACCTCCGGCCGGCCGCTGACCGCGAACAGTCCGGCGAACAGGACGATGGCCAGCAGGAAGTTGAAGACCGGCCCGGCCACGATCACGATGGCGCGGGACAGCACCGGCTTGTCGTGGAAGGTCCGGCCCGACAGCCACGCCGCCCTTTGTTCCGGCGTTGCCTCCTCGGGGCCTTCGAAGCCGTGCGGCTTCACATATCCGCCCAGCGGAATCGGGCACAGGCGCCATTCGGTGCCGACCTTGTCATGCCACCGCAGCAGCGGCCGGCCGAACCCGATCGAAAAGACCTCGACATGCACCCCACGCCACCGGGCGGCGAGATAGTGGCCGAGTTCATGGATGAAGACCAGAACGCCCAGCACCAGGACAAAGGCAAGAATGGTCCGAATCAGATCGGGCATAATGACAGGCTATCTCCTGATGATGATCGTCCGGACGACCCGGCGCGGATCAGGCCGCACGGGATGCCGTGCGTAGTCGGGCGGCGCGGCGTGCTTCCTCGTCCCATCGCAGGACGGCCTCCAGGGTGTCGGCGGCCTGATGCCCGATGGCCTGCATCACATCCTCCACCACCCGCGCGATGTCCAGGAAACCGATCGCCCCCCCCAGGAAGGCCTCGACCGCGATCTCGTTCGCCGCGGACAGGATAGTGGGGACGGCGCCGCCGGCCCGCAAGGACTCGCGCGCCAGGCGCAGGGCGGGAAAGCGGGTTTCGTCGGGTTCTTCGAAATCCATCCGGCCCAGGGCGGCCAGGTCCAGCCGGGGCGAGGTCGTCGCCATGCGACGCGGCCAGGCCAGCGTGTGGGCGATGGGGATACGCATGTCGGCCGAGCCGAGCTGCGCCACGATGCTGCCATCCGTGTACTGCACCATGCCATGCACCACGGATTGCGGATGCACCACGACGCCGATTCGGTCCTCGGTCAGGTCGAACAGCCGCGCGGCCTCGATCACCTCCAGCCCCTTGTTGAACATCGTCGCCGAATCGATGGTGATCTTGGCGCCCATGGTCCAGGTCGGATGGCGCAGGGCGGCCTCGGGCGTCGCCTTTTCCATTTCGGCCAGGGTGGCGTTGCGGAACGGGCCGCCCGATGCCGTCAGGACGATCTTCTCGATCCCGTCGACCTGACGGTCGGCCAGCGACTGGAAGATCGCGTTATGCTCCGAATCGACCGGCAGCAGAGTCGCTCCCGCGTCGCGCACCGCACGCAGCATGACGTCGCCGGCGCAGACCAGGGCTTCCTTGTTCGCCAGGGCGACCGATCCGCCATTGCGGACGGCGGCCAGGGTGGGCTCCAGCCCGATGGCGCCGGTGATCGCCGCCATGGTCCAGTCGACCGGCACCGCCGCCGCGTCGATCACCGCCTGCCGGCCACCGGAGACGGCGATATCCGTCCCATCCAGAAGGGCCTTCAATTCCGGCAGCCGCGCCACATCGGCGATGACGGCATGCGCCGCCCCCAGGGCACGCGCCTGCTGGGCAAGGCGGGGCGCATTGGTGCCCCCGACCAGCGCCTGGACCTGGAACCGTTCCGGCGCCTGCCCCAGCAGATCGACCGTGGAGCAGCCGATACTGCCGGTACTGCCTAGAACGGTGACTGTCTTCATGCTTTCCTGTTCCCTGATCGGTAAGCGAGGATATGTCTCAAGGCCCCCGCGCCCCTGCGGCGACCGGGCCGGAATGCCCCCCCGGAATCGCCAGCAGGGCCGAAACCAGGCCCGATGGCGTCACATACCAGAATGCGGCGCCGCCCGCCGCCCCCAGCGACAGTAGGGCAGCCAGCGGCGCCGCGACCAGCAGCCCGTCGAACCGATCGAGCAACCCGCCGTGACCGGGGATCAGCGCGCCGGAATCCTTCACGCCCCGCGCGCGCTTCAGCGCGCTTTCCGCCAGGTCGCCGATCTGCGCCGCAATCGCCGTCAGGCCGCCGAACAGCGTGCCCCGCCACCAGTCGCCGGGCCACCCGTCGGCCCCGCCCGACACCGCCGCGAACACGACCGTCCCGGCCAGCATCGCGAAGACCATCCCCCCGATCGACCCCGACCAGGTCTTGGCCGGTGAGATGGCGGGGGCCAGCTTGGGACCGCCCAGAAGCCGCCCGACCAGATAGGCGCCGCTGTCGCTGACGACGACACAGGTGACGAGGAACAGCACCACGCCCGCCCCCGGAACCGTCATGTTCCGCAGCCACAGCAACGACACACCGGCACATCCGATGACCACCTGCCCGGCCCACAAGGCCGGGCCGAACACGAAACCGCCCGCCATCACCGCGAAGGCCCCGCGCCATTGCCCATCCAGCGCCGCGGCCCCCGCCGCCAGCGGCCAGAGCAGGTACAGCACACCGCGCCAGCGCGTCGGGCGCAGGTCGAACAGGCGCCCCCATTCCTGCGCCATGCCAGCCATCGCCAGCAGGATCAGGATCGCATAGGCGACGCCCCCCGCCCATACGCACAGCCCTGCCACCGGCACCAGCACCGCTGCCGAGGCCAGACGGGCGCGCAGGTCCTTCCAGTTCCGCGCCGGCCGGGACGAAACGCCCCCCCGGGCGGGATCAGACGGCAGGGCGAGCACCGAAACGCCTTTCACGACGTGCGAAGGTTTCCAGCGCCGCGTCAAAATGACGTTCGTCGAAATCGGGCCAAAGCGTTTCGATGAAGATCAGTTCGGCATAGGCCGATTGCCACAGCAGGAAATTCGACAGGCGACATTCGCCGCTGGTGCGGATGATGAGGTCCGGGTCGGGAATGTCGGCAGTCAGCAGGAAGCGGCTGAACAGGGCTTCATCCAGTTCGCCGGGTTCGATCGCGCCGCTGCGCGCGGCCTGGGCCACCCGCATGGCCGCCTGCACGATGTCGGCCCGCCCGCCATAGGACAGCGCCAGCACCAGGGTCAGCTTTGTATTGGCGGCTGTCAGATCCTCGGCCCGGCGCGCCTCGTCCCGCACGTCGGGATCAAAACGGGACAGGTCGCCGATGACGCGAATCCGCACGCCCTCGCGGCACAGCTCGCTGACCTTGTGCCGCAGGTAATAGCGCAGCAGCGCCGTCAGGTCGGCAACCTCGTCGGGCGTGCGCCGCCAGTTTTCCGAGGAGAACGCATAAAGCGTCAGGCAGCCCACCCCGCGCGTGATCGCAGCCCGGATACAGCGGCGAACGGCCTCGGCCCCGGCACGATGCCCCGCCACGCGCGGCAGGCCGCGCGCCGCGGCCCAGCGCCCGTTCCCGTCCATTATCACCGCCACATGTGCCGGCGCGACCCGCACGACGCGCGTCCGATCCAGGTCGGCAACGGTCGGACCCGTGACGGAATTCGGCGCCGGGACGTCACCCCCGGTCAGGCGACCAGGCACGGAACTGGCGGTCACGGCCCGTCAGACCTGCTTGATCTCGCGTTCCTTGTCCGCGAGCATCTCGTCGATCCGCTTCACATACTGATCCGTCAGCTTCTGGATCGCCTCGGACCAGATCTTGACGTCGTCCTGGCTGATCTCGGTCTTCTTTTCATGCTGCTTGGTCTGGTCCATGCCGTCGCGACGCACGCCACGCACCGCGATCTTCGCGTTTTCGGAATATTTTCCGGCCGTACGGGCCAGCTCGCTGCGGCGTTCCGCCGTCAACTGCGGGATGGGAACACGCACGGTCTGCCCGTCCGCCGCCGGGTTCAGGCCCAGGCCGCCATCGCGGATCGCCCGTTCCACCGCGCCGACCAGGGACCGGTCCCAGACCTGCACTGTCAGCATCCGCGCCTCGGGCACCGCGATCGAACCGACCTGCGTCAGCGGCACCTCACCGCCATAGGCCTCGACACGCACCGGCTCCAGCAGCGCGGGGCTGGCCCGGCCCGAGCGCAGGCCGGCGAAATCCCGGCGCAGGCTTTCCAGGGCGCCGTCCATGCGGCGCGTCAGGTCCTCCAGCAATGTCTTCTGATCAGCAGCCACAATGGCCCTCCCATACGCAACGGGCGACGCGCGTGCGGCCACCCAGTCCAATCACGACGTCCGGCAGCGCCGGCGCGCTCAGTTCGCCTCGACGATGCGGGTAAACAGCCCCTCGCCCCGCATCACCTGGGGAAACGCGCCCGGCGCGTGGATGTTGAACACCACGATCGGCAGGCGATTTTCCCGCGCCAGGCTGATGGCGGCGGCATCCATGACGTGCAGGTCCTTGGCCAGGACATCCAGGTAGGTCAGCCTGTCGTAGCGCGTAGCACCCGGGTCCTTGCGCGGATCGGCGGAATAGACGCCGTCCACCTGCGTCCCTTTCAACAGGGCGTTGCATTCCATTTCCGCGGCCCGCAGGGCGGCGGCGGTGTCGGTGGTGAAGAACGGATTGCCGGTGCCGGCGGCGAAGATGACGACCCGGCCCTTTTCCATGTGGCGCACCGCGCGGCGGCGGATATAGGGCTCGGCCACCGAGGACATGTGGATGGCCGACATGACGCGGGTCGGCACCCCGTGGCGTTCCAGGGCGTTCTGCACCATCAGCGCGTTGATGACGGTCGCCAGCATCCCGGCATAATCGCCCTGCGCCCGGTCCATGCCACGGGCCGCAGCGGCGACGCCGCGGAAGATATTCCCGCCGCCGATCACCAGGCAGACCTCGACGCCCGAGCGCGCGACCTCGGCGATATCAGTGGCGATGGTATCGACCATGTTGGGGTCGATGCCGTACGCGCCGTCGCCCATCAGGGCCTCGCCCGACACCTTCAGCAGGACACGCCGATAACCAAAGGCCGAGTCTGGTGCTGGATCTGTCATGGAGCCCCCGGAACAGGAAGATAAATGCACACAAGGGACATCCGCTCTGGGACCTCACCCGCAAGGACCCCTCTTATATCCGCTTGGGGCAGGTCACAAGCGCGCTGATCGCCCTAACGGTCCCCCCTTGCGTCAGGGGGCGTCGTCCAGGCCGATGGCACGCAGCCGCGCCCGTTCCTCGTCCCAGCCCGCGCGTTCCTTCACGTTCAGGAACAGATGGCATGTCCGGCCCAGAAGACGCGAGAGATCCTTGCGCGCCTTCTCGCCGATCTCGCGGATGCGGCTGCCCTTTTCGCCGATCAGGATCGCCTTATGGCCAGAGCGCGCGACATAGATCGTGACTTCCACGCGGACCGATCCGTCCGGCTGTTCACGGTAGGTCTCGGTCTCGGCCGTCGCGGCATAGGGCACTTCCTCGTGCGTTTGCAGAAAAATCTGCTCACGCACCAGTTCGGCCGCCAGCAACCTGTCGGGCAGATCGGTCAGATCGTCCTCGGGATACAGATAGGGGCCGGGCGGCAGGGCTTCGGCCAGGGCGTTCAGCAGGTCCTCGACCCCGTCGCCGGACCGGGCGCTGACCATGTAGACATGCTCCACCGGCAACAGCGCCGACAGTTCGGCGGTCAGCGGCAGCAGGGCCTGCCGGTCCACCAGGTCGGTCTTGTTCAGCACCAGCCAGACCTTGCGCCTGGACTTCGCGAGTTGCTCGACGATCGCGCGCAGCGATTCGGTCACGCCCCGGCGGGCATCGACCAGAAGCAGGGTGATGTCCGCGTCCTCGGACCCCGTCCAGGCGGCCGCGACCATCGCGCGGTCCAGCTTGCGCCGGGGCTGGAAGATGCCGGGGGTGTCGACCAGCAGGATCTGGCTGGTCCCGCGCATCAGGATGCCGAGCACGCGAAAGCGGGTCGTCTGGGCCTTCGGGCTGACGATCGACAGCTTCGCGCCGGCCATCCGGTTCAGCAGTGTCGATTTCCCGGCGTTCGGCGCCCCGACGATGGCCACGAAGCCGCAGCGGGTTGTCATGTCACGTATTCCTTCCGGGGCCGTCCGGCGAATCGTCCCGCCCTGGCCATTCCCGTCACTGTCAGTCATTCGAACCGCCGCAGCAGGTCGGCCGCGGCCGCGCTTTCGGCCACGCGCTTGCTGCCGGCCACGCCTTCGGCCGACAGGCCCGCCGCCGTCACCTCGATGACGAAGCGCGGCGCGTGCGATGGCCCGTCCATCTGCACCGTCCGGTAGGACGGCAGGGGCAGTCCCCGCGCCAGGACCCATTCCTGCAACGCGGTCTTGGGGTCCTTGGGCGGCTGGGCCTGCGCCACGATGGCGTCGTTCCAGGCCCTGTGCACGAAGCGTCGCGCGGGCTCCAGCCCGCCATCCAGATAGACCGCGCCCAGGATCGCCTCCACGGCATCGGCCAGGACGTTCGCCATCTGCCGGACACCGGCCCGGGCCTCGTGCTCGGCCACGTCAAGCACCTTGGGCAGTTCCATCGCCTCGGCGATCCGGGCCAGGACCGGACGGGACACCAGATGGGCGTGGCGCGGACCCAGCGCGCCCTCCTGCTCGTCGGGGAAGCGTTCCAGCAGCCATTCCGCCATCAGCAGGCCCAGCACACGGTCGCCGATGAATTCCAGCCGTTCGTTCGAACCGACCCCGCGCCGGGCGGCGGGCTGGCGGGCGCGCCGCGCGACCCCGCCATTGCGCTGATGGGCCGCTGAACGATGGGTCAGCGCCTCGCGCAGCAGGTCGGACCGGCGAAAATGATAGCCGATACGGGCCTCGACAACCGTCAGCGGGTCACCAGCCTCCGGCGCGGCGTCGCTCATTTCACCCCCATGAACAGGCGCGCCCAGCGGATTTCGGCGGGCCACATCCAGAACTCCCAGACCGGATAGCGGGCCTCCACCGATAGGAAGATCCATTTGGCCTGGCCGATCAGGTTTTCCATCGGCACGAACCCCAGGTCCTCCGGGTCATCGCCCATGAAGCGGCTGTCCGCGCTGTCGTCACGATTGTCGCCCATGGCGAAGAAATAGCCCGCCGGCACCACATAGACAGGGGTGTCGTTCTGAAATCCCTCGCTCGTCAGCTTCAGGATATCGTGCGCCACCGGTCCCTGCCCGCCGCTGCCCGGCAGCATCTCGCGGTAGCGCTGGCCTTCCATGCTGGTACGGTGCTCGTCCACCGCCACGTAATCGCCTTCGGCCACGCGCGGCACCAGCATATCGTTAAGGTACAGTTCGCCGCCGCGCACCTGGATACGGTCACCCGGCAGACCCACGATCCGCTTGATATAGTCGATCGACGTATCCTTGGTGAAGCGGAACACAGCGACGTCGCCCCGGTGCGGCATCTGTCCGAAGACCCGCCCGCTGAACAGGTCGGGCGAACGCGGCAGCGAGAAATGGGAATAGCCGTAGCTGTATTTCGCGACCCACAGATAATCGCCCACCTGCAGCGTCGGGATCATCGAACCGGACGGGATGTTGAACGGTTCGAACAGCGCCGTGCGTACCCCCACGGCCAGCAGCCCCGCGACCAGGATGGTCCGGATCAGGTCCCACGCCCCCCTCAGGGCCGGCACGGCGCCCCCCGCCGGCAGGGAGGGGGAATTGGTCTTGCGCTGGTCATCCATGGGTCAGCTGTCTAAATCCGGATAAGGGGGGCCGGGCCGGAGGGAATACCGGGCCGGACGTCAGAGCCCGCGGATGAAGCCGAGGGGACCTTCCCCTGTCAAGCGCGCAAGGCCCATCGACACTATCCCGACCCTAGGCCGCGGGGCCAGCCTCGATCATCACCTGGGCGAAGGCGTAGGGATATTCGTCCGTCATCGTCAGCAGCAGCCGGGCCTGCAATCCCCCAGGCACGAGGGCGTCCAGGCGGGTCCTGGCCCCGCCCGTCAGGGTCATGACCGGTTGGCCGCCCGGCAGATTGTCAACGCCCAGATCGTGATGAAACACCCCCTGCGCGAAGCCGGTCCCCAGCGCCTTGGCGCAGGCCTCCTTCGCCGCCCAGCGCTTGGCGTACGCCCCAAGGCGCGCCTGGCCGTGACGCCGTTCGGCGCGACGGATTTCGGCCTCGGTGAACACCCGGCGCAGGAATCGCTCGCCATGCCGGTCCAGCACGCTGGCGATCCGCCTGATGTCGCACAGGTCGGACCCGATCCCGATCAGCATCCGCCCTGCCCCGCCCCGGCCAGCGTGGTCCGACGCGCCTCCGAGGCTGTTTCAAAAGTCGGTCTGCCGAGGAAACAGCCTCTCATCCCTTCGCGCGCTCGACCTGCACGATCCCGTTCGCCGCGCGCAGCGACGCGATGACCGAGGACAGATGCCGCAGGTCGCGGACCTCGATATCGGCCAGGATCTCCATGAAATCGAGCTGGCGGTTGACGATCCGCAGATTGACGACCGTACCGTCGTGCTTCGACGCCGTGTTGGTCAGGGTCGCCAGCACCGAGGGCTCGTTCGCCGCGACGACGGTCAGGCGGCCGACATGCGGTTCGGTCGCGCCCCGGCCGATCAGATCGTAATCCCAATCGACATCCATGAAGCGTTCCGGCGTGGCGGCGAAGCTTTCCAGGGTCTGGCACCCGGCGGTGTGAATGGTGATGCCCTTGCCCGTGGCGACGATCCCCACGATCCGGTCGCCCGGCAGGGGGTGGCAGCAGCCCGCGAAATGCACGGCGATCCCGGGGCCGATGCCGGCCAGCGCCATGCCGCCGCCCGCCTTGGGCCGGCTGCCGGTGCGCGAGGGCGCGCGCATCGGAATGCCCGGCACCATGCGCGGGGCGCGCGGCGTCTGGCGCAGTTCCGGATAGGCCGCATGGACCACGTCGCGCGGACCGATATTCCCGTTGCCGACGGAAACGTACAAATCTTCGACCGACGCCTGCTTCAGGTCGGACAGGATGCTCTCCAGCACCTTTTCCGATCCGTCGACACCTTCCTGCCGGAAGGCCTTGGCCAGGGCGGCGCGGCCGCCATCGACATGCGCCTCGCGCTGCTGGGCGGCGACATGGCGGCGGATGCGGGCGCGCGCCTTGCCGGTGACGACGAAACGCTCCCACGACGGCGACGGGGTGCCGCCGCGCGCGGTCATGATCTCGACCTGATCGCCGTTCTGCAATTCATGCCGCAAGGGCATCAGCCGGCCGTTGATCCGCGCCCCCACGCAGGTGTCGCCCACCTGGCTATGCACCGCATAGGCGAAATCGACCGGCGTGGCCCCGCGCGGCAGCGGGATCAGCTGCCCCTTGGGGGTGAAGCAGAACACCTGGTCCTGATAGAGTTCCAGCTTCGTGTTCTCGAGGAATTCGTCCGGCGCCGCCGAATCCTCGAGAATGTCCAGCAGGTCCTGAACCCAGCGCAGGCCTGTCACCACCCGCGCCGCGTCCTCGTTCACGCCCGGCACCTGCTTGTACAGCCAGTGCGACGCCACGCCGTTTTCGGCGATGTCATGCATTTCGGCGGTGCGGATCTGCACCTCGATCTTCTGGTTGCGGGGGTGGCGCAAGGTCACGCCGGTATGCAGGCTCTGATACCCGTTCGCCTTGGGCGTCGAGATATAGTCCTTGAACCGCCCGACAATGACCGGATAGGCGGCATGGACCGCGCCCAGGGCGATATAGCAGGCCTCGCGCGTCGGCACGATGATCCGGAACGCCATGATGTCGGAGAGCTGCTCGAACGCGACATTGCGCTTCTGCATCTTCTCCCAGATCGAGAACGGCGATTTCTCGCGCCCCGTCACCTCGACCTCGCCCAGCCCGGCGGCGCGGCACAGTTGCGTGAGTTCGCGCCGGACCTCCTCGATCACGTCGGCGCCCTGTCCGCGCAGGTAATTCAGCCGGGCGCGGATGGTGGCGCTGGCCTCGGGCTCCAGCTCGACGAAGGACAGGTCCTGGAGTTCGCTCTTGACCTTGTCCATGCCGATGCGCCCGGCCAGGGGCGCATAGATTTCCATGGTCTCGCGCGCGATGCGCTGGCGGCGGTCCAGGCGCTGCACGTAATGCAGCGTACGCATGTTGTGCAGCCGGTCCGCCAGCTTGACGATCAGTACCCGGATGTCCTTGGACATCGCGAGCACCAGCTTGCGGAAATTTTCGGCCTGCTTGGTCCGGTCGGACTGAAGTTCCAGCCGCGTCAGCTTGGTGACGCCGTCCACCAGGTCGGCGACCGTCGGCCCGAATTCGGCGCGCAGCCGGTCATAGCTGACGCCGGTATCCTCGATCGTATCGTGCAGCAGGGCCGTCGCGATCGAGGGCATGTCCAGATGGAAGCCGGCCAGGATGTTGGCGACCGCCAGCGGATGGGTGATGTAGGGATCGCCGTTGTCACGCGCCTGCCCCGCATGGGCCTGCTGCGCGACGGCGAAGGCGCGGCGGATCAGATCCAGGTCGGCGTCCGGGTCGTAGGTCCGGATCCGGCGGAGCAGGCCCTCGCAGGAAATCGTCCGGACGGCGGCCACCGCCTTGTCAGGGGACGCCCCGGCAGGGACGCGGGCGGCCACAACCGGACGATCGGGAGGCGTCACAGGCGAAAGGGGCGTCGCCCGACTGGCAACGACAACATGTCCAGAACCGGAAGGATCCGCCGCCTTTCGCCCCATGCGCTTACCGCCGTGCGCGGCCGCCCAGTTCGGCCTCGATCGCAGCCTCCAGCTCCTCGGCGGACATGCCGGCGCCGTGGCCGGCCTCCTCCTCGGGCGAGACATCCTGGAGACCGAAGATGTTCTGCTCGGTCGGGATCAGGTCCATGACCTCCTCATCCGCCGGCTCCGGCTCGGGCGCGCGGGCCAGCGAGCGGATGAGGTCACCGCGGATCTGTTCCAGCCCGATGGTCTGGTCCGCGATCTCGCGCAGGGCGACGACAGGGTTCTTGTCGTTGTCGCGATCGACCGTCAGTTCCTCGCCCCGCGACAGGTTACGTGCGCGCTGCGCCGCGAGCAGAACCAGCTCGAATCGGTTGGGAATCCGTTCAACGCAGTCTTCGACGGTAACGCGAGCCATGAGGCCAGCCTCCGGTATAAAGTGTCAGGTAAAAAACCATTCTTATCCACCGCGCCCCGAAAAAGCAAGCTTCGCGCCAGTCGCGGCGAAGATCAGGGCGGCGCGAGGCGACGGATCGCCTGGTCGGGCAGGCCCGCCACCAGGTCATCGACCGACCGGCCCGAACGCGGGTCGCGCCACCCCGGCGCCACGTCGCGCAACGGCAGCAGCACGAAGGCGCGCGCCTCCGCCCGGGGGTGCGGCAGGATCGGGTCCGGCGCCGCCCGCACGCAGGCCCCCATCGCCACGATATCCAGGTCCAGAGGGCGGGCCGCGTTGGCCACCGTCCGCACCCGGCCGGCCCGTGCCTCGATCCGCTGCAACGCCCCCAGCAGGGTTTCGGGCGCGATCGCACCACTCGCCCGGACGACGCCGTTGACGTAGGGGGGCTGCCCGGACGGGGGGACAGGCGCGCTTTCGTACCAGTTGGACACCGCCTGGACGGCTATGCCCGGTATCGCGGCGATCTGCTCCACGGCCCACCGGCAGGTGGCCAACGGCCCCTCGCCGTCCGGCCCCGGCAGGTTGGCCCCTATCGCAATCAGGATCATTCTTCACCCAGCTATTGTGTGGTTCAGCACACCACGAACAGCCGCCATGATCGTGGCGACGAACGGCTTGTCCCTGTTTTTTCGATTTTTTCCAGTCCAAAACCACGGATGTGGCAACTTCTACCATACCAATTTCACGCCGACGCCTCTATCGTCGGACCAGAGAGGCGAAACGGGCGCGTAACAGACTTTCCCCGCATCCGGATGCGGGCTTCAGGACGTTTCAGGGATCAGGTCGCATGTTTTTTCAACCCAACGAACGCGTATGCCTCTTTATCGACGGTGCCAGCCTGTATTCAGCGTCGCGCCATCTGGGGTTCGATGTCGATTATCGAAATCTTCTCGCGTTCTTCCGCTCCAAATGTCATGTGATCCGTGCCTATTACTATTCGGCGATCCTTGAGAGCGAGGAATACTCCCCCCTCAAGCCCCTGACCGACTGGCTGGTCTATAACGGCTATTTCCTGGTGACCAAGACGGCGCGTGAATTCGTCGACCAGAACGGCCGCAGGCGCGTCAAGGGCAGCATGGACATCGAACTCGCGGTGGACATGATGGAGATGGCCTCCAAAATCGACCATGCCGTGCTGTTCAGTGGCGACGCGGATTTCCGGCGTCTCCTCGAATCGGTCCAGCGGCAGGGGGTGCGCGCATCGGTCATTTCGTCGGTCCGCACCACGCCGCCCCTGATCGGCGACGACCTGCGCCGCCAGGCCGACCAGTTCATCGACCTGGCCGACATCGCCCCTCAATTCACCCGCCGGCAGGCCGAAGCCAGAACGATCCGCCAGCATCAGACGCCCGTCCGCCACCCGGCCGACCAGATGAGCGAACTCGACCACAGCGACTGATATCGCGGCTTCCGCGGGCCGCCGGCCGGTCGCGGACGGCCACGTCGAGTCGCTTGACGGGCCGCGCGCCAGGCGACCCGACGTCCGGTGGCGTTCAGCCTTCCAGTTGCAGCGCCCGCGTCGTCCAGTCGTGGACATGGGCGCAGAGTTCCGGCCGATCGGCCAGCGTCCCGCCGAACGAGGGAATCATTTCCTTCAGCTTGGACTCCCACCTCGGCAATTCGCCGGCGAAACATTTGCGGATGACCGTCAGCATGATCGGCACGGCGGTAGACGCCCCGGGGGACGCGCCCAGCAGGGCGGCGACCGAACCGTTCGCACCGGTAATGACCTCGGTCCCGAATTGCAGCACGCCGCCCTTCTGCGCGTCCTTCTTTATCACCTGCACGCGCTGGCCGGCGACGATCAGTTCCCAATCCTCGGCCCGTGCGGTCGGCACGAAATCGCGCAGCGCCGCCAGGCGGGCCTGGTTCGACTGCATGACCTGCTGGATCAGATATCTGGTCAGGGCCATGTTGTCGCGCGCCACGGCCAGCATGGCGCCGATATTGTCCATGTGGATCGAACACGGCAGGTCCCACAGCGACCCCTGCTTGAGGAACTTGGTCGAGAATCCGGCATAGGGCCCGAACAGCAGGCCGGGCTTGCCGTCGATGACGCGCGTATCCAGATGCGGCACCGACATCGGCGGCGCGCCGACCGACGCCTTGCCGTAGACCTTGGCGTGGTGATGCGCGGCGACCTCGGGATTCTTGCAGCGCAGGAACTGGCCGCTGACCGGAAACCCACCGATGCCCTTGGATTCGGGAATGCCGGTTTTCTGCAGCAGCGGCAGCGCCCCGCCGCCCGCGCCGATAAAGACGAACCGCGCGCCGACCGACAGCCTGGTACCGGCCGCAAGGTCGCGGACCGCCACCCGCCAGCCGCCGGACGCATCGCGGGTCAGATCCTCGACCTCATGCCCCAGCTTGAGGTCGAATGCGGGCTGCTGCGTCAGGAAATGAACCAGCAGATGCGTCAATGCGCCGAAATTGACGTCGGTGCCCGACGCGATCCATGTGGCGGCCAGCGGGGTGCCGGCCGTCCGGCCCTCCATCACCAGCGGCATCCACTGTTTCAACTGCGCCGGATCGGTCGAAAAGCGCATGCCCGCGAACAGCGGATGGTCCTTCAGCGCCTCATGGCGGCGACGAAGGTAGTCGCCATTCTCGGCGCCCCAGACGAAGCTCATGTGCGGAATGGGATTGATGAACTCACGCGGCGACGTGATTATCCCCGATTCGACCAGATAGGACCAGAACTGGCGCGAGACCTGAAACGCCTCGTTGACGCCGACCGCCTTGGAAATATCAATCGTCCCGTCGGCGCGTTCGGGGGTGTAGTTCAGTTCGCACAGGGCCGCATGTCCGGTGCCGGCATTGTTCCAGGCGTTGGAACTCTCAAGCGCCACGTCATCCAGGCGCCCGAACAGGCCGATCGACCAGTCCGGCTGCAGCAGTTTCAGCAGCGCACCCAGCGTCGCGCTCATTACCCCGCCACCGATCAGGACGACGTCATAGGCAGAATCGGTTCGGGTGGTCTTCGCGGTCATGATCTTCTCCGGAATGACATCGGCATGCTTGCGCCTGTCACTGCAATCAGGCCTGCCGGACGTCCGGCGGCGGCTTCGGTCCCCGACGGGATGGCTTTCCTGTCCGATATGGTCCAGCGGCAGGAAACAGTCCGGGCATAGTCCCGATCTGGCGGGACAAAATTGATGCGGGTCAACCGCTTTTCCTGAAAACGGAACAGTACAGCCATACCCTTCCCAGCCCTGCCTGGTTCGCCGGAACGCCCTATCCTCATGCCATTCAGCCCCGCATTCCGGCGCATCATCTCTCCGCGAGGGCAACGGTTCCCGCGCCATCGCAGGGTTGGCGGAAGCCGTTCGCGGATATGTTTGAAAACACCCTCGCGTTTCAATCTCTTTCTTTTAGAATCTTCACTTTCTTTAAATAACCTTTCAGATCCGAGGCACCCGAAAACATTCGGGGCACGCATGGCAGGCAAACGGTTTTCGCATCGCCTGGACGGACTGCGCCGTCACCCACCCGCTAGAAGGCAGCGGGCGCCCCGCCGGCCCGCGACATGACCGCCGCCAGCATGCCGGACAGGATCCGTGTACGCACCGAATCGGCGCGGCTGGTCAGGACGACGGGCACCCGCGCGCCCAGCACGATGCCGGCGGCCGAGGCCCCGCCCATGAAAATCATCTGCTTGGCCAGCATGTTTCCAGCCTCCAGGTCCGGGACGACCAGGATGTCGGCGTGGCCCGCGACCGGCGACTGCACGCCCTTGCAGCGCGCGGCCTCGATGCTCAGCGCATTGTCCAGCGCCAGGGGCCCGTCCACCACCCCGCCCGAGATCTGGCCCCGTTCCGCCATTTTCGCCAGAAGGGCGGCATCCAGCGTGGACGGCAGGTCGGGATTGACCGTTTCGATCGCCGACAGGATGGCGACCCGGGGCCGGGCAATGCCGATCACATGGGCGAAGTCGATCGCGTTCTGCACGATGTCCCGCCGCGCCGGCAGGTCCGGGGCGATGTTCACCGCCCCGTCCGTCAGCAGCAGCAGGCGGGGCCAGGCCGGCACGTCCAGAACGAAGACGTGACTCATGCGCCGGTCGGTCCGCAGGCCCGATTCATGATGTCCGATCTCGCGCAGGAAGACACTGGAATGAAGCGATCCCTTCATCAGGATTCCGACCGCCCCCTCTCGCGCCAGGGCCACGCCGCGCGATGCGGCCATCCGCTCGTCCCCGGCCTCGACCAGGCGGCAGCCGGACAGGTCGATCGACGCCGACCGCGCGATGTCGCGGATGGTGGCCGACGGGCCGACCAGGACGGGCTGGACGATCCCCTTCTGCCGGAGGCCCACGGCGGCCTCCAGCGCGGGGATGCTGCAGGGATGAATGACGGCGGCCGCTATGGGCGGCCCGTCGGCGAGGACGGCAAACAATTCGTCGAAGGCGGGCGATGACGGCATCGGGACAACCGGGCTGCAAATGCGAAACGGACCGCACCCTCATGCCACGTTCCCCCGATGGCCCCTGGCATCATCTTTGTGCGAGGCGCCGGCGCCGGACCGCCCCGGGCAGCAGGCGATAGAGCAGCAGCACCGCCATGACGACGGCATAAAGCAGCGGTTCGACCCGCAGCACCTTGAAGGACAGGATGAAATGCACCGCCGCGCACAGCCCGGCCAGATAGACCATGCGATGCACGGCCCCCCAGCGCCGGCCCAGACGCCGGATGGACCATGCGTTCGACGTGGCGGCCAGCACCGACACGATCAGGAACGCCACCATCCCCAGGATGACGAACGGCCGCCGCGTGATGTCGGCCAGCAGAACCGCGCCGTCGAACCCCTGGTCCAGGCCGACATAGGCCGTGACGTGGAACAGCGCATACCAGAACGCCAGCAGGCCCAGCGCCCGCCGGTAGCGCAGCAGGTTGATCCCGGCCAGTTCGCGCAGCGGCGTCACGCACAAGGACAGGATCAGGAAACGGATGGCCCACAGGCCCAGCGTGCGCTCGAAGACATTGACCGGGTCCGCGCCCAGCCGGTTCGCCACCCCCATCGCGAAGGTCGCCGCCGCCGGGACCAGCCCCACGGCGTACAGCAGGGTCCGGACCCTCCCGGCCGACAGCCGCGCCGCCATCTTCAGAAATCGCGACGCAGGTTCATGCCGGCGTACAGGGCCGCCACCTGCTCGCCGTAGCCGTTGAACGGCAGGGTCGGCTTGCGCGCCGCGCCGAAGAAGCCGCCGCGCACGCCGATCGGGCGCTCGGTCGCCTGGCTCCAGCGCGGATGATCGACCTCGGGATTGACGTTGGCGTAGAAGCCGTACTCGTCCGGGGCGCGCAGATTCCACGAGGTCGGCGGCCGGCTGTCCGTCAGGCGGATGCGAACCACGGATTTGGCGCCCTTGAAGCCGTATTTCCACGGCACCACCAGCCGGATCGGCGCGCCGTTCTGGTTCGGCAGCGTCTGGCCATACAGGCCCACCGCCAGGATCGTCAGCGGGTGCAGGGCCTCGTCCAGCCGCAGCCCTTCCACGTACGGCCAGTCCAGCACCGGCAGCACACCCGACTGGCCCGGCATTTCGGACGGGCGGACGACCGATTCGAACGCCACGTATTTCGCGCTGCCCAGGGGCTCGACCTCCTTCAGCAGCTCGGCCAGCGGGAAGCCGATCCACGGGATGACCATCGACCAGGCCTCGACGCAGCGCATGCGATACAGCCGTTCCTGCAACGGCCGGGCCAGCAGCGCGTCGATGTCGTAGGTACGGGGATGCGCGACCAGCCCATCGACCCGCACGGTCCAGGGACGTGGGTGGAAACCGCCCGACCGCTCGGCCGGATCGGTCTTCTCCAGCCCGAATTCGTAGAAATTATTGTAGTGGGTGACGTCCTGGAACGGGGTCGGCGTCAGGCCCTCGGTGGATTGTCCGCCGGACCGGGCCGTCAGCGGCGCCGCCCGCGCCGGGGCCGGCCGCAGGAGGCCGGGCGGCACGATCGCCCCGGCCAGGCCGGTGGCCAGCAGGTCGCGCCGCGACAGCCAGAGCGACCGGGGCGTGATCTCCGACGCGGGGGGATGGGGATAGCGAAAGATACTCATGAACCGGTCCCCCTTGCATGCCGTCCGCCACGGCCTCCGGGGTGACATCGTCCCCCCGCTCCTGCACTGTGCGCTGATATACCGAAGACAGGAAGGATCGGCATCATGAGCGATTTATCCCCCCTCGGCTTCGTCGGTTTCGGCGCCATGGCCAGCCGGATGGGCCACAATCTGGTCGCCGCCGGTTATCAGATTGCGGCCTATACCCCGTCCGGCAAGGGCGGAGACGGCAGCGTGCGCTTCCTGCCGACCCCGCGCGCCCTGGCGGCGGACTCCGGCACCGTGATCGCCTGCGTGCCCGACGACGAGGCCCTGGCCGCGTCGATGTATGGCGATGACGGCGCGCTGGCCGGCATGAAGCCGGGCGCGCTGCTGATTAACACCAGTTCGGTCTCGCCCGAGGCTTCGCTGCACCTGGCGGCGGCGGCCCAGGCGCGCGGCATCATCGCCCTGGACGCCCCGGTCTCGGGCAGCACGCCGGAGGCCGAAGCCGGCACGCTGGTCGTGCTGGTCGGGGGCGGGGCCGCCGACGTGGCCCGCGCGCAGCCGATCTTCGACGTCATCGGCAAGGCGACACTGCATGCCGGCCCGTCCGGCAGCGGGTCGAAGCTGAAGCTGATCGTCAACGGCATCATGGGCGCGGGGCTGGCCGCCGTGGCCGAGGGCGTGACCTACGGTCTGGCCGCCGGGCTGGACCGCGACCTGCTGTTCAATGCCCTGGATTCGGTGGCCGTCATCTCGCCGCACCACAAGCGCAAGCTCAAGGCCGCGCATGTCGGCGATTTCAGCCCGCAATTCCCGACCCGCCTGATGCAGAAGGACATGCGGCTGCTGATGACCGACGCCGCCCGGACGGAAGCGGCCCTGCCGACCATGGCAGCCACCACGCAGCTTCTGTCGCTGACGCGCCGGCTGCATCCGGACGATGATTATTCGTCGCTGTTCGCCGTCCTGGAAAGCACCGTCGCCAACACCCCCTGACCGGCCTTCAGACCCGCCCCGTCAGGGCCGCCCACAGGACCGCCAGCCGGTCCCCCAGCCCGCGCGCCGCATCGCCCTCCGCCCCTGCGTCACGGGCCAGGTCGCGCCGCGCCAGCACCCCCGGCAGGGCCGCGCCACGCGCCGCGCGGGGCAGGCTGGCGGTCCGGCCCGCATGCAGCAGGGCCAGCCCCTCCTGCCGCACCAGGGCCCGCAGCGGCCCCAGGCGCGCCGGATCGACGCCATTCTGCACCGCGTCGCGCGACAGGCCGGACTCGTTCAGCGCGTCTTCGGGCAACGGGCACCGGCCGCCGCGCAACACCGCGTCCAGATGACGCAGCAGCCCGCCCATGCCGAAGGCCGCGCCCCGCGACGCGACGGCGCGCAGGGCGTCCTCGTCCCGCACGCCGGCGGCCTCGGCGATCGCACGCTGCACGCCGCCCGCGCCGCATCGCATCGCTTCCCGCCAGGCGTTGCGGTCGGCCAGCCCGTCCAGTTCCGCCTCGCGCGCGTCGAGAATGCCCAGCAGGGTCCGCCGCTCCACCCGGCCCTGTGCGACCAGCGCGCGCAGGGGGTCGGCGACCGCGTGCGGATGGGGGGCGCCCTCGACGATTTCGCGCCACCATTGCAGGCGGATCATCCCGGCCAGCGGCCCGGCGACCGACCGCGACTGGGTGCCCGTCAGCGCCCGAACGGATTCGTGATTGAACGCGATCAGGGTGAACGCGTCTTCGCGCAGGGCGGCCGGCAGGAACAGGGAACAGAAGAACCGATCCGGATCGGACCGCCGGGCGATGTCCCCGCAGACGGACAGGCCGGACGTACCCGTCTGCTGATCGGTTTCGCGGGTCGTGAAGCTGGTCATCGCATCGACATGCCGCGTGCGGGACGAACGCACAAGAACGCGGTCATGCGTCCGTCACTTGACGCATTTCCCCTGCCCCCATAGCTCTGGACAGGCGGCGGTTTCCGCCTCTGCAATTCCAAGGAGAACGTTCATGGCTTTCGAATTGCCCACCCTTCCGTACCAGACCAACGCGCTGGCCGCGCGCGGCATGTGCCAGGAGACGCTGGAGCTGCACCACGGCAAGCATCACCAGGCCTATGTCACGGCGCTGAACGGCTTCGTCGAATCCAAGCCCGAGCTGCAGGGCAAGTCGCTCGAGGAGATCATCCTGGCCGTGAAGGGCGACGCGGCGGCGGCCCCGGTGTTCAACAACGCGGGCCAGCATTGGAACCACATCCTGTTCTGGCAGAACCTGTCGCCCACCGGCGGCGTGATCCCCGACGCCCTGGCCGCGAAGCTGGCCCAGGATTTCGGCAGCGTCGACGACTTCAAGACCGCCTTCAAGACCGCCGCGACGACGCAGTTCGGCTCGGGCTGGGCGTGGCTGGTCCTGGCGTCGGACGGCAAGCTGAAGGTCACCAAGACCGCCAACGGCTCGAACCCGCTGGCCGAAGGCCAGGGCACGGTGCTGCTGGGCCTGGATGTGTGGGAACATTCCTACTATCTGGATTTCCGCAACCGCCGCCCGGACTACACCACCAACTATCTGGACAAGCTGGCGAACTACGAGTTCGCCGAGGCGCAGCTCAAGGCCGCCTGAGGCAATCCGGACGATCGGAAACCCGGCCCTCGTGGCCGGGTTTTTCATGTCTGTCAGGCGGGTCCGACGCCCCCCGGAACACCCTCCCGCCCGATGTCGCGCAGGCGCCGGCCCGCCATCAGCTCATGTTCGATCCGCTCCAGGCTCAGGCCCTTGGTCTCGGGCACGAACAGCAGCACCAGGACGACGAACAGCGCGTTCAGCCCGGCATAGAGCCAGAAGGTCTGCCCCTGCCCCAGCCGGTCCAGCAGGGTCAGGAACGTCGCGCCCACGATCATGTTGGCAATCCAGTTCGTGGTGGTGGAACAGGCCAGGCCGAAATCCCGGCCCTGCAACGGCTGGATCTCGGAACACAGCACCCAGACCAGCGGGCCGGCCGAAAAGGCGAAGCCCGCCACGAAGCACAGCAGCACGCCCACCGCCATCGCCTGCTGCACCCCCGCATCAGGCCCCATGCGGATCATGACCCCCAGCAACGCCATGCCGGCACTCATGACCAGCAGGCCACAGACCAGCATCGGCCGCCGGCCCCAGCGATCGACCAGTCCGATGGCCAGGAACGTCGCCAGCATGTTCACCACGCCGACCGACGCGGTGCCCCACAGGCGGGCATGTTCGGCGAACCCGGCCAGCCCGAAGATGCGCGGCGCGTAGTATATCACCACGTTCATGCCGGTGAATTGCTGGATGCATTGCAGCATGATCCCCAGCAGGACCGACCGGCGAAAATTCGGGTTGCCGCGAAACAGGGCCCATCCCCGGGTCTGGCCACGCAACTGGGCGTCGATCTCGGCCAGTTCCCGCGCCACCCCGCCCGCCTGGCCGCGCAGTTCCAGCAAGGCCCGCCGGGCCGCGTCGCGACGTCCCATCATCATCAGCCACCGCGGGCTGGCCGGCAGGAAGGCCGCCCCCATCAGGTAGACCACGCCGGGGAACGCGACGATGCCCAGCATCCAGCGCCAGGCATCGAAATAGGAGAACAGGGCGTCCGAGACGAAGGCCAGCAGGATGCCGATGGTAATCATCAGCTGATAGATCGACACCATGGCCCCACGGTGCCGCGCATCGGCGATTTCGGAAATGTACAACGGCGCGGTGAACGTCGAAATGCCGATCGCCAGCCCCATGACGATCCGCGCCGCGATCAGCGTGCCGACCGAACCGGACAGCGCGCAGAACACCGCCCCCGCGACGAACAGCGCCGCCCCGATCACCAGCGTCCGCTTCCGTCCCCAGACGAAGGACAGCCGCGCCGCGACCAGGACACCGGCCGCGGCGCCCAGCATCATCGACGCCACGATCCATTCCTGTTGAATCTGGGTAGCCTCGAACTCCTGCGCGATCAGGCTCAGTGCGCCCGATATCACGCCGATATCCAGTCCGAACATCAATCCGGCCACGGCCGCCAGCCCGGCGACCAGCCGGGCGCGGCCCGTCACCGGCTTGCCCATCCATCCGGCCTCCATTGTCGCGGCATGTCCGTACCCGCCCATGTCACGTTTCCCGTCATGCCTGCCTTGGGTCAATTATAACGACCCGGACCAGCCGGAGTTCGGATCGGCGATGCGGCCTACACCCATCCGCCGTCTACGATGAAACTCTGGCCGCTGCACATGCGGCTGTCGTCGGCTGCCAGGAACAGGGCCATGCGGGCGATGTCCTCGGGCTCCACCCGGCCGGGCAGGCACTGCCCGCGCTCGATCTCGCGCTCGCCTTCCGGCGTCAGCCACAGTTTTTTCTGCCGTTCGGTCATCACCCAGCCCGGCACCAGCGCATTGACCCGGATCGCGTGCGGGCCGAGTTCCCGCGCCAGCGCGCACACCAGCCCCTGCACCGCCGCCTTTGCCGTGGCATAGACCGGATAGCCGCTGTTCTTCAGCATCCACCCGATGGAACCAAGGCAGATGATGCTCCCCCGCCCCAGTGCCCGCATGTCCCTCGCCACCGCCTGGGCGGCGAAGAACTGGGCGCGGATATTGACGGCGGACAGCCGGTCCCACATCGCCGGATCGACATCATCCAACGTGTGGCGCATGTCGTTTGCGGCGTTGTTCAGAAGGATCTCGACCGGTCCATGCGCCGTGCGCGCCAGATCGACGCCCCCCCGCAGGGCGCGGATGTCGGTCACGTCGCACGGCACGAACAATATTCGCCCGCCTTCGTCGCGCAGATCCTCGGCCAGCGCGCTTCCCGCCGCGACATCAAGGTCGAGCACGGCGACATGCGCGCCCTGTCCGGCAAAGGCGCGCACCAGCGCCGCACCGATGCCGGTGGCGCCCCCCGTGACCAGCACGGATCGCCCCGACAGGCTGGGATAGCGGGCGAACATCGCCCCATCCCCGGACGGATGCGTCACCATTCCGCGAACGACCCGTCACGATGCCGCCAGACCGGATTGCGCCAGCGATGCCCCTCGGCGGCGCGGGCACGGACATAGTCCTCGTTGATCTCGATGCCCAGGCCGGGGCCGGAGGGAATGTCCACATGCCCGTCGCGATAGGCGAAGACGTCGGGGTCCACGATATAGTCCAGCAGGTCGTTGGTCTTGTTGTAGTGAATCCCCAGGCTCTGCTCCTGGATGAAGGCGTTGTAGCAGAGCGCGTCGAGTTGCAGGTTCGCCGCCAGTGCGATCGGCCCCAGCGGGCAATGCAACGCCACCGCGACGTCATAGGCCTCGGCCATCGCGGCGATCTTGCGGGTTTCGGTGATGCCGCCGGAGTGCGACGGGTCGGGCTGGATGATGTCCACGCAGCCCTGTTCCAGCACCCGCTTGAAATCCCATCGCGAAAACAGGCGTTCGCCCAGGGCGATGGGGATGGAGGTATGCTTGGTGATTTCGGGCAGATCTTCCAGATGTTCGCTCAGGACCGGTTCCTCGATGAACATCAGGTCGAACGGCTCCAGTTCCTTGGCCAGGACCTTGGCCATCGGCTTGTGCACCCGGCCGTGGAAATCCACGCCGATGCCCAGGTACGGGCCGGCTTCCTCGCGGATCGCGGCGACGCGGGCGATCACGTCGTCGATCTTGGCGTGGCTGTCGACATATTGCAGTTCCTCGGTGGCGTTCATCTTGATCGCCGTGAAGCCGCGATCGACCACCGCGCGCACCGCCCGCGCGGTATCGGCCGGCCGGTCGCCCCCGATCCAGGAATAGACGCGGATCCGGTCGCGGCAGCGGCCGCCCAGCAATTCATGGACCGGGACGTTGAACGCCCGTCCCTTGATGTCCCACAGGGCCTGGTCGATGCCGGCGATGGCGCTCATGTGCACCGCGCCGCCGCGATAGAAGCCGCCGCGATACATGACCGTCCAGTGGTCCTCGATCCGGAACGGATCCTTGCCGATCAGATAATCCGCCAGTTCCGCAACGGCGGCGGCGACCGTGTCGGCGCGGCCTTCCACGACCGGTTCGCCCCAGCCGGAAATCCCCTCGTCGGTTTCAATCTTGAGGAACAGCCACCGTGGCGGAACCTGGAACGTCGTCAGCTTCGTGATCTTCATGACCGTTTCCGTCCTGTTCTTGTTCTTGCAGCCGGCGGCCCTATCGCCCGCGCGCCAGGGCGCCCACGAACCGGCGCGCGGCGACCCCGACCTCCCGCGCCGACCGTCCGGCCCGGTACAGCGCCGACCCCAGGCCGAAGCCGGCAGCCCCGGCCTCGAGGAACGGCCCCATGGTGTCCGGCGTCACGCCCCCCACCGGGATGAAGCGGGTGCCGGCGGGAAAGACGCTGCGCCAGGCCGCAAGCACCGGCGGGCCGAGCTGTTCGGCGGGAAACATCTTCAACGCCGTGGCCCCCGCGGCCAGGGCGGCAAAGCCCTCGGTCGGGGTGGCCACGCCGGGCGTGCAAAACAGGCCCAGCGCGCGCGCCGCGCGGATGACCGCGACATCGCCGTGCGGCATGACGACCAGCCGGCCACCGGCCTCGGCGACCTGCACCACCATGTCGGGCGACGTCACGGTGCCCGCGCCGATCAGGGCGCTGTCGCCGAACCGGTCCTGCAACAGGCGGATGCTTCGCAGGGGATGCGGCGAATTCATCGGCACCTCGATGATGCGAAATCCGGCCCCCACCAGCGCGTCGCCGACCTCCAGCACCTCGTCCGGCGTCACGCCGCGCAGGATCGCGACCAGCGGGCAGGCCGCCAGGGCGTCATCGAAACTCGTCATGTCGGTCCTCCTTCCGCGCGCCCCTCGGGCGCGTGGTTCGCCGGGGTCAGGTAGCCGGCCTCCATGGCAATCCGGTACAGCCCCTGCGGGGCGGTATTGCCCACGGACTGGGGCACGGGGGCGCCCAGGATGTCGAACGCGCGGGCATACAGGCCGCACAGCCGTTCCTCGCCCACCAGGATCGTCGGGCCCGCACCCGGCCGGTCGGCCAGGCCGGCCCGGACTTCGTCCCCCACCAGCAGGCCGGACAGGTAGTCCCGCGTCGCGGCGGCGCCGATCCCGCCGTCCAGGAACAGGGCGCGCACGGAAAACAGCAGCGGCGCCACGCCCTGGCGCGACGCCGCGGCGGCCAGGACGCCACGGCGGAAGGCGTCGCGGGCCTCGTCCTCGGTAACGGCGGCGGCCCCGTCCGCGGGCCGGCCCAGGATGCTGTGCCGGGACAGCACGGCAAACAGTTCCCCCGTCATCGCGGTCGCAAACCCCACGATCCGGCCGCCCCGCACGCGCGCCCATTTGGAATGGGTCCCCGGCAGGACCAGCGTCGAATCCGCCGCCAGGCCGGGATGCAGCGCCAGCGCGCCCACGATCTGCGTTTCCTCGCCCCGCATGACGTCGGGCAGCGGATGCCGCCGCCTGACCCCCGGCACGATACCCGGAACGCCGGAAACACCGGCCGCCGCCTCCGGACGGACCAGCGCACGGGCCAGCGACGCACCGTCCGCCGGACAATCCACGTACGGGACCTCCCGCCACCCACTCGCGCTGCCGACCATGCCGCAGGCGATCAGCGGCAGGCCGGCCGCATCCGGCCAGTTGGACAGCAGCGCCGCCAGCGCGGCGGGATAGCCGCCCTCCGGCAGGTTCAGGATGCCCCACGGGGCCTGCGCCTCGTCCAGCACCGCCCCCGACGCCGACAGGCGCCAGGCTCGCAGGGACGACGTGCCCCAGTCTATGCCGATCAGCGCGGCGGTTTCGGGGGGCACGGCCTCGTCCTCATGCCGCCGCAACATCGGCGTTCCCTCCCAGCCTGCCCGACAGGTCGGCCGCCGCCCGACGCACGACCGGCGCCAGGGTCCGCATCCGTTCGAGCGACAGATAGGGCGTGGCGCTGGCCACGCTCAGCGCCGCGACGATCCGCCCGCCGCGATCGCGGACCGGGACCGCGACGCAGCGGATCCCGACCTCGTTGTCCTCCAGGTCGAAGACGCAGTCCGACGCGCGATAGTCCCGCATGCGCGCAAGCCAGGCCGGCCAGCCGGCCTCCCCCGCCGCCTCGGGCCGGGCCGCGTCATACAGGTGACGCCACTCGCCCTCATCCAGGTCCAGCATCAGGGCGCGGCCGATCCCGGTCAGGGCCAGGTTCATGCGCTGCCCGACGCGCGAGCGCATCTCCAGCCCCCGCTGGCCGGGGATCTTGTCCAGATACAGGACGTCCCCGCCCGAACGGATGCCCAGATGCACGGTATCGCGCGTTTCCGCCCCCAGCCGCTCGGTCACCGGCCGGGCCTGTTCGGCCAGCGGCATCTCGTCCCGCGCGCCGGCGCCCAGCGCCGTCAGGCGTGGGCCGAGGCGATAGGCGCCGTCCCCATCCAGCCGCAGCCAGTCCAGCCGGACCAGGCAACTGACGATCCGCTGGGTCGTGCTGCGGGTGCACCCGGTCGCCCCCGCGATGGCCGGCAGCGTGCGGTGGCCCCGATCGACCGCGTCGATGGCCGCGATTCCGCGTTCCAGCGCCTGCGTTCCGCTTGCGGCGGCAGGCTTTGCGCCCGTGGCGTCCATGATCCATTCCCCCACGCCACGATCGGTAAGGGGGATTCGCGCAAAACTCAATATACGGATCAACGACCCACATTATGGGTTACGCATGACCCAAAGTGGCTTTTCCCTGGTTTTCCGGGGCCTTGAAACGCAAAACGCCCGGCCACCTCCCCATGGGGCGGTGGCCGGGCGTGCATCAACTCTCCGGGATCGGCGGGGCGGGCGTCAGCCCCCCTTGGCGCCGGTGTCGTTCGCGGGCTTGGCGCTGCTGCTGACGACCGAACCGATCGTCTCGCGCAGGACGGTGACGCGCACATTCGGCGCGATCTCAACCTCGACCTCGTTCGAATCGTCGCGAACCTTCTGGACGACGGCGATGATCCCGCCGGCCGTCAATACCCGGTCGCCGCGCCGCAGGGCCGAAAGCTGGGCGCGAAGCTGCTTCTGCTTCTGCTGCTGCGGCCGGATCAGGATGAAATAGAAGATAACGAACATCGCGACATAGGGCAGGATCGTCATCAGCCCGCCGGCGCTCAGAAATCCCCCCTCGCCTCCGGCGGTCTGGGCGTAGGCCGGTGTAATCAGGAAGTCCGAAAGAAGGGTCATGTCGTGCGGTTCCGGCGGTCATTATTGGGTTGCGGGCTGTGGATGTGGACCATAGTTTTCGCCTGTTTCCCGTCAAGGCGTCGGTTCGCTTTCGTGTCGGCCCGCCGCGCTGCGGGCCCATGACACCGCCTTGGAACAGGACCGACGATGGATTCCGACCTGCTGCCCGCCCTCGACCGGATCGCCGCCGCGCTGGAACGGCTCTCGCCCCCGCCGCCCACGCTGAAGGGGCTGGACGAATCCGACGCCTTCGTCTGGCATCCCGCCCTGGGCCGCCTGACCCCGGTCGAGCATGTCGCGCATGTCGATCTCGACCTGTTGCAGGGCGTGGCCATGCAACGTGGGCTGATCCTGGACAACACGCTGCATTTCGCGCGCGGGCTTCCGGCCAACAACGCCATGCTGTGGGGCGCGCGCGGCATGGGCAAATCGTCGCTGGTCAAGGCGGCCCATGCGCGCGCCAATCTGGTCGACGGCAGGCCGGCGGCGCCCGGCCGGGGCCGCCTGGTCCTGATCGAGATCCAGCGCGAGGACCTGGCCACGCTGCCCGACCTGCTGGCCCTGCTGCGGACCAGCCCGCGCCGTTTCATCGTCTTCTGCGACGACCTCTCCTTCGAAAGCGAGGACGCGGATTACAAGGCGCTGAAATCCGTCCTGGATGGCGGCATTTCCGGCCGGCCCGACAATGTCCTGTTCTATGCCACGTCCAATCGCCGGCACCTGATGCCGCGCGACATGATCGACAACGAACGCTCGACCGCCATCAACCCGTCCGAGGCGGTGGAGGAGAAGGTCTCGCTCTCCGACCGGTTCGGGCTGTGGGTCGGCTTCCATAACTGTCCCCAGGACGTGTTCCTGGAGATGGTCCGGGCCTATGCCCATGCCCGCCGCCTGCGGATCGACGACACCGAACTGATGCAACGCGCCAATGCCTGGTCGGTCACGCGCGGCGGCCGGTCGGGCCGCGTCGCCTTCCAGTTCATCGAAAACCTGACGGCCGAACTGTCCCCCCAGCCATGACGGCGGGCTGGTCATTGACACGGGTCAAGGCCGGGCGGGACCTTGTCCGTCCAAGCTGACCGGCACGCGATCCCCGCCCTGCAACGAAATGAAAAATTGCGCCGCCGGCAGGGATCGAACTTTAATGGAATGTGCTGTCGACAGGGTCCCCGCGCCTGTGGTCTGCTGATCCGCGCCCAGGCCGGGACATGATGGCTGCGAAGGCCTGAACACAAGAGAGACGATGAACCAGATCTTATCGACGGACAGCATATGCCCGCCCCGACTGCCCCCCGAAGGGGACCTTCGGCGGATCCGTTCCAATCCCGATTTCTGGTATCCCGTGGCCTGGTCACGCGAACTGAAGCCCGGCAAGACCATCGGCGTGCGTTACGCCGGGCAGCCGATCGCACTGGTCCGCCCGAAGGAAGGCGACGTCTTCGCGCTGGAAGACCGCTGCGCCCATCGCCAGGTTCCCCTCAGCAAGGGGCAGGTGACCGGACAGTCGGTCCAGTGCTGCTATCACGGCTGGGCCTATGGCCGGTCGGGCCGCTGCATCGACGTGCCCTACCTGGGCAAGGGCAAGCTGCCCAACGGCGTGCGGACCTATCCCTGCCGCGAACAGGACGGGCTGATCTTCGTCTTTCCCGGCGACGCCGCGAAGGCCGAGACCGTTCCCCTGCCCCGCCTGTCGCAGGTCGCGAACCCGGCCTACAAGACGCGGCGCTTCGGCCGGCACGTCAAATGCCACTACAGCTTCATGCACGAGAACCTGATGGATATGAATCATCAGTTCATGCACATGAAGCAGATGGGCCAGATGAAGCCGCGCTTCCTGGGGCAGGACAGCGGCCCCGGCATGATCGAGGCGCGCTATACCTTCGCGCGCACCGGCGGCAAGCAGCCGCTGGGCGAGGCCCTGGTCTTCGGCCAGCGGCGCGACAACAGCGCGAAATACGCCCACCGCGACGTCATGACGATCCGCACCGAGTACCCGTACCAGACCCTCAAGATCCAGTCCGAGGGCGAGGATCCGGTGATGGACCTGTGGATCGTCTACGTGCCCCAGGATGCCGAGGAACTGACGAACCGGGTATTCGGTCTGCTGTCGATCAAGCGCCCGAAGATCCCCGGCCTGCTGGATGCCGCATGGCCGTTCCTGGTCGCGTTCACCGAACGGATCTTCGGCGAGGACCGCGAAATCGTGGAACTGGAACAGGCGGCGTGGAACGAGTTGGGCGGCGACCACAACCAGGAAGTCTTCCCGGTGATCCAGAATCTGCGGGCGCTGCTGGCGCGTTGCGGCATCCCGGCCGGGGCCGGATCCTGACCCCCGCCTTGCCCGCATGACGCTGGAGATGCGAACCGGCGGGGCCGCCCCCACGCTGGAGGCCGGCCCCTATCGGCTGCGGACGCTGCTGCCGTCGGACGCCGGCGCGATGCATCGCCTGGTCAATGACTGGAGCGTCATCCGCATGCTCAGCCGGGTGCCGTTTCCCTATCCGCGCGGCCTGACGGACGAATGGATCGCCTCGACCCAGGACCTGTCGCGGCGGGGGGCGGCCTATCATTTCGCCATCACCCACCCCGAATCGGACGAGCCCGAATCGCTGATCGGCTGCATCGGGGTGCAGATCGACCCCGCAACCCGCTCCGGCACGGTCGGATACTGGATCGGGCGGCCGTACTGGAACCGCAAGGTCGCCACCATTACGGTGGGCCGGATCGCACGATGGGCGCTGGCCAACCTGCCGATCGAACGGATGGCGGCGGCGGTCGCCCACGACAATCCGGCCTCGATCGCCGTCCTGCGCCGCATCGGTTTTCGCGAATCCGGGACCGGACGGCAGGAATTCGTCTCGCGCGGCGGCGAGCACCCGGTGGTGCTGTTCGAGGCGACCCGCGCCGACCTGTCGGTGGACGGCCCGGCGAACCCCGCCGATGGCGCCCCGTCGGGACAGAAGAAGATCGTCCTGGTCGCGGCGGTGGCGCTGATCGATTCCGATGGCCGGATCCTGCTGGCGCGACGGCCGGAAGGCAAGCCGATGGCCGGGCTGTGGGAATTCCCCGGCGGCAAGGTCGAACCCGGCGAAACGCCCGAGGCCGCGCTGATCCGCGAACTGGACGAGGAACTGGGGCTGGACGTCGCACGGTCGTGCCTGGCGCCCTATAGTTTCGTCTCTCATGACTACGGGCATTTCCACCTTCTGATGCCCGTCTATGTCTGCCGGCGCTGGAAGAACGTGCCGCGCCCGCGCGAGGGGCAGACCCTGGCCTGGGTCCGGGCCGAGGCCCTGTCGGACTATCCGATGCCCGAAGCCGACCTGCCCCTGATCCCCGTGCTGCGCGACCTGATCTGATCCTTACAGGACGATCGACCGCGCCAGGGGAAAGACCGCCTGCCGCTGGCCGGGAATGCTGCTGCCGAACGAGAACAGCCCACCGGTCAGCGGTTCGGCCTGAAGCTGTTCCGGCGACAGGCCGTTGCGCGCGGTCGTGACGAAGACGGTACGGTAGTCCGGGCCGCCGAACGCGACCTTGGTGACGTTGCGTGCCGGCAGCGGAATCGGATCGACCGGCGTTCCGTCGGGGGCCAGGCGCTCGATCCGTCCGCCGCCCCATACGCCGATCCACAGGAAGCCCGCGCTGTCCACCGCGATTCCATCCGGATAACCATCGTCCAGGGTCGCGAAGACACGGCGATTGGACAATGCTCCCCCCTTCCCGACGTCGAAGGCATAGACGATTCGCGCCGGGGAATGGTTGTGGTACAAAGTCCGTCCATCGGGCGAGAGCGCCGGCCCGTTGCTGACGATATAGCCTTCGTCCTCGCGATGGATGTGCAGGCCGCCGTCCGCCTGCGTCACGGAATACAGCGAACCCGTCGGCTCGGTTTCGGCATCGTGCATCGTGCCGAACCACAGGCGGCCGGCGGCATCGACATGGCCGTCATTGATCCGGTTGCCCGGCAGTTCCGGTTCGACCAGCGTATCGAGGCTGAACCGGCCGCTGGCGGGATCGAAGCGATGCAGCCCGTCCTTCAGCCCGCACAGGAACGTGCCGTCGTTCGACGGCACCAGGAAACCGGGGCGGTCTGGCGCATCCCAACTGGTCGTCTCGCCGCTTTCGGGGCGGTAGCGATGGATCGCGCGGCCGACGATATCGACGAAATACAGGGCCTGCTCGGCCTCGGCCCAGACCGGCCCCTCGCCCAGGGTGGCGCGCAGATCCCACACGCAGCGCGGCGCGCCGCAGATCGGTCCCTTCAACATCCTGCTCCTCCTCTCTGGCCCGGACGGCCCTTCGGGGTCATAGTGCGATCATACCGCAAAGGTGGAATCCGGTCATGAATCCCACAGCCTGCATCCTGGTGATCGGCAACGAAATCCTCTCGGGCCGCACGCAGGACGTGAACGTGCAGTATATCGCCCGTCGCCTGGCGGAGCTCGGCATTTCCCTGATGGAGGTCCGGGTCATCCCCGATGTCCGCGAGACCATCGTCACCACGGTATGCGATGTCCGGGCGCGGTTCGACCATGTCTTCACCACCGGCGGCATCGGGCCCACCCACGACGACATTACCGCACCCTGTATCGCCGAGGCGTTCGGCGTGCCATGGAGCATCCACCCCGAGTCGTTCGGCCTGCTGGAAGCCCATTTCCCACCCGGCGAATTCAACGCCGCCCGGCAGCGCATGGCGACCCTGCCCGAAGGCGCCATCCCGATCCGCAATCCGGTCTCGGTCGCGCCGGGCTTCAGCATGGGCAATGTCCATGTGATGGCCGGCGTTCCCCGCATCATGCGCGCGATGTTCGAGGAGCTGGCCCCCGGCCTGACACACGGCACACCCGTCACATCCATCAGCTGGTACGCGCTGGACCTGTATGAAGGCACGCTGGCCGCCGGACTGTCCGACGTCCAGTCGCGCCATGGGCAGGTCGATATCGGGTCCTACCCCTTCCGCCGCCCCGACGGGCGGCGCGGCGTGGCCCTGGTGAGCAAGGGGCTGGACGCCCCCGCCGTGCATCAGGCCGCCGACGCGGTCCATGACCTGATCGAAACCCTGGGCTTCACGCCCATCGCGGGCGAACCGCCCCCCTGAGCGGGAAAACGAATCGCGGGCGCGATGTCAGGTCAGCCCGTCACGCCCCATGGCCAGGAACTTCTCGCGCCGCTGGGCGACCAGCACCGCGGGGTCGCGCGCCAGAAGGGCCGGAAGGTCGGCCGCGATCGCATCGCCGACCGACCGGATCGCTGCCGCCGGGTCCCGCTGCGCCCCGCCCAGCGGTTCGGGGACGATGCGGTCGATCAGGCCGAGTTGCAGCAGGTCCTGGGCCGTCAGCTTCAGCGCATCGGCCGCACTGGTCGCCTGCTTGGGGTCGCGCCACAGGATCGAGGCGCAGGCCTCGGGCGAGATGACCGAATAGATCGCATGTTCCAGCATCATGACCCGGTCGCCGGCCCCCAGCGCCACCGCGCCGCCCGAACCGCCCTCGCCGATCACGGTGGCGATCACCGGGACGGGCGCGGACAGGCAGACGTCGATCGAGCGCGCGATGGCTTCGGCCTGCCCGCGCGCCTCGGCGTCGATACCGGGCCATGCGCCCGACGTGTCGATGAAGGTCAGGATCGGCATGCCGAAGCGGATCGCCAGCTTCATCAGACGCTGGGCCTTGCGATAGCCCTCGGGCCGGGCCATGCCGAAATTATGCTGCAGGCGGGTTTCCAGGTCCGCGCCGCGCTCGGTCCCGATCACGACGACCGGCTGGTCGCCGAACCGGCCGATACCGCCGATCACGGCCTTGTCCTCGGCGAACAGGCGGTCGCCGGCCAGCGGCGTGAAATCGTTCACCAGCGTGTGGATGTAATCCACCGCATGCGGACGCTGGGCATGGCGGGCGACCTGCACCTTCTGCCAGGGGGTCAGCTTGGCATAGGCCGCGCGAAGCTGCTTGTCCGATTTCTCGGTCAGCCTGGCGATTTCCTCGGCGATGTTGATTCCGTCCGGCCCGGACATCTTGCGAAGCTCGTCGATCTTGTTCTCAAGCTCGGCGACCGACTTTTCGAAATCTAGAAACTGGCGCATGCGGTGCGGATAGCACAGCCACGTTTCCTGCCAAGCACATTCCGCAGGGAAACCGCCCGCCCGCGCACGTTTTGCCGGCAAATCACGCCGATTCCGTTCCGGACGTGGCCTGGGCCAGCGGATGATGCGCCTCCAGCGCCTGCCGCAGCCGTTCGGCCAGCACATGGGTATAGATCTGGGTCGTCGCGATGTCCGCATGCCCCAGCAGGACCTGCAGCGCCCGCAGATCGGCGCCGCGGGCCAGCATGTGCGTCGCGAAGGAATGGCGCAGTACGTGAGGCGACAGCCGTTCGGGGTCCAGCCCGGCCCGCAGCCCCACATCATGCAGGATCCGGTCGAATCCCTGGCGGGTCAGCGGCCGGCGGGGGTCGCGGCCGGGAAACAGGTACGGGCTGCCCAACGGGCGGTCGTGGGCGACCAGCGCCTCCGCCGCCGCCCGGGCGGCGGCGGACAGCGGCACGACTCGTTCCCGCCCGCCCTTGCCGCGCACCAGCAGCATCTGCGCGGCCCCCGCCAGGCTGCGACGCGGCAGGGCCAGCAATTCGGAAATACGCAGGCCGGAGGCATAGAGCATCTCCAGCGCCGCCCGCGCCACCAGCCATCGCCGCGCCTCTGGCGTGCCCGAATCCGTCTCCGTCGCGCAGGCCGCCAGCAGGGACTCGACTTCCGATTCGGACAGGAAGCGCGGCAGGGGGGCGGCAAGGCGGGGCGCGTCCAGCAGGTCGGCCGGGTTGTCGGGCCGCACCCCTTCGCGCGCCAGGAACAGATGGAACTGCTTCAGGCAGGACAGGCGGCGCGCCTGGGTCCGTGGCGACAGGCCCGTGCGGGCCAGGGTCGCCATATAGTCGCGCAACAGATCGGCATCGGCGTCATGGATGGCCCGCCCGCCCTGGCGGGCGTGGGTGGCGAAATCGTCCAGGTCACGCGCATAGGCCTTCAGCGTGTTCGGCGCGGCGCCCCGTTCGGCGGCCAGCATTTCCAGAAACGCCTCGGCGTGCGCGCCGCTCACGGATGGGCGAAACGGTCCGACGGAACATCCTTGTGGACCGGCTGGACCGGGGCGGGCGGCGGAAACGCGCCCATGGAGACGAATCCCCCCGCCAGCACAAGGACGACCACGCCCAGAAGAACCAACAAGATGCGCTGCATGACGGCCCCTAATGACACGAAAAGCTGTATCCGCCAGCGGCCGGAACTCCCCGTTCACGAACCGACATGGCTTGCCGCCTTCGCTGTATGTTAGGTTGGCGATCATGTCACGTCCGATCGACCCGCCTGCTCCCCGTTCGCCTGCCGCGCCCCCCCTCGACGGCAGGGACGAGCCGTTCTTCCCCTTCGACCTCGATGCGGTGAAACACACGGACCGGCATCGTACCGCAGGGCCGACCGGGCGCAGCATCGTGCTGGTGGGCCTGATGGGGGCGGGCAAGACGACGATCGGCCGCAGGGTCGCGTCGCGGCTGGGCCTGCCCTTCGTCGACGCGGATGTGGAGATCGAACGCGCGGCCGGCTGTTCCATCGCCGACCTGTTCGCCAATTATGGCGAGGCGGAGTTCCGCAAGGGCGAACGGCGGGTCATCCGGCGGATCCTCGACGACAGGCCGCTGGTCCTGGCGACCGGCGGCGGTGCGTTCATGGACCCCGCGACCCGCGCGGTCATCCGCGTGCACGCGACATCGGTGTGGCTGCGCTGCCCCCTGCCCGTGCTGGTCCGGCGCGTCCAGGGCCGCACCCACCGCCCGCTGCTGAACCAGGGCGACCCGCGCGAGATTCTCGCCGGACTTATGGAAATACGGCATCCGGTCTATGCCGAAGCCGACCTTATCGTGGATTGTGGAGACGAGAACGTGGACCAAAGCGCCGGCAACGTCATCAGCGCCCTGACCCTGGCCCAGCAGCCGCGAATCGTCCCGGTCAGGCTGGAGCGCTGGCAGTACGACGTCACCATCGGCGCGGACCTGATCCGGCATGCCGGCGTGCTCCTGCTCCCCGTCCTGCGGCAGAAGCGGGTGGTGGTCGTGACCGACGACACCGTGGCAGAGCTGCACCTGCCCCGCCTGCTGGAAGGGCTGGCCGAGGCCGGGATTCGGGCCGAGACGATCATCGTCCCCCCCGGCGAGGGATCGAAGACGATCGGGGAATACGAACGCGTGACCAACACCCTGCTGGAACTGGCGGTGGAGCGCGGAACCACGGTCATCGCCCTGGGCGGCGGCGTGGTGGGCGACCTGGCCGGCTTCGCCGCGGCGACCACCCTGCGCGGCCTGCCGTTCGTGCAGATCCCGACCACGCTGCTGTCGCAGGTCGATTCGTCGGTGGGCGGCAAGACGGGCATCAACACCCCGTTCGGCAAGAATCTGCTGGGCGCCTTCCACCAGCCAGTCGCGGTGCTGGCCGACACCTCGGCCCTGGCGACCCTGCCGTTGCGCGAGATCCGGGCGGGCTATGCCGAAATCGTCAAGGCCGGCCTGATCGGGGACGCCGCCCTGTTCGAATGGTGCGAGGCCAACGGCCAGGCGGTCCTGGATGGCGAGCCCGAGGCCCAGGCCGAGGCCGTCCGCCTGGCCTGCGCCTTCAAGGCGCAGGTCGTCGGCGACGACGAACGCGAGGAGAAGAAATCCGACGGGCGCGCCCTTCTGAACCTGGGCCATACGTTCGGTCACGCGCTGGAGGCCGAGCTGGGCTACGACGGGCGCCTGCTGCATGGCGAAGCGGTGTCGATCGGCCTGCACCTGGCCTTCCTGACCTCGGTTCGCATGGGGTTCTGCGCCCGGACCGACCTCGACCGGGTCACCAGCCATCTGGACCGACTGGGCATGCCCGCGCGGATATCCGACCTGGGGCATGTCTTCTCGGCCGAAACGCTGATCGGGCACATGCAGCGGGACAAGAAAATGCGCGACGGGCGGCTGTCCTTCGTCCTGGCGCGCGGGATCGGGCAGGCCTTCACCTGCCGCGACGTCCCGGACGACCTCGTCCGCGAGGTTCTAATCACGGAATTGTGTGCTCCCTGAGCGCCTGCCTGTGTCGGTGGGGACACATGTGCCCCCCATTACTTCCCGCCAGGCGAGCCCTCCGCAATATTCGCCCCTCGTCCCTCCCGGCCCCAAGGTATCGGAGACGGAACGGACCTCTTCCTATCCATAATTGCCCCGAAACAAACTGTTGCTTTTTCAACACGCATCGCACTGGTAATGGCGGTCCTGTCAACGGATGGGTTCCTCATCCGGAACCGAAAGATCTATAGGGGGTTAAGCATCACGCTGAGGCTGACCGTCTATGGTTTGACGGCCACTCGAACGGATGATCAAGAGGACGAAAATAATGCGTCTCCGCACGGCATTACTTGCCACCACGCTGATGGCGGCTGCACCTGTCGCCGCAAACGCTACCATCATTACTGGTCCGTATGTGGATCTGGGTGCCGGTTACAACCTGGTACAGACCCAGCACGGCCGTTACGCCAACGATCCAGTGGCCCGCCAGTCCAGCTCGTCGACGCTGCGCCACCATGATGGCTTCACCGGCTTCGGGTCCTTCGGCTGGGGCTTCGGCAACGGCCTGCGCGCCGAGGTCGAGGGCGTCTACAACTATTCGGAGATCAATCATCGCAGCGGCGTGCCGAACACGACCAGCGGCAGCGACCAGTCCTATGGTGGCCTCGTCAACGCCCTGTATGACATCGACCTGAAGCAGTTCGGCGTCGACATCCCCGTGACGCCGTTCGTCGGTGTTGGCGTCGGCTATCTGTGGCAGCACTACAACCCGACCACGACCACCTACATCAACAACGGCGGCACCACGCGCCTGGGTGGCACCACCGGCAGCTTCGCGTATCAGGGCATCGTCGGTGCGGCCTTCGACGTCCCGAACGTGCCCGGCCTGCAGATCACGGCCCAGTACCGCATGATCGGCCAGGCGTTCACCGATGGCTCCTTCAGCCATACGTCGTATGGCCCGACCGGCCGCCGCACCGGCAACGTGAACTTCGACGACCGCTTCAACCACCAGTTCATCCTGGGTCTGCGTTACGCGTTCAACACGGCCCCGCCGCCGCCGCCGCCGGCCCCGGTCGTCGTGCCGCCCGCGCCGACACCGGCCCGCACCTATCTGGTGTTCTTCGACTGGGATCGTTCGGACCTGACGGCCCGCGCGCGTGAGATCGTGGCCGAAGCCGCCCAGGCATCGACCCACGTCCAGACGACCCGCATCGAGGTCAACGGCTACACCGACAACTCCGCCGCCCATCCGGGCCCGCGTGGTGAGAAGTACAACCTGGGTCTGTCCATCCGTCGCGCCAACAGCGTGAAGGCCGAACTGATCCGTGACGGCGTGCCGGCCAACGCGATCGACATCCACGGCTATGGCGAGCAGCATCCGCTGGTCCCGACGGGTCCGAACACCCGTGAGCCGCAGAACCGTCGCGTCGAGATCATCCTGCACTGATCTCTGCCGCGCCCGTTCGGGAATGGTCGAAAAAGGGGGGTGCCTTCGGGCATCCCCCTTTTTTTGGTCGCATTCACATGACATCAGAACACGGCTCTGGAAAACAAGCAGGCCGCGCGCGCATTGAATGCGGCAAAGCCCTTTGAAAGCAGGTTCCCTCGTCTTGTCCGACCCCCTCTCCGGCCCCGCAGCACGAGAATCGCACCACCACGGGGCCGTGGCGCCAGACGTGCAGGCGCGTGTCGCCCAGTTCCTGAAATTCGGGATTGTGGGTGGGTTCGGCCTGATGTGGGACACCATCACGCTCTACGCCACCCGCCCGATCGTGGGGCTGGCGGCGGCGACGATGGTGGCCTATTTCGTCGCCGCGACGATGAACTGGCTGATGAACCGCCACTGGACGTTTCGCCACCTGCGACACGCGGACAGGGCGCTGGTTCAGTGGATCCGGTTCCTGATGGCGAATTCCTGCGGGTTCGCCCTGAACCGGGGTACGGTCTTCACCCTGTTCCTGACGGTGCCGCTGTGCCGGGCGATACCCGCCCTGGCGCTGGCGGCAGGGTCACTTGCGGGGATGTTCTCCAATTTCAACCTCAGCCGGCGCCTGGTGTTCCGCCATCATGACGCCGCCGCCGCGCCGCATCACAGCGGGCCGGACTGCCCGGCCAACCAGAACGCCGCCTCCAGCCTGACGGACGTACGGAATTCGGACAGCAGCATCGGATAGCGGGCGTCGGCCCCGTAGCGCGCGCCCAGCATGTCGAGGGTGCGTATCCCGGCCTCGACGAATCCGGTGAATTTCTCGCCGCTATAGAGCGCAATCCACGGCCAGTAAGGGTTGCCCTCGCGCCGGGTCGCGGGGTCGGCATGCAATCGCGCGCCGATCTCGCCATATCCGATCAGGCACGGGGCCAGTGTCACGATCAGGTCCAGCAGGTCGCCAGTCTGCGCCCGGTCCAGGATGAAGCGCGTATAGGCCAGAAGCTCCAGTGATTCCGGCTGGCTTTGCATATCGGCCTCGGTCAGGCCCCAGGACGCGCAATACGAGATATGCAGCGCCAGTTCGGTATCCAGCAGCCCGGTCACGATGGCCGAGGCGCCGCGCATGTCCTCCAGGGTGGCGCCCTTGTAGATGGCAAGGGCATAGGCGCGCGCATACTGGATCAGGTAGAGATAATCCTGCACCAGAAAGCGCCGGAATTCCGTCTCCGGCAGGCTGCCGTCGGCCAGGCCGCGCACGAAGGGGTGATGGATGAAACGGTCCCAGTCTTCGGCGCTGTCATTCCGCAGCCGCCCCGCCAGCCCTTGTGTCAGCACGGGCCAATGCCGTTCCGCCGTCCATGTCATGATGATATTCCCCCATATTCGTGAACGGCGCGCGCCCGGCCGGACGCGCGATTCGACCGTCGCGTGTGGCTCTACTCTTCCTGCGGCGCGCGCCCTGCGCTAGGTGATGAGGACCGAGGTCTCCGATTTCCTCCATTACAGGATCGTCTGTCTCCCGCCATGTCCACAACCAACGATATCCGCGCGGCTTTTCTCGACTATTTCGCGGCGAACGGTCATCAGATCGTTCCCTCGTCCTCTCTTGTGCCGCGCAACGACCCGACCCTGCTGTTCACCAATGCGGGAATGGTCCAGTTCAAGAACGTGTTTACCGGCCAGGAAACCCGGCCCTATTCGCGTGCCACGACCGCCCAGAAGGTCGTGCGGGCCGGCGGAAAACATAACGACCTGGACAATGTCGGCTACACCGCCCGCCATCACACGTTCTTCGAGATGATGGGCAATTTCTCGTTCGGCGATTATTTCAAGGCGCAGGCGATCGAATATGCCTGGACACTGATTACCCGCAACTTCGGCCTGCCGCGCGACAGGCTGCTGGTCACCGTCTATGCCGATGACGAGGAAGCGGCCGCCTTGTGGCGCAAGATCGCCGGCCTGCCCGACGATCGGATCATCCGCATCGCGACGTCCGACAATTTCTGGCGCATGGGCGACACCGGCCCCTGCGGCCCGTGTTCCGAGATCTTCTACGACCATGGACCCGACGTCCCCGGCGGCCCTCCCGGCTCGCCCGACGAGGACGGCGACCGGTTCGTCGAGATCTGGAACCTGGTGTTCATGCAGTTCTTCGAGGACCCGCCGGGCGTGCGTTCGCCCCTGCCCCGCCCGTCGATCGACACCGGCATGGGGCTGGAGCGCTTCGCGGCGATCATGCAGGGCAAGCGCGACAATTATGACACCGATACCTTCCGCGCGCTGATCCTGGCCTCGGCCGAGGCGACGGGGCAGGATCCGGACGGGCCGTTCCGGTCCAGCCATCGCGTGGTCGCCGACCATCTGCGCTCCACCTCGTTCCTGATCGCCGACGGCGTGCTGCCCGCCAAGGACGGGCGCGGCTACGTCCTGCGCCGCATCATGCGCCGGGCCATGCGTCACCTGCACATGATGGGCACGCGCGAGACGGTGTTCCACAAGCTGGTGCCCACGCTGGTCCGCCAGATGGGCGCCGCCTACCCCGAACTGGTGCAGGCCGAGGCCCTGATCCGCGAGACGATGCGCGGCGAGGAGGAACGGTTCAAGGCGATGCTCGATCGCGGGCTGGCGCTGCTGGCCGACGAAACCGCGCATCTGGGCGACGGCCAGCCCCTGCCGGGCGACGTGGCGTTCAAACTGTACGACACGTTCGGCTTCCCGCTGGACCTGACGCAGGACGCCCTGCGCGGCAGCAGCCATGCGGTCGATGTCGCGGGCTTCGACCAGGCGATGCAGGTGCAGCGCGCGCGCGCGCGCGCCGCCTGGTCGGGCTCGGGCGATACTGCGACCGAAACCGCGTGGTTCGAGGCCCGCGACCGCTTCGGCGCCAGCGAATTCCTGGGCTACACCACCGAACAGGCCGATGCCGAAATCCAGGCCATCGTCAGCGGCGGCCTGTCGGTGACCGAGGCCGTGGCCGGCGCCGAGGTCGCGCTGCTGCTGAACCAGACGCCGTTCTATGGCGAAAGCGGCGGGCAGGTGGGCGATACCGGCCTGATTACCGCGCCGGGCCTGCGCGTCGCCGTGACCGACACGCAGAAGCGCCTGGGCGACCTGATGGTCCATTACGGTACGGTGATCGAGGGCACGGTCCGGGTCGGGCAGGCCGTCACCGCGACCGTGGACCATGACCGCCGCAGCGCCATCCGCGCCCACCATTCGGCCACCCACCTGCTGCACGAGGCGCTGCGCCGCCGCCTGGGCACGCATGTCGCCCAGAAGGGCAGCCTGAACGCGCCCGATCGCCTGCGCTTCGACATCAGCCAGCCCCGGCCGATCACGCCCGAGGAAATCGCGGACATCGAGGCCGAGGTCAACGCCCGCATCCGCGAGAACAGCCCCGTCGTCACCCGCCCGATGTCGCAGGACGAAGCCGTCGCCATGGGCGCCATGGCCCTGTTCGGCGAGAAATACGGCGACGAGGTCCGCGTGGTGTTCATGGGCGCCCCCGACGACGACCGTCCGGCCTGGTCCATCGAACTGTGCGGCGGCACCCATGTCGGCCGCACCGGCGATATCGGCCTGTTCCGCATCACGTCGGAAGGCGGCGTGTCGGCCGGTATCCGCCGGATCGAGGCCGTGACCGGCAAGGCGGCCGAACAGGCGGCCGTGGCGACCGAACAGCGCCTGGAACAGATGGCCGCGATGCTGCGCGTCTCGGCGGCCGAGGCGCCGGAGCGCCTGGCGGTGATCCTGGAAGAACGCAAGGCGATGGAACGCCTTGTATCCGACCTGCAGCGCAAGCTGGCCAGCGGGGGGGACAGCGCCAGCGCGACCGAGACGATCGGCGGCGTGGGCCTCATCGCCCGCAATGTCGGCGACCTGCCGGCCCGGGAACTGAAGCCGCTGGCCGACGCCCTGCGCAAGCAGGTCGGCTCCGGCGTCGTGGCGCTGGTCTCCACCGCCGACGGCAAGGGCAGCCTGGTGGTGGCGGTGACGGGCGACCTGACCGAACGCCTGGACGCGGTCGAACTGGTCCGCCTGGCCAGCGCCGCCATGGGCGGCAAGGGCGGCGGCGGACGTCGCGACATGGCGCAGGCCGGCGGCCCCGACATCGCCCAGGCCGAAGCGGGCCTGGAGGCCGTTCGCGCGGCCCTGCGGGCGCTGCCCACGGCCTGACCCACATGCCCCGCCCCCTTCTTTTCGGGGGGCGGGTCATGACGGCCGTCTTTCAAATCGCGTCGCGTCACTGACATAGTATGTCCTGGGACGGATCTGGTGGAACTCCGTATTTTCGCCATCCGTTAACGTGCTAGTCTTACAAGGCACGGATCATGCCACCGCCCCACCTGTCCTGGAGGCTGGAGGGGCATGGTTCTCACCTCGGAATACAGGGACACCCATGGCCGACACCAAAGCCAAGACGACACTGATCGAGCTTCTGCAGGGCGTGGAAAAATTCAATTCCGAGGTCTTTCCGCAGAATCGCGAGCTGTTCGCCGAACTGGCCGGCCAGCAATCCCCCAACACGCTGTTCATCGCCTGCGCCGACAGCCGCGTGAATCCCAGCATGATTACCCAGACGCAGCCGGGTGACCTGTTCGTGCTGCGCAATATCGGCAACATCGTTCCCGCCTACGGCGAAATGCTGGGCGGCGTGTCGTCGGCCATCGAATATGCGGTGCTGGCGCTGGGCGTGTCGCACATCATCGTCTGCGGCCATTCCGACTGCGGTGCGATGAAGGCGCTGCTGGACGATCCGGCCAAGCTGACCAGGATGCCCACCGTGGCATCGTGGCTGCGTAATGCCGAAGCCGCGCGCGCGGTTGCCGGCGCGCTGCGGGCGACCGACGCCGGCCCCGAATCCGTGCGGAGCCTGGCCGAGCAGAACGTCCTGCTCCAGATCGCGCACCTGCGTACGCATCCGGCCGTGGCGGCGGCGCTGGCACGCAACGAACTGATCCTGCAGGGCTGGTTCTACGACATCGCCAGCGGCGAAGTCGCCGTCCTGGACGAAACCACCCGCCACACCATCCATGTCGACGAAGCCATCGCCCGGCTGCGCGGCACGCCCGACGACCCCGCGCCGGCGGCGTAATCCGGGCCGATCGTGCGCCGGCTCGTCCGCGCCCTGCTTCTCTGCGCGGGGATGCCGGCGTTCTGGGCCGTTCCGGCGGCCCAATGCCGGACGATCAAGATCTCGACCTGGAACCTGGACTGGCTGACCGACCGTCCGGCGGGCGACCCCGCCCTGCCGCCCGACGTGCGCCCCCGCGACCCGGACGACCTGCGCCGGCTTGCGGCCTATGCGACACGCCTGGACGCCGACCTGGTCGGGTTCGAGGAAGTGGATTCCGCCCCGCTGGCAGCAAAGCTGTTCCCCCCTGGGCGCTACCGGATCGTGATGGCCGGCGACCATGTGGTGCAGCACAGCGGCATGGCCGTCGCATCCGGCCTGACGATCGAACGTCATCCCGATCTTGCGACGCTGGACGTCTATCCCCCCGATGCGCCACACCATTTGCGCGCCGGCGTGGACGTCACGATCGGGGACGGCACGGCCAGCCTCCGCATTCTGGTCGTCCATCTGAAGGCCGGGTGCCGCGACGCCCCGCCGGGCGACCGGCGACCGGCCTGCCGGGCCCTGGACCGGCAGATGGCCGTCCTGCGCGACTGGATCACGGAACGGCAGGACGAGGGGGTGCCGTTCGCGGTCATGGGCGATTTCAATCGCGAACTGACCCCGGCCGATCCCTTCATGCGCGCCTTGCAGGACGACGGCCCGCTGACCCTGGTGACGGCGGGACGGGCCACCCCCTGCTGGGGTGGCGCCTATTTCATCGACCATCTGCTGCTGGGCAACACGGCACGAAACTGGCTGCAACCCGGTAGCCTGCGGGTCCTGACCTATGACCAGCGGGACCCGGCCCAGGCATGGCGTCTATCCGACCATTGCCCGGTGTCGGTCCGCCTGGCGATGCCGTAAGGTCGTGACCTGAAAGGACATTACGGGATGGAACAGCGTCACCTTGGCCGCTCCGGCCTGATCGTCTCGGCCGTCGGGCTGGGCTGCAACAATCTGGGCGGCCGCATCGACCTCGAAGACTCCCGCGCGGTGGTGCATCAGGCGCTGGACAGCGGCATCACGCTGTTCGACGTGGCCGATGTGTATGGCCGGCGCGAAGCCCATTACGGCGCGTCGGAGGAGGCGCTGGGCGCCATCCTGGGGCCGCGCCGCAACGATATCGTGCTGGCGACGAAATTCGGCATGCCGATGGATGCCGAAGGCCGCAGGCAGGGCGCCTCCCGCCGCTACATCCGCGACGCCGTCGAGGCCAGCCTGCGACGTTTGCGTACCGACCGCATCGACCTCTACCAGGTCCACACCCCCGACCCGGCAACCCCGATCGAGGAGACGCTGCGCGCGCTGGACGATCTAATCCGCGACGGCAAGGTGCTGTATGCCGGATGCTCCAACTTCCCGGCCTGGCAGGTCGCCGATGCACAGCATGTGGCGCGGGCGGCCGGGCTGGCCGGTTTCATTTCCTGTCAGGACGAACTGTCGCTGCTGGCACGCGGCGCCGAACGCGCCCTGATCCCGGCGATGCGGCATTTCGGGCTGGGCCTGCTGCCCTATTTCCCGCTGGCCAGCGGCGTGCTGACCGGCAAATACCGCCGCGACACCCCCCTTCCCGAAGGCAGCCGCCTCGGCGCATGGACCTATCTGCGCGACCGCTACCTGACCGACGCGAACTGGACGCTGCTGGAGGGGCTGGCCGCCGTCGCCGACACGCACGGCCGGACCCTGACCGAACTGGCGTTCGGATGGCTGCTGGCGCACGATCTGGTGGGGTCGGTCATCGCCGGCGCCACCCGGCCCGCGCAGGTGCTGGCCAATGTGGCCGCCGCCGCGCGTCCCCTGTCGACCGCCGAACGGGACGCGATCGCGGCCGTGCTGCCGTCCAACGCCGCCTGAACCGGTCCGGCCCGCCGGTTCCTGGCGTCATCAGGTCGGCCAGACACCCGAAAAATGGGCGGCGTGCCAGCCGACGCCCAGCATGACGATCACGAACAAAATCGCCCCCATCAGTTGGAATATGTCCCTCACCGGGGCCTGCTGCGGCGGATTCACGATTTCGGGCATGCGCTATCCCCCCTGAAAACCCTCGATTTCCATAATTCTGCATAGCCGTCGCGCGGTCGATACGAAAAGGCCGGAATATATATTTTCCCGCCAGGGTGACAGGATCGTGTCCAGGCTGCCCCCCTGACGCGCGTGAAACGATCTTAAACTGGTTTTCACTGGCCGGCATCCGAACCGCACGGACATACTGCCCGCCCTGCCCCTCGCCGTTGCAGGAGAACGGACATGACCGTATCCCGACGCGCCTTCCAGAGCCTGCTGGCCGGCCTGGGCCTGTCCCTGACAGGTCGCCAGGCCCAGGCCGCCGGTCGAACCGGCGGGCACGACATCGACTCGTTCATGCTGCCGCGCAACGACTGGGTTCCGAACAACGACCATCTGCCGGTGCTGTACTACCGCAATGCGGTCGCCCTGCGCCCCGACGACCCGGCGGCGGGGTTCGAGGACCTGTTCACCGCAAACGGATGGCCGCCCCGATGGCGCTGGGGCGTCTATCGTTTCCACCATTATCATTCCACGGCGCACGAAGTGCTGGGCGTCGCCTCGGGTTCGGCCCGCCTGATGCTGGGCGGGCCGGGGGGCCGCATCGTCGATGTCAGCGCGGGCGATGTCGTCGTCCTGCCCGCCGGCACGGGGCATCGCAATCTGGGTTCCGACGATACGTTCCTGGTGGTCGGGGCCTATCCGCCCGGCCAGGATTTCGACCTGCAACGCGGCCCCCTGCCGCCCGATGCCCTGGCCCGGATGAACCATGTTCCCTTCCCCGCCAGCGACCCGGTCACCGGGGCCGCGGGCTCCCTTCCCGCCTTGTGGCACCAGACCTGACGCATGAGATGACCGAGCATAATCCAGCCCTTCGACGCCGTACCGTTCTGGGCGCGTTGTCCGCCCTGTTCATCCCCACCGCGTCGCATGCCGACGCCCCCCTGCGGATCGGCACGATCGGCGCCGGACATGTCGGCGGCACGCTGGGCGGCCTGTGGATCCGGGCAGGACATCCGGTCATGTTCTCGGCCCGCGACATCGCAGAGGCCCGGTCGGTCGCCGCCGGACTGGGGCCGCTGGCCCAGGCCGGCACCCCGGACCAGGCGGCCCGGTTCGGGGACGTGGTGCTGCTGGCGGTTCCCTATGGCGCGCTGCCGGCGATCGGCGCGGCGCTGCATGGCGTGCTTGCAGGGAAAATCGTCATCGACGCCTGCAACCCCTACCCCTGGCGCGACGGGGACGTGGCGCGCCAGGCGCGCGAACAGGGCGCGGGCGTCACCACCCAATCGTTCTTTCCCGGCGCGCATGTCGTGCGGGCCTTCAACTCCGAGGACATGAGCACGATCGACGCCGAGGCGCACCGCACGCCGCCGTTGCTGGGCATTCCCTTCGCCGGCGACGATCCGGCCGCGACCCGCAGTGTCGCGGGCCTGATCCGCGACGCGGGGTTCGATCCCGTCGCGGCCGGTCCGCTGTCGGCGGCGCGCCTGTTCCAACCCGGCACGCCGGGATTCGAGGCCGACCTGACGGCCCCCGAACTGCGCCGCCGGCTGGGGCTGCCGTCATGACGGCAGCCTGACGACCACTGTCAGATCGCGGGCGGCCCCGACAGGACGTTCGACTGCCGCAGGGCCAGGCCGAACTGGATCCAGCCGATGCCCGCCGCGATCAGTTCCACCGCGATGAATGTGCCGATCAGCCACAGCCCCGACCACGGCAAGGTCAGGTACAGGCACACCCCGACCAGCAGGCTGATAAGGCCGCCGCCCAGGACGATCCACCATCCGTTCAGTTCGCTGTGGCGCGCCGCGATAATCATCCGCATGGTCCCGGACACGATCAGGCAGACCGATATGAACACCGTCAGCACGATGGACCCGCTGACCGGCTCCTTCATCAGCAGGACGCCGCCGGCGACGTAGAGCAGCCCGCCCAGAAGCGACAGGGCGAATCCCCCCCAGTCGCGCACGGCGAAAGCGTGGAACAGCTGCGCTGCGCCGGCGATGACCAGCAGGATGCCGATGATGACCGTGCTGGCCAGCGTGACGGAAATCGCATCGACCCACGCGACGATGCCCAGCGCGATGGAAACCAGCCCCAGCAGGACGAACAGTCCCCAACGCTGCGTGAACGGAGTAGCCATGGGTTCTCCTTGTTTTCCTTGATGAACGGATGGAACTATAAGAGACGATCGCCGCCGGCGACATCGGCATTCGCAACGTATCGGCCATGCCTGCCGGCCGGACTCAGCGGCGGCCGCGGGCGCCCATGATTGACAGGCCCGGCTGCTTGCGCCTATACGCCCCCGCATTGCCGGGAACGTGGACGATCCGGCCGGCGCCAACGGGTGTTGCTCCCCGGCGCCGGTAATACGGGTCGCGCCCGCCTTGTTCATGCGGAACAGGGCCTACCGGTGCAATATGTGACGATGACGCGGCCCCCGGGCCGTCGATATGTCATGTCGAATATGGAAGACAGCGCGCGATGAGCAAGCGCCTCGAGAGCAAGTACAAAATCAATCGCCGCCTTGGCGTGAACCTGTGGGGCCGTGCGAAGTCCCCGGTCAACAAGCGCGAATACGGCCCCGGCCAGCATGGCCAGCGCCGCAAGCAGAAGCCGTCCGACTTCTCGGTGCAGCTGATGGCCAAGCAGAAGCTGAAGGGCTACTACGGCAACATCAGCGAGAAGCAGTTCCGCAAGTATTACGACGAGGCCGTCCGCCGCAAGGGCGACACCTCCGAGAACCTGATCGACCTGCTGGAGCGCCGGCTGGACGCGGTGGTCTATCGCCTGAAGTTCGCGATGACGCCGTTCGCCGCCCGCCAGTTCGTCAGCCATGGCCACATCACGGTCAACGGCCGCAAGGTGAACATCCCGTCCTACATCGTCCGCGATGACGACGTGATCGAGGTCCGCGAGAAGTCCAAGCAGCTCGCCATCATCCTCGACGCCTCGCAGAGCGGCGAGCGCGACGTGCCGGAATATATGGAAGTCGACCACCGCCAGATGAAGGGCCGCTTCCTGCGCGCGCCGAAGCTGTCGGACGTTCCCTATCCGGTTCAGATGGAACCGAACCTGGTCATCGAGTTCTACTCGCGCTGATCCCGGTCCGGAAACGGACAATCGTGGCGCCGGGCGCGGGGGAGATCCTCCGCGCCCGGCGTCCGTGTTTTAGAGGCTGTTTTAAAATTCGTTCTGTGGAGCGAGAGTGCCGCGCAGCGGCACGTCCGGCGTGATTTTTCGAGCATCACAGCGGAATGGCCTTGATGGCCATGAGCAGCGAAGCGCAGAAAAAACGCGTCGGATCGCCCACAGGGCGAATTTTAAAACAGCCTCTAAGGACCCCGCCGTCACCGCCGCATAAATGGACCTGCCCGTGAACGCCGAGCCCGCCACCGCCCTCGCCGCCACCATCTCCCGGGAGATCGCCCGGCGGCGGACGTTCGCCATCATCTCGCATCCCGACGCGGGCAAGACGACGCTGACCGAACGCATCCTGCGCGCGGGCGGCGCCATCCAGCTTGCGGGCAATGTCCGCGCCAAGGGCGAACGCCGCCGCACCCGGTCGGACTGGATGGGCATCGAACGCGATCGCGGCATTTCGGTCGTGACCTCGGTGATGACGTTCGAATACGGCGGCTGCATCTTCAACCTGCTGGACACGCCGGGCCACGAGGATTTCTCGGAAGATACCTACCGCACCCTGACGGCGGTCGATTCGGCGGTCATGGTCATCGACGCCGCCAAGGGGATCGAGGACCGGACGCGCAAGCTGTTCGAGATCTGCCGCCTGCGTGACATTCCCATCGTCACCTTCATCAACAAGATGGACCGCGAGGCGCAGGACCCCTTTACCCTGCTGGACGAGATTTCCTCGGCGCTGGCTCTGGACACCGCGCCGGCGACATGGCCGGTCGGCCGGGCGGCCAATTTCGTCGGCACCTACGACCTGCGCTCGCGCAGTCTGCATGTTCCCGCGCCGCTGGAACAATCCGACCCGCGCATGGTCCAACTGGGCGAGGATCTGGAACTGGTCGAGGCCGCCCTGCCGGAATTCGACCGTGACAGCTTCAATGCCGGGCACCTGACCCCCGTCTTCTTCGGCAGCGCGATGAAGGAAATCGGCGTGACCGACCTGCTGGACGCGCTGGTGGCCTTCGGGCCGCCGCCCCGCGACCAGGCGACCGAAAGCCGCGTCGTGCGCGCCGACGAAACCGGCCTGACGGCGCTGGTCTTCAAGATCCAGGCCAACATGGACCCCAACCATCGCGACCGCATGGCCTTCGCGCGCATCTGCTCGGGCCGGCTGGAGCGTGGGATGCGGCTGAAGCATGTGCGTATCGGCAAGCAGTTCGCCCTGCATACCCCGCAGTTCTTCTTCGCCCGCGACCGGCAGTTGGCCGAGGAAGCCTTTGCCGGCGACGTGGTCGGCATTCCCAACCATGGCACGCTGCGTATCGGCGACACCCTGACCGAGGGCGAGGACCTGCGCTTTACCGGGGTGCCGTATTTCGCGCCGGAAATCCTGCGCCGCGTCCGCCTGGATGACGCGATGAAGGCCAAGAAGCTGCGGCAGGCCCTGACCGAACTGGCCGAGGAAGGCGTGGTGCAGCTGTTTCGCCCGCAGGACGGCGCGCCGCCGATCGTGGGCGTGGTCGGCACCCTGCAGTTGGACGTGCTTCAGGCGCGGCTGGGCGGCGAATATGGCGTTGCGATCGGTTTCGAATCGACCCCCTACTCCCTGGCCCGCTGGGTCACCGGCGACCGGACGAAGCTGGAACTTTTCGCCGCCGCCAACCGCTCGGCCATGGCCGACGACATCGACGGCGATCCGGTCCTGCTGGCCAGCTCGGCGTTCATGATGCGCCGGACGACCGAGATGAACCCCGACCTGGCCTTCCACGACATCAAGCAGATCGGCGTCGAGACGCGATAAGGCCTCGGATCGTCCGGGGTCGGGTAACGAACTGTAAGCATCTGGTAATATAGAATTTCGGTGGTCTCCGGGTGGCTGTTCCACCCCGCACGCCGGTCGTAAGGGTGTCCCGGTACCGGCGCGCTGGCGCCCTGCGGGGGACCCCGAACATGGATGTTGTCCAGTCACATTACATATCGCGCGATCGTTCAACCCACGGGTTGGCCGAACGGCTGGTGCGACCGCTGGGCCTGCGCCTGGCCGGCGACCTGCACGAACGCGCCGTCGATCTGGGCGTCCGCCTGCCGGCGGGCGCCAAACGCAGGGGGCGGCTGGATACGATCCGCCGGCGGGGCGTCCTGTTCATCCATGTGCCGAAGAACGCCGGCACCTCGGTCTCGGTCGCGTTGTACGGGCGCGAATTGCGGCACGAGAGCATGCGGTCCTACCTGCACGCGGCGCCGGATCTGGCCCGCGTCCTGCCCAGTTTCGCGATCCTGCGCGACCCGGTGGACCGTTTCGTCTCGGCCTTCACCTTCGCCCGATACGGCGGCGGAGCGCACCGGCTGGTCGCCGCCCCGTTCCGGGCGCTGTATATGGGCTTCAAATCGCTGGACGATGCGCTGACCCATGTCGAACGGGCACGAAGCCCTTACCAGATGGACCATTTCTTTCGTCCGCAATCCTGGTACGTCACCGACCGGAACGGCCGCGTCGCGGTCGATCACCTGATATCGCTGCACGATCTCGGGCAGGTGGCCCGCATCATACCGGGCCTGGAGGACGTTCACTTCCCTTTCCTGAACGCAGGCCCCCGGCAGCGGCAGAACCCGACCCAGGAGCAGGAGCGACGTATCCGCGCCCTGTACCGGTGCGATTACGACCTCATGGCCCAGATGCCGGCGCGTCGGGCGTAACGGCCCCCCCGACGCCCGTCCAGCGATCGCCCAGCGACCATAGCGCCCGTCCCCCCAGCATCAGCGACACCGCGACCAGGGCGACGGCGATGCCGCTCCATAATCCGGTGACGCCCATCGCCCCATGGAACGCCAGCCACCACCCCAGGGGAAAACCCACCCCCCAGTAGCCGGCGATCGCCAGCACCATCGGCACCACGGCGTCCCCCCGCCCGCGCAGCACGCCGCCCAGCACCGCCTGCGTTCCGTCGGCCACCTGCAGGATCGCCGCCACCAGCAGGCCGGTCATCGCGATTTCGATGCTCTCGTGGTTGGCGGCGGCGGCCGGGTCCAGGTAGAAACCCACGATCCGGGCACGAAACAGGTAGATCAGGCAGCCCACCGTGCCCATCACCAGCATGCCGGTCCCGACCGCCACCCGCGCCGCATGCCGCGCCGGCGCCGACTGGCCCGCGCCGGTCCAGAAGGCGACGCGGACATTGGCCGCCTGCCCCAGCGCCATGGTCGCCATGTAGGTCATGGACGTCACGCTCAGTATGACCTGATGGGCCGCCAGGGCATGGGTGCCGAACAGGGCGGCCTGCAGGCTCGTGATCTCGAACAGCATCATTTCGGCCCCCGCCGCCGCCATCATCGGCAGGCCGAGACGCAGCAGAAGCCGCATCGTCCCCGGCCGGAGGCGCCATGGCCACAGCATGCCGCGCAGATGCGGCCGCCCATGCACGATGCCCAGCAGCACCAGCGCCGCCCCCCACATCGTCAGGACCGTCGCCAGCGCCGAACCTGTCAGCCCCAGGCGCGGCAGCCCCCACAGGCCATGGATCAGCGCGGCGTTCAGCAGGCCGTTCGCCAGGGCGACGACCGGCATGACCCGCAGCAGGATGCCCTGCGCGTCGATCGCCGGCAGCACGACATTGACGACACCGGTCCCCAGCAGCGCCGGGGGCACCCCCCACATCAGGATGTGCACGAACGCCGTGACCGGCCCGACGACCGAGCCCGGTTCGTGCATCAGGCGCAGCAACGGCCCGGCCTGGACCAGGATGAACAGGCAAGGCACACACAGCAGAAGCGCCAGCACCAGCAGCATCGTATGGATGGGCGCGATATCCTCCATGTCGCCCCGCCCGACCGCCTGGGCGATCAGCACGCCGCCCGCGCCCAGCATCGCCTGGAGCACGGCGAGGACGGTGAAGAACAAGGTGGTGGACAGGCCGCCGACCGCCAGCGCGTCGGCGCCCAGGCCCCCCAGCAGAACGCTGTCGGTCACCCCCATGACCATCTGGGCGATCTGCGCCAGGGCGACCGGCCCGGCGATACGCAGCAGCAGGCGGATTTCGGACGGGGGGGAGAGCGGAACAAGCATGCGGGCATCCAAAGCAGATCGGGCACCGGATGACCAGACGAGGGGTCCGCGCATGGGCCGGAAAGGCCCCCATTCCGCGCGTCGCGCCGCCCCGCGCGAACAAGGGTGTTGCGTCCGCCCCGCCGGTGTCGCATCTAGGCGCCATCATGTCCGATACGATGCCGCACCTGAGCCTGCATGACAGCAGAAGCCGCAAGATCGTTCCGTTCGTCCCCCTCGATCCGGGGAATGTGCGGGTGTATTTCTGCGGGCCGACGGTCTACGACCTGGCGCATATCGGCAATTTGCGGGCCATGGTGACGGCCGACGTCCTGGTGCGGGTGCTGCGCCACCTGTATCCGCGCGTGACCTACGTGCGTAACATCACCGACGTCGATGACAAGATCAACGCCCGCGCCCGCGAGAACGGCGAGCCGATCGACGCCCTGACCGCGCGCACCATCCGCGATTTTCACGAAGACCTGGCCGCCGTCGGGATATTGCCCCCCGATGTCGAGCCTCGCGCCACGCACCATATCGGCGAAATGCTGGACATGATCGCGCGCCTGATCGCCGGCGGCCACGCCTACGAGGCCCAGGGCCATGTGCTGTTCGCGGTCGCAAGCTTCGCCGCCTACGGCGCGCTGTCGGGCCGCAGCCCGGACGACCTGCTGGCCGGCGCCCGCGTCGAAGTCGCCCCCTACAAGCGCGATGCCGGTGATTTCGTGCTGTGGAAGCCCTCGGAACCCGGCCTGCCCGGCTGGGAAAGCCCGTGGGGACGCGGCCGCCCCGGCTGGCATATCGAATGCTCGGCGATGTCGCACCGCTATCTGGGCGAGAGTTTCGACATCCACGGCGGCGGGTCCGACCTGCTGTTCCCGCATCACGAGAACGAACTGGCGCAGAGCCGATGCTGCTTTCCAAACGGACGCTTCGCCAACCACTGGGTGCATAACGCCATGCTGCTGGTGGACGGGGAAAAGATGTCCAAGTCGCTGGGCAATTTCCTGACCGTCCGCGACGTGCTGCGCGACACGCCGGCCGAGGCGCTGCGCCTGCTGCTGCTGCACGCCCAGTACCGCTCGGTCCTGAATTTCACACGGGCCGGGCTGACGGAGGCGAAACAGACGCTGGACCGGTTCTATCGCGCGCTGGGCGACGCCCCGGCCGATGCCGAAGGCGCGGTGCCGGAACCCGTCCTGGCGGCCCTGTGCGACGATTTGAACACCCCCCGCGCGCTGGCCGAAATGCATGCGCTGGCCGACCGCGCGCTGGCCGGTGACGCCGAGGCCGCCACCGGACTGCGCGCGGCGGGCCGGATGATCGGCCTGCTGCAGCAGACACCGGACGCATGGTTCCGCGCCGGCGCGGACGTCGATGCCGCCGCCATCGACGCGCTGATCGCCGACCGGCTGGCGGCCCGCAAGGCCCGCGACTTCGCCCGCGCGGACGCCATCCGCGCCGAACTGGCGGACCGGGGCATCATACTGGAAGACGGCCCGACGGGCACAAGCTGGAGGCGCGCATGACCGGCCGTGACGGCGGCGCCGACATCGCGCCCATCGGCAACAGCCCGGTCGTCATCCTGGTCCGCCCGCAGATGGCCGAGAATATCGGCACCACGGCGCGCGCGATGGCCAATGGCGGCCTGTTCCACCTGCGCCTGGTGGCTCCGCGCGACGGATGGCCGCAGGAGCGGGCCTGGCGTTCGGCATCGGGCGCCGACCGCATCCTCGAGGCCGCCACGGTGCACGACAGCGTGGATGACGCCATCGCCGACCTGCACCATGTCCTTGCCACCTGCCCGCGTCCCCGCCACATCGTCAAGACCGTGCTGACCGCACGGGGCGGCGCCGCCGAACTGCGGCAGGCCAGCCTGCGTGGATTGCGGACCGGCCTGCTGTTCGGCCCCGAGCGGGCCGGCCTGGACAATGAGGACATGGCGCGGGCGGACGCGTTGATCCGCTATCCGCTCAATCCCGCCTTCATGTCGCTGAACCTGGCGCAGGCGGTCATGATTATGGCCTATGAATGGTGGATGGCCGCCGACGCCACCCCGCCCCGCACGCTGATGACCAACGAAACCCATGTGGCCACCAAGGGCGAGCTGGACAATTTCATGCGCCATCTGATCGACGATCTGGATGAGTGCGGTTTCCTGCGTAATGAACAGAAACGCGCCGGCATGGTCCGCAACCTGCGCCACTTCTTCACCCGTGGCGAGGTGACCGAGCAGGAACTGCGTACCCTGCACGGCGTAGTCACCGAACTGGCGCGCGGACGCAGATCCCGCCAGTCGAAGGGATAAAGCGCGGTCAGGCCGCCCAGCCTGAACGTAGCCACCCGTGGGACAGCGGGCGCGTGGGATCGGCCAACAGCGCCAGCGCCCGCCGTACACAGGCGGCCACCGCGTCGATGTCGAAGCCGTCGACCTCGGGCCGCGCCATGGCGATGAAGGCGAAATCCGCGTTCAGGGACACGAAGGTCAGGTCCGTCAGCGCGAAGGCTTTCATCGTCTTGAAATGGCGGATGGACAGGCCGCCCAGGCGCAGCGCGTTCGCGCCGACCCCGAACGGGTTGAAATGGAATCGCGGCAGCGGCGGCCCGTCATACAGCCGCCGCAGCAAGGTCGCCGCCGGCAGACCCTCGTACTCCCGGGCATGATCCAGCCCCCGGTTCACGGCATTGACCAGATCCCGCACGGTGTCGCCGGGCCGGATGGTCACGCGGACCAGATGGTCGTCGGACAGGAAGCCATACAGGCCCAGCCCTTCTGGCGGCCGGTTGGGATGCGACTCGCTGAAGCCCAGTTCGTCCAGTCCGGTCAGCGCATGCTGGACCAGCACGAACAGGACGCGATGCACCTCGGTCACGCTCAGGCCCAGCACCTGGCAGGCCTGCCGGACCGCCTGCCGGTCCAGGCGGACCAGGCGATGGACTTCCTCGGGCGACGGAAACAGCGTCGGCTGCGTCGGACGCAGGGCCGGGATCGCCGGGGTCAGCCAGGCCAGCGCCCGGGCGGTATCGGCGGCGGCGGCGTCGGAGTCCAGGTAGGCCTGACGGTCCCGCAGATAGTCCGGCACGTTGACAGCGGGCCGCGATGCCGGACCGTCCGACTTGTACAGCCGGGAAATCGCCCGCAGGAACATCACGATCGACCATCCATCGACCGCCAGGTGATGCGCGCACAGGATGAAGACGAAGCGCGCGGGCGCGCGGCGCACCAGCGTCACGCGGATCAGCGGGTAGTCCGTCAGGCTGAACGGATAGGCGATCGCCGCGCGCACCGCCGCCTTGAACGCGGCTCCGTCGGCGCGACAATCCTCGAAATGGAAGGGCACGTCGGGCGACGCGCAATATTTCGCCGGGTCCTGGTCCGGGCCGGAATAGAAGGCCCGCAATTCGGGGTTGGCCTCGACCACCCGGCCGACGGCGGACCGCAGGGCGTCCACATCGACCTCGCCCCGGATCACGGTGCCGTAGACCAGGTTGGTGTGCGACGTCGATCCCGAGGGGCCGAAGCGGGTATAGAATCGCGGCAGCAGGGCCCGGTCCCGCATGGTCAGCGGCAATTGTCCGGCATGGGACGGAACAAGCGCACCCGCCCCGGTCACGCCACGCTCCGTACCAGTCCGGACGCGGGCACATGCCCGTCCAGGCGGTCCAGCAGCATCTCGGCCAGGCCGCCCGTTCCGCCCTCGCGCTTCAGGCGCCGGGCCAGGTCGCGCGCCGGTCCTGGCGCCAGGGCTTCGGCTTCGGCCACCAGGTCGAGCAGATGCGACGCGGACAGCGCCGCCGGCATGGTCGTGACGGCCACGCCCCTGTCCTCCAGCCACTGGGCATTCGCCGGCTGGTCGAACCCCACGGGCACGACGACCTGCGGCAGGCCGGCGGCCAGGGACTGCGACATGATGCCGATCCCGCCATGGTGCAGGACGCCGCGCGCCAGCGGCAGCAGGCGGTTCATGTCCGTGCAGGGGGTGGCCACCAGATTGTCCGCCATCGACTGGAACGGCACGTCCAGCGTCCGGTCGATCAGGATGCAGCGCCGGCCCGAAAGGCGCGCGTATTCGGCAACCACGCTGCGAAAATCGCGGCAGACGACATTGAGCATGCCCGACGACCCGGGGAAGAAGATCCATGGCGCCGGCCCATCCAGCGCGAACGCCTCGATTTCCGGAACGGCGGTATCGCTGCTGCCACCAGGAAACGTGCCCTGGATATGCCGCGCGTCACGCCGCATCGGAACGGTTTCCAGCCATGCGGGAAACAATTCCAGGAAGGCGTCGTAGGTCATGATGAAATCGCCCCAGAACAGCCGCGCGCCGTCATGGACGGGCGGCGGCAGATCCGGCAGGCCGCAGCCGCGGAACGCCGCGCGCATGACCGAATCCGCCACGGGGTTGGGGGTCTGGTATCCGACCATGTAGGGCGGCGTGGTCACCATGCCGATCGCCTGCGCGCCCAGGCACCGGGCGGCCCATAGCGCGCCCACCGCATGCACCGCCGACAGCACGACGACCGGCTTCATTCCCGTCCGGACGGCGGTTTCGACCGCCTGGCGATGCGGCAGGATGGTCGGCGCGATCAGGGATTCGTAAAGAACCGGCTGTTGCCGGTCCAGGACGCGCACATTGGCGATATCGCGTTCGTACTCGTCCTGCCGGCCGAACGTCCGGAAGCGGACGCCCCCACCCGGCGCATGCGACGCGAAGGCCGCCTGGGCCATCAGGTCGACATCGTGTCCTCGCGCCGCCAGTTCCCGGGCCAGTCCGGCGGCCGGAAGAAAGTCGCCCAGCGTGCCGATCGGCAGGACGACGAAATGATAGGATTGCCGCACTGCCTTTGCCCGCTTGCGCCCCATTGCACGCTCGATATGAGCACAGCGCCACATCGGGAAACAACGAAATAACGAACCCCGCCGGCGCGCCGCCCGAGCGTCAGAGGATCTCGCGCACCCGCTCCGCCGGGCGGCACAGCCGTGCCCCGCGCGGGGTCGTCACGAACGGCCGTTCGATCAGGACCGGATCGGCCAGCATCGCATCCAGCACTGCCGCATCGTCCAGCGCCGGATCGCCCAGCCCCCGTTCGCGATAGGCGGCCTCCTTGGTGCGGATCGCCTCGCGGACCGAAAGCCCGGCCCGCGCGATCACGCCGGCCAACGTGGCCCGGTCCGGCGGCGTCTGGAGATAGAAGACGATCGCAGGCTCGATCCCCTCGGCGCGCAGCAGGTCGAGCACCTTGCGCGAGGTGCCGCAGCGCGGATTGTGCCAGATCGTCACGTCGCTCATCGCGCGGCGATCCGCAGGCGCGCGGCCACGCGCGCACGGCCCATCAGGGGAAGCAGGTCGCGCATCTCCGGCCCCTTTTCCTCGCCGGTCAGGGCCACGCGCAGCGGGTGGAAGACCGCCTTGCCGGTCCGGCCCGTGGCTTCGCGCAGGGCCGTCGTCCAGCCCTTCCAGGTCTGCGCGTCCCACGGCTCGTCCGGCAGCAGCGCCAGGGCCCGCAGCAGATACTCCCCCTCGTCGTCCAGAACCGGGGGCACGATCGTGCCCGCGACGACGTCCCACCAGTGGCGCAGTTCCGAGACCATGTCGACATTGCCCCTGACGGCCAGCCAGAAGGCCTCGGTCGCGCCCTCGGGCAGGCGGGCGCGCACGGCCTCGAAGGGCGTCTGGTGCATGATCCTGCGGTTCAGCGCCAGAAGCTGGCGCATGTCGAACCGCGCCGCCGACCGCGACACCCGCCCCAGGTCGTAGCCGGCGGCCAGTTCGTCCATCGACAGCGGCGCCGGGTCGTCCGCGCTGCCCAGCCGCGCCAGGTAGGACACCACGGCCTCGGGCTCGATCCCGTCCTGGCGCAGGGCGCGGATCGACAGCCCGTCGAACCGCTTCGACAGCTTGCCCCCGCCCTCGTCCAGCAACAGCGGCAGATGCGCGAACGCGAAGCGGTCGGGCCGCGCCCCCAGCGCCTGGGCGATGTCGATCTGCACCCCGGTATTGGTCACATGGTCCTCGCCGCGCACCACATGGGTGATGCCGGTTTCGATATCGTCGACAACCGACGCCAGCGTGTACAGCACCGTGCCGTCGGCCCGCACCAGAACCGGGTCCGAGATCGCCGTCAGCTTGACCTGCGAGCGCCCCATCACCAGGTCGTTCCACGCCACGATGCTGTCCGACAGGCGGAAGCGCCAGTACGGCACCTTGCCGTTCGCCTCGGCCTGCGCGCGCTGTTCCGGCGTCATGCGCAGCATCGCCCGGTCATAGATCGGGGGCTTACGCATGCGAATCCGGGCCTCGCGCTTGGCGGCCAGTTCCTGCTCGCTCTCGAAACACGGATACAGCCGGCCCGAGGCCTTCAGCCGTTCGATCGCCAGCGCGTAGCGGTCCAGCCGGTCGGATTGCCGGACGTATTCGTCCCAGTCGAGTCCCAGCCACGCCAGGTCGGTACGCAGGGCCTCGACATACTCCTCGCGCGAGCGGTCGCGGTCGGTATCGTCGATACGCAGCAGGAAGGTCCCGCCGTGGCGGCGGGCGAACAGGGCGTTGGCAATGGCCTGCCGGGCATTGCCAACATGGATCAGGCCCGTCGGGCTGGGCGCAAAACGGAGTTTCATGCCGCCTTATATGCGTCGGCGCCGGCCGAAAGACCAGCCATGCGCGACGCGGCGCGGGACTATTCCTCCGGCTCGTCGTCCTGATCGCGGCGGGGGTCGAGCGCGCGCCAGTCGCGTTCCATCTCCGATGCCGCATGGGCGGTGAAATCGTCCAGTTCGTTCGCCGAACGCCAGCCGTTTTCCCCGGATTCGAGCACCTCGGCATCCTCGCCGAAGGCGAACCAGGCCGACAGCACGTCGCGCGGCGACGCACCGGGCACGCGGCAGCGTTCGACGCTGTCGCGCACATAGGCGCGGGCGAAGGCGTTGGCATGGATCAGGTCGGGGAAGCCGCCGACTTCCTCGACGATATTGTCCTCGGCCCCGCCGGACAGGTCCAGGATCCTGACCCGCCAGCCGCCCTCGGGCGCAAAAAGGGATTCCGTCAAAGGCAGACCTTCCGTTTCCGTGTCACGATGCGCTGTTGCGCGCCGGAACCGCCCGGTCGCGCGCCTTACGCAGCAGAAATTCGCGCCCGACCTTCACCCGCGCGTCGCCGTCGTAGGACACGATATCGGCGGTGGCATAGGTCTCGGACCAGCGGTCGGGGATGAACGACCCCGTCCCGACCAGGTCGATCGGCGCGTGGGCATCGGCCATGGCCAGGCATTTTTCCACGCTGAAGCCGGACGAGACGATGATGCGTACCTTGGGGAAGCCGCCCTCGTCCAGCGCCTCGCGCATGCGCCAGATGGCGGCGGCCGACACGCCCGTGCCCACCAGGTGGCGCAGTTCGGTCTCCGAGCGATAGCGGCGGATGGTGCCGGGCGTATTGCGCTCCAGCGCCGCGTAGGACAACTGCGGGTCCAGCCCTTCCAGGAAGCGCCCGCCATGCGTGTCCAGCCGCACGCCGATGCGCCCGGCGGCGGCCAGGTCCGGAAAGGCCCGGCAGACCTCCAGCGCATCGGTGATTTCCCGCCCGAAATAATCGACCAGCACCACAAGGTCGGCCTCGGGATAGGTCGAATGGAACATCTCGGCCGCGCGCAGGGTGGAACCGGCATAGCCGACCAGGGCGTGCGGCATGGTGCCCAGGCCCCGTCCGTCGCCGAAAAAACCCGCCGTCGCGTCGTTGGCGCCGCCGATGAAGCCCAGCGCGCCCTCGCGCTGCGCCGCCCGGCTGCCCACCGCGGCGGCATAGGCCATCTGTTCCTGCATCTCGAAGCCCGCGCAATGACGGGCCTCCATCGCCATGAACCGCGCGCCCGGCAGCGCCATCGCCATCTGGTAGGCATTGAGCGCGGCGACGCAGGGCGGACCCAGCTTCTGCAACAGCAGCGTTTCCAGATCCGCCAGGGCGACGAACGAGCCGGTGATGTAGACCAGCGGCTCGCCCGCGCCGACCCAGGCGCCTTCGGGGAACATGATGTCGTAGGACAGCACGACCCCGCGGGCGCGGGCCACGCCGTCCAGCCATTCGGTCATCAGCCGGGGGGCGGAGATGACCGGACGGCGGATGAACAGGGCGTAGGTCACCTGCCGGTCGCCGAAGCGGGTCACGATGTCCCGCGTCCGGTTGAAATAGGCGTCAGTCCGCGCGCGGATCGTCCCGTCATCCAGGGCCTGGGCCGGCCCGAAGGCGCCTGCGGCGGGCCAGCCCGTACCGGTATCTGCTGCGGACATCGTTCCTCCGTGGATTTTTATGCGGCCTCCATGCCCCCCGTCGCCGGCGTGCCGCGCAGGCGCGCCGTCAGCTCCTCGGCCAGCAGGAATGCCATTTCCAGCGATTGCTCCGCATTCAGGCGGGGGTCGCAGAAGGTTTCATAGCGCTCACCAAGATCGGCTTCCGTCAAGCGGTGGGCCCCCCCCACGCACTCGGTGACGTTCTGCCCGGTCATCTCGACATGCACGCCGCCGGGGAACGCGCCCTCGGCCTCGAACACATCGAAAAACCCGCGAATCTCGGACAGAATGGCCTCGAACGACCGGGTCTTGATCTTGTTGACGGTCGAAATCGTGTTGCCGTGCATCGGATCGCACAACCACGTGACCGTCCGCCCGGACGCCATCACCTGCCGCAGCAGCGGCGGCAGGTGCTTCTGCACCCCCTCGGCCCCCATGCGCGAGATCAGCGAGATCCGGCCGGCCTCGTCCTGCGGATTGAGGATGTCCAGCAGGCGCTCCAGGTCCGCGATCGTGGTGGAGGGGCCGACCTTGATGCCGATCGGGTTGCGTACGCCGCGCAGGAATTCGACATGCGCGCCGTCCGGCTGGCGGGTGCGATCGCCGATCCACACGAAATGGGCCGAGCAGTCGTACCATTCGCCCGACGTCGAATCGATGCGGGTCAGCGCCTGCTCGTACGGCAGCAGCAGCGCCTCGTGCGAGGTGTAGAATTCGGTCTCGTCCATCTGGCGCGTCGTGGCGCCGGTCAGGCCGCAGGCCGCCATGAAGGCCAGCGTCTCGTCGATCCGTTCGGCCAGGACGCCGTACTGCTTGGCCAGCGGCGAACGCTCGACGAAGCCGAGGTTCCAGCGATGGACCTGGTGCAGGTTGGCGTAGCCGCCGCCGGCGAAGGCGCGCAGCAGGTTCATCACCCCGGCCGACTGGAAATAGCCGGTTTCCATGCGCGCCGGATCGGGGATCCGGGCCGCCGCGGTGAAGTCCGGGCCATTGACGATGTCGCCCCGGTAGGACGGCAGGGTGACGCCCCCGACGGTCTCCATGTCCGACGAGCGGGGCTTGGCGTACTGGCCGGCCATGCGGCCGATCTTCACGACCGGGACCTTCGCGCCGAACGTCAGCACCACCGCCATCTGCAGCAGCACGCGGAAGGTGTCGCGGACGATGTCGGCGGTGAATTCACCGAAGCTTTCGGCGCATGCCCCGCCTTGCAGGACGAACGCCTTCCCCTTGGCCGCCAGCGCCAGATTGGCCTTCAGCCGCCGGGCCTCGCCCGCGAAGACCAGGGGCGGATAGCGGCGCAGCCGCTCCTCGACCGCGTGCAGCGCCGCCGCGTCGGGATATTCCGGCACCTGTCGGATGGGAAACGACCGCCAGCTCTCCGGCGTCCAGGCCTGCCGGGAAGAACTGTCGTGTGTGTGCATCGCACTCATGGTCGGATCCTAATTTCCTCTGGCTATCCGGCCGCGGCATCCTGTCCGCCGTCAGCCGCCATTTTCCCCCTTGCCCGCGCCCCGTCGGCCGGACTTTCATACAGGGGGCAGTCTTTATGTCGAAAAACCCTACCCGACGCAAAGGGATCATGCGCGAATGGCTGCCGTGCCGCGCGAATGGCGCCGAAGCGCGTCTTCCACCTCGCATTTTCGCGGGATCGCCGACATATCTCCCATATGGTGCATGGACGACGTGCGTCACGGTGCCTTAACGCGGCACCCCGCGCATGACATGCTGGATGCAGAGCGAACAGAAGGATTACGCATGATGGCCATGCTTCGCACAGGCCTGGTGACAGTGGTGGCCGGCCTCTGCCTGGTCGGCGCCTCCGCCATGGCGGCGCCGGCGGACGAGTCGACCCCCCAGACGTCTTCATCCGGTCATGAGGAAGGCGTCGAGGCCCGCAGCGGCGACCAGATGACGGTCAAGGGACGCCGTAGCCTGCCGCCCGGCTACCAGGACGCACCGTCGATGGAACTGAATCACGGGCCGGACCCGGACCACGAGGCCAACGTGCATCGCGACGCCGTCACCGGCAGCGACCTCTCGCGCTTCGGCAGCGCGTATCAGAGCAGCGGCCCCTACGGCCAGGGCCAGCTTGGCGACGCCACCGGCAACGGCTGGGTCACGCCGCACTGACGACGCCAACTAGCGACCGGGCGGCGCCGCCCGGTCGCAGAGAATTCAGTCGGTCTGTCGTTCGGTGACGCGGGTGCGGGTCCGCATTGTCACGAATTCCTCGGCCGAGGTCGGATGGATGCCCACGGTCCGGTCGAAATCGTGCTTGGACAGGCCGGCGGTCACGGCGATGGCCAGCCCCTGCATCATTTCCGGCGCGTCGTCGCCCAGCATGTGCGCGCCCACCACCTTCTGGCTGTGCTGATCGACCACCAGCTTCATGACCGTCCGCCGCGTCCGGCCGCTGAGCGTATGGCGCATCGGCGTGAACCGCGCGAGGTAGATATCCACCGCCCCGTCACGGGCCGCCTCTTCTTCCGTCAGGCCCACGGTGGCCAGGGGCGGAGAGAAGAACACGGCCTTCGGCGTCGTCGCCAGCGACCAGTCACGCGGATGGCCGGTCCCGAACAGACGGTCGGCCAGGGTATGGCCCTCGGCAATCGCGACCGGCGTCAGATTGTCGCGGTTGGTGACGTCGCCGATGGCGTAGATGCCGGGCGCATCCGTCTCGCCGGTCGCATCGACGACGATCCGCCCGCCGCTGGTGGTGCGGACGGCGGTATGTTCCAGCCCCAGCCCGTCGATCTTGGGCCGGCGGCCGGTAGCGAAGAACACGCAATCGGCCCCGATCCGCCCGCCATCATCCAGATGGACCACATAGCCACCCTCGGGCCGGGGGGCGATTGCCGTGGGGGAGCGTCCGGCATGCTGGCGGATGCCCCGGGCCTCGATGGCGTCGCGCAGGCCCGCGCGCATGTCCTGGTCGAAGCCGCGCAGCGGCAGGTCCTGCCGGTAGACCAGATCGACCGACGACCCCAGCCCCTGGAAGATGCCCGAGAACTCGATGCCGATATAGCCGCCGCCCACGATGCAGACATGCTGCGGCCGGGTTTCCAGGTGGAACGCCTGGTCCGAGGAAATCGCATATCCGATTCCCTCGATGTCCGGCAGGTCGGGGGTCGAACCGGTGGCGATCACGATCCGTTCGGCCGTCACGCGGCGAACCGGCGCCTCGAGGTCCAGCGGCCCCGGCCCGATCAGCAGCGTATGCGCGTCCTCGAACCGCGCGGCGCCGGTAAACAGCGTGACGCCCGTCTTCTCCAGCATCGAGACATAGATGCCGTTCAGCCGCGCGATCTCGCGGTCCTTGGCGGCGATCAGGGCCGCCCAGTCGTGATGGCCCCGCGCCGTGTCCCAGCCGAAACCATGGCTGTCCTCCGCCAGATCGCCGTACTCGCCGGCCTGGACCATCAGCTTCTTGGGTACGCAGCCCAGATTGACGCAGGTTCCACCCCAGTGCCGGCTTTCGGCCACGGCCACCCGTGCCCCGTGCCCGGCGGCGATCCGCGCACAGCGCACACCGCCGGAACCCGCTCCGATCACGAACAGGTCGAAATCATACGCCATCAGGCCATCCCAATCCGCTGCATCCCATATTCGCCTCGGCCCTTGCGGGCGATCAGCGTTCGGCGAACGCCTTTTCGACGACATAGGCGCCCGGGGTGGAATTGTTGCCCTCGTCGAAGCCGCGGGCGACCAGCATCGCCTCGGTATCCGCCAGCATCTCGGGCGAGCCGCAGATCATGACGCGATCATGTTCCGGGTCCAGTTCCGGGATGCACAGATCGGTAAAGATCTTGCCGGATTCGATCAGCTTGGTGATCCGGTCGGTAACGGCGAACGGCTCGCGCGTCACGGCGGGGTAGTACAGCAGCTTGCCCGACACGTCCTCGCCCAGGAATTCGTGCTGCGGCAGTTCGTGGCGGATGTGGTTGGCATAGGCCAGCTCGCCGGAAATACGCACCGTATGGCTCAGGATCACGCGGTCGAAACGCTCGTACACCGCCGGGTCCTTGATAAGGCTCATGAACGGGGCCAGGCCGGTGCCGGTGGACAGGAAATACAGGTTTCGGCCCGGACGCAGATTGTCCAGCAGCAGCGTGCCGGTCGGCTTGCGCCCGATCAGCACCTTGTCGCCGGGCTTGACATGGCGCAGGCGCGACGTCAGCGGGCCGTCGGGAACCGCGATGGACAGGAATTCCATCTGGTCCTCGTAATTGGCGCTGGCGATGCTGTAGGCGCGCAGCAGGGGCTTGCCTTCGACCTCGATGCCGATCATCGCGAACTGGCCGTTCTCGAACCGCAGGCCGGCGTCGCGGGTGGTGGTGAACGTGAACAGCCGGTCCGTCCAGTGATGGACGGTCAGCACCGTTTCGGCGTTCAGATGGCCGTAGGTCTTGGTCGGCGCGGCAAGATGATACACGCCGGCCTGGCCCGCGACGGGCTCCAGACCGCTGGGGACGGTCTCGGTGGCTGGCATGGTCAACGTATCGGACATGACGTCGCATTCTCCCGACTGGTCAGGGATTCACAGAAGGCCACGACCCGTGGCGGACGCCCCGTTCGTGCAAGAGGGACAGATGTTTAAGCGCCCCCAGCCGCCGATGCCAGCACAAATCCGTCATCGGGGGTTGAGCGCCAGGCAGGTCAGGCCTTCGCGCGCGTGCCGGGGCACGCGACGATTGTTCCGGCGCGCCGGATGGCGCACATACCACATATGACATCCGATTCACCCGCCCGCACCGCCGTCGACGCCGCCATCGCGGCGACCGGCCTGACCGTCGAGACCCGCGAACTGCCGAAGCTGGAGCGCACTGTCGCCCGCGCCCTGACGCCGGGGCAGGACCGGGTGGACGAGGCGACGTTCCGCGCGGCCCTGTGCGCCGTCCGGCGCAAGCCGTGGGGATCGCGCCTGATGGACCTGACCCGCCGCAAGGGCCAGGCCTGGATCACCCGCGCCGATACCGAGGCCGCGGCCGCCACCGTCGATGACCCGCAGCCCGACGACGCGCGCCTGCTGCGTGCGCTGGCGCCGGTCGTCCACGCCCGCCTGCGCGCCACCGCCGCCTCGCCCGAGGCGGTGCTGGAGACGATCCGCGCCGACCTGTTCGACGGCACCGGCCGCGTCCTGTCCCCCGCCGAGACCGAGGACCTGTCCCGCGCCATCGCCGTGGCCTTCGGCCTGGCGCCCGAAGGCGGATTCGTCGAATCCGTCCGGCGGATGGCCGATGCCCGCCAGCAGGAACACGACAGCATCGAGCAGGAGGCTCGCGCCCGCCGCCGCGAGGAAGTCCGCCGCCTGCGCGAATGGGAAGCAAGCCTGGTCCCCTTCGCCGAGGTGCCGCGCCTGCTGCGGTGTTCGCAGAACGAGGCCCTGCGCTGGATCGCCGAGAACCGCCTGCCGGTCGCCCGGCGCGTGCCGCAGAAGAACGGTACCGAACGCTGGGAATTCGACCCGCGCGAGCTGATCGCGCTGCGGACGCAACTGCCGCTCTGGCGGGGGGAATCCCAGGCCCCCGGCGCCCCCCTGGTCCCGGATGCGGGCACTCGCAAGGTGGGCAACGCCGTCATCGCCCGCGTCGCGGCACTGGACCGCTATGCCGCGCATTTCAAGACCGCCCGCGCGCTGAAGCGGCGGATCACCCTGGTGACCGGCCCGACCAACAGCGGCAAGTCCCATACCGCGCTGGATGCCCTGGCGCGCGCGGAAAGCGGCATGGCGCTGGCCCCGCTACGCCTGCTGGCCCACGAATTCCGCGAGGCGCTGACCGCGCGCGGCGTCCCCACCTCGCTGGCCACCGGCGAGGAACGGATCGACGTCCCCGGCAGCCGGCACCTGGCCGCAACCGTCGAGATGTGCCCCCTGCATAACCCCGTCGATGTCGCCGTCATCGACGAGGCCCAGATGCTGACCGACCCCGACCGGGGCGCGGCCTGGACGGCAGCCATCATGGGCGCGCCGGCGCGGCACCTGTTCGTGCTGGGCGCGCCGGACTGCATTCCCATGGTCCGCCGGATCGCCGAACTGTGCGGCGACCCGCTGGACGAGGTCCATCTGGAGCGCAAGGGGCCGCTGGTGACGGCCCCCGACCCGGTGCGGTTGCAGGACCTGCGCCCGCACGATGCGCTGATCGCCTTTTCCCGGCGCGAGGTGCTGGACCTGCGCGCGGCCCTGCTGGCGCGCGGCCGCCGGGTGGCCGTGGTCTATGGCGCGCTGAGCCCCGAAGTCCGCCGGGCCGAGGCCCAGCGATTCAACAGCGGGGCCGCCGATATCCTGATCGCGACCGACGCCATCGGCATGGGCCTGAACCTGACCATCCGGCGGGTCATCTTCACCGCCCTACGCAAGTTCGACGGCACGCAGACCCGCGACCTGAACGCGCAGGAGGTCAAGCAGATCGGCGGCCGCGCCGGGCGCTACGGCAAGCATGAACAGGGTGTCGTCGCCGTACTGGCCGGCGCGGGCAGCGCCTCCTTCGTGCGGACCATGCTGGCCGCGCCCCCGGCCGAACTGACCGACCTGCGCCCCCAGGTGCAGCCCGACGCCGACATCATCCAGGCCGTCGCCGCCGAGATCGGGTCGGAAAGCCTGTTCGGCGTCCTGGCGCGCATCCGCCGCGCGGTGCTGCGCCGCGACGACCCGAACTATCGCCTGGCCAACATGGAACAGGCCTTCGCCATCGCCACGGCGTTGGAAGGCGTGACGGGCCTGAGCCTGGCGCAGCGCTGGGTCTACGCCATGTGTCCGGTGGACGACCGCGACAACGGCATCCAGCGCCTGGTCCACTGGGCGGCGGACCATGCCGCCGGCCGGCCGGTCGTCCCGCCGGGGCCGGGCCGCCTGCCCCCGGCCGACCGGGCGGAACGCGTGGAACTGGAACGCGCCGAGAAGCGCCACAAGCGGCTGGTGGCCTGGCGGTGGCTGTCCCTGCGCTTCCCCGACACCTACCTGGCGCGCGAGGACGCCGAGGACGCGACCGCGCGGCTGAACGACTGGATCGAGGACGTCCTGCGCCAGCAGAGCAGCCGCGCCCGCGAAAACCCCCGCGCCGCCCGCGCGCGATCCTGAGCCCCTACGCGGCCCGAACGACCTCCAGCCCGCCCATGTAGGGGCGCAGGGCCTGCGGGACGGTGATGCTGCCGTCCGCGTTCTGGTAGTTTTCCATCACCGCGATCAGGGTCCGGCCGACGGCCAGGCCCGACCCGTTCAGCGTATGGGCGAACACCGGCGCCCCGCCGTCGGCCGGGCGGACGCGCGCGTTCATCCGCCGCGCCTGGAAGTCGCGGGTGGTGGAGCAGGACGAGATCTCGCGCCAGGCCTGCTGGCCCGGCAGCCAGGCTTCGAGGTCGAAGGTCTTCGCCGCCCCGAACCCGGTGTCGCCGGCGCACAGCAGCATCCGGCGGTACGGGATGTCCAGCCGTTCCAGCACCATTTCGGCGCAGCGGGTCATCCGCTCATGCTCGGCGTCGCTGTCCTCGGCGGTGGTGATGGACACCATCTCGACCTTCTGGAACTGGTGCTGGCGCAGCATGCCGCGCGTGTCGCGCCCGGCCGCCCCGGCCTCGCTGCGAAAGCACGAGGACAGCGCGACCAGCCGTCGCGGCAGGCTGGCGGCCGGCAGGATGTCACCGGACACGCTGGCCGTCAGCGGGACCTCGGCCGTGGGGATCAGCCACCGCCCGTCCTCGGTCCGGAAGGACTGGTCGGCGAATTTCGGCAGCTTGTCGGTGCCGAACATCGCCGCCTCGTTCACCAGCACCGGCACCACCGTCTCGGTGTAGCCGTTTTCCTGCGTGTGCAGGTCCAGCATGAACTGGCCCAGCGCGCGTTCCATCCGCGCCAGCGCGCCGCGCAGCACGACGAACCGCGCGCCCGACAGCTTGGACGCTGTTTCGAAATCCATCAGGCCCAGCGCCTCGCCCAGCGCATAATGCTCGCGGGGTTCGAAGGCGAATTCCCGCCGCTGGCCCACCTGGTGGACGACGACATTGCCGGCCTCGTCCGCGCCGTCCGGCACCGATGCGTCCAGCCGGTTCGGCAGCACGACCAGAATGTCGCGGATTTCGGCGTCAAGCTCGCGGGACTGGAGTTCCAGCCCCTCCATCTCGTCGCGCAGGCGCGTGCCCTCGGCCTCGAGGGCGCTGGTGTCGTCGCCGGCGCGGCGCAGGGTGGCGATTTCGCGGGACAGGGATTTGCGTCGGGCCTGCTTCTCCTGCAACGCGGTGACGGCGGCGCGCCGTTCCTCGTCCAGGCGGACCACCCGGCCGGCCACTGCTTCCTCGCCCCGACGGGCCAGCGCCGCGTCGAAGGCGGCGGGATCGGCGCGCAGGGCGCGAAGATCATGCATCAGTTTTGCTCCGCTTCATCATCGTCCAGCCGCCGGGGTTCGACCAGGCGCGCGCAGAAAATGGAAATTTCGTATAGGCCGATCAGCGGCACCGCCAGCCCGGTCTGGGTAATCACGTCGGGCGGCGTCAGGATCGCCGCCGCCACGAACGCACCGACATAGGCGTAGCGCCGTACCCGCTTCAGCGAAGCCGATGTCACGATCCCGACTTTCGCCAGCAGGGTCAGCACGACCGGCAGCTCGAACGCGATGCCGAACGCCATAATCAGCTTCATTACCAGCGCCAGATATTCCGACACCTTGGCCTGGAGCTGGATCTGCAACCCGTCCTGCCCGTCGGCGGTCTGGAACGACAGGAAGAATTTCCACGCGAACGGGAAGACGAAATAATAGGCCAGCGCCGCCCCCAGGACGAACATGACCGGCGTTGCGACCAGGAACGGCAGGAAGGCGCGCTTTTCGCTGCGATACAGGCCGGGTGCCACGAACATCCACACCTGCACGGCCACCATCGGAAAGGACAGGAAGGCCGCGCCGAAGATGGCGACCTTGATGTAGGTGAAGAACGCCTCGTACAGCGCGGTGTAGATCAGGTGCGGCTGTTCGCCCTGCTGGCGCATCACCTCGCCCAGCGGGCGGGCCAGGAACAGATAGATCCGCGCCGAAAAATGGTAGCACAGCAGGAAGCACAGGGCGAAGGTGACGGTCGACCACAGCAGGCGGCGACGCAGTTCGACCAGATGTTCCAGCAGCGGCATCGGCTGGTCGTTGATCGGATCGTCGTTCAGAACCGTGTCTCCGGGCTTGCGTTGGTCCATCGCGTTGGGGCCTCAGCCTTCGGCCGGATGCGTGGCCGAAACCCGCCGCGCGCCATGCATCACCCGCACCGGCGGCAGGAAGGCGGGCGGCCGCAGGCGCGCACGCTCACCGGCCAGGCGCCGCCCGACCGACGGCGGTAGCAGCGCGGGCGGCGGCGTATCATCGGCGGCCGGGGGAAAGGCAGTTTCGGCGTACGAGGCCACCGGCGTGGCGTAGCCGTACTCGTGCAGGCCGCCCGGATCGAAGGCGGGCGAACTGTTCAGCGGCGTGCTGTCGGGAATCGGGGTCCGGCGCGGTTCGGCCACCGTGTCCAGCGGCGAGTCGTCGATGGCCCGCCGGATGGTCCCGTCGCCGTCGATCGCCTTCATGAGCTGGTTGCGGACATTGAACCGGCGCATGCGGTTCACCTCGTCGCGGACCTCGGTCAGGTCGGCGTCGCGCACCATCTCGTCCACGTGGGACTGGAACTCCGCCGCCAGCTTCCGGCCCTTCTTAATCAGGCCGGTGACGGTACGGATGGCCACCGGCATGTCCTTGGGGCCGATCAGCAACAGGCCGACGACACCGATCAGGGCCATTTCAGACCAGGCGAAATCAAACATGGTGGCCCAGGGCCTCCTGCCCTGCCGGACGACACCCGCGACGGGGAACGTCAGGCGGCATCGGGTAACACGAAAACAGGATGGACACCTATCACGGCGTGGACAGGTCGGAAACCGCCCCCTCGGGGCCGGCCTCGTCCACGGGCGCGGGGGCCGGGCGTTCGCGCAGGCCGGGGTTGTCCGGCACATCGACCAGCAATTCCTCGCGCCGGGGCAGGTCGCGCAGGTCGCGCAGGCCGAAATGACGCAGGAAATCGGGCGAGGTGCCCCACAGGATCGGCCGGCCAGGGACCTCCTTGCGGCCGCGCGGGACGATCAGGGCGGCCTCGAGCAGCGTGTCCAGCACCTGCTGGCTGAGCGACACGCCGCGAATTTCCTCGATGTCCGCACGCGTGCAGGGCTGATGATAGGCGACGATGGCCAGGGTTTCCATCGTGGCGCGCGCCAGCCGCCGGGGACGATGCAGCACCTTGGTCAGGCGCGGCGCCAGGTCCGCCACCGTGCGGAACTGCCAGCCACCCGCGATCAGCACCGGCGCGACGCCCCGGCCGGCATACAGCGCCACCACCGCCTCGATCACCCCGCGCACATAGGCGGCCAGGTCCTCGACCTCCGCCGGGATTTCGCCCTGGGCCTCCAGCAGGTCGGCGATGGCGCGTTCGGGGACCGGATCGGGGCTGGCGAAGATCAGGGCCTCGACCAGCCGGACCGGCAGCGGGACCACGTCACCCCCGCCGGCCCGCGCGGGCGCTTCCATATTGTCGTTCGTCATTCCGCCGCGTCCATCCGGTCCATGTCCCCATCGTTGGCGGCGTCGGCCGCCGGGTCGCTGGGGCGCAGCATGATCCGGCCGAACTGTTCGTCCTGGCGCAGTTCGATCGCGCCGTTGCGCGCCAGTTCCAGCCCCGCGATCAACGTTCCCGCCATCGCCGCGCGGCGCAGCCGCATGCGTTCGGCGTCATCGGCCGCGTCGATGCCGGGGCCGGTGTCCGGCAGGAAATTGTCCAGTTCGCACCAGCCCGGCACCGCTTCGGCGCCCAGCAGCCGCTGCAGGCGCGACAGCGCATCCTGCACCGTCCAGAACAGCAGGCGGCGCGGCTGGTAGACCCGCTTGCGCGCGGTGCGCCGCATGGCCGCCATGTAGGCGCCCATCAATTGCGACAGGTCCAGCGCCAGCCCCGACCGGTCGATTTCCGTCAGGTCCTCGCGCGCGCCACGGGCGAAGACGTCACGGCCCAGTTGCGGCCGCGCCGCCAGCCATTCCGCCGCCTGGCCGATCCGCGCCAGTTCCACAAGCCGCGCCTGCAGCAGGCCGGCGGCTTCCTCGGCGTCGGCGGCCTCGCTTTCCTCGGCCGGCAGCAGCAGCCGCGATTTCAGCCAGGCCAGCCAGGCCGCCATCACCAGCCAGTCCGCCGCCAGTTCCAGCCGGATGCGCCGGGCCGATTCCACGATGGCCAGATACTGTTCGACCAGACGCAGGATCGAGATCCGCGCCAGATCGACCTTCTGCGCCCGGGCCAGGTCCAGCAGCAGGTCCAGCGGGCCGTCGAACCCGTCCAGATGCAGCATGGGCGAGGTCAGGCCCTCCGGCAGCTCGAACCCCCCGCCTGTCTCGTGTCCCTGCGTCACGAACGCCGCCGCCTCAGAACCCGGCCAGGGTGCAGGCCAGGCCGTTCAGGCGCACATGTTCGCAGAACGACGTCGCCTGGGCGATGCTGGCGAACCCGCGCGTACGCAGGCGGTAGAAGACCGCGCCGCCACGTTCCGTCCGCTCGACGATCGGGGTGCGGCTGGCGAACAGGTCCGGATATTGGTGGACCAGACGCGCCCATTCCTTCTGCGCGGCCTCCTGGGAATCGAGGGCGGCCAGTTGAACGCCGTATTTTCCCTCGGCGGGCGTGGCCGCGACAGGCGGGGTCGGCGCCGGGGCGGCCGGCTGCGCCGCCGGAGCCGGAGCCGTCGCCGGCCCGGCCGGGATGGATGGCGTCGCGGGGGAAGCCGCCGTGGCGGGCGGCGGCACGGGCTGAGCCGCCGGCGCGGGACCCGGAGCCGCGGCGGGCGCGGCGGAGGGCGGCGCCCCGTACTGTTGGGCCAGCGCGTCGGGACGCGGCTGTTCCGGTCCGGGGGCCAGGCGCGCGACCGCCCCGTCCTCGCCCGTCGGCGCATCCGCGCCCAGAACCTGCATCCCGCCCGGATCGACCGGCCGGACGCGCAGCGGCCCAGGCGGCGGCCCCAGGACCGGAATGCCCGATTGCTGATGCCCCATCAGAACCCAGCCGCCGATCGCCAGCACCAGCAGCCCGCCCAGCCCCGCCGCGCCATAGGCCAGCCGCCGCGTAGCCGGGTCGGAGCCCAGGAACCCGTGCAGCACCCCCGCGGCCCGATGACCCGCCGAGCGGGAACGATCGCGGGCCGGCGGTTCGTCGTCGTAGTCGGTGCTCATGCGTTCGCGCGCGCGGGTCAGGCGTTCCGCGTAGGGGTCGCGATCGGAAGGGTCCGAATCTGTCATCGCATTTCCTCGACCGGCTCCACGCCCAGCACCGCCAGACCCGACCGGATCACCGTGGCCGTCGCTTCCACCATCGCCAGCTTCGTCCGCGTGGCCTGCGGATCGTCCTCTTGCAGGAAGCGCAATGTCGCATCATCGCGGCCGCGATTCCACAATGTATGGAAATCCGCCGCCAGCTCGCCCAGATAGAACGCGACCCGGTGCGGCTCCTTCGCCTGGGCCGCCCCCTCGATCGTGCGCGGCCACTGGGCCATGCGGCGCAGCAGCGCCAGTTCGGCGTCCGACTCCAGCCCGTCCAGCGGCGCCTCGGCCAGCGCCACCGGCGTGATGGCGTCCGCCCCCAGCATCTCCTGCGCCGCGCGCAGCACCGAGCGGCAGCGGGCGTGGGCGTACTGGACGTAGAACACCGGGTTGTCGCGCGTCTGGGCCACCACCTGGTCCAGGTCGAATTCCATCTGGGCGTCGGCCTTGCGCGTCAGCATGGTGAAGCGGACGGCGTCGCGCCCGACCTCGTCGATCAGGTCGCGCAGGGTGACGAACGTGCCGGCGCGCTTGGACATACGCACCGGCTGGCCGTCGCGCACGATCCGCACGATCTGGCACAGCAGCACGTCGAGGTCGGGCTTGCCCGCCTCGCCCGCCAGCGCCTTCACCGCCGCCTTCATCCGGGTGACATATCCCCCGTGATCGGCGCCCCAGACATCGATCAGCACATCCGCGCCCCGGCGGATCTTGTCGTCGTGATAGCCGATATCGTTGGCGAAATAAGTGTTCGACCCGTCAGACTTGCGGAGCGGGCGGTCAACGTCGTCGCCGAACGCGGTCGAACGGAACAGGGTCTGGGGCCGGGCCTCCCAATCGTCGGGCAGCTTGCCCTTCGGCGGCTCCAGCACGCCTTCATACAGCAGGCCCAGCGCATCCAGGCGGCCGATCGCGCAGTCGGTCACCCCATCGGCCAGGATCTGCGCCTCGCTGGTGAAGACGTCATGACGCACGCCCAGCGCTTCGAGGTCCTCGCGGATCATCCGCATCATCTCGGCGACGGTGAAGGATTTCACGGTCGCGAACCAGACATCGACCGGGGCGGCCACCGCCCCCGCACCCGCCAGGCCGGTGCCGTGCAGCTCGGCCAGCGCCTGGCCGACCGGCACCAGGTAGTCGCCGCCGTACTGGATCCCGCCCGGCACCAGGGCCGCGAACGCGTCCTCGTCCATCGGGGTGCCGATGGCCTGCAGGTAGCGCCAGTAGGCCGCCCAGGCGAGGGCCGAAACCTGCGCGCCGGCGTCGTTGATGTAATATTCCTTGGTGACGTCGTACCCGGCCTTCAGCAGCAGGTTGGCCAGCGCGTCGCCCACCACCGCGCCACGGCAATGGCCGACATGCATCGGCCCGGTGGGGTTGGCCGAGACATACTCGACATTCACCCGCACCCCCTGCCCGATCGCGGCGTCGCCGTACGATTCCCCGGCCCGCAGCACGTCCGACACGACCGACCGCAGGACCCCGGCGTCCAGCGTCAGATTGACGAATCCCGGCCCGGCGGGCTCGGCCCTGGCGATGCCCGGCGCCGCAACCAGCGCCGCCGCCAGTTCGGCCGCGATGTCGGCCGGGCGGCGGCGGGCGATCTTCGCCACCAGCAGGGCCGCGTTGGTCGCCATGTCGCCGTGGGCCGCATCGCGGGTGGGCGTCAGTTCCACGCGGGCCGCGACCTCGTCCGGCAGGTCGGGCACGATGCGCCGCACGGCCTCCTGCACATACGAGAGATAGCGGACGAACAGGCTGTCTGACATGCGATGCGGTTTCCCAAAAAGCCGACGAATAAGGAATGGGTGGGCGAAGAATGATGGGCGTTTCAGCCCGGCACGGACAGATCCGTCAACCGTCGATGTTCCTCCATCGCGAATCGGTCCGTCATTCCCGCTATATAATCCGCCACGACCCGGCGCGCACCGGCGGGGTCGGCCGCCTGCGCCTGCTGGCGCCACCCGTCGGGCAGCAGGGACACATCCTGCGCCAGGATCGAGAAGATCGATTCGACCGCCATCCGCGCCTTGCGCGTCATGCGGTTCACCCGCCAGTGGCGATACAGGCGGGCGTAGAGGAACGTCCGGATCGCCCCGTTGTCGCGGGCCATGGGGGCGCTGTACGCCACCACCGGCCGTCCCGCGCGCCGCACGTCGTCGGCCGAAGCCGGGGCCAGCTCGTCCAGGTTGCGCCGGGTCTGCTCCCTCAGGTCCACCGCCAGCGCGTTGATGACGCGGCGGATGGTCTCGTGCCGCAGGCGGGCATCGACATCCAGGTCGGCCGCGCCGGCCAGCCCGCGCACCTGGGCCAGGGCCGGCCCCACCACCGGCAGATCCACCAGGTCCGACAAGTGCAGCAGGCCGGCGCGCAGTCCGTCATCCAGGTCGTGGGCGTGGTAGGCGATGTCGTCGGACATCGCCGCGACCTGCGCCTCGACCGAGGCGTACTGGCCCAGGTCCTGCCCCATCCGGTCCGCGTAATCCGCAATGTAGCCGGTCGGATGATCGACCGGCCCGTTATGCTTCACCAGGCCTTCCAGGGTCTCCCACGTCAGGTTCAGCCCGTCGAAGGCGAAATACCGCCGTTCCAGCTTGGTCACCTGGCGCAGCGTCTGGGTGTTGTGATCGAACCCGCCCCAGTCGCGCATCGCCGCCGCCAGCGCGTCCTCGCCGGCGTGGCCGAAGGGCGTGTGGCCCAGGTCGTGCGCCAGGGCCAGCGTTTCGGTCAGGTCCTCGTCCACCGCCAGGCTGCGGGCGATCGACCGGGCGATCTGGGCGACCTCCAGCGAATGGGTCAGGCGCGTGCGGAAGAAATCGCCCTCGTGATTGACGAAGACCTGCGTCTTGTACTGCAAGGTCCGGAAGCCGGCCGAATGCAGGACGCGGTCCCGGTCCCGCTGCCAGGGCGTGCGGGTCGGAGCCTCGGGCTCGGGGTACAGGCGGCCACGGGCGGCGCCCGTCTGGACAGCGTAGGATGCGATGCTCATATATACCCTCATCCCGCACGGGCGGCGGCTCCGGCATCGGATGCGCCGGGCACGCCCCCGTCGATAACCCGCCCGGCGCCACAAGGCCAGCATGCCCTGGTCCGGCCGGACCGACGATGGTGATCCGAATGGACGTGTCCCCCCCTGCCTTCAGCGTTTCGCCCGAGGCCGTCAGCCGGCTGGAAGAGATCGTCGCGTCCCAGCCGGGGGCCGGCGCGCAGGGCCTGCGCGTGGCGGTGCTGGCCGGCGGCTGCAACGGGTTCCAGTACAGCTTCGCCCTGGATGCCGACACGCGGGCCGACGATACGGTCATTCCGGCAGGACGCGCGCGGGTGCTGGTCGATCCGGCGAGCCTGGACCTGCTGGCGGGGGCGGAACTGCATTTCAACGATTCGCTGATGGGGGCGCATTTCACCGTCCGTAACCCCAATGCGACTGCGTCCTGCGGCTGCGGCACCAGCTTTTCCATCGACTGATGAAAATCGCCACCTGGAACGTCAATTCCGTCCGCCAGCGTCAGCAGCATGTCCTGGACTGGCTGGACCGGGAAAAGCCCGATCTGCTCGGCCTGCAGGAAATCAAGTGCGAAAGCGCGGCCTTCCCGGCCGAGGCGTTTCGCGAAGCGGGCTACGACAGTGTCGTCGTCGGGCAGAAAAGCTATAACGGCGTCGCGATTCTCAGCCGCCTGCCCTTCGAGGTCACGGCGCAGGGGCTGCCCTTTCTGGACGACGACGCCCCGCAGGCGCGCTATGTCGAAGTCCGGGCCGCCGGGCTGGTGTTCGGCAATCTGTATCTGCCCAACGGCAATTCGGGCGGCAGCATCGGCTACGCCGCCAAGCTGGCCTTCATGGAGGCGCTGGCGCTGCATGCCCGCGCCCTGCTGGAGGCCGGGACCGACTTCATCCTGGCCGGGGATTACAACGTCTGCCCGACCGACGAGGATTGCGCCCCCGGCGCCCTGCCCCCGACCGACGCCCTGCTGCGCCCCGAAACCCGCGCGGCCTTCCGGCGCCTGCTGTGGCTGGGCCTGACGGATGCGGTGCGCGCCCTGCATCCGCATGGCCGGCATTACACGTTCTGGGATTACCAGGCAGGCGCGTGGCCCCGCGACAGCGGGCTGCGTATCGACCACGCCCTGCTGTCGCCGCGTATTGCCGAACGGCTGCTGGCCGCCGAGCCGGACCGTGACGAACGCGGGCGCGCCCAGCCGTCGGACCATGTGCCCCTGATCGTGGCGATCGAGGACCAGTAAGGCGCCGTCACGCCGTCCGGTCCCCGATTCCGCCTGCTTGGGACGCGATCAGCGCCAGCCCGGACGGACCCAGACCCAGCTCGGCCCGCGCCGCTCCCACCGTCCGGGTCCCCAGCCGCCATGGCCGCCATAGCGGACATAACGCCCCGGCATCCACACATAGCCGCCGGGACCCCAGTCCCAGACACCCTGCTGCCAGACCCAGCCCCGCCCGCGTGGCGGCGGCACGGCCTCGTAGCGCACGGCCGGCGGCGGCGGCGGCGACCAGCCCGGCCGCGTGGGTCCATAACGGTAATACCCACCCCCGCCCGGATAGGGCTGGGCCTGTGCGGATGACATGTCGTGCCCCGCCAGGCCGATTCCTGCGACAATGCCCAGCGCCAGAAGGGCGCGGCGGGCAATCTGCCTCGTCATGATGGAAAACCTCCTGCATGCGGGCGGAACAGGCAAGCCGCCCCGCGCCATCCGAAACACTGTGCGCCGATCATCGTGGCGGCGGAATGGCGAAATGTCGCGGTGTGTAACGCAGTTCCATCAGGACGCACCGTCCCGGGATACCGTCAGGACGCGCCGTCCCGGCGACGCTGCGTCACCAGTCCCAGCGCCAGGATCAGCATCAGGGTCACACTCCCCAGTTCGATCTGGATGCGGGTGTCGGGCGTCAGCATCATCGTGACCATCACCAGCACGATGGCGCCCACCGTCAGCCACGACAGGTAGGGAAACAGCAGCATGGGAAAGGCCGGGCTGCGCCCCGCGCGGTGCATCCGCCGGCGCAGGCTGATCTGGGCGAACACCACCATCAGATAATCGAACAGGATCACCGCGCCCGACGCATTCAGCAGGAAGCCGAAGACCTCGCTCGGAAAGGTCGCGGCCACGACCGTCATCAATGCCGCGATCGCCGCCCCCATCGAAATCGCCCGGCGCGGCGTGCCGCTGGGCCCGGTCCGGACCAGCCAGTGCGGGGCGTCGCCATGGGCCGCCATCTCGAACAGGATGCGCGAGGTGACGTAGAGCGTGGAATTGAGGCACGAGGCGATGGCGATCAGCACCACCACCGTCATCGCCCCCTCGGCCCCCGGGATGCCGATCCGGTGCAGGACCTCGAGAAACGGGGAGTGGCCGGGCTGGATCTGGTTCCAGGGCACCAGGCACAGGATGATGCCCAGCGAGCACAGGTAGAACAGCATGACGCGGATCACGACGGTGCGGATCGCCTGCACGATGTTCCGCCCCGGATTGTCGGTTTCCGCCGCCGCGACGGTCGCGATCTCGGCCCCCGCGAAGGTGAACAGGATGGCCGGCAGCAGCGACAGCGACGCGCTGAAGCCGTGCGGCATGAAACCACCCTGGTCCCACAGATTCGCGACGGTGCCGCCGAACGACGGGCCGAGCATGCCGAACAGCGCCAGCCCGGCGATGACCGAGAACAGGCCGATCGCCGTGATCTTCATCAGCGAGAACCAGAATTCGAACTCGCCATATCCCCGGACCGAGAACATGTTGACGCCCGTCATCGCCCCGATCAGCACCAGTGCCACCGGCAGTTGCGGGCAACCCAGCATAGGGGCCACGATCAGCGCGGCCGCCTTCGCCTCGACCGAGGCCACCACCACCCAGAACAGCCAGTACGACCATCCGGTGACGAAGGCCGCCCGTGCGCCCAGCCCGCGCCGGACATGGCCCACGAACGACCCCGAATCGGGACTGTCGATCGCCATTTCGCCCAGCATACGCATGACCAGGAAGACGATCAGCCCGGCCAGGACATAGGACAGCAGCACCAGCGGCCCCGCGCCCTGGATCATCACCGACGTGTTCACGAACAGCCCCGCGCCGATCATGCCCCCGATCGCGATCATCGAGACATGGCGGCTGCGTAGCGAATGGGCCAGTCCGGCGCCCATGCCCGCCCCGTTATCCGTGGCGCCGTCCTTCGCCATGCCGCCGCTCAGCACCGGTGGGGCGCCGGGGCGGGGGTGAAGCTACGCAATGTTCCTCGCATGCGGAAATCTCCGAAATCCATGTCCAGCCGGTCCGAGACACCATTCGCGAAATAGCGCATGCCGATCGCGTAGTCGGGGCGCATATCGTGCGACGACGGCGTATAGAACGCCACATGCACCCGTCCCGACGACAGGCGGGACAGGGCGGCGAAGGGGCTGTCGGACGGCGGCGGCGACCAGCCCAGCATCATGACATAGGTATATTGCGGGCCGTCGGCCCCGGTGCCATCGAACAGCAGCGGCGTGATCGACGTCTCGCCGGCCTGGGCCGCGCGGACGATCGCGGCGGTATGCGCCATCGGGAACAGCGTCCCGGCCGGCAGCGGCAGGACGCGGCCCGCAGGCTGGCTGTAGCGGATCTCGCCGCCCGAGGCCGCCATCGTGGCCTCGCCCCTCAACTGGGTGACCGGCGCGCCGTTCGAGGTCTGAACGGTGCGAAAGACCAGATGACGCCCGTCCTTGGCTTCCAGCGTGGCGTAGTCGGACACCAGTTCGGTCGTCACGCCGGACCGCGAGACCGTCTGCAGGCGCAATTTCTGCTGCGTCGACCAGGCGGTGCAGGCATCGGACACGGCAAAGACCATCGTGCCGCTGGCCGCGACCGTATCGCCCCCGCCGACCGATTGAAGGGTCAGGTCATAGGTCGCGCGATGACCGGCCAGCACCACCGGCGCCGGCGTCGCGGCATGGGCGGACGCCCCCCCGGACAGCAGGCCGGCGGCAAGACATATCCCGGCCGCGATACCCATCCGGACCCGCGCCGGCGTCCCGAAGGGAAAGGACCACCGTTTCATCACGTCAGCAGAACGCATCGGGGCGGCGCGCGCAACGACAATGCCTCCGAACCGCCCCGACCAGCCGCTTATGCCTTGGCGGTCGCGCCCGGTTTGGGGCGCGGCAGGTCCAGCGCCAGCGACAGTTCCTTCAGCCGCGCGGGCGGAACGGGGGCGGGCGCGCCCATCATCAGGTCCTCGCCCTGCTGGTTGAGCGGGAACAGGATGACCTCGCGGATATTGGGCTCGTCGGCCAGCAGCATGACCATGCGGTCCACGCCGGGCGCCGAACCGCCATGCGGCGGCGCGCCGTAGCGGAAGGCGTTGAGCATGCCGCCGAACCGGGCCTCGACCTCGGATTCGGGATAGCCCGCGATCTCGAACGCGCGGATCATCACCTCGGGCCGGTGGTTGCGGATCGCGCCCGACGACAGTTCCACGCCGTTGCAGACGATATCGTACTGATAGGCGGTGATCGTCAGCGGGTCCTGGCTGTTCAGCGCCTCCAGACCGCCCTGCGGCATCGAGAACGGGTTGTGCGAGAAGTCGATCAACCCGGTTTCCTCATTGCGCTCGTACATCGGGAAATCGGTGATCCAGCAGAAGCGGAACGCATCCTTTTCGATCAGGTCCAGTTCGGTCGCGATGCGGGTCCGCACCAGGCCCGAGAATTTCACGACTTCGTCGCCGCGTCCGGCGGCGAAGAACACGGCGTCGCCCGCCTTCAGGCCCGTCTTCTCGCGGATCGCGGCGACGCGCGCGGGTTCCAGGTTCTTGGCGATCGGGCCCTTGCCGCCTTCCTCGTCGAAGATGATGTAGCCCAGGCCGCCGGCCCCGGCCTCGCGCGCCCAGGCGTTCAGCTTGTCATAGAAGGCGCGCGGACGATCGCCCGCGCCGGGTGCCGGAATCGCGCGCACCTCGCCGCCGCCGGCCACGATCTTCGCGAACAGGCCGAAGCCGGAATCGGCGAACGCCTCGGTCACGTCGCTCAGCAGCAGGGGGTTACGCAGGTCGGGCTTGTCGCTGCCGTAGCGCGCCATGGCGGTGGCGTAGGGAATGCGCTCGAACGGGGCGGCGCTGACGGTGCGGCCGCCACCGAATTCGCGGAACACGCCTTCCATCACCGGCTCCAGCGTCGCGAACACGTCTTCCTGGGTCGCGAACGCCATCTCGAAATCAAGCTGGTAGAATTCGCCCGGCGACCGGTCGGCGCGCGCGGCCTCGTCGCGGAAACAGGGGGCGATCTGGAAATACCGGTCGAACCCCGCGACCATGGCAAGCTGCTTGAACTGCTGCGGCGCCTGCGGCAGCGCGTAGAACTTGCCCGGATGCATCCGCGCCGGCACCAGGAAGTCGCGCGCGCCCTCGGGGGACGAAGCGGTCAGGATCGGGGTCTGGAATTCGACGAATCCCTGGTCGGTCATGCGGCGGCGCAGGCTGGTGATGACCTGCGCGCGCAGCATCATGTTGCGATGGACCTTGTCGCGCCGCAGGTCGATATACCGGTAGGTCAGGCGCAGGTCCTCGGGATAATGCTCGTGCCCCGCCACCTGGAACGGCAGTACGTCGGCCGCCGACTGGACATCGACCTCGCGCGCGCGAAGTTCGATCTCGCCGGTCGGCAGGTTCGGGTTCTTCGTCGCGTCGTCGCGCAGCACGACCTCGCCGGTGATGGTCAGCACGCTCTCGACGCGGATGCGCTCGACGGTCTCCAGCACCGGCGAACCCGCCGGGATCACGATCTGGGTAATTCCGAAATGGTCGCGCAGGTCGATGAACAGCAGGCCGCCATGATCGCGCTTGCTGTGCACCCAGCCGGAGAGGCGGGCGGTCTGCCCGGCGTCGCTGGCCCGAAGGGCGGCGCAGCTATGGGTACGATAGGGATGCATGATCTCGTCCTGTGTCACCAAAAACGGGCTGGCCAAAAAGCTGGCAGGTCCGGGCGACGCGCGCCCGTCCCGGTCGAAGGCGGAGGAAGCCGACCGAAGCCGCCCCTGTCAAGGGCGGGGGTCAGCCCGCCTGTTCGGGGAACAGCGCGGCCAGGCCGGCCCCGGTCGCCTCGCAGCAGCCGCGTTCGGTAATCAGCCCGGTGACCAGCCGCGCCGGGGTGACGTCGAAGGCCGGATTGGCCGCCCGGCTGCCCGGCGGGGTCAGGTGCACCGTCTCGATCAGGCCCGCCGCGGTGCGGCCGGTGATCGCCGTGACCTCGTCGCCGTTGCGTTCCTCGATCGGGATTTCGGTCAGCCCGTCGCGCACCCGCCAGTCGATGGTGGTGGACGGCAGCGCCACCCAGAAGGGCACGCCGTTGTCGCGCGCCGCCAGCGCTTTCAGATAGGTGCCGATCTTGTTCGCCACGTCACCGGCCCGCGTCACGCGGTCGGTGCCGACGATCACCAGATCGACCGCACGATGCTGCATCAGATGGCCGCCGGCATTGTCCGCCACCACCGTATGGGGCACGCCGTGGCTGCCCAGCTCCCACGCCGTCAGCGCGGCGCCCTGGTTGCGCGGACGGGTTTCGTCCACCCAGACATGGACGTTCAGCCCCCGATCGTGGGCCATGTAGATCGGCGCCAGCGCCGTACCCCAGTCGACGGTGGCGATCCAGCCGGCATTGCAATGGGTCAGGATATTGACCGGCTTGCCGTCGCCCCGCCGGGCCGCGATCTCCTCGATCAGGGGCAGGCCGTGGCGGCCGATGGATTCGTTCTGGGCCGCGTCCTCGTCGCAGATGCGCCCGGCCTCGTCATACGCGGCGGCCACGCGGTCGGCCGGCGCCAGCGGGCGCAGGCGGTCCAGCATCCGTTCGATGGCCCAGCGCAGATTGATCGCGGTCGGGCGGGTCGCGGCCAGCAGCGCCGCATCGCGCTCCATCGCCGCGTCGGCGGCATCGACCCGCAGGGCCAGCGCCAGCCCATAGGCCGCCACTGCGCCGATCAGCGGCGCGCCACGGACCTGCATGGTACGGATGGCGTGCGCCACCTGCTCCATGTCCGTCAGGCGCAGGACGTCCAGGTTCCACGGCAGGCGGGTCTGGTCGAAGATATGGATCGACCAGCCGTCATCCTGGTCCACCCAGACGCTGCGATAGGGTACGTTGCCGATCTTCATGACGTGCGAGTCCGATGCCGGAGTGGGGGGAAGCGGCGCAAGGAAGCACCGGCATCCCGACGTTTCAAGTCCGAACCACGCCCGGCGGCCCGCACCGCCCCCGCCCATGCGGCAGGGGCGGCCGCCGGGTCAGGACGCGGCGACGTCCGCGGCCCGGGTCAGGCTGGCCGTCAGGCGGCTGGCGAACCCGGCCGGGTCCTTCGGGCTTTCGCCATCCTGGATGCGGGCGATGTCCAGCAGGATCAGCGCGATATCGCTCACCGATTCGCCGCGTGCCGCACGCTCGGCCAGGTCGCGGACCAGCGGATGGGTGGCGTTGACCTCTAGCACCGGGGCAAGGTCGGGCACCGCCTGCCCGCTGCGCCGCAGCAGGCGCTGCAACTGCAGGTCGGGCCCCTGCCCCGACGCCGACAGCACCACGGCGCTGCCGACCAGGCGGTTGGTTCCCCGCACGTCGGACACCGCGTCCCCCAGCGCCGTCTTCAGCGCCGGCAGCAGGACGTCGAGGTCGGCGCGCGGCCCAACATCTTCCTCGGACGTCGCGAAGTTTTCCAGGTCGGCATGGCCCTGGCTGACGCTACGCAGCGGCTTGCCCTCGAAGGTGCCCAGGCGTTCCGGCCAGAAGGAATCCACCGGATCGGACAGCAGCAGCACCTCGATCCCGCGCGCGCGGAAGCCTTCCAGCTGCGGCGAGGCCGGCAGCGTATCGGGATTGTCGCCGGTCAGGTAATAGATCGCCTCCTGCCCGTCCTTCAGGCGCGACACGTACTCGGCCAGCGTCGTCCAGCCCTCGACCGCGCTGGAGCGGAAGCGCGCCAGGCCGGCCAGGTCGGTGCGATATTCCGCATCGTCCCACACGCCTTCCTTCAGCACCGGGCCGAAATTCTCCCAGAAGCCGGCATAGGACTCGGCGTCCTTCGCCCGGGTACGCAATTCGTTCAGCACGCGGTTGGTCACGGCCTTGCGGATGCGGGCCAGGACCGGGGTGGCCTGCAGCATCTCGCGCGAGACGTTCAGCGGCAGGTCCTCGGTGTCCACCACGCCCTGCACGAAGCGCAGCCAGGACGGCAGCAGGGCCGCGTCGTCGGTGATGAACATGCGCCGGACATGCAGGCGCACGCGGCTGTCGCGCACCTGCTCGCCGAACTCGAAGGGGCGGCTGCCGGGGATGAACAGCAGGGCGGTGAACTCGATCGTGCCTTCGGCGTGCCAGTGCAGCGTCGCCCACGGCGTATCGAAATTATGGCTGACATGCCGGTAGAAGTCGTTCAACTGGTCTTCGGTGACCTCGGAACGCGGCTTGCGCCACAGGGCGGTCCCGACATTGGCCGGCGTCTCCTCGCCATCACGCCGGATGGTGATCGGCCAGACGATGTGATCGGCCCATTTACGCACGATCGCTTCCAGACGCCAGGCGTCGAGGAATTCGTCCGCGTCTTCCTTGATATGCAGGATGATGTCGGTGCCCGGCCGCTCGCGCGTCGCGGGGCTGAGGGTGAAGCCGCCCTTGCCGTCCGAGGACCACCGCCAGGCCTCGTCGCTGCCGGCGCGGCGCGACACCACATCGACATGGTCGGCCACCATGAAGGCCGCATAGAAGCCGACGCCGAACTGCCCGATCAGGCTCGGCCGATCCTTGGGCAGGTCCTCGGGCTTCTGCTTCTCCAGTTCCTGGCCGAACGCCCGGGTGCCGGACCGCGCAATGGTGCCCAGGTTGCGGGCCAGCTCGTCCTTGCTCATGCCCGCGCCATCGTCGCTGATGGTCAGGCGGCGGGCGTCCTTGTCCGGATCGATGCGGACCTTCGCGTCCTCGGGCAGCGTGCGGGCGGCGTCGGTCAGGGCCTCGAACCGGCGGCGGTCCGTCGCGTCGGCCGCGTTGGCGACCAGTTCGCGCAGGAAGATCTCGCGCTCGGAATACAGGGCATGGACCACAAGGTCGAGCAGACGCCCGACCTCCGCGCTGAACGCATGTTCCTCTCCCGCCGGGGCCACGCCGTCCTGCCCCGCAACCTGATCGACCATGTAGGCGTCTCTCCATTCCGCAAAAAAACCGTCGGATGGATATGTGTCACGAAAGACACGATTTCAATGGCCTGACCCGTGCGGATCGGGCCGGCGCCTCATTCGAAATCGGTCGGCAGGGCCGGCGCGCGCGCATGGGCGAACATGCGGCGGACCTGCGACGGCAGCACGCGGCCCAGCGACAGGTCGGGCGGGACCTCGTCCTCGGCGAACCAGCCGACCTCCGACGTCTCCAGGCTGGTCGCGGCGGCGCCCCCCACCAGGTCGCACAGATAGAACAGCTTGGCGCAGGAAAAGACCTGCGCCGGATGCCCCTGCCGCGTCCGGTCCCACAGCGCGGCCAGCTTGCGTACGCGGACCTCGTAGCCGCTTTCCTCGCGCACTTCCTTCACCGCGCTGTCCGCCGGGGTGATGTTCACGTCCGCCCAGCCGCCGGGCAGCGTCCAGCGCCCGCCATCCAGCACCTCCCGCACCATCAGGATGCGCCCCCGGTCGTCGAACACCGCGGCCCGCACGTCGATCTTGGGCGTTGCGTATCCGGCCTCGCCGGCGAACAGGGTTTCGATCCGCGCCGCCGGGATGCCGGTCCGCGCGGCCAGCATGCGGGCGGCCAGGCCACGCAGCATCTCGTAGCGTTCCCGGTCGTAGGGGTCGCGCGTGAAGGCCAGGCCGGTCTGGGCGATGGCCTGGATCTCGCGCGCCCAGACCAGCCAGTCGGGCTCGCCCGCCACCTCGGTCACGATCCGGGTGTCCAGCCGGGGGGCGCCAGTTCGAAACTCTCGAACAGGAAGGCCGGGGCCACGATGCAGCCGACCAGGCTCCAGGCCCCCAGGCTTTCGGCCGCCTGCCACGCATGGGCCGGAACGACGGCCTGGAGCACCTCTCCCGCCCCGGGACGCGGCCCCAGCGCGATCACGCGCTCCACGCCCGCCTTGTCCGCGATTCGCAGGCGCAGCGGCGCGCCGCCCTGCCAGCACCAGATCTCGGCGGCGTCCACCCGGTGCCAGTGCGAGCGTTCGCCTTCGGCCAGCAGGAACTGGATGGTCGTGGCGGCCCCCCGCCCGCCGCCGGGCGGGCTGTCGCGCCACAGTTCGCGGTACCAGCCGCCCTCGGGGTGCGGGGACAACGCCAGCGCGTCGCGGACCGCGCCGGCCGGCAGGACGGGGTCGCGCAGATCCAGGGTCGGGCCGGTCATGGCGGGGTCGTCCTTCTGCATGGCGGGAATGTCAGCGCGATGGCGGCGGGAAGTCCAGCATCGCGCCGGTATAGGTCTCCACCACCTCGCTGAACGGAACGCCGTCCTGCCGATACAGCACCGCGCGATGCCGCAGGATTGCGGCCGGCGGCCGGATCACCCCCGGGGTGGATGGCGGCGCCCCCGGCGACCACAGGCGCGTGCTCTCCAGCGTGCGCCGCGTGAAATGCAGCGCCGCCACGGCGTGGCCGAAGGCGATGTCGCTGTGATCGAGCGCCGCGTTCATCTCGGGCGTCAGGCGGGCGGGGACATACCAGTTGTCGGCCACCGACAGCACCCGGTCGCCGCAGGCCAGATCCACCCGGCGATAGCGGACCGGTTCGCGCGGATCGACGTCCAGAACCCGCCGCTGGGCCGGCGTCGGCGGCTTCTGCGCCCCAGGGACGCGGTGCGCCACGACGCGGGCGACGGGCGCCAGGGCGTGGGCACGGCACCATTCCTCCAGCGTCAGGGTGGCGCTGGGCTGGTGCAGCAGCCGGTCGTCCAGTGTGTCGATCAGGGCCTGGAGTTGCTGCCGCGACGCCGGGGTGTCGGGCCAGTCCGCCGCGCGGGCCGTAGCGGGCGCAGCCACCGCCGCCAGCAGAAGACTCGACAGGACCAGTCCGCGCCGCAAGATCATGCCTCCCCCATGCCGCTGGCCAGCACCAGATAGACGACGAAGACCGCGTCGAGAAACAGCAGGATCGGCGTCAGGTCCGCCCAGCGGCGCCCCGCGACCGCCAGCGCCGTGTACAGCAGCAGCCCCAACGCCAGGCTGACCATGAAATTGCCGGTCATGACCGTGACCAGGATCATCAGCAGCGGCGCCAGCAGTCCCCCGGAGTCGGAGAGGTCCATCCGGCCCATGTCCGACAGCATGCCCAACCCGACCAGGATCAGCACCGGCGCGGTGGCGACCGCCGGCACGGCGGTGATGATGGGCCACAGGAAGGACGACAGCAGGAACAGCACCGCCACCGTGACCCCGACCAGCCCGGTGCGGCCGCCGGCCTCGACCCCCACCAGCGATTCCAGATAGGCCGACACGGTGGAGGTCCCCAGGACCGACCCGATGACGCTGGCCGCCCCGTCGGCGGCGAAGGCCGCGCGGCCCAGCACGGGCTGACCGTCCTCGACCGTCAGGCCGGCCCGCCGGGTGATCGCCATCATCGTTCCCGTGGCGTCGAAGAAATCGCCGAGGAAGAAATACATCGTCACGGGCAGGACGAGGCCGATATGCGACAGGAAGCCGTGAAAGTCGAACGACAGCAGCATGCCGGTCGGATAATGCGGCCATTCCAGCCAGTTCGCCGGCAGGTGGGTGACCGTGGCGCCGCCCGGCATGCGGACGAAGCATCCCGCGACGGTCAGCACCACGATCGACACCAGCATGCCGGCGGGTACGCGCAGCATCTGCACCGCCGCCGCCAGGACGACGCCGCCCAGGCACAGCAGCACCGCCGGATCACGCAGCGATCCGAAACTGAACCCCTGCCCCCCCTTGACCGCAAGGCCGCCGCTGACCATCCCGATATGGGCGATGAAGGCGCCGATCGCGCAATGGATGCCGTTACGCACCGGGGCCGGAAAGCCCAGCACGATCCGTTGCCGCCACTGCGTCAGCGACAGGGCCACGAACGCCATGCCCCCGATCAGGACCATGGTGAAGGCGACGGACGGCGCGATCCCCATCTGCGCCACCACGATCTGTGCGAAGACCAGGTTGCTGCTCATGGCCGGGGCCAGCGCGATCGGCAGGTTGGCCATCAGCGCCATCAGCAGCGACCCGCAGACGGCGGCGGCGATCGTGGTCATAATCATGTCGTGCCGGCCCAGGCCCGCCAGCGCCATGATCGCCGGATTGACGATCATGATATACGCCATGGCCCCGAACGTGGTCAGGCCCGCGACCAGTTCCCGCCCCAGGGTCGACCCCCGTCGCGTCACGTGAAAATAGCGGTCGATCCACCCGGCCGGGCGCCCCACTTCCTGCGTCAACGATCACTTTCCCCCGGATTGTCCCGGACCGGCGCTCCACGCGCCCCCGCTTGAACGACGGGGATTTTCCTACCGGTTCCGATATGATGCAAGGGACGCATCGACAGCGATCCGGAATTCCGCCGGATCTTCCGGTCGCAACTCACATATTCAAATCAAGACCTGACACGGGGCGGAATTCTCTCTAGGGTTATTTGAGGCGGGGCTTCGGATATGGTCCTCCAACGTGACAATGGTGCCTCGGGCGCGCCGACGGATCAGGAATACATGGTGTCCCTTCGGTCTTTACGCGGATTTCCCTGGTGTCCCGGATCGCTTTTTCCGCGGGATGCGGATGATCGGAGCCACGCATGACACTCTCTCTCCATGAGGGCGACGCCGAGCTGAAGGATGTCGTCGCGGAAGTGTCGGACATCACGCGCCAGCAGGTCCATGCGATGATCGGGCAGTTGAGCCCCTTTCTGGTCGCGGCGTTCTACGATCATTTTTCCTCCCATCCCCAGGGGAAACGTTTCCTGGCGGATGCCGAAACGACAAACCGGCTGCGCGGCACCCTGGCCCGCTGGCTGGCGGACCTGTTTTCCGCCTCCCCGCAAAATCCCACCCATGTGATCGAGGCCCAGCGCCATATCGGCCGCTATCACGCCCGCGCGGCGATTCCGCTTCATCTGGTCTCCGAAGGCATCTCGCTGATCCAGCGCAAGCTGATCCAGCAATTGGGCAAGGAAGAACTGCCGCACGACCAGCTCACCGATGCCGTCATCTATGTGGCGAATGCCCTGTCGGCGGCGCAGGGCGTGATCTCGCTGTCCTACTGGCGCCATCGGGAACGCGCGAGTTCGACCGACACGGCGTACCGGCTGTTCGCCATGAATCAGGACCTGCCGCGCGAGGGCGAGGCCCAGAAGGCCACCCTGATGGCCTGGAGCTACAATGTCCTGCGCTCGATCTATGTGATGAAGACGCCGGACGATCTCGCGGCGATGCGGCTCTCGCGTTCGGCATTCGGGCTGTGGGTGACATACAAGGTCGGCCTGCTGTTCGAGGGCACGGACATCGTGGCCCATCTGACCAACCTGATCGCGCGCGTGGACGAACAATTGCTGCCGGCGATTTCCGACGACATACAGGCAAGGCGGGACACCTCGGCCAGCCTGGCGGCCCTGCATGTCGGCGTGACCGAGATCATGAACAGTCTCGAGGTCATGTTCCGCAACAGCCGCAGCAGCAGCGACGTCGAGGACCCGCTGACCCGCGCGATGAATCGCCGCTTCCTGCCGTCGATCATGGCCTACGAACTGCGTGTCGCCAGCCAGACCGGCCGTCCGCTGAGCGTGCTGTTCATCGACGTCGATCATTTCAAGCGCGTCAACGACACCCATGGACATGCCGCCGGCGATTCCGTGCTGCGGGCGGTGGCCCACACGCTGGAGGAAGCCGGCCGGTTGAGCGACATGCTCTTCCGCTATGGCGGCGAGGAATTCCTGATGATCCTGGGCGACACCGACCAGCCGCAGATGATCCAGACCGCCGAGCGCCTGCGCCGGCTGATCGAGGAAACCCCCGTCAGCCTGCCCGACGGCAGCATCGCCCAGGTGACGGTGTCGATCGGCGGCGCCCTCTATTCCGGCCATCCCGACTATGAAAATCTGCTGAAGGCGGCCGACGTGGCCCTTTACCAGGCCAAGAGAAACGGACGGAACCGTGTCGAGGTCGCGGGCGTAGACCACAACGCAACCGTCCTGACGCCGTAGGCGGCCGGCCCCGGCCGGGACGATGGAGCCGCCATCGGACGGAGGCCGACATGCCCGACACCACGCACGCCGATCGCCTGTACTGGCCCGACGAACGGGTGACGAAAGCCGACCTTGCGGAGTATGGCCGCGCGGTCTGGCGCTGGATGGAACCCCATGTCATCGACCGCCCCCTGACGGTGCTGCGCTGCCCCGAGGGGGTGACGGGCGACTCGTTTTTCCAGCGCCATCCCTGGAAGGGCATGCGCCCGCATATCCATCCGGCCATCGACCCCGCCACGCCGGACCGCCCCCTGATCGCCATCCGCGACCTCGACGGGCTGGTGGACCTGATCCATTCGGCGGCCCTGGAAATTCATGTCTGGAACGCCCCCGTGGCGGATCTGGAGCATCCGGACCGGATCGTCATGGACCTCGACCCCGGCGACGACGTGGGCTGGACCGCCATATGCGACGCGGCGATCGAAATCCGCGACCGGTTGGAGCGCGCCGGCCTGGCGGCATTCGTCAAGACATCGGGCGGCCGGGGGCTGCATGTGGTGACGCCGCTTCGCCCCCAGGCGGACTGGACTGCCGTGCGGGCATTCGCGCATGCGCTGGCCGACGCGATGGCCCATGACGATCCCAGGCGGTATGTCTCGACCATCAGCAAGGCCAGGCGACACGGCAGGATCCTGATCGATTATCTGCGAAACCAGCGCACGGCGACCGCCGTCGCCCCCTATTCGCCCCGCGCGCGGCCCGGCGCAAAGGTGTCCATGCCGCTGTCATGGCCGGACCTGGCGGCCGGCGCCGCCCCCGGCGATTTCACCATCATGAATACCCCAGCCCGGCTGACGCGGCGGGCATCCGACCCCTGGGCCGGCTTTCACGCGGCGTCGCGCGCCCTGCCGGGCTGACGCCCTGCGCCGGCGGCGGCCCGGGACGGGCGGACGCCGTGGGTCAGCATGACCTCGCCGATCGTCTCCGACGTGACCAGGCCCACCAGTTGGTCGGTCGCGTCGGTCACTGCAACCGCCGGCAGACTGCCGTCCTGCAACAGGCGCAAGGCGTCGCCCAGGGGCTGGTAGGGATGGATGGCGGGAATGCCCGGCGTCATCAGGTCGGCCACGACGGCGCTGGCATCACCCGCCTGCGCCCGCTGGACCAGCGCTGCCTGGGTCAGGACCCCATGCAGCCGTCCCGTCCCGTCGACGACGGGAAAGACACGCTGGGCCGTGCGGATCAGCGCCCGTACCGCGTCGTCCAGGCTGGCGTCCAGCGGCAGGGTCTCGAATCGTGTCATCATCGAGTCCCCCACGATCATCCCCTGCGCCACCTGGCGAAGCTGGACGGTATGGGCCTCGGCGGCGGCGCCCAGATAGACGAACAGGGCGATGAACAGCAGGATCGGGTTGGCGATCAGCCCCAGGAACCCCAGCAGGAAGGCAAACCCCTGCCCCACCGACGCCGCGATCTGGGTCGCCCGAACAAACCCCATGCGATAGCCCAGCAGCGCCCGCAACGCGCGCCCCCCGTCCATGGGAAAGGCCGGGATCAGGTTGAACAGCAGCAGGAACAGATTGACCGACGCCAGCCGGGCCGCCATGCCGCCCAGCGAACCAGCGGTATCGACGGCCTGCAGGCTCGGGCGCGTCCCGGTCGCGGCGAACAGCACCATCGCGATGACCAGGGTCACCGCCGGCCCTGCCAGGGCGATGACCAGTTCCTGGCCCGGCTGTTCGGGAATGCGCGACAGGCGCGCGACACCGCCGATGGGCAGCAGGGTGATGTCCGGCGTCGTCACGCCAAAGCGCCGCGCGGCCAGCACATGGCCGAATTCGTGCAGGACGATGCAGACGAACACCAGCAGCACGAACAACACGCCCCGCCCGGCCGCCGGCAGGCCGCCCTGCCCGGCATCAATGACGGCGATCCACAGCAGCAGCAGCAGGAACGTCACATGCACGCGCACCTCCGTGCCGTACACGCGACCCAACGGGATTGACCACGTCATGCTGCCCTCCGCCGGGGTATCGCCCCGCTGGCATGCCGCCCGGCATGGGGCGGCATCGCGCCAACGCGCCGCGATGCTTCGGGTTCGCCTTGGTCAGGCGGGCCGGTGGCGCGCCAGCAGCCTCAGGCGGCTTTCGAACTCGCCCCGATCGACATAGCATCCGTGCAGGTGGCGAAAGCCGGTGTTAGGATGGAAGCGCCCGCGCCCGTGCAGGGTCCGCCGATTGTCGAACGCCACCATGTCCCCCGGCGCCAGCCTCAGCGACAGCACGAAGCGGTCCTGCCGCGTGCGCGTCATGAAGGCGCGATAGGCCCGGTAATAGTCCGCCATGAGCTGTGCCGGCATGTCGAAGGTGCCGGCGATATGCGCGTTATAGCGGATTTCACGGATCCCCCCCGCGTCGTCCGGCGTCAGGACCGGCCGATGGACGGCGATATCGGCCTCGGCATCGTGAAAGCGAAACGGGATCGGCACGGTGCACAGCAACCGGAAGGCCTCCGGATCCGCCGCACGCAGATCCTCGGCGATGGCGATCCCGTCGGCGAACATCGACTCGCCGCCCTCCGCCGCATTGGCCAGGCAATGCAGGAACTGGAAGCCGGGCGGAATTTCCTGGTTGGGCAGGTCGGTATGCAGCGGCAGATGCTCGGCCGTGTAGGCCAGGTTGTTCGGGTCGGGGCGGCTGACGACCTCGAACGTGATGCCGAAATTCGTCCGGCGCAGAAACCCGATGCGCTCGGCCAGGGCGCTGCCGGCCCCGACTTCGTCCGCCACGCCGCCGACGATCGCCAGCCCCGACCGGGCGAGGTCGGCCATCCACGCCGCCAGCGCCCCGTCATCGGACAGGATCGCGGCCGCATCGTGACGCGGAATCCGGAAATCCCCCTTCCAGGGCACGCGCGGAATGTCCGCCGGATCGGCCGGGCGCGTGCCCGGCCGATGCCGGGCCAGCCAGTCGAGCGGGAAGCGGCTGACGTGCTCCTCCCCCGCCCAGGTGACGACCAGCAGCCCGTCGGCGAGGGCGACATGGCGTGGACGCGGATCGGGCGGAATGGACAGCAGGTCGAACATCCTCTCCCGCGTCTGGGGATGCAGGACGGAGGGGCAGTTATCGCGCAGCCAGACATAGGGGCAGGTGGAAACGCTGCCGTCGGGCCAGCGCAGCGCAAGCGCGTCGGCCCCCACGGTGAAGACGAAGGATGACATGACGGAATGTCCGTTCGGAATGGTGTGGCGGTACGGAAGGAAGGATGACGACCCTACCGGCCCGGCGGCGGCCACCACGCCATGGGCTTGCGCCCGCCCACCTGCCGCATGCGCCCCATCCAGACCTTGCGTGCGACACGGAATGCCATGCCTTCGACGATAAGCAGCAACGCACCGTCCCCGCAAGGTTTTCCAGATCGGGCCACCGCTTTTTCCGGCACAGGGAGCGCCCGTCAGCGTACGGCGGCGAACCGCCGGCTGAGCAACGTGCAGACCAGCGCCACCGCCGCCACGCTCACCAGCCAGCCCCCCGGCACGACCTGCGAACCCGTGACATGCATGATCCACGTCATCACGAACGGCGCGGTGCCCCCTAGCGCCGCATTGGCGATGTTGAAGACCAGGGCGAAGCCGCTATAGCGCGCATGACCGGGAAACAGTTCGGTCAGGAAGCCCGGCAGCGTGCCGTCATTGATCGCCAGCATGCCGCCGAACGCCAGTTCGATGGCGACGACGCCCAGGAAGCTGCTGTGCCCCAGCAACCAGAGCAGCGGTATGGTCAGCACCACGAACAGAAGCGACGCCACCAGCAGCATCGGCCGTCGTCCGATCCGGTCGGACAGGACGCCCATGGCGAAGACCGTCGGAATGAAGGCCGCCAGCAGCACCGTCTGGACCACCGTCGCCACATGGCTGGACAACACGCCGGCCGTCGAGATGAAGACCGGCATGAAATTCAGGATGAAATAGAAGCCGATCGCATCCAGCGCGGAAATCCCCAGGCCCAGCAGCAGTTGCGGCCGGTAGTCGCGCAGCAGGACCAGGATCGGCGCGTCCTGGCGCTCGGCCTCGGCAACGCTGTGCAGCGTTTCGTCCAGCCGGGCGCGGAACAGCCAGCCGATCAGCCCGAGCGGCGCGCCGAACAGGAACGGGATGCGCCAGCCCCAGTCCTGCATCTGCGCGTCCGTCAGCCCGCCCGACAGCGCCGCGACCATCAGCGCCCCGGCCAGCAGGCCCAGCGCCTCGCTGGCCGGCACCAGCGCGGTGGCAAAGCCCCGCCGCCCCGGCGGCGCGTGCTCCATCAGGATGGTCGATGCGCCGGCATACTCGCCCGAGGACGAAAACCCCTGCGTCATCCGCAACAGCAGCAACGCGATGGGCGCCGCCATCCCGATGCGCGCATAACCGGGCACCAGCGCGATCAGGACCGTCGCCACCGACATGGTGCCGATCGACAGGCTCAGGGCGACACGCCGGCCCAGCCGGTCGCCCACATGCCCCCACAGCACGCCGCCGACCGGCCGCAGCACGAAGGACAGCGCGAAGACGGCATAGGCCGCCATCAGCCCGGCGTGCCCGTCGGCGGAGGGGAAGAACACCCGGGCGATCGTCTCGGCCAGATAGCCGTACGAGGCGTAATCGAACCATTCGATGAAGGTGCCGATGGAACAGCCGACGGCCACCGCCCCGAACGGCGCGGACCGTGCCGCGGGATCCTGCCCGGAAACCGCATCGCGCGGATCGGCGGCCGTCGCCGTCATCGGCCGACGATCATGTGTTCGGGGCCGTAGGGGAAGTTGGTGATGTTCTCGGCTCCGGTTTCGGTAATGATGAAGATGTCGTGTTCGCGGTAGCCGCCGGCGCCGGGATGACCTTCGGGGATCATAATCATGGGTTCCATGGACACGACCATTCCGGGTTCCAGCACCGTGTGCACATCCTCGCGCAGTTCCACAGCCGCTTCGCGACCGTAATAATGTGACAGCACGCCGAAGGAATGGCCATAGCCAAACGAACGGAAGCGCAATAACTGCCAGGACCGATAGATTTCGTTCAGTTCGATGGCGATCTCGGCGCAGGTACGGCCCGGACCGATCAGCGCGCTGCCGGCCCGCATGACGGCGCAGTTCTTTTCCCACAAGTCCAGATGTGCATCCGATGCATGCCCGCAGAACAGCGTGCGTTCCAGTGCCGTGTAATAGCCATGGATCATCGGGAAGCAGTTCAGCGAAAGAATGTCGCCAGCCCGCACCACGCGGTTGGTCACCGGATTATGGGCGCCGTCGGTATTGATGCCGGATTGGAACCACGTCCAGCTGTCGCGCAGTTCCACATCAGGAAAGGTGGCGGCGATATCGCGGATCATCGCGTCGGTGCCGGCAATGGCGACCTCATGTTCCGCGGCCCCCGCCCGCACGGCGTCCATCACCGCGCGGCCGCCCACATTGGCGATGCGCGCGCCATGACGGATCAGGGCGTGTTCCTCGACGGACTTGATGGTGCGAATCCACATCGTCGCTCCGGCGACGTCGACGAAGGTTACGTCGGGAAACGCGGTCTCGAGCAGGCGCAGCAGTTCCAGCGAAACATGATCGAATTCGACCCCCACCCGCCGCGCGCCCTTGAGCAGGCCGCCGACCGCGACGAAGAAATTGTCCCGCCGCCAGTCGGTATAGGTGACGTTGTCGGTCGACCCGCGACGCCAGGGCTGGCCGCCGTCGATCGCCGCCGTCACCGTCGTCGCGCGGTCGGGCGTGACCACCAGCCCGTAGCGCCGGCCGAACGCGCACGGCAGGAAGCCCGAGAAATAACAGATATTATGGTAGGAGGTGAACAGGCAGGCATCGATCCCATCGGCATCCGCCCGTCCCTCCATGTGCCCGCGCAGCATCGTCAGCCGACGTGCCATTTCCTGCGCCGAAAACGGCGACCAGGCGGCTTCGCCGTTATGCCATTGTGTGACCTGCACCATGTCGTCACTCATGTCTGCCTCCCGCGTTGCGACGCGGCGAACCTTACGGAGCCGTGACGATGCGCGGAAATCAGGATTGCTGATGGCCCATAACGATCCGCTATGCTGCGATTGCAGGCGCGATGGCGGCGGGCCTACAGTCCGCCCATGCGGACCATTCCCACAGATCTGCTGCGCGCGCTGGTGACCGTCGTGGATCTGGGCGGCTACACCCGCGCGGGCGAACGGCTGGGCCGCACGCAGCCCGCAGTCAGCCTGCAGATCCGCCGCCTGCAGGACCTGCTGGGCGTGGCGCTGCTGGAACGCGACGGAGCCACCCCCCGCCTGACCGAAGCCGGGGAAATCTGCCTTGGCTATGCGCGGCGCATCCTGGCGCTGCATGACGACATGCTGCACCGCCTGGTCGCACACGGCGCGGGCGCGCGAATCCGCATCGGGTTTCCCACCGACTTCGCCGATCATTTCCTGCCACATGTGCTGACCGGGCTTCAGGACGGGCACGACCTGCCCGGCCATGTCGAGGTCGTGTCCGACCTGTCGGTCAATCTGCTGCGCGACGTGCGGGCGGGCAGCCTGGACATCGCCCTGGCGATGACGCCGTCGCACCTGCCGGACGGTGCCATGGCGAGCTGGCGCGAAGCCGTGATGTGGGTCGGCGCCGGACCTGCCCCCGTGACGACGGGCGGCGTCGTCATGCTGGTCGCCTACCCCGAAGGCTGCCTGTATCGCCGCACCATGCTGGCGCTTCTGCAGCAGGCCGGCCGGATGTGCGACGTGGTCTATACGACCGGCAGCCTCAGCGGCCTGGCCGCCGCCGTCCGGGCCGGAATGGGGGTCAGCGCGCTGTCCCGCCGCCTGGCGCCCGCCGGGCTGTCGGAAATCCGGGACCTGCCGGAACTGCCGGACATGACGGCAGGCCTCTATCTGGGCCCCCGCGCGCAGGGCACGCGCATCCGCGCCCTTGCCGCGCGCCTGGCGGACGCACTGCGGCCCTGACGGCCGGTGCGTAGCGCGCGGGGACCCGCCTCTTGCCGGGGATGGTCCGGCCTGCCACTGTTCCCATACCAAATCGACCCGGCGGGTCACCCAGGAAAGATCGCACGATGAGCACGCATGGATACGAAGGTGGGCGGCTGAACCTTCCTTTCGTCGGGATCTCCACCTTTGCCAAAAGCCCCTATCTGCCGGACTGGTCGGCGATCGACGCGGATGTCGCCATCCTGGGCGCGCCGTTCGACTTCGGCACCCAGTGGCGCGCCGGCGCCCGCTTCGGCCCCCGGGCGATCCGCGAGGCCTCGACCCTGTTCGCCTTCGGCCATGCCGGCGCCTACGATCATGAGGACGACGTGACCTATCTGGACGGGGTGCGGATCGTCGATCTGGGCGACGCCGACATCGTCCATACCGACACCATGGCCAGCCACGCAGCGATCGAGCATGGCGTGCGGGCCATCCTGAAATCCGGGGCGCTGCCGGTGGTGCTGGGCGGCGATCATTCGATCAACATCCCTTGCATCAACGCCTTTTCCGAACAGGAACCGGTGCACCTGGTGCAGATCGACGCGCATCTGGATTTTGTCGACGAACGGCACGGCGTGCGGTACGGCCACGGCAACCCGATGCGCCGCGCCGCCGAGAAGCCATGGGTCACCGGCCTGACGCAGCTTGGCATCCGCAACGTGTCTTCCACCGCGCGGGAAGGATACGACGCGGCCCGGGCGATGGGGTCGGACATCCTGTCGGTCCGCCAGGTCCGCGCCCTGGGGACCGAGGCCGTGCTGGCCCGCATTCCGCGCGGCGTGCGCTATTACCTGACGCTGGACATCGACGGGTTCGATCCGTCGATCGCACCGGGCACCGGCACGCCCAGCCATGGCGGCTTCGCCTATTACGACGTGCTGGACCTGATCGCGGGGCTGGCGCGGCAGGGCGACATCGTCGGCATCGACCTGGTCGAGGTCGCGCCCGATTACGACCATAGCGGCGTCACTGCGATCCTGGCGGCGCAGATCCTGCTCAATGCCCTCGGCCGGATCTTCCACGCGCGCATCAGCCCCTGAAGATGTCCGCTAATCGCCGGTGCTGCGCGCCCACGCCTTCCGCCGGGCCGTGCTGCGGGCCTTGCTGCGGGTCACGCGGAAGACGGCGTCGCGCAGCCAGCGATGCACCGGGTCGGCGTCCCGGCGGGGGTGCCAGGCCTGGAACGCCTCGACAGGACGCAGGGCGAAGGGAAAATCGAACGGCACCAGCCGGATGAGCTTCACCGGCAGGCGGTCGATCACGATATCGGGCAGCGGCAGGATCATGTCGGTCTCGCGGATGCTCTCGATCATCGCGTAATAGGTCGGCACCACCAGCACCACGCGACGCCGCAGGCCGTACTGCTCCTCCAGGATCGTGTCGATCGGGCCGTTCCTCACCCCCCGGCGCGAGATGCCGATATGGTCGTAGCGCACCAGGCTTTCGGGCGTGACCCCTTCGGACAGGATGGGATGGCCGCGCCGGACCAGTCCGCGGATCGACATCGCGAACAGGGTCTGGCGCCGGATTTCCGGCCGCATCTCGTCCGTCGCGCCGATATACAGGTCGATCGTCTCGCCGCGCAGGGCGTCGCCGACATGTTCGTCGTTTTCCGGCGCGAAACGGAGATCGCAGTTCGGGCAATCCGCCCGCAGCAGGTTGGTCAGTTCAGCAGCGAACGCTCCGACGAACAGATCATTCGCGCGGATGGTGAAACGCGGCGCCAGGTTCGCGAAGTCGATCGTTTCGCGGTCTTCGTGCAGGCGGTCGGCGTCGTGCACCAGCCGCTGGACCCGTTCGCGGATGCGCGCGGCATAGGACGTCGCCACCATCCGGCGGCCGGACTGCACCAGGATCGGGTCGCCGAACGTCTCGCGCAGCTTGCCCAGCTGACGGCTCATGGTCGGTTCGCTGACATTCATCCGCCGGGCGGCAGCGGACACGCTCTGTTCCTCGACCAGCACGTGAAGATAGCGCAGGAGGTCTAGGTCATACTGCCGGGCCAACGCGCCTGTCCTTTCGTCCGGGACTCTCGGGGAATGAAACCATCATGCCCGACCTATCCGGAAACCGAAATCATCCATTCGATATATTGTGGGTTCCGGCCCATGGCCTGCCGCGAGGAAAATCCGCCCCCAATCGCAGAGCCTCGACCCATGGACACCCATCCCCCGATACCCGACGCGCCGGCCGCACAGACCACCTTGCCGACCCCATCCGCCCCGGCGGCCCCGCCGACGCCGTCCTACATCCCGCCGTTCGGGGTGCGGACCGCCATCGGCCTGCTGGGCGTTCTGCTGGCGGTGCATATCGCGGGATTCAACGAACATATCACCGAGATCGGGCTGCCGGACATACGCGGGGCCATGCATATCGGCCGCGACGAGGGCACCTGGTTCATTTCGTCCTACGAGGCATTCAACATCGCGGCGATGGCGTTCACCCCGTGGTTCTACGTCACGTTCTCGATCTACCGCTTCGCCATCTTCATGACGACGGCGCTGGGCCTGCTGGCCATCCCGGCCCCCTTCATGCCGGACGTGCTGTCGCTGTGCCTGCTGCGCGCGGTGCAGGGGCTGAGCGCCGGCTGCCTGCCGCCCATCCTGATGACCGTGATGCTGAAATACCTGCCGGCGCAGATCCGCGTCTTCGGCGTCGGCGCCTACGCCATGAGCGCGACCTTCGGCCCCAACCTGGGCGGCCCGCTGGAGGCGCTGTGGTTCGAGCATGTCGGATGGCGCTGGCTGTATTGGGAGACCCTGCCCCTGTGCGCCGTGGCCATCGCGATGATCGCCTATGGCCTGCCACGCGACCCGCACAGCCTGGCGCGCTTTCGCAACTTCAACTGGAAGGGGTTCCTGCTGGGCGTGCCGGCGATCTGCTGCGTGGTCACCGTCCTGTATCACGGCGACCGGCTGGACTGGTTCCGCTCGCCGCTGATTACGCACCTGACCTTCTGGGGCGGGGGGCTGTTCGTGGGCTTCCTGGTGCATGAATGGTTCCATCACAGCCCGTTCTTCCGCATCCAGTTCTGGCTCAACCGCAACATCGCCATGTCGAACCTGACGCTGGTCGCGTCGCTGGTGCTGTGCGGCATCCTGATGGCGATCCCGTCGACCTACCTGGCGGAGGTCCGCGGCTATCGCCCCGTCCAGACCGCGCCGATCGCCCTGCTGGTGGCGCTGCCGCAACTGGTCCTGCTGCCGGTCACCGCGGCGCTGTGCAACATGCGCGCGGTGGATTGCCGCTATATCCTGGCATTCGGCATGTCGTGCCTGGGCGTGGCCTGCTGGCTGGGCACATGGCTGACGCCCGACTGGGTGCGGGACAATTTCTACGCGCTGCAGATCCTGCAGATCTTCGGGCAGCCCATGGTGGTGATCCCGACGCTGGTTCTGGCGACCATGGGGCTGGGCCCGGCGGACGGTCCGTTCATCTCGGGCATGGTCAACATGCTCAAGGGCATGGCCAACGCCATGGCCGCCGCCCTGTTCGAAATCCTGTTGCGGCGGCGGGAACAGTATCATTCCGTCATGCTGCTGGACCATAACGGCAACCAGCATACGGCGCTGGCGGGACAGGGCGACCCGATCGGGTCGCAGATCGCCGCGACCTCGCCCGATGCGGGGCATCTGGCCCGCAACGCGCAGCAGATCTTCCATACGTACCTGCATGAGCAGTCGCTCGTCCTCGCCCTGGCGGACATCTATTTCGTCCTGATGTGGATCTGCGTCTTCTACGTCGTGCTGACGGCCATCCTGCCCGGACGGGTCTACCCGCCGCGCGTCCCCTCCGCCCCCTCCACCACTGCACCGGCGCGATAGCGCCTGGGGAATTCTGCACCGATGCCTTACCGGAAACCTCTGCTCATCGCCGGCGGAACCGCCGCCGTGCTCGCCGGACTCGCCTGGACCGGGGACCGTCTGGTCTCGGGCGACGGCGTGCATGAAACGACCAACGACGCCTATGTCACCGCCGACTTCACCGCCGTGGCGCCCAAGGTCGCCGGCCGTATCGACCGGGTGACGGCCGAGGACAACGAACATGTCCGCCGTGGCGAGGAACTGGCCCATATCGAGGACGACGATTACCGCGCGGCGCTGGACATCGCGCGCGGCAATGTCGCGATCGCCCGTGGCGACATCGCCAACCTGACGGCCGAACTGGGCCGCCAGGACGCCACGATCGACAGCGCCCGCGCGACCGTGCTGGCCGACGACGCCGCCCTGACCTTCGCCCGGCAGAACGAGCGGCGCTACAGCAACCTGTCGGCCGGCGGCGCCGCGACGATCGAACAGCGGCAGGGTGCCGACGCCCACGCGCGCGAGGCCGTCGCCGCCCGCACGCGCGACCAGGCCGCCGTCGACGCCGCCGTCCAGCAGGTCGCGGTGCTGAAAGCCCAGCTCACGCGCGCGCAAGGCGCGCTGACCCGTGCCGAGGGCATGCAGCGCGAGGCCGAACTGAACCTGTCCTACTGCACCATCCCGGCCCCGGTCGAAGGCGTGGTGGGCGAGCGCGGCGTGCGCGTGGGCGCCTATGTGCATCCGGGCACGGCCCTGCTGGCGGTGGTGCCGACGCAATTGTCGTATGTGCTGGCCAATTTCCAGGAAACCCAGTTGACGCACGTGCAGCCCGGCCAGAGCGCGCGGGTATGGGTCGATACCTTCCCCGGGCAGGCGCTGCGCGCCCATGTCGACAGCCTGGCGCCGGCCAGCGGCGTCGCCTTCGCCCCGATCCAGCCCGACAACGCCACCGGCAATTTCACCAAGGTGGTGCAGCGCATTCCGGTCAAGATCGTCTTCGACCCCGGCCAGCCGCTGGCGGCGAAGGTCCGTGTCGGCATGTCGGTCGAGGTCGAGATCGACACCGGATCGAAGGCCGACGGGCCGCACGCCACCGACGACCGCTATGCGTGGCGCTGAGGATCGGGACATGAACAGATGGTCTTTCCCCCGGCTGCCGGTCGCAACCGGGGCGGCCCTGCTGCTGGGCGCCTGCACGGTCGGCCCGGACTTCCGCAAGCCCGATGCCGGCGCGCCCGCGACATGGAGCCGCCATGACGCCGCGCCGTCCAGCCGGACCGTCGATACCGAGGCCGATCCCCGGTGGTGGACGCTGTATGGCGACCCGATCCTGACCGCGCTGGAACAGGAGGTCGTCGCGGCCAACCTCGACCTTCGCATCGCCTCCGCCCGTTTCGCCGAAAGCCGGGCCGAACGGCGCATCGCCGGCGCCGCGCAGTTTCCGCAGGTCGCAGCCAACGCATCGTACGCCCGCGAACGCGCCAGCCCCAACGGCGTGCTGGGCCTGCTGGGCACGATGGAACAGGAAGGGGCGGGCCAGATCGCCAGCGGCAAGCAGGGCTTCGGCCCGACCTACCTGCCGGGGCAGGTGGGCGCGTCAGGATTCAACCTGCCGCAATACGGGCTGAATGCGTCGTGGGAGGTCGATCTGTGGGGCCATGTCCGCCGCCAGGTCGAGGCCGCCGACGCCGCCATGAACACTGTCGCGGACATGCGCCGCGACGTCCTGGTCGCGCTGATGGCCGAAACCGCGCGCGATTACATCGAACTGCGTAGCATCCAGGCCCAGGCCGCCATCGTACGGCAGAACCTGGATATCGCGGGCCGCAGCATGCATCTGTCGGAACTGCGCTTTCGCGAAGGCACGTCCACCCGCCTGGACGTGGCGGATTCCCGCGCCCAGTACCACAGTTTCGAAGCCCGCCTGCCCATCCTGCATGACCAGGAAATCCACCTGGTCAACGCGCTGAGCTTCCTGACCGCGCGGCCGCCGGGGGCATTGTCCGCGCGCCTGGGTCCGCCGCGCGACATTCCGCCGGTGCCGATGGCGATCCCGGTGGGCATGCCCTCGGACCTGGCGCAGCGGCGGCCCGACATTCGCGCGGCCGAGGACCGGCTGCATCTGGCCACCGCCAGCGTCGGCGTCGCCGTGGCCGATTTCTATCCGCGCGTCACCCTGAGCGGCAGCCTGGATATCCAGGCGCTGCAATTCAGCGGGCTGGGCAGTTGGGCGTCGCGCCAGTACGGGTTCGGCCCGACCGTGACCCTGCCGATCTTCGAGGGCGGGCGGCTGATCGGCCAGTTGCACCTGCGAAAGGCGCAGCAGAAGGAGGCCGCCATCCGGTATCAGCGCACCGTCCTGAACGCCTGGCACGAGATCGACGACGCCATGGCCGATTTCACCGCGGCACAGCGCCAGCGCGACCGCCTGCGCGAGGCGGTGGATGAAAACCGCATCGCCGTGGACATCGCCCAGCAGCAATACGCGCAAGGATCGGCCGATTTCCTGAACGTGCTGACGATGCAGAACATGCTGCTGGCGACGCAGAGCCAGCTTGTGCAGGCCACGGCCGACATCTCCACCGCCGTGGCGCGCCTCTATCGCGCGCTGGGCGGCGGCTGGCAGGCGGAACTCCCTCCCCCCGCCACCCGGCACGGCTAACGTGGAGTTCATCCCCCCGGCCGCACATTCCATTTTGACATCGGACTATTCCGGACTGTAAAGGGAAAGACAGCGAAGACGTTTCCGCCAGCGCCGACGGAACGAAAAGAGCCTTGAAAAAGGCAGGATGACACTGGGTGGATCAATGGCGATCCATCGGCCCCAAGGGGCAATGACGCACCATTCGTGTCGTGCGTCATTAGGGATCGTACTGTGGACAAGGGTTTTCTGAAAGCCGGCCATGCGCCGACGCTGCTGGCCGCCTTCCTCTATTTCGACGTGTCTTTCATGGTCTGGGTGCTGCTCGGCCCGCTCGGCATTTCCATTGCCCGCGACCTGCATCTCGATGCCGGCCAGAAAGGCCTTCTCGTCGCGACACCCGTGCTGGCGGGTGCGGCCTTCCGCGTGGTCGCCGGCGCTTTTGTCGATCGGTTCGGGCCTCGGCGCGTGGCGATCGGGGCGCAGATCCTCGTCATGGCGGGTCTCGCCCTGACATGGCTCCTCGCGCCGCATTCCTATGCGGCCATGTTCGGGGTGGCGCTGGTGCTTGGCGTGGCGGGCGCATCCTTCGCCATCGCCCTGCCCCTGGCTTCCGCGTGGTATCCGCCGCGCTATCAGGGCACGGCCCTCGGGATCGCGGGCGCCGGCAACTCCGGAACGGCCCTGGCGTCCCTTTTCGCGCCGGGCCTTGCCGTCCTGTTCGGCTGGCTCAATGTCCTCGGCCTCGCGACCCTTCCGCTTGCCGGCGTGCTCATCGCCTTCCTGTTCCTGGCGCGCGAGCCCGCCAGCCGCCCGGCAGGCGCCGGGTTCGCGTCCTGGCTCCCGGTACTCCGCTCGCCGGACTGCTGGGCCCTGATGTTCTTCTATGGCGTCACATTCGGCGGGTTTGTCGGCCTGGCGTCGTTTCTGACCATCTATTTCAATGACCAGTACCATCTTGCCCCCACCGTTGCCGGCGCCTGCACGGCCCTTGTGGTCTTCGTGGGCTCGTTCGTCCGTCCGCTGGGCGGCGCGTTGGCCGACCGGATCGGTGGAGCGCGCGCGCTTACGGTGCTCTATGCGCTGGCCGGCCTGGTCTTCGCGCTGATCGGCGTCGGGCTCCCCTCACTCTGGCTCGCCTTTCCGGCATTCTTCCTGGGCATGGTGGTGCTTGGACTGGGTAACGGCGCGGTCTTCCAGCTTGTCCCGACACGCTTCCCCCGACAGGTCGGCATCCTGACCGGGCTGGTGGGCATGAGCGGCGGGGTGGGCGGCTTCTACCTGGCCGCCTCGCTGGGCGCGGCCCGGCAGGCCACACGCTCGTACGGGCCGGGCTTCCTCGCCTTCGCGCTGATGGCCTTCGTCGCCCTGGGGTGGGTGCTGGTCTGCCGCCGGCGCTGGGCGCCTGCCGAAACCACACCGCAAACCGCCGGACAAACGCCAGCCGCCGTCTGAGCGCATCACCCGATGCATTCCGACCCGATCCCTGCTGCCGTTTTCCGAAGGTTATCCCGCATGACATGCGTCCGTTCTCCATCTCTGGCGAAACTCGCCTCATCACGCAGTGCACGCCATGCCGCCTTCTCCGGCAGTGTCCTGGCCGGCGCGCTTCTGGCCCCGATCGCCTGCGCCGCGGCGCCGGCACATCAGGCCCCGCGACAGCCGGCTTCGTCCGCAAGCCCGGCGAAAAATCCTCACGCCGCCGATTGGGGCGTGTTCAACGCCGGCAAGGGCGCGGCGTCCGGATTTGGCATGGCCAACGGCTTCGCCCAGGCCCGCTGGACCGAGGACTGGAGCGACATCGCCGCCCTGCCGGCTGCGCGCCGCCGGCAGGACTGGTTCAACCGCCTCAAATATATCCGCCTGTCCGACAAGGGCGATGTCTGGCTCTCCATCAACGGCGAGGAGCGCCTGCGCTACATCTTTGAAAACCAGCCGATGATGGGGACAGCCGGCAAGACCGACGCCAGCCGCCTGCTGATGCGTAACCAGTATGGCGCCGACCTGCATATCGGCGCGCATGTCAGGGCTTATGCCGAGTTTCTGTATGGCAATGCCGGCGGTGCGAACTACTACGGCTACCAGACCGGCGCGCAGCGCGAGCGCCTGGACCTGCAGCAGGGCATTCTCGAAATCAAGGGCCGCCTGCTCGGCGCCACGATGGGCGCGATCGGTGGCCGCCAGGTCTTCCTGGATGCGCCGGTTTCCATGCAGTCGGCCCGCGATCTGACGAACGCCCAGCAGACCTGGGATGGCTTTCGCGGTTATGCGGTCTGGAGGTCGTTCCGTCTCGACCTGTTCGATTTCATGCAGACCAACAAGCTGCCGAAAGAGGTCTTCGCCGACGGCACGACCTACAACGCCCGCATGTATGGCGCCTACAGCTCGACGGCGCTTCCATCCTTCACGTTCATGGGACGGAAAAGCCAGGTTTTCGCCGACCTGTTCTTCATAGGCTATCTTTTCAATGGCGCTCCCGCCGCACTCCCCACGACAGGCACGGGAGGCGTCGAGGCCGGATCGACACGGCGCGACAATGTCGGGTCCCGCATCTGGGGCACCGCCGGCCCGTTCAACGTCAGCCTGACCGGCGTCTTTCAGGGCGGCGAATTCCGCCCCGCGAAAAACGCCGGCCCCACGCGCGCGGTCAGGGCCTATGCCGTCAACGGCGTCGTCGCCTGGAACGCGTCTCGTCTGGCGGGAAAGCCGTCCATCGGCCTGCAGGCCGACATGTTCTCGGGCGGTTCCTACCAAAGCAGGGACGGCGCGGTCGGGACATTTGCGACGCCCTGTTTTCCCCTGCCGTATTATAACGATGTCACGCTGTCGCTGACGTCCCAGAACCTGGTTGGCGTGGGGCCGGTCATCGAGGCATCCCCGTCCGCGAACCTGCACCTGAAACTGCATGTTCCATTTTTCTGGCGGCAGAGCACGCAGGATGCCGTATACGGAACAGGCAAGACATATACGTGGCGGAACGGCCTTTCGGGCGGATACATCGGCGCCATTCCGCAAACGCAGCTAGCGTGGACCTTCGCGCCGCACTGGACATGGACCCACGACATCGCAGGGTTCGCCGCGTCGCAGGGCATGCGCCGCGCAGGGGCGCGCGGCGGCGTCTTCTATATGCAGACCATGGAATTCAAATTCTGAACCGGGCCGGAAGGGACATGCACATCATGACCAGCACGAAAAATATCATCGTCGTCGGCAACGGCATGGTCGGCCATTACTGCGCCGAGCAACTGGTGACGCAGGGGCTGCATGAGACCCATCGGATCCACGTCTTCGGCGATGAGCTGCATCATGCGTACGACCGCGTGCACCTCACGGAGTACATGACCGCCCAGGATGCGCTGGCCCTGCGCCTGCATGACGAGGATTTCCATTCCGCACACGGGATGACCCTGCATCTGGGCGCGCGCGTCACGAAAATCAACAGGGACGCACGGACTGTAGAGAGTGACGACGGAACATTCCCATACGACGCCCTGATTATTGCGACCGGCTCCACACCCTTCGTCCCGCCCGTGCCGGGCAATACGGGCACGGCCGGTCTTGTCTACCGGACGCTTGACGATCTTGACCTGATCCGTGCCGCCGCCGACGGCGCGTCGCACGGGGTCGTCATCGGGGGCGGCCTGCTCGGGCTCGAGGCCGCCAACGCCCTTCGGGTTCTGGGGCTGAAGGTCAGCGTCATCGAATTCGCGCCGCGCCTCATGCCGGTCCAGCTCGATGACGAAGGCGGCCGCGCCCTGCGCCGCCGTATCGAGGAACTCGGCATCGACGTGCGTACCGCCCATGCGACGCAGGAAATCGTCGCCGGCGAGACGCACCGCCATCGTCTCGTCTTCGCGGACGGCACGACGCTTGAGACCGATCTGGTGGTGTTTTCGGCCGGCATCCGGCCTCACGACCGTCTGGCGCGCGACTGCGGCCTCGCCGTTGGCGCACGCGGCGGCATCGCCATCGACGACCAGTGCCGCACATCCGACCCGCATATCTTCGCGATCGGAGAATGTGCGGCCTGGAACGACCGCGTGTTCGGCCTGGTCGCCCCCGGATACACCATGGCCCGGACAGCCGCGGCCGTCCTGGCCGGCGAGGACGCCGCATTCACCGGGGCCGACATGTCCACCCGGCTCAAGCTGCTGGGGGTCGATGTCGGTTCCATTGGCGATGCCCACGGTGCAACCGCCGGCTCCAGCAGCTACCGCTTCATCGGCGAAGCGGAAGGGTCCTACCGGCGGCTCATCCTGTCCGCCGACGGCGCCTCGGTGATCGGCGCCGTGCTCGTCGGCGATAATTCCTATTACGACACCATCGTGCAATATGTGCAGAACGCCATCCGGCCGCCGGCCGACCCCGCGGTGCTCATCCTGCCCCGTGGCGAGGGCGCCGAACTGCTGGGGGCGGACTCCCTTCCCGATACCGCGACCGTGTGTTCGTGCCACAACGTGACCAAGGGCGCGATCTGCCGCGCGATCGACGACGGCTGCGGTGATCTCGGGTCATTGAAGCAGCTTACCAAGGCCGGCACCGGCTGCGGCGGCTGCTCGGGCCTGCTGAAAGGCGTCTTTGAAGGCGAACTGGAGGCGCGCGGCATTACGGTCGATCGCAGTCTCTGCGAACATTTTTCCTACACGCGCCAGGAACTTTATTCGCTGGTCCGCGTGCACGGGCTCAAGACCTTTGAAGAGCTGATGGAACGCCACGGCAATGGCGGCCTCGGCTGCGACATCTGCAAGCCCGCCGTGGGTTCGATCCTCGCATCGGCATGGAACAAGCCGATCACCGATCCAGCCTATATTCCGCTCCAGGACACGAACGATACGTTCATGGCCAATATGCAGAAGAACGGCACCTACTCGGTCGTCCCCCGCATCGCGGGCGGCGAGATCACACCGGACAAGCTGATCGTTCTCGGCCAGGTCGCGAAGAAATACGATCTCTACACCAAGATCACCGGCGGCCAGCGCATCGATCTGTTCGGGGCGCAGCTTCATCAGCTTCCCGACATCTGGACCGAACTGCTCGACGCGGGCTTCGAGACCGGACATGCCTATGGAAAATCGACAAGAACCGTAAAATCCTGCGTCGGCAGCACATGGTGCCGCTACGGCGTGCAGGACAGCGTCGGCAAGGCGCTGGATCTGGAAAACCGCTACAAGGGACTGCGTTCTCCGCACAAGCTCAAATTCGCCGTCTCGGGCTGCACACGCGAATGCGCGGAAGCGCAGAGCAAGGATGTCGGCGTCATCGCCACGGAAAATGGTTGGAACCTCTATGTCTGCGGCAATGGCGGCATGCGCCCCCGGCACGCGGAACTGTTCGCCACCGACATCGACTCCGAAACGCTCCTGAAATATATAGATCGCTTCCTGATGTTCTACATCCGCACGGCGGACCGGCTTCAGCGCACATCGGTCTGGCGGGAAAACCTCGAAGGCGGCCTCGATTATCTGAAGGACGTCATCATCGACGACAGCCTTGGCATCTGCGCGGAACTCGAACGGCAGATGCAGGATGTCGTCGATCTCTACCACTGCGAGTGGCGTGACGCGCTGACCGACAAGGACAAGCTCAAACGCTTCCGGACCTTCGTCAATGACGGACGTCCGGATCCGAACGTCCGCACTGTCCCCGAGCGCGATCAGGTCAAACCCGCCGACAACCTGCCCGAGGCGCCGCCTCCCGTCGGCCCGCAGGACTGGACCGTGCTGTGCGACCTGTCCGACCTGGTTGAAAAATCGGGCGTGGTCGCCTGGCACGACGGCGCCCAGATCGCGCTGTTCTACCTGCCGGCCTCCGCCGGAACGCCGGAACATGTCTATGCCGTCGACAACCATGACCCGTTCTCCAACGCCAACGTCATCGGGCGCGGCATCATGGGGGATCTGAGGGGAGAGGTCGTGGTCGCCTCGCCGCTCTACAAGCAGCATTTCCGCCTGACGGATGGGGTCTGCCTGGAAAATCCGGCCAGGCGCCTGCGGACATGGGATGCCCGGCTGAAGGACGGCAAGGTCGAAATCCGGGCGCGCGAGCCGGTGCCCGAGCTGGTTTCGGCGTAAAGCCCGTCCATGGCGCGGGAGGACATCCGTACGGTCTGTCCCTATTGCGGTGTCGGATGCGGCATCGTGATGGAGGTGGCGAACGGACGCATTGCCCGTGTCCGGGGCGATACCGCGCATCCGGCGAATGGCGGCCGTCTCTGCACCAAAGGCAGTTCCTGCGACAGGCCGATCGCCTCGCCGGACCGCCTGAGCGGGGCGTTCGTCCGGGCGCAGCGCGGCGCCGCTCCCGCGCCGGCCCCCGTCGAACGCGCCATCGGGGACATCGCCAAGCGCCTGCGCGCGCTTCTAAACGCACATGGTCCGGATTCGATCGCGTTCTATGTCTCGGGCCAGATGTCGCTGGAAGCGCAGTATCTCGCCAACAAGCTGGCCAAGGGGTACATCCGCACGCAGCATATCGAATCCAACTCGCGCCTCTGCATGGCCGCCGCCGGCACCGGCTACAAGCTGTCGCTGGGCGCGGACGCCCCGCCCGGCAGCTATGAGGATTTCGACTGCACGAACCTGTTCTTCGTCATCGGCGCCAATATGGCCGATTGCCACCCCATCCTTTTCCTTCGGCTGCTGGACCGGAAAAGGGCGGGCGCCAGGCTCATCGTGGTCGATCCCCGCCGCACCGCCACCGCCGACAAGGCCGATCTTTTCCTCCAGATCCGGCCCGGCACCGATCTGGCCCTGCTGAACGGCCTTCTGCACCTGCTAGTCCGCAACGGCGCCATCGACCGGTCCTTCATCGAACAGGCAACGTCCGGCTGGGAGGAGATGCAGCCCTTCCTGGCCGATTATACCCCCCGGCGCGTCGCCGACATCACCGGCCTGAACGCGGACGACATCCTCACCGCCGCGCGATGGATCTCCGAAGCCGGCGAATGGATGAGCCTGTGGACCATGGGGCTGAACCAGAGCGTCGCCGGAACCTGGAACACGAATGCGCTGTGCAACCTCCACCTGGCCACCGGTGCGATCTGCCGGCCCGGAAGCGGCCCGTTCTCGCTGACCGGCCAGCCCAACGCCATGGGCGGGCGGGAGATGGGCTATATGGGTCCGGGCCTGCCCGGGCAGCGTTCGGCCATGGTCGCCGCCGACCGTGCCTTTACCGAGACGCAATGGGGCCTGGCGCCGGGAACCCTGCGCGAAGCCGGCGGCGCGGGCGCCATCGCGATGTTCGACGCCATGCGCCGGGGTGAAATCCGCGCCTGCTGGATCATCTGCACCAACCCCGTCGCGACCGTCGCCAACCGGACAAACGTCGTGGCCGGACTGGATGCCGCCGAACTGGTCATCGTCCAGGATGCCTATGCCGACACCGAAACCGGCGCAAAGGCCGATATCCTCCTGCCCGGCGCGCTCTGGGCGGAGGCGGACGGGGTACAGGTCAATTCCGACCGGACCCTGACCCTGGCCCGCCAGGTCCTTTCGCCGCCCGGCGAAGCCCTCGCCGACTGGGACATCATCGCCCGCGTCGGCCGGGCCATGGGGTTCGAGGACGCCTTTTCCTTTTCTTCCGCGGCGGATGTCTTCGAGGAAGCCCGTCGCTTCACCAACCCCGTGACGGGTTACGATATTTCCGGCATCAGCCACGCCCGCCTGCGTGAGGGACCGGTGCAATGGCCCTGCGCGCCCGGCGATACCGCCGCCCGCCATCCTGTCCGCTATCTTCCGCAGCCGGGACGCCTGCCGGTCTTCCCGACCAGGACCGGCAGGGCGAACTTCTTCGCCAGACCCTGGATGCGTCCGCATGAATGGCCGGATGAAACCCATCCGTTCGTCCTCAACAGCGGCCGCCTGCAGCACCAGTGGCACACCCTGACCAAGACCGGCCGCGTCGCCGGCCTCAACCGCCTCAATCCCGCTCCGTTCGTCGAAATCGCGCCCGATGACGCCGCGCGCCTGCGGATCGGAGAGGGCGACAAGGTCCGCCTCGTCTCCCGTCGCGGCGAGGCCGTGCTTCCGGCCACCCTGTCCGACAGGGTTTTGCCGGGCACCTGTTTCGCGCCTTTTCACTGGAACGACCGCTTCGGCGAACGCCTTGCCGTCAACGCGCTGACATCCGATGACATCGACCCGGTCTCGCTCCAGCCGGGATTCAAGCTCTGCGCCGTCTCCCTGGAACGCGTCGGCGAAACGGCGACACCCGACGGAAAGCCGGAGACAGAAGGGGAAATGCCTGACATGAAGTCGAAGCATCTTGCCACGCGCCTCGGTCTCGCGGAGCCGCAGCCCATGGTCCTCTCGGCCGATGCCCGATCCTGGCTTGAAGGCTTTCTCGAAGGGCTGCGCCTGTCCCCGCCCGCTGGCGACGTCCCGGTGGTCCCGCCTGCCGCGCCTCTGTCCGGCCCTCAGCGCGCCCGGCTCAACGGCCTGCTCGCCGGCCTCTATTCCCGTGAGCGTCCTTCCGAACCCGCCATGGAAAGCACCGCCACGGAAAGCCCTCCGGCCGGGCCGGTGATGAAACTCTGGTGGGCCTCGCAGACCGGCCGCGCGGAGGAACTGGCCGGAGACATCGCCGTCTGGCTGCGGGAAGCGGGCCATACGGTCGAATGCGCGTGCCTGGACAGTTGCAACGGCGGCGAAGGCTGGACGGGCACGGCTGTTTTCGTGGTGTCCACCTTTGGGGACGGCGATCCGCCCGACTGTGCAACGCCGTTCTGGGACGCCCTTCGCAGCCGCGCCACCCCTCTTGCGGATTGTGCTTACGCCGTGCTCGCGCTGGGTGATTCCTCCTATGCCAGCTTCTGCGGCTTCGGCCGCGCGCTGGACGCCCGCCTGACGGAACTCGGCGCCACCCCTTTGCTGGAACGAACGGAGTGCGAGCCCGACCATGAGGACACGGTGGACGCCTGGCGTCACCGCCTTCTGGGCGTACTGGGCAGCAGGGAAGCGTCCCCGGCCCGACCGGCCGCCGCGAAACCGGCAGGCATCACACGGGATGCCCCGGCCATCGCCCGCCTGTGCCTCAACAGGCCTCTTTGCGCGGCCGGCGCGGACAAGGACACCCGGCGGATCGGGTTCGACCTGTCGGGCACGGGCCTCACCTGGCGCGCGGGAGATGCGCTGGGTATCTGGCCCTGCAATGACGATGCGACGGTCGCACGGGTGCTCGAAGCCCTGCAACTCGGTCCGGATGTCACACTGTCCCTGCGCGGGCATGGTGCGGTCTCGCTGGGCGACGCCCTGCGGCGTCATCTCGATCTCTCGCGCCCGCTGCCCGCCCTGCTGAGTCGTCTGGACAGGCACGAAGGCGGCTTTCTGCCCGACCTCCTGGCGGGTGTCCGCCTCGGCGTCGCGGCGGAGGAGGTTCCCGGCCTGTTCCGCCGGTTGCAGCCCCGGCTCTATTCCATCGCCTCGTCGCCCCGCCACCATGCCGGAATCGTGGAACTGACCGTGGGCGTCAATCGCGCGCCCTGGCCCGGCGTGTGCTCGAGCTGGCTGGCCGGGCTGGAAGACGGCAGTCCCGTCCCGCTCTTTCTTCAGCCCACCTCGCACTTCCATTTGCCGGAAGACAGCACCACCCCCATCATCATGATCGGCCCCGGTACCGGGATCGCACCTTTCCGGGCCTTTCTGCAGGAACGCGCGGCCAGCGGCGCCACGGGCCGCAGCTGGCTCTTTTTCGGCGAGCGCCACGCGCAAGAGGGGTTCTATTATCGTGAGGAACTGGAAGCCTTTCGCACGTCCGGCTGCCTCACGCGCCTGGACACGGCGTTTTCCCGCGATCAGCCGAACCGCATTTACGTGCAGGACAGGATGGAAGAAGCCGGCGCGGAACTGTGGAACTGGCTGCGCGACGGCGCCACGCTTTATGTCTGTGGTGACGCCGCGCGCATGGCCCGTGACGTGGACGCCGCCCTGCGCCGCATCGTGACCCGTCACGGCGACATGCCCGCCGCCGCGGCGGACGACTATGTGACGGCGCTGACCCGCGCGGGGCGCTATCTGCGCGATATCTACTGATGGCGGGACCCAGCCGTGCCAATACCCCCGGTCCGGTCCCCGCGATCAGGGTCCTCCTTGCCGATGAAAACCCCAGCCGGGCGGGCGCGCTGTCGGACACGCTGCGGGCGGACAGTTCCCTCGTCGTGATTGCCGCCGATCCGGGCATGCCCCTGATGGACGCCGTCCGCCACCATACGCCGGACATCGTGCTGGTGGATATGTCCCGCGCCGACCGCGACGCGCTGGACAGCGTCCGCGCCCTGTCCGGCGCGGGCCTCGAACACCCGGTCGCCCTGTTCGTCGACGAGGACGACCAACAGCTTATGGAAGCCGCCTTCGAGGCCGGCATCTGTTCCTACAACGTCGTGGATACACCCCCTCGTGACGTGAAACCGCTTCTGCGCGCCGCCATCGCGCTGTATGCGCGTTTCCAGCAGACCCAGAACGAACTTCAGGCCGCCCGCAAGACGATCTCGGATCGCCAGACCATCGACCAGGCGAAACGGCTGTTCATGCAGAACGAGGGCTGCGGTGAAGGCGAAGCGTACCGCTGGTTCCGGAAACGGGCCATGGAGACCGCACGCAGAATCCCCGATATCGCCGCCGAATATCTGAGCAGACACAGGAAAGACGACACCCGATGAGCCATCCCCTTCGCATCGGCGTCCTCAGACTGGCAGACAGCGCCCCGATCGTCGTCGCGCGGAACGCGGGCCTGTTCGAGCGGCACGGCCTGTCCGTGGACATCGCCGTGTCCCCGTCCTGGGCCAATATCGCGGACGGCCTCGTCTGGAACGGTCTTGATTCGGCCTTGATCTTTCCGCCCCTCGCCATGATGACGGCACTGGGACGCCGCGGGAGAAAAACCGGCTTGCGGCCGGTGCAGGCCGTGAGCTTTGGCGGCAATATGATCGTGTTGCGTGGTCCCGCACGACCCGGCCATGACTGGACCGCCGGCCGGGCCGGCCACCGGTCATTCCGGAACTGGAAGGCCGACATCGGCCGCACGCCACGGCTGGCGGTGGTCCACGCCTACTCCACCCATCTGCTCATCCTCACGCGATTTCTTTCGTCCATCGGCATCTCTGTGCAGGACGACGTCCAGTTGAAGATCATGCCGCCCGACCGCATCATCGACGCCCTGTCCGCCGGCAGCATTGACGGATTCTGCGCCGGACCTCCGTGGGGCGAGGACGCGGCCCGGCAAGGCCTCGGCTTCGTCGTGGCCGGATCGGCCGCCATTTGTCCCGGTCATGTCGAGAAAGTCCTGGTCCTCAACGATCAGGCCCATATCGAAGCCGCGGACCTGTCCCGGACTCTTCTGGCAGCGCTGCACGACGCCATCGCCCTGTGCGTCGATCCCGCCAATGCCGACGATATCGCCCGGCAATTGGCGGCCCCCCTTGCAAAAGGCGGTCTGGCTCTGCCCTTCGCGGCAACGCGGGCCATTATGCCCGACGCGTCGCTTCCCGATGCGATGGTGTTCAAAAGCCGCAGTTGGGATCATGAAGCGCTGGGCTGGATGGTCTCCGACATGCAGGGCCTCGGCTGGATATCGCCCGAGGACGTCGTCAGCCTTGAACGGCTTGGGTGGCTGACACAGGAAATGGCAAGGTGATCTCTCGATGAGGGCGTCTGCGCGCCACAGAAGGAGAGGGGTCAGTAGGTCCCGCATGTCGCATACACATGTGCTACATCGCGAGGACCACAATGACTTGGCCAATCTAGCCAGGCACCTGTGGTGCGTGGCGTCCCGTACGGGATTCGAACCCGTGTTACCGCCGTGAAAGGGCGGTGTCCTAGGCCTCTAGACGAACGGGACGTGGACGAGGCAGCTTCTAGGTCATCATGCGGCGGGACGCAACCCATCCCGACATAGGAAAATAACCCCGGACCGATATTTTTTGCCGATCGGTTTCAGGGCGCATTTTCAAGGGGTCAGGCGCACCCGCCCGACAATGCGGCCATGCGGCAGGTCCCACAGGACGATGCGGTCGGCCCCGCCACCCGACAGGGAAATCGCCAGCAGCGTGTCGGCCTGCCGCGTCATGCCGGCAATACGGGTGCCCGCCGGTTCGTCCAGGACGAGGCTTCCGTAGTCGCCCGATGGCGGGGCGGCCAGCACGGCCGCCGCCGGGTTCGCGCCCGCCGGCGCGACGCCTGGCCTGGGGTGCGAGATCCGGTGCACCAGCACGCCCACCAGAACCAGCGAACCGGCCGCCAGCAACACCCCCATGAAGATGACGGCCGCCAGAAGCGCCTTCGATCCCTGTCCGTTCATGACTGCTTTCCGTTTCCGACCGACGTCTTTTTCCGTTAAGAGCCGCGCATGACCGACGATACGCAGCCCGTTTTCCTGACTGCCGGCACCGAGCATGCCGGCCAGCGCACCGACCGTTTCCTGGCCGACGCCATCGGCACGCTGTCGCGCTCGCGCGTCAAGGCGCTGATGGAAAGCGGCCACGTGTCGCGCGCGGGCGTCCCCCTGCGCGAACCGTCCGAGCCGGTGCGGGCGGGCATGTGTTATGAGATAAGGCAACCGCCCGCAATCCCCGCCACCCCGGCGGCGCAGGCGATTCCGTTCGCCATCCTGTACGAGGATTCGGACCTGATCGTGCTGGACAAGCCGGCGGGGCTGGTGGTCCATCCCGCCCCCGGCAACGAGGACGGGACCCTGGTCAACGCCCTGCTGGCGCACTGCGGCGACAGCCTGACGGGCATCGGCGGCGAACGCCGGCCCGGAATCGTCCACCGGCTGGACAAGGACACGTCGGGCGTCATGGTGGCGGCCAAGACCGAACGCGCCCACACCGCCCTGTCGGCGGCCTTTGCCGCGCGCGATATCGACCGCACCTACCTGGCCCTGTCATGGGGTATCCTTGCGCCGGCCACGGGGGAGTTCGCGGGCGCGATCGGCCGCGACCGGCGCGACCGCAAGCGCATGGCGGTCGTGCATCACGGCGGGGGCAAGCATGCGCTGACGCATTACCGGACGCTGCGTACGTTCCATGGCGCGGTCAGCTATGTCGAATGCCGCCTGGCCACCGGGCGCACGCACCAGATCCGCGTGCATTTCTCGACGGACGGACATCCGCTGATCGGCGACCCGGTCTATCTGCGGCGGATTCCGGCTGCCGCGCGCGGCCTGCCCGACGACGCGCGCCGTGCCGCGCTGGATTTTCCGCGCCAGGCCCTGCATGCCGCGCGACTGGGTTTCGTCCATCCCGGCACCGGTGAGTCGATGCTGTTCGAGACCCCGCCACCGGAGGATTTCCAGACGCTCATGGCAAAGATTGCTTAGTTTTAAGGCAGTTTGGGGGGAGTTCGCTTGACGGTAAACCGACCCGTCATTAGATTTGGCAGTTGTCCGGCGGGTGACGCGACCGCCGGAATGGACGTCTCGTGAGGATACGGCCCATGATGGGGGTGCCTCACGGGGACGTGAAGTCCATCCACGCGCCAATCGGGTGGGACCATGAAACCCTCTGATGGATGTGCCGTAGGACATCCCTCGGGCCGAAATGGCACCCCCGGAAAAGGAGTCCGATCCCATGGCCTCTTCCATTCTCAATGTTGGTCCTGAAACCAACCTGTCAAGGTACCTTCAGGACATCCGCAAATTCCCCATGCTCTCCCCCGAGGAGGAGCAGCGCCTGTCCCGCAGCTGGAAGGACAAGGGCGACACCAAGGCCGCGCACACGCTCGTCACCTCCCATCTGCGCCTGGTCGCCAAGATTGCCATGGGCTATCGCGGGTACGGCCTGCCGCTGGGCGAACTGATAAGCGAAGGCAATATCGGGATGATGCAGGCGGTCCGCCGCTTCGACCCCGATCGTGGCTTCCGGCTGGCGACCTATGCGATGTGGTGGATCCGCGCGGCTATCCAGGAATATATCCTGCATAGCTGGTCGCTGGTGAAGATGGGCACGACCGCCGCCCAGAAGAAGCTGTTCTTCAATTTGCGTCGCCTGAAAGGGCAGATGCAGGCCATCGACGACGGCGACCTGCAGCCCGAACAGGTGAACAAGATCGCCCAGTCCCTGGGCGTGCCCGAGCAGGACGTCATCAACATGAACCGTCGCCTCTCGGCGCCGGATCACAGCCTGAACGCCCCCTTGCGCGCCGACAGCGAAGGCGAGTGGCAGGACTGGCTGGTGGACGAGCACGACAACCAGGAACAGACCCTGGCCGACAGCGAGGAATTCAGCGGCCGCAAGGCACTGCTGGACAACGCGCTGAAGACGCTCAACGACCGCGAGCGCCATATCCTGACCGAACGCCGGCTGAAGGACGAACCGGCGACGCTGGAAGATTTGTCCCACACCTACAACATCTCGCGCGAGCGGGTGCGCCAGATCGAGGTCCGGGCGTTCGAGAAGGTCCAGGCCGCGATGAAGGCGGAAGTCGAGGCCCATCGCCAGGCCCACCAAGCCGGATAATCTCCGGGCGGGGGCTTTTGCCCCTGCCCGGCCGCGTGATTTCAGTTCTCGAACGGGTCGCGCATCAGGATGGTGTCGTCACGTTCCGGGCTGGTGGACAGCAGGGTCACCGGGGCTTCGACCAGTTCTTCGATCCGGCGGACGTATTTGATCGCCTGGGCCGGCAGGTCGGCCCACGACCGGGCGCCATAGGTCGTGCCGCTCCAGCCTTCCAGCGTCTCATAGACCGGCTTCACCCGCGCCTGTGCCGCCGGCGCCGAGGGGAAATGGCGGATTTCCTCGCCGTCCAGTTCGTATCCCGTGCAGATCCGCAGTTCCGGAATCCCGTCCAGCACGTCCAGCTTGGTCAGCGCCAGGCCGTTGACGCCGCCCACGCGCACCGCGCGGCGCACCAGCATGGCGTCGAACCAGCCGCAGCGGCGCGGACGGCCCGTGACGGTGCCGAATTCATGGCCGCGCTCGCCCAGGGTACGGCCCATCTCGTCATGCAGTTCGCTGGGGAACGGCCCCTCGCCCACCCGGGTGGAATAGGCCTTGGCGATCCCCAGCACGAAGCCGACCGTCCCCGGCCCGACCCCGCTGCCCGTCGCGGCATTGGCGGCGATGGTGTTGGAACTGGTGACGAACGGATAGGTGCCGTGATCGACATCCAGCATCACCGCCTGCGCGCCCTCGAACAGGATCTTGCGGCCGGCCCGGCTGCTGTCGTCCAGCAATTCCCACACCGTGTCCATGAAGGGCAGCACGCGCGGCGCCAGCGCGTTCAGATGCGCCAGCAGGGCGTCCTTGGTGAAGGTTTCCGACCCCAGGCCCGCCAGCAGCGTGTTGTGGTGCAGCAGCAGTTCGTCCAGCTTCCAGTCCAGCGTCTCGGGCTCGGCCAGGTCGCACAGGCGAATGGCGCGGCGGGCCACCTTGTCCTCGTAAGCCGGGCCGATGCCGCGTCCGGTCGTGCCGATCTTGCGGTCGCCGCGCGCAGCCTCGCGCGCGCGGTCGATGGCGCCATGCACCGGCAGGATCAGCGGCACGTTCTCGGCGATACGCAGCGTGCGGGGCGTGACCTCCAGCCCTTGCGCGGTGACGCGGTCGATTTCGGCCAGCAGGGCCTCGGGGTCCACCACGACGCCGTTGCCGATCACGCCCATCTTGCCCCGCACCAGGCCCGACGGCAGCAGCGACAGCTTGTAGGTCTGGTCGCCCACGACCAGGGTATGGCCGGCATTGTGCCCGCCCTGGAACCGCACGACGATGTCGGCGCGACTGGCCAGCCAGTCGACGATCTTGCCCTTCCCCTCGTCACCCCACTGGGCGCCGATCACGGTGACGTTGGACATGATGTGCTCCTTGAAATGCTGCCCGTCCGGGCCGTGCATCGTGGCCGCCGGGTAAACTGGATAAAGAACCGGGCGGGACCAGCCCCCCTTGTGCCGCCTGACTTATCAGGCGCGTCAGTCGAGCGCCACGATTCCGTCCCCACGGGCCAGCATCGCGCATCCCAGGCGCCGCGCCTCGGCCGCCGGGTCGGCCACGGCGCCCAGCGCGTCCACGGTGGCGTACCCGTCCTCGCGCAGGCGGCGGCCCAGTTCGGGGGCGGCATTCACCGGCAGGAACACGCGGGTCCGCCCTGCCCGGACCGGCGCCGCGCGCAGCAGCGCCTCGGGCCGCAGGGTCAGGCCGCAGGCGGGTTCGTCATCGTTCGACCGGTAGCGTCCGCCCCGGCCCAGTTCCTGATGCTGTCCCCGGGCATAGACGGTGACGCACACGCCCGTATGGTACTGCCAGCCCCGGAATTCGATCGGATCGACCGTCAGGCGGATATCGGGCACCCGCGCCGCAATCGCCGCCACGGTCGCCGCCAGCCGGTCGCTGAGCAGCCGGACCGACGGCGGCAGGTCCAGCCCCGCCAGCACCGCCAGGGCACGGTCGGCCGGCCCCGCGGCATGCAGCAGTTCGGTCAGCACCGGGGCCAGGCCGCCGGCCAGACGCGCCACCGCCGCCGCGTCCTTGCGGTCCAGCGCGCGCATCAGCGCCAGCCGTTCGTCGGGCGCATAGTCGATTTCCGCCATCAGCGCCGGCGCCAGGGGCGGCATCGTCAGGTCGAACGACACGCCCGGCACGCCCAGCGCCGCCAGCCCTTCGGCCCCCAGCGCGACGATTTCGGCATCGGCTTCAGGCGAATCCGGGCCGATCAGCTCGATGCCGGCCTGCGAGATCTGCCGATCGCTCTCCCGCGCCCCGCCGCTGGCCAGCACGCACAGCCCAGCATAGGACAGGCGCAGCGGGCGCGGCGCCTCGGCCAGGCGCGTGGCCGCGATCCGTGCGATCTGCGGGGTGATGTCGGGGCGCAGCGCCATCATCCGCCGCGTGTCGGGGTCCATCAGGCGGAACGCCTGCTCGGCCACCGCCGCGCCGGAGCCGGACAGCAGCGTGTCCTCGAATTCCAGCAGGGGCGGCTTGACCCGGCTGTAGCCGTGGGCGGCAAAAACCCGCATCAGGGCCTCCATGCCGGCGGCCTCGGCCTCGGCGTCCGGAGGCAGCAGGTCGACAAAACCTGCCGGCAGCAGGGCGGGGTTGGGAGGCGGATCGTCCGTCATGCGCGCGCCTATACCATCGTCGCGGCGATCCGTCATCTCCGCAGGTGGATCGTCCCGGCCCGAGCGGCCGGCCCCTATGCGTATTCGGCGCGGACCTGCGCCTCGGCCCAGTCCAGCCACGGCAGCAGCGCCCGCAGATCGGCCGTCTCGACCGTGGCGCCGCCCCACAGGCGCAAGCCGGCGGGCGCGTCGCGATAGCTGCCGATATCCAGCGCCACGCCCTCGGCCTCCAGCAGGGCGACGATCCGCTTGGCCGCCTTCGCCTGCGCGCCGGCGTCCAGCGCGCGGAACCAGGGGGCGACGATGGTCAGGCAGATCGACGTGCTGGACCGTTCGGCCGCGTTCTGCGCCAGGAACGCCGCCCAGTCCGACTGCGCGACCCAGTCCGCCACAACCGCCAGATTGGCCTTGCTGCGGCCGATCAGCGCCGGCAGGCCGCCGATGCCCTCGGCCCAGCGCAGCCCGTCCAGCGCGTCCTCGACGCACAGCATCGAGGGCGTGTTGATGGTGTCGCCCCGAAAGATGCCTTCGATCAGCTTGCCCTTCGAGGTCAGGCGGAAGACCTTGGGCAGGGCGCGCGGCGGCGGCGTTTCCTCCAGCCGGCGCACGGCGCGGGGCGACAGGGCCAGCATGCCGTGCGCGGCCTCGCCCCCCAGGACCTTCTGCCAGGACCAGGTGACGATATCCAGCTTCTCCCACGGCAGGTCCATCGCGAAGGCGGCCGAGGTCGCGTCGCAGATCACCAGGCCCTCGCGGTCCGCCGGAATGGCCGATCCATCGGGAATGCATACGCCCGAGGTCGTGCCGTTCCAGGCCAGCACCACGTCATGCGACCAGTCCACCTGCCCCAGGTCGGGCAGGCTGCCGTACTCGGCCGCCAGCACCCGCGCGGCGGGGGGGCGCAACTGCGCCATGATGTCGTCGGCCCAGGTCGCGGAAAAGCTCTCGAACGCCAGCACGTCGACCGGCCGTTCGCCGATCAGCGACCACAGCACCATTTCGACCGCCCCGGTGTCCGAGCCGGGAACGATGCCCAGCCGCCAGCCTTCGGGCATGCCCAGGATGGCGCGGGACCGGGTGATGACCTCGTTCAGCCGCGCCCGCCCGTCGGGCGCGCGATGGGACCGGCCCAGCAGCGCCCCCGACAGCGCATCCAGCGACCAGCCCGGACGCTTGGCGCAGGGGCCGGAGGAAAAGCAGGGATTGCCCGGCCGTACGCCGGGCTTGGTGATCGCATCGGGGGAAAGAGAAAGCATCATCCTGTCCGGAATTGATGGTACGAGAGAGGGGACTCGAACCCCTATGCCTTGCGGCGGTCGATTTTGAGCCGACTACGTCTACCGTTCCGTCACTCTCGCCTGGCGCCCTGCTTATCAGCAAACGGGGCGAACTGGCAATCGACCGCTAGGCCGGCCGGGCCGACGGCGCCAGACCCAGCATCAGGGCGATATTCTGGATCGCCGCCCCCGACGCGCCCTTGCCCAGATTGTCCAGGCGCGCGGTCAGCACGGCCTGGCGCCGGGCGTCATTGGCATGCACGCGCAGTTCCATCCGGTCGGTCCCCGCCAATGTATCGGCGATCAGGCCCGGCCCGGCGTCCTCGACGCTGACCAGATCGGATTCGGCATAGAACGCCGCCAGAACCGCCCGCAGGTCGGCCCCGGTCACCGGGCCGGCCAGCATGTCCAGATGCAGCGGGATCGACACGATCATCCCCTGCGGGAAATGCCCCACCGACGGCACGAACACCGGGACCCGCGACAGGCCGGAATAGCGCGTGATCTCCGGGACATGCTTGTGTTCCAGGGTCAGCCCGTACAGGTCGAAGGCCGGGCCGCCGTCGCGTTCGTGCGCCTCGATCATCGTGCGGCCGCCGCCGCTATAACCGCTGACGGCGTTGATGGTGACCGGATGGTCGGGGGACATCATCCCCGCCAGGACCAGCGGCCGCAGCAACCCGATGGCCCCGGTCGGATAGCACCCGGGGTTGGACACCCGGCGCGACGTCCGGATGGCGTCCGCCTGTCCCTGCCCCATTTCGGGAAAGCCGTAGACCCAGTCCGGGTCCACGCGAAAGGCCGTGCTGGCGTCCAGGATCCGGGGCGCCCGCCCGCCGGCCCGCGCGATGGACTCAACCATGCCGGCCGCGTCGCGCGAGGCGGCGTCCGGCAGGCACAGCACCACGATATCGACCGATTCCATCATGTCGCGGCGGGCCGACGGGTCCTTGCGATGTTCGGCGGCGATGGATCGGACCGTCACCGGCAGGCCGCGCAGGCGCTCGCGAATCCCCAGGCCCGTCGTCCCGGCCTCGCCGTCAATGAAAACCGTCGCCTGTCCGTCCATGGGTCCGTCCGCCTCGCATGACCCGCCGTGCGGGATCGCGGCGGACTATAATCCCGTGGGCTGCGCGGAACCAAGGCATGGATGAACGCCATGACAGGACGGCCGGTTCGCCCTACCCTGCCGGCTCCCTTCTTCCAGACCGGAGCCCCCCGCGATGTCCGATGCCGCCCAGGCGATTCAGCGTCTGATCGAAATCATGGCCCGCCTGCGCGACCCGAAGGACGGCTGCCCCTGGGACCAGGAGCAGGATTTCGCCTCGATCGCCCCCTACGCGATCGAGGAAGCCTACGAGGTCGCCGACACCATCGCGCGCCAGGACTGGGCCGCCCTGCCCGACGAGCTGGGCGATCTGCTGCTGCAGGTCGCTTATCACGCGCGCATGGCCGAGGAAGCGGGCTGGTTCGATTTCGCGACCGTGGCCACGATGATCGGCGACAAGATGATCCGCCGCCACCCGCATGTGTTCGGCGCCGCCCCCCTGCGTCCCGGCCAGTGGGAGGACGGCAAGGCGGAGGAGCGGCTGACCCGGCAGGAAAACGGCACGCTGGCCGGCATTCCCCTAGGCCTGCCGGCGCTGCTGCGTGCCCGCAAGCTGTCGGCCCGGGCCGCACGGGTCGGGTTCGACTGGGCCACGGCGACGGAGGTCGCCGACAAGGTGGATGAGGAAATCGCGGAGCTGAAAGCCGAACTCGGCTCCGGCGACCGGGCGCGCATCGCCGATGAGCTGGGCGACGTGCTGTTCACCCTGGCGACGCTGGCGCGCAAGCTGGACCTCGACCCCGAAGACTGCCTGCGCCAGGCCAACGCCAAATTCACCCGCCGCTTCACCGCCGTCGAGCAGGACCTGGCCACCCAGGGCCGCACCCTGCCGGACGCGACGCTGGCCGAGATGGAGGCCGGCTGGCAGGCGGTCAAGCGCCGCGAGCGCCAGATCCCCTGACACGATGCCCCCAGCCTGGTCCGGCAACCGTGGGGTCACGCGCACGTTTCCTGACGACGCAAGTCCGCCCCTTCCCCAAGGCGAGGGCCCCAGGCGATGGCACAACGCCCCTTCTGGAAAGGCTATCTGAAGCTGTCGCTGGTCACCTGCCCGGTGGCCATGACGCCCGCGACGACGGAAAGCGGGAAGGTTCGCTTTCACACCATCAACCGGAAGACCGGACATCGGCTGCGAAGCCAGTATGTCGATGCCCAGACCGGCGCCCCCGTCGCGGATGACGCGCAGGTCATGGGCTATCCCCGGGGCGAGGACGGCTATGTGATGCTGGAGGACGACGAGCTGGACGCCGTCGCGCTGGACAGCACGCACACCATCGACATCGAAACCTTCGTGCCGGCCGACAGCATCGGCTGGGTCTGGTACGATACCCCCCATTTCCTGATGCCCGACGACGAGATCGGGGAAGAAGCATACAGGGTCATCCAGGCCGCCCTTGTGGCCACCGGCACGGTCGGGATTTCGCGCCTGGTCATGTATCGCCGGGAACGGGCGGTGCTGCTGGAAGCCCGGGGCAAGGGAATCGTGCTGTGGACGCTGCATTTCGGCGGCGAGGTCCGCGACGCCGCCGATTATTTCACCGAGGGCGACGCCGAGGGGCGGCACGATCCGGAAATGAAGCTGCTGAAGGAACTGATCGACCGGCAGAAGGCCCCCTGGACCCCGAAGATGGTCACCGACCCGGTGCAGGACCACCTGCTGGATATCATCGAAGCCCGGAAGAAAACCCGCCAGCGGCCGCGCAAACCACGGGCGGCAGGCCCGGCCCCGGGCCGGGTGGTCAACATCATGGACGCGCTGAAAGCCAGCCTGGAAGCCGAATCGGGGCGGCGGCGGTAGAACGCGCCTCTATGCGACGTCATGCGGCGCGACCTCCAGCGGCCGGGCGGCCTTGCGGAATCCCTCCCACGGATCGGCATCGAGGGCGGCCAGCCGCGCGGGGGCCGTGGCGAGGGTGAAATGCGCCGGCCCGACCTCCGGGCCCAGTTCATCCCACGCCAGCGGCATGGACACCGGCGCGCCCGGCCGCGCGCGGGTCGAATAGGGTGCGACGGCCGTCGCGCCCCGCTGGTTACGCAGGTAATCGACCAGAATCCGCCCCTGCCGCCGGGCCTTGGTGATGGTCGCCACGTAGCAGTCGGGACTGTCGGACGCCATGGCCCGCGCCAGCCCCTGGGTGAAGGCCTTGACCGCGCGCCAGTCCGCGCCGGGCACCAGGGGACTTGCGACATGCAGGCCCTTGCCGCCCGAAAGCTTGACGAAGGCCGACAGGCCGGCGGCCTCCAGCCGCTGCCGCACCTCGTGCGCCGCGTCGATCACGGCGGTCCAGGGCACGCCCTCGCCGGGGTCCAGATCCATCACGATCATGTCCGGCCGCTCCCAGTCCCGGCACGACGCTCCCCAGGGATGAATCTCCAGCGTCGCGGCCTGCACCAGGCCCATCAATCCCTCGAAATCACGAATGCCGATCAGCTTTCCGCCCTCCGCGGCGGGGTCGTCCAGCGCCACCACGCCGGGGCCGGCTCCTTTCCAGAAATTCTTCTGAAAGAAGTGCTGGCCCGTCATGCCGTCGGGACAGCGCAGCAGCGCCAGGGGACGATCGACGATGAAGGGCGCGATGTAGCGCCAGACATCGGCGTAATAATCGGCCAGCCCTTCCTTGGTGACCCCTGCGTCCGGCCAGTACAGCCGGTCGGGATGGGTCAGGGTCACGATACGGCGCTGCGGCGGCGTGGGGGCGGCCTGGGGTGTTTCGACCTCCCGGACGATCTGGGTGGCCGGCTTGTCGTCGCGCAGGCCACGGAAGGACGCATGGCGCAGATGTCCGTCCGCCGTCCATGCCCGGAATTCGATTTCGGCCACCAGTTCGGGGCGCACATACCGTACGCCCCGCGCCTCGTCGGCCGTCAACGCGCCGGCGAACGGGCTGGCGCCCACCCCCATCGGGTCCAGCCGGCGGAACAGCTCCCGCGCCAGCGCGGCGCTGAAACCGGTGCCGACGCGCCCGACATGGCACAGGCCATCCCCATCATAGACCCCAAGCACGAGCGAGCCGATCGCCGTCTTCGAAACCGTGGAAGGCACATAGCCGCCGATCACGAATTCCTGCCGGGCGGAGCATTTCGACTTGACCCATTCCCTGCCCCGGCCCGACCGATACGGCGCATCCCGCAGCTTCGAGACGACCCCTTCCAGGCTCAGCCGGCAGGCATGATGGAACACCAGGTCGCCCGCCTGGTCGAACTGGTCGCTGAAGCGTAGCGGGCCGTCCTGCGCCGGGACGAGAGTCCGCAGGATCTCCTTGCGCGCCGTCAGCGGCGCGCCCCGCAGATCCTGCCCGTTCCAATGCAGCAGATCGAACACATAGAAGACGAACCGGTCCGTCCGCCCGGAGGAAAGATCCGCCTGCAGGGCGGAAAAATCGGAGACGCCGTTCGCACTCTCCACCACCATCTCGCCGTCGATCAGCGCGTCATCCAGCGGCAGGGCCGACAGCCTGTCGATGACCTGGGGGCCGAATCGCGCCGTCCAGTCCAGGCCGCCGCGGGTCAGCAACCGGACCTGCCCCTCCGCGACCCGCGCCAGCAGACGATAGCCGTCGAACTTGATTTCATGGATCCAGCGCCGGCCACCCGGCGGCCGGGGCGCCAGGGTCGCCAGTTCCGGTTCGACGAAGGCCGGCATCGGCGCGGGGACGGCGCCCTTGATCCGGTCGGGTCCGGCAGGCGTGCTTCGCCGGGGGACCGGGGGACGCCCCGCCGCGATATCGTCGAGGGACCGACCGGTCTTCACCGAGTCCGGCCGTTCGTCGAGAATGTCAGGGTCGGCCTCGGTGCGGGCGGCCGCGTCATCTCCCTTGATGAGCAGCCAGTTGTCCCGCTTCTCGCGCCCCCTGGCCGCCATTCGGACCAGATGCCATCGCCCGTGCAGTTTTTCGCCCTGCAATTCGAAATCGAGATGCCCTTTCGCCAGGCCGGCGGCCACGTCATGCAGCGGGGTCCAGATGCCGCGATCCCACAATTCGACCGTGCCGCCGCCGTACTGTCCCTTTGGAATCGTCCCTTCGAAATCGCCGTACTCCAGGGGATGGTCCTCGACATGCACGGCAAGGCGTTTCTCGCCGGGGACCAGGCTTGGGCCTTTCGTCACGGCCCAGCTTTTGAGCACGCCATCCACTTCCAGGCGGAAATCGTAATGCAGGCGTCGCGCCGCGTGCTTCTGCACGACAAAGAGATGGCCCGCCGCCGCCGCGGCCGCCCCCCTGGGCTCGGCCGTGATGCGGAAATCGCGCTTCTTGCGATAGGTCTGGAGCGTCGCCATCGGGCTCAACCGGCCTTCCGGCGCGGGCCCGCCCGGCCGCCGGGTGGGCGGGTCGCCGGCCGCTTCTGGCCCGCGCTGGCCCGCAGGGCCGCCATCAGATCGACAACCGCGCCGCGCGCCGGCCGGGCCGGGGCCTCGATCTTGCGCCCTTCGCTCTTGGCCCGGACCAGCGCGGCCAGCGCGCCTTCATAGCGGTCCTCGAACGCCGCCGGATCGAAATGACCCATCCGGGTGTGGATGATATGCCGGGCGAGGTCGATCATCTCGCCCTTCAACCCCTCCGCCGGGATGTCCTGGAACGCCTCGTCCACCGAACGGATTTCGTAGTCGAAATGCAGGGTCGAGGCGATCAGCCCCGCCTTGCAGGGGCGGATCAGCAGCGTCCGGACGCGGCGAAACAGCACGCTTTGCGCCAGCGCCGCCATTTTCATGTCCCGCAACGCATCGCGGATCAGCGGATAGGCGCCTTCCTCGTCCGACGTCCCGGCGGCGAGATAATAGGACCGGTCGAGATAGATGTCGTCGATCTCGCGGCACGCGACGAACGCCGACACCGCGAGCGTCCTGTCGCTGTCGGGCACGGCGGCGGCGATCTCGTCGGGTTCGAGCATCACATGCTCGCCGGGGCCGGTTTCGTACCCTTTCACCTGATCGTCCGGCGCGACCGGCTGGCCGGTCTCCTCGTCCACGAAGCGCCGCCGCACGCGATGGCCGGTGGCGCGGTTGAGGATATGCAGGGCAATACGCTCGGATTCCGAGACGGCGGTATAGAGCGCCACCGGGCAGACCAGTTCGCCGACCCGCAGCAGGCCCTTCCAGTTGGCGCGCGGCGTCATGGCCCGTCCCGCGACGGGGCCGGCGATGGCGGAAGGTTGCCGGAGCAGTGCCCCGACCGGTCCTTCCGCGCGTCGGGGCAAACCGTCGGTTCCACCGGCTTCCGGTGTGGCGGCTGCTCTGGCCGGTGCGGCATCGGCGCGGGTTGGGCCTGGCGTCGCGAGGGCGGCAATGTGCGTTCCAGCGTGTCGGTGCCGGTCGCATGGGGGGCATCGGGCGGCGCGGTCCCACTGCCCGAGGGTTCCGTGCCCGACCCCTGGGCGCCGGCCGGGGACGACAGCAGCGCAAGCGCCAGGCAGAAAACAGAACCCGGCATCGTCATCATCAGACGCATGGCTCGGCCCCCTCAGGGCGCTGCCCTGAAACCCGCCAAGGGCCACCGGCCCCTGGAAACCAATTCGTTATCCATGATCGGGGTCCGGGGCCTCAGGCCCCGGTGGGTTCGGGCAAGGCCCGACCTTGGAAATCCTGACGCCCGCCAGGGGGATTGGTTGCCCCGCCCAGGGGGAAAATCATCGGCCGGAGGGCCGCTCCATCAGCAGGTCGTACAGATCCTGCCAACTGGCGCGATCCGGGGCATAGAGCAGCCCGCCTTCCCGGTCGGTCACACGATAGGGCGAGCCGTCGAAATGCGCGCAATAGCCCCCGGCCTCGCGATGGATCAGCCACCCGGCCAGATGGTCCCAGGGCAGGGTTCGGTTGAACAGCAGGAAATGGCACTTGGCGTCCGCGACCATCAGATATTCATGCGCGGCGCAGCGAAAATCCCACGACCCCATCACCCGGGGCAGATTGTGCGCCACGGTGTCGCGAATCGCGGGGTTCAGATACCGCCACGACGCATTGCCGCACATCGCCTCGGCCGCCACGGGGGACGCCACGGACAGGGCGCGTTCGCTCCCGTCGGGGCCCACCATCCAGGCCCCCTCGCCCCGCACGGCCAGGGCCGCCACATCGCAGACCGGATCGAGGATCGCGGCGCCCGCGACCTCGCCCCGGATCACCGCCGACACCATCACCCCGAACAGGGGCACGCCGGCGGCATAATTGGCAGTGCCGTCGATCGGATCGATCACATAGGCCAGTTCGGCGTCGCCCAGCGCATCCAGCAGGTCGGGCCGGGCGCATGCGGCCTCCTCGCCGATCACCACGGCGCCGGGCGACAGGTGACGCAGGGCAGCGGCGATCTCGCGCTCGGCAGCCTCGTCGGCCTCGGTCACGACGTCCAGCGGGCTGCTCTTGCAGCGGATGCTTGTCGAATCGAGCCGCCGGAAGCGCGGCATGATCTGCCGGGACGCCGCGCCACGCATGACCTCCAGCACGGCGCGCATGCCATTGACCGAAACAGGGACCGTCATCGTCATTCTCCGCCGGCTGTCACGCGCGGGCTGCCCTACCTGCCGCGCTCCGCAGTCTGAAGATCGAAGCGCGCCCGGTCGGCCGGCAGCAGCCGGGCGGTCACCTCGATCTCGGTCTCGCCGTCCCGGCGCTCGGTGATCTCGCCATGGGCATAGAGCCACGCCAGCAACGCCCCCTCGCCCACCGGCAGCGTATAATGCACCGTTTCCATGGCTTCGGTGAGGCGGGCGTCGATCGCCGACAGCAGCTCGGGCAGGCCCTCGCCGGTGATGGCGGAAATGACCACGCTGCCCTTGCGCGCATGCACGGCCTCGCGACCGCCGATCAGGTCGGCCTTGTTCTGGACCTCGATCACCCGCGACCGCCAGTCCTCCTCCAGCGTGCCGCTGCGGGCCATGCCTTCCAGGACGTCCTCGACATCGGTGCGCTGCGCCGTGCTGTCGGGATGCGAGATGTCGCGGACATGCAGGATGATGTCGGCCTCGGCCACTTCCTCGAGCGTCGCGCGGAAGGCGGCGACCAGCTCGGTCGGCAGGTCGCTGATGAATCCCACGGTGTCGGACAGGATGATCCGCCGCCCCGACGGCAGGCGGATGCCGCGCATCGTCGGGTCGAGCGTGGCGAACAACTGGTCCTGGGCAAAGACGGCGGCCCCGGTCAGGGCGTTGAACAGGGTGGATTTTCCGGCATTGGTATAGCCCACCAGGGCCACCACCGGAAACGGCACCCGCCGCCGGGCCGCGCGATGCAGCCCCCGGGTGCGCCGCACCTGCTCCAGTTCGCGCTTCAGGCGCACGATGCGGTCGCCGATCATGCGGCGATCGGCCTCGATCTGCGTTTCGCCGGGGCCGCCGAGGAAGCCGAATCCGCCGCGCTGGCGTTCCAGATGCGTCCAGGTCCGGACCAGGCGGCTGCGCTGATATTCCAGATGCGCCAGTTCGACCTGAAGCGTGCCTTCCTTCGTCGCCGCGCGCTCGCCGAAAATATCCAGGATCAGGGCCGTCCGGTCGATGACCTTGCAGCCCAGCGCCCGTTCCAGGTTGCGCTGCTGCACCGGCGTCAGGCGCGAATCGATGATGACGACGGCGACACGGTCCTCCTGGACCGCCGCACGCAGCGAGTCGACCTGGCCGCTGCCCAGCAGCGTGGCCGGGCGACGTGCGCGCAACAGCAGGATCGCCTTGCGGACGATGACCAGGCCGATCGACGCGGCAAGGCCCACCGCCTCTTCCAGCCGGGCTTCGGCGGCACGGACTTCGTCCTGGCGGTCAGGCCGCTCCCACGGCAGGATGACCGCCGCCCGCGTCGCGGACTGCTCCATGCGCGTCTCAGAGGATATCGGTGTCACCCGCCATGTCTTTTTCCGCCGCATCCACCGCCGCTTCCTCGCCGCGCGACGGTTCGAACAGGACCACCGGGGTCGCGGGCATCACGGTGCTGATCGCGTGCTTGTAGACAAGCTGCGTATGGCCGTCGCGGCGCAGCAGCACCGAGAAATTATCGAACCAGGTGATGATACCCTGAAGCTTCACACCGTTCACCAGAAACACGGTGACCGGGGTCTTCGACCGTCGGACGTGGTTGAGGAAGACGTCCTGAACATTCTGCGTTGGTTCTTTTGCCACGGTGGGGCCTTACTTTTTTCTGTGGGCGGGTTCGGGCGCCGCAAGGCTCACCCCGTTCCAGGCCGTGCGTATTTGATGGGCACTATCTAGCAGGCCCTTAGGCCCGGGGCAAAACCTCATCCACCGCCCCGCTCCTCGGACGTCACGCCAAGCTGTTTGAGCTTGCGGTGCAGGGCGCTGCGCTCCATCCCGACAAACCCCGCCGTCCGGCTGATATTTCCCCCGAAACGCAGCAATTGGGCCTGAAGGTACTGGGTTTCGAACAGATCCCGCGCCTCGCGCAGCGGCAGGCCCATGACGTCGGCGGCCGGATCAAATTTCAGCAAGGCCGGCGCACCCTGGCCGACCGACGGCGGCAGCATCTCGGCCCGGATCGGATCGGACCCGTTGCCCGGCATCATAATCAGCAGCCGTTCCATCAGGTTACGCAGTTCACGCGCGTTGCCCGGCCAGTCGTAGCTCTGCAACGCAGCGATGGCGTCGCCCGACAGTTCGCGCAACGGCAGGCCGGCGTTTTCCGCCGCGCGATGCAGGAACAGGCGCGCCAGGCCCGGGATGTCCTCGCGCCGTTCCCGCAGGCTGGGAACGCGCAGCGGCACCACCGCCAGGCGATAATACAGATCCTCGCGGAAGCGGCCGGCGGCGATGGCCTCCTGCAAATCCCGATTCGTCGCGGCCAGCACGCGGACATCGACCTTCACCCGCGACGACCCGCCCACCCGCTCGAAGCTCTGGTCCTGCAATGCGCGCACGATCTTGCCCTGGGTCTCGATCGGCATGTCCGAGACCTCGTCCAGCAGCAGGGTGCCGCCGTGCGCGCGCTCCAGCACGCCGGTCCGCCGGCCCGCGCCGTCGGCCGCGCCCTCGATCCCGAACAATTCCTCCTCGAACCGGCCCGGGGCCAGGGTGGCGCAGTTCAGCGCGATGAACGGCCCTTCGGCCCGGCGCGAGCGGGCATGGATCATGCGGCTCGCGACCTCCTTGCCCGCCCCGGCCGCGCCCGAGATCAGCACGCGCGACCCGCTGGGCGCCACACGCTCGATCTGGCTGCGTACCCCCGCGATCACCGAACTGTCGCCGAACAGCATTGCCTCGGGCCCGGCGCGCAGGCGCAGCTCGGCGTTTTCCCGCGCCAGGCGCGACGCCTCCAGCGCGCGCCGCACCACCAGCAGCAGCCGGTCGGACTGGAACGGCTTTTCGATGAAATCATAGGCGCCGTGCTGCAACGCCGCGACCGCGGTCTCGATCGTGCCGTGGCCCGAAATCATGATCGTGGGGACCGCCGGCTCTTCCCCCTGGATGGCCTGGAGAATGCCCAGCCCGTCCAGCCGCGACCCCTGCAGCCAGACATCAAGTATGACCAGGGAGGGCCTGCGGGCCCGGAACGCGCTGATCGCCGCATCCGAATCCCCCGCCAGACGGGTCTCGTAGCCTTCGTCCCGAAGAATACCTTCGATAAGCAGCCGGATATCCGGCTCATCATCGACGATCAGGATTTCATGCCCCATGGTCGTCCTTTATAGGCAGTATCAAGATCGAAACCGCTCCCCTACCGTCCGGCCGGTCGTCCAGACGGATGCTACCCCCATGATCTTCCAGAATTTTCTTGACGATCGCGAGACCCAGGCCGGTTCCTTTCGGTTTATGGGTCACATACGGCTCGGTCAGTCGCTGCCGATCTTCCTCGGGCAACCCGACGCCGTCGTCGGATATCGCGAGGCGGGCAGCCGTTCCATCGACGTGCAAGACAATCCGGACAGTTCCCGTCGGGCCGACGGGAACGTTCGCAGCATCCCTGTCTTTTGGAACCATTGCAATGGCATCGGCCGCATTCTGCAACAAATTGGTCAGGGCCTGGCCGACCAGGCGCCGGTCGCACGAAACCACCGGCCCGTGATTCGGCAGTTCGGTCTCGTAGCGGATCTCGGGGTGGGCGGCGCGTTGCAGGATCAGGGCCTCGCGCACGATTCGCGACAGATCCTCGGGGCGGATGATCGGCTGCGGCATCCGCGCGAAGGCGGAAAATTCGTCCACCATCCGCCCGATATCGCCGACATGGCGCACGATGGTGTCCGCGCACTGGGCGAAGGTTTCCGGGTCGGACGTGATTTCGCGCAGGAAGCGCCGCTTCAGGCGCTCGGCGGCAAGCTGGATAGGGGTCAGGGGGTTCTTGATCTCGTGCGCGATGCGACGGGCGACATCGGCCCAGGCCGCCTTGCGCTGCGCCGCCTGCAAGGCAGTGATGTCGTCGAACGTCACGACATAGCCGTCGGGCGAGGCGCCCCGCGCCTCGGCCCCGATCCGGACCAGCAGGGTGCAGGTCCGCGCGCCCGTGCCCACCTGGACCTCGCCGGTCCAGACGCGGTCGGGGGCGCGGGCGGTCTCGTCCAGCATCGGGCCGAATTCCGGCACGACATCGACCAGATGCCGCCCGACGGCCGCCGCCAGGTCCTGCTGCAGCAGGACGCCCGCCGCGCGATTCGGCAGTTCGATCACCTGCTGGGCGTCCAGGCCGATGACGCCGGCCGAAACCCCCGACAGCACGGCCTCGGTGAAGCGGCGGCGCTCGTTGATCTGGCTGTAGGCCACCATCAGTTCGGACCGCTGGCTGGCAAGCTGGTCGGTCATGCGGTTGAAGGCCCGTGACAGGCTCGACACCTCGTCATCGCGCTCGCCCTCGGGCACGCGCACCTTCAGGTCGCCGTCGCTGATGCGTTCCGACGCCAGGATCAGCAGGCCCAGCGGCCGGGCGATCTGGTTGGCCAGCACCAGCCCCACCAGCACCGCCGCCGACAGCACCAGCACGGCGACCAGGGCGAAGATCAGCACGAAGGTGAACTGGATCTTCGACCGGTTGCGGTTCAGCCGCTGGTAATCGGCCACCACCAGGTCCGTCTTGTGCATATGGTCCAGGATGACCGGATCGACGGGCCGGGTAATCACCAGCATCAGCGCCGGCGTGTCGCCCAGCGAGATCACCGCGCGCACCGTCTTTTCGTCCGGCGAATCGAGAATCGCGATCTCGTTGGTGCGCGCCATCATCGTCGCCGACGGCGGCGGCAGCGCCTGCATGTTGCCCGTGCGGCTCATCAACCCGCCCGACGCCACGACGGTATGCGTCAGCGGATCGTAGATCACCGCCTCGTCCAGGCCGCGCAGGGTCGCCTGGGAATCGAGGATCTGGTCCAGCGCCTCGGGGTCATGCATCAGGTCGGACCCGGAGGCCGACAGGCTGTTCTGCGCCCCGGCCAGATAGTTGGCGAGCGAGAATGCCTCGGTCCGGATATTGGCGTTATGCTCCTGCAGATAGCCGTGCGAGGCCTGCAACGCCTCGTTCAGCGCGGTGTTCACCCGGTCGCTGAACCAGATCTGGATGCCGTAATGGAAGAAGACGGCGGCGAACGTGCCCACCACGATGGTCGGCGCAACCGCCACGATGCCGAACAGCGTCACCAGGCGGACATGCAGCCGTGCCCCGGCCAGGCCCCTGCGCCGTTCGGCCAGCACCCGGCCGACACGTTCGGCCAGCGCCAGCGCCAGCAGCAGCAGGACCAGGAAATTCAGCAGGAAAATCAGCGCCTGCACGCGCGGGTAATGCGTCAGCGACATGCCGCCGGACAGGACGACGAAGGTCGCGACCCCCAGGCACAGCGCCAGCGCCACCAGCATGATCGCCACGTCGCGGCGCGCCAGCATGTCCACCAGCCTCTGCATCGGCCCGGCCGGCCGGCCAGGGGTGCGCCAGCGCGGCAGAAGTTTCCTCGCCCTCATGGACGCTAGCTGACCCCACGCACCACCGGAATGTCCAGATCCCGGATCTTCTTGCGTAGCGTGTTGCGATTCAGGCCCAGCATCGCCGCGGCCTTGATCTGGTTGCCCCTGGTCGCCGCCAGCGTCATCTGGATCAGCGGCCGCTCGACCTCGGCGATCACGCGGTCATAGATGTCGTGCAGGGGCATGCCATCCTGGCCCGAGGCCAGGAAATGCCGGATATGGCGGGCCACCGCGTCGGCCAGCGGTTCCTGCGCCAGCGATTCGGGCTGTTCGCCGGGCGATTCGTGCAGGGTCTCGGCCAGTTCGGTATCGACCAGTTCCGCCGTGATCGTTTCCTGCGGATACAGCGCCGCCAGCCGGCGCATCAGATTTTCCAGCTCGCGCACGTTGCCCGGCCAGCGGCTGGCCTGCAGGCGTTCCGCCGCGCCATCCGACAGCAGCTTGGCCGGCAGCCCGTCCTCGCGGCAGCGGTCGAGGAAATGCCGCGCCAGCAGGGGAATGTCCTCGGTGCGTTCGCGCAGGGGCGGCAGGCGGATCGGCACCACGTTCAGGCGATAGAACAGATCCTCGCGGAACGTGCCGGCGCGGATCGCCTGGCGCAGGTCGCGATGCGTGGCGGCGATGATGCGGACATTCGCGCGGATCGGCTGGCGGCCGCCGACGGTCGTGAATTCGCCTTCCTGCAAGACACGCAGCAGGCGCGTCTGGGCCTCGGGCGGCATGTCCCCGATCTCGTCCAGGAACAGGCTGCCGCCGGCCGCCTGCTCGAACCGGCCGGGGGTGCGGCTGGTGGCGCCGGTGAAGGCCCCGCGTTCGTGGCCGAACAGTTCGCTCTCGATCAGTTCGCGCGGGATCGCGGCCATGTTGACGGCCACGAACGGGCCGCCGCGCCGCCGCCCGTAATCGTGCAGCGCACGGGCCACCAGTTCCTTGCCGGTGCCGCTTTCGCCATTAATCATGACCGTCAGGTCGGACGTCGTCAGCCGGGCGATGATCCGGTAGATATCCTGCATCGCCATGGACCGCCCGATCAGCGGCATCCGCTCGTCCCCGTCCGGCTGCGCGGCCTCGGGCAGCGCGCTGGCCGGCGACGCCAGGGCGCGCTCGACCACCGACAGCAGTTCCTTCAGGTCGAAGGGCTTGGGCAGGTACTCGAACGCCCCCCGCTGCGTCGCCTTGACCGCGGTCATCAGCGTGGATTGCGCGCTCATGACCACGACGCGCAGGTCCGGCCGCGCCCGCTTGATCCGCGGGATCAGGTCCAGCCCGTTCTCGTCGGGCATGACGACGTCGGTGATGACCAGGTCGCCCTCGCCTTCCTCCACCCACTGCCACAGGGTCGCCGCATTGGCGGTGGTACGCACCTGATACCCCGCGCGTCCCAGCGCCTGGCTCAGGACGGTGCGGATGGAACGGTCGTCATCGGCGACGAGAACGGTCGGCAGGGGCATACGGGGTTCAATCTCTTGCGTCGAAACGGCCGGGACGGGGGCATGCGCCGGCGGATGGGTCCCCGCCCGGGAACGGGGGATAGGAAGGCCCGGATCGGTTTCAGGTCGTATCTTTTCCCTCGGCCACCACCGGCAGGTGCAGCAGCACCTCGGTCCGGCCCGGCTGGCTGTCGATTTCGATCACGCCGCCATGGTCGCCGATGATCTTGCCCGCCAGGGCCAGCCCCAGGCCGCTGCCGCTGGCCTTGGTCGTCAGGAACGGCTCGAACAGATGGGGGCGGATGCTGTCGGGAATACCCGGTCCGCTATCGCGCACCGACACCACCAGCGGCAGTTCCACCCGCTGTTCCATGCCCGGCACCGCCAGGCGGACCCCATGGCGATAGCTGGTGCCCAGGGTGATCGTCCCCCCCTCGCCTTCCGATTCGATGGCCTCGGCCGCGTTCTTGAGCAGGTTCAGCAGCACCTGGACCAGTTGGTCCCGATTGCCCCAGACCGGCGGCAGCGAGGGATCGTACTCCTCGACGATGCGGATATTGGCGGCGAAGCCCTGCTGCGCCAGCAGGCGGACCCGCTCGAGCACGCGATGGATGTTCACCGGCCGACGTTCGATCGGCTTGTCGCTGAATATTTCCATCCGTTCGACCAGATCGCGGATCCGGTCGGCCTCGTCGCGGATCAGGACCGCCAGTTCCCGATCGTTCTCCCCGACCGAGCTTTCCAGCAACTGCGCGGCCCCCCGGATGCCGGACAGCGGGTTCTTCACCTCATGCGCCAGGATCGCCGCCATGCCGGACACGCTGCGCGCGGCCGAGCGGAACGTCAGTTGCCGGTCCAGCGTCCGGGCGGCCGACGAATCGTGGAAGGTCAGCAGGACGGATTCCGGCTCCTCCGTCACCAGCGTCCCCTGCACGGTGATGCCCGTGCGGCGCAGCCGGGGGCCTTCCAGCATCAGCTCATGCTCGGCGATGGTCACGCCGTCGCGCAGGACCTGTTCGACCAGAAGGAAGACCGGATGATCGCCGGCCAGCAGGTCCGTCAGGCGCATCTGCACCAGATGCGGGCTGGACACGCCGAAAAACGGTTCGGCCGCGCTGTTGACATAGCGGATGCGATGACCCGGCCCGACCAGGACGACCGGCATCGGCAGGGCGTCCAGCAACGCCACCCCGTCCGGCGTGCCCGCCGGCGACGCCGGGGCGGGCGTGTCGTCATCGCGATGCAGGACCATGGTGCTCACGCCGCCACGGCGGCCTCCTGGCCGCCCGCCGCCGCGCCGCGCCGCTCGCGCACCGAACCGGCGGCGATCTGCCGATCATAGAACGCGTCGATCATGCCGATTGCCGCATCGACCGTATCCACCCGGTTGATGGCGGCGCGGAAACCGGCCGAGTCAGGCAGGCCGGCGGAATACCAGGATATATGCTTGCGGGCCAGGCGCAGCCCCGGATGGACGCCGAAATGCGTCAGCATCAGGTTGTAATGCTCCAGGACGATCGCCTTTTCCGTCACCAGGTCGGGGTCGGGCACCATCTCCCCGGTGGTCAGCGCCCGCCCGACCTGCGCCAGGAACCATGGCCGGCCGTAGCAGCCGCGACCGATCATCACCCCGTCGGCGCCCGACAGCGCCAGGGCCCGCCGCGCGTCGTCCACCGTCAGGATATCGCCGTTGACGATGACCGGCAGCGACACGGCCTCCTTCACCCGCCGGACGAACGCCCAGTCCGCCGTGCCGTTGTAGAATTGCTGGCGCGTGCGGCCATGGACGGTAATCATGCGGATGCCCGTCTCCTGCGCGATGCGGGCCAGGACGGGGGCGTTCAGGCTGGCATGGTCCCACCCCATCCGCATCTTCAGCGTGACGGGCACGTCCACCGCGCGCACCACGGCCTCCAGCAGGCGGCCCGCCAGCACCTCGTCACGCATCAGGGCGGACCCGGCCTGCTGGCCCACGGCCACCTTCTTCACCGGGCAGCCGAAATTGATGTCGATCATGTCGGCGCCCCGATCGACGGCGATCCGCGCCGCCTGGGCCATCGCCTCGGGCTCGCACCCCGCCAGCTGCACCGCGTTCGGGCCGTCATCGGCAACCTCGGCCATACGCAGGGTCGCCTGGTTTTCGCGGACCATCGCCCAGGACGCGATCATTTCCGACACCACCAGGCCCGCGCCCAGCCGGCGCGCCAGGCGGCGGAACGGCAGGTCCGTCACCCCGGACATCGGGGCGAGGATGACCGGGGTACGCAGCACCACCCCTCCACCCAGATCGACAGGACGCAACAACTCTGGCGACATGCTCGGCATTACTTCCGTTTCGGATCGTCGGTTTTCGAGCCCGGCGAACCGGGATGAGCGAAAATCCAGCATAGATGCATAGAATTTAAGCAGAATATACAGTCTTTCGCCGTCACGCAATCGCGATGGCTGCCCCGCGGCCCGTTCGAAAATGAAGAATTCGGGAAACCGGCGGCGTTCTGGCGCTTGACGCCGGGGTGCGCGCGCCGCATTCCTCCGGCCATGCGTGTTGCAGCCATCCTTCTTGCCGCGGGCGCGGGCCGCCGTTACAGCGCCACGACGGCATCCCCAGTCGCCAAGCAGTATCTGACGCTCGGCGGCCGGCCCATCATCCGCCACGCGGCGGACGCCCTTGTCCCGCATGTCGACCTGCTTCAACCGGTGGGCGACGCCGCGTCACTGGCCGAAGCCCTGGCCGGGCTGGACGTCCTGCCCGCCGTCCCCGGCGGCGCGAGCCGGCAGGACAGCGTGCGCGCGGGGCTGGAGGCGCTGGACCGCCTGCCGGCCGCCGAACGCCCGGATATCGTCCTGATCCATGACGGCGCCCGCCCCTATGTCCCGGCCGAAGTGACCCAGGGCGTGATCGCGGCCCTGGCGCGGCACCCCGGCGCCATTCCCGCCGTGCCGGTCGCCGACACCATCAAGCGCGGGCACCACGGCGTCATCGCCGGCACCGTGCCGCGCGACGACCTGTACCGTGCCCAGACGCCCCAGGGATTCCGTTTCGCCCTGCTGCGCGACCTGCACCGGGGCGCCGCCACGACGGATGCGACCGACGATGCCGCCCTGCTGGAGGCCGCCGGGCACGACGTGGCGCTGGTCGCCGGGGCGGAAGACAATATCAAGCTGACTTACGAGGAGGATCTCGTGCGCCTGGAACGCCTGATCGGCCCGACACTGCTGCCGCGCACCGGGATCGGCTACGATGTCCACGCCTTTGCCGAGAACCGTCCGCTGATCCTGTGCGGGATCACCGTGCCGCACGATCGCGGCCTGGCCGGTCATTCCGACGCGGACGTGGGCATCCATGCCCTGTGCGACGCAATCTACGGCGCGCTGGCCGAAGGCGACATCGGCCGCCATTTCCCGCCCAGCCAGAATGAATGGAAGGACGCCGACAGCGCGCGCTTCCTGGTCCATGCCGGCGAACGCATCCGCGCGCGCGGGGGCATGCTGGTCAATGCCGACGTCACGCTGATCTGCGAACGGCCCAAGATCGGCCCGCATTCCGAAGCGATGCGCCAGCGCCTGGCCGACCTGCTGCAGGTCGGGATCGACCGGATCTCGGTCAAGGCGACGACGTCCGAGCGCCTGGGCTTCACCGGGCGCGAGGAAGGCATCGCCTGCACGGCCAGCGCTACCGTCCTGGTTCCCTGAGCCTGGCCCCCGCCTTGAACGGGGCGATCGGAGGCTGGTTTAGAAGTTGGTCTGCCGAGCGAGAGTGCCGCGAAGCGGCACGCCCGGCGTGTGTTTCCGAGCACTGGAGCGGAGCGACCTTGATGGCCGTGAGCACCAGCGCGCAGGAAACGCGCGTCGGATCGCCGGCATACCGGCTTTTAAACCAGCCTCTCAGCCGATCGCCATGATGACGACCACGACCGGCACCACCGCCAGCAGCACCCAGGCCCCCATCGCGCAGGTCGCGACCACATGGGCCACCCGCCGCCGCAGCCGGTGCCCCGACGAGCGTGCAGCCACACCGGTTTCGACGAAGCCGGACGTTTCGGATATCGGACGCCAGTCGATCGAGGCCATGATGTGCTCCTGCCTTAGCCGGTGATGTCTCCCTGACATTCCTCTACACCGACCTTCTGTAACGAAGTGTTCGGCTCCGTATCGGAACGCAAAACTGAACCTGCCGGCCATTTGTGGCGGATCAATGACTGCGCGGGCCTCACGCACCCGTCATTCCGCCCTCCTGCAACAACCGTAGAAACTGGGCCGCCTCCTCCACGTCGCGGCCCAGCGCCGCCAGGCGCGCGGCCTGCTGGGCGTCGTGGCCCCACAACTCCATCTGCGTCCGCTCGTCCAGCGTGGCGCAGGCGGCGGCCTGTTCGCCGCTCAATGCCCCCTCGGCCAGCGCCAGGCCCAGCACCAGGCTGCCCAGCGCCGGCACCGCAACCCCCAATGCCGCCAGGGCGCCGTCCGGAACCGATTGCAGCACCGCCCCCAGGGCGGCCAAGGCCTCGGCCGGCTGGCTGACCGGCATCACGCCCTCGGTCACGCGCAGGACAATCCCGTGCCGCGCGCGCAGCCACTCCAGCCACGGATCCCATTCCGCCCGCTGGCGTTCGACCAGCAGGGACGGCGACCGCGCGCGATAGCAGAGCAGCTCGCCTTCTGCATAACCCGCGAGGGTCTTCACGGTTTCCGACCGGTCGGGCGCAATCCGCTCCAGCATCGTGCCGGCGATTCGCGTCAGGGGCAGGTCGGCGGGAGTGAACAGCCCCCCCTTCCCGCCGCCGGCCAGCCGCCATTCGTCGGCCAGCGCACGGGCCAGCGCGTGGCTGCCCACACGCAGTTCCGTCCCGCCGGGCAGGCGGACCGGCCGGCCGTCCAGCCGGACGCCGAATCCATCCTCCAGCACCACGGCCTGGGCATCGGTCCAGAACCGGCGACGGCCCGCCGCGCCGTTGTCCGTCGCTGTGCTCATCGCAGAATCCCCAGGCCACGCAGGAAATCGAGGGCCTTGGGCGCGCGCACCTTCGGTGCCGCACCGGGTGCGGGACCCGGCTGCCCTTCCCGCGCCGCCTGCAAGGCCGCCGGGCAGGGGTCGGCAATGCCGGCGGACGGACCGAGGGTCAGGCTGAACCGCCCGCCCGGCCCGGCCGGGTCCAGTCGCGGGTGCGGGGCCTGCAACGTCCCGCCCACCGCGACCGGCATCGCCGCCCCCGTCGAACCGATCAGCAATTGCGGCAGCAGGTGCAGATCCAGCTCCTGCCCGGCCAGCCCGACCGTGCCATGCCCCGTCACCGACAGGCGATAGGTCTGCAACCCGATGGTATCCAGCGCCGCGCGGCCGCCGCCCAGCGCCATATGGACCCCCAGGCAGCGCAGCCCGGCCGATGCCCCGTCCCCGGCCGCCGCCGGCCCCACCAGCCGCCCGAGCGCCGCGCCGTCGATGGCGCCATTGACCAGCGACAGGCCCAGGTGCCCGGCCAGGGATGCCCGCAACCCGCCCCGCGTGCGTCCCTGCGCCTCCAGCGTGCCCACCAGTTGCACCGGCCCGCGCAGGATCTGGGGAATGCCCACGCGCGGGGCCGCCCATTCGGCCGGCAGCACCAGCGAGCCCAGCGTGGCGGACAGGCGGGGCACATCGCCCGATGCGTCGATGCTCAGCCGGCCGTTCAGGTGACGATCCGTCCCTTCGGCCCGCAACGGGTCGATGACCAGCCGCCCGCCTTGCAGGACCACATGGGCCAGCGCATCGCGATAATTCTCTCCGCCCAGCCGCACCTGCGCGGCCGAAAGGTCCAGATCGGCATCCAGTCGGCGCAGGCGCTCGAACGGCAGGATTGCATCGTCCGGCGCCGTCGCCGCCGGCATGGTGTCGGATGGCGGGGCGGGTGCGGCCGGCCCGGCGGGCACGGCGGGCGCCGGCGTCGGGTGCGGCGCCCCCCGCAGGGCGTCGAAATCCAGCCGGTCGGCATGCAGGCGTCCGCTCAGCAGGGGCACGCCCCCCGTGCCGCCATGCTTCGTCCATTGCGCCTCGCCCGACAGCGCCAGTTGGGCGGCATCCAGCCGCAGGCCGGACATCTGGACGGTCTCGCCGCCCTGCATCGCCACATGGGCGTCGGCCGTCAGGCGATCCAGCACCTGATCGCCCGGCAGCGCCAGATGGTCCGCCGTGGCGTGGATATCCAGGGCGGACTGCCCACCGCCGAGGCTGCCGCCCAGTTGCGCGGTGCCGCCATCCGCATCCAGCACGATATCGACCGGCATGCCCGTGGCCATGCGGCTGCGCCACGCACCCAGCGTTTCGGACAAGGTGCCCAGCGTGCCGTGCAGCTTGAACGCACGCTCGCCCAGGGCGCCATCGGCCTGCACCGCGATATGGTCGGCCGGGGTCGGGGCATCGACCGCCAGATGGGCAAGCCGCAACCCGGCTGCGAGCTGCCGGGCATCGGCCGGCCCCGTCCGCAGGCGCAGCATACGCAGGCCGGGAACCGACGGGCCATCGCCCGACGCCATGTCGGCAACCTGCGCGGCAAGAGCGATATCGCGGATATCCGGCAGGGCGGCATGGGGAAACAGCCGGTCCAGATCGGCCAGTCGCCCCACAGCCGCCTGGACCGCGACATCGTATCCGCGCAGCCGCGCCGGGTCGGCCAGGGTGCCCTCCACGGTGAGCGACCCCGTCGTCCTGCCGTCGGCCAGGGCCGCCGCCGCCAGATGGACGGGCCAGGCGCCCCCGGCCTGCCCTCCCGCCTGTATCGACGCCAGTGCGCCGACATGCCCCGCCAGGGTGAAGGAGGCGCCGCCGTCGCCCGCGCGATGGCCCAGCACGTCGAAGGACGGGGCGCCGCCCGTCAGCCCGTCAAGCACGACATGGTCCAGCGCGGCCTTGCCCGTGGCATGGCCCTGCCGGTCGTCCCAGGCCAGCACCGCGTCCTGGACGCGCACGCTGCCGATCCGCACCCGCCAGCGGGTGGAGGACGACGACCCGGCCGGCCCCGACGGCCTGTCGTCCGGTTCGGGCGTCATCTGCCAGTTGGCGCGCCCGTCCGCCGTGCGCTCGACCAGCAGGTCCGGACGGGTCAGGCGCACATCCTCCAGCCGGATTTCATGATGCAGCAGCGGCAGCAGCGCCACGCGCGCGTCCAGCCCGGCGGCGGTCAGCATTTCGGCCCGCGCGCCGCCCGCCATGTCGGACAGGCCGAAATCGCGGATCGAGACCGAAGGATAGGGCATGATCCGCACGTCGATCGCGCCCAGCCGCAGGGTGCGCCCGGTCTGGTGCCGCACCGCCACGATCGCCTGCTGCCGCAACGCCTCGGGATCGACCAGCACCCGCGCCGCCAGCGCCGCGCCGCCGGCCACGACCACCAGCGCCGCCCCCGACAGCAGCAGCCATTTCCGTCCCCGCCCGGTGCGTGTCATGCCGTACTCTCCATGATGCCAATTTTCGGCGGCCTGCCAACGGCCGCCGGCCTCTGGTCCAGGGCCTCGGTTGCTGTCAGGTCCGCCGGGGCGACGCGGTGGCGCCCGCGCTGAATCCCAGTTGCCGGAACGTCTCGCGCATATGGGCCGGCAGTTCGGCCGACACGACCAGACGCCCCCCCGCCGGATGCGGCAGGTCGAGCGTGCGGGCGTGCAGATGCAGCCGGTCGACGAATCCCTCGGGATGGGCGGCATCGCCGCCATATTTCGGATCGCCCAGGATCGGCGTCCCCAGGGCCTCGCAATGCACGCGCAACTGATGCGTGCGGCCGGTCAGCGGCGACAGGCCCAGCCAGGACAGCTTGCGCCCGGCGGCGTCCAGCACCTCGTATTCCGACAGGGCGTGGGCCGCGTCCTCGTCCTTGCGCGACGCCACGACGGTCAGCGCGCCGGGCCCCACCCCCAGCCGGGCCAACGGCTGGTCGATCACCCCCGATGCCGGGGACGGCCGTCCGACGACGACCGCCCAGTAGGTCTTCTTCACATCGCGGCCCCGGAACGCGGCGGCCAGCTTCGCCGCCACGCCGGGCGTCCGCGCCAGCAGCAGCAACCCCGACGTGTCGCGGTCGATCCGATGCACCAGCCGGGGGCGCGGATCGTCGTCGTGCGTCTTCAGCCCGTCCAGCATGGCGTCGACATGGTGGGTGATGCCCGGCCCGCCCTGCACCGGCAGGCCGGCGGGCTTGTTCAGGACGATCACCTGGTCGTCGGTATAGATGACCATGCCGCGGATCTCGCGCAGCAGGCGTTCGTCCAGCGCCTTGCGCGGCGGGGGTGCCGGGCGGCTGGCGTCGGGAATGGGGGGCACGCGCACCGCCTGCCCGGGGGCCAGGCGGGTCGAGGTCTCGGCGCGCTTGCCGTCCACCCGTACCTGGCCGGTACGGCACAGCTTCTGCAGGGCGCCCTGCGTCAGGTGGGGATAATGGCGGCGGAACCAGCGGTCGAGGCGGATATCGGCCTCGTCCTCGCTGACGGTCAGGGTCACAACACTCATGACCGACGGCTTTCCCGCAGTCTGGCCCAACTGTCCAGCCGTCGCGCGATGTCGCGTTCATATCCCCGGTCGGTCGGACGATAGAGCGCCTCGCGCCGCATGCCGTCCGGAAAGTAGTTCTGGCCCGAAAATCCCTCGTCCGAATCGTGGTCGTACTCATATCCCCGGCCGTAGCCCAGGTCCTTCATCAGGCCTGTCGGCGCGTTGAGGATATGGGCCGGGGGCATCAGGCTGCCGGTCGATTTCGCCAGCCGCCGCGCCGCCTTGTAGGCGGTGTAGACGGCGTTCGATTTCGGCGCCGTCCCCAGATGGACCACCAGTTGCGCCAGCGCCAGCTCGCCCTCGGGCGAGCCCAGCCGTTCGTACGTCTCCCACGCCGCGACGGCCAGCGGCAGCGCCTGCGGGTCGGCCATGCCCACGTCCTCGGCGGCGAAGCGGGTCAGGCGGCGGGCGATGTAGCGCGGGTCCTCGCCCCCTTCCAGCATCCGCGCGAACCAGTACAGCGCGGCGTCCGGGTCCGATCCGCGCAGCGATTTATGCAGCGCGGAAATCAGGTTGTAATGTTCCTCGCGGTCCTTGTCGTACAGGACGGCGCGGCGGGCCAGCAGGCCGGACAGGCCCTGCGCGTCCAGCGGCTGGTCGGCGCGTACCGCCAGCACCTGTTCGACCATGTTCAGCAGGTAGCGCCCGTCCCCGTCGGCCATGGCGCGCAGGGTCGCCCTGCCGTCGGGGGTCAGCGGCAGGGTTCGCCCGGTCTCGGCCTCGGCCCGGGCCAGCAGGCGTTCCAGCGCCGGGTCGTCCAGCCGCCGCAGCACCAGCACCTGGCAGCGCGACAGCAGCGCGCCGTTCAGCGCGAAAGACGGATTTTCGGTGGTCGCGCCGACCAGCACCACGGTCCCGTCCTCGACCACCGGCAGGAAGCCGTCCTGCTGCGCGCGGTTGAAGCGATGGATCTCGTCGACGAACAGCAGCGTCCCCTTGCCGCTCTCGGCCAGGCGGCGGGCGTCGTCGAACGCGCGTTTCAGGTCCGCGACGCCCGAGAAGACGGCCGACAACTGCATGAAGCGCAGCCCCGCCGCATCGGCCAGCAGGCGCGCGATGGTCGTCTTGCCCACGCCGGGGCCGCCCCACAGGATCAGGCTGGCCAGCGACCCGCGTTCCAGCATCCGGCGCAATGCCCCGTCGGGACCCAGCAGATGGTCCTGCCCGACCACGTCGTCCAGCGACGCCGGACGCAGCCGGTCGGCCAGGGGCTGGGTGCGTGCCGGGGCGGCCCCGGCGCGGCGATGCGGCGCAGGGCCGGTCGTGCGCGTCACCGGCGCGGGATCGCCGAACAGATCTCCGCCGCCCGCGTTCTCGTGCCTGCCTGCCATGCTCTTGCGCCCACCCGTCTCCTGTGACGCCCGTCAGATACCATGCCGGCCGCCCCGACGGAAAATCCGGATGCGCTAATGCACGTTTCCGTACGAGGGCGCGCCCAGGCCGGGGCAACTGCACGGCGCGCCCAGGGGCGCCTGGTACGGCAGGCGGCAGGTATATACCCCGGCGTGGCAGCTATAGCCGTACCCCGCCACCGGGCCGGGCGGCGGCTGGTACGCCTCGGCCACGCCCTGGCACCCCGCGGGCAGGACGGCCAGCCCGCCGATCAGCAGCAGCGCCGCCGCGCGGCGCCATGCCCGATGTTGGCCCATGATGACCTCCTTCCCGATACCGGTGAAAAAGGAACGGCCGGACGGTCCGCCCGGTTGCCTACCAGGGCAGCGTCTGGTCCAGATGGAAGAAGCCGCCCGTCGGCCCATCGCCGGGCAGGGTCGCCAGGCGGACGCTGGTCCATGCGCCCTCGGCGACGTCCAGCGGCGCCTGCTCGCCCCCCATGCCGGTCCGGACCCAGCCCGGATGTGCGGAATTGACCTTCACCGCCGTGTCCCGCAACTCATGCGCCAGATGCACCGTAAAGGCGTTCAGCGCGGTCTTGGACATGTCATAGGCCAGGGTCAGCTTGCCGTAGATCGGCGACTCCGGGTCGCTGTGCAGGGCCAGCGACCCCAGGATGCTGGACAGGTTCACGATCCGCCCGGCCGGCGCCTTCAGAATCAGCGGCAGCAGGGTCTGCGTGAGCTGCACGGTGGCGAACACATTGACATCGAACGTTCCGCGCAGCACCGCCATCGGGGTCGCCGAGGGCGGCGGCACCGCGCCGTCCGCGCCCCTGTCCAGCAGGATGCCGGCGTTGTTCACCAGGATGTCCAGCCTGCCGAAGGTCGCCGCGATATAGTCCCGGAGGGCGATCTGCTGGGCGTCCTCCACGATATCCAGTTGGACGCCCTCGGCCGGCAGGCCCTCGGCGCGCAGTTGCGCCGCAACCTCCTGCGCCTGGCCCGCCTTGCGGCCGGCGACCAGCACATGGATGCCCAATCGACCCAGTTGCCGCGCGGTTTCCAACCCGATTCCCCGCACGGCCCCCGTGACCAGGGCGACGCGATCCGTTTCGTTGATCGACATGGCGTGTCCTTTCCGTATCCGTTGCCCGGCCCTGTTGCGACCCGGTCGTCAGCCCCGGTCCGTCAGCCCGGCTCCGCCAGCGCCCGTCCGGCCGCATGACCGCTGGCCCAGGCCCACTGGAAATTGTAGCCGCCCAGCCATCCCGTCACATCCACGGCCTCGCCCACCGCATAGAGGCCCGGTACCCCCCGCGCCTCCATCGTCGCCGAGGACAGGTCCCGGGTGTCGATCCCGCCGCGCGTGACCTCGGCCTTGGCGTACCCCTCGGTCCCCGTGGGAGTCAGGACCCAGCGCGACAGAAGCTGGCCCAGACGGTTCAGCACCACATCCGGCATCTCGCCGACCGGGCCGTCAGGCAGGTGGTGCGCCGCCAGCATCTGTGCAAGGCGTTGCGGCAGCAGGCCACCCAGCATGGTCTGCCCCGCCACCCTCGGCCGCTGCCGCTTGGCCGCGCGCAGCAGCGCCGCCGCGTCGCGTCCGGGCAGCAGGTCCAGGGACAATTCCCCGCCCGCCTGCCAGTACGACGACGCCTGCAGGATGGCCGGGCCGGACAGGCCGCGATGGGTGAACAGCAGGGCCTCGCGGAAGCGGGCCCGGCCGCATCGGGCCTCGACCTCCACCGACACCCCGGCCAGATCGCGCATCCACGCGCCGGTCGCGGCATCGAAGGTCAGCGGCACCAGCGCCGGGGCCGTCGGCGTCACGCGCAGGCCGAACTGCCGCGCGATATCGTGGGACAGGCCGGTCGCCCCCATTTTCGGGATCGACAGCCCGCCCGTCGCCAGCACCAGCGCCGGGGCGCTGAACGTCCCGCGATCGGTCGCGACGGTGAAGCGATCGGCCTTCGTCACCCCGGTGATGCGGTGCGACAGGCGCAGGTCCACCGCACCGGCGTCGCATTCCGCGCGCAGCAGATCCACGACGGCCCGCGCCGACCCGTCGCAGAACAGCTGGCCCAGCGTCTTTTCATGCCAGGCGATGCCATGGCGTTCGACCAGGGCCAGGATGTCGGCGGGCCGGAAACGGGCCAGCGCGGATTTCGCGAAATGCGGGTTGCCGGACAGGAAACATCCGGCATCGGTATCGCGGTTGGTGAAGTTGCAGCGTCCGCCGCCGGAAATCAGGATCTTGCGCCCGGCCTCGGCCGCGTGGTCCAGCACAGTGACGCGCCGCCCGCGCTGGCCGGCCGTCAGCGCCGCCATCAGCCCCGCCGCCCCGGCGCCCAGGACGATGACGTCGCTCTCCATCGGTCGGGTCATCGGCCGCTCAGAAATCGAGGTCGGCGTAATGATCCGGCGGCACGATCCCCGTCACCCGGTCGTTCAGCAACGACCGGAAGCAGGGCCGGGACTTGATGCGCGCGTACCAGTCCTTGGCCGCCGGGGCCTTGGACCAATCGACGTCATTGATGAAATCCAGCGACGAGAAATGCGCCGCCGCCGCGAAATCGGCCAGCGACAGCGACCCGCCGGCCAGCCATTTGCGCGTCTCCGCCAGCCAGTCGATATAGGACAGGTGATAGCGGATATTGGCGTATCCCGCGCGCAGGGCGTTGCCGTCGGGGTTGCCCCGGCCGGAAATCCGCTTCATCACCTTTTCATGCAGCAGGTTCTGCGTGACCTCGGTGGCGAATTTCTCGTCGAACCAGGCGACCAGCCGGCGGACCTCGACCCGTTCGGCCAGGGTGCGGCCCAGCAGCGGGGTGTCGGGATAGGCTTCCTCCAGATACTCGCAGATGACTGACGAATTGGGGATCGACAGCCCGTTTTCCTCGACCAGCAGCGGCACGGTCCCCGCCGGATTGGCGGCCAGATAATCGGGGCGACGCTCCCACACCCGTTCCATCATCAATTCGAACGGCAGGCGCTTTTCGCCCAGCACAAGGCGGACCTTGCGGCATGCGGGCGACAGCGGAAGATGATAGAGAATACGCATCGTATCGCTTTATTGCATCGTCCCCCGCTTCGCCAAGGGCTCCCTTCGCCGGGCGGAAGAATTCGTCCGCCGGGCGCCCTTCGCGGCCTCTTTGGCTCGACAGGGCGGGCATCTCACGGTAGCTGGAACGGAGCCTTCCCCCGCAGACCGAAAGTCCGTCCCGCTTGTCAGACGACTCCCGCCCGCTGCCCCGTATCCGAGCCCGCGGCCGTTCCTTCCTGGCACTGGTCCTGTCGCCCGAAGCCGCGCTGGACGACTGGCTGCGCGGCCTGGACGCGCAGATCGCGCGGTCGCCGTCCTTCTTCGCCGGCAAGCCGATCATCCTCGATCTCGGCCTGCTGTCCGCCGATGCCGAGGGGCTGGCCGACTTCTACCCCGCCCTGCTGGAACGCGGCGTGCGCGTCATCGGGATCGAGGGCGGCGACCGGTCCTGGCCCGCCCTCGCCGGATGGGACTGGCCCGACAGCTTCGAGGGCGGACGGGCATCGGGCGCCGTCGCGATCCCCGAGGACGACGCGGCCGAAGACACCCAGCCCCCCCAGCCCGCCGCCCCGGCCGGGGCGCTGATCGTCGAAGGCCCCGTGCGGTCCGGCCAGTCGATCCTGTACCCTGATGGAGATGTGATCGTCATCGGGTCGGTCGCCTCGGGCGCCGAGATCTCGGCCGGCGGGTCGGTCCATGTCTACGGGACGCTGCGCGGCCGGGCCATCGCCGGCATGGGCGGGCAGGCCGGCGCGCGGATCTTCGCCACCGTCATGAAGGCCGAACTCGTCGCGATCGACGGCTACTACATGATCGCCGAGGAAGTCGACCCGGCCCTGACCAGCCGGGCGGTGCAGGCGTTGCTGGAGGACGACACCATCGTCGTCCGGGCCATGGATTAGCGGAGGGAAACAGTGGCGCTTTCCCGTTGCGGACGCCACAACTCCGCCACTAGAATCGCGCACACGGGACGCCGCACGCGGCGAATCCAAACAGAGGAACAGATGGTATGGCGAAGGTGCTGGTTGTCACATCCGGAAAGGGCGGAGTCGGCAAGACGACATCGACCGCCGCCCTCGGCGCGGCACTGGCCCAGACGGGGAAAAACGTCGTCGTCGTCGATTTCGACGTCGGCCTCCGCAACCTCGATCTGGTCATGGGGGCCGAACGACGGGTCGTCTTCGACCTCATCAACGTCGTGCAGGGTGACGCCAAGCTGGCCCAGGCGCTGATCCGCGACAAGCGGGTCGAAACCCTGTCCATCCTTCCGGCCTCGCAGACCCGCGACAAGGACGCGCTGACCCCCGAGGGCGTGGCCCGCGTCATGGACGAGCTGCGCGAGAAGTTCGACTGGGTCATCTGCGACAGCCCGGCCGGCATCGAACGCGGGGCGCAGCTTGCGATGTATCACGCCGACCAGGCGGTGGTCGTGACCAACCCCGAGGTCTCGTCGGTGCGCGACAGCGACCGCATCATCGGCATGCTCGACAGCACCACCGAGCGCGCCAAGAAGGGCGAGAAGATCGACAAGCACCTTCTGCTGACCCGCTACGACCCGGCCCGCGCCGCGCGGGGCGAGATGCTGCGGACCGAGGACGTGCTGGAAATCCTGTCCATCCCGCTGCTGGGCATCGTCCCCGAGAGCGAGGAAGTGCTGCGGGCGTCCAACCTGGGCACGCCGGTCACGCTGTCCAACCCCAACAGCGCCCCTGCCCGCGCCTATTTCGAGGCCGTGCGCCGCCTGGAAGGCGAGAAGCTGGACATCAGCGTGCCCACCGAACGCAAGGGCCTGTTCGACTGGCTGTTCAAGCGGAGTGTCGCATGAGCTTCCTGACATCCCTGTTCGGACGCAAGACGTCGGCCCCCGTCGCCCGCGACCGGCTCCAGATCCTGCTGGCGCACGAGCGCGCGACCGGCGAGGGCCAGTCCGACCTTCTGGCCAAGCTGCATGAGGAAATCCTGGAGGTCATCAAGCGCCACATTTCCGTCGACCAGGACAAGGTCCAGGTCAAGATGGACCGTGGCGCCGGGGTCTCGATGCTGGAAATCGACATCGAGGTTCCCGAACTGAAGGGCAAGCCGGTCGCGGAGGCCGGGGGCCTGTCCTAGGCGGGCAGAAGCGGCTCGATCCATTTGCGCGCATATTCGAAATCGCGCACCAGGGCCTGCCGCGCCTCCTCCGGGTTGCGGGCGCGCAGGGCCGCCAGCAATTCGTCATGCGGATGGGCCACGCCCGACGCGCGCGGCGGTGGCCCGGTCCGCGCCAGCGCATAGATCGGCCCCACGCGCGCCCACAGGCTACGCAGGATGTTGGCCGTCAGCGGCAGGTCGGCGATGGTGGCCAGCAGGGCGTGAAAATCGGCATTGCAGGCCGCCATGCTGCCTTCGTCATGGCGTTCGCAGGCCGCCAGGAACGAATCGTTCAGCGCGCTCAAGGCCTCGATTTCGGCCGGGGCCGCGCGCAGCGCCGCCGCCTGCACCAGCCGGCTTTCCAGATCGACGCGCAGGTTGTGGATTTCCAGGAAGCTCGCCTGCGTGATGTCGGGCACCACGGCGGTGTTGCGATCGTTCAGTTCCAGCGCCTGTTCCGAGACCAGGCGCAGCAGCGCCTCGCGCACCGGGGTCGGACTCAGCCCCAGCTCGGCGGCCAGCGGCCGCAGCACCAGCCTCTGCCCCATGCGATAGCGGCTGCGGATCAGCGCGGTGCGGATGTGGTTGTAGGCGTCGACACTCAGGGCGCGCCGCCCCCCTGCGTCGTCCTGTTCGCCCGCCGCGCCCGCCGTCCGGGGGCCGCGCCGGTTCCTGCCTGCTGCTACCATGCGTGTGCTATGCCCGTGACTCTGTGAATTGCCCAAATCAAAGGATGTCCGGCCCAGGACGGCGGGACAGGATGCCTTACGGCGCGTGACGCGCCCGGCCCTATAACGCGCTTTCGACGAACATGGACTGACGTTCCAGGAAATCGCGGTATGGTCCCTCGCTGCGTTCCAGCACGCCGACCGGCCCGTCCTGCACGATCCGCCCCTGGTCCATGACCACGATCCGGTCGAAATCGCGCAGGGTGGACAGGCGATGGGCGACCGCGATCACCGTCCGCCCGACCTTCAGCCGGTCCAGCGCCTCCTGCACATGCTGCTCGCTCTCGCTGTCCAGCGCGCTGGTCGCCTCGTCCAGGATCAGGATCGGCGCGTTACGCAGGAAGGCCCGCGCGATGGCGATCCGCTGGCGCTGGCCGCCCGACAGCTTCACGCCCCGGTCGCCGACCTCGGTCTCGAATCCCTCGGGCATCAACTGGATGAAATCGCGGCAGCCGGCGGCCGCGGCGGCGGCGAAGACCTCCTCGTCGGTCGCATCGGGCTTGCCATAGCGGATATTCTCCAGGATCGAGCGCCGCAGCATCGACACGTCCTGCGGCACGACGGACATGCACGACCGCAGGCTGTCCTCGTCCAGGTCGCGGATGTCGATCCCGTCGATCTCGATCGCGCCGCCCTGCACGTAGCGCAGGCGCTGGATCAGGGCCAGGATCGTGCTCTTGCCCGAACCCGACCGCCCGACCAGCCCGACGCGGGACCCGGCTTCGATCACCAGGTCGAAATGCGCCAGGACGGGGCGCGCGCCGGGATAGGCGAACGTCACGTCGCGAAACGCCACCTCGCCCCGCGACGGGCCGGAGAAGGTCCGCGCCTCCGGCGAATCGACCATTTCGTGCGGCACCAGGATGGCCGACAGGGCCTCGTCGAGGCGGGCGATATGCTGGATGGTCTCGACCAGCGCCACCGCCAGGTCACGGGTGCCGTGCAGGATCATGAAGCCCAGGTTGGTGACCATGACGACATCGCCGATGCTGGCCCGCCCCAGGTGCCACAGCATGACCACCCAGACCAGCAGGCCGGCCGTCAGCACCGCCGTCAGCACCGCATGGACCAGGCGCAGCTTTTCCATGTAGCGCAGCGACGTGCCCCGCGCGCCCATCTCGTGGCGCATGGTGTCCGCCAGGCGGACACGTTCGTAATGCGTCATGCCGAACGAGCGGACCAGCGCCACGTTGTTGATGATGTCCAGCATCTCGCCATCCACGCGGGACGCCTCGGACGCATAGTGCTGGTGCAGCGACCGGCCGCCGGCCGCCATGCGGAACATCAGCAGGCACAGCCCGCCCGACAGGGTGACGATCACCCCCGCCATCAGCGGGCTGATCGTCACCATCAGCCCGATCGACAGCGCCACGTTCAGGCAGGGCGGCAGCACGTTCCACGCCGCCAGGTTTTCCAGGGTGAAGATCGAGATGGCCGACGTCGAGATGCGCGACGCCATCGCTCCCGGCATGCGGTCCGCGAAATAGGACGCCGAATGCGCCGTCAGGTAGCGGAACAGGTCGCGACGGACATCGCCGGTGATCGCGACGAACGCATAGGTGGCGAACCAGCCGGCGACCCGCCACGACATGTTGTCGAACGCGATCACGACGACCAGAACCGCCACCGCCCGCCAGACCGCCGCCATGTCTCCCGCCGCATGCGCGGTCATGGTATCGACGAGAAAGCGGGTGGCGTAGGTTGCACCGACCGTGCACGCAACCGCCACCGCGACCGAGAGGAAGATCAGGACATGCTGGCCAGCATGACGCCGCACATACCGGAAGACAAAGGAAAGCGGCCGGCCCAGGTAGCGGACCAGTTGGTCGTCGGGGATGGTGCTCTCGATATTGCTCGCCAAAATCGGCTGCCCTCTCTGCTGCCGGCCGGTCCCGCCATCGTGGATGATGGGAAATTCCGCGCCTTGACCCTGTTATCTATCCGGATCAAGGGGAAGAAAGATAGACTTCACCCCGGCCGACGCCTCGTTGATGACGGAACGGGGTCGTTCCAACCCCGTTTAACATTACCCCGCATCGCTGTCCCTGCCTCGCGGCCATCGAATTGCCGTTTCCCGGTCGCACGGTCGCATCCCCTACCCCTTTCACGCGCAAGAAAGAAGTGAACTGCCCCATGCGTATCGCCCAGATCGCGCCCCTTCATGAAGCCGTCCCCCCCAAGCTGTACGGCGGGACCGAGCGCGTCGTGTCCTTCCTGACCGAGGAACTGACGGCCATGGGCCATGACGTGACGCTGTTCGCCAGTGGCGACAGCGTGACCTCCGCCCGCCTCAACGCCTGCTGGCCGCAGGCGTTGCGCCTGGACCCCGCGATCCGCGATCCGATAGCGCCCCACATGCTGATGATGGAGCAGGTGGCGCGGGTGACGGACCAGTTCGATATCCTTCATTTCCATATGGACTACTGGCCCTTCACCCATTTCAGCCGCCAGCCCACGCCGATGCTGACCACCATGCACGGCCGGCTGGACCTGATGGAGCTGCAGCCGGTCTTCAATGCCTTCCCGCATGTGCCCATCGTCTCGATCTCGGACAACCAGCGCCTGCCCTTGCCGCAGGCGCATTATGTCCGCACCGTCCTGCACGGCCTGCCCGAGAAGCTGCTGACGCCGCAACCCGGACCGCGCGACTATTTCGCCTTCCTGGGCAGGATCTGCCCGGAAAAAGGCGTGGACAAGGCAATCCGCATCGCCCGCGCGCTGGGGGTCAGGCTGAAGATCGCCGCCAAGATCGACAAGGTGGACGCCGAGTATTTCGACCACGAGATCCTGCCGATGCTGGGGGATGGAGTGGAACTGATCGGCGAGATCAACGACCAGCAGAAGCCCGCCTTCCTGTCGGGCGCCCGTGCGCTGCTGATGCCCATCGACTGGCCGGAGCCGTTCGGCCTGGTGATGATCGAGGCCATGGCCTGCGGCACGCCTGTCGTGGCCTTCCGGCGCGGATCGGTGCCCGAGGTGCTGGAGGATGGGCTGACCGGCCTGATCGTGGATAACGAACACGAAGCTGTTACCGCCTGCGCCCGCCTGCCCGAGCTGAATTCGGCGCGCATCCGCCAGCGGTTCGAGGAACGCTTCACCGCCCGCCGCATGGCCGAGGATTACCTCGACGTCTATCGCGCGCTGATCGCGCAGAAGGGCGCCACGGGCTGAAACGCCGGCGCCGGGGCCGGAAGATCAGCGGCGGAAGGTTTCCCCGGCGCTGACCTGGCGCGCCAGCGCCGCCACCGCCAGCCCGCCGCCCGCCAGGGCGACCGCGGACCATCCCGCGCCGTGGAACAGGGCGGCGGCCGAAACCGAGCCCGCCGCGCCCGACAGGAAGACCATGGTCATGAACAGGGCGTTCAGCCGGCCGCGCACCTCGGGCCGCAGCATGTAGATCGCCCGCATGCTGACGACCTGGTTGGTCTGCACGCCCGCATCCAGCACGATCGCCGCGAGCGCCAGCAACGGCAGCGACCGCCAGGCCAGGGCCAGCCCGGTCGCCGCGAAAGCCCCCGCGATCATCAGCATAGCGCCGGTCGTGGCCCGGTCGGTCAGGCCCCGGTCGGCCAGCCGCCCCGCGACCGGCGCCGCCAGCGCCCCGCCCGCACCGGCCAGGGCGAACAGCGCGATCCCGGTCTGGCCCAGGCGGAATGACGGGCCGGCCAGCAGCAGCGGCACCGCCGTCCAGAACATGTTGAAGGCCGCGAACGCCGCCCCCTGATAGACCGCCCGCCGCCGCAGCAGCGGCGTATGCGCCAGCAGGCCACCCAGGGACCCCAGGATATGCCCGTAGGTCAGGCCGTCATGGACCGGCTGGCGTCGCGGCAGTTTCCGGCCCAACGCCACCATCAGAAGCAGCATCATCCCGCACGACACCACGAACACCGCATGCCAGCCGGCATGGGCGGCCAGGATGCTGGCAAACGGACGGGCCAGCATGATGCCGCCGATCAACCCGCCCATGACGGTGCCGACCACACGACCGCGATCGCGTTCCGCCGACAGATGGGACGCCAGGGGCACCAGGACCTGCGTCGCGGTGGCGAACACCCCGACGACGAACGCCATGGCCAGGAACACGACGGCCGACGACGCCAGCGCCGAGCCCAGCAGGGCCACGCACAGGCAGGCCAGCGCGACCAGCACCAGCCGGCGATTTTCAACGATGTCGGCCAGCGACACCAGGCCGATCATCCCGCATCCGTAGCCAAGCTGGGTCAGCATGACGACGCTGCCCTGCCACGCGGGCGCCAGCCCGATATCCGGCCCGATCAGCGCGATCAGGGGCTGGGCGTAATAGATGTTCGCAACCACCATGCCGGCGGCGCAGGCGATCAGACGAATCACCAGGCCGGAGGGCGTCGGGACAGGCGGGGACATGTTCATCCCGCAACCGTATCCTATTGCCCGCCGCACAGGCAAAAGGCCCCGAGCCCATGCATATATCCGGTACCGCTGCAACCCCGGATGGGCGTCGCCGTTGACGGGACACCGAAACAGGATCCCGGCGGAGTTCCCCCATGACCGAAGCCATGGACATGACGGACTCTTCTTTTCCAACGGATGTCATGGCAATGCGCGCCCGCGCTTATGAAGGCGACGTGCAGACGCCCGGCGACCTGGCGCGGATGGCGATGGCGAGCGAACAGGTCTGCGTCCTGCGCTACAGGATGCATGCGATCGCGGTGGCCGGCATCACCATCAAAAGCATCGATGCCGAGTTCGCGATCCACGCGAAAGGGGAACAGGCCCCCATGACGCCCCCCGCCCGGCGGATCGGTCAGCCCGGCGGAAGTGGCGAAGGCGGCGCCCTGGTCGAAACGGTGCGCCAGGTCCTGACCTCCATGCAGATGGTCATCGATTTTTTTCGGCGACCGCGAGCCGCCGGCGCCCATCATCCGGGACAGGACCCTCACCGACGCGGCAGGACATACGACCGATATGCATGAGGGTCCCGCCGTAACAATCAGGCGGCGCGCCACCGGTTCAGCACCCGCATCACATCCTCGGACACGCCGCCTGCTTCCAGCCGCCCGCCGGTCACAGGCATCGCGGCGCCGGTCGTCCCCGGCCCGGACAAGGGCAGGCCGCGCACGCTGCGAACCGCCAGGAAGCCGAAACACTGGGCCTCCAGCGCATCGCCATTCCATCCCACGGCCTCGACCGGTGCGACGGGCGCGGCCAGATGGACCCGCAACCCCTCCATCAGCACCGGATTGTGACGCCCGCCGCCACAGACCAGCCACCGGCGGGGCTGGAACGGCAGCGGCAGGCTGGCCACCGCCCGGACCGTGAAGGCCGCAAGCGTCGCCGCCCCATCGACGGCGGACAGGCGCGACAACGCCGCCAGCCCCTGGTGGAACGCCAGGCGATCGAGCGATTTCGGCGCCGCGCGCACGAAGAACGGGTCCGACATCAGGATTGCCAGAACGGCGTGATCGACCTGACCGGCTCGGGCCAGCATCCCGTCGCGGTCGTACGGAACGCCGGTATGGCGCAGCGCCCAATCGTCCAGCAACGCGTTGCCCGGCCCGGTATCGCAGGCGACCAGCGCGCCGTCTTCCCCGACCAGCGAGACATTCGCGACCCCGCCGATATTGAGGATGGCGACCGGCCGGGGGATCCGCCGCGTCAGCGCGGCGTGGAACAGCGGCACCAGCGGCGCGCCCTCGCCGCCGGCCGCCATGTCGGCGCTGCGGAAATCATGCACGACCGGCAGGCCGGTTTCCCCCGACAGCAGCGCCGCATCGCCGATCTGCCATGTCCGCCCCTCCTCCGGCCGATGCAGGATCGTCTGGCCGTGGAAGCCCACCAGGTCCGCGTCGCATCGCAAGGCACGCACGGCCTCGACATGCTGGTGGGTCATGTCCCGTTCGACCGCGCGCAGGTCCGGGTCGTCGGGCGACAGGCTGGCGGCATGGTCCAATATCTCCCGCAGGCGGCGGCGCAGGGACGGCGGATAGGGAATGGTGATCGCCGGTCCGGTCGCGTGGATCGTCTCGCCATCGGTCTCGATGCAGGCGGCGTCCACCCCGTCCAGCGCCGTGCCGCTCATCAAACCGATTGCCCTGACCATCCTGCCCCCTCGCCACCGGCGCTGCATTGCCCCGATACGCTATCCCAGACGCGCAAATAACCAAACATTAAGCACGCCGCCCATAGGCTGGACCTCCGCCTCGCCCGCCCGGTCAGGAGCCATCCGCCATTTCCCCCGCATGCAAAAGACTGCTCGTGACGCCATGACTGTCGATTCGCCGCCCGATACGGTCCACGACCTGGCGGGGCTGCTGCTGAACGCGATGCGCCTGCTGCTGGCGAACGGCAGCGGAACGGTCGTGGCGGAAGCGGCCACACGATGCCTCGCCCGCGCCTGCGCCCAGCCGCTGGAGGTGCGGATGACCTATCTGGTCGATCACTTCCGGCTGGATGTGCAAACCGGATCCGGCTACCGGGCGGCGCAGACCCTGCCGATCGACGACATGCGGGTAGCGCCGACGGTCACCGCGCCGATCCTGGCCCTGGCCGACCGGGCGGCCGGCGCGGGATGCGCCGAGGCCGAGATCCGCTACGCCCTGACACAGGCCGAACAGGAAGAAACCGCCGCCGGCCCGCCCCGCCGGCCCGTCTGGTACGGGTTCGATCCCGTCTGGTACCTGGCCGCCTATCCGTTCGTCGCCGAGCAGATGATCTTCCTCGGCTGTGCCGACGTACTTTCCTATTTTCGGGATTTCGGCATCGGCCTGGGCCATTCGCCGAACCGGTTCTTTGATGAGGCCTGGTATCGGGCCCGCTATCCCGACATCGCCGAGGCCATTGCGAACGACATCGTTCCCAACGGATTTGTCCATTACCTGACCACGGGTTTTCACGAAAGATCACCGCACTGGCTGTTCGACGAGTCCTGTTACCTGGAGCATGACCCGTCCCTGTCCCACGCGACCCTTGCCGCGCGCGGCTTTCGCAACGGCTACGATCACTATCTGGCGGAAGGAGATCGCGCGGGACAGAGCGGCCATTGGCTGTTCGATCCGCCATTCGTTGCCGAGGGCGGTTTCGACGGTGTCCGTGCCGGGGCGGATGGGCCGTTCCATCATGTCATGGGCCGCCTGCCCCGTGTCCCCCCGACCATCACGGTCTCGACCTGCTTCGATGCGATCTGGTATCTGAAAACCTATCCCGAAGTCGGCGCGCGGATCGCAGCGGGAGAGTATTCCTGCGCGCTGCATCATTTCCTGGCCAACCCGACGCCGACATCCTTCCGCCCCGGCCCATGGTTTTCGGAACAGTACTACCGGATCGCACATGCCGACGTGGACGACGCGCTGGAACGCGGGATGTTCCGCTCGGGGTACGAGCATTTCCTGAAATATGGCGTGGCTGAATATCGACGTCCGAACGAAGACGTCGATCTGCGTGCGTATCTTGCTTCGGGATGCGTTCGGGACGACCTCGAGTCCGGCCGATATCCGGATATCTTCCGACACTGGCTGGCGGCATGCCCACATGACCGTTCCGCCACGCCGCCGATGCGACTGGACGAGGACCAGACCAAGGCCGCCTTTCGCCAGACGGCGCGGGACGCGATGCTGCTGCATGCGCGCGAACCCATCGACTTCACCCCACGCGGCGCACCGGATGTCAGTGTGATCGTCGTGGTCCGCAATCATTTCGCCCTGACCCTGCAGGCACTGGCCTCGGTGCGTGCCGGATGGCCGGGCGACATCGACCTGATCGTCGTGGATTCCGGCTCGCACGACGAGACGATCCATATCGAACGGTTCGTGACCGGCGCACGGCTTATCCGGTTTTCCCGCAACCTGGGATATGTCGATGCCTGCAACGCGGCACTGCGCCATGTCGCGGCGCCGGCCACGCTGTTCCTGAACAATGACCTGACGCTGGGGCACCAGGCCATCGGGCGCGCCATGCGCCGGCTGACCTCGGCGCCCGATATCGGCGCAGTCGGGGCGAAGCTGGTCCGGACCAACGGCGTGTTGCAGGAAGCCGGTTCGATCATCTGGCGCGACGGCAGCACGGGCGGATATCTGCGCGACCGGGACCCGACCGTTCCCGAGGCGAATTTCGTCCGCGACGTCGATTATTGTTCCGGCGCATTCCTGATGGTCCGCAGCGACATCCTGCGCGCCATGGACGGGTTCGATCCCGCGTTCTCGCCGGCCTATTACGAGGAAGTCGATCTGTGCGTCCGCCTACGCAAAGCCGGATACCGCACCGTCTACGATCCGGCGATCGTCGTCCGGCATCTGGAATACGGCTCATCGGACGGCGCGTTTTCCCATGGGTTGATGCGCCGGAACCTTCACGTCTTTGCCACGAAACATCGTGATGTCCTGCGCTATTGCTACCCCCGCAACGACGAAAACGCCGTGTTCGCCCGCACCGCCCGCCAGGATCGCCGGCGCATCCTGTATATCGAGGACCGGATCCCGCTGCGCCATCTGGGGTCGGGCTATGTCCGCTCGAACGACATCGTGCGGATGATGGTGGAACTTGGCTATCACGTCACAATTTTTCCGATAACACCGTCCCACGAAAGCCTGCCCGCGATCTATCGGGATTTTCCCGACAGCGTGGAGATCCTGCATGACCGCGACATCGACGTGCTGGCCGATTTCGTGCGCGGGCGGTCGCGCTATTACGACCTGACCTGGGTCGGCCGGACCCACAATCTGGATCGTCTTCTTCCCGCACTGGCCGCGACATCGGTCGATCTGCCGGTCAACGGGTTCATCCTGGATACCGAATGCATCGCCGCCCCGCGCACCGCCGCACGCGCGCGCGTGCTGGGCCTGCCGCCCCCGCCCCCCTTGCCCGAGGCGCTGCGGGCCGAACTGGCCTGCGCCTATTTCTGCCAGCAGATCGTCACGGTCAACGCGCACGACGCCGAGCTGGCGCGGCAGGCCGGATTTGAAAATATCTCGATCCTGGGCCACATGATCGCGCCCCGACCGACCATGCGGCGCTGGGTCGAACGGCAGGACATGCTGTTCCTCGGCGCCATCCATGACATGGGGTCGCCGAATTACGACAGCCTGGACTGGTTCGTGACGCACGTCCTGCCGCTGCTGCCCCCGACGTTCCACCTGTCGGTGGCGGGCCATGTCGGCCCCACGGTCCATTTCACCGCGTTTGCCGGCAACGGCCGCGTCAGGCTTCTGGGGCCGGTGGACGATCCGGCCCCGCTGTATGACCAGCATCGGGTCTTCGTCGCCCCGACCCGCTTCGCCGGCGGCATGCCCTACAAGATCCACGAGGCCGCATCCTACGGCCTGCCCGTCGTCGCCACCGAGTTGCTGTGCACCCAGACCGGGTGGACCGACGGGCGGGACATCCTGTCCGGCGGAACCGACGATCCGCGACGCTTCGCCGAGGCGATCATGGCCCTTCACGACGATCCCGCCCTGTGGACGGTTGTCCGGAACGGCGCGTTGCGCCGGCTGGCGCAGGAAAACGGGCCTGACTCCTACCGGAACGAACTTGCCGCCATCCTGAACGGCGTCCTGGCGCATGTGCGATGATGATGCGGCTCGGGCGTTGTGCAATATAATAAGTTACGGATACCGAACATCCTTCTTCCCGTTGTCCCCATTCGGATACAAATTCGGAAAATCCTGTTCGGATAAAATTAAGTTTACCCAATGTCATTCCCGATGCCCGTCGGATATCAGTTCAGCGGAATGTCATAAATACGTCTGCAAGGTGAACGATGCGTCTGAGGGTCCTGTCCACGTTGTGCGTCTCGATGGCGCTGGCCACCGCCGCACGGGCCGAAACGGTCGTTTCCGCCAACGACGCCCATTCCATCCTGCGTAACGGGGTGCAGGTCCTGCCCAGCCCGCTGAAGCCCGATACGCTGTCGGTCCTGGAGCAGGGGTCGAACGGGGTGTGGGCGGTCCGGTCCAGCGTGGCTGTCCCCGTCAGCGTCGTTGGGCCGCCGACGGGCCTGGAACTGACGCCGGACGGCAGGATCGTGCTGGTGTCCTCCGCGACGAAGGCCGATCCGGCGCAGGGCAGGATCGTGCCCGACGACCGGATCAGCGTCGTCGACCTGTCCGGGCCGAAGCCCCGCGTGATCCAGCAGGTCCAGTCCGCCCCCGGCGCCACCACGCTGCGCCTCACGCCGGACCAGAAGCATGTGCTGGTCGCCAACGGGGCCGGCGGCGTGCTGACCTGGTTCCGGTTCGACGGACGCAGGCTCAGCGACCGGAAAATCATTTCGTTGCCGGTGACGGCCGGCTTCCCCGGCGGTTTGGCGATCACCCCGGACGGCAAGCGCGCACTGGTCAGCCTGTGGAAGGGGGACAAGGTCTTCGTCCTGCACATCGACGGCGACAGCATCACGGTTGACCCGCAGCCGCTGGATATCAAGCCCGGCCCGTGGAACATCCGCCTGACCCGTGACGGGCATTATGCCGTCATGGGCATCCTGGGCCATGGCGAGGGCCTGCCCGGCGCCCTGTCGGTCCTGGACCTGACGGCCTCGCCGATCCGCGAAATCCAGCGCGTCGTCGTGCCGAACGCGCCCGAGGGGCTGGATATCTCGCCTGACGGCCGCTTCGTTGCCGTGGTGTCCCAGAACGGGTCCGCCGTCGTCCCGACCTCGCCGCTTTATCATGACCGGGGGGTCGTCACGGTGCTGGCGCTGGCGGACGGCCACCTGACCCCGCTGGCGCAGGCGCCGGGCACGCTCTGGCCGCAGGGCCTGGTCTTCGCGCCGGACGGCAAATCCATCCTGGTCCAGGGGGTCATGGACCGCATGCTGCGTACGCTGTCGTGGGATGGCGCCACGCTGGCCATCAAGGGCGACGCCCCGCTGCCGGGTGGCGGCGCGGATATCGAACGGCAACGCTGACCCCGGACCGGGCGGCCCCCGGCGCGGGGACGGCACGCTCAGAGGTGGCGTAGCCGGACCTCGCCGACCGCGTGCGACCGTTCCTTGCGGACGATCAGCCGGGCGCGTTCGCGCGTCGGCAGGATGTTGGCCTGCAGGTTCGGAAGATTGATCCGGTTCCAGATTCTGCGGGCGAGCGCTTCCGCCTCGTCCCGCGGCAGGTCGCAGTAATTATGGAAATAGGATGTCGGCTTGCGGAACGCGGTGCGTTGCAGCAGCAGGAAGCGGTCCACGTACCACGACTCGATATCCGCCGTCGCGGCATCCAGATAAATCGAGAAATCGAAGAAATCCGACGCCACGGCGGAGCGGTCGCTGCCGGTCTGCAGCACGTTCAGCCCTTCGAAAATCAGGATATCGGGCCGGTCGACGATCTGAAAGCGATCGGGCACGATATCGTAGGCGTCGTGCGAGTAATAGGGCACCCGCAGGTGGCGCTCCCCCGCCTTCACCGCCGCCAGAAAAGCGATCATCCGGCGCAGGTCGTAGCTTTCGGGAAAGCCCTTGCGCTGCATCAGGTCGCGTTCCTCCAGTTCCCGCGTGGGCAGCAGGAATCCGTCGGTGGTCACCAGATCGACCCGGGGATGATCGGGCCAGCGGGACAGGACCGCCTGCAACAGGCGGGCAAAGGTGCTTTTGCCTACACCGACGCTGCCGGCGATGCCGATGATGAAGGGCACCGTGATCCGGGGACAGCCCAGGAACGCGCTTTCCACCATGCTGTTCAGGCTGCGTAGCGCCGTCACATGCAGGTTCAGCAGGCGCGACAGCGGCAGGTAGATCTCGGTGATGTCGGCCAGCGATACCGGTTCGTTCCGGCCGCGAAGGGCCGCGATCTCGTCCTCGGACAGGGACAGCGGCACGTTCGCACGCAGGGCCGCCCATTCCGACCGCGAAAAGGTCAGGTACGGCACCGCCGTCTCGCTTTCACGGAACACGGACTGGCCTCCGGGCAGAGGATCTGACGCCATTCTCTATCGCCGGGACGGAAAGCCGCCCCGTATCGTCTGGCCTGTCATGTTTCCCGCTCCTCCGGAAGGCGCGCCCCAGCATCATGTCGCGTTCCGGGGCGGCGTAACACCATCGCGTGCGGCAATCCAGTGCCTGCCCGCCGCCCCGGCCGCCGACATCATCGGCCTGCCCCGCAAATCGCGGCCAACCGCCATAAAATTCCGTAAAGCTGACAGAGACGTGACCGACGCGACGACCCGTCAGCCCCCCGTCACCGTTCCATCAGGCGCCAACAGCGCCGGCTTCCAAAAACCTCTAATGGCCATATCCCGATTGCCGGCCCGAACGAGGCCCGTAGCTGACCTGGGTATCGGGGACGACGTAATGCTTGCCGTCCTCTTTCTGGCCGCCATCGTCGTCGCTGGCGTTCGGATCGAATCCGGATGAAATCAGTTGCATCCCCGGCGCATCCGGCAGCGGCCGATAATCCGGCTGCCGCGCCGCCATGGCGCCGGGCGAAGACGCCTTCTCGCCGCCCGCCCCACCCGTCGAGGGTGCGCCGTCCGAATCATCGCCGGCAGCGCCCAGCCTCGGCGGCGGGATGTCGATCGAATCGCCATCCGGCCGGTGCGCGCATGCCCCCAGGCACAGCAGTACCGCAAGGATGGGGCGGAACCCGCGGACGCAGCCAAAGCGCACGCCCGTCAGCCCGCCCGCGCGTGCAGGCCGCCCTCTACCGGCCATGCGCGCACCCGATCACTCGGCGGCGTCAGCCAGATCCTGCTCGCCGGGCGCCACCAGCATCGCCTCGGCGACCACACCGGCCTGTTCGCGGACACGACGTTCGATATCGGCGGCCATTTCCGGATGGGTGCGAAGGAAGGTCTTGGCGTTTTCCCGCCCCTGCCCGATCCGCTGGCTGTCATAGGAAAACCATGCGCCCGATTTCTCGACGATGCCCGCCTTGACGCCCAGATCGACCAGTTCGCCCATCTTGCTGATCCCTTCGCCATACATGATGTCGAATTCGACCTGCCGGAACGGTGGGGCCATCTTGTTCTTGACCACCTTCACCCGGGTCTGGTTGCCGACGACCTCGTCCTTGTCCTTGATCGACCCGATCCGCCGGATGTCCATCCGGACCGAGGCATAGAATTTCAGGGCGTTGCCGCCCGTCGTCGTCTCCGGACTGCCGAACATCACGCCGATCTTCAGGCGGATCTGGTTCAGGAAGATCATCATGGTGTTGGACCGCGACACCGTGCCCGTCAGCTTGCGTAGCGCCTGGCTCATCAGGCGCGCATGCAGGCCGACGTGGCTGTCGCCCATGTCGCCTTCCAGTTCCGCCCGCGGCACCAGGGCCGCCACGCTGTCCACCACCAGCACGTCGATCGCCCCCGAACGCACCAGCGTGTCCGCGATCTCCAGCGCCTGTTCGCCGGCATCGGGCTGGCTAATCAGCAGATTGTCGACATCGACCCCCAGCTTGCGCGCATAGCCGGGGTCCAGCGCATGCTCGGCGTCGATGAAGGCGCAGGTGCCGCCCTTCTTCTGCGCCTCGGCGATGGCGTGCAGGGCCAGCGTCGTCTTGCCCGAACTTTCGGGGCCGTAGATCTCGACGATGCGGCCACGCGGCAGGCCGCCGATTCCCAACGCGATATCCAGCCCCAGCGATCCCGAGGAAATAACGTCGGCCTGTTCGTTGGGGCGTTCCCCCAGACGCATGACCGAGCCCTTGCCGAACGCCCGCTCGATCTGGCTCAGGGCGCCTTCAAGCGCCTTGCTCTTGTCCATGCCCGGTGCCTGCGCCATCGCCCTTACCCCATTCCAATGCCGTGAATGCCCGCATCCTTCGCATCGCGCGTGCGAAAGGCCGACTGCGAAAATCTAGAACAAAACATGATCGCCCACAAGCGGCACGCGGCCCCCGTCACTCCGACCCCACGGCCAGACCGGCCCCGCGCGCGTCCGTTCCGCCGACGCAGCTTCCCTCGCCGCCCGGCAGGCCGTGGGGGCAGGAAATCGCGTTGATGCGGCCATTGGCCGTGACCGGCCGCGCCCCGGGGTCCTGCCCGGCCAGCACCTGCTGCATTTCCGCCGCCACCGCATCGGCGGCGTCGTTCTGGCCGGAGCCTGTCACCGCGGCCCTGAACCCCCTGTCCCGGCTGGCGATCGCCGCAGTCAGCAGCGGGCGCGGCAGGCGCTGCGGCGATGCCGCCATGACGATGCCGGTGCTGCCGGCCACGCGACCGGTGCCGAACAGATTGTCCATCGTCAGGGCGCAGGCCACCGCCCCGCCGTGGCGGTCCACCACCGCAAAGGAGGTCGAAGCCGGCAGATGCGGCAGGGCGCCGCCCCCGACGACGGTTCCGGACTCCACCAGCGCCTGCGCCTGGGCCACCAGGTCGTCGGCGTCGTGGGCCCCCGGCGTGCGTGCGCGCCAGGCCGCGACCGCCGCCTGCGCGACCTGCCCCGGCTGCCCGCCGGCGGACAGGGCGTGGAAGGCCACGGCGCTGCCCAGCCCGCCATCGGCCGGCGGCGGCAGGAAGGCCACCGTCGTTCCGCCCGACATGACGGTCAGCGGCGGCGTTTCGGCCGGGACCGCGCTCCGCAGGTCGGCGGACGCCAGCCCGCCCCCGGCCGCCTGGCTGCCCGCGACGAACGAGGCCGCCAGCGCGCCGTTATACAAATCGCCCACGCCCACGCTGCGGATCTGTTCCAGCACCCCGGCCAGGCGGGACTGGACCAGCGTATCGCCCTCGGTCAGGATCTTCCCGTCGTTGCGGCTGAACAGCGCCCGCGCGCCGGGGTCGGCCATGAGCGGGGCCTCGACGGCCGCCAGATCGTTCGCCAACCCCCGGCCGACCGTCATGCCGTTCCGCGCAAGGCCAAGCGCGGGGGACAGGGTTTCGCCGAATTCCACGCTGCCATAGCGCAGATGCATCAGATACAGGCCCCGCGCCAGCATCGGCACGGCGGCGGGCCGGTCCACCCGTTCGCCCGCCGGCGCCGTCCCGGCGTTCGTCGCGGCCGCCCCCGCCACGGGGGTAAACAGGAAGGCGCGCCCGCCCTGCCCATCGCCCGGACGGTAGGCCAGACACGCGCCGCCGGCCCCCATCGACGCCCGCGACGGCAGGGTGACGGCCAGGGTCATGCCCATCGCGGCGGCGGCGTCGGCGGCATTGCCGCCACGGGCCAGGACATCCCGCGCGGCCATCGCCGCCTGGGGTTCGTCCGCCACCACATTGCCGATATAGCCGCTGAGATAGGGCGAGGATTCTCCGCCACCGAACAGCGTCCTGCTGACCGTCTTGACCGGCGATGTTCCGCAGCCGGCCAGCGCGGCCGCCAGGACGGTCGACGCCAGCATGGCCCCGTATCGACGGACGGGGGGATTCAGGGGACGCTCACGCACGCACAAATTCTCCATAACCACCGCACCGGCCCCGACGCGAACCACCGGGCTCCTCCGGAATTAGCGGTCTTCTGGAACGTCGGCAACACGCGACATGCCACCCTTCCGCCTCGCATGGTTCTGCTTTACAGACGGCGGGCATCCGACCCGATGACCGGAGTACATCCTTGCCGCATCCTCGCCCCACCGTCCGCCCCCACGCCTCCACGCCCCCCTGGCGCGCGCGGGGCCTGTCCGCCGCGTTGCTGGCGGCGTCGCTGCTGGGTTTCGGCGGAGGCGCCAGGGCCGCCGACGCCAGCGGCTTCACCGACGCCCAGCGGCAGGAGATCGTGAATATCGTCAGGAGCGCCCTGAAGACCGACCCGTCCATCCTGACCGACGCCATCGCCGCCCTGCGCGCCGGGGCCGAGGCCCAGCAGCAGGCATCGACCCGCGACGCCCTGGCGGCGAACCGGGCGGCATTGACCAGACCCGTGGCCACGGACGCCATCCTGGGCAACCCGCACGGCGGCACGACGGTGGTCGAATTCTACGATCCGCGCTGCCCCTACTGCCGCAAGGTGCTGCCCGACCTGGACCGCCTGGTCCACGACGACCGGGACGTGCGCGTCGTGGAAAAGATCGTTCCGGTCCTGGGACCCGCCAGCCTGCTGGCCGCGCAGGCCATCGTCGCCGCGTCCCTGCAAGGCGGTCAGGACGCCTATTTCCGCATGCAGCGCGCCGTCATGACGGACAGCACCAAGCCCGACGCCGCGCGGATCCGCGTGCTGGCGACCCAGGCCGGGCTGGACCCCGACCGCCTGGCGGCCGACATGGCCGGCCCCGCCGTCGCCGCGACATTGCGCGACAACACGGCGCTGGCCCAGGCCATCAACATGGAGGGGACGCCAACCTTCGTGTTCGACGCCCGCTACGTCATCCCCGGCGCCGTCGAACTGGACGACCTGAAAACCGCGATCGCCAAGGTCCGCAAGGGCTGAACGGCCCCTGACGCGTCGGGGGCGCGGGCCGATCGGCCCGCGCCCCGCGCGTATCAGGCCGCGGCGTCCTGGACCGTACGGTCCGCCGAAACACCCAGCAGCGTCGCAAGGGCAGCCACCATCTCGTCCATCATCTCGTCGGTGTGGAAGGGGCCAGGGGTCAGGCGCAGCCGTTCGGTGCCGCGCGGCACGGTCGGGTAGTTGATCGGCGTCGCATACAGCCCGTATTCCGACAGCAGGCGGCGGCTGATCTCGGTGCAGCGGTCGGCGTCGCCCACCGGGATCGGCACGATATGGCTGGGCGTCTGCATGAAGGGCACGCCCGCCGCGCGCAGCCGGGTGCGAAACGCCTCGACCCGCTCGAACATCTTCTCGCGCCGCCAGCCGTCCTTGCGGACCAGCCGGACACTGGCCAGGGCCGCCGCCACGACAGAGGGCGGCAGTGAGGTGGTGAAGATGAATCCCGACGCGGCGCACCGCAGATAATCGATCAGTTCGGCCGACCCGGTGACGTAGCCGCCATGGACGCCGAACCCCTTGGCCAGCGTTCCCTCGATGATATCGACCTGGTCGCCGATGCCGTCGCGTTCGGCGATGCCGCCGCCCTGCGCGCCGTACAGCCCGACGGCATGGACCTCGTCCAGATAGGTCATGGCGCCGTATTTCCGCGCCAGCGCGCAGGTCGCGGCGATGTCGGAAATGTCGCCGTCCATGGAATAGACGCTCTCGAACGCGATCAGCTTCGGCGCATCCTTCGGCGCGGCCGCCAGCTTCGCCTCCAGGTCGGCCAGGTCGTTATGTTCGAAGATCACGCACGACGCCCCGCGCGCACCCTTGATGCCCGCGATCATCGACGCATGGTTCTGCCGGTCGGAAAAGCAGATCCAGCCCGGCATGCTGGTCAGGATGGTCTGCAGGCTCGCCTGGTTCGAGACATAGCCCGACACGAACAGCAGCCCGGCCTCCTTGCCATGCAGGCTGGCCAGCTCGGCCTCCAGCTCGGCATGCAGCGGGCTGGTGCCGGCGATGTTGCGCGTGCCCCCGGCGCCGGCGCCGTGCGCGCGGATCGCGCCGATCGCGGCCTCGACAACCGCGGGCTCGACCCCCATGCCGAGATAGTCGTTGGCGGACCAGACCACGGCCTCACGCCCGTCGGGCGGCTGAACCGCCGGAACGGCGCGGTCATACACCGGATAATTATCCGCCTGGCGCGCCAGGGGGGTGAACTGACGATAACGGCCCTGTCGGCGAATATCTTCCAGCGCTGTTCGGCAGAACCTGTAGAAAGGGTGTCCGCCTACGTCGATACTGGCCACTCTCGAATTCTCCTGCGACGCCGTCCGGTATCCGGGCCCCGGGTCCGGGTCCCACGCGGCTGTCGCCGTTACAGTTCGTCCGCTTCCGTCATGCGGATGTCGGTTCGGTTCATCGCACATACACCCGGATTACGCCGGCGGTCACCGACGAATCCGACATAGCGGTTATTTCCACCTGCGACGACGTCGCACCATCCGCCACGATCGCGGCGGCGACCGCCCGGCCATCGGTGGCCACCGCGCGGGCCAGGGCGGCGCCTTCCTGCTGCGGCGTCGGGCCGGCCGGGACCAGCACCCTGACCTGGAACAGAACGTTGGGTTTCAACGCCCGCGCCCGCGCCACGGCCCCTTGCAGGGCCGGCTGCCACTGCCCGGGCGGAGTCCCCGCGCCGATTTCCACCAGGGGCGGAACGGGCGGGCGTCCCGGCGGGGCGGGCGGCACGAACGGCGCCGGCGGGCGGCTGGCCCGCGGATCGAAGGTCCGCTGGTCCACCAGGTCGCATCCCGCCAGGCACAGGGCGCCCGCCGCCAACGCGGCGCGCACAATCGGGTCGGGACGACAACGGATGAACATGGCGATGCACGGTTACAGCATCCGCAGCGCGGAGCAAGAGCGTTTAGAGCGCGACTTGCGGCCCACCGTCCACACCCCTATAGCCATCCGATACCTCTTTCGTCCGTCGGTGGCCGGAGTACGATACCGACGAAAGGCAGGCCGACGGATGGACACCGCGCGAACCCAGACGCTTGTGCCGGCCCCGGACGCGCCGCCGGCCACGGACGCCGCGCCGCCGGAGCCAGCCGCGCGACAGGCCGTTCCGGCCCAGACCATCCATGCCCTGACCATCCACGCCCTGCGTGACGCGGTGCGGGCCTTCATCCGCACGGCCAGCCCCAACCCCGCCGCCGCCGCGCAGGCCGGCGCGATGGCCACGCCGACCTGCGTGCTGTGGAACCAGTTCCTGCGCTTCGACCCCGCCTGCGCCGACTGGCCGGACCGCGACCGCTTCATCGTTTCGTCCACGCGTCACCGGCCGCTTTTGCAGGCGATGATGCGCCTGGCCGGGCAGACGGCCGCGCCCGGCGAGGCCCTGGTGGAATACGGCGCCCACCCGGCCGTCGAGATGGCGTTCGGCTCCAGCGGCCAGGGGCTGGGCGCCGCGATCGGGATGGCGCTGGCCGAACGGCACATGGCCGCGCGGTTCGGGCGGTCGATCGTCAATCATCGGATCTGGGTCCTGTCCTGCGGAACGGAACTGTCCACCGGCGTCGCCCTGGAATCGGCGATGCTGGCCGGCCAGTTGGCGCTGGACCGGGTCACGGTCCTGTTCGAGATCCCCCCCGAGGACAGGAAGGAGGCCGAGGACACCCTCGCCCGCTACGCCGCGTCCGGCTGGTCGGTACGCACGATCGCGGCCGAGGACCCCGACGCCGTCCACGCCGCCCTGTCGGCCGCGCTGCGCGCGCGCAAGCCCTGCGTCATCGCCTGCACCGTGGCGCCGGGGGCGGCACAACCCGCCAGGGCCGCGACCGCCCCGGAAGGCGATCTGTCGACCCTGCTGTGGGCGCCCGCGGCGCGCCGCGGGGCGTCGGCACGCCGGTCCTGGCTGCGCCGCCTGGCCAAGCATCGGCACCGGCCGGAATTCGAACGCACGACCCAGGGCCGCCTGCCCGCCTTCTGGCGCGAGGACTGGGTCCGGTCGTGGCAGATGCCCGGCGCGCCCCTGCACGCCACGACGCTGCAGCCGGCCCCCCTGCGCGCCAGCCGCCCGCGCGCGCCGACGCTGCCCGCCGGCCCCGTGGGCGGCGCGGCGGCGGACACGACGGTGGCGCACGCGCGGCAGGGGCTGGACATCCTGCGGGACCTGATCCCCGAACTGTTCTGCCTGACCTCCCGCCGGGGCATCGAACTGACGGGGCAGGCCCGCCGGGGCGAGACGACGCCCGATTGCGGCACGCGCGTGCACGGCCTGGCGGCGCTGCTGAACGGCATCGCGCTGCATGGCGGGCTGATCCCGTGCGGGGCGACGACGTTCGTCGCCATCGACCGTATGCGCCCGGCGCTACGCTTCGCCGCGATGATGCGGCGGCAGGTCATCTACCTGCTGACCGACGACGGGCTGGCGCTGGGCCCCGACGGCGCGGGATGGCTGCCCGTGGAGCAACTGGCCAGCCTGCGGGCCATGCCCAATGTCGCGGTGTTCCGCCCCGCCGACCGGCGGGAGACGATGGAATGCTGGGAACTGGCGCTGCGCCGGACCGAGGGGCCCAGCCTGATGACGCTCTGCCCCGTCCTGGCGGAGGATGCACTGACGCCGGGCGCGGCCGAGACGCGCCCCCGCCGCCCGCGCGGCGCCGGCGGCACCGGGGCCCGTGGCGGATACGTGCTGGAGGAGGCGCGCGGACCGCGCCAGGTGACGCTGATCGCCACCGGCAGCGAGGTCGCGATCGCCCGGCAGGCCCTGCACCACCTGGTGCGCGAGGGAGTCCACGCGGCCCTGGTCTCGCTGCCCTGCTGGGAACTGTTCGCCCTCCAGGACGTCGCTTACCGCGAACAGGTGCTGGGCGCCGCCCCGCGCATCGGAATCGAGGCCGCGTCGGGATTCGGATGGGAACGCTGGCTGGGCCAGGACGGCGTGTTCATCGGCATGGAAGGGTTCGGCGAAACCGCGCCCTCCAGCGAACTCTACCGCCGCCTGGGCATCACCGCCGAGCGGATCCGTGACACCGCCCGCCGCCTGATCCATGAGACGGGACGTGACTTTCCCTCGCCGTCCGGGCAAAAAGCGGGAAGCGGCCGCGTGCGATCCCCGGCCGGGGATGGCGTCCTACATCGGACGACGGTCCGTAGCTGAATTCACACGGGAGAGAAATAGAATGGCTGTCAAAGTCGCGATCAACGGTTTCGGCCGTATCGGCCGCCTGGTCCTGCGCGGAATCATCGAAAGCGGGCGGACCGACGTGGAGCCCGTCGCCATCAACGATCTGGGCAGCGTCGCCGACAACGCCCACCTGCTGAGCTACGACAGCATCCACGGCCGTTTTCCCGCCGATGTCCGCGTCGAGGGCAATTCGATCGTCATCGCCGCCAACGGCCGCACCTACACGCTCGCCGTGTCGGCCGAGGCCGATCCGACGAAGGTGCCGTTCGAGGGCGTGGACGTCGCCATGGAATGCACCGGCCGCTTCACCACCAAGGAGAAGGCCGCCCACCTGATCGAGGCCGGCGCGCGCAAGGTCATCATCTCGGCCCCGGGCACGCATGTGGACGCCACCATCGTCTACGGCGTGAACCACGACACGCTGACCAGCGACATGACCGTGATTTCCAACGCGTCGTGCACCACCAACTGCCTGGCGCCCGTCGCCAAGGTGCTGGATGAGACGTTCGGGATCGAGCGCGGCTACATGGTCACCATCCATTCCTACACCGGCGACCAGCGCACGGTGGACACGCTGCACAAGGACCCGCGCCGCGCCCGCGCCGCGGCGATGAACATCATCCCGACCTCGACCGGCGCGGCCCGGGCGGTCGGGCTGGTGCTGCCGCACCTGAAGGGCAAGCTGGACGGCACCGCAATTCGCGTGCCCACGCCCAACGTCTCGCTCGTCTCGCTCGATTTCGTGCCGACGCGCCCGCCCGCCTCGGTCGAGGAAGTCAACGCGGCGATGCTGAAGGCCGCGTCCGAGGGGCCGCTGAAGGGCATCCTGGCCTACAACACCGAGCCGCTGGTCAGCACCGACTTCAACCACACCATCGCGTCCTCGACCTTCGACGCGACGGAAACGGCGCTGGTGGACGGCGGCAAGCTGGTGCGGATCTGCAGTTGGTACGACAACGAGTGGGGCTTCTCCAACCGGATGTCGGACACCGCCGCCCTGTTCGGGTCGCTGTGATGGGCAGCGTCTCGTTCAAGACGCTCGATACGCTGGACGCGGCGGGACGCAAGATCCTGCTGCGCGCCGACCTGAATGTGCCCGTACGTGACGGGCACATCACCGACCTGACCCGGATCGAGCGTCTGGCCCCCACCATCCGCGAACTGGCGGACAAGGGGGGACGGGTCATCGTCGTCAGCCATTTCGACCGCCCCAAGGGCAAGCGCGTGCCGGAAATGTCCCTGGCCCCCATCGCGGCCGCCCTGGGCAAGACCCTGGGCCGGCCGGTGGCGTTTGCCGACGACTGCATCGGCCCGGTGGCCGAGGCCGCCGTCGCCGCGCTGAAGGACGGCGACGTCCTGGTGCTGGAGAACACGCGCTTCCACGCCGGCGAGGAAAAGAACGACCCCGAGCTGTCGAAGGCGCTGGCCGCGCTGGCGGACGACTACGTCAATGACGCGTTTTCCGCCGCCCACCGCGCCCATGCCTCGACCGAGGGCGTGGCCCGCTTCCTGCCGTCCTTCGCCGGGCGGCTGATGGAGGCCGAACTGAACGCCCTGGCCATCGCGCTGGAAAACCCGGTCCACCCGGTCGGCGCGATCGTCGGCGGCGCCAAGATCTCGACCAAGCTGGACCTGATCGGCAACCTGCTGGACAAGGTCGATGTCCTGATCGTCGGCGGGGCGATGGCCAACACCTTCCTCGCGGCGAAAGGGATCAATGTCGGCAAGTCGCTGCAGGAAGCCGACATGCACGACACCGCGCGCGCCATCATGGCCCGCGCGGCGGAACGGGGATGCGAGATCGTGCTGCCGGTCGACGCCGTGACGGCGACCGAATTCCGGGCCGACCCGCCGACCAGGACCGTGCCGGTCGATGCCATCCCCGCCGATTCGATGGTGCTGGACGCGGGGCCGGAGACGGTCAGGCTGCTGACCCAGAAGGTCATCGGCCTGAAGACGCTGGTGTGGAACGGGCCGCTGGGCGCGTTCGAGCTGCATCCCTTCGACACCGCCACGAACGAACTGGCGGCCGAAGTGGCGCGGCGAACCCAGGCGGGGCAACTGACCAGCGTCGCGGGCGGCGGCGACACCGTATCCGCGCTGCGCCATGCCGGGGTGGCGGACCAGATGTCCTATACCTCGACCGCCGGCGGCGCGTTCCTGGAATGGCTGGAAGGCAAGACGCTGCCCGGCATCCAGGCGCTGAGCGAACTGTCGGAACGTATCCTGCCGCTCTGACGGATATCGGGGCGGCAGTCCTCAGGACGCCGCCCCGAAACCCGGAAACCCGGTCGTTTTATCCATGATCGGGGTCCAGGGCCTCAGGCCCTGGCGGGTTCGGGCAGAGCCCGACCTCGATATCAAACTTCGCCCTGCTCGCCTTCATCTTCGGCGGCTTCGTCGCGCGCGGTCAGGCGCACCGAATCCCCCACCAGGCCCCGCGCGAACGCCTCGGCCGAGAACGGGCGCAGGTCTTCGGCCTGTTCGCCCACGCCCACGGCATGCACCGGCAGGCCGTACGCATCGGCCAGCGCGACGACGATGCCGCCCCGGGCGGAGCCGTCCAGCTTCGTCACCACCAGGCCGGTGACGTTCACCAGTTCCTTGAACACCCGCACCTGTTCCATCGCGTTCTGCCCGGTCGTGGCGTCCAGGACCAGCAGCACCGAATGGGGCGCGGTTTCGTCGAACTTACGCATGACGCGGATGATCTTGGCCAGTTCCTCCATCAGCGCGCCCTTGTTGTGCAGGCGACCGGCGGTGTCGATCAGCAGCAGGTCCGCGCCTTCGGCCTGCGCGCGCTTCAGCGCCTCGAACGCCAGGCCGGCGGCGTCCGCGTTCGGCGGTCCGGCGATGACCGGGACGCCGACGCGCTGGCCCCAGACCTGAAGCTGCTCGACCGCGGCGGCGCGGAACGTGTCGCCCGCCACCATCATGACCCGCAGCCCCTGCTCGCCGTAATAGCGGGCCATCTTGCCGATGGTCGTCGTCTTGCCCGTGCCGTTGACGCCGACGACCAGCACCACGTGAGGCTTGTGCGCGGGGTCGGGGACGAAGGGCACCGCCACCGGTTCCAGCACCCGCGCGATTTCGGCGGACAGGGCGTCGCGGACCTCGTCATCCGTGACCTCCTTGCCGAAGCGGGAAGTGCGGAACGAGTCGATGACGCGCCCGGCGACCGCGGGGCCGAGATCCGCCGCGATCAGCAGATCCTCAAGCTCCTCCAGCGCCGCGTCGTCCAGCTTGCGGCGCGTGAACACCGCCGCGATGCCCCCGCCGAGCTTCTGCGTCGAGCGGGACAGGCCTGCCTTCAGGCGGGATAAAAAACCAAGTGCCATGTCAGGGGGTTTCCGCCACCAGTCCGTTTTCGTCAACCGCCGTCGCCCGCACGGTCACGATCTGCCCGGCCTCGGCCGGCGCGCCGGCCAGCCGCACCGGCGCGAATTCCTCGGAATGACCGCTGATCGCCGTTTCCAGCAGCACGCGCAGGGGCCGGCCCAGCAGCCCGGCATGGTACTCCGCCGCCGCGGCCTGCCCGGCCGCGCGCAGGCGGGCGGCGCGCTCTTTCCGCAGCGCCACCGCCACCGCCGGCATCCGGGCCGCCGGGGTTCCGGGCCGTTCGCTGTAGGGGAAGACATGCAGGTACGGCAGGCGCTGGGACCGGACGAAATCCAGGGTCTCGTCGAACAGCGCGTCGGTCTCGGTCGGGAAGCCCGCGATCACGTCGGCGCCGATGCCGATATCGGGGCGGCAGGCGCGGGCCCGGTCGAGGACACGCGCCACGTCGTCCACCAGATGCCGGCGCTTCATGCGCTTCAGCACCATGTCCGACCCGGCCTGGAGCGACAGGTGCAGATAGGGCATGAACCGCCGCTCGTTCTCCAGCAGCCGCCACAGGTCGTCGTCGATTTCCACCGGATCGACCGAGGACAGGCGCAGGCGTTCCAGCTCCGGGACCAGGGCCAGCACCCGGCGGCAGAGCTGGCCCAGCGCGGGCTGCCCCGGCAGGTCGCCGCCCCACGAGGTGATGTCCACGCCCGTCAGCACGATTTCGCGATAACCCGCGCCGACCAGGGCGCGGACCTGTTCCACCACCGCGCCGACCGGAACCGATCGCGACGGCCCCCGGCCGAAGGGGATGATGCAGAAGGTGCAGCGATGGTCGCACCCCTGCTGCACCTCGACGAAGGCGCGTGTCCGTCCGGCGAATTCGGTCACCAGATGCGGGACGGTTTCAGTCGCCGCCATGATGTCGGACACCGCGTCGCCACCCGCCATCGCCGCCGTCGTCCAGCTTGCCGCCTCCAGCTTCTCGCGGTTGCCCAGCACGCGGGTGACGCCGGGCAGCGCCGACCAGCGTGCCGGGTCGATCTGGGCGGCGCAGCCGGTCACGACGATCCGGGCGTCGGGCCGGTCGCGATGGGCGCGGCGGATCGCCTGCCGCGCCTGGCGCTCGGCCTCGGCCGTCACGGCGCAGGTATTGACGATGACCACGTCCTCCAGCCCCGCCGCATGGTCGCGCATCACCTCGCTTTCGTAGGTGTTCAGGCGGCAGCCGAAGGTCAGGATCTCGGGCTTGGTCATGACGGGTAGCCGTCCAGGTCCACGGTGCCGACGAAGCTGGTGGCGGCCGGGCCGGTCATCAGCACATGGTCGTCGGCCGCGCGCCACGTGATGGTCAGCGACCCGCCATCCATGTCCACCCGGCAGGTGCGGTCCACCAGTCCGCGACGGACGGCGTTGACCACCGTGGCGCAGGCCCCCGACCCGCAGGCCAGGGTCAGGCCGCTGCCGCGTTCCCACACCCGCAGGCGCAACGACGCGCGCGACAGGATGCGCGCGAAGCCGACATTCGCCCGTTCGGGAAACAGCGGATGACGCTCCAGCGCCGGCCCGGCCGCACGCGGGTCCAGGTCCGGCTGGTCGGCCATGAAGAAGGTCACGTGCGGATTGCCCATCGACGCGGCGGCCGGGTCGCCGTCGATAGGCAGATGCAGCGTGTCGATCTCGCGCGCCAGGGGTACGTCGCGCCAGCCCAGGGCCGGCGGCCCCATATCCACCGTGACCTCGCCGGGGGCGTCGATCCGGGCCGAAAGCAGGCCCGCCTGCGTCTGCAACACGGGCGACGCCCCGCCCCCCTGCTGCCGCAGCAGGTCCGCGACGCAGCGCGAGGCGTTGCCGCAGGCCCCGGACTCGCTGCCGTCGGCGTTGAAGAAGCGGACGAACACGTCCGCCCCCGCCTGGCAGGCCGGACGCAGGACCACGAACTGGTCGCAGCCGATTCCACGATGACGGTCGGACAGCGCCGCAATCCGCGCGGGCGTCAGGCCGAAGCGCTCCGTCCGTTCGTCCATGACGACGAAATCGTTGCCCAACCCGTGCATCTTGTAAAAGGGGATCATCATGCGCGCCTTATACGGCACGGTCGCGGAATGCGCGAGAATTCTCGCGCAACCGCCGATCAGACGAAACGGCCCGGCGCGCCGCGCTGCAGCACCTCGATCCGGTAGCCGTCGGGATCGACGATGAAGAAAAACCGCCCGACCACCCGTTCGCCCAGCGACAGTTGCTTGACCGGCAACGGCGACAGCCCCGCCTGCGTCAGGCGGGCATGCTCGGCGTCCAGATCGGCCACCGACACCGCCAGATGGCCATAGCCGTCGCCCAGGTCGTACGGACGGTCGCGGTCGTGATTGACCGTCAGTTCCAGCTCGAACGTCTGTTCGGCATTCGACAGGTAGATCAGGGTGAAGCCGTCGAACGCCACGCGGTCGGCCACCGCCAGGCCGAACGCCTGCGCGTAGAACGCCAGGGACGCGGCCTCGTCCCGCACCCGGATCATGGAATGAATCAGTTTCGCCATCGTCGCGGTCCTTCTGTTTTGCATCGCCGTCAGGGGCGCGGATGATAGCCGGCGGCGGCAAAGCGGAAAGGGGGGGTATCGTTTCCGGCCGGCCGGCGGGCTGGATTTTCCGCCCGGTCTGTCGCATGTGCCGATCATGACCGACCAGCATGGCTTCCATCCCGCCGCGTTCACCACGGCCGATACCCAACCCGACGCCCGCTTCTATGCCGGCCGCCCCGCCGGGGCGCTGATGGACGCCGGGGCGCGGGCCGCCGTCACCGCCCTCTACCGGACCGTCCTGCCCGAAGGGGCCTTGGTGCTGGACCTGATGGCCGGCGACGACAGCCACCTGCCCCAGGACACCCCGTGCGAGGCCGTCATCGGAATCGGCCTGGACGCGGCGGCGCTGGAGGCCAATCCACGCCTGACGCAGCGGATCGTGCAGGACCTGAACGAGAACACCACCCTGCCCCTGCCCGACGACAGCCTGGACGCCATATGCCTGTGCGACGTGGCGCCCTATCTGCGGCATCCGCTGGCGACCCTGACTGAGGCGGCGCGCGTCCTGCGGCCCGGGGGCATCGTCGTCATGGCTTTTTCCGACCGCTTCCTGCCGGGCAAGGCGGTGGCGCTGTGGCAGGCGCTGGATGGGGCGGACCGGTCGCGCCTGCTGACCATCCTGCTGGGCCGCACGGGCTTCGTCTTCATCGACACCGGAGAGGTCCAGCCCCCCGCCGACGACCCGGCCTGGCGCGACGCGGTCTATGCCGTCACGGCGCGCAAGCCCGGCGCCGCCTGAGCATTCGTCTATTTATTTAATAATCAAGTAGGTAATATTTACTTATTTACTTAATGACTGAATTTGGTGCTATTTAAAAGAAAATATCATTTACGTCGGGATCCAGAAATGTTTTGACATATTGGTCGTCCAGGCCGGACGACCCACATCAATATCGACCGGATCCCCTCTCTATGCGGAGTTTTGCCGCTTACCTCTCCATTCAACGCCGCTTGCCGCTTCTGCTGCTGTGCTGCTCGGTCCTGGTCCCGGTGTCCCGTGCCCACGCGCAGCAGGACGAGGGCGAAGCCATCGACGCCATGGAAGACCAGATCGCCCGCATCCAGCGCCAGCAGATGGAATTGCAGAAAGACCTTCTGGCCATGCGGCAGGAACTGGCGCGCCATCGTGCCCACCTGCAATCGGCCCATTCCGGCAGCGCCACGCCGACCCGCGAGGCCGCCAGGCAGGAGCCCCGCGCCGGCCTGCACCATGGATGGGACGCGTCCGGATCGCGGCTGGCCGAAGGGTCCGCCGGCCAGGGCGGCGGATATGCCCACCACGCCCCGATGGATGTCCCGCCGCCGGTCATCGACGACCGCCCGACCTTCGCGGCCGTGGTCGCCCACCGGGACGAGGCCATGGTCAACCGCCTGGCCGAAAACGGCGTCGGCCCCCACGCCCGCGAGACTGTGGGCGCCCAGGCCGCCGGCGCCCTGGGCGATCATGGCGTATTCCATCTCGGTCCGGTCACGATCATCCTGGGCGGATTCTTCGATACGGCCGGTGTCTTCGAAAACCGGCATATCGCGTCGGGAACGTTCAATTACTGGGCCGCCATGCCCTATCCGAACGAATCCCGTTTCCATCAGGACAGCTTCGAGGCCGGCGCGCGCTTCAGCCGGTTCTCGCTGATGGCGCGGGGCAATATCGACGCCTTCACCACCATTTCCGGCTTCGTGGAGACGGATTTCGGCGCGGGCGCCGAAACGACGAACCCGTATGAAAGCAATGCCTACGTGCCGCGCCTGCGACAGGCGTACATGGCCTACGACAACAGCCGCAGCAACTTCCATTTCCTGATCGGACAGGCGTGGAGCCTGCTGACACCGGGGCGCGCCGGCATCGTCGCGCGCCAGGAAAGCCTGCCCGAGACGATCGACGCCGCGATGCTGGTCGGGCAGACCTGGACCCGCCAATGGCAGATCCGCCTGGTGAAGGATCTGATGGCGCACCGGCTGTGGCTGGCCCTGTCGATCGAAAACCCGGCGACGCTGTACGACACGACGGGATTCACCAACAATAACGGTGCGGTCAACCTGCCCAACGGCGGCGTCGCCACGATCGGGTCGAACGGCACCGGGCTGACGGAATTCACCACCAATTATTCCGACGAGATCGCGCCCGACATCATCGGCAAGATCGCGTGGGATCCCGCCTGGGGCCATTACGAGGCCGAGGGCCTGCTGCGCTTCCCCCACGACCGGGTGGTCATGAACGGCGTCGGCCGCAATTACACCGCCGTCGCGGGCGGCGGCGGCGGATCGGCCATTTTGCCGGTCATTCCGCACAAGGTCGAAATCCGCCTGGCCGGGCTGGCCGGGGTGGGCATCAACCGCTACGGCTCGGTCCTGCTGCCGGACGCGACCCTGTCATCAAGCGGGCGGCCGGCGCCCCTGCCGGGGGCCCAGGCCACGGCCGGAATCATCGCCCATCCCAATCCGCTGATCGACGTCTACGGCTATTTCGGGACGCAGCGTTCTGGCCGGCGATATTTCTCGGCCGACGGCGGGAATTACGGCTACGGCAACCCGCTTTATTCCAATGCGGGCTGCGAGATGGAACTGTCGATGCTCGACTGCACGGCCAATACCCGCGCGGTGGAGGAAATGACCGTCGGCGCATGGTGGCGCTTCCTCAAGGGCCGCTACGGCACCGTCGAGGCCGGCGCGCAGCTTGCCTATTCGCGCCGCCAGATCTGGAAGGGCATCGGCGGCGACCCCGCCACCAGCGTCAGCCAGCTCTTCTTCGATTTCCGCTACCTGCCCTTCCAGTAAGGCCGCCACCGCGCGTCATGCCTGCCCAGACGCGCGGTGAGGGCTGGTCGGTTGCGTCGCGCGCCAAAACGGAGGATGTTCCCCACGGACCGGAACATGGCATGGAGGAGAATACGGTCATGCAGGACAAGATGCTCCGCTGGCTGATGCTGTGCGCCTGTCTGGCCGCGTGGGCGACGCCGGCGCTGGCCGACGATGACGAGGAGGGGTCGAAGACCCAGTCGATGCATCAGTTGGCGGCCCACCCGCCCATCCCGAGCGCCCACAAGGATTTCAGCCAGTTCCGCTACCGCCCCGTCGGCGACAAGGTGGTCGAGCAGGCGGACGCCAACCGGCTGCTGTTCTGGACGCCGCAGGGCACGCCCGACGGCTATGCCGAACGGCTGGGGAACGCCATCGTCTATTACGACCGCACCGGCAAGGCCATCCGCGTGCAGCAACTGGCCATGCCCACCGACGAATAGCCGGATCGAGGTCAGGCGTCGGCGTCGTACAGGGTCGCGATCGTCTGCTCGGACAGCACCTGCCCGGCCGGGCCGTCCTCCATGATCCGTCCCCGCCGCAGCAGGATCGCGCGCGTGAAGGTGCGCGCCGCCCGCAACGGGTCATGGGTGGTGGCGATGACGGTGTATCCCTCGCCCGCCAGATGGCGCATCAGGTCGAACAGGCGCCGCTGCTGCCCGTAATCCAGCCCGGTCTCGGGTTCGTCCAGCACCAGGATGCGCGCGCCCTGGGCCAGGGCGCGGGCGATCAGAACACCTTGCCGCTCGCCCCCCGACAATGCCGCATAGGACCGGTCGGCCAGATGGCCGATCGCGAGGTGGCCCATCGCCGCGTCGGCCGCCGCGCGATCCCCCGCCGAAACGATCGGCGAGAACATGGTCTCGGCCAGCCGCCCCAGCGCGACGACATCGCGGACCTTGTATGGAAAGGTGACGGCATGGCCCTGCGGGACGTAGGCGACGCGCGACGCCAGCTCCCGCCGCCCCATCCCGGCCAGGGAGCGGCCGTCCAGCAGGACCTTGCCCCTGCCCGGATGCAGCAGACGCAGCAGCAATCGCAGGATCGTCGTCTTGCCCGCGCCGTTCGCCCCCAGCAGGGCGACCATTTCGCCGGCCCCGACGGCGAAGGACACATCCTGCAGGATCGGCCGTCCGTCCCGGGAAAACCCGATTCGGTCCATCGCCAGCACCGTCATGCCGCCCACCCCCGCCGCACCAGGCGCAGGACCGAGACGAACACCGCCACCCCCAGCACGTCGGCGATCAGCCCCACCGGGATTTCCTCGGCCGAAACGCTGCGCGCCAGATCGTCGCACAGCAGCAGGAACGCCCCGCCGAGACACGCGCTCAACGGCAGGACGCGGGCGTTGCGCGGCCCCGCCAGCAGGCGCGCGACATGCGGCACCATCAGCCCGATCCAGCCGATCATGCCCGCAACCGACACCGTCAGCGCCGACAGGACCGTCGCCACGATGATGACGCCATAGCGCAGCACGCCGACGGGCACGCCCATGGTCCGGGCCTCGTCATCGCCCATCGCCAGCGCGTCAAGCATGCGTCCGCACAGCGACAGCAGGACGATTCCACCCAGCACCGGGGCCGAGATCGCCATCAGGTCGGGCATGTCCACCTGCGTCAGGCTGCCCAGCAGCCAGAAGACGATGTCGGGCAATTGCCGTTCCGGATCGGCGACATATTTCAGCAGCGACAGCAGCGCGGTGAACAGGGCCGAACTGACCAGCCCGCCAAACACCAGCATCAGGATCGACGCCTTGTCGAACAGGCGCGCCACGCCCACGCCAGCGGCCACCGCCAGCCCGCCCCCCAGGAACGACAGCACGTGCACCCCCGTCGCGCCGGCATCGCCGACAATGCCCAGCGCCGCCCCGAACCCGGCCCCCGCCAGCACGCCCAGCAACCCCGGCGACACCAGCGGATTGCGGAACACCGCCTGGTACCCGGCGCCCGACACCGACAGCGCCGCGCCCACGATGATGGCGCCGACAATGCGCGGCAGCCGCGTCTGGACCAGGATGGTCTGCAGCAGCGCCCGGCGCTCCACCGTCATGCCCGCCCCGTTATGCAGCAGGACCGACACGATATCGCCAAAGCCGACCGGATAACGACCGATCCCCAACGACATGATCGCCAATCCCGCCAGCAGGATCGCCGGCAGCACCAGGACCAGCCGGCCGTACCAGAGACGCAGGCTCACCGCCCTCCCTCGGGCGGCAGCGCGGCCAGAATGCGCCGGGCTTCGGCCGGCGTCAGGTCGTATCCGAAAAAACTGTGATAAAACTTGGTCGTTTCCAATACCATGTCGATATCCCGAAACCGGTCGGGATAGAGGTTTTGCGCCGCCCAAAGGATCTGGAGCAGAAATTCGTTACCGTAGCGGTCCCATGGGAAGACGCCCGCTGGACTGCGGTAGACCCGGCCCATACGCACGGCGCGCAATGCCGACCACGCCGCGCGGTCAAACGTCCCGGAATCGGGACCCAGGACCAGCACATCCGGATCCCAGGCCGCGACCTGTTCCATCGAGACCGGGCGCGTCACGCCCACGATCCCGTCCGCCGCATTGCGCCCCCCCGCGGTCGTGATCCAGTCGTCAATGATGGTCTCGGCGCCGTCCACCGTCAGGGGCGCCAGCGACTTGATGTGCAGCACCCGGGGCCGCCGGGCGATCGCGACGTCGGCGGTCGCGGCGCGGACCCGGCGAATCGTTTCCATCAGGGCGGTTTCATATTGCCGGGCCATGTCGTGCGCCCGGGCATCGCCCAGGACATCCGCGGTCAGGTGCAGGGCACGGATCATCGACGACGCGTCGGTGAACCCCGCATCGACGACCGGAAAGCCGCTGCGCCGCAACGGCAGTTCGGCCGGCGACCCGGCGCTGATGAACGCCACGTCGACACCCGCGCCCAGCAGGGTTTCGGTATTCGGCACCGGCCCCGTCACCGTCACCGCCCGCGACAGGGCCGGCGCCACGCGATACATCCAGGGCCGCGACGAGGGCAGGTTGTCCGTGACCGCGATCCGGCCTGTCGCGCCCAGCATGATCGTCAGCGTATTATGCGCGAACCACAGGTCCGCGATCCGTCCCGGCCGGTCCGGAACCGATACGGAATGGCCCGCCATGTCCACCACCGTGCGCGCCTGCCCGCAACCCGGCAGGGCGCCGGCCAGCATCGCGACCATGGCCGGCACCAGCATCCGGTATCGCGCCCTCATCCTGTTCTCCCTCTACCCGACCGGAACGATCTATATCCTTTTGGATATATACGCGACCAGAGCCGAGACCGAAAGACAGGCCAGCGCGTCGGAGCTATGTCCGGAACATCGAGAAATACAGGATCGCCATGTCGATCAGGAATGCGGACAGCAATCCGCAGCAGATCAGGCCAACCGTGATCCGGTCGCGGGCATCGACCCACCCCGGGTCGTCGTGGCGCAACGCCATGGCGGACCATGGAACAACGATGCGGCGCCGCGTGGCGCCCGCCATCCTGAGGTGAAACATTGCACGCCTCCCCCGGAATATCCCTCTTGTCTGCCACGGATCGCGGCGGGCTCATCCGGTTGTCGAGGCAACATGGGCGCTTGCCGGGCCTGACCCAAGCCCATTCGGCGCCAGTCGCAATCTAGTGACACAAAACGGCCTGGAAAGCGGACCGACGCATCCGCCAACCTGCCCCAAACCGATACTCTGATACTCACCAAACTGGACAATGGGGATTGCCTATTACGGGATTTTATTGCTTTGCGGTCAAAAATCCAATAGCCATACCGTAATATAGAAGTTCTACCGTTCTCCGATGGAATTTTCGAATAGTCTGACAGCTGGGACCACGATGGAATTCATCCCCCCCTTTCCTCCCCGCCCAAAGACAGCGCTGCCGGTTTTCAAGTTACTGCGTCTGGGCATGCAAAACTTCCTGAGCATCTGGGAGGACAAGGCATTCGAATACCAGACGATGTCGATGCAACTGTTGGCCCGACAGGTTGTCATCTGCAACAGTCCCGATACGGTCCGCCACGCCTTTGTCACCCACGCCGAAAACTACGAACGCAAGAGCCCGCAGATGCGTAACGCCCTGTCGCCGCTGCTCGGCGACGGGCTGTTCATCAGCGACGGCGAAACCTGGAAGCAGCGGCGCCAGATGGTCGTGCCGGTGCTGCACACCACGCGCCTCGGCCAATTCGCCCCCGTGATGGTCCAGACGGCCTGCGAACTCGGCGATAAATGGGCCACGCTTCCCGACGGTTCGACCATCGACGTACTGAAGGCCATGGCGCAGCTCACGGCGGAGATCATCGGCCGCACGGTCTTCGGCCAGACGCTGGGCTCCGACCGCACGCAGGAGGTGGTGGACGCCTTCAGCGAATACCAGAAATATGTCGACCAGCGCGACCTCACGTCCCTGCTCGGCCTGCCCTCGTGGATCCCGCGCCGGCATGGCGCGAAGATCGGCCAGTCGGCAGCCCGCATCCACGCCATCCTCGACGGGATCATCGCCGACCTCAGGCGCACCGAGGACGATGGCTCGGTGATCCGGATGCTGATGAAGGACGGCACCCTCGACGCCACGGCCTTGCGTAACGAGGCGGCCGTCATCTTCATGGCCGGACACGAAACCACGGCCAACTGCCTGGCCTGGGCCTGGTACCTGCTGTCGCAGGCGCCGGACGTCGAAGCCCGCCTTCATGAGGAACTCGATACCGTCCTCGGCGCGCGGGCGCCCACCCTCGCCGACGTGCCGCGCCTCGTCTATACGCGCGCGGTCATCGAGGAGACCCTGCGGCTCTACCCGCCGGTCCCCCTTCTGGCGCGCGAGGCGACGCACGACGACACCATCCGCAGCCGCAAGGTGAAGGCCGGCGCCCTGGTCATCGTGGTGCCGTGGCTGCTGCACCGGCACCGTCTCTACTGGCGCAAGCCCGACCATTTCATGCCCGAGCGGTTCCTGCCCGGAAGCCCGGACGCGCCCGACAAATATACCTATGTGCCGTTCAGCATCGGCCCGCGGATCTGTGCCGGGCTTTCCTTCGGCCTGACCGAGGCGATCATCTGCCTTGCCACCCTGGCGCGCACGGCAAGGCTGCGTCTCGCACCCGGCGCGGTGGTCGAGCCGGTGTGCCGCCTGACCCTGCGCCCCGGCGACAGCCTGCCGATGACCGTATGGGCACGCACCCCGCGCCCCGGCGCGCAGGTGGCCCCGCCGGCCGCGCCGGCGCAGGGCTGTCCGGTCCATCATGGGTGAGCAGGCGCCGCCGCTCTCGGCCCTGTGGAGCGGCGCGGCGGCGCGTGCGGCCTGGCGGCGGTACTGGGTGCGCGACACCGTCGCGGGCCTGTCCGACACCGCGATCCATTACGGGCTGAGGGCGCTGCCGGTCGGGTGGTGCGCGCGGATCGGCTGGCGCCTGGGCATATGGCGCGGCTCGCGGCATCGCACGTGGCACGCGCGGGCGCTGGGCAACGTCCGGCGGTTGCGGCCGGAGCTGGACGATGCCGCGGTCGATCGCACCGTCCGCCAGATGTGGGGCCATGTCGGCAGCACCATGGCCGAATTTTCGGCCCTGCCGCGCATCTGGGACTCCGACCGCGTCGCCGTCGAGGGGCTGGAGAATCTGGAAGCGGCGCGGGCGACGGGCCGCCCCCGAATCGTGGCCGCCCTGCATCTGGGCAATTGGGAGATGGTCGGCCCGACCATGCTGGCGCTCGGCGAAAACGGCTTTGACGTCTATCAGCCGCCGCGCAACCGCTTCGAGCAGCGTATCGCCAACTCTGTGCGCCGGCGCTTCGCCGACCATCTGCTGGCGCCCGGCCGGGCCACGGCGCGCCTGTTGTACAAGGCGCTGGCCGATGAAGGGCGCAGCGTCGTGCTCTATGTCGACGAGTTCCAGAACCGCCGCGTCCATGCCCCTTTCTTCGGGCGGCCGTTGCGCCTCGACGGCAATCTGGCGCGCGTCGTGCGCCTGGCGCGGATGGCCGACGCCGTCATCCTCCCGGCCTATTGCCTGCGCGAGGAACATGGCCGCTTCCGCGTGCATATCCTGCCGCCCGTCCGGGTCGGGTCGGAGAAAGACCGGTCGGGACTGGCACAGGACGTGGCGCGCCTCGACGCGATCATCACCCCCATCATCCGCCGCCATATCGAGCAATGGTTCATGCTGCACGATCTGGTGCTGGACGACGCATGAGGCGTGCCGGGGCCGATTGGAGGCGAAGGCAAGGGCGTTGCCCGAACCCGGCAAGGGCCTCGGCCCTTGCATCCCATTCGTTCATCAAGTCCTGGAATCGACCGATTCATCCATGAACGGGGTCCAGGGCCTCAGGCCCGGGTGGGTTCGGGCAACGCCCGATCCTGTCCTGCCAATGGCTCGGACTCAGTCCAGGCGTACGCTGGGCCGGACGAATTCATCCAGCTGGTCCGCACCCCACGCCGCCAGCGCCCGCACCGGACCGTAGATTTCCATCTGGTGCTGGCGATACAGCATATCGTGCCCCAGGCGGGCCGACAGGCCGCGCAACGGGCCGCCGCCGAAATGGTATTTCCCCAGCGTGCCCCACCCGTTGTAATCGCCCAGCGAGACCACGGCCCCCCGGTCGCGATAGCGGAACGGCGCGATGGGTTTCCCGGCGATCCAGCCCTTCATCTGCCGCGACAGATGCCGCGCCTGCTGGCGGGCCGCCTGCGCCGTCGCCGGCACCGGCTTGTCGCGGATGAACGAACAATCGCCTAGCGCGAAGATCCTGTCGTCCAGCGTGGTCTGCAAGGTCGGGCGCACTTTCAGCTGCCCGGCGCGCGAGTGTTCCAGATCGGTGAACAGCGCCGTGGCGGTGGACGCCTTTACCCCGGCCGCCCAGACCTTCAGCTTCGCCTCGACCCGCGACCCGTCGCCCAGCACGAACCCGTCGGCGTCCGCGCCCGTCACCTGCGCGCTGGTGTGGACGGTAATGCCCAGGGCCTCCAGTTGCCGGCGCGATTCGACCGATACCGCTTCGGGGAAGGCCGGCAGGATGCGCGGCCCGGCCTCCAGCAGCGTCACATGCAGATCGGCCCGATCCATGCCCAGCCCGTAACTGGACGACAGGTCCAGCGCCCGATGAAGCTCCGCCGCCAGCTCGACACCGGTCGCGCCGCCGCCGACGATGGCGATCTGCAGGGACGAGGACTGGCCGATCGCCTGCAGCACCAGCGACCGGAAGTCGGCGTTGAAGCCATCGGCCTCGGTCAGGTTGTCGATGAAACGACAATGTTCGGCGATGCCGGGGATGCCGAAATCATTGGCCCGGCTGCCGATCGACACGATCAGCGCGTCATAGGGCAGATTGCGCTGTTCCAACAGGATGTCGCCATCCTCGTCCTGCAGGGGCGCGAGTGCGACCGTCCGGGCCGTGCGATCCACGCCGGCCAGGGCGCCGGGCCAGAATTTGAACGACTTGCGGCTGGCCTGGGCCAGGAAGCTGATCCGGTTGCGATCGTTCGGAATGGTTCCGGCCGCGAACTCATGCAGCATCGGCTTCCAGACGTGAAAGAAGCTGCTGTCGATCAGGGTGACGTCCGCCTGGCCGGACCGGCCGAGCGTATTGCCCAGATATGTCGCCATTTCCATGCCGGCGATACCGCCGCCGACGACCACAAACCGGAATCTGTCAGACACGTCGTCGCTCTCCGTTCTGGTGCTTACCCGACGGGGCAGAGAACACAATTTCGTGAACAATAAAAGGCGATATCATGCCGCCTTCCCTCCCGCGCGGGTGCCGGACCATCTGTGGCCCGTCATCGGGCGGGCCGCCGGCCGGCATCACCCTACCCCCTCGGGGATGTCACGGCCACCAACCCGCCGGGCACAGGACCGTGACCCGGCGCGTCAGGAGGGCTGGACGGCCGCCCCCTCGGCGTAGCTGGCCATGTCGGGGCAGGAGCAGACCAGGTTGCGGTCGCCATAGGCATTGTCCAGCCGATTGACCGGCGACCAGTATTTCGACACCGCCGCCACGTCGCCCGGCAGGCAGCCGCGCTGCCGGTCGTAGGCGCGTTCCCATGCCGGATCGGTCAGGTCGCGGACGGTGTGCGGCGCGTGGCGCAACGGGCTTTGTTCAGCGGTCAGCACCCCGCCTTCGACCTCGCGGATCTCGTCCCGGATCGCGATCATCGCGTCACAGAACCGGTCCAGTTCCCGCCTTCCCTCCGACTCGGTGGGTTCGATCATGAAGGTGCCGGCCACCGGGAAGCTGACGGTCGGCGCATGGAACCCATGGTCGATCAGGCGCTTGGCGATGTCATCGACCGTGATCCCCGTCGCCTCCTTGATGGGGCGCAGGTCGATGATGCATTCGTGCGCCACGCGCCCGTTCGCCCCGCGATAGAGCACCGGGTAATGGTCCGCCAGGCGGGCGGCGACGTAGTTGGAATTCAGGATCGCGACTTCGGTCGCGCGGCGCAGCCCCGCATCGCCCATCAGCACCATGTAGGTCCACGAAATCGGCAGGACCGCCGCCGAGCCGAACGGCGCCGCCGAGACCGCGTTGACACCGCCGTCCTCGGGCCGGCCGGGCAGGAACGGCGCCAGATGCGCGCCCACGCCGATCGGCCCCATGCCCGGCCCCCCGCCGCCATGGGGGATGCAGAACGTCTTGTGCAGGTTGAAATGGCTGACATCGGCGCCGAACGCGCCGGGCCGCGCCAGCCCGACCTGCGCGTTCATGTTCGCGCCGTCCAGATAGACCTGGCCGCCGGCCGCATGCACAAGGTCGCAGATCTCGACCACCGATTCCTCGAACACGCCATGGGTCGAGGGGTAGGTAATCATGATCGCGGCCAGGCGGTCGGCGTGCCGGGCGATCTTCGCCCTCAGGTCCGCGATATCGACATTGCCCTGCCCGTCGCACGCCACGACGACGACGCGCATGCCCGCCATCTGCGCCGAGGCCGGGTTGGTCCCGTGCGCCGAGGCCGGGATCAGGCAGACGTCGCGCCCCGCCTCGCCCCGCGCGCGGTGATAGCCGCGAATCGCCAGCAGGCCGGCATATTCGCCCTGCGCGCCGGAATTGGGTTGCAGCGACACCGCGTCATAGCCGCTGATGGCGCGCAGCATGCGTTCCAGGTCGGCGAACAGTTCGGTATAGCCGGCCTGCTGGGCCGCCGGCGCGAAGGGGTGGATGTCGCAGAATTCCGGCCACGTCACCGGCATCATCTCGACGGTGGCGTTCAGCTTCATCGTGCACGACCCCAGCGGGATCATCGACCGGTCCAGCGCCAGGTCGCGGTCGGACAGGCGCCGCAGGTAGCGCAGCAGGTCGGTTTCCGACCGATGAGCGTGAAAGACCGGATGGGTCAGGAACGTGCCGGTCCGCCGCAGCGCGGGCGGCAGCAGGTCGGCCGGCGCGGCCAGGGTGCGCTCCATCTCCTCCACACGCTGGGCGTCGGGGCAGAAGCAGCGCCAGATGGCCCGCACGATGTCGGGCGTGGTGGTTTCGTCCAGGCTGATGCCGATGCGCCCGGCATCCACGACGCGCACATTCATCCCCGCGGCCTCGGCCCGGTCGCGGACCAGCGTGGACTCGCCTCCGGTCGCGACCGTCAGCGTATCGAACACCGCATCCGTCTCCACCCGCACCGCCAGGGCGCGCAGCCCCGCCGCCAGGATCGCGGTCAGGCGATGGATGCGCCGCGCGATGGCGGTCAGGCCGTCCGGCCCGTGATAGACCGCGTACATGGACGAGATGACGGCGGGCAGCACCTGCGCCGTGCAGATGTTCGACGTCGCCTTTTCGCGACGGATATGCTGTTCGCGCGTCTGCAGCGCCAGGCGATAGGCGGGTTCGCTCCGGCTGTCGATCGACACCCCGACCAGACGGCCGGGCATGTTGCGCTTGAAGGCGTCGCGCACGGCCATGTAGGCGGCATGCGGACCGCCCGCGCCCATCGGCATGCCGTAGCGCTGCATCGAACCGATGGCGATGTCGGCCCCCAGCGTGCCCGGCGGTTCCAGCACCGTCAGGGCCAGCGGATCGGCCGCCATGGCCACCACGGCCTGGGCCGCGTGCAGCCGCTCGACCCAGCCGCGCGGATCGCGGATGCGCCCCGACGTCCCCGGATACTGGAACAGCGCGCCGAAGACGGCGTCGGCATCGAGGTCGGTGTCGGGGTCGCCGACGATGATCCGCCAGCCCATCGGCTCGGCCCGCGTACGCAGCACGGCCAGCGTCTGCGGGTGGCAGTCGGCATCGACGAAGAACCCGTCGGCCTTCGACCGCGCGACGCGGCGGGCCAGGGCCATCGCCTCGGCCGCCGCCGTCGCCTCGTCCAGCAGCGAGGCATTCGCCACGTCCAGCCCCGTCAGGTCGGTGACCAGGGTCTGGAAATTCAGCAGCGCCTCCAGCCGGCCTTGGCTGATTTCCGGCTGATACGGGGTGTAGGCGGTGTACCAGGCGGGGTTTTCCAGCACGTTGCGCTGGATGACGCCCGGCAGCACGGTGCCGTAATAGCCCTGCCCGATCAGCGAAATCATGACCCGGTTGCGCCCGGCGATGGCGCGCAGGCGACGCAGCACCTCGGGTTCGGACACGCCGGCGCCCAGCCCCATGTCCCCGCGCAGGCGGATGGCGGACGGCACCGTCTGCTCCATGAGGTCGTCCAGCGATCCGGCGCCGATCACGCCGAGCATCGCGGCGACGTCCCGGTCATCCGGTCCGACATGACGCGTGCAGAACGCATCGGCGGCGGGAAGGCTATCCCGCCAGAGCAAAGTGGACGTCACGCTCATCTTCTCCGCGACAGGTAATGGGGCGACACAGGAACGATCGGGTCAGCCGACCAGGGCGGCGTAGGCGGCGGCGTCCAGCAGGGACGCAAGCTGCCCGGCGTCGGCGATCCGCATCTTCAGGATCCAGCCTTCGGCCTCGGCCTCGCGGTTCACCAGCGACGGATCGTCGGCCAGCGCGGTGTTGAAGCCGACCACCGTGCCCGCCACCGGGGCATAGATGTCGGACGCCGCCTTGACCGATTCGACGACCGCCACGCTGTCGCCCTGCGCCACTTCGGTGCCCTCATCCTTGGCTTCGACGAACACCAGCTCGCCCAGCTCCTCGGCGGCGTGATTGGTGATGCCGACGACCGCGACGTCACCCTCGACGCGCAGCCATTCATGATCTTTCGTGTAATATACGGTCATTGTCCCAACTCCACCCTGTCCGATCAACGCTTGAATCCCGGCGCCACGAACGGCAGCGCCGCCACCGTGACCGGTATGAACTTTCCCCTGAGTTCCGCGAACAGCGGGGTTCCGGCGGCCGCATGGGCCGCATCGACATAGCCCATGGCGACCGGCGCCCCGACCGTCGGCCCGAACGCGCCGGACGTCACGGCCCCTGCCGGCCGCAGGCCGTCCGCGTCGGCGAACAGGCGCGCCCCGCCGCGCACC